>NZ_JAFNNB010000009.1:0-3735 GCF_026536985.1 Gilliamella sp. B2772 | reverse complement strand
AGTATTTGAAATTAGTGATTTTGATAATTTAATAATTTTCAAGTGGAATCTTAAATTTCAAAAACCCCGTTCCTCAACTTTTTTACAGTTAAACACTTTAAAAATACCCCCCCGGTTGAGGGATGATGATGTCCGGAGGGGCTAAACTACAAAATCAATTTTTATCTGAAAACTACCTTAACTCTTCAAGTCAACTATTTCTTAATGACTTAACTACTCCTTTATACCCCTCGACCCTAAGCATTAAAGACGAAGAAATAAATACTAAGGATAGGCACAAACCACGGAGAAAGGCATGCTTTCGTGCCAATCCACAATACCGCCGTATGAGTGCACGTCATAGCGGCGATGACGACCAATGCTGTCACTAGTCCTGTAAGAAGATCTTATGAAACCAACGCCTGAATAATCCTCCATTCTGCCCCACTCCGTGAAAAAGCCAGAACCTATATGACGCATATAATGGTCACTATGTGAGGAAGGTGTAGCGCCCAAACTACTAAATCGAGACGAATTTGTTAAATCCTTTACTCGAGGCATTCGATAACCAATACTATTACACCAAGACAAAGCATTAGAATGTTTGGAAGTATCATTACCACGGTTGACGAACCACTGCTTCAAAGTAAAACCATATTTAACAACTGGATTACCTTGACCATCACGACCAACCAACTCGAAGGTCTGAGGCAAAGTAAGTGTTGGAAGACGACCAGGATTGTCTGAATGATGCTGGGATTCGGTAGCGAAAGGACCCGTTAAAGTAACACGAACACTTGTAGCAGTGGAATTAGTCATTGTAACTGTGATGCCACCCTGAGATAAGGGAGACCAAGACAACGCCTGACTACTACCACTAATAAGTAAATCAAAATACAATCCATTAGCACCAGTAGTAGGAAAGTTTTGACCGTAAGAGGATGGGTCATTTGACTGAGTGAGAAAACCGTTAGCAGGGTCCCACATCGAAGATGGACCAGCATAATCATCTGTACCCATATACAAATTAGGCCGAGCAAAACAAACTATCGGCGTAGCCTTAGGATTAACGAAATACGTCACAACATTGGCACTGAAATCACTACGATTAGGAACGCCATAACGTGTGGATAATGTGCCGTTAGTACTGGATAACGTCACCCTATAAGGTGCCTTACAAATCTCTGGTACAGTGCTACGTGATACCGATTGACTGCTTTTATCGACAATAGACAAACTTACAGAACCTGTAGCAGTAACGTCAGAATCACCATCATCATCCCCCCAATAATTATGATGAGGACCGATAAGTGTACTTAAATCGACTGAATCAGTATTAGTAGGAACAAACATACCTATATCAGCAAAACTCTGACCCGCAACCGGTAACACGATTGGTTTTTCAGGAGATGAAGAATTGGTTGAAAGCGTATATTGTGTACCATCTGATAACATAATACCGAGCAAACCGTTAGAATCATTCACACGAGTACGACCACCATCGAAAGTCAAATACGGCACATTACCGTGAATCACATTTGAGGTTTTAGAGGTTAATGCATGGCTGGAAAAAGAAAGTAAAATAGCCACACCTAAAAAAATCTGCCGGAATAAATTAGATCGAAAAGAGGATCGCAAGAAGGATCTATAGTAGGATCGAAAAAAAGATCGCGAGAAAATTTGCAAAATTCCGCATAATTGCGTGAAAAAATAAACTTTGGTGAAGAATAAACGCTGGGAACTTAACTTTGACGAATTTAAATTAGAGGTTGGCCAAGTTGCCTGTTGCCAGTTGCCAGTTGCCAGTTGAAAATTATAGAACATCTGCGACAATCCTGTCAAGTATATTTTTGATTTATTTACGGTTTTGTTTGAATTTTAGCCATCCAGCTAAAACGGTAAAAAAGTATAGTTACTGGAAAAACGCGATGCAATTCTTTTTTTGTTTTGGATCGTTAATATTCGTAAAGAAGATCGCAAGAAAGATCTTGAAAGAATCGACTAACATTTGTTTTAATTGAAACCATATCATTTACAAACCTTTAAAAAACTCTAATTAAGATCCTAAAAAAATTTACCTGAGTGATGAGTAATTTTGATAATTTAATAATTTTTAATCGAAATTTAGAACCTCAAAAACCCTGTTCCTCAACTTTTCTGATATAAAAATAATTAAAACACATCATCATTTAGAGCCAAATTATTCATATGGCAACATTGCAAAGTGGAATTTTAAACGCTGAAACTACTATTGCTCAAAAAATCCCCCCCGGTTGAGGGATGATGATGTCCGGAGGGGCTAAACCACAAAATCGCTTTTTATTTGACAACCACCTTGACTCTTCAAGTCAAACATTTCTTAATGATTTAACTACACCTTTATACCCCAAGCTTTGAGGATTAAGGACGAAGAAATAAGAACTAAGGATAGGCACAAAGCCCGTCGTGGCGGAAGTAGCTCAGAGCCACAGCACCGTGGGTAGTGCTCACGATAAACGGGCTACGATCACGCAGCTGGTCATCACTAGTCCAGCACCAATCGTTGCTGAAGCCAACGCCAGAGTAATCGTCCATTTTGCCCCACTCAGTAACAAAGCCAGAACCTATATGACGCATATAATAATTATGGGATGAGGAAGGAGTGGCGCCGACTGAACCCGAACACCAAGGGCCTGCATTATTATGACTACAAGATGCGTTGGTTAAATCCCTTACGCGAGGCATTCGATAACCAAGACTATTACACCAAGATAAGGTTTGAGGATACCTGTCCTGCTTAGAACCACGGTGGACGAACCACTGCTTCAAAGTAAAACCATATTTAACAACAGGAGTACCATTAGTATCACGACCGACCAACTCGAATGTCTGAGGCAAAGTAGGTTTAGAAATAGGACTAGGACTGGATGAATTATGCTGGGATTCGGTAGCGTAAGGACCAGTTAAAGTAACACGTACGCTTGTAGCAGTAGAATTAGACATTGTGACTGTGATACCACCCAGAGAAACAGGAGACCAAGACAATGGCTGACTAACACCACTAATATCTAAATCAAAGTACAATCCATTAGCGCCAGTTGTAGGAAAGTTTCTACCGTAAAGTGACGGGTCTGTTGACTGAGTGAGAAATCCCTTAGCAGGATCCCACATTGAAGCTGGGCCAGCATAATCATAATCTCCAGCTAGGAAATCATCATCACGCTTACCAGCCAATAAGTTAGGCCGAGCAAAACAAACCACCGGCGCAGCCTTAGGTTTAACATAATAAGTTACATTACTGGCACGGAAATCACTACGATTAGGAAATCCGTAACGAGTAGATAATGTACCGTCAGTACTGGATAACGTAATCCTATAAGGAGAATTACAAGTCGTTAACACGGAATTACGTGATACATACTGATTGTTTTTATCGACGATAGATAAACTTAACGTACCAGTAGCAGTAACGTCAGCATCACCATCATCATCCCCCCAATAATTATTAGGAGGACCGATAAGTGCGCTTAAAACGACTAAATTAGTATCAGTAGGGACCAACATACCAATATCAGCAAAACTCTGACCCGCAACCGGTAAGACGATTGGGGTTGCAGATGAAGGATTAGTTGATGGCGTATATTGCGTACCATCAGATAAAGTAATCCCGAGCAGATCGTTAGTATTAATCGCACGAGTACGACCACCATCGAAAGTCAAATAAGGTGCACTACCCTGAATCACATTCGAGGTTTTAGAGGTTAATGCATGGCTGAA
>NZ_JAFNNB010000008.1:0-13338 GCF_026536985.1 Gilliamella sp. B2772 | reverse complement strand
TTGGGCAAGCGTGACCGACCAATCGGGAATATATGCTGGCAAAGGCGGATTTGACATCAAGGTTGGTAACAACACCGACTTAAAAGGTGGTGTGATAGCATCAGATGCACCAAACAGCAGCCAGAACCGTCTTGATACAGGCAGCATTAGCTTTAGTGATATTGAGAACAAAGCCAAGTACGATGTTAAAAGCAGCAGCGCAGGGATTAGTAGCAGCGGTATGCCATCACTACCAACAAGTCGCAATAAGAAAGAGAGTGAAAGCTCAATAACTCACTCCGCTGTGTCAGACGGCACCATTATTATCCGCAATGAGAATGAACAAAAACAAGATATCGCGGGATTAAGTCGTGATACTGAGCATGCCAATAATGAACTCAAACACATCTTCGATAAAGAGAAAGAACAAAGCATCATAGACCAGACGCGATTAGTGAGTGAGATTGGTGGTGAAACATTAACCATGCTTAACAACATCGACCGCATTAAAGCGACCGAAGAGGCGAAAAAAGCGGTAGAGGCAGAAAAGCAAAAATCCCAAACACCGTTAACAGAGCAACAAGAACAAAAAATTTATGAAGACGCCTATAAAAATGCGATGGACAATGGTATGTCCGCTATGGGTAGCAATACTCGTCAAGGTATCGACATGGCGGTCAATATCATTAATGGTTTAATCTCCGGCGATATGACCGGTGCTGCTGCAGGTGCATTAGCACCTAAAATTGCCTCAATTATTAAAGGGCAAACAGAGCATTACGACCCGATAACCGGAGAGAGAAAAATCGATTACATATCCAACACAGTCTGCCATGCAATACTGGGGGCTGTTGTTGCTGAGCTACAAGGGAATTCCGCCCTTGCTGGAGGACTAGGTGCCGCAGCTTCTGAACGTGGCGCTGAAATAATTGCCGGTATACTTTATCCGGGCAAATCTATAGATAAATTAAACCAGGATGAAAAACAACAAATCAGCGCCCTCGCCCAACTGGCTACCGCCCTTGCTGTCGCAGCTGGTGGTGGCGATATTCAGGATGTCAACACCGCTGTTGCTGGGGGGAAAAATGCTGTTGAGAATAACTATTTGACCGAAAAAGATATTGAGAAGGCAAACAAAAAATATGCAGCTTGTCAAAATGATGAAATGTGTAAGTTACAAGTTCTTCTCGAAACTAATGCTCTTGAAAAAGATAAAGAAAACGAATTGTTTGATTTTAAGCAACAGTTACAACGTGAAGCTTTAGAGTTGTCACAAGAGGTTATGATAGCATGTCAAAACGATTCTCTTTGTGTAATGGATGAACTGAATAAAGTAAATCGTTATATTAAAGCAAAAGAAGCAGCATACATGGATGCCATACTTGATGGAACACCGAAAGATAAATTGGTATTTGAATATTATCCAGAGGGAAAATATAACGCTTGGCTTGATATGATAAAGTATGGTGCAAATAAACGTAAAGATGAGCTTATAGAATCAGGTAAATCATTAATAGAATATATTGACAGCCATTCATGGGGTGAGGTTGCAGGAAATCTTTGGGATGGTATAGTAGACACCACAGAAGGTATTATAAAAAAACCAGTTGATTGGTATTCTCAGGATATACCTGCACAATCCTTGGAAAAATCATTACATAATATAGTAACGATGACGCCAGAAGATGTCGGTGGTAGTTTAGTTGACACCAGCATAACATGGGGTACCGCTTATATCGGCGGTAAACTTATGCAATGGACGGGAGAAAAATGGATACCTCTAAATAAGAATGAAGTAAAAGCTGGAAAGGGGACGAATAGTGCAACAACTCAAATACAACCACAAAAACTCGATCCAATATTTGCTAACGATACTTGGTATCCAATTAAACGTTATCAGCTTGTAGAGAAAAATGGTATTTGGTATACCGTAGGTGAAAATGGATCAATGTATAGGGCAAAAGGAACATATGATTTTGTAACTATAAATGGAAAAACATATGTCTCTAGAACATCCTCAAAAGAAAATGCAGGCCATTTTGATATATCAAGAGGTGCACAACAAGTTGATTATGCAGGTTCAGTTAAATTTGGCTGGAGTGATGGTACAAGAGGGGTATTAAAAGAGTTTGATAATTCTTCTGGTCATTATAAGCCTAAGGCTGAGAATGCACATCAATCAGGATTACCATTAGATAAATTTAAGGAGCATAATGCTAAATGATATTATAAATAAGCTTCCTGATGGAAGGGCCGAGAATGAGTTAGTTCATTATTTAAAAAAACTACCAGAATATGAAAGTTCAACTCTGATAGCAACCCTGCTAAAACATGATTCTGATTTAGTTAGAGGATCCTTATTGAGGTTGCTACCCCGTGTTATTAGAGATCATAGTCTGTTAATAATGTTTTTAGATATGGGGTTAGAAAAAAGAAATGTTTCAGGAATTAAGCTTTGGATTAAAGCAACAGTATCGGGATTAGGTTATAAAAAATTACTTCACCATATGAAAAAAGTCGCTGAAACAAATCCTGACTGGATAGCATATGCTTGGTATCAATTGGTTCCTCTTGTAAAAAGGGAAGCTCCCGAACAGATTCAGTATTTACAGAAGATAGAAAAAATTGTTGATGATTATTTATGTAATGAGTTACAAGATTTTTGGTTGAGAAATAAGCAAGCAGTACCTATTTAATTGGACTTAGAATCCCACCTAACCTGTGTAGATCTTACTTATTATATTTTAGTTCTGCATTGCAAGTTCAATAATCTGCTTGTTCTGCTCAACTTTAATAATAACCGGAAGTCCTGCATAAAAACCGAGCTGTTCAAGCCCCCTGCCTTTAATAGTAAGTTGTGGTCTGGGGGTGGGTTTTACTCACGACATTAAATCGCTTATTAGTTTGTGATACTAGAGGTACGTCTGAGATTAATTTTAGCTTAGAATAGGTCCTAACCATAATTAACTTCTAATTAATTAGTTGTAGATATCAGACTACAATTTCTTTAATCAATCAATTTTTTAACCACCTCAAACATCAACTTGATTTATCCAAAAGTAGACCACAACGTGGTGTAGCTATGGCACAGAAATCAAGGCTAGTGACATAAGCTTATTATCAAGGAATCACAACAATAAAGACAGTTAAATCTCATCAACTCACATAATGTTAAACAGCATAGACTCCTCAATATTTTTTACATAATAATGATGAAAAACAACAAATCAGCTCCCTCGCCCCTACCGCTCTTGCTGCTGGTGGTAAAAATGCCATTTAGAATAATAATATGGCGACATTTGCAGCAAAACAAGGTATAGAGCAATGTTTTCACTCACCAACATGTAAAAAGTAACTCACCGACTATATAATTAGCCACATTGGCTGGAGTAACATTAACTGCATCCGAAATAGACCTTAACACTATTAATAAATATCTGGAATACACTAATTTCCCTGATTTATGGGATTTAGTTAAACTATCTTACATTGGTGAAAAAGTAACTATTAACCCTGTAGATGTTCTTGTTCCAAGAGGGTTAAGTGTTGAAGACGCTGAAGCTTTTTTAAATAGCTTAACATTAAATGAGAGACATCTTATTAGCCTCGCTTATACGGATCCAATGGGAAATGAATTCCTTGAAGAAAACGTATTAAAAGTTTATGACTTACATTATGATAATTACCTTAATAAAAAACAAGGTCATCAAAATAACAATGATGTATCGGAAGGTGCTGGGACTATTGCGGCAGGTGGGGCTCCAGGATTACCGCCTGATGATGACGATGATAAAAATAAATCTAAGACTAGTTCTCAATCATCAAAAAATGATTCTGAATTTCAAGATAAAGTAGATAAATCGTGGGATAAGGGTAGTTTTGATTCACCAGAAGGTTCATTAGACTATCATTTTAATAAACATGGCAAAGAAGTTGGTGCAATAACACCTCAACAGTATCTTGAAAAGGCTAGGGCTTTTGCTGATAATTTGAAAGGAGCAACAAAAGTAAATATAAAGGGTTCAACAGAAAATGTTGTTAGGTATTACAAGAACGGTAAATATATTGATATGGTAGGTAAAAAAATAATCTCATTTGGTAAACAATAGGAAAACATATATGTGGCGTAATTTGAAATTAGATGGCGTAGAAATTGAAAAAGTTGTTGCTGAATTTGTTATTTGGATGCCTATCTTACCTTATGCAAAGATGAAAATTAAAATCAGAGAACATGCAGAAGGCGATTACACAGGAATATCAGATTTAGCTATAAAGAGAAAATTTGATGGTTGCCCTGAAAATGCTTTAGGTGATGGTGAAACTATTGAAGCAGCTTTAGAGAATACAATTAAAAGCTTTAATGAAAAGATAAAAGAAGATGGTTTTGAGGAGTTAACACCTGAAGATATAGAATACTCTGAATGGTCTGATTTTTAGTATTTACAGAATTAAGATCCCAGCATAAAAAACTGGGATTTTTATATCGGCGATCTACTTAGAAAATTTAACAATAATCTTACCTTTTTTAGCGGAAATGGTGACGAGTAGTCTTGTGGTGAATCCGAGTTAATTCAGCTAGTTGCCTTTAATGGTGTGCTGTGGAGCAGGAATGCCTTTACCAAGGTTAGGGCAATAGCCAACGGTGTAGTGGCGTGGTTCATCTTTAGCGGCTATGTTTTGGGTTTTACTGCTTTTTGGCTCAAGCAGCTATGATTGGTTGGCGAGTTCTTCAACCAGAAACACAGGGGTAATCAGTAACAATTACAAGAGTAGATGTACTAGTTGGGAAGCGATTAAATATAGCTCAATCCGAATCTTTTTTAATCAGTCTAACGTTTTTGCATTAATTGATCCGATAGGAAATAGTAACTTGAGATAGTCAGGTGTCAGCTGATACTCAAAGTGGCTCGGATACTGTCAGTGGAGGAACAAGTTTATCGTCTGACGATGATAAAGATAAATCTTAGGATAAAGGTAGTTTTGATTCACCCGAGGGTTTATTAGACTATCATTTTAATAAACACGGCAAAGAAGTTGGTGCTGAGAATATTGAGCAATATCTTCGTAAAGCAACAGAATTTGCTAAAAATCTAAGAGGAGCTAGGACAGTAAAACTTAACAATCCTACTCCTGATGTGATTAGATATTATAAAAATGGAAAATATTTAGATAAATTAGGTGATAAAATTATCTCATTTGGTAAACAATAAAGGAACATTAAACATGTGGCATGATTTAGCTATTGATAATGTGGTAAAAATTGAGAAAAGTGTGGCTGAATTTGTTATTTGGATGCCTATTTTACCCTATGCGAAAATGAAAATTAAAATTTATGAGGATCAATCAGGAAAATTTACGGGATCAACTGATTTGCGAATAAAACGAAAATTTGATGGTAGTCCGGAAGGTGCTATCGGTTGGGGAAATACTATTGAAGAAACATTAGAGGATACAATAAATTACTTTAATGAGATCTTAAAACAAGATGGTTTAACCGAATTAACACCTGAAAATATTGAATACTCGGAATGGTCTGATTTTTAGCGTTATCTAAATTACAATCCCAGCCTAAAAACTGGGATTTTTATATTTGCGATCTATTTCGCAAGTTCAATAATCAACTTGCCCTGTTCAATCTTAATGATAACAAGGCAGCCTACATAAAAGCCTATCTGTTTAAGCCGCCGACCTTTAATAGTAAGTTGTGGTCTGGGGTTGGGCTTTATGCCTTATAATACAGGGCACGGTGGTGTTTAGATAATATAGATATTCCGCATAATACGGAAAGTAATCAAATCCCCGAAGCGCTACCTCCGCGCCCAAGTTATGAACCAATAGCTCCTAATTGGATAAATAATGTTTTTACTGCGGATTCTGGAAAGGGGACTAAGGGGCAGGTAACTCCGGATTTACCTAAAACAAGAGAGGAGCTCTATGAAGATCTAAGATCTAAAGGATTTATTAGTAATGGACTAATCACAGGGAGGCTACGAAACATGGAAAGGTCCAGATGGTGTCACTGTAACCATCAAGCCAACAGGTGAAGTTATTAGAACGCAGAGAGTATGGAAATCAGATAGATCAGGTAAATACTCGGAACGACAAGATTATTTTGGTAATAGGATACCAGATCAATCACATTCAACTGGACATTTTGTGGAGTAAATTATGAAATTTGAAGATGTATGTCTTGGAACTATAAATTTTAGTAATTTTGGGCGTGATCTTATTTTTGATATATGGAGTACTTATAATGGGCATTCTTTGGGAAAAATTCATTGTAAAAATGTGAAGGAATTTGAATGCAGAAATATGCTGGATGGCGAAGAGTTATTTGGTTCTTATATTGCACTTGTGAAAATAGAATCAGAAACTTTAATAATGGAGTCTGGAGAAATTTGGATTAAAGTAATTAGCAATGAAATCATTTCCACCTTGTAAATTAACATTCTCTTGCTAAACCGTAGATAGTTTATTTTTAAGTTACTAGTATTATATAGCAAGTTCAATAATAAACCTGCTCTATCACAATTACATTGATATTTATGATTTAACTCTGGATGAGCAAGTAATGAATATACTTTTGAAACCTTCGGAAGTTCAAGCTAAAGAAAATACAATTTCGAAATTACTTGGAACATTAGTAAATGAAAAATAAAATAGATATTATTCAGGGTGATATTACTAAAATTGCTGTTGATGCTATTGTAAATGCAGCAAATAGTTCTTTATTAGGTGGAAGCGGCGTTGATGGTGCAATTCATCGTGCGGGAGGCAAGCAAATTCTGGATGAATGCCAGAAGATACGAGCAAAACAAGGCAGTTGTAAAGTCGGTGAAGCAGTAGTTACTACAGCTGGTAATTTACCAGCTAAATATGTTATCCATACTGTAGGGCCTCGTTGGAATAATGATAATAATAATGAGGTTGAACTATTAAGACTCTGTTACTTAAACTGCTTTACACTTGCTCATGATAATGATGTGAAAACTATTTCGTTCCCAAATATAAGTACAGGTATATATAAATTTCCCAAAAATGAAGCAGCAAAAATAGCATTACAGACAATTAAACAGAGTATTACTAATTATCCATGTATAAAGAAGGTTAACATTGTTTGTTTTGAATCTGACAACTTCAAAATTTATTGTTCGATGATGAAAAATTTATAGATCAAAATGGTTTATACCAAAATCCAGTTCTACGTTCTCTCTCGCATAACTGAATTAATTATTTTTTGATTATGCGATCTACTTCACAAGTTCAACAATCAACTTGCCTTTTTTAGCGGTGATGGTGATGAGTTGTCTTGTGGTGAATTCGAGTTCATTTAGCCTGTTGCCTTTAATCGTAAGCTAAAGTGAGGGTGTACCTTTACCAACGTTACGGCGATAGCAAATGGCGTAATAGTGTGGTTCATCTTTAATAGATCTGTTTTGGGCTTTGAATTTACTTGTATTTGTGACTAATATGGGGTTTAGAATAGACCTTAGTTAAAATAATTATCTTGGAAAAATGGCGGTACAATTATTGGTGCTGGTAAACCTGGATTTGAAGGGGAGGCCAAAATACCTCAGATAAAAGTAGAAGTAGTTAGACCCAAGCCCAATGGAGATTAATACATTTTATGACTATCGAAGATAAAAATAAGATTGATATGATAACAATGACAAAGGAAGGTATATATCCTCAAAAAGTGATATTGATTATAACAGATCACTTGAATTGGGAATCAGATATCAATGAACATCTATTTCAATTACAAGAAAAACTAAATGTTTATATCAATGTTATTGAAAGTAAAAATATATATAAATATTTCCCTGATGCTAAAGGAAGAGATAATTTTTTAATAAAAATATATTTTAAGTACCAAATACCAGATGAATGTATATGCTTTTTGGAAAAGATTAACGAAGTTATAAAAGCAATTAATATATCAATAGAGTTTGAAATAGGTTGATTCTAAAGGTTACCCAGAATTTAGGTTGTTTATTTGTTAAAAAATGAACAGTTATTTTGTCATCAATTTATCCTTTAAATCGAGCCATTATTTTTATTGATTCAGCCTATAAAGCAAGTCCTACTATCAACTTGCCCAGTTCTAGCTACCTGCCGTTAATGGGATGCTACTTTTATTAATAAATTAATAAAAAATGGACGTTGGACTTCAACCTATAAACCGCAAATTGATGCAAAACCTTTACAAAAAAAGGAATAAGTAATATGAATAAGAGTCATATATATAAAGAAATGTTAGAGTTTGCACTAACGTATATTAGAAATGTTCAATCACAAAATGCTTTTATAAAAGCTAAAGATAAATCATGTCTTTATGAGTCTGAATTAGTTCATAATATTATGATTAGTATTTTAGATAAGAATTTTACAGAACATGATTTATGGTTTTTAAATCATCAAGCTAAATTTTATTATGATAATTGTAATGATGATATATCACCAAATTACAGAGGTCATATTGAAAACATAAAAAAACTATTTGAATTAGTTCCTGATGAATTAAAAAATAAGTTAACCTGGAAAGGACCTGAATAAATGTTTTATCTTCAATCAAGTTTATTGACAATTAAAAGGTAACATATTATTCCATTATTAATTTACCTTATTCGATTTAAAAAATGGAATTGCGGTTAGAACCATAGATAAGTGATAACTTAGCATTGCACCTTGTAAATCGCTTTTAACAATATAAAATCATTACATAATATAATAACGATGACGCCAGAAGATGTCGGTGGTAGTTTAGTTAACACCAGCATGACATAGGGTACCGCTTATATCGGCGGAAAACTTATGCAATGGATGGGAGAAAAATGGATCCCTCTAAATAAGAATGAAGTAAATGCCGGAATGGGGACGACTAATGGAGCAACCCAACTACCAAACGGAGCGTGGGTTGATGCAGAAGGATTATCATTACCCTTTCCTCCTAGTATTGGTGCAAATGGTAGAGTTCCTAAAGTTTTACAAA
This sequence comes from Gilliamella sp. B2772, assembly GCF_026536985.1. Lineage (NCBI taxonomy): Bacteria > Pseudomonadati > Pseudomonadota > Gammaproteobacteria > Orbales > Orbaceae > Gilliamella > Gilliamella sp. B2772. The sequence goes on along the minus strand of NZ_JAFNNB010000008.1, from coordinate 4,367 downwards.
GTGGTGGTAATACATTAAATCAAAGTACAGCAAATGCTCTGAATAAATATTTTGATCAAAATATTTATTTACGTGAATGGGATAGAGCACTTGTATCGCTTAAAAAAGATAATAATATACGAAATAATCATCATGGAAGAATTTTAGATAATGGTGGTTATATTAATTCGAATGGAAATGTTATAGGTAATATTGGAGACTATTTAAAATGATTTCAATAAATTCTAGGCGAACCCCCATATCTCCAGAATACCCAAGTTGTGATGAATGTTATGTAGCATTGTTAATATATCCCAATGATATTCACTCTGATAAGATAACTGAACTTTTGAAAATTGAACCAACACAAAAAAATATTATTGGAACTAAGAGTATTAATCGTATCGGAAGAATTAGAGAGATTAAAACTTCTGGATGGTTTTTATCATCAAAAGATTATGTTATATCTAAAGACTTAAGAGAACATTTAGATTGGTTACTAAATAAAATAGCACCATGTAAAGAGGCGTTAGAAAAATTACAATCATATGAAAACGTGACTATGGGGATTGATTGTGTATGGCGCTCATTGGCTGGTCATGGTGGACCTGTATTATGGCCAGAACAAATGAAAATAATGAGTAGACTTAATTTGGAATGTAGTTTTGACATATATTTTGTCAATGATGAGTAAATTGATATTTTTTGGGGAAATGTTTTATTATTAGCGTGATCATTATATTGAATTTTATATGAATAAATTAAGATAACGTTATTCAAAATAAGACATTAACCCCCATATAATAGTTGGCAAATCAATCCCTATCCGCTACTTGGCTCTGTTCAATCTTAATAATAACAGGGCAGCCTGCATAAAACCCTATCTGTTCAAGCTACTTGTTTTTAATGGTCAGTTGTGGTTTGAGGTTGAGTCTGCCCAGATTCGGTGTGTAACCTATGGTATAAAAGCGCTCGGCAAGGGGTTGTGCGTTTTTTGCATGCGGTTGATTTTAGCTTAGAATGTGCGTCAGCCATAATAACTACTCCTATAAGGGTTTTTATTGACGGTAAAAGTTATACAACCCAAACCAGCAAGGGACTTGCTTAATTATTAGATATATCAGAAGCTGATGGCGATTTACTATTTAATGCTGCATCTGGGCTTGCCTATGCCAAAGGTGGGATAAATCTAACTAATAAACTTGCTTCTTCTGCCAATAAATTAACACAAAAAGAAATTAAGCAAATTAAGAACGGATTAGCAGCTAGTCAAGCTAAAAATGAAAGTCTGGGTGGACAGGGGACGAATAGTGCTCAAGGACTTGTCGATAAGGATTTTGAAAATTATTTGAATCAAACTTTAGGTGGTAAAGGTAGCTTTACATATAAAGGGCGAGAGTTTGATGGCGCTTATGGTTCAAATAATTCAATCTGGTATGAGGCTAAATCAGGACGCTATTGGCAAGACCATGCTCAGGCAGGTAGTAAAGGATTTGAGAAATTCAAATCCGATGTGATATCTCATGCGAGTATTGCCAAGCAAAACGGTGCTTCTTTTGAAGTGCATTCTAACACACCTATCCCTCAGCATGTTAAAGATTGGTTAACATCGAAAAACATACCGTTTAAGGAGTATTAATATGGGAATGCAAGTCAGTATAGATATAAATTTTGCACAAGAATATTCTCCTAAAGAGATATTAAAGTGCCTAATAAATAATGGCTGGAATATTTATTATCAAAATATAGTTACTTATCTATCGTCAAATGATATTGATGATTATGACTGGCTGAATATGGACATGAACCTGTTCAATTTAGATGAGTTTATAAACTCTCATAATATTATGAATAAAATCGGTATAGTAATGGTTTATGATAATGAATCAGGAGGTAATTTATTAATTTACCCTAATTATTTATCTATGTCATTGTCAATAAATCGTCAGTATTTATCTGGGCAAGATATTCCAGATTTTAATTGGTATCTAGATAAAATGAGTGGTTTTTTAAGAAATATAAAACTATCTAGCATACAGTGTGAAACCATCTACTAATGAATAACCCCCGCCTAACAAGTAGGGGGATCTTTTATTATTTTTTAGAACTATATAGCAAGTTCAACAATCAACTTGTTCTGCTCAATCTTAATGATAACTGGGCAGCCTACATAAAACCTTATCTGTTCCAGCAACTTGCCTTTAATGGCCAGTTATGGTTTGGGGTTGGGGTTGGGCTTTGTGCCTTGTGGCTCATCGGTTTAAATCGTTCGTTAGGTTGTGATGCTGGTACTTTGTCTTTGGTTGATTTTAGTTAAGATTATATTTTAGTCATTCAATAATAATTAACCTCTAACCTGTTGGGAGCACATTTACTCAAGAAATCTTGGTAAATCAACTTTTCCTAAAGATTGGTCTGCTGATAAAATTGTCCATGAAATAGGCGATATTGCGATATCAGCTAATACACAATGGTATGCACAAACAAGTACTGGCGGTATTTACACGGGAAAAGGTAAACCTGCAAAGTGGGTTTCTTATGAGGTTCGCGATGGTGTAAGAATTAGAGTTGTCTATCAGCCAGCGAATGGAAAAATAATAACAGCATTTCCTGACAAAGCTCCTGTCCCAAATACTTATAAACCAATAAAATAAAGGTAAAAAATGCAATATTTAGATAATAAAATTAGAGAATTTGGTGAATTATTTAAAAATCGCTTAAATAACGATCTTTTACAAGATGCTATTTATTATGTTGATTGCAATGAAAGAGGGTTAGCTTTTGAGACAATTTGTGATCATATTAGTGAATACGAAGTTCCTATTACAAAGAAAGAATATGATATTGCAATTAGTATTTGTAACGAATTAAAAATGGATACTAATGATATTAGCATTAAACATATGTATGATTTAATTTCTGAGTAAAATACTTGCCCTGTTCAATCTTAATGATAACAGGGCAGCGGACGAACATAAAAACCAAATTGCTCCAGCCACCTGCCTTTAATGGTCAGATGTGGTCTAGAGTTCATGGAAGGTAAACGGTAAAACAGTGACAGGAACAAATTTAGAACGTATGGCAAATGGATTAGCTCCTATAGGAAGTGATGGTAGATCAGTCAATTTGCATCATATGACTCAAAGGCAAGATGGTCCAATTGCAGAAGTAACTCAAAAATTTCACAAGGAAAATCACTCAATTATTCATGTTAATACAAATACAATACCTTCTGGTATAAATAGAAATAAATTTGAATCTTGGAAAAACAGTATTGGAAAAATAGGGCAGCAAACTATGCAAATTAAAATTACTCCTAATGATGTTAAAAAATTAATTGATCTCAATTTAGATATTATTAACTTTGGTTCTCCCGATAATGCACCAAGTGATGAATGGATACGCAAAGCAGAAATGTATATGAACATTACTTTTAGCGATTCATATAAATGGTTTCTTGCTGAATATGGTGGTGGTGATATAAATGGAGAAGAAATCTTTAGTATATATGAAATAGATTTCGAAAATGCAGTGGGAGGTGATATAGTTTACAACTATATAATTGATATTAGAGATAATCTTCATGAAAAGAATGAAATAGTAGTAAGTAGGGCAGATTTTGGAGAAGAATTTTATTTCAATTACAATAAAAGTTATAAAAATGAATGTCCAATTTATTTACGTTTAGGCAAAGACGATGGGGTGCTTTATGCTTCAGATTTTTATGAGTTTTTATATAAAAGGATAAAGGCGTTAAGCAAATAAACCGTTTTTAAAGATAACCACTACTTACATTATGAATGTTATTATTAATTTTAAATTTACAAGTCAATCTCTATTACTAATTTGCCCTATTCAATTTTAATGACAACAGAGCATCCCACATAAGAGATTATCTGCTCCAGCCACCTGCCTTTAATGGTCAGTTGTGGTCTGGGGTTGATTTGAAATTAGAATATGCCTTAGCTATAATCAACTCCTTGATAGTTGACCAAGGTACTAAGCTACTACCTATTAATGTTGCATTACTTGTTATTTTATCCACCCTATTTAACCAGTAACTAATCTACTTTTAGTTAAAAAGACATCCCAAGATATTTAATATCATATTTTTTTCTTTCAGTAACTTATCAATCTCCTAAAACAACTTCAAAAACTTTTAACCTTAGAACTAAATATCAAAACAGGTAATGATGCCAATATCATTGCAGGACAAGTAAAAGGTGACAAAGTGGTTGCCGATATTGGTCATGACTTAAATATCGAGTCTAAACAAGATACTGACCATTATCACCAAAAAAGTAGTTCAACATCGGTGGGAGGCAGTTTTTCTTGGGGTGGCACCAGCAGTGTGAATGCCTCAACAAGCTCAACAAAAATGAACAGTG
>NZ_JAFNNB010000007.1:0-18366 GCF_026536985.1 Gilliamella sp. B2772 | reverse complement strand
GATGTCCGGAGGGGCTAAACCACAAAATCGCTTTTTATTTGACAACCACCTTGACTCTTCAAGTCAAATATTTCTTAATAATTTAACTTCTCCTTTATCCCCCCAAGTTTTAAGGCTTGAGGAAGAAGAAATAAATACTAAGGATATGAGCAGAGCGAGGCATGGGGGGTGTCGATGCGATCATCCACACCACCGTGGAAGGTTTGCACGACATACCGCCAACGACTACCATTCACGTCACTAGTCCAGTACCAAGAGTCATGGGTGAAGCCAACGCCAAAGTCGCTAAGAGGACCCCACTCATTGAAAAAGCCAGAGCCAATTCTACGTTGGAAATAATTACCAGGTGAGGAAGGTGTGGCGCCGACGAAACCTTTACACCAATCGCCTGAATTTTTACCACGACAAGATGCATTTGTTAAATCCTTTACGAGAGGCATTCGATAACCAATACTATTACACCAAGATAAGGCAGGAGAATAATTGTCCCACTTAGTACCACGGTTGACGAACCACTGCTTCAATGTAAAACCATATTTAATAACAGGATTACCTTGACCATCACGACCGACCAACTCAAAGGTCTGAGGCAAAATAGGTTTGGAAATAAGACCAGGATTGGCTGAATTATGCTGGGATTCGGTAGCGAAAGGACCCGTTAAAGTAACACGTACGCTTGCAGTAGTTGAATTAGACATTGTAACTGTGATTCCCCCCTGAGATAATGAAGACCAAGACAAAGGTTGACTAACACCTCTAATATCTAAGTCAAAGTACAGTCCATTAGCGCCAGTAGTAGGAAAGTTTGAACCATAACGTGAAGGGTCAGTTGACTGAGGGATAAAACCATTAGCAGGGTCCCACATAAAAGACGGACCAGCATAATCATGATATGGGAACAAAATATCATCACCAAGCTTAGCATTTTTTAAATTAGGTCTGGTGAAACAAACCATCGACGTAGCCTTAGGATTAACGAAATACGTCACAACATTGGCACTGAAATCACTACTATTAGGAACGCCATAACGTGTGGATAATGTGCCGTTAGTACTGGATAACGTCACCCTATAAGGAGTATTACAAATCTTTAATACGGAATTACGTGATACAGCTTGATTGTTATTATCGACGATAGATAGACTTAAAGAACCAGTAACAGTAACGTCACTATCACCATCATCATCCCCCCAATAATTATTAGGAGGACCGATAAGAGAACTTAAAGCGACTGAATCGGTATCAGTTGGAACAAACATGTCTATATCAGTAAAACTTTGCTCTTCATCAGGCAAAACGATTGGCGTTGTAGATGAGGTATTATTTAAAGGCGTGTATTGTGTACCATCAGATAGAGTAATACCAAGCAGCCCATTTGTATCAACAACGCGAGTACGACCACCATCGAAAGTCAAATAAGGTGCACTACCCTGAATATAATTCGAGGTTTTAGAGGTTAATGCATGGCAGGTAAAAGAAAGTAAAATAGCCACACCTAAAAAAATCTGCCGGAATAAATTAGATCGAAAAGAGGATCGCAAGAAGGATCTAAAGTAGGATCGAAAAAAAGATCGCGCGAAAATTTGCAAAATTCCGCATAATTGCGTGAAAAAATAAACTTTGGTGAAGAATAAACGCTGGGAACTTAACTTTGACGAATTTAAATTAGAGGTTGGCCAAGTTGCCTGTTGCCTGTTGCCTGTTGAAAATTATAGAACATCTGCGACAATCCTGTCAAGTATATTTTTGATTTATTTACTGTTTTGCTTGAATTTTAGCCATCCCGCTAAAACGCTAAAAGAGTATAGTTACTGGAAAAACACGATGCAATTCTTTTTTTGTTTTGGATCGTTAACATTCGTAAAGAAGATCGCAAGAAAGATCTTGAAAGGATCGACTATCTATTGTTTTAATTAAAATCATCTTCCTTACAAACCTTTAAAAAACTATAATTAAGATCCTAAAAAAATTTACCTGAGTGATGAGTAATTTCGATAATTTAATAATTTTTAATCGAAATTTAGAACCCCAAAAACCCCACTCCTCAACTTTTCTGATATAAAAATAATTAAAACACATCATTATTTAGAGCCAAATTATTCATATGGCAACATTACAAAGTGGAATTTTAAACGCTGAAACTACTACTGCTCAAAAAATCCCCCCCGGTTGAGGGATGATGATGTACGGGGGAGGCTAAACCACAAAATCGCTTTTTATCGCACGATGGATGATACTAAGGTAAAGTGCAAAGCCCTTCCAAAGTGATATCAGAGCCAGTATAATCCCAATGTATACGACCATCATAAGAAAAAACAACAAACCGATTAAACACATTGTTGCCAGCTATAACATTGGTCCAAAACCTGTTAGTATAAAAGTTGTTAGTACTAAAGTTAGCATCTTTATATAGGCTTAGATTACCCCACTCCGCAATAAAGCCAGCACCAATGCTATGCTGATAATAATTACCAGATGATGAAGGTTCAGCACCAGTCGCTTCATAACGTTTTGCATTAGTTAAATCTTTAACCGTAGGCATACGATAACCAATACTATTACACCAGGACTCCATATTAGGATAGGAGTAATAGCCTTTACCTCGGTTGACAAACCATTGTTTTAATGTAAAACCATATTTAACGATAGCTTTACCACTACTATCTCGACCAACTAATTCGAATGTCTGGGGCAAAGTAAGCTTAGCAATTAGACCAGGATTGCTGGAATTCCATTGGGACTCAGTTGCAACAGGGCCAGTTAAAGTAACCCGTACACCTTTCGCTGTAGAATTGGTCATAGTCGCAGTGATACCACCTCGCGAGACAGGAGACCAAGACAATGCTTGATTATTACCAGCAAGGCGTAAATTAAAGGACATGTTGTTGGCACCTGTAGTCGGAAAGTTCTTATCATATGAGTCAGTTGACTGAGGAAGAAAACCATACGCAGGGTCCCACATCGAAGTTCGAATACCATCATGTGTAAACACATCCTCCGCTGGATCAGCAAAACAAACCTTTGGCTCATTATTAGGGTTAGGAGTAACATAATAAGTTACATAACTTGCATTGAAAGTACTACTATTAGGAACCCCATAACGTGTCGATAAAGTACCACCAGTACTATATAAGCTAACCTCATAAGGTGCTGTACAAATCTCTAGCACGGTACTGCGTGAATAATATCTAGGACCGGTCCTTAGCCTTATAGAGGAGATAGATACACGTAAAGAACCTGTAGCTGTAAAGTCTGAATCGCCATCATCATCTCTCCAATAATTATAAGGAGGAGCGATAAGAGCACTTAAATCGACTGAATTAGTATCAGTAGGAACGAACATGCCTATATCAGCAAAACTCTGACCAGCAACAGGCAACACGATTGGATTTTCAGGAGATGAAGTATTAGTTGAAGGCGTGTATTGCATACCATTTGATAAAATGATACTAAGCAGACTATCAGCATCAACCGCACGAGTACGACCACCATCGAAAGTCAAATACGGCGCATTACCATGAATCACATTTGAGGTTTTAGAGGTTAATGCATGGCTGAAAAGAGGAAGAAAAATCGCCACGCAAAAAACAATCTGACGGAGTAAATTAGATCGTAAAAAGGATCGAGAAAAAGATCGCGCGAAAATTTGCAAAATTCCCCATAATTGTGTGAAAAAATAAACTTTGGTAAAAAATAAACGCTGGGAACTTAACTTCGACGAATTTAAATTAGAGGTTGACCAAGTTGTCTTCTGAAAATTATCGAACATGCACAACAATCCTGTTAAGTATATTTCTAATTTATTTACTTTTTTCATTAATGAACATCATCTTTATAAACATCTAAAAATTATTATTAATAATCCATAAAAAATTATATTTAAGTATTTGAAATTAGTGATTTTGATAATTTAATAATTTTCAAGTGGAATCTTAAATTTCAAAAACCCCGTTCCTCAACTTTTTTAAAGTTAAACACTTTAAAAATCCCCCCCGGTTGAGGGATGATGATGTCCGGAGGGGCTAAACCACAAAATCGCTTTTTATTTGACAACCACCTTGACTCTTCAAGTCAAATATTTCTTAATAATTTAGCTACTCCTTTACCCCCAAGCTTTAAAGCTTAAGGAAGAAAAAATAAAAACTAAGGATAAGTGCAAAGCCCGTAGTAGTTGTTGTAGCTGTAGTCCCAATTCACATAACCGTCGTCTGTGCGCACTATAAATTGGCCACTACCAAACGGGTCACTAGTCCAGTACCAATCGTAGGGGAAGCCAATGCTTGAGTAATAGGACATACGGCCCCACTCCGTGAAAAATCCTGCACCTATATGACGCTGGTATAAATTATTAGGCGAAGAAGGATTGGCACCGACTGAATCTTGACACCAATTGCCTGAATTATTACCACGACAAGATGCATTGGTTAAATCCTTTACATCAGAAAGCCGATAACCAATACTATTACACCAAGATAAGGTATTAGAATAAGCGTTCCTCACAGTACCACGGTTGACGAACCACTGCTTCAAAGTAAAACCATATTTAACAACTGGATTACCTTGACCATCACGACCGACCAACTCATAGGTCTGAGGCAAAATAGGTTTGGAAATAAGACCTGGATTGACTGAATTATGCTGGGATTCGGTAGCGTAAGGACCACTTAAAGTAACGCGTACGCTTGTAGCGGTAGAATTAGTCATTGTAGCTGTAATACCACCCTGAGATACCGAAGACCAAGACAAAGACTGATCAACACCACCAAAGAGTAAATCAAAGTACAATCCATTAAGACCAGTAGTAGGAAAGTTTGAACCGTAAGATGACGGGGAAGTTGACTGAGGAAGAAAACCATCAAGAGGGTCCCACATCCAAGACGGACCAGCATAATTACCTGAAGCGTAAGTCAAATCAGGTCTTACAAAACAAACCACCGGCGTAGCCTTAGGATTAACATAATAAGCCACACTACTTGCATTGAATGTACTACTAGAAGGAACTCCGTAACGAGTAGCTAATGTGCCGTTAGTACTGGATAACGTAACCTTATAAGGTGCCTTACAAATCTCTGGCACTGTACTACGTGATACAGATTGACTGTATTTATCGACGATAGATAAACTTAAAGAACCAGTAACAGTAACGTCAGAATCACCATCATCATCACCCCAATAATTATTAGGAGGACCAATAAGAGAACTTAAATCGACTGAATTAGTATCAGTAGGAACGAACATACTTATATCAGCAAAACTCTGACCCGCAACCGGCAAGACGATTGGGGTTGTAGATGAAGTATTGGTAGAAGGCGTATAATGTCTACCATCAGATAGTGTAATACCAAGCAGACCGTTAACATCTATCACACGAGTGCGACCACCATCGAAAGTCAAATAAGGCGCATTACCATGAATCATATTCGAGGTTTTAGAGGTTAATGCATGACTGAAAAAAGGAAGTAAAACAACCACACCTAAAAAAATCTGCCGGAATAAATTAGATCGAAAAGAGGATCGCAAGAAGGATCTATAGTAGGATCGAAAAAAAGATCGCGAGAAAATTTGCAAAATTCCGCATAATTGCGTGAAAAAATAAACTTTGGTGAAAAATAAACGCTGGGAGCTTAACTTTGACGAATTTAAATTATTGGTTGGCCAAGTTGCTTGTTGCTTGTTGCTTGTTGAAAATTATAGAACATCTGCGACAATCCTGTCAAGTATATTTTTGATTTATTTACGGTTTTGTTTGAATTTTAGCCATCCAGCTAAAACGGTAAAAGAGTATAGTTACTGGAAAAACGCGATGCAATTCTTTTTTTGTTTTGGATCGTTAACATTCGTAAAGAAGATCGCAAGAAATATCTTGAAAGGATCGACTATCTATTGTTTTAATTAAAATCATCTTCCTTACAAACCTTTAAAAAACTATAATTAAGATCCTGAAAAAATTTACCTGAGTGATGAGTAATTTTGATAATTTGATAATTTTTAATCGAAATTTGGAACCTCAAAAACCCCTCTCCTCAACTTTTTTATCAAAATTTCATCATTTTTATAAAACCCACTTTCCCTTTGTTTGCTGTTTTTTAGCTGTTATAATCGATTTATCTTTTCATTTTAGGGCAAATAGTTATGTATATTATTTATGGGATTAAGAATTGTGATACCATGAAAAAAGCGTTTACTTGGCTCAATGATCATCAAGTTAATTACCAATTTCATAATTACAAAACCGATGGTTTGTCGGCTGAGTTGTTAAGTGATTTATTAAAACTTGTTGATTGGCAGAGTTTGTTAAATACTCGTGGTACGACTTGGCGTAAGCTTAACGAAACAGTACGTAATCAAGTTGATAATCAAGATGCCGCTATCAAGATTATGTTAGCTAATCCTTCTATTTTAAAGCGTCCACTACTTGTTGATGGTAAGCGGGCTTTGTTGGGATTTTCTGACGAGAGCTATTCGCAATTTGTTAAACCTAAATCATAAGATCGAGATCACCATGACTGAACCTGTTATTGCACTAACCAAAGCATTGATTGCTGAAAGATCAATAAGCCCCGATGATAAGAACTGCCAGCAGATGATTATCGATCGTCTAAAGCCGTTAGGCTTTGTGATTGAAGAGGTAAATATTGGTAAGACGAAAAACCTTTGGGCCTACCATGGTAGTGGTAAAACCTTGATGTTTGCCGGTCATACTGATGTGGTGCCAGCAGGGGATGAGAGTAAGTGGTGTTACCCGCCTTTTGAGCCAACTATTGATGAAAACGGTGTTTTGTATGGTCGTGGCGCAGCCGATATGAAAAGTGGCGTAGCGGCTATGGTTTGTGCCGCTGAGACGTTTGTTAAAAAATATCCTGACCATACTGGTCGGATCGCGTTTTTGCTGACTTCCGATGAGGAAGCAGATGCAACCGATGGCACAGTAAAAGTGGTTGATTTGCTGATTAAACGTCAAGAACAGATCGATTACTGTATTGTTGGTGAGCCTTCAAGTGATAGTGTTCTTGGTGATCAGATTAAGAATGGGCGTCGTGGCTCTTTGACAGCCAATTTAGTGGTACATGGTATTCAGGGACATGTTGCTTATCCTCATCTTGCTGATAATCCGGTGCATAAATTTGCGCCCGCTTTGAATGAACTGGTAACGACGGTTTGGGATAATGGTAATGAATATTTTCCACAAACGACAATGCAAATAGCCAATATTAATGGTGGAACCGGCGCTGAAAATGTGGTTCCTGGTGATTTGTCAGTGCAATTTAATTTTCGTTATAGTAGTGAGTTAACCGATGAGATGATTAAAGCAAAAGTCGAGGCGATTTTGCAAAAACATCATTTAAACTATACGTTAAATTGGCGTTTGTCCGGCCATCCATTTTTAACACCACAAGGTGAGCTAACTGATGCAGCAACAAGTGCAATTAAGGCCTTTACACAAATTGATACCAAGTTATCAACCAGTGGCGGAACATCCGACGGGCGTTTTATTGCTAAGTTAGGTTGTCAGGTGATTGAGCTTGGTGTGTTAAATAAAACTATTCATAAAGTGAATGAAAATGTAAATTGCCAAGATGTCATTACATTACAAGCTATCTATATCGATATTTTAGAAAAGTTACTATAGATTTTAATATGAGATCATGCTTTGTGCTAAATACTCAAGGGGATTTAAATGGAGTGGCTTAAAGATTATTGGTGGGTGATTCTTATTATTTTGGTGGGGATCTTTATTAATACAATTAAAGCACTGAATAAACTAAGCTATAAGCACTATTTAGAAAAAAAGAAAGGGATAAAACCTATCCCTTATTCTGATGATGAGGACGACGATTGGCCAAGTCGTCCTAAGCAAAAATAAATTATCGAAAGTCCTGACTTTTACTTGCAAAAATAGCTTGGTGACGATAGCGATCAACCCACATCGCTGTCGCGCCACAAACCGCAATTGGCATAATAATTAAATTCAATAATGGCACCATGGTAAAGAAGCTGATTAACATACCAAATAGCAGATTGTCAGCGCGATCTTGTCTTAATAATTGACGCATACGCTCAAAAGAGATTTTGTGGTTATCAAAGGCATAATCCGCATATTGGATGTTAATCTGCCAAGCAGTAAATAAGAACCACACTATCGGAGTAACCGATTGCCCGATGATGGGAATCAAGTAGGTTAGCAATATCGGAATCGCCCATAATAAATAATAGCCAAATTTTTGTAACTCGCGCTTTAAGATGCGAGGTAAGTCTTTTATTAAACTCAACCAAGAGGTATCAGGCGCAGGTACACCGGTGAGCTGTGCTTCTACCTGTTCGGCCAGCAGACCATTGAAAGGCGCAGCTATAACGTTGGTTATCGTACTGAAAAAATAACAAAATAAAATTGTTAAAGTTAAAATGACAATAGCACTAATGATGTAGCCCAACCAGTGCAACCAACTTGGCATAAACGATAAGCCCCAATCCACCATGCCAGTGATTGAAACAAAAAACCAATAAAATAGCGCTGACATAATAACGATATTAGCCAGCAACGGTAAAAATACAAAGCGTTTTAAACCAGGACTAAATGCTAAAGACCAGCCTTGGAAAAAGTATTCTATACCTGATTTAGAATTGGAATGTTGTGATTTATTTTCTAACACAATAGGATCCTTTTATTTAAAATCGGCGTCATTTTAAACGTAGTTTTCATCTGACGGCAACTGACTTTTCATTTTTTGATCGTAAATTAGCTGATCTTTATTTGGTCAGTTTGATAATTTTTCAAGCCATGTTTTTACTTCTTGTTTGATAGCTTGGATCATCTCATTTCGACTTGGTAGTTTATTTATCGATTCACTACTTTGTAATAATAGTGAAGGTATTTTACCATTTGTTGCCTGTTTTAGACGACACAGTGCCGGATAAGTTGCTTCAAACGGTCGATGATAATTACAAAATCCTTGCAGATCCTGAAGATCTTGATGAGTTAATGCCTGCTGATCATCAATGGTGATAAGTTGACTGAAAGGTAAATCGATAATGGCATTAAGCCAATAGCTATTACGCCTTAAATTTTCCGCTAAACGTTGGCTTAGTTCATAACCTTGCTGAGTGATGGGTTTGATTGCCATCATTGAATAACTACCAGAATTGGCTTGTTTATGGCTGGCAATATGGACTAAGGTAAAGCCACAATTGTGCCAAAATTGATAATTAACGGCGCTGTAAGCAAAACTGACAGAGACAAAATCGTTGTGATTTTTCATTGCTTGTTGATAGATATGTTCGACCAACTTCAGGGCAATATGTTGACGTCGATAAGGCTCTATAACCGCAATACGGTTAATTCTGACCGATTTTAGTTTTGCCGCTAGTTTATCACCAGCATGTGCAACCAATGATTGCGCGACAAGATTGCCTTTTGGTCGGCGTGTGCCTTTCCAAACGGCATCGATTAAGTCATCAGTCAAATTACCTTCATCAATCGTAATTGCCCCAGCAATAAGTTGATCACCTTTTTTGGCCTGCCAAACAGCTAAGTTTTGTGCATCAAATAGTCGTCTTAAATCAACCAAGGTTGTTTGATAATGAGCCGTTTTTAATAAATTGTAGATAGACTTAAGTAGGTCGATATCTGTTCTTTCGTTAAGAGAATAGACGGTAGCTTGCTCATTGGTTTGCGATTTTATGACGCCATTAAGCAATAAGTTATCGCAAAGTTGTTCGAGTTGATCGTTATCTTGCCAACGAATAGGCGAATTAAGATAAAATCGCTGGCAAATTTGCCTGTCCAGTAATTTTAATAAAAACCCCTGCCCTGTTCCTTCGTAACCTTCTACCGTTGTGATCAATAGGATTTTAGTCGATGGTGACAGCTTTAGCAGTTGCTCCAACATTGGCAATGGGATCATCGCCGCTTCATCAATGATCAACCACTCAGGAAATGGATGATCGACCATTTCAATTAGTTGATCTGGCGCATAAAACGGTGTTCCTGGTTTAGCAAACTGAAAAAAAGTCGTTAGCGCACTTTTATTCGGTGCTGTTACCCAGCATTCATGATAATGAGTAAATTGCCCAGCTAATGCTGATTTTCCGCGCCCTCGTTTAGCCATTAAGATATTTAAACGACTATTGCTTTTTAGGAGTTGGTTCAGCACTAACTGTTGCTCGGTTAAATCCTTTTGCCCATCATCCTGCTGCGTAAACTCTGGTGGCTTTTCTGTAGCAAATTTTGATAAGGTTTGTTGTAAATGTTGAACAAAATTGGGCACACGAATCGGCTTTGTAGATTCATTCCAACGCAAACTATCTTGGTCCACCCAATTGGTCAAATCATCTGGCAGTAATAAAATTAGCACACTACCTTTGATTAAAGTGCCGGCTAGCATCGCAAAAGCATCTAAATTAAAACCTTCGGTGGCATCGAAAATAGCATGTTTAAACTCTTTGCCAAGTAATGATTTGGTTTGATTGGGATGAATATGATGGTTAATCGCTACGGGCAAATCTGTTTTTGTGGTAACTGTAAGCCAATCGCCCCGGTGCTGTTGAATAATAGCGCTGACTTGATTAAATAATTGGGGATGCGAACCGTTTAACACCCATAGCTTTCTGGTGCTATTAATCATTGATTAACTTTTTCCAATCAATAAGGATAAAATTCCTGCTGCAATCAATGGACCAACCGGTATCCCTTTGAAAAAGGCAACACCAATAAGTGTACCAATAATTAAGCCATTAATTATAGTTGGATGAGCACCAATTAAGGATATGCCACGCGTGCCTAACCATGAGACTAATATGCCAACTAAAATAGCCAGTAACGATTGCCAGGTGGTGAATGATTTTACAATATCGGTAATTTTTAACGAGCCATCCGCTAAAGGAACCATCATAGCCGCCGTTAAAATGACAATGCCAATGGTTAATCCATATTGATTTAAGAACGGAAAATAGGTTGCTAGCGGTGTTAATTTGAATAACAACAGTAGCAATACTGCAAAGGTCACTGTGTTATTATGCGTGATATAACACAGTGCAGCTAAACCTAATAATAAAAAAAAGGAGATATCAAATTGGGCAAACATTAAAGTGGAACACCAATACGTTTGGCTACCTCTTCGTAGGCCTCAATCACACCACCTAAACCTTGACGGAAGCGATCTTTATCCATTTTTTTCAAGGTCTCTTTTTCCCATAAACGGCAACCATCTGGTGAAAACTCATCGCCTAATGTGATTTCGCCATGAAATAGACCAAACTCTAATTTGTAATCAACTAAAATTAATCCGGCTTTATCAAAAAGCTCTGTTAGCACGGTATTTATTTTAAAGCTAAGTTCCTTCATCGTTGCTAACTGCTCATCCGTTGCCCAGCCAAATGCTTTACAGTGTGACTCATTGACCATAGGGTCATGCAGGGCATCATTTTTTAAAAAAAGTTCAAATGTTGGAGGATTAAGGATTTTGCCTTCTTCAACGCCTAAACGTTTTACTAATGAACCAGCAGCTCGATTACGAACGACGCACTCAACTGGCACCATATCAAGTTTTTTAACTAAAACTTCATTATCTGATAATAGGGCTTCAACTTGAGTTGGAATACCTGCTTCACGTAACTTGGTCATAATAAAATAGTTAAATTTGTTATTGACCATCCCCTTTCGATCTAACTGCTCAATGCGCAGTCCATCAAATGCCGAGGTGTCGTTACGAAATTCAAGGATTAATAGATCTGGGTTGTCAGTGGTGTAAACCGTTTTTGCTTTACCACGATAAAGCTCAGCCAACTTTTTCATGTTTATAACCTTATATCAAATTGCCAATAAATAATTAAGGAGCTATTCGCCCCTTAATTTCAAATCAAGTACCTTGCCGTTATAAGTGTTAGCTATAAACCGTATTTATAAACTGTAGTCATAAACTTTAGTTATAAACTGTAATTATAAACATTCATTTATATAGCAAAGGTAAGTTACTCCGCTATTGGGTTAAAATCGGCTTTACGCGGTTTTAACTCATTTAGATGAAAGATTATCTAATCGTTAAATTAGCGATCATTTCTGATGCTATCTCTGATACTGTCTTTAAGATCTTCTTTCAGCTCTTTATTTGGATCTGACTTTTTTTCATCTGTTTTAACCGGCACAGTTCGTAGCGATTCAGGTGCGACATCATCCATTATTTGATTAAATAATCCAACTACATAACGCTGAACTTCGATCGGTTGTGACATAAGATTTTCACCACTACGCGTTAATGAACTTAATACGATAGTGATAGTTTCTGTTGCGCCTAAATTTTGGCGGGTAAAGACAAAAGAAGCCTCAACCGGTTGTTGTTCATCTTGGCGAGAAATAATTGCATTATTTGTTTTAATGGTTTTACTATCGCTTGAACTAACCAGTATATTTTGTTTATTCAATGTATTTGGAATATTATTCCATACACCATAACTAACTGGCACGTTAAAGGTAACAGTGTTATGTTCATGATGTACAAAAGATTCTGGGATAGTTGCAATAGCTAATGTTGGTGGACGAATATCAAGTTGTTTACCAACGGCACCATCAATTTTGTTGTTGTCCACATAAAAATCACCAGATTCGACTGGTACAGAAACACCTTCAGGAATAATTAACGCTTTTAAAGCGGGCGAATTGAGGTAATCTTCATTGCCATCAACCTCTCGTTTATAACTTTGATCGCTACTACATCCAACCATAAACATCGATGTAATAACCGATAAAACAGCTAGTTTTTTAAAGGCATTGCTTTTCAATTCAGTTTTATTCAACATAGATTTCTGCTTTTAAGTAAGGTTATAGTCAATTTTAAATTAATTTAGCATCTTTTAATGCTTGTTCAACTACAGGAATAGAAGCATCACTCAATGGCACTAATGGTAAACGTATAGTGCCGTTTGCCATTAAACCTAAACGAGTACACGCCCATTTTGCTGGCGTTGGGTTTGGTTCAATAAATAGATGAGTATGAAGACCCATTAAAGTATCGTTTAACGTGCGTGCTTGTTGGATTTGGTTATTAAATGCCAATTCACAAACGGTTGCAACTTGTTTCGCTGCTACGTTAGCGGTTACCGAGATAACACCATCACCACCTAAAATGATAAAGTCTAAGAAAGTCGCATCATCACCACTTAATAGCTTAAAATCTTCGCCAACTAATTTACGAGTTTTGTAAACGCGAGACAGATCACCCGTTGCATCTTTTAACGCAACAATGTTTTTAATTTTAGCTAATCGACCGACAGTTTCTGGTTTAATGTCACTACAAGTACGACCAGGAACATTATAAATAATTTGAGGTAATGGAGAACTTTCTGCAATAGCTTTGAAGTGTTGGTATAAACCTTCTTGCGTTGGTTTATTGTAGTAAGGCGCTACCGTTAAGCAACCAACTACACCGATATTTTCAACTTGACGAGTTAATTCGATCGCTTCTTTGGTGGCATTTGAACCTGTGCCAGCAATAATATCAATTCGACCATCTGCATAATCAATAGTGCGTTTAATAACATCAATGTGCTCATGATGATCAAGCGTTGCTGATTCGCCAGTAGTTCCTACTGATACAATAGCAGATGTGCCATTTTCAATATGATATTCGACCATTTTTTTTAGGCTTACATGGTCCACATTTCCTTTCGTATCCATTGGAGTAACAAGTGCGACCAGACTTCCTGTAAACATAAAGCGACCTCTCATATTCTGTGTTTATAAAACAACTTAAAGATTAAAAAAACTGCGAATAAGTATGCGATATTTCTTATTTAAATTCAACTTTTGTTATGCAGGATTATCAATATCGATAAAAATAGTTTCTAAGCCATGGTTAGTCGATAACCATTCTCCTAATGTTTTTATACCATATCGCTCTGTGGCATGATGTCCGCAAGCATAAAAATTGATACCGTATTCACGGGCAATGTGAATGGTTCGTTCCGATACTTCTCCAGTAAAAAAAGCATCAAAGCCTTGCTGAGCAGCCGTTTCAATATAATCCTGACCGCCACCACTACACCATGCAACTCGCTTAATCACTGCTGGGGCATTATCACAACAAAATAAAACTGAATGGCAACCATTATGTAGCTTATGTTCAAGTAGCTGTTTAAATTCAATTGCGGTTAACGGATTCGCTAACGTGCCTTTAAAAAGCAAATCGGTAATATCATCACGCGCATCAACCGTAATATCAAACATTTGCCCAAGCAACACATTATTACCCAATACTGGATGACCATCTAATGGAAGATGATAACTATATAAATTGATATCATGGCTAAGTAAAGTCTTCATTCGATGATACTTTATGCCAGTAATCGTCTCTGGCTCATTTTTCCAAAAATAACCATGATGAACAAGAATCGCATCAGCATTTAGCTCGACCGCTTTATCTAACAATAACTGACAAGCCGTTACCCCTGTCACAATTTTGTTAATCTCCGGACGACCTTGAACTTGCAAACCATTTGGCGCATAGTCACGATATCGTGTCACTTGCAGATGTGTATCAATGATGTGTTGAAGTTCGAAATTATGCACAATGCCCTCGCAAACCTTAGAATTAAACTAAAACAGTCTTAACAAAATGCTTAAGATGACCAAATAAACTTTTCGCCCTTTTGTTTGGCGCTAATTATAGTCGCTTTCTCGTAATATCTCACCCGATATTATGATTAATTAAACAATTATTTTAAGTTTTTTACCATCCTGCTTATTCAAGATTAAGTCTCAAATTTAATCACTCACTTGACTAGTTTAGATTTCGGGACAACATGCTTAATATAGATTTAACGCACAGTAGTAAAATTTGATAGCAAAGCAAAATAGGATAAGTAAGATGCTAATAACGCCTATAAAGAATAAAACTCAAGAGGATTAACTGGTCACACTAAGTTAAAAACTTAATTGATTTAAGTAGGTAAAACTAGGCGAAAAAAGTAAAAACTGGCATAATACCTCTCATTTTAGATAGATAAGACTAACTATTGTGCCAAAACTTTGTGAACGCTTTCGAGGATTTTATCCCGTGGTTATCGATATAGAAACCTCCGGATTTGATCCAAAACTCAATGCTATTTTAGAAATCGCAGCCATTACGCTTAAAATGACAGATGACGGCTGGCTCGAGCCTGATAAGACATTGCAATTTAATGTCAATCCCTTTGCCGATGCTATTTTAGAGCCAACAGCGTTAGCTTTTAACGGTATTGATCCCAATAATCCGTTACGAGGCGCGGTTGATGAGAAAGAGGCAATTGAGGCAATCTTTAAATTAGTTCGCACCGGAATCAAAGCCAATGACTGTACTCGTGCTGTAATAGTGGCACATAATGCGCATTTTGATCACAGTTTTTTGATGACTGCGGCTGAAAGATCGGGTATTAAACGCAACCCTTTCCACCCTTTTGCGACTTTTGATACGGCATCACTTTGTGGTTTAGCCTTTGGGCAAACAGTTCTGGCTAAAGCCTGCGAAACGGCAAATATCCCGTTTGATCATAAACAAGCACATTCAGCTCTTTATGATACCGAAAAGACTGCTATTTTATTTTGTGAAATCGTTAACCGTTTTAAACGATTAGGTGGCTGGCCTTTAATCGATTCGAAAACAGAAGAATAGTCAAAATATAAAAAAAGAGAGCTTAACGCTCTCTTTCTCAACATTATTAATCATTTTTATGATTTTCTGCAGTCTCTTTGATCAAGGTTTGTAGTTCACCTGTTTGAAACATCTCTAACATAATATCACAACCACCAATCAACTCACCTTCAACCCAAAGTTGTGGAAAGGTCGGCCAGTTAGCAAATTTTGGCAATTCAGCACGAATATCTGGATTTTGTAAAATATCAACATACGCAAACGGCACACCACATTGCGATAACACCTGCACAGCTTGAGCTGAAAAACCACAACTTGGCAATTTTGGCGAACCTTTCATATAAAGAATAATCGGATTTTCGGCAATTTGGCGTTTAATCTTATCAAGCGTTGTCAATTCGGTTGTCATTAGGTTTGTCCTTTAATTTGCGATAAAAAAAAAAGTTAGTTATTTTAACGTAGAAAGTTAACTAGGTTATATAGATTTCAGCTTTCACTCTAATAGATAAATTAGATATTTCAGATTGAGGGGGATTTTTAATAAAAATGATAATTCAAAAACCCCGCTCCTCAACTTTTTTGCGATAAAACACCTCAAAAATAAACCCGCCTAAGCGGGTGATTCAAGCGTAACTAAGCCACAAAATCGCTTTTTTATCGCATTGGTTATGACTTCAAGTCTGCTATCAATTAATAACCTTTTTTCTATTCCAATTTCCTTAAAAATTAGGATGTAAAAAATAGTTAAGGTACAACACAAAGCATACCAGCTTTTGTATCATATAATCGCGCCACTTTTGCAAGACCTGTGCCTAAATGCACTACAATCGAATTGCTACCATACTTATTACGAGTCACATACCAATCGTTGTAGAAATTGGCTCCAGAGTATAGGTACACAGTGCCCCACTCTGACAAGAGCCCTGCACCAATTCGTCGCTGAAAATGATTACCTGATGATGATGGGGTAGCACCTAAGCCATCAAAATTTGCATTAGTTAAATCCCTTACCGTCACAACTTTATAACCTCCTATTTTTTTACACAATTCACTTAATTCATCCAGTTTATTAACCCCATCACCGTTATTAACAAACCACTTATTTAACACAAAACCATACTTAACAACTTCGTTACCTCGACTGTCACGACCAATTAACTCGAAGGTCTGGGGTAGAGTCGGCTTAGCTATACGATTAGGATTCTTAGAATGCCATTGAGATGGCGGAATTACTGGACCGGTTAATGTAACGCGTAGAGTGGTATTGTTTAAATAGTACATATTCGCGGTTATACCCTCTCGTGAAACAGGCGCCCATGACAGCGGACCCACACCACCAATATCCAAATCAAAGTAAAAACCATGAGCACCCGTTGTAGGAAAATTTAAGTTATAAGATGATGGGGATGTTGACTGAATCCGAAAACCTTTATTACTGTCCCACAACCAATCTGGACCATTGTACTCTCTTCTCTCATGAACCACATTTGGCTTAACAAAACAAATCGCTGGTGGTAAATTAGGTTTAACATAATATGTTACACTTCCAGCACCATAGAAACGGCTATTTGGAACACCATAACGTGAACTCAATGTACTGAATGTATTACTTAATACAATTCGGTAGGGTGCATTACAAATATCCAGTACAGTATAACGTGAAACTGGTTGGTCGTTTTTATCAAAAATAGATAAATTTAAACTGCCTGTCGCAGAAATATCACCATCACCATCATCATCGCCCCAATAATTATATGGCCAACCGATAACGGTACTGAGCGCAACTGAATTGGTATTAGTTGGCACAAACATACTAATATCTGCAAAACTTTGGCCTACTATCGGTAGCACTATTGGAAAATTTGATGAATTATTCGTTGACGGGGTATATCTCATTCCATTTGATAAAGTAATCCCTAGCAAACCGTCGGTATTAGTTGCACGTGTGCGACCGCCATCAAATGTTAAATACGGAACATTACCATTAACAACATTTGATGTTTTAGATGTTAATGCATGGCCAGGAAAAGGATGAAAAGTAACCACCATGAACACTAAAAAGATTTGCCGGGATAATTTGGAACCACGAAAGAAGCATTGAAAAGCACTTCGCAATGAGCGGCAAAGCGTTCTTAAATTTTCGCGGATGAATAAACTGAAATGGAAAAATAAGCGTTGAATGCTTAAATTAAATAAATTTAAATAATAATTTAACCTGTGTTGTCGATATTTGAAATTATAATGCATAGTTGGCATCCTTGCTGATTAATATTCTGATTTATATATTTTTATGCTTACTCATTAACGTAACTAAGGCGAAACGCAAAGCCCGTAGCGAGTGTAGTACTTAAACCAACCCACAGCACCGTTGGATGCAGACACGACAAAGTGGTCTCTATCAATAGGGTCGTTTGTCCAGTAAAAGCTGAACATGAAATTGGCGTTGGCGTAGCCGTACATCTCTCCCCATTCTGTAAAAAAACCTGCACCAATCTGACGCTGGTAATAATTACCCGATGATGAAGGCGTAGCCCCAGATATAGTTTCTCCTTTTGCTGAACTAACAGCATTAGTTAAATCTTTTATCTTAACCATCCGATAACCAAAGCTATTACACCAAGATAATGTATCTGAATAATGGTAAGAGCTAGGGCCTCGATTAACGAACCACTGTTTTAACTCAAATCCATACTTAACGGCTTCATTTCCTTGACTATCTCGTCCGACTAACTCGAAAGTCTGAGGT
>NZ_JAFNNB010000006.1:0-98340 GCF_026536985.1 Gilliamella sp. B2772 | reverse complement strand
TTCAGCCATGCATTAACCTCTAAAACCTCGAATGTGATTCAGGGTAGTGCACCTTATTTGACTTTCGATGGTGGTCGTACTCGTGTGGTAGATGTTAACGGTCTGCTTGGTATTACACTTTCTGACGGAACTAAGTACACGCCTTCAACCAATATTTCATCAACAACGCCAATCGTCTTGCCGGTTGCGGGTCAGAGTTTTGCTGATATAGGTATGTTTGTTCCTACTAATACTGATTCAGTCGCTTTAAGTTCTCTTATCGGTCCTCCTTATAATTATTGGAGAGATGATGATGGTGATTCTGGTGTTACCGCTACTGGTCGTTTAAGTTTATCTATCGTCGATAACAGCCGTCAATCTGTTTCACGTAGTACCGTGCCAGAGATTTGTAAGGCACCTTATCTTGTTACCTTATCTAATACTGAAGTTATGTTATATACTCGTTACGGAATTCCTAATCGTAGTGTCTTTAGTGCAGGTCGTGTGACTTATTATGTTAATCCTAAGGCGGCTGAGGTTTGTTTTGCTAAGCCTAATCTGAATTACTATTCGACTGAGTGGCCTTCGATGTTTGACTCTCGTTATGGTTTTCTTACTCAGTCAACTGACCCATCTCGTTATGGTTTAAACTTTCCTACTACTGGTCTTAATGGATTGTACTTTGACTTAGATATTAGAGGTATTAGTCAACCTTTGTCTTGGTCTTCATTATCTCAGGGGGGAATCACAGTTACAATGTCTAATTCAACTGCTGCAAGCGTACGTGTTACTTTAACAGGTCCTTTCGCTACCGAATCCCAGCATAATTCAGACAATCCAGGTCTTATTTCCAAACCTATTTTGCCTCAGACCTTTGAGTTGGTCGGTCGTGATGGTCAAGGTAATCCTGTTATTAAATATGGTTTCACATTGAAGCAGTGGTTCGTCAACCGTGGTACTAAGTGGGACAATTATCCTAATACATTATCCTGGTGTAATCGTACAGGCTATCGCCTTGTTAAGATAAAGGATATAACAAATGCAAAACATGTAGTTCGTTCAGATGTAATCATACCTGGCGCCACGCCTACCTCAGATTTTTTTCTTTACATGCGTTATATTGGTGCTGGTTTTTCCTCGGAGTGGGGGCGTGTGAACAATATTTCAGACATTGGCTTCACCCCTATCAACCATTGGATTTGGACTAGTGACTCGGATGGTAATGGTCCGTTTATCGTGAACATTACCAACGGTGGTGTGGATTGGTACAACAACGACTATACCTACGGGCTTTGCACTTATCCTTAGTATTTATTCCTTCTTCCTTAGGCTTTAAAGCTTGAGGGGATAAAGGTAGCGTTAAATTATCAAGGAGTAGTTGACTTTAAGAATCAAAATAGTTGTCAAATAAAAAGCAATTTTATAGTTTAGCCCCCCCCGTTCATCATCATCCCTCAACCGGGGGGGGATTTTTTGAGCAGTAGTAGTTTCAGCGTTTAAAATTCCACCTTGCAATGTTGCCATATGAATAATTTGGCTTTAAATGATGATGTATTTTAATTATTTTTATATCAGAAAAGTTGAGGAGCGGGGTTTTTGGCATTTAAAACCCCACCTACAAATCAATAAATGAACAAAATTTGAATAAAATTAAATTCTCACGTGATTAAAAACTATAATTCTAAAGATTTATAAAGTTAATATTTGCCAATTAAGACATAATCTAACTAGTAATTTTTTAGATCTTCTTATGCTCTTATTTACAAAAGTTAACGTTCTAAAGTGAAAAAATTATTGCGTCATATTCTTCCAATCACTATACTTCTAGATCACTTTAGCTGAATAGCTAAAGTTTAATCAACAAACAAAAAATAGTAAATAAATCAAAAAATTACTTGACAGGATAGTCGAATATGGATTACAATTTTCAACAGGCAACAGGCAACAGGCAACATGGTCAACCTCTAATTTAAATTCGCCAAATTTAAACTCTCAGCCTCTTTTTTTACACTCCAGTTTATTAATTGACAAAAATTTAAGATCACGCAGTCGATCGTCGTTCCGATCGTCATTTGGATCATTTTGTCGATCTAAATTATTTCGAGAGATCTTTTTACCGCTAGGCCTTTTACTCATACCTTTTTATTCCAGCCATGCATTAACTTCACAGACAACAAGAAATCATATTCAGGGTAGTGCGCCTTATTTAACTTATGACGGTGGACTTACACGTGCGGTTGATACTGATGGTCTGCTCAGTATTACTTTATCAAATGGTGTGCAATACACGCCTTCAACTAATACTTCATCTTCTTTAGCACCAATCGTCTTACCTGTTGCTGGTCAAAGTCTTGCTCGCGTTAACATGTTTGTTCCAGTTAATACAGATTCAGTCGCATTAAGTAGGCTTATTGATACTTATAAATATTGGGGGGATAATGATGGCGATACAGATGTTACAGCTACAGGTACTTTAAGTTTATCTGTCACCGATAAATACAGCCGAGCTGTACCACGTCATACAGTATTAGGGCATTGTGGTGCCCCTTATAGTCTTAAATTAACCAGTACGGATGGTACACTATTCACACGTTATGGGGTTCCTCGTAGTAGTACTTTCAATGCAAGTAGTGTGACTTATTATGTTACTCCTAACCCTAAGACTGAACCAGAGGTTTGTTTTGCCAAACCCGTTTTGATTGCAGATGAGCTAGATAAGCACCCTGGTCCATCTTCTATTTGGAACCATTATAAGGGTTTTTTCACCCAGGATACTAGGCCAAATTATTATGGTGAAAACTTTCCGACTACGGGTGCTAATAACATGTACTTTGATTTAGAAATTGCTGGTAATAGTCAGAAATTGGCTTGGTCTTCTGTCACTCAGGGAGGTATCACCGCTACTATGAGCAATCCCACACCGACAAGCGTACGGGTTACTTTAACCGGTCCAGTTGCGAAGGCATCCCAATGGAATTCTAACAATCCTGGTCTTATTGCTAAGCCTACTTTCCCTCAGACTTTTGAGTTAATTGGTCATTATGCCCATAATGGTGAGAGGGCTGTCAAGTATGGATTTCAGATAAAACAATGGTTTGTCAACCGAGGTCAAGGTTATTATACCTATTCTAATATGGAGTCTTGGTGTAATAAAATTGGTTACCGTATGCCTACGGTTAAAGATTTAACTAATGCAACACGTCATGAAGTGACTGGTGCTACACCTTCTTCACCTGATGATCATTATCAGCGTAGAATTGGTGCCAGCTTTATTGCAGAGTGGGGTAATCTAAACAAATATGAAAAAGCCGGCTTTGGTACTAACAGGTTCTGGACCAATGTTATAGCTCCTGGCAACGATAATCGGTTTGTTGTTTACCCTGCGGAGGGTAAGATACATTGGGCTTATACTGGCTATGAAAGCATTTCGGAAGGGCTTTGTACTTTACCTTAGCATCATTACTTGGGTGAAAAAATAATTATATTCACTAAAGAATCGAAAATTCAACGTAGTCGAGCGATAACAAGCAATTTTATAGTGTCTAACTCCTAAACCATCCGCCCCAACTAGGGCGGATTTTTTTAGGCGTAGAGATTCTTTTGCCTTGCTATATCGCTAGAATTTCATACTGGCGCTAATGATAGCGTGGAATTTAGCTGCTGGTATCGATTCGTAAGCTGTGGTGTAGTTTCTGTTTAAGATATTATTGAGGTCTAACCCAATATGGTACTGGCGATTAGCGCCAAATGAGGTTGTGGTTGATAAGTTTAATGTTGACCATCCGCTGTAGTGATAAACAGATGAATCACCGCGTTTTGTTGCGTTGGTGGCAAATCGCATAAATAGGTCTGAATCAATATCAAATTTATCAAAATAAGCAGTATGTTTTATCCCTGCACTCCCTGTAAAGCGTGGGTTGCCGGTGTCACGAGTGCTGTAGGTATCTGTCTCGATTTTACGGCTTAGGTAATTCCCTTTTAGATAAGGATTCACCGGAAGGTCTAGGTATTCAACACTTAATTCTAAGCCATGGGTTTTGGCTTTGTTGGCATTGCCATAATAGGTAATAGAACGTCCGGATGCGCCACTACAAATCGATGAGCCATTACAGTTCATTTGGGTGATATAGTCTTTTGCATCCGAGAAGTAGATAGCACCATCAACTAATAATTTGTTATTGTTATAACGTAAACCAATTTCGTAGTTGTTGGATTTTTCAGCTTTTAGATGCGAGTTTCCATAAATCGTTTGCGAAGCAGCCGAGGTGACGGCATAAAGGTGTGCAAGGGTTGGATAAACATAACCTTGTGCAAACGAGGCTCTTAGTTGGGTGTTTTTAAAACCTGAGTAGGTTAATCCTGACGATACAACAAAGTTGTTATCATGAGTTTTCTTTTTTCGATCGATACTGTGGCTGGTTGTTGCCGAACCCATAACAGGGATTTTATTTATGGTGGTATTGCCGTTTTTTAGTTTTGATTCGACCCAATATTTACGAGCACCAAGATTCCAAGAGATATCATCGGTTATTGCCCAATCATTTTGCCCAAATAGTGCGATACTCGATTGTTGCCATTTGTTAGTAAGGTATTTATGTTGGGTATAACTAGCTGGTGGTGCAGGCATTTTTGATATCACGACATTATGTGAGTCTTGGTCAACATTATCTTGTTGATACTGTACACCAGCAATTAATGTCATATCTTTATGTGGTTGCATGTCTGATTGGAATGTCATGCCATAGGTTTTTTGTTCGTCATTGGTGGCCGTGTTGGTCGTTACTTTCCTTATCGGTATAGGTGATACTACGACATGGTTTCTAAATTGACGATTTAGTTTTTGGGCGTAAGCATCATAATGCAGTTTTTTTAAGAAACCTGCATCGACGTCATAATCATAAAAGAATCCCACTTTTTCACGTTTTAGTAGTGGAATGTTTACCCAAA
The DNA here is from genome assembly GCF_026536985.1 of Gilliamella sp. B2772. Classification (NCBI taxonomy): domain Bacteria; kingdom Pseudomonadati; phylum Pseudomonadota; class Gammaproteobacteria; order Orbales; family Orbaceae; genus Gilliamella; species Gilliamella sp. B2772. The sequence continues at coordinate 93,414 of NZ_JAFNNB010000006.1, read as the reverse complement.
ATTCTTTTATTTCTGGTGAGTTATCATCGGTGTAGGTTTTAGTATTCAGTTTATAACGATCTAATGATATACCAAATTTGTGTTTATCAAAGTTGAGTCCAAACCATGAGCTTATGCTGTTATTATCAAAGTCGGTATCATGCAGTTTGCCTTGATAGGCTTTACGATCATTGTTTTCAGAGTAGGTTCCACTGATTCGGTAATCAAATATTTCATCAATCGTGCCGTTTACCGTGCCCATTTCGGTAAAGCCATTGGTCGATTGGTTATAGATTAATTTGGCATCTCCTGTTAGTGGTTTTCCATCTTTACTTCCTTTACGGGTTATAAAGTTAACGACACCACCAATCGCTTGCGAGCCATATAATACTGAGTGAGGCCCTTTAATCACTTCGATGCGTTCAACTGATTCCATGTCGATTAATACACCAGCACTTGAACCGTGTCCGGAACGGTGATAAGTCACTTCTTGACCATCAATTAACATTAAAATACGCGAAGGGGCTTCACCACGAATCATGATTTGTTTGCGTCCTGCTAGTGCGTTATCGGTAATTTCAACGCCTGGAATATCACGCAGTGCTTCAACCACAGAATCGCCATTGAGTTTTTCAATCTCGTCACGGTTGACTGCATTGACAGATACTGAGCTATCCCATACTGTCTTTTCATTCCGATCAGCGGTAACGATAATGGTATCTTGTGGATTGCCTTTTTTTTCTTCTGCATAACTATCAGCACAAAAACAGATAGTTAATATTGCAATATAATGTAATTTTGGGGTCATAAAACTTCTCTTTGTCTCTTTTGTATAACGTTGTATTGATATAAAACGCAAATGATAATCATTATTATTATAGATGTAAATAATTAAATTAATTCGAATTGTATTAACTTTGAGGATCAGTGTGGATTTTTTAACTTTGTCACATTTTTAATAACAAAATCACGCAAATTGCCGATTTTTTATTTGTGATTATCGATAACAAATTTTACAATAACCACTCAATATATAAGTTAGGTTATGCAAAATGTCTATTGCTGTTGTAGAAGTTAATCGTAAATCAATTTTACACAATGTTGAATTTTTTAAACAAAAATCTCCAAACTGTACTTTAATGGCAGTGGTTAAAGCGAATGCTTATGGCCATGGCATGGAAGGGGTTGCTCAGTTGTTGGATGGTAAAGTTGATTGTTTTGGTGTTGCACGAGTTTCAGAAGCAATAGCTTTGCGTCAAGTTGGTATTCGTGGTCCTATCGTGCTTTTGGAAGGTTTTTTTCCGCATGATGACATTAACGATTTGCTTGATTTTAATTTGCAACCAGTTATCCATTCAAGTTGGCAAATCGATGTTTTAAATACGATCCCTTTTGCAAATGAGATCACAGTTTGGTTTAAGATTGACACTGGTATGCACCGTTTAGGTTTTCATTTTGATGAAGCAATAAACGAGTTTAATCGTTTAGCTAGCTGTAAAGCTGTTCGCCAGCCGATCAATATTATTAGCCATTTTAGTAGTGCAGATGAGTTAGGTTCTTCACAAACCAATACCCAAATAGCACGTTTTAATGAATTTGCTCGTTCGGTTAATGGCTGTCAACAATCGATTGCAGCATCAGGTGGTTTGCTTGCTTGGCCTGATTCTCATCTTGATATGATTCGAGTTGGTATTGCGTTATATGGGGTTTCGCCATTTTCTGATGCAGTCGCTGATTTACAACCCGCTATGACGCTCAAATCTGAATTAATCGCAGTACGTAAGCACGAAAAAGGACAATCAGTTGGTTATGGTCAAACTTGGACAAGTGAAAGTGACACTGTACTAGGGGTTGTGGCGATGGGATATGGTGATGGTTATCCGCGCGATATTCCAGAAAATACACCCGTGAGTATTAATGGTCGCTTGGTACCGATTGTTGGTCGTGTTTCTATGGATATGATTGTGGTCAATTTAGGACAACACTGCCAGGATAAACCCGGCGACGAAGTCATTTTTTGGGGCAAGGAGTTGCCGGTTGAACAAATCGCTAAGCACACGGGAATGAGTGCTTATGAGTTATTAACGCGCTTAACTTCACGCGCAAAAATTCGTTATAAAGACTAGGTTATGATTAAAAAATTTATTTTGTATACGTTACTGACGGTAGTTTTACTCGTCGGTGGCTCATTAGCTATTGGTTATTATTATTTACAACAATTTTCTAAGCAACATATGAATGTCACGGCTGATAATCAGATGTTTGTGTTGAAAAAAGGCACCTCTTTGCATCAATTAGTTGAGCAAGTTAAGGAGAGTGATTTAATGCAACAAGCGTATTTGTTGCCTTATTTGTATAAACTCAATCCCTCTTTAAGTTCGATTAAAGCTGGAACTTATCAATTACATCCTCATATGACTGTTGATGAGTTTTTAAAGTTGTTGGTGTCGGGTAAAGAGAGCAGTTTTTTTGTGCAATTTGTTGAAGGTAAGCGTGCTAAGGATTGGTTAAATGTGCTTAGTAATACGCCTTATATCAAGCAAACATTGACCGGTAAGTCACATGATGAGATTGCGAAAATATTGGGCATTGATGATGGAAAATTGGAAGGTTGGTTATCACCAGATACATATCAATATACCGCAGATAGTTTAGATATTAATATTCTTAAGCGCGCCCATTTGACTATGAAAAACAATCTACAAAAAGTGTGGGATAATCGCGATAAAGATCTGCCTTATAAAACACCTTATGAGTTGCTGATTATTGCCTCGATTATTGAGAAAGAAACAGGCATAAGCTCTGAACGTGCTAATGTTGCTTCGGTTTTTGTTAATCGTTTAAAAGCAAATATGAAGTTGCAAACCGATCCCACCATTATTTATGGGTTAGGGGATAATTATACGGGTACGATTAGGCGTGTTGATTTGACTGATACCAATAATCCTTATAATACTTATGTGATTGAGGGGCTACCACCAACACCAATTGCTATGCCAAGTTTAGCATCACTTGAAGCAGCCGCACATCCAGCTAAAACGAATTATCTATTCTTTGTTGCTAATGGTACTGGTGGCCATACATTTAGTAGCAATTATAGTAATCATCAACAAGCGGTTAATGAATACCGCAGAATGAACAATTAATTTTTCAATTTTACAGCCACGGTTGTGGCTGTCTCTCTTTTCGATTATTCGTCTGTTGACCGAGTGGTGGTTAATTCATCAAGTTGTTTAATTAGCGCTAATAAATCATCTACCTCTATTTCTTGCTGTTTGAATGCCTCTTCAAAATATGGGTGAAGAGCAAATTTAGGTATTTCGCTTTTAGCATCGATTAACGCCTGTATGCGCGGAATAAAGATCCACTGTAACCATTCATGCGGTTGCATGGTGTCGAGTGCAAATGGCTGCTCACTTAAAAAAGCTTCTGCCTTAGGGGGTGAGGGTTGCCATAAGTTAAGGTTTTGCAGTTCATCTTTAATTAAGTTCAGTTGTATTGAAATTGTTTTCATATTAATCAGTGTTTGATAATAATTCCAATCAAAATAAGGACCAGGATCGGTTTTGCGATCTGGGGCGATGTCACTATGTCCAGTTATATTTTCGATTGGGTAGGTTTGTTGTAATAGTATGGTAACGTTGGCAAGTTGCTGGTATTGTGCCTCGGTAAAGTTGTCGGTATCACATCCTTCCATTTCTATGCCAATTGAGAAGTCGTTGCAGTTTTCTTTACCTTCAAATACTGATTTACCTGCGTGCCAAGCACGTTTATTAAATGGCACAAATTGAATAATTTCGCCATCGCGTCTTATAAATAGGTGACTTGATACTTGTAATTTATAGATATCGGCAAAATAAGGGTGCTGATTCGGATCGAGCTTACCGGTAAAAAGTTGTTCAACATAAGGACCGCCATATTGGTTGGGTGGCAGGCTAATATTATGAATAACTAATAATGTGATGGGGTCAGTGCGATCATTATAATACGGCGATTTGACCTGTTTGATATTGCTTATCCAACCATCAACTATTTTTAACACTTTCAAGGTCATTATGGCTCCAATAGTGTGTATTGCGATCTTGTTCACAACTTTGATTAATACAATGTTGATTGTGGTAATCAATTTGTATTTTAACTTCCAAATCTTTTATCTGGTTATTATTTCATTTTTTCAGTTTGCTATAAAGTCACTCTATCTATCATTTGATTAATCTTTAGAGGAATTTATGTACAAGCAGTCTGGATTTACCTTATTTGAGTTAATGATCGCCATTGTGGTAGTCGCCATTTTAACAGCTATCGGTTTGCCAGCCTATCAAAGTTATGTCAAAAAGGCCGCTTTAACCGATATGCTTCAATCAATGACAGCCTATAAAACAGCGATTGAAATTTGTGCTATTGAGCAGGGCGCATTAAATAAATGTAATGCTGGAGCAAATGGTGTGCCCACGACAAGATCGACTAACTATGTTACTTCGATCAATGTTACTAAAGGCGTGATTACTATTGTCGGTAAGAGCGCGTTATCTAACTTAACCACAACTTTAACACCTAAGTTGAACTCATCGTTAGGCAATTTAGATTGGTCACGTGCCTGTGTCACCAATCCTGTTGATGATAGTTTAAAAGCTGCTTGTGAAGATATTTTTAAATTTTAATAAATTATGATGCAAGAAGATCAATTGGTTGAAAGTCTCGATAAGCTATTATTATCAGCACTGGATAAGCGAGCATCTGATATTCATTTCGAGCCTTATCAAAATTACTATCGAATACGCATGAGAATTGATGGCGTTTTGCAAAATAGGCTAATACCACCACTTAGCCTTGCTAAGCAGATCACCGCCCGATTAAAAATTATGGCTAATTTAAATATTGCTGAACACCGCTTACCGCAAGATGGTCAATTGGTAATTAATAACTATGCAATGCGAATTGCTACCTTGCCGGTGATCAATGGTGAAAAGATTGTATTGCGGGTTATGGATAATCATGAATCTGAGCTAACCATTAATGATTTAGGATTAACCGAACAAGATCTTCTCACACTTAAACAGATTTTAGATTATCCGCAAGGGTTGATTTTGGTTACTGGCCCAACCGGCAGTGGTAAAACTATGACTTTATATAGTGCGTTAAAGCATCTAAATAAAGCTGAATGTAATATTTGTTGTGTTGAAGATCCGATCGAAATACCTTTAGAAGGTATTAATCAAACTGCGATTAATCATAAAGCCGGTCTAACTTTTTCGGTGATATTACGCGCTTTATTGCGCCAAGATCCAGATGTGATGATGATTGGCGAAATTCGTGACCATGAAACTGCCGAAATTGCCATTCAAGCAGCTCAAACAGGCCATTTAGTATTATCCACTTTGCATACTAATTCGAGTGTTGAAGCAATAGTTCGGTTAAATCAAATGGGCATCAAAAATTATCTTTTATCGTCCAGTTTGAAATTGGTTATCGCTCAACGCTTGGTGAGAAAGCTTTGCCAACATTGCAAAGTCGTTGCTAGTGAACTAACCCTAATTGATAATCAACCTTCACCACACTTTATCGCCATGGGGTGTGACAAGTGTGTAGGTGGTTATTTAGGCCGAGTAGGTGTATATGAACTGTTAATGGTGACCCCAGAAGTGCAACAACAGATTATAACTAATCAACCAATCTCACCCCATAATAGAGTCACATTACTACAAACTGGCTTTAAATTAGTACAACAAGGTATCACTACTTTGGCTGAATTAAATCGGGTTTTAGGTGAAGTAGTCATTGGGTGATAGTGTATGAAGCGGATCTATTTTTGGTATGACATTAATTTTCATCAAAATAAGATTATTGCCACATCAAAGCAAGATGTGAAAAGACAGCTTTTATTGCAAGGTCAAATCGCGATTAAAATTCGTGCCGGAAATATTATTACTAAAAAAAGTTTTAATCCTAGCGATCTGCTAATTATCACAAAACAGTTAGCCACTATGTTAAAGGCTGGATTATCGATTGTTGATAGTTTGAGATTACTTCTTGATGATCAGCCTAAACCTCAATGGCAGTATTTGTTATCAGACATTAGTCAGCAAATCGCCAAAGGTGAATCACTGTCCTCTGTTTTAAAACAATATCATTCGGTATTTCCTGCGCTTTATTGTGAAATTATTGCTATTGGTGAATTAACCGGACAACTCGATCACAGTTTTGAACAACTAACCGCGCATCTTGAAAAATCATTGCAATTACATAGACAGATTAGAAAGGCAATGCGTTATCCGCTTTTTTTATTGTCAGTGTCAGTAGTGGTTATTATCGTGATGATGTTTATTGTATTACCAAAATTCGCCGATATTTATCAAAGTTTTGATGCTCAATTACCTTATTTTACCCAGCTAGTGATTGATATTGCTAATAAGGTTCAGCAAAATGGTATACTCATATTATTAGTGCCGTCGCTGGGTTACTTTTTATTCCAGCGTTTTTTTAAAGTCCGCTATCAACTAACTATTGATCGGCAAAAATTAGCATTGCCGTTATTGGGGCAAGTGATTCAATCACAGTGCTTAATGCAGATTTTCCACACATTAGCGCTCACTCAGCAAGCAGGTATTCCATTACTAACAGGACTTATTGCTTCGGCAAATACTACAGGAAATAGTTATTATCGTGACATTATCAATAAAATAATTAACGGTATTGAACAAGGTAATGCTTTTAGTCAAATGCTATCGTCCTATTTTCCTAAACTTTGTGTACAGCTAGTTCATGCTGGTGAAGAGTCAGGATCATTAGATGTTATGCTTAATAACTTGTCCCTCTATTATCAACAACAAAATCAAACCTTAACCGATAATTTAGTCAAAGCATTTGAGCCGATTTTGATGCTATTTTTAGCATTGATAATTGGAGGATTAGTAATTTCGATGTATTTACCCGTATTTCAAATGGGAGATGTGATTCATTAATGGCTGTCGTAGTTTTTTGTGTTGGGCTTGCGGTCGGTAGTTTTCTGCAAGTTGCTTATTGGCGATATTCGCCTTCACAATCTTTGTTTGATTATTTGGTCGCTATCACGTTTCCTCGTTCTTCGTGCCCACATTGTCAACACCCACTTTCTGCTTGGCAGTTAATTCCAATGCTATCATGGTTAATATTAAAAAGGCGATGTTATTTTTGTCAGCAAAAGATCGCTTTTTGCTATTCATGTTTTGAGTTGGCTATAGCGGGATTATTTTTACTAATATATTTGAACAAAGATCTCAATTTTCAAAGTATGTTATTAATGCTACTTGCGAGTTATTTTTTGCTTTTAGCACTGATTGATTTTCGCTATTTTTTACTGCCTGATTTTTTTACACAACCGTTGATGTGGGCTGGATTGATGATGGCTTATTTTGATCTAAATTCGTTAACCATCAGTGACGCCTTAACGGGGGTTTTTTGTGGTTATTTAATGCTTAAATTACCTGCTGTCTGTTATTTTTGCCTAACAAAACGAGCCGGTTTAGGGGGTGGGGATATTAAACTCGCCGCGGCTTTGGGTGCTTGGCTACCTTATCAATTAATTCCATTATTGTTAATTATGGCATCAATGTCAGGCATACTTTTTTTTATTTTGGCAAAATATAAGCAAACAATGCATGACATGATCGCCTTTGGTCCTTTTCTGTTGTTATCTGGTTATTTAATCATTTTCAGTTTGTGATCTTGATTGTTTTTTTAATTACATCTCTTTGGGTATTCACATAAATTCTTGTACTCCTTGGCTTATAACTAAAAAAGATAACGATAAAAGAATTAGTTATTTTTACTTTATTCAAATTAAGATTATAGTGCGATTAAAGTCTTTTCAGATTTATAGCTAAATGTAAGGAATAATCAATGACTAGTACTACCGCGAAAAGCATTGCTGCATTAAAAGATGAGATGATTGAATGGCGTCATCATATTCATTCTCACCCTGAAACTGCATTCGAAGAGAAGCAAACAACCCAGTTTATTATCGAAAAGCTAAAATCGTTTGGAATTACCGAACTGTATACCGATTTTGCGCCAACTGGTGTAGTAGGGGTTATTCATGGTAAGAATAAAGGTCGTACTATTGCTTTACGTGCAGATATTGATGCGTTGGATATCGTTGAAGAAAACAAAATTGGCTACTGTTCAAAAATCCCCGGTAAAATGCATGCTTGTGGGCATGATGGTCATACTGCAACATTGTTAGGCGCAGCAAAATATTTAAGTGCTAATCGTGATTTTTCTGGTACGGTGGTGGTGGTCTTCCAACCCGCTGAAGAAAACGAAGGCGGTGGTCGAGTGATGGTGGAAAATGGTCTATTTGAAAAATTTCCTATCGAAGCTGTTTATGGTATGCATAATCAACCTAATTTTGCGTTGAACCATTTTTTAATTAATCATGGTCCAGTCATGGCATCTTATGATGTTTTTGAAATTAAAATTACTGGTGTTGGTTCACATGCTGCTGCACCACATTTAGGTAGAGATACCATTTTAACCGCTACCAATATTGTCAATAGCTTGCAAACAATTGTCAGCCGTAATTTAAATCCAACTGATTCGTTGGTTATTAGTGTGACACAGATTCATAGTGGCGATACTTGGAATGTGCTTCCACAACATGCGGTGATTCGTGGAACAGTTAGGGCATTGAGTGCTGAAGATCAAGATTTAGCAGAAGAAAGAATCAAACATATTTCAACTGGAACCGCTTTAACGTTTTGTACAAAAGCCGAAGTTGATTATCAACGCCGTTACCCAGCAACTATCAATCATGCTAAACAGGCGGATATAGCAATTAAAGTTGCCCAAAAACTTGTGGGTAACGATAAGATTGTGATTGATTCACCACCAACAATGGGGTCAGAAGATTTTGCTTTTATGTTGCAAAAAGTGCCGGGCGTTTATATCAAAATTGGTGCGGGAGATGGCGCGAATCTTCATAACCCGTCGTATAATTTTAATGATGAGATCTTAACAACTGGTGCAGAATATTTTGTTGAAATTGTTCATCAAGAGTTAGGAAATTAATACATTGAAAAGCAGGAATAATTATAAAACTATTCCTGCTTGATCGATATTAAATTATAACTTTAATTCACTATCAGGTTGGCCTTTGACTCTGAATTTTGTTTCACTATCAAAACCATTTGCTAACACTATTTGAGCATAAACTTCATCATTTTGCCCAACTTTTAATGCCGCTAAGATCTGACCACCTTCACGCCAGTTTCCTTCAAGTTCATATTCAAGTTTATCACCGATTTCCGGTAATGCTTTACTATGACCTTTTAATAGATAAAGCCCGCGATTATTTGCACCTCGGAATTGCGCTCTAGCTACCATTTCTTGCCCACAATAACAACCTTTATCAAAGCTTATTGCTTTAAAATGTTGTAAATTACAAGCTTGAGGAAGCAGACTTTCAATATTAGGAGCATCGATAATAGCGTGACCAGCTTCTAATTCAAGTTGTAACCAGTGATCAGATGGCTGTAAATCAGTAGGTAATGGTTCAGACGATACTTTTATCACTCGCAATTTAGGCGATGTGAGTTTAATATAAGTCACACCACCAATAGTAATACAATTGTGATCGCCCAATGCTGAAATCACAGAAGGATCTATTGCATCATCTTCCAATCCGACTAGATTTAAATCTAGAACGGGCTCTATAGTTACTTTAGAAAAAACTGCCGTTTTTTTCAATTCACTAATTTGTCTTTCGGCAACACTTTTACGTAAGATATAGAATATATCTTCACCTCGTTGGAATAATATAAAATTACTCCACATACGTCCTTTTGCGTCACAATGTGCTGCGAATGATGCTGAGTTTTCGTTAATACGACTAAGGTCAGCTGTTACTTGTCCCTGTAAAAATGTACGGTTATCCATACCTGATACTTTGACTAATTGCCAATCAGATAGGGAGGTTTGTTTGTAATAAGAATTGGCCATTAAAAACACCTTTTAATTATAATGAGCCCTAATATAGATATATAAAAGAGCGTAAACAAAAGCGAAAACGCCTTTAATAATTCAAAATTAATCAATTAGTCGATCGATTAATTTCTCACTATTATTGCATTAAAATAGATAAAATAAACTTTTACAAGTTATTTCTTTCAAAAATGAGTACTAGTACCCAAAATTGAGAATAAGTTAACTTATATTGTTGACTTTATTGATTTTCTGTATTAGTTCATGCAAAATGGGGAAAAATGACAAATTAGTTATAAATGGAGGCAACAACCATGGCAAAACTGTCAGGCGCAGAAATGGTCATTCAATCCTTGATTGATCAGGGAGTTAAGCAAATTTTTGGTTACCCAGGAGGCAGTGTTCTAGATATTTATGATGCCATTCATACCCTAGGTGGAATTGAGCATATTTTAGTCCGTCATGAACAAGCTGCTGTCCATATGGCTGATGGTTATGCCAGATCAACTGGTGATGTCGGTGTCGTTTTGGTTACCTCTGGTCCTGGCGCAACGAATACCATTACCGGTATTGCTACTGCTTATATGGATTCTGTGCCTTTAGTTATCTTATCAGGTCAAGTCGCCAGTAATTTAATTGGTAATGATGCTTTCCAAGAGTGTGATATGGTTGGGATCTCTCGCCCGATTGTTAAACATAGCTTTTTAATAAAAGATAGCAAAGATATTCCAGAAACGATAAAAAAAGCATTTTATATTGCCTCAACAGGCCGACCAGGTCCAGTTGTGATTGATTTGCCAAAAGATATTGTTAATCCGGCAAATAAATATAACTATAGCTATCCACAATCAGTCTCAATGCGCTCTTACAATCCAACCATTCAAGGGCATAAAGGACAAATCAAAAAAGCATTAACTACATTATTATCAGCTAAAAAACCTGTTCTATATATTGGTGGCGGTGTAATTAGTGCCAATGCTAGCGACGCGGTTAAATCTTTAGCTGATAAATTAAATCTTCCTGTTGCCTCAACATTAATGGGAATTAGTGCTTTTCCAGGAACTGATAAAAAATATTTAGGTATGATTGGTATGCATGGTGTCTATGAAGCGAATATGGCCATGCATAACGCCGATGTGATTTTTGCTGTCGGTGCTCGCTTTGATGATAGAACGACTAATAATGTTGAAAAATATTGTCCCAAAGCAAAAATTATTCATATTGATATTGATCCAACGTCAATATCTAAAACAGTATCCGCTGCAATTCCGGTAGTTGGCGATGCTAAAAAAGTACTTGAGACAATGTTAACTCAACTCAATGAAATTAATGTTGATCGTGATTTAGATGCGCTAATCGATTGGTGGAAGCAAATTGATCATTGGCGTGCGCGCAAATGTTTAGCATACAGCCACAAAGGTAAAAGCATTAAACCACAAGAAGCCATTGAAGTTTTATATAAATTAACCAAAGGTGACGCATATATTGCTACCGATGTAGGTCAACATCAAATGTTTACGGCGCTTTATTACCCATTTGACAAACCGCGTCACTTTATTACTTCTGGTGGACTGGGTACTATGGGATTTGGTTTGCCAGCGGCATTAGGTGTTAAACTTGCGTTTCCTAAAAAGCATGTAGTTTGTGTGACTGGTGATGGAAGTATTCAGATGAATATTCAAGAGCTTTCAACCGCATTGCAATATGGTTTGCCAGTGATTGTATTAAATCTTAACAATCGCTTTTTAGGGATGGTTAAACAGTGGCAAGATATGATTTATGCAGGTCGTCACTCTTCATCTTATATGGAGTCACTCCCCGATTTTGCAAAAATTGCCGAAGCTTATGGTCATGTAGGTATGAGGATTGATAAACGTGAAGATCTGGAACCGAAACTGAAAGAAGCGCTTTCGATAAAAAATCGTTTAGTCTTTATTGATGTCATGACGGATGCTACGGAACATGTTTATCCAATGCAAATTCGTGGTGGAGCAATGAATGAAATGTGGCTAAGTAAAACGGAGAGAACCTAATGCGTTATATACTATCAATTTTAACAGAAAACGAACCGGGTGCTTTGTCACGAATCATTGGTTTATTTTCACAACGTGGATTCAACATTGAATCGATTACTACTGCACAAACCGAAGATCCAACCATGAGTCGTATGACGATTCAAACAACGGGGGATGAGCATGTAATTGAGCAGATCCAAAAACAACTGCATAAGCTGGTCAATGTTTATCGGGTGAATGATTTAACCGAAGGTCCTCACGTTGAGCGTGAAATCATGCTGGTTAAAGTGGCGGCGAAAGGTTCTGATGCGCGTGATGAAGTAAAACGCTGTGCTGATATTTTTCGAGGCTCGATAGTCGATGTAACTGCTACTCATTATATTGTACAGTTATCAGGAACGAGCGAAAAGTTAGACTCGTTTTTAGCCTCAATCCGTGAAACGTGTAATATTGTTGAAATTGTGCGTTCTGGAATTATCGGTCTATCCCGGAGTGAAAAAACAGTCAATCATTAATTTTATAATTAAAAGTTAAATTTTTACTTTATTATAAAATAAGACTTATAAGGAATAAGTTTTAATGCCATTTATTGTTTTTTTGACGATAATTCAATTAATTATTTCATTTATTTATTCTATTATTTCTTATCCAATAAAAAAATTTAGAATAAATAAATATAAAAATAAGCTAATAGCCGGTAGTTTTACTGACCTCAAACCTTTTAGAATGTTAACTAAACAGGAAAGAGATGGTTTAGAAACCTATTTATCGATGAACCAATCTTCTGGGAAAAAAAAGTCATCATTAGTTTCTCGAGAAGTGATGTTAATATCCGGTAGTTGTATCAAACAAACTAAATTTTCGCATACCGAAAACACTTGTTCCTATAAAATCCAAAATATTGATGTTGTATTTCCTTTCAATATGGATCGTTACCTTACTGATTATAACGAAGTTGAAATTGCGCTTACGCAAAATTTCGCTATTGCTGTTAAGGTCAATGATCACCAAATAGGTTCAGCATTATATGCGACCTATTTGGCTGATGAAAAAAATGATAAACAGAGTTCGGCATATTGGCAGAGCGGCGTTTCAAAATACTTCAAAGACGAAAACTTCGATGAAAATGCTATTCATACAGTAAGGCCAAACGTTAAACTCAGTAAAAAATTGGGTTACGAAATTTTATCAGTTCGAAAAGAAACATCTCAAGAATCAGCTTCCCGTAACAAATTAAATAAAGGAATACTCACGGTATTTTTTTGTTCTTTTGTCGTAAGCTATTTTAATCGTTTTTGGGACACAAAAGAATTAAACGATCTGTTTTGGTTTGCAGTGAATTTGCTGGTTGCTATTTACTTTTATTTTCGTAAACCAAAAAATAAAGCTAAAGTACGATTTATTAATCAAATAAAAGGAAAAATAGATAAAAAAATTGTTAAATCTAATGAGATTATAATTGGCCATGGTTTGAAATTAAAGTATCCCAAAAATTGGCAATCATTTATCCCTGAAAATAGCGCTTTTGATGTTGATTTAGATGTTGATGTTGAGAGTAAAAAAATTGTCCGTTATGGCTACGATATGTCGGTTAATAAAGAGGTTGAACAATTTGGGACACCAAAATTTTGGGGACGTAATCTATGGCTTTTTTTAGCTGGCATGTTCTACCTTTATGCTATCAATAATCAAGCAAAGGTGAGTGACAATTTCTTATTTGCTTATCATCAATACAATCACGATTCTAAAAGTTGGTTTTTTGATAATCCATCAAAATTAGTTACTAGCGACATCAAGTCGGGTGATGTAGTGAAATTAAATTTTTTAGATGTGTCATGTGAAGTACCTGTTAAAAATAAAGCCGATAGATGTATTGAAGCATTAATTCAAAGTGCCGATACCTCTTTTCATTTAGCCAGTTCCTCAAGCTATTTTCTTCTACATGGTTTAAAAGAAAATACAACTTCTCAATCAGGTGAGAGTGAAGATCCACAATCTATCGTTCATGCAGATCATGTCACGGTGTCGGGATTCGTTTCGAATGTTGATTATGACGCTAATCATACCATTTCAACATTAACCATAAATACGCAAGAGTTATACCAAAAAGATATAAGCGAAAATCTATTACCAATTTGTGTAAACCTGCTGTTATTTTTGCTTTTCGCTTCAGCCACCATTTTTAACGGTATTATGTTGTCATTGAAACCCATTGTGAATCGAATTCGTAACTTTAAAATTAAAAATATCTATACTTATCATCTACTTTAAGTTGATTTTTACCATTATTGAGATTTTTTTTAAAAAAAATTGGCAGATTAAAGACGAGAAAATTTAAATCTAACGGCGCATTAAGCGCTTTTTTTATCAATAGTCATTTATTTCCAAATTAATTTCTAAAAATGTGGCATAGAACATTGGCTTCGGACTTATGTCCTAGTTAACTGAAAAATTTCCTTATTATAATTAATTCAAATTACTAATTATTCAGGAAATATTATGACCGCACATATCAATGCTAATCCCAACGACTTTGCACAAACCGTTATCATGCCAGGTGACCCTTTACGGGCGAAATTTATTGCAGAAAATTACTTAACCGACGCCAAAGAGATTTGTAATGTACGCAATATGCTTGGATATACTGGTTTATATCAAGGAAAAGCCGTGTCAGTAATGGGGCACGGAATGGGAATTCCATCAATAACCCTTTATGCACATGAACTAATTAATGACTTTAATGTTAAACGGATTATTCGAGTAGGTTCTTTAGGTGCCACACAGCAAAGCGTTAAAATGCGTGATGTGATTTTAGCTGTAGCAGCAGGAACCGATTCGATGACAAATCAAAAAAGAGCAAATGGTTATAACATTGCTACATCAGCGACATTTTCCTTATTACATCGAGCTTATGAAATGGCTAATAACATGAATTTACCGGTTAAAGTAGGGAACGTATTTAGTGGTGATCTTTATTATGATCCTGACGAAACATTAATAAGTACACTCGAAAAATCAGGGGTGTTAGGTATCGATATGGAAGTGGCTGGTCTATATGGAATTGCTCAACAATTCAATGTCGAATCGTTAGCGATTTTAACCGTTTCAGACCACTGCTTAACTGGTGAAGAAACAACCGCGGAAGAGAGGCAAATGACATTTAATAATATGATCAAACTTGCTTTAAACGTGGCTGTTAACTCTTAATTTATTGCGTTTCTCGGATGGAAATATGAAAAATAAATTATCGCTCACTCTTATTAGTTTTTTAGCTAATTTTATTATGGCTGGCTTTGCCAGTCAGTTTGGTATGCTAATAGAACCCATAGCACAGAGTTTTAATGCAGATGTAAACAGTGTCGCATTCATTTTTTCTTTATTAAATGGTGGGGCGTTAATAGGCACTATTTTGGCATTCTTTTTAATCGATATTATTGGGATTAAACGCATCACCTTGCTTAGTTATTCGATTATAATTGCCTGTTCGCTCATTTTATATATCACAAACTCGCTTTTGATACTTCAAGTTTGTATGACTTTGATTGGTTTGTGTGGTGGAATAGGGCTCTGCATTGCGGGGACGATTGTGGTATCAACTTGGCAAGATAAGATACAAAGTACAATGTTAGTTGTACAAGATGCGACATTTAACATTGCTGGTGTCATCTTCCCACTGATTACTACCTACGCTTTAACGCATGACTTATCTTGGGCAAGTAGCTATTTAATGGTTGGGCTGGTAACAGTCTTAATGTTATTCATCATTATATTGACTAATTTCGATTTAATTAGTCATCCAACAGTCAAACAGTCTCAGCCATCTGAGTGGAATTTTGGGATACTATCTGCTGGTATTGGATTATTTTTGGCAATGTTAGCATTATATACCTTCTTAACGTGGGCCCCGTTATTTGTTAGCCAAAAATTTTCTATATCGTTTGAATTGGCTGGCAATATTATTACCCAATATTGGGCAGCAGCTTTAATTGGGGCATTAGTTTCAACGGTGATCGTGACGCGAGTTAAAATTGAACACTTTTTTATCTCAATTATTTTATTAGCTTTTATTATGACATTGATGATCGTCAACACCGAATACAGTGATAACGATAGCCTTGATCGCATTGGCTACTTAACTTATGGATATGGATTCGTCTGCTCTGCTTTATATAATGCCTTTGTCGCTTATGGTGTAACCTTTGTAAAAAATGCATCAAGCAAAAATGTTTCATTTATTTTAATCAGTGGCAGTGCAGGGGCGATGTTTAGCCCAGCTATTAGCTCAATACTGCATAACTATTTAGACATTCAAGTTATTATGAATACCATACCAATATATTATGCTGTTATTATCGTTATGTTGGCTATATCAATGTTCTTAAAGAAAAGAGCTCTAAAAAAGTAATCAATGAAATTAACTTAGGATATCGCTTTTATTACAATGGTTGACTATAATGATGCCTCTTCAGAATGAGATAACGCGATAGATAATTAACTATCAATATGTTATCGATTCTGATGGGGTATATATTTTGTGGTTAAAAACTTCGGTGATATGCAACTAAAATCTTTAAATAAAGGTCGATTTAGCCGTTATTGGCAGGAAAACAATAAATTACTCGAATCAATTATAGAACAATGCATTGTAGAAAAGAAAATTGTCGATGAAAAAACCACGCTTTTTCATCAAGGATGTAAAGTCGATAATTTAGTTGTTGTTTATAATGGTACGATTTCGATACGCTATCAGGCCAATAATGGTCGTCGATTCCATCTTGGTACAGTAGATTGTGATGAGCATATATTTGGTGAAATGGAGTTTTTTACCGACTATTTATGTCAATTTGATATCATTGCCGAAGAAGCCCTAACTGTCGCTATCGTGAGCATTGATAAATTATATCAATCATTACTCAAATATCCTAAATTAGCACTGTTTTTTGCTAGTGCTATTGCTTTTGATTATCAAGAAACATTAGATATCTTCTTAAAAAGAACCTTATATTCAATCTGTTATAACATTGCTTATGATATATATCAGCATCATCTAAATATTCATCCCGTTAATAATTTTCAAAAAAACTACTTAGAAGCAGAACGTTTTGGCACTACCGATCGTGTCTATCGTCGGGCCGTTAATGAATTAATTCATTTAGATATTATTCATAAAGTTGCTGGTAAATTGGAAATTAAGGATATTGATAATTTAAAAGATTTTATCGAATTCAGAGGAAAATTCGCTAAATAGAGTAGGAATAGATTAAAAATAAACTCGTTTTTTAAAAACGCAGTTTTTTAATAAAAGAATTATTGGATTAAGGAATGACTATGGATTGGTTTACGCTTGTAAAAATTGGCATTTTAATTTTTGGAATGGTTAGCTTTATTCTTTTTAAAGGCGAGCGCAGTATAAATAAGGATAATTTAGACGACCACTTAAGCCTACGTGAACCAATAAGAGATCTAACGGATGAAGAGCTAGACCTATTACAACCGTTTTTAACCAGTAAAATGGCGGTTTATCCCTATAAATTTCAATCCTCACTAGTTGATAACAAAGTATCACAACTTCAAGGGATTTGTTGTCGTCATAGTCTTAACAAAAATACTGATGAAATTGACTATTATTATGAAATAGACGATATAGAGCTGTTCTTTCCATATAATATGGATAAGCATATTGATCAATTTAATATCATAGAAGTTGTATTTACCAAACGGTATGGGATTGTCGTTAACATTAATAATCACGATATTAAGACAGCACAAGAAAACTATGATCCAAACGAGGAATATGAATTTAAAGATTTTGGGCATTTAAAAGAGCATGCTGACAAATTTTATGAAAAACGCAACGATAATATAGATGCTTTTGATATTGAGTCACTCACTATTTATGATGGTGAGCGCGATTACACGCAAATTGATCAAAAAAATGATTTGAAAAACCTCGATGAGGTAAATTCAGACGATTTAATTAATAAAAAACTCTACCAACGAGAATAAACACCATTGGAAGCCACAATTCGAAGCAAATTTAGAAATTATTTACCATTTGCTATTAGCAATGTTTTTATTGATATTGTCATGTCATTAACCACGATGATTAACGGTGTTAAAAGAGTTAATAAAAAAAGTTAATCAACGTCGAATTAAAGAAATTAAAAAATAATATGAAAATAGATTAGGTACTATCATTAATCTTGAATAAACCGTTTTAATATAAAGTTTAAATAAAAAGATCTTAAAATTATGTTAACTATTTTAGCCACTTTAGCCACTATTTTTTTCGTATTCGTGATGGTTTGTTCAATCATCTTGATACGACAAGTAAAGAAAGATTTAAATAAAAAAAGGCCCACTAAAAAAGAAACCTTTATCCGTGAAAATGCAACTCGACAACTAACTGAAGAAGAAGCTACTTTTCTTCAGCCTTATCTTGATGATAAAGAAAAAATTACGCCGCCTTATCAATGGGAAAGCTCACTAATTAATTCTGATGTTACGACAATTAAAGGGTATATTGAAAAAGAATTTACTGATGCAATCAGTTATGAATATTATTACAAGATAGGCAATATTCAGTTATTTTTTCCTTATAATATGGATATCGGTATTATGGGCTTTGAAGCTCGATATCAAGGGGAATTTATCACCAAGACTAAAATTCTCAATACGGTTGAAATTGTCTTTACTAATAGTTATGCAATCGTTGTTAAAATAAACAGTTATGATTTATTGCAAGCTAGTTTAAAACTGCCATCTCGTAAACAGGAACAACTCAATGATTTTTGGCAGACGGGAAAAATTAAACCTATTCGTATGAATAGTATAGAAAGATCTAATGAGACCTTAACACAACTAGTAACAGAGACATCTGAAAAAAAACCGCCTTTTGAAATTCTTAGCAAACGAGAAAAAAATCAATTTGAAACCGCGCTTCAAGACCGAAGCAATTCTGGCAAATTAATGACATTTTTTTTTGTTTTAGGCGTAATATTTTTATTAGCTTTAGAACATTTTCAGTCGATAGCCTTGGTTATTTTTTCAATCATCTGTTTTATTTTTTCCCTAATAGCATCGCGTATAAAACGAGAATTGCCGACCGAATATGTTAATCATATCAAAGCTGAAATAAGGCTTAACAAGCCTAGCTATTGCCGATTGTTTATCGATTCGAACATTGATGTTTACTATCCTGCATATTGGAAAATGTTTCTCCCAAATAACACCGATATACCGATTGATATGCAGGTCGAACTTAAAACTAAACAATTGCTTAGTTGCGGTGAATATTTATCGATTAGCGAAGAAGTAAAAAATTATGGTGCACCTAAACTTGTTCATCATAATATTATATTAGCCATTACGGGATTAATATTGGCTATCTTAATTTTCTTTTTTACTCATGCGGGTGAAAAATTTGATTTTAGGTATCAGCAATTAACCGCACCAGACACTACGTGGAATATTGATGATAAAGTAAATTTAAAGCAATCCACCATCCACTCTTTGGATCGAGTTAATTTGGATCTATCTCGTATTTTATGTGATATTCAAAATACGCAAGATATCAAATCTGAACACCTTCAATGTGATAAAATAAAGGGTATTTCATCAGGTAATAGTAGCAAAATTACGGATCAAGTTAGCCAAGAAAACTATCATAATGGAGAAATTTCGAAACTAACACTTTCAACTGATTATGGAAATGATATCGATAAAAATCAGTTATTTTTATCGCCAATTTTGATCAACAATTTTGTCTTTCTGTTTGTTATCTTCATCGCCTTAATTAATACTATTATTTATATATGGAAAAAAGCCGCCAACCAATTTAGGCTCGAAAAAATTATTAGTCATTATCAAGATAAAATTCTTGAATATAACGATTAACTGTTCTGGGTTAATAGCAGTAATTAAATAATAGACACCAAGTTAGTAAACAAACTAAGTAATTAAACTCAATTATTCAATTGTGAGAGAAACCATATTCTGTTATACTAATTTCCCGTCTGATTCATCATATATTGCATGGGTTTTATCATTTAAACTAATGTGATATTGTTCAATTAAATTAATAATGGTCTGGTATTAATGGTCACGAATTATATTTTTGTTACAGGCGGTGTCGTTTCTTCTTTAGGTAAAGGCATTGCCGCAGCCTCATTAGCTGCAATTTTAGAAGCCCGCAATTTAAAAGTCACCATGCTAAAACTCGATCCCTACATCAACGTCGATCCGGGAACAATGAGCCCAATTCAACATGGTGAAGTTTTTGTGACTGAAGACGGTGCCGAAACCGATCTCGATTTGGGTCATTATGAGCGTTTTATTCGCACCAAAATGAGCCGAAAAAACAATTTTACAACTGGACGTATTTATTCTGACGTTTTACGAAAAGAGCGTCGTGGAGACTATTTAGGCGCGACAGTCCAAGTTATCCCTCATATTACCAATGCGATTAAAGATCGTGTTATTGATGGTGCCAAAGGTTACGATGTCGCTATCGTTGAAGTGGGTGGCACAGTGGGTGATATCGAATCACTACCATTCTTAGAAGCAATTCGCCAATTAGCGGTTGATGTTGGTCGTGAACATACCTTATTTATGCACTTAACATTAGTGCCTTATCTTGCATCATCAGGTGAAGTTAAAACCAAACCGACCCAACACTCAGTTAAAGAGTTATTATCAATTGGTATTCAACCTGACATACTAATTTGCCGTTCAGATCGCGCAATTCCGGCTAACGAAAGAGCTAAAATTGCACTATTTTGTAATGTGCCTGAACGAGCGGTGATTTCACTTAAAGATGTTGATTCGATTTATAAAATTCCAGCATTATTGAAATCACAAAATTTAGATACCTACGTGTGCAATCGTTTCCATCTCGAATGTAAGGAAGCCGATCTTTCTGAATGGGAACAAGTCATCTATGAAGAAGCTAATCCAGTAGGTGAAGTCACAATTGGCATGGTAGGTAAATACATCGAATTACCTGATGCATATAAATCAGTAAATGAAGCGTTAAAACACGGTGGATTAAAAAACCGTTTAACTGTTCATATTCGTTATATTGATTCAGAAGACCTCGAATCACGCGGTACCGATTTACTTGCAGGCTTAGATGCGATTTTAATACCGGGTGGATTTGGTTATCGTGGCGTTGAAGGTAAAATTATTGCTGCGCGCTATGCACGTGAAAACAAAATACCTTATTTAGGAATTTGCCTCGGAATGCAAGTTGCTATGATAGAGTATGCACGTAATGTAGCGGGTATTAAAGATGCCAACTCTACAGAGTTTGTAAAAGATTGTGCAAGCCCTGTTATTGGATTAATCACTGAATGGAGTGATGAGTCTGGTAATGTGGTTCAACGTAATGAAAATAGCGACTTAGGTGGCACCATGCGTTTAGGTTCGCAAATCTGTCATTTAGAGCCAAATTCATTAGTCGCTCAAATGTATAAAAAAGAGTCGATAACCGAACGTCACCGTCACCGTTACGAAGTCAATAACAACTTATTACCAGAAGTTGTCAAGGCTGGCTTAAAAGTGACAGGGTTATCAACTGATAAGAAATTAGTGGAAATTATTGAAATTCCAGACCATCCTTGGTTTGTTGCATGTCAGTTCCATCCAGAATTTACATCAACTCCACGTGATGGACATCCATTATTTAGTAGTTTTGTTAAAGCTGCCAAAGATTATCAAGATCAGCAGCAAAAATAATTTATGTTTACATTAGGTATATATCTGTCATATAGAGGAAAATAACATGGCAAAAATCGTTAAAGTACATGGTCGTGAAGTCATCGACTCTCGTGGTAACCCAACTGTTGAAGCTGAAGTTCATTTAGAAGGTGGTTTCGTTGGTCTTGCAATCGTTCCATCTGGTGCATCAACAGGTTCACGTGAAGCGTTAGAACTTCGCGATGGTGACAAATCTCGCTTTTTAGGTAAAGGCGTACTTAAAGCTGTTGAAAACGTAAATGGACCAATCGCTAAAGCAGTTATTGGTAAAGATGCGTTAGATCAAGCTGCAATCGACCAAATCATGCTTGATTTAGACGGTACTGATTTCAAATCTAACTTAGGTGCTAACTCAATCCTAGCAGTATCTTTAGCAACAGCTAAAGCAGCAGCTGCAGCGAAAGGTGTACCACTTTATCAACACATCGCTGACCTAAATGGTACTCCAGGTCAATACTCTATGCCATTACCAATGATGAACATCATCAACGGTGGTGAACACGCTGATAACAACATCGACCTTCAAGAATTCATGATTCAACCAGTTGGTGCTAAAACAGTTCGTGAAGCAATCCGTATGGGTTCTGAAGTATTCCACAACTTAGCAAAAGTACTTCACGCTAAAGGCATGAATACTGCTGTTGGTGACGAAGGTGGTTTTGCACCTAACTTAGGTTCAAACGCTGAAGCATTAGCATGTATCAAAGAAGCTGTAGAAAAAGCAGGTTATGTACTAGGTAAAGACATTACTTTAGCGATGGACTGTGCTGCATCTGAATTCTACAACAAAGAAACTGGTAAATACGTATTAAAAGGTGAAGGAAACAAAGAATTCACTGCTGAAGAATTTACTCACTATTTAGAAGGTTTAACTAATGAGTATCCAATCGTATCAATCGAAGATGGTTTAGATGAAAGCGATTGGGAAGGTTGGGCATACCAAACTAAAGCATTAGGTCACAAAATCCAATTAGTTGGTGACGATCTATTTGTAACTAACACCAAAATCTTCAAACAAGGTATTGAAAAAGGTATCGCTAACTCAATCCTAGTTAAAGTTAACCAAATCGGTACATTAACTGAATCTATCGCAGCAGTTAAAATGGCGAAAGATGCTGGTTATACAGCAGTAATTTCACACCGTAGTGGTGAAACTGAAGATTCAACAATTGCTGATTTAGCTGTTGGTTTAGCTGCTGGTCAAATCAAAACTGGTTCTATGAGCCGTTCTGACCGTGTTGCTAAATACAACCAATTAATCCGTATTGAAGAAGCGCTTGGTTCAAAAGCACCATTCAACGGTTTAAAAGAAGTTAAAGGGCAATAATTCGTTTTTTTAAACGATCTTAAAAACGGTGACACAGTTCACCGTTTTTTTATTCATCACACCGCTAGGGTTGCGTTGACTAAGGTTGTGTTGTACTCTTATCAGCTTACTTAAAACATTTAAATTTACGTTAATATTAAATTGATATTTAATAATTTAGCCACATATAATTTTCTTACAAACTTACGAACACATTTTTCTGCTTATGAATAATATTACGAATATGTCCCAGCCTAAAAGTAAATGGCAACTTTTTAACTGGCTTTGTACAGGTAAACTACCGCTTAATGAACTATGGCTTAAACCGACTTATCGTTATAAATTTTTTTTCAGGACCCTATTTTTAAGCCCAATAACGCTTAAATTATTAGATAAATTAAGACAATACCCATTACTTGGATACTATCTATCATGCCAAACCAATTTACCCTGTAAATTACAACGACCTTATTTAGCATCTTGCTTAAGTCAACAAGAGCGCTATGAAGCCTTAGCCTATCATTATGACTTTTTAGCAAATCATCCTGATAGCATGACTAAAGCTTTTTACAATCCAAATTCATCATTTGAACTAGCAAGTGTTATGGCTAAGAACGAAGCTAACATAAAAATCGCCATCCAAGCACGTAACAAGTTTGCTCGTGAAGGTGAGCTAAGCTTATATTTTTATGACAATGATGGCATTGATTTAGCCACGTTAACCTTCACCATTAACCAATACCAACAAAAACCAACACTGTTTATAGCAGGATTACAAGGAACAGGGCATCAAGACGCTCGCACCAGAGTTCAGCAAGCAACAAAACAGTGTTATGGATTATTTCCTAAACGTGTGGTGGTGGAAGCCGCATTAATTATTGCTCGTTATTTCCAGCTTGAACAAATTATTGCTGTGGGTAATAAAACCCATGTTTACAACAACTGGCGCTACAACAGCCGACAAGAAAGAATCTTATCTGATTATGATGATTTTTGGTTAACTATTGACGGTAAACAAGACGAAAGATCGTTATTTATTTTACCCACCCAAATCAACCGAAAAGCCATTGAAGATATTGCCAGTAAAAAACGTTCTGAGTATCGCAATCGTTATGCATTATTAGATGAACTGCAAAATAAAATTGAAACTCAATTAGCAGCATTAAAATAATGGTATAGATTAACCAACTCATCAAAAAAAATCGCTTGTTCAAATAAGCAAGCGATATAAAAAAATTTTACTTTTAAAAATGAAAATAAAGGAATAAAACATGTATTTTGGTATTCTTATTGCTTTAGTGCCGTTATGTCTAGGTTATTTGATTAAATTCAAAGAGCAAAAATGGATCACCAAAATAAACCTAATCTTAAGTTGGATGGTCTATTTTATTTTATTTATCATGGGAACCGAGTTGGCTCATTTAGATAATCTAGCTTCTAACATAAAAGTTATCCTATTTTACACCGCGATCATTTTTGTTTGTACCTTTGGTGGCAATTTCATCTTTTTAGCGCTAATTGACCTATTTTTACCGTGGCGCACCACCCATAGTAAACAAAATTATGAATCACGATTCAAAATGATCTTAGAATCACTGCGAGTGTGCATTGCGCTAATCGCCGGCTTTATTGCCGGACTCTTTCCACTCTTTATTTGGCAATATAGTGAAGACATCACCAAAGTGGTACTCGTCTTTTTACTGCTACTTATTGGTATACAATTACGAAGTAACAACATCTCACTAAAACAGATCCTACTCAACAAAGTCGGTATAGTTACCACTATTATTGTGGTACTAAGTACCTTCTTAGGCGGGATTATTGCAGCACTCATATTGTCACAACCTGTACGAGTAGGGCTGGCAATGTCATCAGGCTTTGGCTGGTATTCACTATCAGGAATACTCATGACCGAAGCTCATGGCCCAATTATAGGCAGTGCCGCTTTCCTAAATGACATCCTACGCGAATTATGCGCCATTATCCTAATCCCAACCCTAATCAAACGATACAAATTCACAGCGTTAGGTTTATGTGGTTCTACATCGATGGACTTTACGCTACCTATGCTACAAAAAGGCGCGGGAATCAGCATCGTACCACCCGCAATCGTCCAAGGCTTTCTATTAACCTTAATCATGC
The DNA here is from genome assembly GCF_026536985.1 of Gilliamella sp. B2772. Taxonomy (NCBI): domain Bacteria; kingdom Pseudomonadati; phylum Pseudomonadota; class Gammaproteobacteria; order Orbales; family Orbaceae; genus Gilliamella; species Gilliamella sp. B2772. The sequence goes on along the minus strand of NZ_JAFNNB010000006.1, from coordinate 68,259 downwards.
CGATTTTTATGACCTTGTTTAATTATGGTTAAGAGTTGATATTAGAGTAAAAAAGTTGAGGAGCGGGGTTTTCTAAGCCCTAAAAAATAGTATTTTTATAACCCTTTTTTTAATCAAAAAATAAAATAATTAAAAATCATAACGTTAAAAAGATATTAAAAAAGGTTTTTTAAAACTCCAAATGCCCTTTGCCTTTTTGCAAACAACGATTATAGTATGTCTTGTTCTAGGTTTATGCCGTGTAGGCAGTTTAGAAAATATAATTTTCGAATCAATCAACACAAGTCAGTTTATTCAATGCAGATAATATCCTGTTTCTTAAAAGTTGAGGAGTGGGGTTTTTGAGGTTTTTAAATTTCACTTAAAAACTTTTAAATGATCAAAATTACGATTTTAAATATTAAAATAAAATTTTTGAGGATCAACCGCCTTAATTTTAAAGATTTGTAATTGCAATATATTCAATTAAAACATCAGGTAACCAATTATAATTTAGATCCTTTTTAGATCCTATTTACAAAAACTAACGTAATTGAGCGAAAAAAAGTGTTGCATCGTGTTTTTCCAATCACTATACTTTTTACACGGTTTTAGCTAATAGGCTAAAATTTGACAGAAAACTATAAAATTGTAAATAAATCAAAAAATTACTTGACAGGACAGTCTAAAATGCATTATAATTTTCAACAGCCAACAGCCAACAGCCAACCTGCCAAACCTATCTTTTAAATTCGTTTAAGTCCAAATTCCATCTTAAATTTTTCGCTAACGCTTATTTTTCCACTCAATCAACAGAAATTCTGCGAATTTTCGCGCGATCGCTTCCGCGATCCTCTTTCAGATCCTGTTTTCGATCCTTCGGCTTTTCCAAATTATCCCGGCAGATTGTTTTTTTCGTGGTTCTTTTTCTTCCTTTTTCGGGTCACGCATTGACATCACAGACAACTAGGAATGCGATACAGGGTAGTGCACCGTATTTGACTTTCGACGGTGGTCGTACTCGTGCAGTTGATACTAACGGTCTGCTTGGGATTACTCTATCTGACGGAACTAGGTACACGCCTTCTACCAATTCATCATCTACAACCCCAATCGTCTTGCCGGTTGCGGGTCAGAGTTTTGCTGATATAGGTATGTTCGTTCCTACTAATACTAATTCAGTCGATTTAAGTACTCTTATCGGTCCTCCTAATAATTATTGGGGGGATGATGATGGTGATTCTGGCGCTAGTGCTACAGGTTCTTTAAGTTTATCTATCGTTGATAAAAACAATCAACCAGTGTCACGTGATACAGTGTTAACGACATGCACTGATTCTGCACCTTATAAGGTCACGTTATCCAGTACTGACGGTACATTATCTACTCGTTATGGTTTTCCTAATCGTAGTACTTTCAGTGCTCGTAGTGAGACTTATTACGTCAATCCTAAGGCTTCGCCGGTGGTTTGTTTTGCCAGACCTAATTTGATTGATGGTATAGGTGATTTTGCTGGCCCAGCTTCGATGTGGGACCCTGCTAAGGGTTTTATCCCTCAGTCAACCGGTCCATCATCTTACGGTCAAAACTTTCCTACAACTGGTGCTAACAAACTGTACTTTGATTTACTCATTAGTGGTGTTAGTCGGGCATTGTCTTGGTCTCCTGTCTCTCATGGAGGTATCACTGCTACTATGTCTAATTCTACTGCTATAAGCGTACGCGTTACTTTAACTGGTCCTTACGCTACCGAATACCAGATTAATTCATCCAGTCCTAGTCCTATTTCTAAACCTACTTTACCTCAGACCTTTGAGTTGGTCGGTCGTGATACTAATGGTACTCCTGTTGTCAAATATGGTTTTATTTTAAAGCAGTGGTTCGTCAACCGTGGTATTTATAGTACTGGGAATTATTCTAATGTTTTATCTTGGTGTAATAGTTTTGGTTATCGTCTACCTAGCGTAAGGGATTTAACCAACGCAGTTCGTACAAACTCTCCTGCTATCTCTGGAGCCACCCCTTCCTCACGGGATAATCATTATATGCGTCATATAGGTTCAGGCTTTTTCACTGAGTGGGGTCGTATGGACCGTTACTATGGCGTTGGCTTCAGCACCTATTGGTACTGGACTAGCGATCCGTATGGTAGTGACCATTTTGTCGTGGGCATACACGGTACTGTGCCTTGGAACCCCAACAACGACTCCCTCCCTGGGCTTTGTGCCTATCCTTAGTTCTTATTTCTTCGTCCTTAATCCTTAGGTCGGGAGTGGGGGTGATAAAAAATAGTATTAGGTGATTAAAAGTAAGCTAAGAGTCAACGTCGTTTAGCCATAAAAAAAGCGATTTTGTGGCTTAGCGATGTTTGAGTTACCCGCCTTGGCGGGTTTATTTTTGAGGTGTTTTATCTTAGAAAAAAAGTTGACGAGCGGTTTTTTTTGATTTTTTTGGCTAAAAAATATTTATCTTTAAATAGCGGTTCCTTTTTTGGGGACAAAAAAATCTTTTATATCGACTTGTTCATGTTCTAGCAACCACACCTTTTTATCAATTCCGCCTGCATAACCTGTTAAGTTGCCATTTGTGCCTACTACGCGGTGACAAGGAATAATGATGGAAAGGGGGTTGTGGCCAACGGCACCGCCGACTGCTTGGCTGGACATGTTGGCGCTGATTTGTTTAGCAATATCACCATAGGTAATCACTTTACCATAAGGGATTTGTACCAATATATCCCACACTTTATGTCTAAATTCGCTACCTTGTGGTGCTAGAGCCAATTTTGTGATAGTCGGTTTTTTGCCGGCAAAGTAGTCATCCAACCATTTTTTGGTTTGATTAAATATGGCTAAATTTGGCGCCTCTTCTTTTTGGGCGCTTAGCATTTGGCCAAAATATTTTTGTCCTTCAATCCAAACACCCACTAATTTATTGTGCTGACTTGCTAGGGTGATTTGCCCCAGTGGTGATGAATAATGACTGATGTAATACATATAAAATCCTTTTTAGTCGGTTATATTATTATAGCGAGTTCTTATATTGAGAATAGGGATATTACTTTTTTTATTTATGATGGTAAATGGATTGTTAACAACTATAATATTTGCACTTATTTAAAAATAAAATAATTTTGGAATGAATGATGAATACTAAACCAGCCAATTCAATGTCGAACGTAGCGTTAGCTAGTTTTATCGGCACTGCAATTGAATTTTATGATTTTTATATTTATGCCACCGCTGCTGCGCTAGTGATTGGGCCGGTATTTTTTCCTGATAGTTCGCCATCGGCTCAAGCGCTGCAATCATTTGCAACGTTCGGTATAGCTTTTGTTGCAAGGCCTATTGGGGCGATTTTGTTTGGTCATTTTGGTGATCGCATTGGTCGAAAGTCCACCCTAGTTGTATCGCTTATTTTGATGGGCGTTGCAACGGCGTTAATTGGTTTGTTACCTGGGTATAGTGTGATTGGCTTTTGGGCGCCATTTTTGTTGTGTATTTTACGATTAGCACAAGGCTTAGGTCTTGGTGGTGAGTGGGGTGGAGCAGCATTATTGGCAACGGAAAACGCGCCAAAAAATAAACGCGCTCTGTTTGGGATGTTTCCTCAGTTAGGCCCTTCGATTGGGTTTTTATTATCTAATGGGGTATTTTTATGTGTTACGCTTTCGCTGAGTAACGAGCAGTTTTTAGATTGGGGTTGGCGTATTCCTTTTGTTCTTAGTGCGGTTCTTGTGGTTATTGGTTTGTATGTCCGGTTAAAATTAGTTGAAAGCCCCATTTTCACTCAAGCTTTAGCCAATAAAAAACAAGTTAAAATGCCAGTAATGAATATGTTTGTTCACCATTGGAAAGCGTTGACGTTAGGCTCCTTTTCGATGGTAGGTTGTTATACGCTTTTTTATATAACCACAGCCTTTTTATTGCAATATGGCACTAAATACTTGGGCATCGAAAAAGGTCATTTTTTAGGATTTTTGTGTGTAGCGATTGTATTTATGGCGATCGCTACCCCGATTTCTGCTCGACTTAGCGATAAATACGGGCGTAAGCCGGTGTTAATTGTTGGCTTAATGCTTGTTGCGCTATCAGGACTGTTGATGACTCAATTTATGGCTAGTGGTAGTGAATTATTGGTGATGACCTATTTATGCTTATCACTATTTTTGATGGGGATTATTTTTGCGCCTATGGGGGCATTTTTACCCGAGATTTTTCCAACCAATATTCGTTATACCGGGTCGTCAGCAGCGTATAGTATTGGTGGGATTTTAGGGGCATCAATTGCGCCAATTATTGCTAATTATTTAGTGGCACATGGTAGTTTGACGTGGGTAGGCTATTATGTGGCGGTGGCGTCAATCATTAGTATCATCGCAACATGGTTGATTAAAGAGACATTAAATAGTGATTTTTCTGAGTAAAAAGTTAAAAGGCTCACTTCGGTGAGCCTTTTTTATCGGTTATTTTACTGCTTTGCCTTTTTCGACATAGCTCATGTCACCTAATGATTCAACAATGAATTTGCCATCATCAGTGTAACGAATTTTAGTGACGCTCGCGTTACCTAGTCCACTTGTGATTGGTTTATCTAACATTTCTTCAACCATAGCCATAATTGCCATGCCGTGAGAAACAACAAGAACATTACCGCCACCTTGTTCTTGGGCTGATTTTGCAATTGCTCTTAATGATGCTTGCATACGTGTTTTAACGGCATTGTAGTCTTCTGCTTCGCCTGATTTTTCAACGGCTTTAATCGCATCCATCATTTTTTTAAGGGTGACTTTACCTTTAGCTAAATCAGCCATTAATGCTTTGTCAGACTCATAACCTAGGTGCTGTGCTGCGGGATTCCACATGTTGGGATCAAGATCACCTTCAAAATCACCAAAACACGTTTCTCGTAATCCTTCCATTTCGTTAATGCTTAATTTTGTATCACCTTTAGATTCAAGAACAATGCGCGCAGTTTGTCTTGCTCGGCCTGAATCGCTTGAATAGACCGAAATAAAGTCGATACCTTTTAAGCCACGACCAAGTTGCTGTGCCACTTCAATTCCCGGTTTTGTTAGTGGCGTGTCTGACCATCCTTGAGCACGATGGACGTTGTTGAACATGGTTTTACCATGACGGGTAAAATAGATATTCACTTCGGCAGCAAATGATTGTGCAATTGATGCGGTAAGGATAGCGGTTAATCCAATAAGTTTAATGAGTTTTTTCATAGTTTCGTCCTTTTCTATAATAAGTTGAATCGATAATCAATAACGGTTTCGGCTGACAGTGTTGGTGAACGTTGAGCTTTGCCGTCTCTTAATTTTGGCGTAATGTCTTTACTGCTTAAGGTTTTATAAGACCAACCATAACCAAATTTTGACAAAATAGATAGATTTTTAAATGTGCCACTTGTTGGTTTAAAGATGTTAAACACGTTGATTTCACCATTTTTTAAGGTTTCATGTTTGTAGTTAAATTCACCGTAGTTGAGATATAAACCTGTGGTATTGTCTTTAAAGAAGTCGTAAGTCAATATGCTTGAAAATACCAGTTCACCATCACGCATATAGTCGGCTGCAGCTGCTGCCATACCGTTAAAACGTCCACGATTGTTTTTACCAATATGACGGCCATAGTAACCGATAGCACCTTTGCGGTTAGCGTCAGTATAGGCGATACCGAATTTAGCACTCCAGTCGGCTTCTTTCCATTCAATGTCAGTTGCGTAATGCCATGCTGAATCATCAAAATCACGGACATTAGCTTTCATTTTGTCATGGTTTTTAAGTGCGGTACTACCGTAAATTTGTGAACCAAGAATAAGTTTATCCATCGGTTTATAAGAGAACTCGATTGCATGACGTTTGATGTAGTCTTTAGCAACGCCATAGGAGTAATCAAGTTTTACTATTTTGTCATTATACGCAATACCGGCCGTTTTGATATTATCAATGACGTGTTTTCTATCTAAGCTATAAAAATGCACTTTTTTCGATGATTCACGCGGGAAGGCGCTGTCGATGTAAGCAAGTTGTAGCGCTAAGTTTGAGTATTTTAATACGCCACTGTATCCCAAATAACTATAACGAGTTAAATGTTGTGATGAACTCATTACCCCCGTATCTTTTAAGCTATGCCATCCGACTTTACCATTAAAGTTGATATTTTTATCACCGAGTTTGACTTTGGCATAACGTTGAGTAAATTTGTTAAAACCATGCGCATTGTGTTTGTTTGGTTTTTTGCCTGAGTTATAGAGTAGGTTACGAGTTGCAAAGTAGTCACTAGCACCAAGTTTTATAACGTTATCATAGGTGAAATCAAAACCTAGGGTATCGAATAAATAACCCGATTTATAATTGAGCGTAAATGCTTGACCCCATGCACTATGGACTTCTTTAGGTTGGGATGCGTTTTCTTTTAAATACTTCCAATGGTTACGTGTTGAAAATTCAAATTTAGTATCTTTGAAAAAGGCATTATTCAAAAAGCCATTTTCACTATTGATTGAATTTGAATCAGCGGCAATAGCTGAAAAACACATGATGTTAAGTAATGCTAAGGAGACGTACTTTATTTTCATTATTATTTCCTATTTTTATAAATTTTTTTCCAAAAAAAAACCTAAACACAACCCAAGCTATCAAGCTTGAGTCATATTTAGGTTTTGCCTGCAAAAGCAGTAACAATCCTATTCGACTAAATTTTACTAATTGTTTCTAATTTTGACGATTTTCACCGATATTTAATGATGATTTACCCTCATTAACATAGTCCATACTGCCAATTTCAACTACCTTATATTTACCATTTTGGTAAACAATTTTGACGACAGTTGCATTCGCTAATGGTCTGTTTTTAATAGGATTATTAGTTAAGTCATAAATCATTGCTTGAATCGACATGCCTGATGAGATCACCAATATATTTTTTTGATGCTTAGCCAGTGCGGTCTCTACAATAGTGTGGAGTGCGTTTTGAGTGCGCTCTTTAACTTGGGTAAAGTTTTCCGCTTCATGCTTAGGATCACTTTTGGCAATCGCTTCGGTTAACGTTGTTACTGGGATCTGCCCTTGTACATAACTTTTATAAAAGGCATCAACCGACTTGTAACCCAGTGATTTCATAGCTGCGGATACCATTTTCGCATTAGTACCGCCTTCAAATCCGCCGTAAAAAACTTCGCGTAGACCTTTTAACTCTTGTATTTTGTAATGTTTTACCCCTTTTTGAGCTAACAACACTTGCATGGTTTCGCGTTGACGACCTGAATCGCTGGTGTAATAAGCATCAAATCTGATGTATTTCTTTTTAAAGCCTTCACCTAAATAACGCGCCGTTTCTATTCCTTTGTTGGTTAAGGGTGAATCGGCCCAGCCTTGTACTAGATCATAGGTATTGAATAACGTTTTACCATGCCTTGCAAAATAGATGGTAACCACATCATCACGATTAGCATTAAACCTACTGCTTGGTTGATTACTACATCCAGTCGAGAGTGCGGTCAACAACAGTAAACTGGTGGTGATTTTAATTATTTTATTTATCATCTTTATCCTCGTAATCTGCTCAGTACATTTGCAGGTAATGCCAAGCAGACATTACCAGCATGATCATTATTTTAAAGTTGCACCTTTGGATGAAATCACAGACTGATACCAATAAAAGCTTTTCTTTTTAAAGCGTTTTAATGAGCCTGAGCCATCTTGGTTTAGATCAACATAGATAAAACCATAACGTTTGGTGACTTCTGCTTTTGATGCACTAATGAGGTCAATTGGTCCCCAACTGGTGTATCCCATTACTTCAACGCCGTCGTTAATAGCTTCGCGAATTTGCACTAAGTGATCATTCATATAGTTTATACGATAATCATCATTAACCGTGCCATCTGCTTCAAGTTTGTCTTTGGCGCCTAAACCATTTTCAACAATAAACAGTGGTTTTTGAAAACGCTCATAAAGTAGGTTTAATAAGTAACGAATACCAACCGGATCAATCTGCCAGCCCCATTCAGATGCTTTAAGGTGAGGATTTGGGACCATATCAAGAATATTACCTTTTTGACGGAGTGAATCGTCCGCTGTGCCACAACAACTCATATAGTAACTAAATGAGATAAAGTCGATGGTTTCTTTTAAATCTTCACGATCTTGATCGGTAATGGTTAGCTCAATATTGTTCTCTTTAAAGTAACGATTCATATACGTTGGGTAGTAACCACGAGCCTGAACATCCCCAAAGAATAACCAACCATGATTTTCTACATGTGTCGCCCATACATCTTCTGGTTTTGGCGTAAGCGGGTAGGCGATAGCGCCAAGTAACATATTACCGATTTTGGCATCAGGAATGATTTGATGACACAATTTTACCACACGGCCACTGGCAACTAATTGATGATGAATCGCTTGATAGATTTCGGCTTTAGTACTGTTACGATCTAAACCAACGCCAGTAAAAGGTTCGTGGAGTGACATATTGATTTCATTGAAAGTTAACCAATATTTCACTTTATTTTTATAGCGTTCAAATACTGTTTTGGCATAACGAGTAAAAAATTCGATGACTTTACGATTTCCCCATCCACCATATTGTGTGACAAGGTAGTAGGGCATTTCATAATGCGATAAGGTGACAAGTGGCGTAATGTTGTGTTTTAACATTTCGTCAAATAGTTTGTCATAAAACGCCAGGCCTTTTTCATTTGGTTGCTCTTCATCACCATTTGGAAAGATTCGGGTCCAAGCGATAGATGTTCTTAAACAGGTGAATCCCATCTCAGCAAACAGGGCAACATCTTCTGGATAGCGATGATAAAAGTCGATTGCCCGATCTTTAATACTGGTAATATCGACTTTATTGCGATCGACAATATCACCAAATAGACCATTAGGCGTGCAGTCAGATGTTGATAGCCCTTTGCCATCTTCACGATATGCACCTTCAACTTGATTGGCAGCAATAGCGCCACCCCATAAAAAATCACTAGGAAATGTATTTGCCATGTTTTACTCCTTTTTTGCACTTAACGCTAATAGCGCGTCACCTTGTTGAACGTCATCTTGTTTGAATATGCATTGCACATCGATATAGTCATCACTATTGGTAATAATAATTGGTGTGGTGACTTCAAAGCCGGCTTGTTTAATCGCTTCGATATCAAAGCTAACAAGTCTATCACCTTTTTTCACCTTTTGGCCGGCTTCAACATGCGCTTCAAAATGTTGCCCATCTAATTTAACCGTATCGATACCGATGTGAATAAGGATTTCTGCCCCTGATTGAGTTTGAAATCCGATAGCGTGTTTAGTTCTAAATAGCGAAACAACTTCACCATCTTCAGGCGCGACAGTTTCGCCAATGGTTGGAATAATTGCGGCACCTTTACCCATCAATCCGCTGGCAAAAGTTGGATCATTGACTTGATTTAAATTAATGAGTTTGCCGGTCATTGGACTTGAGATAGTATCGATCTGCGTTTGACTGTTTATTGGCGATTGTTCTGCATTATCCGCTTTTTTATCTTTAGGAATACCAAATAGATAAGTTACCACCAATGCAATTATAAATGAGACTATCGAACCGATTATGGCAGCAAAGAATTTATCATCCAAACCATCACTTGGAATCATTTGTAAAAATGCAAAGATACTGGTGAAGCTAAATGAGAAGATAACCGATTTGAAATAACCAATAATCGCACCGCCAACCATGGCTGAGAGACAACCGATCACAAATGGGCGTTTTAATGGTAAGTTAACGCCATAAATTGCTGGTTCTGTTACCCCAAATACACCTGAGAGTGCTGACGAACTTGCCAACGCTTTAACTTGCGGATCTTTACTGCGCATCATCACCGCCAATACCGCACCGACTTGGGCAAATACCGCTGGGAATAAGATTGGCAACATAAAGTCTTGATGATATACGGTAATATTATTTATCGCAAAGGGTACCAAGCCCCAATGGATACCAAACACAACCATTATTTGCCAAAGTCCTGCTAAAATCATACTGGCAATAACAGAATTAAGTTCATAAACATAAATAATGCCACTAGCAACAATGTTACATAAAAATGCAACGACTGGACCAATAAGCGCAAACGTTAATGGCACAGTAATGGTAATACCGAGTAGGGGCGAAATGAATTTTTTAAATGAGTCATGCATGATTTTGTTGAAGTTACGTTCAAGCAATGAATAAAACCATGCCGCTAAAATTACCGGGAAGACTGAAGATTTATAAGGAATTAATTTAATAGGGATATTGAAAAATTCGGTTTGTAATTCAATTGCTTTTCCTAGCATCTCGGTAATATCCGGATAGACTAACGCGCCACCGATCGCCATTCCAACATAAGGATTACCACCAAATTTTTTAACCGCTGAAAAACCTAAAATGATCGGTAAATAATAAAATGGCGCATCAGCAATAGCGTTTAAAAAAGTAAATGTTGGCGTTTTTTCCTGAACAATGTCACATACTTGTAATAGAGACACAATCCCTTTTAAAATACCGCCAGCAACCAGTACCACTAAAACTGGAATAAAAATACTTGATACTAAATCAATCAGTCGTGACACAATCCCTTTTTTAGGTCCCGCATCTTGAGGAGCAGGGGTATTATTAAGGCTAGTGATATCCATAATTGCATTAAATACGTCAGCAACATTATTGCCGATAACGACTTGGAATTGTCCACCACTTTGAACGACAGTAATGACGCCAGTTTGTTTTTTAATTATTTCGGCATCTGCTTTTGATTCATCTTTCAATACAAAGCGAAGTCTGGTAGCACAGTGTACTAGACTGACGATGTTTTCCTGACCACCTACGTTCTCAATAATTGATTCAGCAAGTTGCTTATTTTTCATAGCTTATCCTTATTTAAGCGCAAAAAAAAACCTAAACCCCAGTAAACACGGGATTTAGGTTTTGCTTGCATCGATAAAATTAACCAATGCAATAACAATCCAAAAAAAGATTCCTTATTAAATTAACATAAAATAAATTAGCTTGTTGACAATTCATTCGTTAATTTGTGATGTATATCACATAATTATTTTTTTAATTCCGACCTCAATCGTTCAATATGAATAGTGAGATATAAACTTTCATCATCAGATAGCGGATGTTGATATTGTTGGATTAAATGAAGATCTATCTGTTTAGTGCAAAGATAGGCTTGTTCATATTTTTCACGGATAATCTCATACAACGAGGTATCTTGCTGTGCGGATTTACCTTTACTCAAAATTCGGTGTGCAAAAAACTTTAAATGGGTAACAAATCGTTGATAAGAAAGACTGTTTTCGTCATATTCGAACCGAAAGTGATATTTTACGATATTTAAAATTTCACGCATGATTTTGGTCATATTAACAATATTGGGCATGGTATCGTTAAGCTCAGCATTGATAATATGAAACGTAATAAATCCTGCTTCATCTTCATGAAGCTCAACACCCAACCGTTTTTTAATGACATCTAAAGCGTACACACCGATTTCATACTCTTTAGGGTAGAATTTTTTTATCTCCCAGATAAAGTTATTAGGAATATTAAAACCTTGTTTATGCCGTTCAATGGCAAAATAAATATGGTCAGTTAATGAAATATAGATACTATCTTGTAATTTACTGCCTAAAAATTGTCTGGCATGATTGATAATAATATCGGTTGTGGTATGAACTTCGATTGGAATTTCAGAAAGCAGTTCAGCAAATTTGGGTAATATTTCTTGATTATTTAATGAAAACTGTTTTTCGATAAGTTTCGGGTCGATCTCATCACCTTCCCGTTTTTTAAATCCAACTCCTCGACCCGTAACAATCAATTCATTCCCTTTGGAATCTAAAGTCACTACAACATTATTATTTAATATTTTATGAACTTTCATCTGATTCTGTCTAAATTTTAAGATTGATTTATTATCTATCGCAAAACGAAAATGGAAAGGAGGAATATAAAAAAGTGTGACTGACTTCATAAATTTGAGAAAAATAAATTGATTATTCTCAAAAAATAAACCCGATAGGCGAGCCATATCGGGTTTGGGTGAATAAATTAATTATTGTGCAAGTAGTTTATTCATTGTTTGAATAAATTTGCTTGGATCATTTAACGATCCTTTTTCTGCTAGTAACGCTTGATCTAATAGCAATTCAATCCAATCACTAAATGCGGTTTCGTCTTGCGTATCAGCAACACGTTTAACCAATTGATGATCAGGATTGATCTCAAAAGTATATTTTATCTCTGGTGCTTTTTGTCCTGCTGCTGCAAAGAGTTTTGCCATTTGAGTAGACATCTCGTCGGCAGCGGTAGTGACAATTGCTGGCGTATCAGTTAAACGATGTGTTAATTTAACTTCTTTAACTTTATCGCCTAATACTTTTTTAACACGTTCGATAAATGGCTCAAGTTCTTTTTCGACTTGTTTTTGCTCATCACTATTTTGATCAGCTAACTTCTCGATTGACTCGTCAGATTTACTGATTGATTGGAACTGTTTACCATCAAATTCAGTTAAATTGCTCATCATCCACTCGTCAATACGATCAGATAATAATAAGACTTCAATGCCTTTTTTGCGGAATAGCTCAAGGTGAGGACTATTTTTCGCTGCGCCATAACTATCAGCAGTGATGTAATAGATCTTCTCTTGGCCTTCTTGCATACGGCTAATGTAATCGTCTAAAGATACAGTTTGCGCCTCGCTATCACTTTGTGTTGTTGTAAAGCGTAATAATTTCATAATCGCTTCACGATTAGCATAGTCTTCACCAGTACCTTCTTTTAAGACTAAACCAAATTCACTCCAAAATTGTTGATATTGTTCTTTATCATCTTTGGCAAGTTTATCTAGCATTTGTAAAACACGTTTAGTACAAGCATTACGAAGATTTTGTGTCACTTTATTATCTTGTAATATTTCGCGTGATACATTTAATGGCAAATCATTTGAATCAATTAAGCCTTTAACAAAACGTAAATAATTAGGCATAAATTGCTCAGCATCATCCATAATAAACACTCGTTGTACATAGAGTTTTAAACCGTGTTTATTGTCACGATTCCACATATCCCAAGGCGCTTTAGATGGAATATAGAGCAAACTTGTATACTCTTGTTTACCTTCAACACGGTTGTGGCTCCAGCTTAGTGGATCGGCAAAATCATGTGAAATATGTTTATAAAATTCTTTATACTCTTCATCACTCACTTCTGATTTGCTTCGTGTCCAAAGTGCTTGGGCTTTGTTGACTTTTTCCCACTTAACTTCATTTTCTTCAGTAGTTTGGACTTCAACCGGTAATGAAATGTGATCTGAATATTTGCTAATAATTGAACGTAGACGCCAATCATCTAAAAACTCTTTTTCATCTTCTTTTAAATGTAAAATAATTTCAGTACCGCGACTTTCTTTTTCTGTATCAGAAATCGTGTATTCACCTTCACCAGCTGATTCCCACATTACTGCTTCATCGGCTTTAGCTGTTGCAGCGCGGGTTTTTACTGTCACTTTATCGGCAACAATAAAGGCAGAATAAAATCCAACACCAAATTGACCAATTAATTGGCTGTCTTTCGCTTGATCACTACCAATGGATTCTAAAAAGGCTTTGGTACCTGATTTGGCAATCGTACCTAAATTTTCAATGACTTCATCACGAGTCATCCCAATACCATTATCTGCAATGGTTAATGTGCCAGCTTCTTTATTTGTTGAAATGCGAACACCAAGCTCAGCATCACCCGCATATAAATCTGCATTTTCAAGTGCTTTAAAACGGAGCTTGTCGGCTGCGTCAGATGCATTTGAAATAAGTTCTCTTAAAAAAATCTCTTTGTTTGAATACAAAGAGTGAATCATTAAATGCAGAATTTGTTTAACTTCGGATTGAAATCCACGCGTTTCTGTTCCTTGCTTACTCATTGACTAATACCTCAACTATTTTTAGCAATTAAAAGTGATCGATACATTTTAATTGATTAACTTTGACATAATGTTTTGATTAATTGTTGTATTGCTATATGGGAATTAAAAAAAGAATTTCAAGAGGAGAGGTTATGATAAACCGTTGATTGGTGATTTTTTAATTGATTAAAAAAAAGCCCTGATAATGTATCAGGGCTATTGATGATAATTTAATTATCGAGTTTCTGGTAAAAAGCCACAAACTAAAATAAGAACAACGGCAACCGGAATAATTACGCGAGTTAAAATCGTCCAAACGCCAAACCAGAAGCTATTTAAGTTAAGCTCTTTACGAATGACTTTTTGGTTCATCATCCAAGCACCAAAGATAACAGTACCTAATCCTGTCACAGGTAACATAATCTTACTTGTGAGGTAATCAAGCAGATCGAAAATATTTTTATCAAATAGTTTCAGGTCTGCCCATTCATTGAATGATAAAATACAAGCGATACCCAATGCCCAAATTAATACACTACTAACCACTGTTGCGGTTTTACGACCCATGTGCGTTTTTTCTTCTAATAACTCTACCGTAGGCTCAAGTAATGATATTGATGAGGTTAACGCAGCAAAAGTTAGGAAGATAAAGAATAAACAACCTAAAATTGAACCTGCTGCCATATTACCAAAAGCGATAGGTAACGTTACAAAGATCAGACCAGGACCAGAACCCGCTTCTAAACCATTAGCAAATACTAATGGGAAGATCGCCATACCTGACAACATCGCAACGATAACATCTAAGATAACAACGGTGCGAGCAGTAGAGATTAAGTTCACATCTTTACCAAGATATGAACCGTAAGCCATCATAATCCCCATTCCTAATGATAAGCTGAAGAATGCATGACCTAAAGCCGCTAAAATGGCAGTACCATTTAATGCCGACCAGTTTGGTGTGAATAAAAAGTCAAACGCTTGACCAAATGATGATCCACTAACGATGGCTGCATAAGCAACTAAGACCAATAATAAAATGCCAAGGCCAGGCATCATTACCTTACAAGCACGCTCTAAACCAGCGCCAACGCCCATTGCAACAATAATGGTATTGGCTGCCATAAACACCGTATGCCAAATCAACAAGCTAGAGGTATTACCAAGAAAACCTTTGAAGATTTGCGCCGTTACGGCACCATTCGCACCATTAAATGTACCATTGATAGCTAAAAAGATATAATCGGTAGCCCAACCGCCAATTACACTATAAAACGAGAGAATTAAAAATGAGCCAAGTACGCCGATAATCCCAACCCAGCGCCACAATTTTGAGCGACCTTCTGAAACAGCAACATCTTCCATGGTATGGATTGGATTTTTTTGCCCGCGACGGCCAATTAACCACTCTAAAACTAGAATAGGCAGACCAATAACAAACATAAATAGCAAATAGGTAAGTACGAATGCTGAACCACCCATTTCTCCAGCCATGTATGGAAATTTCCAAATGTTACCTAAACCCACAGCAGAACCCGCAGCTGCAAGCATGAATCCCATGCGAGAGCTCCACTGTGAATGACTTTTCTTCATAGTACCTGTACTCATGAATATATTTTCCCTTGAGTTTTTGATTAAATATTTAATTTCTAGCATCAGCCGAGGCTGAACTATTTTTTTATTAGATAAATAAAGTGCTAAATCATGCCATGAATTAAGCCTATAGACAAGAAAACATTACGATTTATAGTTATAGCCAATGAAAAAATTTAGCCTATATCGCTAAGTAAAACGGAATTTTTGAGTGGTTGAGTATAGAAATTATGAGTAATAAAAAAAGTTGAGGAGCGGGGTTTTTAAAACGGTTTGATATTGCTAATCATCAACTCATCGCATATATTACATCAATTCCCCTTTTTGATAAGAATACCCATGACACAAAACATCGATTTAAACGAGATAGATAAGTTTGCAAAGTTAGCTGCACAATGGTGGGATCCAAATGGCCAATGCAAACCATTGCATATCATTAATCCATTGCGAGTTGATTACATTAAATCAAACGATTTGAATCAAAAAAATGTATTAGATGTTGGTTGTGGTGGGGGAATATTGTCTGAAAGTTTAGCCAAGTTAGGTGCAAATGTAACCGCTATCGATTTGGCTGATGAATCATTAGCGGTAGCAAAATTACATGCCGAGCAAAATGGTCTTTCTATCAACTACCAAAAACAAACCGTTGAAGAGCACGCCACACAGTATCCATCACACTATGATGTGATAACTTGTATGGAGATGTTAGAGCATGTGCCTGACCCATTTTCTATTATCAATGCCTGTGCAAAACTGCTCAAACCGAACGGAAAACTCTACTTATCGACCATCAATCGTAACCATAAAGCAAAACTTATGTTGATTTATGGCGCTGAATATATAGCGCGCTTAGTGCCAAAAGGGACTCATGATTTTAATCGTTTTATCCGTCCTTCTGAATTAATGAATTGGGTTGAACAAGCGCAGTTAACGGTTAAAGATATTATTGGAATGGAATATCACTTACTCAGCAATCAATTCCGTTTAGGTCGTAATGTTGATGTAAATTATATTTTGATGGCTCAAAAAGACGAGCTCAATTAAAAGTGGGTGATTGATTATCGCCTAAAAATAAATATCAAATTCTACTAGTCTTTTATATCGAATGTGAGTAGAATACATCGGCAATATTTTATCAACAATCCAACTCAATGGTGAATATTGTCATGTCTCGTATAGTTAAAGAAGCCCTCACGTTCGATGATGTTTTATTAGTTCCAGCCCATTCAACTGTTTTACCTAATACTGCTGATATTACAACTCAACTGACGCAAACCATCAAATTAAACATTCCAATGCTATCTGCTGCCATGGATACGGTAACCGAAGCCGAACTGGCTATTGCCCTTGCTCAAGAAGGTGGCATTGGTTTTATCCATAAAAATATGCCAATTGAAGTTCAAGCTGAGCATGTAAAGCGTGTTAAAAAACATGAAAGCGGAATTGTTCAAGATCCAGTAACAGTACTACCAACAGCAACTATTCAACAAGTAATCGATCTTGCTAAAGAATATGGCTTTGCAGGGTTTCCGGTTGTGACAGAATCACAAGAGTTAGTCGGTATTATCACTGCTCGAGATGTTCGATTTGCAACTGACTTATCACTATCTGTAACTGCGGTAATGACACCTAAAGAGCGCTTAGTCACCGTTAAAGAGGGCGAATCTCGAGAAAGTGTACTGCAAAAAATGCATGAACATCGTGTTGAAAAGGTTTTAGTGGTTGATGATAGATTCCACTTAAAAGGCATGATAACCGTTAAAGATTACAATAAAGCAGAACAAAAACCTAATGCATGTAAAGACGAAAAAGGTCGCTTACGTGTTGGCGCAGCAGTGGGTGCGGGTGCGGGTAATGAAGAGCGTATTGCTGCTTTGGTTGAAGCCGGCGTTGATGTTTTACTTATCGACTCATCACATGGCCATTCAGAAGGGGTACTTGAACGCATTCGCCAAGCAAGACAAGCCTATCCAAATTTACAAATTATAGGTGGCAACGTTGCTACGGGTGAAGGCGCAAAAGCGCTAATTGATGCAGGCGTGAGTGCGGTAAAAGTGGGTATTGGACCGGGTTCTATTTGTACCACGCGTATCGTCACTGGGGTAGGGGTACCGCAAATTAGTGCCATTGTGGACGCTGTTGAAGTGGCTAAACAACACAATATTCCAGTTATTGCTGATGGTGGCATTCGTTTTTCAGGTGATATTGCTAAAGCTATTGCCGCTGGCGCATCTTGCGTTATGGTTGGTTCAATGTTTGCCGGAACTGAAGAAGCACCTGGCGAAATCGAACTATTCCAAGGTCGTGCTTATAAATCTTATCGCGGTATGGGTTCACTCGGTGCGATGGCAAAAGGATCATCGGATCGCTACTTCCAATCAGATAATGCTGCCGATAAGCTAGTGCCAGAAGGTATTGAAGGACGAATTGCTTACAAAGGTTTATTAAAAGAGATCATCCACCAACAAATGGGTGGCTTACGCTCATGTATGGGGCTAACTGGTTGTGGAACTATCGATGAGTTACGCACAAAATCGAAGTTCTACCGCATTACTGGCGCAGGTATGAAAGAGAGTCATGTTCATGACGTCCTAATCACTAAAGAGCCACCTAATTATCGAGTGGGTTAATCAATAAATATCAATAAAAAAGGATTCAGTGTAATCCTTTTTTTATGAGTAAAATTTGCTTTCTAAAAAAGTTGAGGAGCGGGGTTTTTGGGGGGTAAAATTACGCTTTTACAGCTCAGCATACATCGCTTAACACGTCGATTTTTTTTTAGGTGTTTCATAAAAATTTGAATAGCGATTTTTTTGGTGAGTCTAAATTCAAAAAAAATTCAAATTTTTATGGTTATAAAATGATGAATTTTTAAAGGTATGTAAAGTCGATCTTTTTAATTAAGACAATAGTTAGCCGATCATTGTTCGGATCTTTTCGTGATCTCCTTTACGAATGTTAGCAATTAAGTCTATTGAGGGCTATTGCATCGTATTTTTGCCGTAACTATAATCTCCAAGTGTTATAGATTTGCAGTTAGAATCTAAAGTGTTAACTATATAAAAATCATAAAGTTACTTGACAGGATTGTCGTTATGCATTACAATTTGCACCATTGTTCGACTTTAAATTCATCAAAGTTAAGATCTCAACTTTCATTTTTCCGAGAACTTCATTTTTTGATCTGTTCAAGCAAAATTCTACGAATTTTGGCGCGATCTTTTCATCGATCCAAATTATTTCGGCTGATCTTTGTCGTACTATTACTTCCTTCTTTTAGCCATGCATTAACCGTTAATACCTCGAATTCTATTCACGGAAATGAGCCATATTTAACTTACGATGGCGGTCGTACTCGTGCGGTTAATAATGACGGTTTGCTCGGGATTACACTATCTGATGGTACACATTATACGCCTTCTACCAATTCTTCATCTATAACTCCAATCTCCTTGCCTGTTGAGGGACAGAGTTTTGCTGATATAAGTATGTTCGTCCCAACTAATACTAATTCAGTCGATTTAAATTCTCTTATTGGTCCTCCTAATAATTATTGGGGAGATGATGATGGAGATGGTGATGTTTCTGCGACGGGTAGTTTAAGTTTATCTATCGTGGATAACAGTAATCAAGCTGTATCACGTAATACCGTGCTCGATATTTGTAAAGCACCTTATCAAGTAAAATTAACTAGTACTAATGGCGAATTAACTACGCGTTACGGTCTTCCTTCTAATAGTACTTTCAATGAAAGTAGTGTCACTTATACTGTTAATCCTAAGGCTGTTCCGGTGGTTTGTTTTGCTAGACCAAACTTAAAAAATGGTAAGTATGGCGATTTTGGTATTTCTCATGACTTCGCTGGTCCGTCTTGGATGTGGGATCCTGATAATGGCTTTATTCCTCAATCAACTGACTCATCACGTTATAGTTCAAACTTTCCTACTACTGCTGCTAACAAAATGTACTTTGATTTAATCATTGGTGGTGTTAATCAGGCTTTGTCTTGGTCTCCTGTTACGATTGAAGGTATCACTGCGACTATGAGCAATTCTACAGCTACAAGTGTACGCGTTACCTTCACTGGTCCTATCCCAATCGAGACAGGCATGAGTCCTACTCCTAAACCTATTGCCCAACCTAATTTACCTCAGACTTTTGAGTTAATTGGTCGTGATAGCAATGGTAACCCTGTTGTTAAATATGGATTTGTATTAAAGCAATGGTTCGTCAACAGTGGACCCGCGGCAAATTCTTATTCTCGTGCAACACTTTGGTGTAATGGTCTGGGTTATCAAGTGGCTGAGATAAAGGATTTAACCAATGCATCTTGTCGTGGTAAGGAGTCAGGTAATTGGTGTAGAGGTTTAGTCGGTGCTACTCCTTCTTCACCTAATAATTTTTATCAGCGTTATATTGGTGGAGGTTTTGTTTCTGAATGGGGGATGATGAGCGGTTACCCCGACGTCAAATTTTACGGCGATACGTACTGGACAAGTACCCCAAACAATGATGGTAAGACTTATGTCTTGGATATGAGGCATGGTTCAGCGCTTAGGGACAGTTACAGCTCGAATGCGGTTTGTGTTAATCGTTAGAACTTATTATTAAGGTAGATCAATAGCAAAAGTAAATCAATTCGCTGATGAATCGTTAATTTGATGGCTCTGAAATGATATTTTTATACATTTTTAGCTAAATGGCTAAAATAGTATAAGTATAAAAAAGTTGGTAACATATTGATTTATTGTGTTTATTGGTGGTGTGTGTTATAGTTTTAAAGAGTTAAACTTTCGATGTTTATTTTTTACAAAAGTATAATTTTAAATATTTTCCATAGTGGATCGCGAATTTTGGTGCAATCCTTATTTCGAACCTTTAATTTATTATTCAGGCAAATTTTTTTAACTATTTTGCTTTCTATCCCCTTTTGCAGTTATGCATTAACAGTTAAAACTTCAAATATTATCCAAGGTAATGCTCCGTATTTAACGTTTGATGGTGGTCATACACGAGCTATAAGTACTGATAGTTTACTAGGAATAACTTTATCTGATGGAACTCAATATACGCCATCAACCAAACCTTCATCCATTACACCGATTGAGTTGCCGGCTGTAGGTCAAAGTTTTGCTGATATTGGAATGTTTGTTCCAACTGATAGTAATTCAGTCGAACTCAGTACGCTTATTGGTTCTCCTTATAATTATGGAGAGGATGATGATGGTGATGGTGATTTCTCTGTTACTGGTAGTTTGAGTTTATCTATTTGGGATAAAAACTATAAGTATGTATCGCGTAATGCAATGGTAGATATTTGTAAGGCGCCTTATTACATTCGTTTATCTACGACAGGTGGTAAATTAGCTACACAATATGGTATTCCAAACAGTATTAAATTTGGTGCCGGTGATGTCATTTATATGATAAATCCTAAGAACGCTGTGCCGAAGCTTTGTTATGCTAGGCCTAATTTAGCACCCGGTGATATGGATGAGAACTATTCTCATGACTTCCGTGGTCCAGCTACGATGTGGAGTCCTTCTGATGGCTTTCTTCCTCAATCATTTTATGATTTAAATTTTCCTACAGCTGGTGGTCATGGATTGTACTTTGATTTAGATATTGGTGGTGGTGGTGAAGATTTATCATGGGAACAAGTCTCTCAAGGTGGCATCACTGCGACTATGACAAAGTCACCGGTGACATCAGGTGTTCGTGTTAAATTAACAGGTCCTTTTACAACTGAGTCCCAGTGGAATTTAGACAATCCGGGTCGTATTGCAACGCCTATTTTACCACAAACATTCGAGTTAGTTGGTCGTGATAGTAATGGTAACGCTGTTGTTAAGTATGGATTTGTGTTAAAGCAGTGGTTTGTCAGTCGTGGTACTGATAGTTACACTTATCCTTCGACACTATCTTGGTGTAACAGTTTAGGTTATCGTGTGCCTAAAGTAAAAGATTTAACTAATGCATCTTGTCAGGGAAGCAATTCGCGCACAGAGTGTGATGGTTCAGTTGGTGCGACTCCTTTTTCACCTGATAACTTCCACCAACGTCACATTGGTGCTGGCTTTTTTTCGGAATGGAGCGACTTGTCTCGCTACTCAGGAGCCAATTTTGACTACGGCGAGTTTTGGACTAGTGACGCTAATGGTAGCAATCGATTTACCGTGAACTCAATATTAGGCTCTGTATATGGATCTGAGTATTCTGGCGACCCCAACAATCGGGGAATTTGTGTTTGGCCTTAGTTTTTATTTTTTGTTCTTAATCCATAGGCTTTAGGCATATGAACGATAGCGTTAAAAGAGTAGCGGAATCGAAGGGGCAACGTCGTTGAGTGATAAAAGCGATTTTCTGGCTTAGCAACGTTTGAATTACCCGCTTAGGCGGGTTTATTTTTGCGGTTTTTTATCGCAAAAAAAAGTTGAGGAACGGGGTTTTGGGAGCTAATAAATAATTATTTTAGCTTTATTACCCCGTTTATCCGTTACCTTATCTGCTTTTTATTTTATTGCTTTTGCCACTATTTGTTGTGCTTCTTGCTGTAAGGTGGCAAGGTGTTCGTTGCTGATAAAGCTTTCGGCATAGATTTTATATGCGTCTTCCGTTCCCGATGGGCGAGCTGCAAACCAGCCGTTTTGGGTGATCACTTTTAATCCACCAATTGGCGCATTATTTGCTGGCGCGGTAGTGAGGCATTGGGTTATTTCTTCACCGGCTAGTTTGTCTGTGGTTAATTGGCTTGCATCAAGTTTGGCCAGTTTTTGTTTTTCAGCAAATGTAGCCGAAGCTTGAATGCGTCCATAGTATGAGATACCAAATTTGTCTTCAAGCTCTTGATATTGTTCTTGCGGATTTTTGCCAATTTTGGCCGTCATTTCTGCAGCAAGTAGACATAAGATGATGCCGTCTTTATCAGTTGTCCAGACTTTGCCGTTGGTTCTTAGGAATGATCCGCCTGCGCTTTCTTCACCAGCAAATCCGAGTTTGCCGTGATAGAGTCCATCAGCATACCATTTAAAACCAACCGGATATTCAAGGTATTTTTTGTTTAAGCTGTTAGCTACGCGGTCGATCATTGAGCTAGTTACAAGTGTTTTACCGATTGCGATATCTTTGTGCCATTGTGGGCGGTTTTGGAATAGGTAGTTTACACAGGTTGATAAGTAGGCATTTGGGTTCATTAGTCCTTTTGGGGTGACGATACCGTGGCGGTCAGCATCGGTGTCGTTGCCAAAGGCTAGATCGAATTTGTCTTTTAGATTTAGTAATCCTGCCATTGCCCAACGGCTTGAGCAATCCATGCGGATAATTTCATCATGGTCAAGATGCATAAAGCTAAATGTTGGGTCGATTTTGTTGTTAACGATTTCTAGGTTTAGGCCATATTTTTCAGCAATGCGTGGCCAATAGGTAATACAGGCGCCACCAAGCGGGTCAACCCCAATTTTGAGTGATGATGATTTGATAAGCGATAGATCGACGATGTTTTGCAGGTCATTAACATAATCGGTTTCATATTCTTTAGTATGCAGGTAGTCAGATTTTATCGCTTTTTCGATCGTGACGCGTTTGACACCATTTAGGTTGGCTTTGAGTAGTTCGTTAGCGCGATTTTCGATCTGTTTGGTGATGTCAGTATCAGCAGGCCCGCCGTTAGTTGGGTTGTATTTGATTCCGCCATCTTCAGGTGGGTTGTGTGATGGCGTGATAACGATGCCGTCAGCTAATTGTGATTGTTTATTGTAAGTTAAGATGGCGTGCGATATTACTGGCGTTGGTGTGTAACCCCAGTTTTGAGCGATAACTACGGTTTGTTCGTTAGCAATAAAGACTTCTAAAACGGATTTTAGCGCAAGTTCGGATAAGGCGTGGGAATCTTGGCCAATAAAGCAAGGACCAGTGATGTTGTTAGCTTTGCGGTATTCCGCCACCGCTTGTGCAATGGCTAGAATATGAGCTTCGTTAAAGGTGCCTTTGTTTGAGCTACCACGGTGACCCGATGTACCAAAGATGACCAGTTGGCTGATATTGTCTGTATCTGGTTTGATTTGGTAGTAATTGTTTTTTAATGATTCGACATTTATTAGGTCTGTCGGTTGCGCTAACAATCCCGCACGACTTGGCTTATCCATTTTTTACTCCTCTTTCACAATTCGTTTTATTCACTTTTGTGTTCATTGCGTGAATTTTTATTTACTTGATGGTGAGAATGCATGAGTCACTTGGTTTATCATGCTTTCTGATATTCCCATGTCACTCATAATCGATTCAATAATGAGTATTTTACGAGCAGTATTGGTGTTGCTAATGACCCAGTATGGGGTGCCAATGATTTCTCGTGGTTTGGTATTTTTACCTGAGGTTTCAAGTGCTTTTTTGTCTTTAGCTAGGTATTGACGCTTTCTACCATGGAGTGAGGTCGCTGCAATGGAGAATAGTGCTGAGTTGTAGTTGTATAGCGCGTTTAATACCGTTAAAAATCGACTGATGGTAGATCTTTCTTTTGTAAATCTTTCACTTTTAATAAGGTTTTCAATAACTGAATAATTGTTTTCAGTGAGTTCTGATGGGGCAATTTCGATTGCTGACAATTGGTTGAACTTTAATAATCGTCTTAAAATACTTGAAGCATCTTCACCTATATGTTGAGTTTGACCTGCAATAAATTGATAAAGTTCTTCGTCGATTTCGATAGTTTTCATGCTGTTATTTTGCCTATAAAATTATTTTACTGGACATCCATCAGCTGCGATGGCGTCAAGATTTAAATTCGGTTTGTCATCCATACAATCAAGCTTAGATTGATGAGTGACGGTTTCATGTTTCGTCGTTGTATTTTGATTTTCATCATGACAGGCAGTTATCATAACTGATAATATTAAAGGAAAAAATAACCGTTTCATGTACTTATTGTATGGTAGATTAAGTATTGAGCTGAGTATAACCTAAGTTGATTATAAATTGTATTATCAATTGATAAAATTGTGAAAATGATGTTGTCGTTTTTGTAAAAGAATATTATGCTATTGAAGGTATAAAGTTTTATACTCAAAATATGAGGAATAAATTATGAAAAAAATCGTCACATTAACTATACTAGCAGCAATTTTATCTGGGTGCAGTAATAGTGATATTTATTCTGGCGATGTTTATACAACCGATCAAGCTAAACAAGTTCAACAGGTAAGTTATGGTACAGTTGTTGCTGTAAGAGCTGTGAAGATTCAAGCTAACTCTGATGGCAAAAATGGTGGTAATGTTGCGGGTCCTTTAGGCGGCGCAGTCATCGGGGGAGTATTAGGTAATACAATTGGTAATGGTACTGGGCGAATTTTAGCTGCAGCTACCGGTGCTGTAGGTGGTGCAATTTTAGGTGATGCTATCGAAAACAAAGCAAGCCAAGCTGCAGCGGTTGAATTAGAAATCAAACAAGATAAAGGTTCAACGATTGTTATTGTTCAAAAAGGTGATGCTAAGCAGTTTTATCCAGGTCAAAAAGTGAAACTGATCTCTAACGGTAAACGTATTAGTGCAGCACCAAAATATAATTCAAGATATTAAAGGTTCCTTTTCAAATCTTACTGATTTGTTCGCCTTCACTTATTGTATGATTCGTGAAGGCATTTTTTTTCTTCCCTTTCTTCCATTTTTTCCTTTTTTCCCATTTTACCTATTTTTAAATTCTCTTAATTGATTATTTTGTCAGCATAAAAATTTGCTTGGTTTGGTGCAAATAGATAAACTCAAGTTAGATGTTTAATTGTAATAAGGAACAGTACTGCAATGCGTATTTTACATACTATGATCCGCGTCGGCGATCTAAAACGTTCAATTGATTTTTATACTCGTATAATGGGAATGAAGTTGCTTAGAACAAGTGAGAATCCTGAATATCAATACTCTCTTGCTTTTGTTGGTTATAGTGATGAGTCTGAAAGTTCGGTGATTGAGTTGACCTATAATTGGGGGACGGATAAATATGATCATGGTACGGCGTTTGGTCATATTGCTATTGGGGTTGATGATGTGGCTAAGATGTGCGAAGACGTTCGTCAAGCGGGTGGTCGTGTGACTCGTGAGGCGGGGCCGGTTAAAGGTGGTAAGACGATTATTGCTTTTGTTGAAGATCCCGATGGTTATAAACTTGAGTTAATTCAAAATAGCCAAGCGTCTGAAGCGTTAGGTAATTAATACGTTATATCGCCGATTTTTCGGCGATATTTTTTTCAAATCTATTAATATTTTGGTGCAAGCAGGTCATCAATAAGTTGTTGGTGTGTGATGGTTTGTTTTGCTTGCTCAAGACTCGCTGTTGTCATAATGGCATTAAGTGCTGTTAATGATTCATCAAAATCATCATTTATTATGATGTAGTCATATTCGTTATAATGCGATATTTCAGATTGAGCTTTGTGCATTCTTTTGCTGATGATATTCGCGTCGTCTTGGCCTCGTTTAATCAGTCGATTTTCAAGCTCTTTTAGTGATGGCGGTAAAATGAAGATGCTTTTTGATTCAGGCATTTGCTGTCTTACTTGCTGTGCACCTTGCCAATCGATATCAAGAAAGACATTTATTCCTTGCTGTAATGATTGTTCGATTTCAGCTTTGGATGTGCCATAGTAGTGGTCAAAGACGTGAGCATATTCAACAAAGGCATTTTGTTTTATAAGTGATTCAAATTCTTGATTGTCTACAAAATAGTAGTGTTCACCTTGTTTTTCGCCCGGTCTTGGGTTTCTGGTTGTATGAGAGATTGAAACTTTAGCCGGATGGTGATTAGTTTGTTCCAAATAGGCGCGAATCAGGCTTGATTTGCCTGCACCACTTGGTGCTGAAATGATAAATAAAGTGCCTGTATACATAAATAATTTTACCGTAATATAATAAATGGTATTGATAGAGCGTTGTTATACTCTATTATAGCAAAGTTTGATTATAAAATGCGGCTTATTGTTTTTAGTCTAATTAATTGTCTGCAATCTAATCTTTATTATTATAATTATTCAAGATATCAGTTTGTAAGGAATGAAAGATGTCATTAACGTTTGAAGATGGTGTGCGCGCCTGTATTCCCACCTTATTGGGGTATATTGGAATTGGTATCGCTGCGGGTGTAGTGGGAAAAGCCTCTAATTTGTCAGTGTTAGAAATCACCTTGATGGCTGCTATCATTTATGCGGGTGCATCGCAATTTATCATCACGGGTTTAATGATTGTAGCAACTCCGATTTCGGCTGTGATATTTACTGTTTTTTTGGTTAATTCACGCCATTTTTTGATGAGTATGGCTACTGCACCTGCTTTTCGGCGTTTTTCGCTTTTTAATAATATTGGGATTGGTAGCTTATTAACCGATGAGAGTTTTGCGGTTGCGATGAATGCCATTGCTAATAAAACGCCGATCAATCCGCCTTGGATGCATGGGTTGAATGTTACTGCTTATTTGGCGTGGATATTATCCTGTTTAGTTGGTGCATTGATTGGCGAGTGGTTGCCGAATCCTGCTCAGTTTGGTTTAGATTATGCATTAGTTGCGATGTTTATTGGTTTATTATATTTGCAGTTAACTGGTGATAAAACAAAAACCATTAGAAATCTGATTATTGCAATGTTAACCGTAACTGTGGTGCTGGTCTTTTTATTGCGATTTTTATCGTCAGAAATGGCAATATTATTTAGTACTTTTGCTGGCTGCTTTATGGGTATTATTGTGGAGCGTAAAGCATGAGTTTGTATAGTTTGTTGATTATTTTGGGGAGTGGTGTGGTGACTTGGTTACCGCGAGTTATTCCATTTTTATTAGTTAGAAAATTGCAATTGCCTGAAATCGTGATTCGTTTTCTATCTTATGTGCCTATCTGTATTTTAACTGCGCTATTTGTGCAAAATTTGTTTATTGTTAAGCAAGGTGAGTTTCCTTCTTTTAATTTGGAATATTGTTTAGCCGCTGTGCCAACTATTATCGTGGCGGTATTGACACGAAACCTGATGTGGGTGGTGATTACTGGTATGAGTTGTATGGCTTTGATTCGGTATTTTATTCTCTAGCGATAAATAAAAAACAGGGCGATTGCCCTGTTTTTTATGTCAACATTGTTCTTTTTGCTCTAATCGCATGATGTTTCTTTTTAGTCTTTCAGCTTCGGCGGTTTGACCTAATTGAGTTAGGTAGTTGGCCATTGCTTTTTGATTGGCAAGATTGTTAATGATAGATTTTGGTTGTTTTTTCCACCATTTTATTAAAGCTAAAGGATCAATATCCGTAGATAACTGTTTTATACGACCAATATAAGCCGCTTGTTTGAACTGATCGAGTTGCGAATCAGGGTAAGCTTTGGTTTTGTATAAGATCGGTAACAGTTCTATCACCGCTTGATAATCTTGTGATTCATAATATAGCTGGTCTGCTAATTTTAGGAGCTCAATGTTACGCGGTTTTTCGTTTAGCAGTTTTTCGATTGTGATTTTGGCTGAGCTATATTCGTGATTTTTGATTTGTAACCGAATTTGTACAAGCTGAAAAGCAAATAATTCATTTGGTTGACAACTTTTAGCTGCTTGCTCTAAAGATTGATTAGCGGCAATAAGTTGGTCATCATCAATTTGTGCTTGAGCAGCGAGTAAGTAAGATAGTGTCGAACTTTTTGCTCCTTTGGCACTTTTCATAAATAGTTTTGCTGCTTGTCGGTAATCACCTTCTAATAAATAAAATTGCGCTTGTTCAATACGTTTAATTGATTTTTTTGGCGATCGTAATCTAAACCAATTACCCAATTTGGTATTGAAGATTTTAGAGAAT
This sequence comes from Gilliamella sp. B2772, assembly GCF_026536985.1. NCBI lineage: Bacteria > Pseudomonadati > Pseudomonadota > Gammaproteobacteria > Orbales > Orbaceae > Gilliamella > Gilliamella sp. B2772. The sequence continues at coordinate 39,944 of NZ_JAFNNB010000006.1, read as the reverse complement.
AATTTATAGATTAAGTATAGGCAGAGCAAACCAATGATTTGCAAAATCATAAATGAGTTAAATGACATGCTGATACGATATTTGGCAACTTCGAATACCGCAGAACCTTGGTGGCCTTCAAACAATGGCCCAAGGAAAAATCCACCAACTAATACTAGGAATATAATGAGTATTTTGAACATTATTATTCTCCTATTTACCTAATATCGATTTAACGCGGGTTTGCATTAATTTTTCAAGTTCAGTAATGCTGTCGAGTTTATCAGGTATATTTTGGTTACTGATTGGTTGGTTTTGTAAGTTTTCAAGCTCATCTATGAATGCTTTTACACTTGGGGCATTACCATCAAAATACGCATTGACCCAAATTGCGGTATCATTTAGCGCTTGTTGATAAATGAGTTCTTGATGTCTTGGTACTGCTTGAGCAGCAATTAATAGGCGGAAACGGATATTTTCGCGCAGGTAAAGTGATTGTTCTGCACTAAGTGGTGTTTTTAGGATCTGGCATTTAACAATTTGCTTTTCGTCACTTCCAGCTTTGTCTAGGCACTCAGAAAAATGGTTATCTTTTACATCTAATTTTTCAATTTTGATGAATTTATCCATAAATGTTGAAGCATTAGCAAGTAAATTATCTGACCAATCATCTGTTGAATGGGTGACATTATCTGCTGAAGTATTGGCGTTGTTAGCAAGAGTATCGTCATATTGATTCATGCCAAGATCGATATCTTTATAGTTTCCAACTAATGGTAATTCTGTTATTGATTCAGTTAAACCAAGTAATTTTAGGATTATGCCATCAGCGTCAACAAAAGTGACTTGAGATAGTGAGTTAATATCTTTGGTGATGGCTTGTCGAGCAGGGAGTAGGCTTGGATCATTTGTTTTCGCTAAGCTTTCATCTGCACTTTTGAGTAATAAACGGGCGCTGGTGTAGTCTTGATCGCTCCAGATTTTTCTTCCAGCTAAATGCACTAGGTAGTTTGCTTGCGAGATTAGCCAAACGTTGTTATCCAGAGTCGATACAGCTGCTAAACGTTCGTTGAGGCTGTTTAGATTTTGCTCGTTTAATTTATTGGTATCGTTAACTTGTTCAATAAGTTGCTGTTGAGCTTTTTGGTTGTCGCTTAATTGACGGTCAACGCGTTGTGTTAATAATGAAAACTGTTGGTTTTGTTTATTGATGGCATCATCAATATTACTTTGAAGATCTTTAATGATACTTGCTTTGGTATGTTGTTTTAAATTGGCAATTTCAGTTTGTAGCGTTGAGATTTCATGTGTTTGGTTTTGGAGCTGTCTATAACCTTGAAAATAGATCAATCCACCTAAGCAAACTGTTAATCCGATGGCGAGTATTGAGAGTTTTGATACTGGCGCTTTTAGCGTTTTGACTGATGGCTCAGGTTGAGGACTAGAAGGTTTTGGCTCTTTTTTATTTATATTCATCATATTATTCGCTTCTGTCTTTTTTATTTGGCTAAATGAAGTGGTGCTGATGTTTGATAGTGTTGCATTGGCACCATAATATCTAGATGGCATAAATTACCTCATTTAGATTTTTGAGAAATATTTTCCGCATTATGACATAGAGTTATCATTGTTTTAAATAAAAATTCATTATTTGCGCTAACAATTTGTAAAACGCTATGCCAATTTAGTTGCTTGGCTTTTTCGAATATCCGTGGGCTAGTTACCACCAATTGTGCTTCATATTTATGTTTATTTTGGCAATATGTGTCGAGTTGGAGTAGGTGATCGACACTTGTTACGAGTAGGATTTGTTGAGCAATATCATCAGTTAGTATGTTGGCTGGATATTGAATTGGTTGACGAAAATAACATTGTATTGAGGTCACGTTTGCTTTTTGTTGCAACTCTTGAGACAGCAATTGCCGTCCATTGTTGCCACACAAAATTAAAACGGAACGGCCTTGCAAGTCAGTCAATAGTGGTAATAATCCCTCACTATATTCCTCACTTGGATAATCAACGTGAACGTCAGCTTGTTGACTAAACAATTGAGCTGACTTTTTGCCAATGGCAAAATAGCGTAGATGTTTAGGAAAGCTTAGATTAGGTTGATGTTCTTTTATCATATAGCTGACTTGTGGCGATACCACAATTACGATATCTGATGGCGCAAGTTGGTTGAGCTGTTGTTGAAGGTTATTTAGTCCATGACCTGCTAAGATTTTGAATAATGGGAGATGGGTTGCCGGAATATTTGCTTGATTTAATTGCTGGGTTAGCTTATCCCCTTCGGGGGAAGGGCGAGTAATATAAATCATCAATCAATTATTTCCGCTAAAATTTTATCAGCTCCTTTGGCTAACAATTCTGATGCCAGTTGTTGACCTAAGGTTTCAGGCTCGGTTGCTGATTTGGTTAGCGTCGCTTTAATGATTTTGCTCCCATCAATACTACCAACTAACCCGGTTAAAGTTAATAAATCATTCGTTAATTGACTATAGCAGGCGATTGGCACTTGGCAACCACCTTGTAAGGCTTGATTCATTGCTCTTTCTGCTTGGATACAAATTCGGCTGTTTTTATCGTCTAGAGGTGCAAGTAATTTAAGAATCGTGTCATCATTTGAGCGGATTTCAATGCCAACCGCACCTTGCCCAACCGCCGGTAAGATTAGATCTGTTGTTATATATTGTTTGATTCGCTCTTGTAATCCTAATCGCTTTAAACCGACAGCGGCGAGGATGATTGCATCGTATTGTTGATCGTCTAATTTCGCTAGACGAGAGCCTACATTTCCACGTAAATCTTTTATAATGAGATGTGGATATTTTGCTCGCAATTGACATTGGCGTCTTAGACTTGAGGTGCCAACAATGGCACCTTGCGGTAAATCGTCCAAGCTTTGATATTGGTTTGATATGAGTGCATCACGTACGTCATCGCGTTGGCAGATGGTTGATAGGGTTAGTCCCTCCGGGAATTGGGCGGGAATATCTTTTATTGAGTGAACAGCAATATCAGCTTCGTTGTCTAATATGGCTTGCTCTAGTTGCTTTACAAATAATCCTTTTCCACCAATTTTTGACAGTGGACTATCTAAAAGCACATCACCTTTGGTTACCATAGGAAGCAGTTCCACAGTTAGATCGCTATGGATAGCTGTCAGTTGTTCTTTTACATAGTTAGCCTGCCAAAGTGCTAAGGGGCTTTTACGAGTGGCGATGCGAATTTTCAATGGTGTTTCCATTCCTTTCAAGTCTTTGATTATCTTTTCTTTAACTCTTGAGTCGATTTGCCTAAAGTCTTGAGTGCTTTAGGCATGAAGACATTTTTATTTTTTTACGGTTTAAATGTGACGCTTAAAGTTCATCGACAAAACGAATTGCATAACCAATATAATTTGCCGGAGTTAATTGTTTTAATCGTGCTTTTTCATGTTCAGGTAAAGCTAACGAGTCAATGAATTGTTGCATTCCTTGTGCATCAACACGTTTACCGCGAGTGAGTTCTTTTAATTTTTCGTATGGTTTTTCGATACCATAACGGCGCATTACGGTTTGAATTGGTTCGGCTAGCACTTCCCAATTACGGTTAAGCTCTTCAAGTAGATATTCTTGATTGACTTCAAGCTTATTTAAGCCTTTTAGGGTCGATTGATAAGCGATGATCGCATAACCAATACCTACACCAAGGTTACGTAATACTGTTGAGTCAGTTAAATCTCGTTGCCAACGAGAAATAGGTAGTTTGCTACCCAAGTGACTCATAATAGCGTTAGCTATACCTAAGTTACCTTCAGAGTTTTCAAAATCAATTGGGTTCACTTTGTGTGGCATGGTGGAAGAGCCGATCTCACCAGCGATGGTTTTTTGTTTGAAATGATTTAGTGCAATATAACCCCAAACATCACGATCAAAGTCGATCATGATGGTATTGAAACGTGCAACACAATCAAAATATTCGGCAATATAATCATGTGGTTCAATTTGCGTGGTGTATGGATTCCATTGTAATCCCAATGATGTGACAAATTCTTCACTAAATTTGTGCCAATTGATTTGTGGGTAAGCCACCATGTGTGCATTATAGTTACCTGTCGCCCCATTGATTTTACCTAGTATTTCAATTGACTGTAGTTGTTTAAGTTGTCTTTTTAAACGGTAGGCTACATTAGCAAACTCTTTACCAATGGTAGATGGTGTAGCGGGTTGTCCGTGCGTTCTTGATAGCAATGGAAGGTCACGATAAGCTTTAGCTTGAGCGGTGATAGTATCAATCAATTTATTCCAATAAGGAACGATTACTGTATCTCGCGCTGTTTTTAGCATTAATGCGTAAGATAGATTGTTAATATCTTCTGAGGTACAGGCAAAGTGGATAAATTCGTTAATAGCTTGTAGCTCTTCGTTACTGTTTACTTTCTCTTTTAGGAAATATTCAACGGCTTTAACATCATGGTTTGTGGTTTTTTCGATGGTTTTAATGCGTAATGCATCTTGTTCATCAAAGTTTTCTACAATTTGGTTAAGGTGTTTAGTGGCAAGCTCACTTAAAGCTGGGACCTCCAGAATATCTGCTTGGCTAGCTAATTTTTGTAGCCAACGTACTTCAACTTGAACGCGATATTTTAATAAACCATATTCACTAAAAATTGTGCGTAATTCTGTTGTTTTGTCACCATAACGACCATCAATTGGTGATAGGGCGGTTAGAGCAGATAATTCCATCGGTTTTACTCCGTTGCTATTTTTTAATTTAATAACTTTGTTGATTAATTTCTTTTAATAACTCTTGCGCTGCATTAGCTATTCGTTTGCGACTTAATAGGAATTGGAAGCGACTTCCTCCAACTTGATACCATAAAATGGCCGAGCGAACACAACTCAATAGTGAAGATCTGACTTTGGCTTGAACTAATGAATTTTGTAGATATTCAGCTTTACCTACCACTTTGATTTTTGTTGCTAACGGGCTGATGATATCAGAATAGATTCCAGCTAATGAATAAGATAGGTCGTCAATATGATTGTCGATTGTTTCATTATTCATTTCAGGATACAGGCCTGATATTCGTTGTAAACGTTGATCTATTTTATCTAACGCTTCATTATTTTTTAATAGTTTGCTGGTAATACTTAAGGTGCCAAAAAGGTAACGAATCAGTTCAACATGCTGTTTTTGATTAGAGGAGAGTAGGGTAATCAGTGTTTCTAACCCTGTTTTGATATTGTTTATACCATCATAAACATCATCGGTGGTTTTTGGTGATGTGTTGAATATGCTTTTTATCGATACTTGATAAATTGTCGTATTACAAACCCCAGTATTAGCAAGCTGAGGGATAAGTGTTGCGCTTTGTGTCGCGCCGGCAAGAGCTATTGCAATATGATGGTATTTATTGTTCACTTTAATGCTCCTTACTGCTTATAATTCGTTCCTCGATAATTCCACCGCCAAGGCAAACTTCATTTTGATAAAACACTGCTGATTGTCCTGGTGTGACAGCTGCAACAGGTTTGTCAAACATGACTTCAATTTTATCTTCACCAAGTGGTGTAACACAACAAGAGATATCTTGTTGACGATAGCGCGTTTTAACTGTGCAATGAAATGGTTGGGTAACAATTTTACGATCAACCCAGTGCAGTTGTTGGGCAATTAAACCATTTGAAAATAGTGCTGGATGGTCATGACCTTGAGCAACAATTAATTCGTTATTTTTAATATCTTTATCAACTACGTACCATGGAGTGTCGTCGGCTTGTTTTAGACCACCAATGCCAAGCCCTTTGCGTTGACCTAATGTGTGGTACATTAATCCTTGGTGTTGACCAATAACTTCACCATTTACGGTTCGAATAACACCTGATTGTGCAGGTAAATAACGTGCTAAGAAGTCACTAAATTTTCGTTCTCCGATAAAACAGATACCTGTTGAGTCTTTTTTGGCTGCGGTTGCTAAGCCAAGTTGCTCTGCTATCTTTCTTACTTGTGGTTTTTCAAGTTCGCCAACAGGAAATAAACTTTGACGAATTTGGTCTTCACTAAGCGTATATAAAAAATAACTCTGATCTTTGTTGTTGTCGATTCCACGGAGTAATTCCACTTTGTCGCCATTTTCGCGTTTACGGACATAATGACCTGTCGCAATATAATCGGCATTTAAATCTTCTGCTGCATATTCGAGAAATGCTTTAAATTTGATCTCTTTGTTACATAAAATATCTGGATTCGGCGTACGGCCTGCTTTGTATTCAGATAAAAAATGTTCAAAGACATTGTCCCAATATTCTGCAGCAAAGTTGATGGTATGGAGTTTAATATTTAATTTGTCACAGACTGCTTGTGCATCAGCGAGGTCGATAGCTGCAGAGCAATATTCTTCTGTGTCATCTTCTTCCCAATTTTTCATAAATAGACCAACAACATCATAGCCTTGTTGTTGTAATAAATAAGCAGAAACGGAAGAATCTACGCCGCCAGACATGCCGACAACGACTTTTTTTCGAGTGTTTACATTTGGCATAATAACTAAATTAATGGGCAAAAATTTTGTGGTGATTTTAGCATAATTAAGGCTAAATGTATAAGGTTATGCTATGTGGAATGTGATTAGATTGCTTAATTTTATTAATGACATTTTTATTACAATGTTGTTCGCAGAAAAAAATGTAATATCGAGTGATAAAAAACTCCATTGATTTGCATCAATGGAGTAAAAATAAAAAAAAGCGCTATGGCAATATTAATTGAGATTTTTCAATAAATAGATTACATGACCAATTATTTTAAAATCTTTTTGCTCATTTTTCGCTTTCGTAATAGTCGGGTATTTTGGGTTGTCTGAAATCAATAACAGATTTGAACCTTGATTTTGAATTCGTTTAATAGTAATTTGATCGTCATATTGTACAGTATAGAGGAAACCATCAACTGGTTTATTATTTGCTGTATTAATAATGACTATATCATGATTGGATATAGTTGGTTCCATACAATCACCTTTAGCCCACACAGCAGCAAGATCATCTGCTTCACAACCTTGATGTTTAGTTAAAGTGAGATCAAATGGGATCGTATCTAAAATTGTGAATGCGTTAATGGTTTCGTTCTTATTAAGAAACGGAACATTCACTGTACCTCGGCTTAGCGTTTCAGGTAGTAATCGACATTCACCTTTACCTGTTGCTAACCATTCAATTGACACATCGCATTTATCTGCGATAGTAGCCAACCGACTGAGTGATGGATAGGTTTTTCCACTTAAGTAATCACGGATTACGGCTTCGGACATACCAACACTTCTGGCAAATGCATTGCCTGAGCGACCTTCTAATAGGAGAGTTAATCGGTTTTTAAAAGTTTCAATACAAGTATCGTTAAGTGTTCGTGTTTTTTCTTTGGTTTTTTGTTTTTTTTCTTTAGTTTCCATTATATTTCATTCCATTTTCGGTGTTTTTTTTGTTTTTATTATTTTAATTCGTTTTTTTATGTGCTATTCTTTGCCGGTAACTTTTTATCGTTCTAGAATCGTAACACCGATAATCTTTACAATAGCAAAAAATTTAACCAATAGAGGATCTCATAATGAGAGAACAAGATCAAGACTGGACACCATCAAGAGTTGTAGGTGAAATTAAAATTCGAGGCGGAAATTTAAGGGCGCTTTCACGTTCAAGTGGTTTACAGGCTGATACTTTACGTAATGCTTTATATCGTCATTGTCCAAAATATGAACGTATTATCTCTGAATATTTGCAAGTGCCTGTTGAAAAAATTTGGCCATCTAGGTATGAAAATAAGGTTAAAAAATAAGTTACAAAGTTTAAAAGAAGACGCCTTCTATAGGCGTCTTTTTTATTTTAATTCTTATTTTTTAGCTTGTTCTGCTGCTCTAACAATCGCTGCAAAAGCATCTGCTTTTAATGAAGCTCCACCAACTAATGCACCATCAATATCTGGTTGAGTGAATAGTTCTGCTGCATTTTTGTCATTTACAGAACCACCGTATTGAATTATAACTTGTTTAGCGACAGCGGCATCTTGTTTTGCAATGTGGTCACGAATAAATTTATGTACTGCTTGCGCTTGAGCTGGAGTTGCAGATTTTCCAGTCCCAATTGCCCAAACTGGTTCATAAGCAATTACTGCACCATTAAATGCTTGAACACCTAATGCATTAATTACTGCATCAATTTGACGAGCACATACTGCTTGAGTTTGACCTGCTTCGTTTTCAGCTTCTGTTTCACCAATACATAGTACAGGAACGAGTCCAGCTTCTTTTAATACGCCGAATTTTTGAGCGATAAATTCATCTGATTCTTTATGATAAGTACGACGTTCAGAGTGACCAATGATCACGTGAGTCACACCGATTTCTTTTAACATAGTGGCTGAGACTTCACCAGTATAAGCACCTGAAAGATGAACACCAACATCTTGTGCGCCTAAAAGAATAGTTGAGCCACCTAATTGATGTTTAACGAAATCTAAGTACACAGTCGGTGGTGCAATTGCAATATCGCAGTTTGCTTCAGTTGATAGCTCAGCTCTTAGTCCTGCAACTAAGTCTTTAGCCATTTCGATACTTCCATTGAGTTTCCAGTTACCCATTACGAGTGGTTTTCGCATAATTTTCTCCAACTTAAGATTTAAAAAGGTGTTGATTTCAGAATGAATTCGTTATAATACTCCTTATTATACACCAAATAAATTGAGCTTGAGGAAAAATATGTCATTAGAAATATTGAATCAATTAGAAACTAAAATTCAAAACACTGTAAACACTATTAATACCTTGAAAGAAGAGATTTCGAGATTAAAGCAAGGCAATCATGAACTTGAACAATTAATTAATGATAGTTCAGATGAGATGAAAGCATTACGTGACGAAAATGAGAAGTTAAAACAAGATCAACAAGTTTGGCAACAACGTATTCAAACCCTTTTAAGCAAAATTGGTGAAATAACCCAGTAAATGATTCAATTTTTTTAACGCGACTTAGGTCGCGTTTCTTTTATGACGACTAATTAATGTGAAGATGATATTTAAATGCGCGAACAGCTAAAATCTTTATGGCTTACTCAAACCATTCATTTAATAGAATCCGAATCAGGTCGATTTGCTGATCAAGATATTAATCGACAAGTTAAAGTTATGCCAACCTCTTTGGTTAACCGTATCATTACACGTGCAACGATACTGTCTAAACAAAATGGTTTATATTCTGCGCAAAAGGTTATTTTACGTTCTATTAAAATTTCTTTCTGTTTATTACTGTTAATTTCGATTTTTTTAGGTGGTTCATTAACATTTAGCGCTTTGAGTCAAAATCCAATCAATTTGTATTGGGCGCTATTGTGTTTATTAGGTGTTCATTTTATTACGTTCATTATTTGGATTGGTTCATTTTTTTTCTTTTCTCGCTTTGGTGGTAGTTTATTAATCCATTGTTGGTTGTGGATAGCCCAAAAGCTTTATCAAAAAAAGACTGTGCAACAGCTTGTACCGGCTTTTATCACTTTATTTGGTTCTTCAATCCGTTGGTTGCTTGGTTTTGTTCTAAATCTTTTTTGGGTCGTTATTTTATGTAGTGCTTTATTCGTTTTATTGATGCTATTTTCAACTCAGCACTACAGTTTTGAGTGGAAAACTACTTTATTAAGTTCTGATACCATTATTAAGTTAACTCATTATTTAGGTTATGTTCCATCTTTGTTTGGTTTTCCGATTCCAAATGATGATGTGATTAAGCTTAGTGAACACGCTTTAAGTGAAGGTGACATTCGTTCTTCTTGGGCGATTTGGCTATTAGGTGTTTTTATCTGTTATGGATTAGCCGTTCGATTTCTATTAATGACTTTTTGTGGCATCGCTTGGATTGTGAGTAGCCGAAAAATTAAATTAAATTTGGATGATCCTGACTTTCAAATCCTATCCCAACAATTACAGCCACTTTTAACCCAAATGGTGGATGAAGATAAGTTAGGCGAACCTAAATGGCAACTACCAATCTCACAGATTGAAGAAGGAAGTGGTGTCTATTTAGTGGCTGTGGATGTAGATGAGAGTTGGAATCCACCGCATGACGGGCATTTTTACGGATTTTTAAATACTCGTGAGCAGCGAAATGCAATATTAGATCTTTTGCAATTAAAACCAGCGTATAAAGTGTTAATTGCAATCGATACTGATCGAGCACCAGATCGTGGGGTATTAAATTTTGTTCAACAATTAATGAATAAATCACAGCAAAGTCGAATATGGTTTATTAATCAAGGTAAACAATTACATAATTGGCAATCGTTATCTTTACCGTTAGCTAATCCTAGCTGGTTAGATCAGGATAATTAATATGATAACTTCATTGAAATTAGCGATAGTTGGACATGCAAATTTTGGTAAAACTTCACTTTTGCGTGCATTAATAAGAGATAGTCATTTTGGTGATGTTTCTGATAAGCCAGGGACAACGAGACATGTAGAGTCAATCAAACTTCCACTAGCGGATAACACCGACATTACTTTTTATGATACACCCGGATTTGAAGACAGTTTGGCGCTTTATGACTATATCAATCAACTTGTATCGCCAAATAGTAAGCTTGATGGAGTCGATAAATTAACGATTTTTTTACAAAGCCCAGAAGCTGAAAACCTATTCAATCAAGAAGCAAAAGTAATCCGACAGGTGTTAAATTGTGATGCTGCTATCTATGTGATCGACGTGCGAGAGCCCGTTCTACCTAAATATCACGATGAATTAGCTATCTTAACCAATAGTGATAAACCGATTCTTGCTGTACTTAACTTCATTTCTGCTGAGGAACAGAATGAAAAGGAATGGAAAAGATTGCTTTCAAGAATGGGTATTCATGCTATCATTGGGTTCAACGCTGTTTTTCCACCCTTAGACGGTGAAGAAAAATTGTACAATAGCTTGGCGTTATTGGTTGAACCAGCAAAAAAAATATTGGATAATTGGCTAGTTAATATTGCTGAAACTCGTGAATCACGTAATCGTACAGCTAACCAAATCATTGCAGAAGCATTAGTTGATGTGACTGCTTTTTATGAAATGGCAAAATCTGATGATAAGCAAGCTGTCGCTGACATGCAAAATAAAGTCAGGAAACGTGAACAGAAAGCAATTAATGATTTATTGAAGCTCTATCAATTCGATTCAACTCAAGAGAGTGAAGAGAATTTGCCTTTAATCAAAGGCCGTTATAATGCAGACTTGTTTAATCTTGATGCATTAAAAACGATGGGGGTTCACTTGACCAAAGGTTTTGTGTCGGGCGCTACAATCGGTGCTAGCATTGATTTAGCAACTGGGGGATTATCATTTGGTTCAGCTGCGTTAATAGGTGCAGCCGTTGGTAGTTTAATGCAAACTGCTAAGCATTATGGATCGAGAATGCGCTATCAGCTTTCTGGATTTAGTAAACTAAGTGTTGATGATGTGATCATTTGTTTTCTTTCTTTACGATTAGTTCAGCTTAAAGAGAGTTTAAATTTTCGCAGCCACGCGAACCTTAGCCCAATTAAGTTGTCTAAACTTGATGAGAATAAGTGGCAAAAAGGCGTTTTACCTAAAAGTTTAAAGGTAGCAAGACGTTATTCGCAGTGGTCTACGTTGAATAAAGGAACAAGAAGAAATGACAAGAAAAGACAATCGATTATTAACGAAGTTGCGCAGCAGCTGCGGTAGCGTTAAAAAGCGATTATTAGTAAGCTCACTAATTTTATCATTATTCGTATTATTTGGTTGTAGTAGCAGTCATAGCCAAGTATCAGTTAAATCTGATCCTGTGATGTTAGCCAAAATTGAACAGCACTACTCAAAATGGAAGAGAACACCTTACCGTTATGGTGGTACTACTTTAGCTGGTAGTGATTGTTCTGGTTTAGTTATGAACTTCTACAAAAATAGATTACAAAAGACCCTTCCAAGAAGTGCTGCTGAACAAGCTAAATTAGGTTATAAAGTTACCACGCCTAAAGCGGGTGATTTAGTCTTCTTCAAAACTGGACGTAGTCGTAGCGGATTACATGTTGGTATTTATTATGCAGATGGTAAATTCTTACATGCTTCAACTTCAAAAGGTGTTATCTATTCAAACCTGAATGAAGATTACTGGAAAAAACATTACTGGATGACACGTCGTGTGACTGGTCGTTAAAAAAGTTTAATAAATATAATAAAAAACTCTCTATATTTAGAGAGTTTTTTTTTATTCCCAAAAATTGGATCTTCATTAATAAGATTAAACGGATTAATTTAACCAATTAATCCGTTTTTAGATTTAGCTGTCAGCTGGCGTTTCTATATCGGAATAGGTTGCTAGCATCTGCAAGAATTTAAATTTGGAATTAACCATTTTTGCAGATTGCTCATGCAAGGTATTAGCAATCACTGGCTCAAGTGTTTCTAAACGACGGAATCGCTGTTCTTTGAGTAACACATCAGATAATGATTCACTGTTTGGTGCTTTTGAGTCTAGCACTAGACTCGGTTTTCCTTCTTGCATACGACGAGGATCATAACGGTATAGTGGCCAAAAACCTGATTTTACTAAATCTTTCATTTGTTCATGAGATTTAGATAAATCATAACCATGTTCTTCACAAGGACTATAAGCAATAACGAGAGAAGGGCCGTTATAGGCTTCAGCTTCTTGTAATGCTTTTAGGGTTTGATTTAGTTGTGAGCCTAAGGCAACTTGAGCAACATAAACGTGACCATACATCATCACACTCACACCTAGATCTTTACGGGCTTTATTTTTACCTAAATCAGCAAATTTTGATACAGCACCCATTGGTGTAGCCTTCGATTGTTGACCACCAGTATTTGAGTAGCATTGAGTATCAAGAACTAAGATATTTACGTTTTCAGTGAGACTCATTACATGGTCTAATCCACCAAACCCAATATCATATGCCCAACCATCACCACCAATTGCCCATACTGATTTTTCAATTAAGTAGTCAGCATCTTGTATTAGCTCTTTAGCTTCCGATGAGGTTAAATGAGCTAATTGTTGACGCAGTAAATTGACTTGCGTACGTTTTTCATCAATTGAAAGATCCGGAGATTGTAAATTGATTACAATTTCTGGTGAAATTTCGCCTGCAACATGTTCCAACAAACGTAATGCTCGTTTTTTATGTTGGTTATAGGTAATTCGATAGCCAAGGGCGAATTCGGCATTATCTTCAAATAATGAATTTGCCCATGCTGGTCCTCGACCATTATGATCGGTGGTATATGGTGTTGACGGTAAGTTACCCCCATAAATTGATGAACAACCAGTGGCATTAGCAATAGCGAGATGATCACCATATAATTGCGTTAATAATTTGATGTAAGGTGTTTCACCACAACCCGCACATGCACCAGAATATTCAAATAATGGTGTTAATAGTTGCGATGTGCGTATATCTATACGTTCGAGGGTTTTTATTTCACGATCTGGTAGTGCAGTAAAGTACTCGTAATTAGTCCGCTGTGTTTCAAGATTATCAATGCGCGACTGCATATTGATAGCTTTGATATCAAAGTTATTGCGGTCACGTGAAGGACAAACTTCAACACACAAATTACATCCAGTACAATCTTCAGGCGCAACTTGTAATACGTAGCGTTGACCTTTCATATCTCGCGCTTTCACTTCTAGTGAGCTTAACGATTCTGGTGCATTAACTATTTCACTAACCACTTTGGCTCGAATAGCCGCATGAGGACAAGCTACTACACAATGGTTACATTGGGTACAAAGTTCGGGTTTCCAAATTGGAATTTCTTCCGCAATGTTGCGTTTTTCCCATTTAGTGGTGCCAACTGGCCATGTTCCATCGGGCGGGAACGCCGAAACGGGTAAAGTATCACCTAAGCCGGCTAACATTGTTGCAGTAACCATTTTAACAAAATCAGGCGCATTGCTTGGTACGACTGATGGGCGCAATGGGCTACTTTCATCAACACAACTTAATGGAATTTGTTCAAGTGATGCGATGGCTAAATCAAGCGCTTTCCAGTTATTTTCAACAATATCTTGCCCTTTACTGCTATAACTTTTGGCTATAACTTCTTTCAGTTGAGTGATACTGAAATCATTTTTAAATATTTCAGATAAATGAAAGAAAGCGGCTTGCATTACGGTGTTTATTCTTGCCCCTAAGTTACATTCTCGAGCAATTTTAGCCGCGTTGATAATATAAAAGTGCGCTCTTTTCTTAATTAATTGAACTTGAACTTCTTTGGGTAATCTATGCCAGACTTCATCCTTACTATAAGGCGTATTAAGCAAAAAGATTCCATCGTCTTTCAATCTTTCAACGATCTGATACTTGTCAATAAACTGATCTTGATGACAACCAATAAAATGAGCACTGGTGATTAAATACGGTGAATCAATAGGCTCAAGGTTGACTCTAAGATGAGAGGTGGTTAAACCGCCTGCCTTTTTCGAGTCATAAACAAAATAACCTTGAACATAAAACGGTGAGTTATCACCAATAATTTTAATATTATTTTTTGTGGCAGATACGGTTCCATCACTTCCCAAACCATAAAATAATGCTTCAAGTGCTGATTTTTGTGGTATAGATTGTTCTGGTAATGGTAATGATAATCCAGTTATGTCATCGTAAATACCAACAGTAAATCGAGGTTTTGGCTTCTCAATAGCTAATTCATTAAAAATAGCTAATACCGAGCGAGGATCGAACTCTTTCGAAGATAAACCATAACGACCACCAATAATTTGTGGTAAATAACTACGTTCACCGCGAGAAAAACTTTCAGCAAATGCTGTCATTACATCTAAATAAAGTGGTTCTGCTTGAGCGCCTGGTTCTTTGGTGCGATCCATCACCGCGATTTTTTTTACGGTTTGAGGAATAATATCAAGCAGATGTTTTGCTGAAAAAGGGCGGTATAATCTGACGATGACTACGCCAACTTTTTCATCATTTTTGATTAGATGATCAACCACTTCTTTGGTGGTACTGACCCCCGACCCCATAATAACAATAATACGTTGCGCATCTTCTGCGCCATAATATTCGAAAGGCTGGTATTTTCTACCTGTCTCTTTTTCAAATGCCTGCATCGCATCAACAACATGGTTGTAAGCATTTTCATAATAGGGATTAATGGCTTCACGACATTGGAAGTAGGTATCAGGATTAGCTGATGTTCCGCGTATTACCGGCTTATCTGGTGTTAATGCGCGAGCACGAAAAGCTTCAATAGCTTGATTAGGTAGTAAGTTACGAATTTGTTCATCACTGATTGGGTAAATTTTATTGACCTCATGTGAGGTTCTAAATCCATCAAAAAAGTGGACAAATGGTATACGACTATTGAGTGTTGCTATTTGTGAAATTAACGCTAAATCTTGAGCTTCTTGTACTGAGCTAGAACAAAGCATGGCAAAACCAGTTTGCCTGATTGACATGACATCTGAATGGTCACCAAAAATAGATAATGCATGAGTTGCAACGGTACGAGCAGCAACGTGTAAAACAAATGGTGTTAATTCTCCCGCTATTTTGTATAGCGAAGGAATCATTAATAGTAAACCTTGTGATGAGGTAAATGATGTTGCTAGTGCGCCAGTCATTAATGCGCCATGCACGGTCGAGATTGCGCCAGCTTCGGATTGCATCTCAACTACTTTTGGGGTATCACCAAATACGTTGGGCTTATTAAATTCTGCCCATGTGCTGGCTTGCTCAGCCATTGATGAACTCGGTGTAATTGGATAAATAGCAATGACTTCGTTTGCACGATATGCGACAGATGACACCGCACTATTAGCATCTGATATGATCATTAAAAAACCTTGTATTTTATCGTTTTATGACATTACTTAGTTATTATATTTTTTTGACTATTGTACCAGAAAGTAAGATAGCTTTTAGTTATTTTTGTGTTAAATTTTTCCGTTATGACTATCTGTTTTTAATCATGACTAAGCGAATTATCATTGGTAAATCGAATTGCAAAAGTTGATGATTAAGCTAACTTGACAAGTTATTTAAGTTGAAGATTTTTTGAAAGTTTACCAATAAGTAGTATCAATAGCATTGATTAGATAAAAAGTTTATATTATCCAAATAGTTGGATAATATAAACGAATAGTATTATTTAATAATTACACGCTCAGTTGATGATGATGTTTTTATTTCACCTAGTAGCCAGGCTTTTTCACCATGCTCATTAAGCAAATTGATGGCTTGGTCAGCTAACTGTTTTGGTAAAGCGATGATTAAACCAACGCCACAGTTGAAAGTACGATACATTTCATGGCGACTGACATTACCTGCTTGTTGTAACCAATTGAAGATTGACGGCCATTGCCAGCTTAATTCATCAATAATCGCTTGAGTGTTATCCGGTAAAACACGAGGGATGTTTTCCCAAAAGCCACCACCAGTAATATGGGCAATTGCATGAACGTCGATTTTGGAAATCAAATCGAGAACAGATTTGACATAAATTTTGGTTGGAGCAAGTAGATGATCAGCTAATGGTTTTCCATCTAATTGTTCAGTAGCTGGATTTACACCACTCACTTCGATTATTTTTCGAACTAAAGAGTAGCCATTAGAGTGGGCGCCACTGGATGCAAGAGCAATTAAAGCATCACCATCTTGTACTTTACTCCCATCAATCATTTCTGCTTTTTCAACTACGCCAACACAAAAGCCGGCTAAGTCATAATCATCACCGTGATACATTCCTGGCATTTCAGCTGTTTCACCGCCAACTAAAGCGCAGCCTGATTGTTTACAACCTTCAGCGATACCTGTAACGACTGTTGCTGCAACATCAACATTAAGTTTACCTGTTGCATAGTAATCTAAGAAGAATAACGGCTCCGCACCTTGAACAATCAAATCATTAACGCACATTGCAACTAAATCAATACCAATTGATTCATGGCGGTTTAAATCCATTGCCAGACGTAATTTTGTGCCCACACCATCAGTACCTGATACTAAAATAGGTTGCTTATATTTTTGCGGAATTGCACATAATGCACCAAAACCACCTAGTCCACCCATAACTTCAGGACGTTTGGTCTCTTTTACAACAGATTTAATGCGATTTACCAGTTCATTGCCTGCATCGATATCGACACCGGCATCTTTATAGCTAAGAGATTTGTTATTTGACACGGGAGCAGTCCTTACAGTAGAAAAATTGTTTGATATTTTAGCAAGGATGAAATTTATTGGCGACTAATTATTGATAAAATAACTTATTAATTAAAGAGATTCATTGTTCTCAAACCAACTCTCTAAAATAATAATGGCAGAAGTTGCATCAACATGACCTTTTTCAAGCGCCCGATAACCACGTGAAGCAAAAATGTGTGATTTAGCCTCAACTGTGGATAATCGTTCATCTTGTAGATGTACTTGATAACCAAACATACCATGCAAACGGTTAGCAAATTTGCGAGCTCTAGCGGTTAAAGGTTGTTCTGTGCCATCCATATTTAATGGTAGTCCAACCACTAAATAATCGGGTTTCCATTCATTAAGTACTTTTTCAATCGCTTGCCAATTAGGTATGCCATCACGAGCTTTAAATGAACAAAGTGGGTTAGCGGTTTTGGTGATGTCCTGACCAATAGCTGCACCAATACTTGCAGTACCAAAATCAAATGCAATAATAGTTGCCATTGTCTATGCATTACCCATTTGGTGAGAAATAGTACTGATATTAATGCCCAATGATTCAGCCGCTTTTTTCCAACGATCCTCAATAGCCACTTCAAAAATAATTTGTGGATCAGCTTCGGTAACTAACCAGTCATTTTTGGCTACTTCACTTTCAAGTTGTAATGATTGCCAACTTGAGTAACCCAGTGCTAGAAAGATATCTTTTGGTTGTTCTGGAGAGCCAATCGATTTCAATGCGTCAAGTGATGTGGTTATCATCACATCATCAGAAATCTGTATACTTGATGCAAACCCCTTATGAGGCGTGTGTAAAATAAAACCTTGCTCCTCGGCAAGTGGTCCACCACAAAATACTGGATGCTCAAGTTCAGCACAACTTTTTGAGGCAGTGATTTCAAGACGGGACAATACGGTTTCAACATTGAGATCTATAATAGGCTTATTCAAAATAATACCCATTGCACCATCACGATTATGTTCACAGATATACACCACAGAACGACTAAATACTGAATCATGTAGTGTTGGCATTGCAATAATAAAATGATTTTTTAAATTCATACGCTCACATTGTTGTTAAATTATAATGCACATTTACCAATTTTGACTTTATGTTCTACATTACAACGCATTAATACTTCTGGATGATTGGTTTCTTCATTAATTGATTCACCAATAATTTCAAAATCCTGCGATAAGTAAAAGTTAATCGCATCACTATTTTGTTTATACACATGTACCAATAATTCATTGTGACGCTGTTTTGCTTTTTCAACTAGCGCAGCTCCAGTTCCTTGATGACGAAAACCTTCTTCAACAAAGAGTCCAGAAATATAATTCTCAGTTAAACCTATAAAACCTACTACGCCATTAAGATCTTGGACATAGATAGTTGACATTGGAATCAACATTTTAACTATATCGTAGTTCTGTTTAAAAAATTCAAGATCAATAAAGTTGTGAGCTTGTTCATTACCTTGTAGCCATATCTTCATAATCGCTTCTAAATCTTTTGGTTGGTATTCTCTAATCATTTTTTTAACTCTTCTTATTTAATCTTGATTCAATCGCGTCCATTAAAAGCCCCGTGATTGATAAATCTGGATGGGCAGTTTCAATTTCTCGTACACAAGTTGGACTAGTGACGTTAATTTCAGTTAATTTATCCCCAATTACATCAAGTCCGACAAATAAAAGTCCTTTTTGTTTTAATGTTGGTCCAATACTGTTGGCAATTTTCCAATCACTTTCACTTAAAGCTCTTACTTCACCATGTCCGCCAGCGGCTAAGTTTCCACGTGTTTCACCTTTTTGAGGTATCCGCGCCAAACAATAAGGAACCGGAACACCATCGACAACTAAAATACGTTTATCACCATCTTTTATTGCTGGGATAAAATTTTGCGCCATACAGTAACGAGTATTATGCTCGGTAAGTGTTTCAATTATCACAGACACATTGGGATCATCTTGTTTGATTCTAAAAATTGACGAACCGCCCATACCATCAAGTGGTTTTAAAATAATGTCATGAAATTGTTGGTGGAAAGCCTTAATTTGTGATGTTTGGCGAGTAACTAAAGTTTCCGGCGTAAAATCAGCAAACCAAGCAGTAAATAATTTTTCATTACAATCACGTAAGCTTTGTGGCTTATTAACCACTAATACGCCTTTATCTTCAGCGCGTTCTAAAATATAAGTCGCATAGATAAATTCGGTATCAAAAGGCGGATCTTTACGCATTAGTATCACATCGAGTTCACTTAATGCTATTGTTTGTTCGTCACCAAAATCAAACCAATGTTCACTATTGTTATGAACTGTTAGTATACGAGTGGTTGCACTTGCTTCACCATTACGTAAAAACAGATCATTCATCTCCATATAATAGAGTTGATAACCTCGCTTTTGTGCTTCAAGCAGCATAGCAAAGCTGGTATCTTTTTTTAATTTGATATGGCTGATGGGGTCCATAACAATACCAAGTTTAATCATGTTGACTCCTTACTGATTTTATCTGATTGCATTGAATTTGCTGTTGATGACTTGCACGCTTTTCTACCTATTTAATATTGCTTATAAGAAAACAAGGCCGAGCGTGGTTTTAGCAATAAAAATCAAGTTTTGAACTATCATACTCGTTACCGATTAATAAGCAAAGCAATCAATTGTTAACTCATTCATTTTGGGTGATTAACCTAAATCACCTAAACGAACTTGAAGGGCGGTTATGGCTGTTAGTGCAGCTGTTTCAGTTCGTAAAACTCGTGGACCGAGTAAAATATCTGTAAACTGATATTGATGCGTCATCTGAATTTCTTCGTTAGATAGCCCACCTTCTGGTCCAATTAATAAACTAATGTTTTTATCCTCAGACGACAGTTGATTTATGCCTTTTTCTGCTTTTGGATGTAAGTTGAGTTTTAAGCTATCAGTTAAACTTGCACACCAATTTTCTAATTTCATTACCGAGTTTACGGTAGGGATGATGTTACGCCCACATTGTTCACAGGCAGAAATAACAATTTTTTGCCATTGTTGAACCTTCTTTTCAAGCCTTTCTTGATCAAGCTTTACGCCACAGCGTTCAGAAAGTAGTGGGGTAATGGTACTCACGCCTAATTCAACTGATTTTTGAATAGTAAACTCCATTTTATCACCACGAGAAATAACTTGGCCTAAATGAATGTTTAAAGGTGATTCTCGATCATCAAAAACAGTCGTTGCTGTTTTTACAACAACGTTTTTTTTGTTTACTTCATGGATCACTGCTGGCGTAATTTGGTTAGAGCCGTCAAACAACGTCACTGATTCGCCAGGCTTCATTCTTAATACACGGATCAGGTGATTAAAAGCATTATCGTCCAAGGTAATTAAGCTATTTTGGGTGATGGTGTAGGGTTGAAAAATTCGAGTCATATCATCTTTTATTCACTATTATTTGAAATAAATTATAGCGTAATTTAATAAGATTCGGTAATCTCTATTTTAAACAATATCAATGCTTGGAATTGAATATGACATTAACGATTAAAGATAGAGTATTAATTGAATCTCTAACAGTTTATACCACAATTGGTGTTTATGATTGGGAAAAAAACATCAAACAGAAGCTAGTCCTTGATTTAGAAATGGCTTGGGATAATAAGCCAGCAGGAAAAAGTGATAATGTAGAATTTTGTTTAGACTATTTCGTTGTTTCACAATCAATAACATCATTTATTGAAGCAAATAAATTTGAGCTTATTGAAACGGTAGCTGAACGTGTTGCACAGTTAGTTATTGAACAATTTTCAGTTCAATGGTTAAAAATCAAAGTTTCAAAACCAGATGCGATTGCTAATGCAGGCAATGTTGCTGTGATTATTGAACGTAGTATTAATTAACTCAACAAATTAATGAATAAAAAAAACGAAACGCTAGATAAAGCCCTTAATGAGCGAAGTGATAATTTACATCATAGAGCTTTTAAAAATAGTGAGCCTTTTTCAATTAAATTGACTGACGCGCTACGTTGGCGCCTTAAACGTAAAGTCTTACCACCCAAAGCGGGATATCAAGTATTTAACCAAACTTGGTGTAGCTCAATTGATTTAAATTTAGAAGGTGATAGAGTCTGGTGGATAGGGCATTCAACTACGTTAATAAGACTTAATAATAAATGGATATTAACCGATCCGGTTTTTTCCAACCGAGTCTCGCCGTTCCAATTTATTGGCCCCAAACGACGAACTAAACCCGCTATTACTATCGATAAATTACCAACGATTGATGTAGTTTTGATATCGCATAGCCATTATGACCATCTTGATTTTAATAGTATAAGGCAACTGGTAAAACGTTTTCCACAAATGACTATTTTAGTTCCCCTAGGGCTCAAAACCAAACTATTAAAATGGGGAGCGAAGCAAGTTATTGAGTTGGACTGGTGGCAATCTTCTAATATTGGTGGAATAACGTTTACTGCGACACCAGCAAAGCATTGGAGTAATCGTGGTGCTTTTGATGTCAACAAATCATTATGGTGTGGTTGGATAATGCAGAATGATGACTCGCCGTTATCAAAAAATATCTACTTTATGGGGGATACCGGCTATTCAACCAGTTTAAAGAAAATTGGCGAAAGGTTTAAGCAAATCGATCTAGCCTTAATCCCCATCGGCGCATATGCACCGCGTTGGTTTATGCAATCACAGCACATCGACCCTCAACAAGCATTGCAACTGTATGATGAATTAAATTGCCAATCAGCGATCGCCATTCATTGGGGAGCTTTTGAATTAGCTGATGAATCGTTAGATGAACCACCGTTTTTATTAAATTCTTTGAAGAAAGGTCGTGCTTTTCACGTAATAAAAATAGGTGATAGCTTTGCTATCAATCAGTTTAATAATGCATTAGAATAATGAATAAATTATAGGATAACTAAATATTTGCGAGGGGATATGATGAAACCAGTAATTATCGCACTAACTTGCCTTACACTAAGTTTAAGTTTAAGTTTAAGTTTAACAGCTTGTGGTGGTAAAAATGATGAAGGCAAACAGTACCATTGGTCAAAAGCTCACGGTGTGCTTGAAGATTGCCGAGGGGTGATGAATAAATCAGAACAATGCCAAAAAAATTCAAACAATCAACAGTACTTATTCCAAATAGATAGGTATTAATATGAGCGCTTGGCTTGTTTATGCTTTGCTATCGGCAATTACCGCTGCCTGTGTTGCAATTTTAGGTAAAATTGGTTTACAACACCTTGATGCCAATACTGCAACAGCAATACGGGCTATTGTTATGGCGATTTTTTTAGTTGGCGTGGTTGCCGTGCAAGGAAAGCTAAATCTAATTAACACGTTCTTTAACGATAAGAAAGCATTACTTATTATCGCATTGAGTGGAGTCGCTGGGGCATTATCTTGGTTATTCTACTTCATGGCAATTAAAGAAGGTAAAGTCTCGCAAGTTGCCCCGATTGATAAACTTAGCGTTGTTTTTGCCGTAATTTTTGCTGTTATTATCTTTGGCGAAAAAATTTCATTTCTTTCAGCCATTGGTGTTGCCATGATTGCTGCAGGTGCTGTTTTAGTTGCGCTATTTTAATAAATTATTAAACAGCTCAACTGTCACATATTCACCTTTAGCAACATTGCCTCTTTCTTGCTCAAGGATGATAAAGCAGTTGGCATGATTAAACGACTGAGTTAGATGTGAGCCTTGTTGACCAGTTGAAGCAACTTCTAATTCACCTTCAGAATTAACTTGCAACACACCGCGTTGAAAATCTAATCGGCCAACACTTTTTTTAAGATTCGTTGCTGCTTTAACTTTAAATGACAGATTGTTAGAGGTTAAATGCTCTCCTGACAGTGCTAAAATCAAAGGCTGAACTAACTGATAGAAAGTGACCAATGTCGAAACTGGATTGCCGGGTAATCCACAAAACAACGCATCACCTATCTTTCCAAAAGCAAACGGCTTACCGGGTTTTATAGCAATTTTCCAGAAATTAATTTTACCCAGTGTTTCTAAAGCTGTTTTTGTATAATCTGCATCACCAACAGAAACGCCTCCGCTTGTAATCACTAAATCAGCAAGTTTAGACGCTGTTTCAAGTGATTGCTTAATTCGGTTCGGATCATCGGCAATAATACCTAAATCGATAATTTGGCAATTTAATTTAGATAATAATAATTTTAGCGTAAATCGATTACTATCATAAATTGCACTTTTGTTTGTTAGTGGATCACCAATATCGGTTAATTCATTTCCGGTTGAAAAGATAGCGACTTTTATTTTTTTATAGACGACTAATTCAGTTATACCAAGCGTGGCTAAACTTGATAGTGTTGGAATGGTTAAACGTGTACCTTTAGTCACCACCACCGAATCTTGTTTAACATCTTCGCCGATACAACGAATATTGCTACCTAATTTAATATCACCTAAAAAATTAATACCTGACTCTGTTTGCTCTGTCTCTTCTTGCATCACCACGGCATTAGCTTGTTCAGGAACAGGCGCGCCAGTCATAATGCGTAAGCAACTCCCTGAAGGCCAATTCAGATTTGAAGTATCATCTCCAGCAAAAATTGTACCGGCTAAAGGTAATAATTTCGATTGATTGATATCAGCTAACCTTACCGCATAACCATCCATAGCCGAATTGTTAAAACTTGGTACATTAATTGGCGAAATAACCGGTTCGGCATTAACACAATCTAAGGCGTCAAATAATGCAACTTTTTCACTTGAAAGTTGATTGTATAATGATGATGCTTCAAGTATATTTTTTTTAGCTTGCTCAAAGGTTAATAACATAAATGAAGCTCCTTATAATTGATTATCCATTCAGGGAAGAGTGATATTGGCGAGTTATTAATTTTACAAAATTGAAATAAATAGGGTGCGGTATTAAACTGCACCCATTAAACGTTGATTATACATTGAATAAGAAATTCATAATATCGCCATCTTGCACGACATAATCTTTTCCTTCTGAACGCATTTTTCCTGCTTCTTTAGCACCTTGTTCACCACCATATTTGATAAAATCTTCAAAGGCAATGGTTTGTGCACGGATAAAACCTTTTTCAAAATCGGTATGAATTTTCCCTGCTGCTTGAGGTGCAGTATCACCAACCGAGATAGTCCAAGCACGAACTTCCTTAACGCCAGCAGTAAAATAAGTTTGTAAGTTAAGTAAACTATAACCCGCGCGGATAACTCTATTTAGACCCGGTTCGGTTAAACCAAGATCTTGCATAAATTCATCACGATCAGCATCATCAAGCTCAGCAAGTTCTGCCTCAATAGCAGCACAAACTGGTACTACGACTGCTTTTTCTTGTTCTGCGATGGCTTTCACTTTATCTAAAAACGGATTGTTTTCAAAACCATCTTCATTGACATTCGCGATGTACATAGTTGGTTTTAACGTTAAGAAACTAAGATATTTAATCGCATCTAGTTCTTCTTTACTTAAATCTAAAAGTAATAATTTTTTACCTTGTTCAAGGTGAGGAAGGCACTTTTCAAGAATCTCAAGTTCATATTTAGCGTCTTTATCACCACCTTTAGCTCGTTTTTGTAAACGGGTAATAGCGCGTTCACAGGCTTCAAGATCGGCTAACGCAAGTTCTGTGTTAATAATTTCGATATCTTCAGCTGGATCGATTTTACCTGCAACATGAACAATGTTTTCGTTTTCAAAACAACGAACAACATGGCCAATTGCTTCGGTTTCACGAATATTAGCTAAGAATTGGTTACCAAGTCCTTCACCTTTAGATGCACCTTTTACTAAACCTGCGATATCAACAAATTCCATGGTCGTTGGTAATGTTCGTTGCGGCTTAACAATTTCCGCTAATTGATCTAAACGCGGATCGGGCATTGGCACTACGCCTGTATTAGGTTCGATAGTACAAAACGGAAAGTTAGCCGCTTCAATCCCAGCTTTAGTTAGTGCATTAAAAAGCGTTGATTTACCCACATTTGGTAGACCGACAATTCCACATTTAAATCCCATATTGTTTATTACCTTGTGTTATAAAAATCTTAAACATTGATTATATACTAAATTGCACTAATTGTGCTAATGTTGATGATATAAGAAGATCGAAATCAACACTTAAAACGATATTATGCTTAATCTCAAAATAGTTTTATTAACAGTATGATTGTTAGCTAATTTTGAAAGGCTAATCCGAGCTGATATAATTGATTTTTTTTCAGTCCATAAATTTCAGCAGTAATCGCAGCGGCTTTTTTTAAAGGTAGCTCATTTAATAACAGTTTTAGTGTATTAATTGCTTTTGCATCAATCACATCATCCGTTTTACTCACACCTTCGGCAATTAAAACGAATTCGCCTTTTTGTCGGTTACTATCTTCTTCTAACCATTCAATCAGATCTTTTATGGAAAAATGGACGATGGTTTCCCATGTTTTAGTCAGCTCTTTAGCTAACACAATCTGTCTATCGCTTCCCCAAATGGTTTGCATATCATGCAAGGTATCTAAAAGTCTATGCGTTGATTCGTAAAAAATCATTGTTCGTGGTTCATCAATTAACGTAGTAAGATAATCTTGTCGTGCTTTTGTTTTAGCCGGTAAAAATCCCTCATAACTAAATCTATCCGAAGGTAATCCAGCCACTGAGAGTGCCGCAATGGCCGCACATGCACCAGGGATGGGTACTACATTAATATTATTTTCACGGCAAGCTTTCACTAAATGATAACCGGGGTCATTAATTAATGGTGTGCCTGCATCAGATATTAACGCTATTGATAATCCTGATTTAAGTTTTTCAATTAATAGTTGTGATTTTTCTTGCTCATTATGATCATGTAAGGCGAACAATTTGGCTTTAATCCCCAAATGTTGCAAAAGCAGTCCACTATGACGGGTATCTTCAGCCGCAATTAAGTCAACTTGCTTAAGTGTATTAATCGCGCGAAGGGTAATATCATCTAAATTACCAATAGGTGTTGCTACAATATATAAAGTCATTATTTTGGGATCACTGTAAATTTTTAAGTCTTAAATATACTATACCAAATTTAATGTACATACTCCTAGTGCCGAAAAAAGTCTTAATCAATAAAACATAGACGGATAATAGGGCATTTATTAAACCAAATTTTAGCAATCATTTTATACTCAATTTGGTGACAGATTTCATCTAAAAATCGCCTAAATAACTTACAATAAGCAACATAAACTGTAAAATTTGCCGAATTTACAGTTTTTAAGCAATAAAAATGCTATTTTAGCTGTGATTTTATTGATTTAGCTTGCTGGTAATTAATATAATAGCTTTTTGTTATAAAAACGATAAAATGTTCGTATTAAAACTATATATATAAATGAAAGGTGTTATTGTGAAAAAAATTCTCACATTAAGTTGTTTAAGTTTGATGATTTCTGCTTGTACGCAGACAAATCCAGCTGATATCGAAGATATATCTGATTCTTCGAGAGCTTCTACCTCCTCGGTTTACACAAAACCGCCTGAAATTATTTCCAAAGGTAATCGAGCGCCATCATCTACATCAACTTATACACCATCGGCGCCAGCATCTCGTAATTCGACTAGCGGTTCAACTAGTCAAGGTGTTGTGACATCTAATGAACGTATTGTCTATAATCGTGATTATAATGATATTCCAAAAGGTGGCTATCAAGGTGATACTTACACCGTCAAACGAGGTGATACACTGTTTTATATTGCTTGGGTAACCGGTAATGATTATCGAGCATTAGCTGCTAAAAATAATATCAAAGAACCTTTTGCTGTTAGTGTAGGTCAAGTGCTTGATGTTAGCGGTGGCACAACGATCGTTGAAACTAAAAAAACCACGTCAACGAATACTCCTGCTCAGACTAGTTCAACAAAACCAGTTGTAACAACAGTAACTACTACAACAACTACTACATCTGGTACTAATAAACCAACCAATACAGTTGAAACTACTGAAACTGTAACTGAACCGGCTTCAACCACATCGCCATCGCCATCTAGCTCAACATCGAATGTTGCCAATATTACATGGCAATGGCCGGCACAAGGTAAGATCATTGAAAAATTTTCTAATGCCACTAAAGGTATAGATATTGCTGGTTCATTAGGCGCTAAAGTCGTTGCAGCAGCGGATGGTCGAGTGGTTTATTCTGGTAATGCATTACCAGGTTATGGTAACTTAATCATTGTAAAACACAATGATGACTATTTAACGGCGTATGCGCATAACCAAACTATTTTGGTTAAAGAACAACAAAATGTTCGAGCAGGTGAACAAATTGCGACAATGGGCGCAACGGGAACTTCATCAGTACGGCTACACTTTGAAATTCGTTATAAAGCGCAATCAGTCGATCCATTAAAATACTTATCTAAATAATAAGTGTTTAAAACGATTAAAACGTTAAAAATGCACTTAATCAAACGTGCATTTTTAACGAAAGTCCAATTCATTTAACCATTTTATTTTACGTAACTAAGGAGTTATATTCATGGCAGTAAAAAAATTAGTTCTTATTCGTCACGGAGAAAGCGTTTGGAATCAAGAAAACCGTTTTTGTGGTTGGACTGATGTTGATTTATCTGACAAAGGTAACAAAGAAGCTGCTGAAGCAGGTAAATTACTAAAACAAGAAGGCTTTACATTTGACTATGCATATACTTCAGTTTTAAAACGCGCAATTCATACATTATGGCACATCCTTGATGAAGTTGATCAAGCATGGTTACCGGTTGAAAAGAACTGGAAATTAAACGAACGTCATTATGGTGCGTTACAAGGTTTAAATAAAGCTGAAACTGCTGCTAAATATGGTGATGATCAAGTTAAATTATGGCGTCGTGGTTTTGCTATCACTCCTCCTGCACTTGAAAAATCAGATGAGCGCTTCCCTGGTCACGATTCACGATATAGCAAATTACCAGAATCAGAATTACCATTAACTGAAAGCCTAGCATTAACAATTAAACGTGTACTTCCTTATTGGGAATCAACTATTGCACCACGTGTTGCAAAAGGTGAACGTGTTATTATTGCAGCTCACGGTAACTCTCTTCGTGCTCTAGTTAAGCATTTAGACAATATCAGTGATGATGACATTATCGATGTTAACATTCCAACTGGCGTACCATTAGTTTATGAATTTGATGACAATATGAAAGTTGTTAAACATTACTACTTAGGTAATGCTGATGAAATCGCAGCTAAACAAGCAGCGGTAGCAAACCAAGGTAAAGCCAAATAATTTATTCATCAAAAAGGTAAGTCGAGAGACTTACCTTTTACTTTTAGTGTTACTGATAATTACTATTTAACTTTTTGAGACGCAAATTTTGTCTAAAATTTACTATATTTATGGCGTAATGAATGCCGGAAAATCCACTGAATTACTACAAATAGATCATAACTATTTAAGTAATAATATGCAGACATTATTACTTAAATCATCGGTCGATACTCGCGACTCCGCAGTTGAGATTGTATCTCGACTTGGATTACGTAAAAAAGCATTACAACTTGATGATAATACTGTTGATGGTATTATTGAACAGATCAAACAAAATAACTATGCGTGTATTTTGATTGATGAAAGTCAATTTTTATCGTCCAATACCATATGGAAGTTGTCAGACGTATGCGATGAGTTTGGTGTTCCAATGATGTTTTTTGGATTAAAGACCGATTATATGGGACATTTGTTTGAAGGTTCGAAAACATTATTAGAAATTGCTGATAATTATAGAGAACTTAAAACCGTATGCTGGTGCGGTAAAAAAGCGACAATGATTCTGTTAGAAGGTGAAAACGGACAAATCGTTAAATTTGGTAATTCAATTCATCTTGGTGATAGTGAATACCATTCAGTTTGTCGAAAACACTGGAAAGCAGGGAAGGTAAGACCCAATTAACGCATATCCTTGCTCATGATGGATATATATTTTAATTATAATTATAAGGAATTAATCTCATGAAAATTAGAAATCTTACGTTAGCTCTAGCGCTTGGAGCAATCTCCTATTCTGCCAATGCTACACATTATATTATTACTGACACCGACATTCAAATTAGAAAAGGTGGCTGGGTAGTATCGAGTGATCAGCATGCAAAAGGTGCACCGAATTTTTATTTAAGAAATACAGTTCTTAGAGGTGGGCTTCAAAATGATGTTGAAGTTTTAACTATTAAAAGTGATGGATTGACTATTAAATTAAGCCCAACTCGTGGTCTAGGTATCCTTTCAGTTGAAGGTGATGGAGTCCGCTTAGGTTGGGATTCCCCAGTTGAAGAAATCGTTCATCCAAATAATATCAACTTAGAAAGCCGTGGTGGTAATGGTTGGTTAGATGGTTTTAATGAAATGATGGTTCGTTGTGGTTTTGAATGGACAGGTCATGCAGTACAAGCTGATGGAATGATGTATACCCTTCATGGACGTGCGCAAAATACACCTGTTTCAAAACTGTTTGTTGATATTGAAGACGAAGCACCATACACCATTACCGTTAGTGGTCTTATCAAAGAAAAAGCTTTCAAAAAAAGCAATTTAGAAACTTGGGTTAGAATTTCTCATGTACCAGGAACTAAAGAATTTACTGTTCACGATACTGTGACTAACCAAGGTGATTACCCGCGTGATTATCAAATTATCTATCACAGCAATTTTGGTACACCAATCCTTGAAGAAGGGGCAAAATTTGTTGCACCTGTTAAAGAAGTTTCACCATTCAATGATTATGCGGCTACCGGCCTTAAAAATTGGCAAACCTATTTAGGACCAACAAAAAACTTTGACGAAATGGTTTATAACATCTTCCCTTATGCGGATTCAAAAAATCAAACTCAAGTGATGTTGGCTAACAAAGCAGGTGATAAAGGGGTTGGTATTTCATTTAATACTAAACAGTTACCAGTGCTTACATTATGGAAAAACACCGATACGCTTAAACAAGGTTACGTGACCGGTATTGAGCCAGGCACAAGCTTTGCCTATCCAGTTACTATTGAACGTGAACAAAAACGTGTTCCTCAATTAGAACCAGGTAAAAGCGCTGACTTTAAGCTAACATATAGCTTATTATCAAATAAAGAAGCTGTAAAAACTTATGGTGACAAAATTAAAACCATCCAAGGTAAACAAACTACAAAAGTAGTTGAACAACCAATGGCTAAAGAATAAGTTATATCAAATTCCACCGCTAACAAAAAGGTTAGCGGTGACTTTCACTCCGCGATTAAACAAATTCCCATACCTTAACGCACTAATCTAAGTTAAAATAAATTCAGAAATTTAACTGTAGGAATCAATATGAGAAGAATGATAGTTGGTATAAGTGGCGCAACAGGCTTTGCTTATGGTATAAAAGCTTTAGAACTCCTAAAACCAATGGACATTCAAACCCATCTTGTCATATCAAAAGCGGCCAAAATAACTGGGAATTACGAACATTCTAAATCCCAGTTAGCACAATTAGAATCTTTAGCCGATATGGTCTATTCGGTTGACAATATTGGCGCTGCAATTGCTAGTGGGTCATATAAAACAATGGGCATGTTAGTTGCACCTTGCTCGATGCGAACACTGGCAGCAATAGCTCATGGTCTATCTGATAATTTATTAACACGCGCTGCTGATGTCGTTTTAAAAGAGCGTCGTCGCTTAGTGTTAATGACACGAGAAGCCCCATTACATCTAGGACACATTAAAAATATGGAAGCGGTGACATTAATGGGGGGAATTATTTTTCCACCTGTTCCTGCGTTATATCAACATATTGAAAGTGTCGATGATATTATCACTCATAGTGTTGCCAGAGCGCTTGATCTGTTTGATATTGATGTACCTAGTTTACCGCGCTGGGGTGAGGATATGAGTCTTAATCAAAAATCTGAATAAAATAATGAAATCATCTGACCATAAAATCGTGCAATTTATTAAACAGCAACATGTGTTAAGTTTGAGCCTAATATTAGCAGAAAACCAACCATGGTCATGCAACGCATTTTATGTATTTGATGAAGTTAATTGGTGCTTATATTTCTTATCAGAATTGAAAACCCAACACGCACAAGCGATGCTAAAAAATCCTAATGTTGCTGGCACGATTAGCATTAGTCCAAAATCGGTTGCTAAAATACAAGGGATACAATTTACAGGCAATGCTCAATTGCTTGCAGAAAATCAAGCAAGTCATGCTTATAAACTTTATTATCATGCCTTTCCTTTTGCCAGAGTGATGAAAGCACCGATTTGGTCTATTCAATTGCAACAAATCAAGATGACAAATAACCTAATGGGTTTTGCGCATAAAACCCATTGGCAACGTAATGAAGACCTTTAAAAGCAGACTTAGCGTTTGAAAATAAACATCATCCAGCGAATGATATTAACATCGAATTATTTTGGGGGGATTCCTTCTTCGAATTCAGGATAACCATCACAAATAATATCCCAATTCGCTTTTGAACCGGTATAAATATGAATACGCTTTTCCGCATTAATTGGTTCATTAATTAGGCCAATACGTAATCGATAACTACCATTATCACGACTAGAAAAAAGGTGTGAACCACATTGACCACAAAAATGGCGATTAACGCCTGAGCATGAAAAAATTTTTATCTTTTCTTCGCCCTTAATAAAAGTTAAATCTTCCTTGTTAATGGCTGTTGCAGCATTAAAAGCTGAACCTGTTTGTTTGCGACAACGCGAGCAATGACAATACACAATTGTTTTAATCTCATTATTTAGTTGATAGACAACCTCGCCACATAAACAACTTCCTGTCATCATAATTTATTTACCTTTTTTATTTATCATTTGTTAACACATTATAAAGACAGATAAAAATAAGTTACAAGTAATTTAAAAAATAGATAAAAAAAGTTGAGGAGCGGGGTTTTTGAGGAGAAAAAGGCACCAATAATTAGTGCCTATAATCGAATATCTTTTTATATAAGAGAAAAACGGTCAGCATTTTTCAATAAAATAGCGCATTATGCGATTATCGGTCGTTAGTTCGGGATGGAATGAGCAGACTAAAATATTATTCTGCTCTGCCATTACGCAATGATTATCAATAAAAGCAAGTTGTGTGACTTGCTTGCCCGCCCTAGCAATATAGGGTGCTCGGATAAAAACGGCTGGAACTTGTTGGCCAATAGGTGCAATATCTAACATCGTCTCAAAGCTAGCAATTTGCCGACCAAATCCATTACGTTCAACCACAATATCCATCAAACCCAGTTGTTCAACTTCGCTATGGCTTGTTTCATTACCGCAAAGCACCAAACCCGCGCAGGTACCAAAAATCCCTTTACCTTGCTTGGCAAACTCTTGGATTGGTTCAAATAAGCCATTTTGCCGAATTAAACGACTTATTGCAGTTGATTCACCACCCGGAATAATTAAACCATCAACTTGACGCAATTCCTCGGCCTTTTTTACTGCAATTGGGATGACTAAATCAATAGTTGCAAGCATATTTAAATGTTCAGTCACTGCGCCTTGTAAATTAAGCACACCAATGGTTTTACTTGCTTTTGAGCTCATTACCAACCTCGCTCCTGCATTCTTTCAGATTCGCTTAATTTACTGATTTCGATACCTTTCATCGCTTCACCTAATCCTTTTGAAAGTTCAGCTAATCTTGGATAATCGTCAAAATATGTTGTTGCTTGAACGATTGCTTTAGCAAATTTTTCCGGATTTTGCGATTTAAAAATACCTGAACCAACAAACACACCATCGGCACCAAGTTGCATCATCAATGCAGCATCAGCAGGCGTAGCAATGCCACCAGCAGCAAAATTAACAACCGGTAGTTTACCCAGTTGTTTGATTTGTAATATCAACTCATAAGGTGCACCAATCTCTTTAGCAAATGTCATCAACTCATCTTTTGATTTACCAACAACTAAACGAATTTGTTCATTTACTCGGCGCATATGCCTTACTGCTTCTACAATATTACCTGTTCCTGGTTCACCTTTGGTGCGTAGCATCGAAGCTCCTTCACCAATTCGACGCAGTGCTTCGCCTAAGTCACGACAACCACAAACAAAAGGTACGGTAAATTCATCTTTCAATAAATGATATTGTTCATCCGCTGGTGTCAGCACTTCGCTTTCATCAATATAATCTACGCCCATGGACTCCAAAATGCGTGCCTCAACGATATGACCGATTCGCGCTTTTGCCATAACAGGTATGGTAACTGCTTTCATCACTTCTTCAACGATTGTTGGATCAGCCATTCGTGCTACGCCTCCAGCAGCGCGTATATCAGAGGGAACACGTTCTAAAGCCATTACAGCCACTGCACCTGCTTGCTCAGCAATTTTTGCTTGTTCGGCATTAACTACATCCATAATCACACCGCCTTTTTGCATCTGTGCCATGCCACGTTTTACTGTTTGTGTACCTGTTTTCATGATTACTCCTAATTAAATAAAGTATTATTCAAAATAAAATTGCTTCAATAAACAGCCAATTGGACTATAATTAACCCATCCAATTATGCATAAATCAAAAAACTGATAGACGATGTGGAATAAACAAAAATTAGCGGCTTTTGACGGAGCACTATTTAAAAAAGTGATCCAGTTGATTGAAATCTACATTGAACAAGGGGTATTAATAGCGGGTGAGAGATTACCATCAGAGCGAGAGTTAGCTAAAAATCTGCACGTTAACCGCTCAACTATTGTCCATGCGCTAGATATCTTAACTGAACGAAATATATTGGTTCGTAAGCAGGGTAGTGGAACCTTTATTAATGATCAAAAATGGGGGCTTCAAGCTTACTCCACCATTAACTGGCGACTGCCAGCCCATTTCTATCAAAATCGCAAAAGCGTATATCAACAAAAAGTATTTCAGACTCGTCAGCAAATGGCGAACATCTGTGATTTGGCTAATGGCGATTTACCAACTCATATGATGCCCAAATTAATGTTACCCAATATCACCTCTCATGAAATGGTTGCTTATGAAAAGCAAAGCGACACGTTGCAATTGGGTCTACCTACACTCAAAGTGCAGATCGCCAATTATATGTTGAACCAATTTGGTATGATGGTTGATACCGATCAAATTTTAATAACCTCAGGAACGCAGCAATCCCTCTTTTTAATTACTCAAGGATTATTAAAACCTGGCGATGCAATAGGCATTGAATCACCTTCATATTTCTATTCATTACCACTATTTCAAGCAGCAGGCTTGCGGTTATATGGTATTGAGTGTGATGCTGAAGGGATAACCTTAGAGAGTTTACAAAAAGTCAGTTTAGAACGGCAAATTAAATGGTTATTTCTAAATCCAATATTTCAAAATCCAACGGGATGTGTGATGAGTAATCATCGAAAAAAACAGATATTGGCATTTTGTCGAAAGCAGTGTATTGGTATTGTTGAGGATGATGCTTATAGTGGGTTAACTTTTGATCAAAAGAGTCAAATCGACCCGATAAAAAAATATGATACCAGTAATCAAGTTATCTATTTAGGATCATTATCCAAATATATTGGTCGCAACATACGTATTGGTTGGATGATTGCACCGAAAGAAATTATCGAAAAACTAGCCAATATAAGGCATCACATTGACTCAGGATTAAGTATATTACCGCAACTTTTAGCTGAAGAATATTTGACTCATCACTACCAATCCCATCAAGAATGGTTACGCCAGCAATTAAAACAAAAGGCTAACCAACTAATAGATTGGCTTGATGACTATTTTAAAGGTGACATCAATTACCAGATACCCACAGGCGGTTTTCATCTATATGCCCATTTGCCCGTTAGCAGTCAGGCACAAGAGTTGGCTATTTTAAATCAATTACTAGCAAAGCATATAATAGTGTCACAAGGCACTGACTTTGGGGATCGAGTTGGCGCTATACGTTTAAGTTATGGTCATTTTGCAAAAGATTTGATGAGATAAAGCGAACTAAGTTTTTATTGATTGTTCTAACAGGTATTTGGCGTTAATAAATAGATCATAACTGCCTAGACAAACAAGGTAGGGTTAATCGGTAAACTTCAAATCTCATTATTGGATTGAATCTCAGCTAAATAATCACAAAACTATCAAAAAATCGCGGTTTTTATGCCTTATTAGCTATATTATATGATATAACAATTTGCGTTTGATATAAGGCATTCGTAGCAATAACATTTATTATTAAAAACCATATCCGATTACTTAAAATAGATTCACATAAAAAATCTTATCATTTTATTTACAAAATATTATCTGAAACCACGGTACACCAATATTTAACTCACTTGCTATATATGTTAGATTATTTGCTCCTTTCATATATAAGCAGGTAGGCTGATTTTGAATCTTTCTCCAAAAGCTTTTCACTATTTGGGTGTTATCGCAACACTTGCATCATTAGGAATGTACGTATCGTATATCCCACAAATTATCGACAATCTTCATGGATTTAAAGCTAATCCAACTCAACCTTTAGCGGCAGCAATTAACTGCTCATTATGGGTCTGTTATGGCTTATTACGACAAAAAAAGGATTGGCCAATTGCAATAGCTAATTTTCCAGGAGTATTGTTTGGTTTAACCGCGTTTATTACTGCTTTATAAATTCTTGCTTTAACTCCCTTATATTTTCTTTATACAGCATAATATATGCTGTATTTTTTTATAATCACAATTTTTGTGAAATAGGCTAGATAATTGTTACTCAAAAATTGAGAAATCAGAGAAGATTAAAAATTAAACTTGCATATAACTTATTAATTATTATATTGTTATTGAGTTATCAACAGGTTTGTTAAATACTTATCAAATAATAAAGTGAATAATTTAATCGATTAATCTAATTTATCGATTTACTATTGTTATCTAATAGTGATTAGACTATAGTAAAAGTCAGCCTATTTTTTAGGCTGGATTCATCTTCAAAATCTATCAGAATGTTATTTATACAAAGATTAACTAAATTTGATGATTAACAAATGAGTTTTATAAAATAAGGAAATCACCATGGCTGATATTAATCTTTCCGATGATTTGATAAAAGATTTTATCTACTCAATGTACCGTAAAGAGGTATTATTAAATTTAAAAGGTGTGGTTTTGACTGAAGAAGATCGCAAACAACTCCACGCAAAAAGAGACTTTGTAAATCAATTATCTGAAGCCGAATTATCCGATATTCGCTCATGGGTTCTAGATAAATTAAAATTACTCGAAAACCAACACCAAGAGCAGAATTAACTAAAAAATCTATACTAAGCTAGCTTTTTCAAATCTATTGATAAAATTTATTTGCAGCGTTATTCAAAACGATATGGACAGTTTAAACAATCGTTTTATAATGCATCAGTTACTCGATAATCTTAAGGAAAGATCATGAAAAAGTTAGCAGTAGTGTTATTATTAGGTCTCCCAGTTATTGCATCTGCGTCCAATTGTGACGAAATTAGTGCAAATATCGCCGAAAAAATTAAAAATAACGGTGTTAATGAAAATAGCTTCCAATTAAAACTTGTTCCTCAAGATGAACAAAATATTGAAGGTAAAATCGTTGGATCATGTGATCGAGGTAAACAAAGCATTGTTTATATTCGTACACCATCATCAAAATCAGTTAAAGATGAGCCTGAAACACCTGTTGAAATCACACCACAACCCGTCGAGTGCTACAGCCCTAGTAACGCTCCAGTTCAAACGCCAGCTTCGGCACCAGTAGAAAAAGTTCAAACTCCAGAGCCGACTTCTACAGAATCTCAGGAAACTGAACAAAAAGCAGAATAAACAGAAATTTAAGTAACCATTTTATAAATTTTATAATTTGTTTAACCGGGGTGCTATAGGCTGAGATTATACCCGTTGAACCTGATTCGGTTAATACCGACGAAGGGAGTTTAAAACACGTCTATTATAGAAATCTGTTTAACTCCTTATAGCGAATTTGTCAAAAAGGAGTCATTATGCCATCATTTAACTCACTGATTGAATCAAGCGAGTGGAAACACTATATTCAACATGATTTTGTTCAACAATTAGGAAAAGGCACATTAGACTTAACCTGTTTTCAATACTACCTGAAACAAGATTATCTTTTTTTAATCAACTTTTCCCGAGCTTGGGGACTTGCAGTATATAAAAGTCACGACATTGCTCAAATTCGTCAATCATTAGAGAGTTTAAAAATCATTGTTGAAGTTGAACTCGATCTGCATATTGAATATTGCAAAAAATGGCACATATCTGAATATGAACTAAGCACATTAAAGGAAGCCAAAGCCAATAGCGATTATACACGTTATGTGCTTGATATAGGATTACACGGCGATATATTAGATATACACATAGCGATGGCGCCCTGTTTAATTGGGTATGGCATGATTGCCAATTGGATTCAAGGTTGGGACGAAAACAACCCATATCGCTCTTGGATTGAGATGTATGCCAGTAAGGAGTTCCAACAAGCAGTACAAAAAGAAATTGCTTGGATAGAACAACAATTACTTAATATTAGTGAAAACCGATTTAAACAATTAAGCCAAATATTTAAGCAAGCGACGCAATTGGAAATAAATTTTTGGCAAATGGCATTGGATAAAAGTGACTAGTAAACAGCATGTTTTACCAGTTTAGATAAAACATGCTGAGCATGAATTATAAAAGTTGTTGATAGTTTTGCTTGGTTACATCATCCCAAACACTTGCTTGGACTTGCCCAATATGATGTTGTTGTAAAAGCAACATAGTTAGTCGAGATTGTCCAATCCCGCCACCAATTGTCTGTAAAAAATCACCATTAGCTAATGCCTTATGCCAAGCATATTGCAGACGATCTTCATTATTGGTTAATTTTAATTGGCGCTTTAACGTCTCAGGATCGACGCGAATACCCATTGACGAAATTTCAAAACCACTATTTAAAACTGGATTCCAAACTAAAATATCACCATTTAATCCTTTAGAACCCATCTCATTATCGCTACTCCAATCATCATAATCAGGGGCGCGCGCATCGTGTTTTTCTTTATTTGACAAATCACCACCAATACCGATTAAAAATACTGCGCCTAACTCCTTAGTAATCGCATTTTCGCGCTCTTTTGGTGACAAATTAGGATAACGTTTTAATAACTGTTCACTATCCATAAAAGTGATCGACTCTGGTAAAAAACAAGAAAGATGATATTTTTCTGAAACCACTTTTTCTGTAGCCTTAATAGCACTATAAATCTTCTCTACCGTCTGTTTTAAATAAGCAAGATTGCGATCTTCAGGACGAATCACTTTTTCCCAATCCCATTGATCGACATAAACAGAGTGAATAGGGGAGAGCTTATCTTCATCAGGGCGAAGCGCTTTCATATTGGTATAAATACCTTCACCAACTGGAAAATTATGTTGGCTCAATATTTTGCGTTTCCATTTAGCGAGTGAATGAACCACTTCAAATTGTGCATCAGGAATACTCTTAATATTAACCTGTACCGCCTTCTCAGTCCCAGATAAATTATCCTGAACACCATCACCAATTTGACTTAAAAGTGGGGCTTGAACTTCAATTAGTGATAAATTATTAGCTAATTGCTCAGCAAAAAATTGTTTAACAAAATTGATCCGTTGTTGCTGCTCTTTAAATGATATCGTCATGTCTCATCTCAAAAAGTGAATGGGTTTGTGACGATAAATTAAACTAGAAAACAGAAATATGCAAGTTAGAACATATTCGGACTTTTTATAAAGCGCTAAGCACTATAATCAAATTCACGGATTTCCGATGCGGGCAAGGACTGCATCACACATTAAACGTAAAAAATGAAATTAAATTACCCAATAATACAATATATTAGGTAATTATGCTTCATCATATAGGTAAAAGATAATTGAGTTAATTATTGATTAAAATAGGTGGAAATAATATGGGTTAAATTTGGCTTTTGCCATTTTGCGATGAACACAAAATTAGGTACTATAAATGGATACCTTTTGTTTCCAGCCATAGTAAATTCAAATTTACTGGTAATCCAGCCTTTTTTGAACTTGAAATTTGAAATTGACGTCATTGGTATTCGAATAACATCATTCGTTAAATCTGCACCGAGAGTTAAGCCAATTAAAATAATTTCATCGGAATTAAAATAAATAAGGTAGTGTTTAATATCAAAAGCGGCTGCGCCCTGAAAAAGTGCAAATCTCCAAAGTTTTGGGTGGATAGAACCATAAATTATTGAAGAGCTATTAAAATCGGGTAATTCAAGTTTTTCAAATAAGGCTTTTATTTTTTCTAGTTTTAACCCATCATTCATGTTAATACTCCCTTGCGTTGAAAATTTACTCTTAATTAACACATTGTTTTTATTAGAAATCGAAGATTGTAAGAAGTTGAGGGGATTGATTATAAAACTAACAAAAACTAATTAAAATAGAAATGTAGTAAGAGATCATAACTATCATATAGAAAAAATTCAGACTTACGAATGGATGAAATATGATCAAATAAGTTATTGCATAAAATCCTTTCGTAAAGGGAGAGGATATGTATTTAAAAATTAAATAGTCGAAGAAATCATAATAAGCGATTAAGCGGCTTAGCGACGTTTGAATTACCCACGGGTTTATTTTTGAGGTTTCTATCGCAAAAAAAGTTGAGGAGCGGGGTTTTTGATCTTCTAAATTCCACTTCAGAACTATTTAATGATCAACATCATTAATTCTAAATGCTAAGATAAAATTTTTCAGG
>NZ_JAFNNB010000005.1:0-111478 GCF_026536985.1 Gilliamella sp. B2772 | reverse complement strand
CCAACTTCATTATCGCCTGCTTTCGCTGACGCCGTGTCAGTGGATGCGCATTATAGGCACTTCTTTTTTTTTGGCAAGTGAAAAACAGCAATTTATTAATCGTTCGAATAAGCTTTAATCATCTAATACACTAATTCTCTGATATTTATCAAGATTATATTTAGATAATTTTTCCATCAATTTTTTAACTTGTTGGTTACATAATGTGCTCAAGACAATATTGTCTGTTGAAGATTGTGCTGTAACATTCTTTAGATCAAATCGCTCATTAAGTAATGAATAAACTCGAGAAGCGATCGCATTTCCCGAATCAATAAAAGTCGTATTAGGGAAAAGTAGTTTAAGTTCATCTTTAATAAATGGATAATGAGTACAACCAAGCACAATTGTATCAGGAATGACTGGTAGATTGAGCCATGGCTGCATTAGCATCTCAAGTTGCTGCATATCAACAGCAATGCCTTGTAATTTATTCTCTGCTATATAAGCTAATTCAGATAAACCAAGCAATTTAACATTACAATCAGGAGCAAACTCTTTAATTAAATTACTTGTATATGCTCTTTGAATTGTAGCTTTCGTCGCTAATAACCCAATACATTTATTTTTAGTAATCATGCTTGCAGGTTTAATTGCAGGTACAACACCGACAATAGGAAAAGAAAACTTTGAGCGTAAACTAGGTAAACAAATAGTACTTGCGGTATTACATGCAATGACGGCTAAATCAATTGAATATGATTCTATAATTGTATCTATTATATGACTTACTCGTTTAATTAAAAATTCAGAGGATTTGTCACCATAAGGAAACATCTCATTATCAAAGGCATAGATATACCGTAAATAGGGTATTTTATTGTAAATTTCATTATAAATAGATAACCCACCAATACCCGAATCAAAAACTAATACTGTTGGAGTTTTTTTTACAATATTCATATGCAGTTAACGAAGGTTAAAAAATTAATCGAGCCATATCCTAAATTGATTAAAATTTTATGCAAGCAATTTTGTTTAAGGTAGTACTGGCTTTTTACAGAATAAATCATTAAAATAGACGTCTAGATGGTAAAACTGCCAAACATAAGTATTTCATACGATTATATTTAGAGCATTGCTCTAAATAAGTTAAAGAAGGTAACACATGTCAGAATTTTTATTTACTTCAGAATCTGTATCAGAAGGTCATCCTGATAAAATAGCCGATCAAATATCTGATGCAGTTTTAGATGCTATCTTAGAGCAAGATCCTAAAGCTCGAGTGGCTTGTGAAACTTACGTAAAGACTGGTATGGCATTAGTTGGCGGAGAAATTACAACTTCTGCTTGGGTAGATATTGAAGAATTAACTAGAAAAACGATTAATGATATTGGTTATACCAGCTCAGAAATGGGGTTTGATGCTAATTCTTGTGCTGTTCTAAATGCTATTGGTAAACAATCACCAGATATTAATCAAGGTGTTGATCGGCAGAATCCTTTGGAACAAGGGGCTGGTGACCAAGGTATCATGTTTGGTTATGCTACAAACGAAATGCCTAATTTAATGCCTGCAGCAATTAGTTATGCCCATGACCTTATGCAACGCCAAGCTGAAGTGAGAAAAAATGGCACCCTCCCTTGGTTAAGACCTGATGCAAAAAGCCAAGTTACTTTAATTTATCAAAACGGAAAAATCCAAGGTGTTGATACTGTGGTTTTATCAACCCAGCATTCAGAAGGTATTGAACAAAAAGCTCTACATGAAGCCGTCATGGAAGAAATCATTAAACCAACGTTACCAACGGAATGGCTAACTTCAAGAACAAAATATTTTATCAATCCTACAGGACGTTTTGTAATTGGTGGTCCTATGGGAGATTGTGGTTTAACCGGCCGAAAAATTATTGTTGATACCTATGGCGGTGCAGCACGTCATGGTGGTGGTGCGTTTTCTGGAAAAGATCCTTCAAAAGTAGACCGTTCCGCTGCCTACGCAGCAAGATATGTTGCTAAAAATATTGTTGCAGCGGGACTTGCAGATAAATGCGAACTACAAGTTTCTTATGCAATTGGTGTTGCTAACCCAACATCAATTTATGTCAATACTTTCGGTACTGAAAAAATTGAGCATAATAAAATTATATCTCTAATTAAAGAATTTTTTGATTTAAGACCTTACGGATTAATTCAAATGCTAGATCTCATCCAACCAATTTATCAAAAAACTGCAACTTACGGCCATTTTGGTCGAGATATATTCCCTTGGGAAAAAACAGATAAAGCAGCCATTCTTAGAGATGCAGCAGGATTATAAACGAATTCCAATTTATCTCCATAATCAAGTATTGGCTTGTTTAAGAACTCACTTAACTCAAGCCAATAATATATTAAATACTAATTATAAAGAACCCAAAGTCAGTTATAAACCTAAAGGTAGTGTTGCTGGATGCGCTTTTTTAACTCGCTGGGAAATTCAACTCAATAGCATAATGCTTAATGAGAATGGAGAAAAATTTGTTAATGAAGTTGTTCCTCATGAATTAGCACATCTCATTACCTTTCAAAAATTTGGAAAAGTAAAACCACATGGACAAGAATGGCAATATATCATGTCTGAAATAATGAAAAAGGAACCTAAAGTTACTCATAATTTTAATATTAAACGTAACGAATATGTCTATATTTGTAATTGCCAAGAACATTATTTATCACCAATACGACATAACAAAATTCGAAAGAATAAAACTAGTTATCAATGCCGTAAATGCGGTACTATACTAAAACTTAAAATATCTATTTAATTTTGAAGTAAAACATGCCTAATTTTGATACACATTTTTACAAAAGTTCCACGATTATTGTTATTTTAAGCTTTTGTTTATATATAGCAGGTAACTTTTTCATTCCATTGTATGGAAAATTGACAGTTAGCTTGGTCGAACATTTACAGTCTCTTTTCTTATTATTTATGTGCTGTTACACATATTTATATGCTAAAAAGGTCAAGAATCATGTAAATCTTTACAAATTTTGGGTTTGGACAATTTTCTGGTGGTTTATGCTTTTTGGCAGAGGAATCAGCTGGGGGCGTGACTTTTTCCCTGAGGTACCCCGTTTCTACTATAAAATAATTGCTGGTATCTTAATTGGAATACCTTTTTTAACAATATTTTTACCGACAATCCGTCAAGAGATTGTTCGCCGTTATAAATTTGAAAAAATTCCTGTCTGGCACATCTTTTTTGCATTTCTCTTTTTAGGAATTGCAGATATTGCTGAACATCATCGTATTGGTCATCAATTTTTAGTCCTAAGTAACGAAAGAAAAGATCTTATTGAAGAGTTAATGGAAATACCTTGTCTTTTAAGTCTTGCATTAATAACTTTTTATATGCAAAAAAATGAACAAGAGAGGTTAAACAAGCCATGTTAAGCTATCGTCATAGCTATCACGCGGGAAATCATGCAGATGTGTTAAAACACATTGTATTGACGTTATGTATTAATGCATTGAAAGAAAAAGAAAAGCCTTTTTTATATTTAGATACACATTCTGGCGCTGGTCGCTATTTACTACAAAGTGAACATGCTGAAAAAACTGGAGAGTTTTTATCAGGAATCAATTTAATTTGGCAACAATCTGATACGCCAGAACTACTTAACACCTATTTATCTGTTCTGAAGCGTTATAATCCTTTCGATAATTTAAAATATTATCTAGGCTCACCTTTAATTGCTAAGCAATTACTAAGAGAGCAAGACAAATTTAATCTTACTGAACTTCACCCAACTGACTATTCCTTATTAAGACAAGAATTTAGTAAAGATAAGCGAGCTAAAGTATTTAAAGAAGATGGATTTGCACAACTCAAATCAAAATTACCCCCTGAATCACGACGTGGTATTATTTTGATAGATCCATCATATGAGATAAAAGATGATTATCAAAAAATCCCAAAAGCATTAATTGAAGCATATAAACGTTTTGCAACCGGGGTTTATTTAATTTGGTATCCAGTTGTCTCTAGAACTCAAACACAAAAGATGATTGAGCAAATTATTAATTCAGGTATTAAAAGAATTTCACAATTCGAATTGGCAGTAAAACCCGATAATAATCAGAAGGGAATGACAGCTTCAGGTATGATTGTGATTAATCCACCTTGGAAGTTAAATGAGCAA
Source organism: Gilliamella sp. B2772 (assembly GCF_026536985.1). NCBI lineage: Bacteria > Pseudomonadati > Pseudomonadota > Gammaproteobacteria > Orbales > Orbaceae > Gilliamella > Gilliamella sp. B2772. The sequence goes on along the minus strand of NZ_JAFNNB010000005.1, from coordinate 107,311 downwards.
ATGCACACAATTATGCCTTGGTTAAAAAACATTCTTGATACAGAGAAAACAGGAAATTATCTTATCAAAGAACTTGTTAGTGAATAATTTAAGCTATTTTTAAGTTAAAAATGCGAGATTTTCTCGCATTTTTTATTAAAACTTCAAAAATCTCTACTAAGGGAAGAAATGGCAAGCAAAGAGATAAACCCATAATATTAAAGTCAAAAGTAATGAAAGAAAAACAGCCGCGGAGCCATAATCCTTTGCTCGACCAGATAATTCATGTCGCTCACTTCCAATTCTATCAACCACACATTCAATGGCACTATTAATGAGTTCAACTATCATCACAAAGCCTATTGAACCAACTAATAAAATTCGCTCATAAATAGAAAAATCAATAAGCATTACAATAATATAAGCAAGAATTAACAAAATTAATTCTTGTCGGAACGCTGCTTCATTTATGATAGCTGATTTAAATCCCTTTAATGAGTACTTCGTCGCATTGATAATACGTTGTAGTCCTGTTGCTTTTTTCACAATAACTTCCCAAATTTAAAATTATCTTACATAGCCATAATTCATCAGACGCTGGAACCTTCTTTCAAGAAGCACAGGCAACTCCAAACTACCTAATTCATCAAGATCAGATAATAATTGCTTTTTAAGTGAGGCTGCAACAGCACTATAATCTCGATGAGCACCACCTAAAGGTTCAGGGATAACTGCATCAATAAGTTTTAGTTTTATCAATTTATCTGCAGTCATATTCATTGCTTCAGCCGCCACTGGTGCTTTATCTGCGCTCTTCCAAAGAATAGACGCACAACCTTCAGGAGAAATAACAGAATAAGTGCTATATTGGAGCATATTAACTTTATCGGCCACACCTATTGCAAGTGCTCCACCAGAGCCACCTTCACCAATAACAGTACAAATTGTTGGTACATTTAAACGAGACATTTCACGTAAATTACGAGCAATCGCCTCAGCTTGCCCCCTTTCCTCTGCGCCAATACCAGGATAAGCACCTGGTGTATCAATAAAGGTAATAATAGGTAATTTAAATCGCTCAGCCATTTGCATTAATCTCAATGCTTTACGATAACCTTCAGGAGCAGGCATACCAAAATTACGATAAATTTTTTGTTTAGTTTCACGACCTTTTTGGTGACCAATAACCATAACAGGTCGGTCATCAATACGAGCTATTCCACCAACAATTGCTTTGTCATCTGCGTAAGCTCTATCACCGGCCAGCTCATCAAAGTCGGTAAAAATTTCATTAATATAGTCCAATGTATAAGGGCGATTAGGATGTCGGGCTAATTGAGCTACATCCCAAGGTGATAAATTTGAAAATATCTTCTTAGTCAACTCACGACTTTTTTGATTCAACTGTTTAATTTCTTTATCTAAATTGATATCCAATTCAACTTGTTGCGAATCAATATTCTTTAAGGAATTAATTTTTGCTTCTAATTCCGCTATCGGCTTTTCAAATTCCAAAAAATTATTCATAACGCTTATGATTGCCTCTTGTATTAATTGTATTTAGTTAAAATACATTACTAAATTTAGTATACTGACTATTTATTAAAATAAAATTAAGTCAATTTTACTATGTAATAATCATTGAAGTCACCAATATTTATTATTAATGAACATCAACATTCCAAATGGCACAGCTAGCTTTTAATAGGTTAACTGCAACCATTAAATAAAAAAATCTGTTTTTTAATTAATCAAATTCAAAGTCCACTCGCTCATTTCCTAATAAAGTTTTCAACTCTATTATTAGCGCATCTTCAGGCACAATCCGCCAAGTTGTACCAAATTGAAGACGTACTACAGAATCTTCTCTATGATAATAGAGATTAATCGGGACACTACCATGTCGATAAGGTTCTATAATTTGTTGTAATCGCTGTAAAATTGGACGGTTAACTTCAGCGTCAGATAAGGTTAAAGATAATCCTTTAACATACTTAGCCCTAGCATCTTTTAAGTCGACAATATCGCGAACCGACATCTTAAATCCGCCATTAAAATCATCATGACTAACTTGACCTGAAACGATTAAAATTTTATCTTTCACTAACAAATGACCAAACTTTTCTAATGCGTCAGAAAAAAGCAAGCCATCAATTCGTCCAGATCTATCGTCTAAAGTGAATAATCCAATCTTATTACCTTTTTTAGTTATTCGAACTCTGGCATCAACAACAATACCGGCAAATGTTGCCATTTTCCCCCATCCAGTTGGAGCCGCTTCACTTATTCTAACTCCACCAGAATATCGATTAAGTTCTTTTAAATATTGCGTAACTGGATGGCCGGTTAAATATAAACCTAAGGCTTCCCGTTCACCTTCAAGTAATACTTGTTCGGGTAATTCAGGAACAGCAGCATAAGCATTTTCAACTTGTTCTGGCTCCTCAGCTAATACACCAAACATATCTTCTTGCCCAATAGTTTGAGCTCTAGCATACTGATCTGCTGCTTGCATGGCGTCATTGATACTATGCAAAATAGCCGCTCTATGAGGACCTAATTTATCAAAAGCTCCAGCCATAGTTAATTTCTCTAACACGCGCCGATTGATTTTCTTCATATCTGTTCGAGCACAAAGCTCAAAGATATTTTTAAAATAACCACCACTATTACGTGCTTCGACAATAGCCTCAATTGGGCCCTCACCAACGCCTTTTATTGCACCAATACCATATACAATTTCGCCTTTATCATTTACATGGAAATGATAAAGACCACTGTTAATATCAGGAGGATTTACTTGCAGCCCCATTCTTAAACACTCATCAACAAGACCCACAATTTTATCTGTATTATCCATATCAGCAGTCATTACGGCTGCCATAAATTCGGCTGGGTAATGCGTTTTCAACCATAATGTTTGATATGAAACGAGTGCATAAGCAGCTGAGTGAGATTTATTAAAACCATATCCGGCAAACTTCTCAACCAAATCAAAGATATGCATGGAAAGTTCACCATCAACACCTTGTTTCTCAGCGCCTTCTTTGAAGACCGAACGTTGTTTGGCCATCTCTTCTGGTTTTTTCTTACCCATTGCTCTTCGAAGCAAATCGGCGCCACCAAGTGTATAACCAGATAGCGTCTGAGCAATCTGCATAACTTGTTCTTGATATAGGATGATACCATAGGTCGGTTCTAAAATTGGTTTAAGTGATTCATGCTGATGATTTATATCAGGATATGATACCTCCTCCCGACCATGTTTACGGTCAATAAAATTATCTACCATGCCTGATTGCAACGGACCCGGTCGAAATAGCGCAACTAAAGCGATCATATCTTCAAAACAGTCAGGTTTTAAACGTCTGATCAAGTCTTTCATTCCGCGCGATTCCAGTTGGAATACAGCTGTTGTCTCAGCTTTTAATAATAATTGGAACGATTCTTCATCATCAAGTGGTATGCGAGTAATATCAACTGGTGGTTTTCCATCTTTTAATCGGCGCTCATTAATCATTTTAACAGCCCAATCAATAATGGTTAAGGTCCGTAACCCTAAAAAGTCAAATTTAACAAGCCCTGCGTATTCAACGTCATTTTTATCAAATTGTGTTACTGGGTGATGACCTTCGGGATCGCAATAAATAGGAGAAAAATCGGTAATCTTAGTCGGAGATATTACTACACCACCGGCATGTTTACCTGCATTTCGAGTTACCCCTTCTAATTGTCTGGCGATATCAATGAGAGACTTAACTTCTTCGTTGTTATCATAAAGCTCTTGAAGTTGAGGCTCAACTTCAAATGCTTTAGCTAATGTCATACCCGGATCAAGTGGAATTAATTTTGAAATACGATCAACAAATCCATAAGGATGACCAAGAACTCGTCCTACATCGCGAATAACTGCTTTAGCAGCCATTGTACCAAATGTAATAATTTGAGATACTGCATCGCGACCATACATATCAGCAACGTGATCAATAACCATATCACGCTTTTCCATACAAAAATCAACATCGAAATCCGGCATTGAAACCCGTTCTGGATTTAGAAAACGTTCAAAAAGTAGGTCAAATGCTAATGGATCTAAATCAGTTATCTTTAGAGCATAAGCAACTAAAGAACCGGCTCCTGAACCACGTCCTGGGCCAACAGGAATATCATTATCTTTTGACCATTGAATAAACTCCATGACGATCAAAAAGTACCCAGGAAAGCCCATTTGGTTTATTACGTTTAATTCAGTTTCTAACCGCTCATCATACTCAGGACGTCGCTGTTTTCGAACTTCTAGATCAGGAAAAAGAAACTCAAGCCGCTCTTCTAAACCTTCACGTGATTTATGCACCAAAAAATCTTCGGTTGACATATCACCCGTAGGAAACTGTGGTAAAAAATATTCGCCGAGTCGAATAGTCACATTACATCGTTTAGCTATTTCAACACTATTTTCCAATGCCTCTGGAATATCGGAAAACAATTTGCACATTTCTTGTTCCGATCGTAAGTATTGCTCGGATGAATAGTTTTTCGGCCTACTTGGATCTTCAAGTGTATTACCATCGTGGATAGCTACTCGAATTTCATGCGCTTCAAAATCAGAAGATGATAAGAAGCGCACATCATTAGTCGCCACAACCGGTAAGGAATATTGTTCAGCGAGTTTAATTGCGCTATGAATAAATAACTCTTCATTGGCGCGATTTGTACGGACTAATTCAAAATAGAAATGTTGATTAAAATTTTCTAAATAGTAAGTGATCGCCTCATCAATAATCGCTTGATTATCGCGAATAACACCAATACCAATATCACTTTCACGACCAGCTAATATGATTAAACCTTCTCGATGGATAGTTAGCCATTCTTGATCAACAACAGGCATATCACCAATATAGCCTCGCTGATAAGCTTTTGAAATTAATAAGGTAAGATTTTGATAGCCTGTATTATTAGCGGCTAATATTGTTAATCGATAAATATCATCACTTAGTTGTGAACTTTTAATTGCTAAGTCAGCACCAATAATGGGTTTAATGCCTTTTCCCATGGCTGATCCATAGAACTTAACTAGCCCACAGAGATTGGTAAAATCAGTAATTGCAAAAGCAGGCATTTGCAATTTACTTACTTCATTGACTAAAGCACCAACTTTAGCGATACCATCAACCATTGAAAAATCGCTATGCAAATGAAGATGAATAAACTTAGGTTCGGTCATATTTACCAAAAGTAATTACACAAAAAATTAGCCACAATTATAGCACAAACCAGACGAATATTCTTATTGCTTTATTTATCAAAATAATCGACTAATAAAACAATAAATAAAACTTCCGTTATAAAGAACGGAAGTTAATCAAATTAGTCTTAAAAATTATAAAAAGTTATTTGCGCCGTAAACCTTCAGCATTAGCTGCTTTTATCGCAGCAAATACTGTTTCTGGAGAAATTTCTGCAGGAGAATTATGAATTGATTCACCTTCAGCACAAGCTAAAATTGCCACTTGCATCAAATCATCATCGCTAACATTAGCTAATCCAATTTCTGCTAGCGTAGTTGGCAATCCAACTGACTCACAAAAATGATAAACAGTCTCGATCATTTCTGGATCGCTATCGATTAGCATTAACATAGCAAGCGTACCAAATGCTACTTTTTCACCATGCCAATAATTATGCGTTGCTTCTAATGCTGTAAATCCATTATGAATGGCATGGGCAGCTGAAAGCCCACCACTTTCAAACCCCAATCCTGAAAGAAGTGTATTAGCTTCAATTACATGTTCTAGGGCTGGAGTTACGACTTTTTGTTCACAAGAATTTTTAGCCTGAACACCATAGTTAAGTAATATTTCAAAACAAAATTTTGATAACGCAAATGCAGTCATTGGACCTGGTCTTCCAGTCATATTCCCAGCTTTTGATTGTCTACAATCTTCGGCCTCAAACCATGTTGCTAAAGCATCTCCCATACCGGCAACTAAAAATCTTACAGGAGCATTAGCGATAACTTTTGAATCAACTAATACTACATCAGGATTTCTAGGTAACACAAAATATCTTTTAAATTCACCAGTTGGCGTATAAATTACTGATAAAGCACTACAAGGTGCATCTGTAGAGGCAAGCGTAGGGACCACAACACAAGGGTAGTTAATAGTTGCTGCAACCGCTTTCGCTGTATCAATAACCTTCCCCCCACCTATACCCACAATCGCATCAATATTTTGAGATTTAGCTAACTCAATTATCCTTGCAATCTCTTCATCGCTACATTCTCGATTAAAAATATCGACGATACTTTCAATATTACCTGATAGTGATTTTTCGATAGTTTTAGATAAGTTTTTATGTGCAGATGGACTTTCAAGTAATAATGCTTTTTTTCCAAGCCTTGCTAACTCTTGGCCTAGGCTATTTTCAATTGCATTAAAACCTTGAATGTAACGATTTGGAAAAAGTGCAGTAGTAATCATAATAACAGCTCCTAAAAAATAAAAAATCCTGCATAGATAAATCTTATTATTTTAAGAAATATTTCTATCTATATTATTAGATTAAAACATACGCTTTTATTATTAATATACTACTAAATATTTTAAAAAATGAGGTGTATGCCACATTTTTTATTGTGAAATGTATTATTGAAAAATGAAAAAAGGAAATAGTTACTTCCCATCACCAAATCGTGATGGGAAAAATGGAGATTAAATCTTCTTGAATAAGACTGAACCGTTAGTACCACCAAAGCCAAATGAATTACAAAGAGCATATTCTAAGTTTTTCACTTGACGAGCTGTGTGTGGAACATAATCAAGATCACATCCCTCATCAGGATTATCTAAATTAATTGTTGGAGGAACAGCCTGATCACGTAATGCAAGTACAGTAAAAATAGACTCAACCGCACCAGCTGCACCTAATAAGTGCCCAATCATTGATTTAGTTGAACTTACCATTACTTTGTTGGCATTTTCTTTAAAAATGCTTTTAACTGCTTGAGTCTCAGCTTTGTCACCAGCAGGAGTTGATGTACCATGAGCATTAATATAACCAATATGTTCAGGTGTTATTCCTGCATCACGAATCGCACATTTCATAGCTAATGCCGCTCCGCTTCCATCCGCTGGAGGTGAAGTCATATGATAAGCATCACCACTCATACCAAAACCAACTACTTCAGCATAAATCTTAGCACCACGCTTTTTAGCATGTTCATATTCTTCTAGGAACATGATACCTGCACCGTCACCAAGCACAAAACCATCACGATCTTTATCCCATGGTCGACTTGCAGCTTTTGGGTTGTCATTATTAGTTGACAATGCACGCGCAGCCCCAAAACCACCGATACCAAGAGGAGTACTCGCTTTTTCACCACCACCAGCTAACATCGCATCGGCATCACCATATGCAATCATACGCGCTGCATGACCAATATTATGTACGCCAGAAGAACAAGCGGTAGCAATAGTAATACTTGGACCTTTTAATCCGTAAATAATTGATAAGTGGCCAGCGATCATATTTACTATAGTCGATGGTACAAAGAAAGGACTAATTTTACGTGGTCCACCATTAACTAATGCACTATGATTTTCTTCAATTAATCCTAGTCCACCAATACCTGAACCGATAGCACAACCGATTCGCTCTGCATTTTCTTCCGTAATTTCAATACCCGCATCTTGCATTGCTTGCATACCTGCTGCAATACCGTATTGGATGAAATAATCCATTTTACGAGCATCTTTACGTGAAATATTATAATCTTCGCCATCAAAGTTTTTAACCATCGCTGCGAAGCGCGTTGCAAAAGGGGCTGTATCAAAGTGTTCTATAAGTTCTACACCACTTTGACCTGCTAATAAAGCTTGCCAAGTAGAATCAACTGTATTACCTACTGGAGATATCATGCCCATTCCAGTAACAACAACTCTGCGTTTAGACACATTGTCCTCCAGAAAAGGATTGAAATGAAATTTGAATCATTGAAAATTTTTTATGAGTTTTCAAAATTGAATTGGAATCCACTCTATAAAAATAGAGATATAAATACAAACTAGGCGATCATTTGACCGCCTATTATGAAAACTCTGCTAACCTTATTGATTTGCAGTAATATAATCAATTGCTGATTGTACAGTTGTAATTTTTTCAGCTTCTTCATCAGGAATTTCAGTATCAAATTCTTCTTCTAAAGCCATAACTAATTCAACTGTATCAAGAGAGTCAGCGCCAAGATCTTCAACGAAAGAAGATTCATTTTTAACTTCATCCTCTTTAACACCAAGTTGCTCAACAATAATTTTCTTAACTCGCTCTTCAATAGTGCTCATACTCTTTTTTTTCCTATAAATATCGCCGAAAGTGGCGGTGAATGTAAGTTTATAAAATGTTGAAAAAGATGCCAATCATTTTTCAACCCAATTGCTTATTTTTTGTTCAAAACGTGAAATTATTGACTCATTTTACACTATTCTGATCAATTACACCATATACATGCCGCCATTGACATGTAAAGTTTCACCCGTAATATAAGATGCCTCATCAGAAGCAAGAAACGCGACTGCATTAGCAATTTCAGCGGGTTCACCTAAACGCCCTGCTGGCACTTGTGCTAATGTTAACGCCTTTTGTTCATCAGTCAATGCTTCTGTCATATCAGTTGCAATGAACCCTGGTGCTACCACATTAACCGTAATACCTCGAGATGCAACTTCACGAGCTAATGATTTACTAAACCCAATCAATCCAGCTTTTGCAGCCGCATAGTTAGCTTGGCCTGCATTACCCATAGTACCAACAACAGATCCTATAGTAATAATTCTACCATAACGTTTTTTCATCATAGTACGCATTAATGCTTTTGATAAGCGGAATACAGACGTTAAATTAGTATCTAAAATATCTTGCCACTCATCTTCTTTCATTCTCATTAATAAATTATCACGAGTGATACCTGCATTATTAACGAGAATATCAATATCACCAAATTCCGTTTTAATTGTATTAATAACTGATTCAATAGATCCTTCATCGGTCACATTTAGTGCTAAACCTTTACCTTTAGTGCCTAAATATTCACTTATGGCTTGAGCACCTTTTTCGGTTGTTGCAGTTCCAATAACGGTTGCGCCACAAGCAACTAATTTTTCTGCAATTGCCTTCCCGATCCCACGGCTTGCGCCAGTAACTAAAGCAATCTTTCCTGATAGGTTCATAACTACCCCTTTTACCTTCTATTTAGTATTTTCTATCGCAACATCTAATGATGCTTTATCATTAACAGCATAAGCCGATAATGAATCAACGATTCGTTTAGTTAAACCAGTTAAAACTTTGCCTGGTCCGATTTCAACTAACATTGTTACACCTTGTTTTGCCATATCCTCTACTGTTTCAGTCCAACGAACAGGGCTATATAGCTGAGCGATTAATGCTGTTTTGATTTTGTCTGCTGATGTTTCAACTTTAACATCAACATTATTAATTACTGCAAATTTAGGGGCATTGAATGTGATATTATTTAATGCTACCGCTAATTTATCAGCGGCTGGTTTCATCAAAGCACAATGTGAAGGCACGCTAACTGCCAGTGGTAATGCTCGTTTAGCGCCAGCCTCTTTACACAGAGCACCTGCTCGTTCAACCGCTTCTTTGTTACCCGCAATAACAACTTGACCTGGTGAATTAAAATTAACTGGTGCAACGACTTGACCTTGAGCTGCTTCGTCACAAGCTTTACGGATCGAATCGTTATCTAAACCAATGATAGCAAACATTGCCCCTGTACCACTTGGTACAGCTTCTTGCATTAGTTTTCCACGTAGCTCAACTAATTTAATTGCATCTTTAAAATCAATTACGCCAGCACATACCAATGCTGAGTATTCGCCTAAACTATGGCCTGCCATAAATTCTGGTTGAGCACCATTAATACTTTGCCAAACACGGTAAATAGCAACAGATGAAGCAAGTAATGCTGGTTGAGTTTGCCAAGTTTTATTTAATTCCTCAGCAGGACCATCTTGCACTAAAGCCCATAAATCATAACCTAGCACTTGTGAAGCTTCATCAAAAGTTGACTTCACAATTGGATAGTTTTCAGCAAGATCTTTTAACATACCTACAGCTTGTGAGCCTTGTCCTGGAAATACCATTGCAAATTTGGTCATTTTGAAATCCTTGATTACTTAAAATAAGTTATAAATTAAAATTTAACGAGTGCAGAGCCCCAAACGAAACCACCGCCGAAAGCTTCTAACAATATTAACTGCCCTCGTTTAATACGGCCATCTCGCACACCTGCATCTAAAGCGCAAGGTACCGATGCAGCAGAAGTATTACCTTGTTTATCAAGCGTCACAATAACCTTACTCATATCCATATCAAGACGTTTAGCCGTAGCTGAAATAATTCGTAAATTAGCTTGATGAGGAACTAACCAATCTAAATCTGATTTATTAAATGCATTCTCGGATAATAGCTCATCGACTAAATTTGAAAGTTCTTTGACTGCAATTTTAAATACTTCATTGCCATGCATTGTCATATAAACTGGATCATTAAGTGAACGACGATCGACATATGGATATTTTAACAATTCACCATAACGACCATCAGCATGAAGATGAGAAGCAATAATTCCTGGTTCTTGTGAAGCACCCACTACAACAGCTCCTGCACCATCACCAAAAATAATAATTGTCCCGCGATCACTTGGATCAACACCACGAGTTAACATATCTGAGCCAACCACTAAGGCATATTTAATTGCACCACTCTTCACATATTTATCCGCAATATCAAGCGCATAAATAAATCCTGAACAAGCAGCTGATACATCAAATGCAATTACATCACCCAGATCCAATTTGGCCTGTAATTCAGTAGCTGAACTTGGAAAAGCATTAACCGATGTTGCTGTTGCAACAATAATCAAACCAATCTCTTGTTTATCGATTTTCGCCATTTCAATCGCATTAATCGCCGCTTCATAAGCCATACTAGTAACGGTTTCATCGGGTGCAGCAATGCGTCTTTCTTTAATACCAGTACGGGTAGTTATCCATTCATCACTAGTATCGACCATCTTTTCAAGATCGGCATTGGTTCTTATTTGTTTTGGAAGATAGCTTCCTGTTCCTAATATCTTTGTATACATCTAATTATTCGCTCTTAGGTAGTGCAGAAGAAAGACTATTGGCAATCTTCTCAGGTATATTCGTTTCGATAGCTAAAATAGCTTGCTCAATTGCTGCAAAAAATGATTTTTGATTGGCACTACCGTGACTTTTAATCACAATACTTTGAAGTCCAAGTAAACAGGCACCATTATATCGTCCAGGATCTAAATAACCAAAATTTTTTACTATTTTTCGTTGAAGCCATTTACTCAAAAATTTCATAATTAATGAGTTTTGCCCTAATAGCATTTTAAATGATGACATGAAAATTTTGATTAATCCTTCTACTGTTTTGAGCGTCACATTACCAACAAAACCATCACAAACAAGCACATCAGTTTTACCGGTCAACAGCTCATTGCCTTCTAAATAACCGATATAATTAATTTGATCATTGGCTTTCAAAATAGACGCCGCAGCACGAATTTTATCTAGCCCCTTAATATCTTCTTCACCAATATTAAGCAGAGCAACGCGCGGATTTTTAATATGAAGGACTGATTTTGCTAGTATTTCGCCCATTATGGCAAACTGCACTAGCATATCACTATCGCATTCTGCATTAGCACCTAAATCAAGCACAACAGTATTTTGGTTATTTAACGCAGGAATGGTGGCAACTAATGCCGGGCGATCGATACCAGTTAAAGAATGCAACAACAACTTAGATAGCCCCATCAACGCACCAGTATTACCGGAACTGACACAAGCCTGAGCCTTACTACTTTTCACTAACTCTAATGCAATCCTCATTGAGGAACCTTGGCTATGCCTAATTGCATATGATGGTTTCATATCGTTAGCGATGATCGCAGTAGATTCAGTTAACATCAAACGACCATTTTCTTGATATTGAGTAACCAGCTTTGCATTTTCTTTAGATAAAAAAAAGCCAACTTCCTTTAAATCACCGACAAGAAAGATAGAAAGGTTTGGATAATGGTGTAATGCTTGAATTGCAGCAGGAACAACAATACGAGGACCGAAGTCCCCGCTCATAGCATCTAACGCAATGGTTAGATTATCCAAAATGTCACCTGAAGATTTCTAGTTACTAAATAATTATTTAGAAATCACTTTACGACCGCGATAATAACCATCAGCGGTTACGTGATGACGTAAATGTGTTTTACCTGATTCATCAACTGAGATATTAGCAACAGTTAATGCATCATGAGAACGACGCATACCACGTTTTGCACGAGTTTTACGATTCTGTTGAACAGCCATGGATTTACCCCTTATTCTTTAAACTAACTAAAATTGCAAATGGATTTGGTTTTTCATTCTCCGCTGGAATTTCACCAAATACCATATCTGCCTCTGACACTTCGCAGTGTTTACTATCATGCACCGGCGCAATTGGTAATGAGAGAATAATTTCGTCCTCAATTAACGCTAATATATCTACTTCACCAAACTCGTTAACTAAAACGGGTTCATAATGTTCCGGTAATGCCTCTGCTTGAGCATCGCTCTTAACAGGGCTGAATTTATTCATCACATGGACTTCAGTGATAAAAGGTTTAAAACAACGCTGACAAATCAACTCAAGCGTCATTTTTGCATCAATGGTGATAACGCAAAGTCTTTGTTCATCATAATCAAAAGATAGATGACATTCGATATCACTTTTTGGACTTTCAATCCTCGTTGCACTTTTTGCTGGATAATATCCAACATAATCAAGTCTTTTTTGTGCTGCTTTGATTGGGTCAATTGTTAATGGTAATTTATTTTGCATAAGATATGCATGTCTACCTTAAAAATTATTAAGTGCAGCTAAAAACCACACAAAGCCATAAGGCGCGCATATTACCTTTAAATCACTGTTTCGTCAATGGGTAAGCACAAGATAATTTGTTTTCATTATTAATTATTCCTTTAATATTTATCATTTTTATTTCCTGACATTAGTATTAGAAAAAAAAGTTGAGGAGCGGGGTTTTTAATATCCAAAATCGTTATTTATTTGATCATTGAAATTCTATTCACTTAATAGAAATCGCTTTCTCAATTTCAAATTTAAAGCAAATTAATTATGATAGCCGCCCAAAACTGTCTTTTACTATGGCTTGAAAATCATCGAAATTTCGACTATTTAGTAACCGCTTAGTTGATCTTTCTTTAACAAAATTAACCACTAAATTATAGATTCGCATTGCATCTTCATATTCATCTTTACTGATTGCTAATAAGAAAATGACATGCGCAATCTCATTTTTATTCCATTCAATACCTTGAGGAGCCAAAATAGTTGTTACCACTGTCTTTTTAGCCAACAACCCTACTGAATGGGGAATAGCAATATTTTCACCAATTAAGGTTGATACAATATTCTCTCGCTCCACCACCGATGGATGAAAATCTGATCCAACATATCCTGATTTCTCAAGGCGCTGACAAATTATCTGAAACAGTTCATTTTGTGTCATTGGCCTATCAATAATTAGGAAAAACTTTTCATTAAAAAAGCGCTCAATAATATATGGCATTGTACGATCTACCATAGACAATCGCCCTAATTGTTCAAGTTGATAAGGTGTTGGAAATGGCGCTATTTTTACTATTTGCTTATCTTTTTCGGTCAAGCGAACGGTAGAGACAACAAAATCTTCCTCAATATGAGTTAACTGCTCGTATTCTCGATAAGAAAGCGTTCGTTTAATTAAAATATGAGGGAAATCTCGTTTAATCTTTGATTCAATCATACGCAAGGTGGCATTACCTAATTCACTAACGAGTAAAATTTGCACTAATCTTTCATATCCAGCACTATAGTTACGCTCTAATGCGACGCCTATATGAATTGCTAAATAACTAATTTCATCTTCAGTCATTTTAACATCAGTAAATTTATGAATATTCGCTAATGCTGATAAAGTAATATCATAGGCAAAAGGGTAATATTGCTTAATTTCATGTAGTAATGGATTGGAAGTATGAATTTTATACTTGATCCGAGATAGCATCGATGAAATATGGATTAACATATCTTGGCGAAGTTTCATGTCATCTTTCAAATTATAGTGATAAGAATCATTGATATAAGACAAGATATGTTCAAATAACTCTAGGCTTTTAGCTTGATTAGGTGATTGCATAATAGTGCGCGACATAATCTGCACACATAAATAATTAAATTCAGCATCTGAAAGTGCACTGCCTAAAAAATAAGAAAAGCCTTCAGAGACCTCTCGTGCAGCTCCAATTACTGTAGAATCAATATGATCCACTTGATAGTCCAATAATTCATGACCTTGCGTAATTCTAGTTATCGAGACTGCACAACAATAGAGCAAATACCCTTGCCCTTCCGAAGTTAATTTCAATTCAAAGCGTTCAAACTGGTCTTGTAATAGGCTTTCAAGATACTCTAAATCAATATCAGGCAATATTGCCTGTATTAAACGATTAACATTGATAGTATCGCCCGTTATATGGTGTCGCCATAAAATATCAGTTAAACAAGCTCGGATAGCTGATTCCTCTCCGACTAATCGCATACCAGAATAAGGACGATTATCGAGCGATAAATGGTATTTGTCTAAATACTGCTTAACTTCAATAACATCATTTTGCAATGTATTACGGCTTAAAAACCATTCACCAGCAATATCATCCAATTTTACAGATTTAGATTGTGTTAAAAATGCAATAAGTAAGGCGGAAACACGTTCTTTATTAGTGCGAGGAACCCGTTCAATTTGCTGAACGATGGGTATTGTTGCATAAAGGTTAGAATCAACTATTACAAGGCGATAACCAATATTTTTAATATAATCAACCTGCGCACCATAAGTTTGTAACACATCATTTAAAGCAGAAATATCCGAACGAATAGTTCTTATCGATACTGAAAAACGATTTGCTAGCTCTTTTTGAGGTAGCAATTCATTTTTTATCGTATCAAAAATATAAGCTAATCGTTGATAAGGGAATAGCAATTTAGATGCCATTACTCATCCTGCTAATTTTTGCGTAATAGCTAAAAGTTGTTTAACATCTTCAGTTCTTGTCGCACCAGTTTCTTTATCAATAATTGACGTATAAATATGTGGAATCACTTTTTTTACACCTGCATCTAAAGCAATTTTCAAAATGGCTTCATAATTGTCTAAATCTATTCCCCCTGTAGGTTCTAGATAAAAATCATATTCAGCACAGCATTTAGCTACATATTCATATTCATCTACATGTTTTAAACCACCCATAGGAAAATATTTTATAGAGCTCCCTCCCATATCTTTTAATAACGCAATAGCGGTTTCAACAGGTACGATTGCAGCGGGTGATTTTGAACTTAATGGTCCGGTTGCGATATTAACTAAGCCCACTTTACCTGTTGGTGATACAAGTCCATTGATTACAGTTTCTTTTTGCCCTAACAAAGCGCGACTTGTTCCTACTCCAGTAAAAACTTGATTGACATGTTGAGGCTGAAGAACGGCTGATATTTCAGACACCATGTTAGATTGATTTGGATCACCCGCGCCAAGGCCAACTGAAATTGCATTATCAATGGCTAAAGCATATTTTTTCATATCAGTGATTGCTTGATCATTATCTGGATAGTTTTTTGATAAGACGCCAACAACAACATAAGTTTGAGCGGCTTCATAAATAGCACGCGCATTATCAATTGAATTGGCTAGTACATTCAAACAGACACGGTCATTAAAATAATTTGGTGTTAATTGCATTATTTTACTCCTTGGATAATTTTTTTAATTTTGTTATAGATAATATCAAGCTGTTCGGCAGTGACACTGCGAACATCTGCATCTACTTTGCCTTCATTGGCCTTATATTCCCTAAAATAGACTGCAACTTCACCTTGCTTCATCAGCTCAATCATTTCAATTGCGGTTTTACCAATAACTTTTGAATCAAATGATATTTCGGCTCGAGCAATATCGCGCCCTGCACCATCCCAAACAACTTTTGCTGATATGCCATCAATTGAATTTAATTTTTCAATAAATGGTGTCATTTTAGAAACCATTTCTTGTCCAGTTTCTTGTTTTGGATCATTAATATATAATTCAATAGCCTTTGTTAAACCTAAAATACCTTCTTTCCCCACTTTCATTGGTCTTCCAATACCTTGAGACTGAAGTTTAAGCCACTCAATTGCTTGATGACGACCAATGACTAATCCACTAGTCGGCCCTTCAATTGCTTTTGCACCACTATAGATAACTAAATCCGCACCTTGTTGATAATAGGCTTGCAAATCCTCTTCTGCAGCAGCATCAACAATTAATGGAATATTATATTTTTTGGCAATCGTGGCGGTTTGAGCTACGGATAACATACTTTTTTGCACGCAATGGTGTGATTTAACATATAAAATAGCTGTAGTATCAGGATTAATTAGTGATTCAATATGCTCTGGTTTACACTCATTCGCATACCCCGCCTCAACGACAATCCCACCACCCAAAGACACCATCGTACCGATAGGAGCACCAAAATTAACGTTATGTCCTTTGGGAACGATAATTTCACGAGGTACATATTTATCTGAACTATGGAGATTAAATAGCAGATCACGATCATCTTTAACAATTAAACCCGCGACAGCTTGCGCAATTCCAGCAGAAGCACAGGACACAACTACAGCATTTTCTACATTAAGTAATTTAGCAATGTATTGACCTGTTTTATCAACAAGATCTTTTATTTCAAAATATTCATTCAAACCATGAGATACGGTATCAACCACTTCTGCTCTAGGGGTTGATACACCTAAAATAGTCATTCGCCCGGAAGCATTAATCACTTTTTTCAAATGGTATTTACTGTATATTTCTTTTTCAGTTTGAGATTCTGAGCTCATTTTCACTACCTTCTTGTATTATTTCAATAATATTATTAACGATAGAAGCCAAAGGAACAAACTGCTCATGACATTCACGCACATCACCTTCTGAATCAGTAAACAAAACAGTCTGCTTTCTTACATCAAAAATAGTCAAATCAGCATCATAGCCAATTGCTATTTCTCCTTTGTTTTTTAAATGCAATATTTGTGCCGCATTTTTCGTCACACTATCTATAATTCTAGTTTTGCTATAACCTAAACAAATAAATTTACTCATGACATTAGCCAAGCTAAATACTGGGCCTTGTAAGCGATTTTTAGAATAAATATCAGAACTGATAGTGTTAGGATAAACATCTAAACATTTAGCGCGCTCGGCAACAGCAAAACTAAAACTTTCACCGCCATGACCAATATCTAAAATGACGCCACGCTCAATAGCGCGTTTAATTGAATCTCGCAGATTATTTTGTTTATCGAATATTTGATTTGGTTTACCATTAAAACAGTGAGTAATAATGTCGCCTTTAGTTAATAAATCTGCAATTTCATCAAGTTCAGGAGGATTATTACCAACATGAATCATCAGTGGTAAACCAGTCTTTTTCTGCATCTCTTTCGCTTTGATTAATGGTAAAATACCATTGTCACCAACAACGCTACGGCTCATCCTAACTTTTATTCCAATAATAAAATGAGGATATTTAGCGAGTGATTTGTCAAATAACGCAACATCAACATCTTGCATATCAGCAAGCTCATTTTGCCTTATTAAGCCAATTTTTGAGATATTTAAAAAAGAATAAACATGAGTCTTAGCTTGCATAGCTAAATCATAAAACTCATCAATATCTAGGGCACCAACACTGCCGGCGTCAACAACTGTCGTCACCCCAGCCTTAACACCAATTAGATCGGGTTCATCATGATATATAGGTGAGCGCGCAAAGCAGTGAGTGTGAGAATCGATCCAACCAGCACTGATATAGTGTTGACTTTTTAGATCCAACACCTGTTCAGATGGGGCTGTTATATCCTTGCCAATTTCAACAATTTTGCCATGGTTAATAGCGATATCAGTTACTGAATCATTAATAAGTTTGGCATTTTTTATAATTAAGTCATACATAATTTAATCCAACCCCTCCACCATGTTATAAATAGAGGGGAACATGACGTTATATAATTGGGAAGATACCACCAAAGATCATGGCACCCAAGATTGCACCACCCGTAATAGGCTTTTTCCACACATAAAATAGTAGTGCACCAAGCAGTGAACCTATACCGATTGGAATAGAAGCAACCATAGCTGATAAAATAATCATTGGACCAAGAAATCTACCTGAAGCATTCCCCGCGCCCATCATGACATCAGCCCCAAAGGTTGAGCCACCGCCACTGTTAACGGTAAATTTACGTATCAGGATGATAATTAAGCCTATTGCTAAACCGAGAATTAAACCTGTTACTAATGCCACAAAAAAATTCTCAATTGGCAATGTATAGCCACCAGCTAATAACAGCGCAGGTACCCCTAAACCAATACCGGTTTGTAGTGCACCGCCGATATCAAGGATACCAACTAGCGATCCTTCAATAACACGTGCAAATAAAAAGCTCGCCCCAAAAGCTGCTACAGCGCCATAGTCGCCCGTTGTCATTCCTGATTTAAGCATTGCAACAAAGGCAATTTCATTAAAAGCGCCAATACCATATACATAGAAAGTATGCGTCCCAGCAAAAATACCAGCAGAGAGTAATCCACAAAGAATAGGGAAAGACCAATCTGCATACCAAAAACTTTTATTAATGGTTGTTTGAGTATTCATAATGTGTTGTTCCCTATATTATTTAAACCAATAAGACAAACCATCTCGAAATGAATTTATCATCTTCATATCAAAACCACGGAAATATCCGCTCATGACAAATAAGATGATTACTGCAACAAGCATGATTTTCATTACTCGATTCCAACCACTGTCATCTACACCTTTGCCAATCAAGATTCCCAGAACTAATCCTGGCACTGCATTACCCATAATTAATTGGGCAAGGCCACCAAACAATGTGCCCCAAAAACCACTTCTTCGACCAGCATCTAAGGCAGCTAACCAGAAAATAACTGGCATCACTGTAGCCACAAGCAAATTCGCAGCTGGAACTAGGACTTTTGTTGCCGTAATTTTTAATGAATCAGGAATAACTGATGTCGTTGTATTTAAAAATAACACAACAATCACACCGATAAATGCGCAAGCAAACGCCATTTTCTTAGGATCATGTAGCGTTTGAGCTAAATTTCGGTTCTTTATCATCAATAATGCAGCTCCCCAGTTCGGGATAATACGATGATCAACATCTTGCGTGAATGAACCCGCAGCAACTGATGAAGCCCATGCATTAAAAAAGAATCCTAAACCAAATGAAAAGTGAGCAGCTGGATCACCCTCACATGAATTGAGCTCACCTAGGGTACGAAATGCCCCCATACCTTGATAGGTTGGAGCATGAAACATTCGAGCGGCACCCGCTCCTACTCCAAATCCACACAGTCCACCAATTACAATAGACTTTAACGCTATAATTAGAATTTCCATGACTTTCCTTTTACGTTATTTAGAGATAAATTTAATATCGCTTAGATCGATAAACGTAACATTTACTGATACATCAAGAGTGATGTCATAAAATGCTTTTTTTCTAGGTAAAAAGATAAATAAAAAACGTTCTGTAGTTATCTTTTCTGTAGCAGAAACAACACTAATATCTAGGGGTTCAATTCGTAACATTACATTATTCGTATTTTTAAGCACCTGTTTCTGCACTTGACTTAAGGCTATGGCAAATGCACGCTGCTTTGAATCCCCTTGCCCGGTTACTCTTACTTGTATCTGCTCAGTTTTTTTCATATTTCAAACCTATTTAAGAACGAGGGTATTTTTTTAAAAATGCTTGGGCGATACGCTGACCAAGCTCTACCGTATCCATAAAACCAAAACCAAGCACTTTACAACCATCATTAATCGCAGTTTCACCTTCTTCAATCGAACGCATACCATGTCGTTGTGAATAACCATACTTATTTTGGGCTGTTATCGCACCCGCGCCACCACTTCCACAAAACGAAAGCCCTAAATCCGCATTTTCTTGATTCATCACATCACCTAATTTCATATCGGCGGCCATACCTGGTATAACAATTGCGCGACATCCATCAATAGAATTGATTCCTTCTGCAATTTTTTGTCCTTTTCCCATTCTATCGCCGATTACGATGACTACTTCAGCCATAATTGTTCTCCTATTAATTATCGTTTTTTATATCTAGTAACTTGTTTAGTTGGCCATGGCCACCTCATAATGAACAGCCAATAAATAAACCTCTTCCATTGGAAGATTATTGAATAGTTCTACTGTTTTACGCGAAAGAGCTAAAGCTTGCTCTGATAATTCATCAAATATAGTGGGATCGACTTCGGGGAGTTTTTCTAAAGTTTTTGCTCTTTCTACCATCGCTTTAACATGTGATAACAGCATCGCTTTTTGCACATCATTTTGAGTGATTTGATGCTCAGCTAACCAATGATTAATGATTTTTATCGTTTGCTCAGTAACAACTTCGGGATCTAAATCATCTTCGACCATTCGGAATTGTGGCATAGTCATTATTATTCTCTTGTTTATTTATAAGATGACTTAGCCTAAATGAAATAACAATCAATGTGGAGAGAGACTTTTTCCTATTGCAAAAGGAAATTTATTGTCATGATGAGTGAGCTCTGTAACTAACAAGGATTGTCGTGTTGGACAAGTAATTGAGTAAATTGATTTTAAACTTAATCATTAAAAACGATTAAAAACGTCATTAACACCCTAAATTAATATTAAAAAACCCCGTTCCTCAACTTTTTTTATGGTGACCTGGGTTTTTATGTTAAAGCTGAATTTTGTGGAGAAGATATATAACCAAGATCGTTTTATTAAAAATTACCAGCTACCGGAGGCACCACCTCCACCGCTAGAACCTCCACCGCCGCCGCTAAAGTCGCCGCTATCGCTAAAACCACCGCTAGAATCACCAAAATCGTCACTTCCTCCGTGACTATTTCCTCCTCCGCCAGCTCCAGGAGTTAAAAAGTTGCTAACCAGAAGGCTGAAAAAAAATACGACAAACATTATAACAAACAGAAAAAATGCTATCTCAAGTATATATTCCACATGCCAAAGAGTGTATCCAGCAACAGATAATGCGTTAAATAAACCAGTACGAAAACATTGTTTGGTTTTATCTTTACGATACAATAATTTGGCAAGTATAAAACAAATAACGAATGACACCAGCGCATAATAAGCGAAGTTTTCTGTAAATAACTGTTCAATCCTAAGGCCTTGTTCATTATCTTCACAATTCGGGGCAGGATTATCGATTTTTTGTTTCAGCACAGATAAGGCATTATCAATACCCTGATAATAGTTATTTTGTCGAAATTGTGGTGCTAATTGCTCACGAATGATTTTACTGGCCACTAAGTCGGTAATAGTTCCTTCAAGCCCATAGCCAACCTCAATTCGCATGAGTTTATCGTCTTTTACAATAAGCAATAAAATACCATTGTCTTGTCCTTTTCGACCGATTTTCCATTGAATAAAGACTCTATCTGCGTATTGTTCTACCGTTTCATCATCCAGTTTGGGAATCATTAAAACTGCTATCTGGGCACCATCTGTTCGAGGCTTTTCAAAGCCAATTAGGCTTGATTCTAATGACTCTTTTTGAGAATCGGTTAAAGTATGAGTCGTGTCGATAACACGATGTGCAAATTCCGGGATGTCAGTTAGCCCATAACAAAACCAACTGAATATTAACAATAAACTACTTAGAAAATATCTTTTCATTGTATTTTTTGCCTTATGATTAACAACGCTAAATAAAATTTTACTTTTTACAACAAACATTTAATTGCGATCCATTTAATAAAGCGTTTAGACAAGATATCATTGGTTAACTAGAACTAGTATATAGCCGAATCATAATCTTACTATTAAAACTTAATGAGTATTATCTTTGTTCATCTCATTACCAACGACCAGATGCACCGCCACCACCACTGCGGCCGCCGCCTCCGCCGGATCGGGAACTACTACTCGAATGGCTATATGAAGATCGGCTACTACTGCCACTCCCGCTACGACTTCTTCTAGTGCCGTTTTTAAAACTGATAGCGATGAATAACAAGTTAGCAACTACATAATTTATACCAAAAATAAAAACGACATCGATTAGATATAAGTAACCAAAACCATGAACACACCAAGTTACAATTAGGATAAATAAACTATTTGATAGTGATGTGATGATAATGCGTTTAAATACATTTTTTTCGAATTTAACCGTGAAGGCTAAACAAACAAAAAAGGAAAACACTTTCCAGCTTTGTTGAATAATCCAGTTAAACAACATATCTAACATTTCACTTAACCCAATTCTATGATTATTCTGGGTTTGTTTATCTGGATGAATTTCATTACCTATTGTGACATCTTTTAATACCGAAATTGCATCATTAATACCTTGATAATAATTATTTTGCTTAAATTGTGGGGCTAACTGTTCCCGAATGATGTGGCTAGCAACTAAATCAGTTACAATGCCTTCAAGCCCATACCCCACTTCAATACGCATCTGTCGGTCGTCTTTTACTACTAACAATAAAATACCATTATCCAGCCCTTTTCTTCCAATTTTCCATTGGTTAAAAACTCTCTGCGCGTACTGCTCTATGGTTTCGTTGTCGAGTTTTGCGATCATCAAAACCGCTATTTGCGCCCCATCAGTTTTCGAGTGTTCAAATTGAATTAGGCATGATTCTAAAGACTTGACTTGCGATGCACTTAAAGTATTGGTTGTATCGATAATATGGTTATTAAAAGCAGGAATTTCAGTCAAACCATAACTAAACCAACTAAGCATTAACAACATACTAAAGAAAACATATTTTTTCATTATATTTTGACCAAAATGACCTGCAATAGAATAATATTATTACTTTTAAAAAACGCATATCAAAAGCTAATTGACTCTATTTTAGGTTTAAGTAGTATAAGACATCAATAGGTAGAAATGACTATTATATAGCCAGATAACAATTTTGCTATTAACAGTTGCTTTTTTTATCGTGTTTTGCTGCCATAGAAATTTGGCACTATTTGTCTTATATTGGGGTAACTCAATAGAGCTTTATTGTACAATATTTCTATGTGATCGAGTTAAGGTATGGTCATAACTCGATCTTAAAGGAAGAGAATTTCAGTTGTTCGATACCAACTGTTGATTAACAGAAAACTTAACGCTCAATATTTTTTGACAATTATATTTATTGAAAGTTAACTGCGGGCGCATTTGAAATTTCTTTTTCATTATCAACCGTAAATTGCTGTTTAGGTTCTACACCTATAAAGCCAGCAATCCACTTATTTGGTATTTTTCGGATATAAATATTAAACGATTGAACTGCTTGTATATATCGTCCTCGGGCAACTGCGATGCGATTTTCAGTGCCTTCTAACTGGCTCATAAGATCCTGAAAAAGTGAACTGGCTTTAAGATCCGGATAGTTTTCACTGACAGCAATTAAGTGACTTAAGGCAGTACTTAATTCTGATTGCGCTTGTTGGAATTTAGCAAATAAAGCCGGATCGGTTAGCTGATCAGCATTAATTTGAATTGAGCCAACTTTACTTCTTGCTTCGGTCACTTGAGTTAATACTTCTTTTTCGTGTGTAGTATAACCTTTAACCGTATTAACTAAACTTGGAGTTAAATCAGCCCGACGCTTATATTGATTGACAACTTCTGACCATGCAGCTGCTACACCTTCGTCACGGGTTTGGATATCATTGTATCGACTAAAACAAAAAAATGCTCCAACAATAATTAATACCAAAACACATAATAGAAATTTTGATTTCATTGTATATTCCTATAAATAGTTGAATTTATGGATAGCTTAACAAATGAATACATCAAAAAATAGAATTAAAATAAGCTATCTGCGATTTTTAAACACTTATTTATACCTCAAGTTTAAATCTCACTAACAAATTTATACCGATATTTCGATAAAAAGAACAAGCTCTGAAAAAAACAAGGAATGTAAGTTATCAATCTGTGGACTCACTTATATTGAATTGGCTATATTGCAAATTAATGTCGGCTTAATCCACACCGTTTAAGATAATTTACTCAATATTATTATAGCCATTTTTATAATGCATGCTATGTATAATCCTAATTTACGCATAAAAAATATACCGCTTATTTTTATTCTTGATCATAAAACTTTTATTAATGATGATTTAGGTAGATTTTACCAATTTATAATAAGCGGTTTATTATTTGATAATTATTTATAATACACTTTCAAAGCATTCTAACTGTGCTGGCTCATAGTAAATATCGTTATTATTTGGTCTATTTCCGGTATTACGATGAGTATGTTTGAATTGTTCTGAGTTTACCCAAGCGTCGAAATCGGCTTTTGATTCCCACTCAGCAAATGATGAAAATAACGTATAATTTTCCTCGGTTTTCCCCTTCAAAAAATAAAAACGATTAAAGCCTTTCATTTCTTTTAAATGGGTATCTCGATTACGCCATATTTCAATAAAAGCCTCTTCACTACCTCGTTTTACTTTAAATCGGTTCATGACAATATACATATCAAAACTCCTTTTTTTAAATACACATAAAAAAATAGCACGTGCTTACACGTGCTATTTTAATAACTTAGTCCTACTGACTATTGATTTTCTTCTGCAGAATTGAGTAATTCTGCTAAGTTAGCTGTTGCTTCTTCAGCTGAAACAGTTGGTTGAATTTCATCATCAATAGGCATTGTACGTTTACGCAAACGTTCTTTATGATAAGCATA
Source organism: Gilliamella sp. B2772 (assembly GCF_026536985.1). Lineage (NCBI taxonomy): Bacteria > Pseudomonadati > Pseudomonadota > Gammaproteobacteria > Orbales > Orbaceae > Gilliamella > Gilliamella sp. B2772. The sequence continues at coordinate 82,370 of NZ_JAFNNB010000005.1, read as the reverse complement.
ACCAGTACCAGCTGGAATTAAGCGACCAACAATAACGTTTTCTTTCAAGCCACGAAGCTCATCATTTTTACCAGCAACTGCTGCTTCAGTTAAGACGCGAGTCGTTTCTTGGAACGATGCCGCAGAAATAAATGATTCAGTAGTAAGTGATGCTTTAGTAATACCAAGCAGATCATGCAAGTAAACAATTGGCTCTTTACCTTGTGCCTCAAGCTCACGATTAATAATCTTCAAGCGTGAAACTTCAAGTTGTTCGCCGTCAAGTAAACGAGAACCACCCGGATGAATAACTGTCGCTTTACGTAACATCTGACGAACAATAACTTCAATATGTTTATCATTGATTTTTACACCTTGTAAGCGATAAACTTCTTGAACTTCGTTAACGATGTAACGTGTCACTGCATTAACACCACGTAAACGTAAAATGTCATGTGCAGATTCTGGACCGTCAGAAATCACATCACCACGTCCAACTTGTTCGCCTTCAAATACGTTGAGTTGACGCCATTTTGGAATCATCTCTTCATATGGATCACTACCATCTAGTGGAGTGATAATTAAGCGACGTTTACCTTTGGTTTCTTTACCAAACGAGATAATACCATCGATTTCAGCAAGAATTGCTGGCTCTTTAGGTTTACGTGCTTCAAATAAGTCAGCAACGCGTGGTAAACCACCGGTAATATCTTTAGTACCAACCGATGCTTGTGGAATACGTGCAAGTGTATCACCCACATTGATTTCAGCACCATCTTCTAATTGTACTAATGCTTTACCTGGTAAGAAATATTGAGCAAGCATCTCTGTACCTGCAACATAAATATCTTTACCTTTAGCATCAACAATCTTGATTGCTGGACGTAAATCTTTACCAACACCTGTTCGTTCAGCGACATCTAAAATAACAATTGATGATAAACCTGTTAATTCGTCGGTTTGACGGGTGATAGTTTGACCATCAACCATATCAACAAATTTAACAAAGCCTTTCGCTTCAGAGATAACTGGCATGGTATGTGGATCCCAGTTAGCAACTGTTTCACCGGCATCAACCGCTGCACCATTACCTTTAGTTAGAATCGAACCATAAGGAACTTTATAAGTTTCTTTCATTCGACCTAATTCATCGATAATCGTTAATTCAGCATTACGAGATGTAATAACCAGTTTCTTATCTGGGTTAGTTACAAATTTAGCATTAGATAATTTGATGCTACCTTTGTTTTTAACTTGAACACTTGATTCTGCTGCTGCTCGTGATGCCGCACCACCGATATGGAACGTACGCATGGTTAACTGTGTACCTGGCTCACCGATTGATTGAGCAGCGATAACACCGATTGCTTCACCTTTATTTACTAGGTGACCACGGGCTAAGTCACGACCATAACATTTCGCACAAACACCAAAGTCAGTATCACACGAAACAACTGAACGAACTTTAACGCTATCTACAGATTCTTCTTCAAGTAAATCACAATAGTTTTCATCAAGTAGTGTATTACGAGGAATTAAAATATCCGCACTACCTGGTTTCAATACATCTTCCGCGGTTACACGACCTAATACACGTTCACGAAGTGGCTCTTTAACATCTCCACCTTCGATAACTGGTGTCATCACTACGCCTTCTAACGTGCCACAGTCATCTTCAATAACGACTAGATCTTGAGCTACGTCAACTAAACGGCGAGTTAAGTAACCTGAGTTCGCAGTTTTTAATGCGGTATCGGCAAGACCTTTACGCGCACCATGGGTCGAGATAAAGTACTGAAGAACGTTTAACCCTTCACGGAAGTTTGCCGTAATTGGTGTTTCGATGATTGAACCATCCGGTTTTGCCATCAATCCACGCATACCAGCTAACTGACGAATCTGAGCTGCAGAACCCCGCGCACCAGAATCGGCCATCATATAGATGCTGTTAAATGAAGATTGAACTTCTTCTTTACCTTCATGATTGATCACTTTTTCAGTCGATAAGTTATCCATCATCGCTTTAGCAACACGTTCATTGGCTGCTGCCCAGATATCGATAACTTTGTTATAGCGTTCACCAGCGGTAACTAAACCTGATTGGAACTGTTCTTGAATTTCAGCAACTTCAATTTCAGCTTCATTGATGATTTGTAATTTTTTAGCTGGAATTTCCATATCATCAATACCAACCGATACACCAGAACGTGCTGCATAAGCAAATCCGGTATACATTACTTGGTCAGCCAAGATAACAGTTTCTTTCATGCCTAATTGGCGATAACAAATATTTAAAATTCGTGAAATCGCCTTTTTACCAAGTGGTTGATTGATGACAGAGAAGCTCATACCTTTAGGCATAATTAACCATAAGATAGCACGACCAACTGTAGTATCAACTACAGAAGTTGTATCTTCCCACTCACCAATACTATTACGGTGGCTTTCAGTAATACGTACTTTAACTTTAGCATGTAGCTCAACAAGACCTAAGCGATACAGTTTTTCTGCTTCTTTAGGTCCGGTTAAAATCATGCCTTCGCCTTTCGCATTAACTTTATCACGAGTCATGTAGTAAAGACCTAATACCACGTCCTGAGAAGGAACAATGATAGGTTCACCACTCGCAGGTGAAAGAATGTTGTTGGTTGACATCATTAACGCACGCGCTTCTAATTGCGCTTCTAACGTTAATGGTACATGAACCGCCATTTGGTCACCATCGAAGTCAGCATTGAATGCCGCACAAACTAATGGATGTAACTGAATCGCTTTACCTTCAATTAGGATAGGTTCAAATGCCTGAATACCTAATCGGTGAAGTGTTGGTGCACGGTTTAGTAATACCGGATGCTCACGGATAACTTCATCTAAGATATCCCAAACAATTGCATCTTCACGTTCAACCATTTTCTTGGCTGCTTTAATGGTAGTTGCATAACCACGACGCTCTAATTTACCGTAAATAAATGGTTTGAATAGTTCAAGTGCCATTTTCTTCGGTAAACCACATTGATGTAATCGTAAGTATGGACCTACAGTGATTACTGAACGACCAGAGTAGTCAACACGTTTACCTAATAAGTTTTGACGGAAACGACCTTGCTTACCTTTAATCATATCGGCAAGTGATTTTAATGGACGTTTGTTTGAACCGGTAATTGCACGGCCACGACGACCATTATCAAGTAATGCGTCAACAGATTCTTGTAACATACGTTTTTCGTTACGTACGATAATATCTGGCGCTGCCAAATCTAATAAACGTTTTAAACGATTATTACGGTTAATCACTCGACGATATAGATCGTTCAAATCTGATGTTGCAAAACGTCCGCCATCTAGTGGTACTAATGGACGTAAATCGGGTGGCAACACAGGTAATACGTTTAAGATCATCCATTCTGGTTTATTTTCTGATTGAATGAATGCTTCAATAATCTTAATACGTTTAGTCAGTTTTTTACGCTTAGTTTCAGAATTGGTAGTTTCAAGCTCATCACGTAGTGCTTCACATTCAGCTTGCACATCGATATTACGTAATAATTCTTGAATTGCTTCGGCACCCATACGAGCATCGAATTCATCACCAAACTCTTCTAACGCATCTAAATATTGTTCTTCTGTTAAAATTTGACCGCGTTCTAAGTTTGTCATTCCGCCGTCAAGAACCATAAATGATTCAAAATAAAGCACACGTTCAATGTCACGAAGTGGCATATCTAATAATAGACCAATACGTGATGGTAATGATTTTAAAAACCAGATATGTGCAGTAGGTGATGCGAGCTCAATATGCCCCATACGCTCACGACGTACTTTAGCTTGTGTGACTTCTACACCACATTTTTCACAAATTACACCACGGTGTTTTAAACGTTTATATTTTCCACATAAACATTCATAATCTTTTACTGGTCCAAAAATACGTGCACAAAACAATCCGTCACGTTCCGGTTTGAACGTACGATAGTTAATTGTTTCAGGTTTTTTAACTTCACCAAAAGACCATGAACGAATCATATCAGGAGAAGCAAGGCCTATCTTGATAGCATCAAAATCTTCAGTTTTAGTTTGTGCTTTTAGAAACTTTAGTAAGTCTTTCACAATTGACTCCTATGGAGTTAAACCAATTAGATAACTTATCATTGCTGATAAGTTATCCCTATAAATAGAAATCATTTCAGTTAGTTAAGATTACTCTTCATCTAACTCGATATTAATACCTAACGAACGAATCTCTTTTAATAATACATTAAATGATTCTGGAATCGCAGGCTCCATACGATGATCACCATCTACAATATTTTTATACATCTTAGTACGACCATTCACATCATCTGATTTAACAGTTAACATTTCTTGTAGAGTATAAGCAGCACCATATGCTTCAAGTGCCCATACTTCCATCTCACCGAAACGTTGACCACCAAATTGAGCTTTACCACCCAATGGTTGTTGTGTAACCAGACTATATGAACCTGTAGAACGCGCATGCATCTTATCATCAACTAAGTGATTCAATTTCAGCATATACATGTAACCTACAGTTACTGGACGTTCAAATTGCTCACCTGTACGACCATCAAACAATGTAATTTGACCTGAAGTTGGTAAATCACCCAGCTCAAGTAATGACTTGATTTCTTGCTCTTTTGCACCGTCAAACACTGGTGTAGCAAGTGGCATACCATTACGTAAGTTTTGTGCCAATGTCATCACTTCTTGGTCAGTAAATTCAGCAACATTGACTTTCTGTGCTGCCCCTAAACCAAGGTCATAAGCTTTCTGAATGAAATCACGTAATTTAGCTAACTCTTGCTGTTCTTTTAGCATTGCATCGATCTTCTGACCAATACCTTTTGCCGCCATACCTAAGTGAGTTTCTAAAATCTGACCGATGTTCATACGAGACGGAACACCAAGTGGATTCAATACGATATCAACTGGACGTCCTTTATCATCATATGGCATATCTTCAATTGGGTTGATTTTAGAGATAACCCCTTTGTTACCATGGCGACCCGCCATCTTATCACCAGGCTGAATTTGACGTTTAACTGCTAAGTAAACTTTAACAATTTTGAGAACTCCAGGTTGTAAATCATCACCTTGAGTAATCTTCATTCGTTTAGCTTCAAGCTTCTTATTAAATTCAGCTTTGATTTCATCATGTTGTTCAGCAAGTTGTTCTAATTGAGCTTGCTTACTTTCATTAGAAATACCAATGGTTAACCATTTTTCACGTGGTAAAGCATCTAATTTGTCTGCTTTAATACCACCAGAAATTAATACATCACGGATACGAGCAAACAATGCTGCTTCTAAAATTTTAAGTTCTTCAGTTAAGTCTTTTCTTACTTGCTTGAGTTGCATCTCTTCAATTTCAAGTGCACGTTTGTCTTTTTGTACACCATCACGAGTGAAGACTTGAACATCAATAACCGTACCTGAAACACCATTTGGTACACGTAATGAAGTATCTTTAACATCAGATGCTTTTTCACCGAAAATAGCACGTAGTAATTTCTCTTCTGGTGTTAATTGCGTTTCGCCTTTAGGCGTTACTTTACCAACAAGAATATCACCACCTTTTACTTCAGCGCCGATATAAACAATACCAGACTCATCAAGTTTAGAAAGTGCTGCTTCACCCACATTTGGAATATCAGCAGTAATTTCTTCAGCACCAAGTTTAGTATCACGAGATACACAAGATAGTTCTTGAATATGAATCGAAGTGAAACGATCATCTTGTACCACTTTTTCAGAGACTAAAATAGAATCCTCAAAGTTATAACCGTTCCATGGCATAAATGCCACGCGCATATTTTGACCAAGTGCTAACTCACCTAAATCCGTTGATGGGCCGTCTGCAAGTACATCACCACGCTCAACTTTTTCACCTAATTCCACGCATGGAATTTGGTTAATACAAGTATTTTGGTTAGAACGGGTATATTTAGTTAAGTTGTAAATATCAATACCTGTTTCACCGGCATACATTTCATCATCGTTAACGTTAATAACAATACGTGAAGCATCAACATATTGTACTGTACCGCCACGACGAGCAACCGCAGTTACACCTGAGTCAACCGCAACCGCACGTTCCATACCAGTACCAACAAAAGGTTTTTCTGCTTTTAATGTTGGTACAGCTTGACGTTGCATGTTCGCACCCATCAAGGCACGGTTCGCATCATCGTGCTCAAGGAATGGGATTAATGAAGCACCAACAGAAACGATTTGTTGTGTTGATACGTCCATATAATGAACTTGTTCCGGGCTATATAAACCAGATTCACCATTTAAACGGCAGGTCACTAAATCTTCTTTAAAGCGACCATCGTCATCAAGATTTGAGTTAGCCTGAGCTATAACAAACTCACTTTCATCGATTGCTGATAAATAGTTAATCTCATCAGTCACAACACCGTCAATCACTCGACGATATGGCGTTTCTAAGAATCCATACTCATTGGTACGTGAATAAACCGCTAATGAGTTAATTAAACCGATATTTGGACCTTCCGGCGTTTCAATCGGACATACACGACCATAATGTGTAGGATGTACGTCACGCACTTCAAAGCCTGCACGTTCACGAGTTAAACCACCTGGACCTAATGCAGAAATACGACGTTTGTGAGTAATTTCAGATAATGGATTGTTTTGATCCATAAACTGAGATAATTGGCTAGAACCAAAGAACTCACGAATTGCCGCTGAAATTGGTTTAGCATTGATCATATCTTGTGGCATTAATGAATCAAGATCACCTAAAGATAGACGCTCTTTTACAGCTCGTTCAACACGAACTAAACCAATACGGAATTGGTTTTCAGCCATTTCACCAACACTACGGATGCGACGATTGCCTAAGTGATCGATATCATCAACTTCACCATGACCATTACGGATGCTGATTAATTTCTTCATTACATCAACGATATCAGCTTTTGTTAAGACACTTTCGCCTTCAATATCGTCTCGTCCTAAAGAACGATTGAACTTCATACGACCTACCGCTGATAAGTCATAACGTTCGTCGGAGAAGAATAGATTATCAAATAACGCTTCGGCTGCTTCTTTTGTTGGTGGCTCGCCTGGACGCATCATTCGATAAATTTCAACTAATGCACCTAATCGATCACGTGTTGAATCAACATTTAATGTTTCAGAAATAAATGGTCCATGATCTAAATCATTAGTGAATAATGTTTCAATTTTCTTATAACCAGCATTGGTTAATTCAAGTAATAGTTCTAAAGAAATTGGTGTATTGGCAAAAGCAATAACCTCACCAGTTTCTTCATCAACATAATTTTTTGCTAAAACTTTATTTACAATATATTCAACTGGAACGTCGATTTTAGTTACTTTATCTTTTTCAAGCTCACGAATATGACGAGCTGTAATACGACGACCTTTTTCTGCGTAAACTTTGCCTTTAGATTCGATATCAAATAGCGCTGTTTCACCACGTAAACGCTCTGGCACAAGTTCCATTTTCAATTTTGATTTGCCTACTTCGAAAATAGTTTTTTCGAAGAACATATCTAAAATTTCTTCAGTTTCATAACCTAACGCACGTAAAATAATTGTTGCTGGAAGTTTACGACGACGGTCGATACGAGCAAAAAGATTATCTTTTGGATCAAATTCGAAATCAAGCCAAGAGCCACGATAAGGAATAATCCGAGCATTATATAAAACTTTACCAGAAGAGTGCGTTTTACCTTTATCACTGTCAAAGAACACACCTGGACTACGATGTAATTGTGAAACGATAACACGTTCAGTACCGTTAATCACAAAAGTACCATTGTCCGTCATTAAAGGGATTTCGCCCATATAGACGTCTTGCTCTTTAATATCTTTAACTGTTCCTTCTGGCGCATCTTTATCATAAATAACTAAACGTAATTTAACGCGCAATGGTGCTGAGTAAGTGATCCCTCTGATTTGACATTCTTTTACATCAAACACAGGTTCGCCCATTTTAAAGCTTACGTATTGTAACTCAGCGCTACCACTATAACTTTTTATCGGAAATATTGAACGGAATGCGGCTTCTAAGCCATATTGACCTTCTGGGTCTTGCTCAATAAACTTCTGGAACGAATCAAGTTGAATAGAAAGAAGATACGGTATATCCAAGACTTGTGGACGCTTACCAAAATTCTTACGAATTCGTTTTTTCTCGGTATAAGAGTAAACCATTAGTTCCTCAACTTGCTTATCTGCTATTTTAGCATGATTAAATATTCATCAGGGTACTACGAAATGATAACGCCTGACACCTCATCGAAAATATCTATAAATATCAATTGATTAGGCTTAATAAATATATTATTTCTTTATTACTTTTTATTGATAATCTTCAAATAAAATTATTTGACTTATTACAGCGCAAAAAGGCTGGAGGTATAAAACCCCCAGCCGTTTAGCTTGCTATTGATAAACTTACTTAAGTTCGACAACTGCACCAGATTCTTCAAGTGCCTTTTTAAGTTCATCTGCGTCAGCTTTGCTAACACCTTCTTTAACTGTTGCTGGAGCTGATTCAACAAGGTCTTTTGCTTCTTTTAAGCCTAAGCCTGTTGCACCACGAACTGCTTTGATAACAGCTACTTTGTTAGCGCCAACATCTTTTAAGATTACATCAAATTCAGATTTTTCTTCAGCTGATTCAGCTGGACCAGCTGCTGCAACTGCTACAGCTGCTGCTGCAGAAACGCCAAATTTTTCTTCCATCATTGATACAAGTTCAACAACATCCATTACAGACATTTCTGCAACTGCATCTAAAATTTGTTCTTTAGTGATAGACATAATATAGTTTCCCAAATTTACATTTTTTTAATTAATAAAATTCACAATCACAGAGCTATTAAGCAGCTTGTTTTTGATCGCGAACCGCTGCAAGAGTACGAACCAATTTGCCAGCTGCGGCTTCTTTCATGGTTGACATCAAGCGAGCTAATGCTTCTTCATAAGTAGGTAATGTTGCTAAGCGATCAATGTTCGCTGCAGTAATTAACTCACCTTCAAAGGCTGCGGCTTTAATCTCAAAATTATCATTTTCTTTTGCAAACGCTTTAAAAATACGCGCAGCAGCACCTGGGTGCTCATTTGAAAATGCAATTAGAGTTGGACCAACAAACGAATCTTTTAAGCACTCGTATTGAGTTCCCTCAACAACACGGCGTAATAAGGTGTTACGAACAACACGCATATAAACACCAGCTTCACGAGCAGATTTACGTAATGCAGTCATGTTTTCTACAGTTACGCCACGAGAGTCAGCTACAACTGCAGATAGCGCACCTTTGGCGATTTCATTAACTTCAGCAACAATTTCTTGTTTATTTTGAAGATTTAGTGCCATTGGTATTGCTCCTGGATTAAACTAGGCAAAGCCTAGAATTATTTAAACTAACTACAAATGTAGTTAGCACAATCACGATGAGCAGAATGCCTGTATTATATCTTATCAGGTTCTGTCACCGTCTACGTAGGAAGATTAAGTAATTAAATATCAATTACACCTACGGTCTTGGACGGGGTCTGGTTAAGGCCAGACACCAACCGATTCTTTGTTTAACAATTAATTAAACAGATGCATTTAAAGTTGCTTGGTCGATAGCAACACCAGCGCCCATTGTAGTAGAAAGACTAACTTTCTTCACAAATACACCTTTTGAAGATGCTGGTTTTGCACGTTTTAATGCAACAAGTAATGCTTCTAAATTCTCTTTAAGCTTATCTGCATCGAAATCAGCTTTACCGATAGTAGTATGGATAATACCATTTTTATCATTACGGTAACGGATTTGACCAGCTTTAGCGTTTTTCACTGCTTCAGCAACATTAGGTGTTACAGTACCAACTTTAGGGTTTGGCATTAAACCACGTGGCCCTAAAATTTGACCTAATTGACCAACAACACGCATTGCGTCTGGAGATGCAATAACAACATCAAAGTCCATTTCGCCTTTTTTGATTTGATCCGCTAGATCATCCATACCAACTAATTCAGCACCAGCTTCTTTAGCGGCATCAGCGTTTGCACCTTGAGTAAATACAGCAACACGTACACTACGTCCGGTACCGTGAGGAAGAACGATAGCACCACGCACATTTTGATCTGATTTACGTGAATCAATACCTAAATTAACTGCAACATCAACGCTTTCAGTAAATTTAGCAGTAGCAAATTCTTTTAATAAAGCGATTGCTTCATTGATTTCATATTGTTTAGTCGCGTTTACTTTTTCGCGGATAAGTTTAGCTTTCTTAGATAATTTAGCCATGAATTAACCCTCCACTTCCAAGCCCATTGAACGAGCAGTACCTTCAATAGAACGCATCATCGTTTCAATAGTTGCACCATTCATATCAGCAGCTTTCAATTCAGCGATTTCACGAATTTGAGCGCTTGTTACTTTACCTACTTTTTTCTTATTAGGCTCACCAGAACCAGACTTGATTTTAGCTGCTTTCTTTAATAATACAGCCGCAGGAGGAGTCTTAGTTACAAAAGTAAATGAACGGTCAGAATATACTGTAATAACAACAGGAATAGGTAGACCTTTTTCCATGCTTTCTGTTTTAGCGTTAAATGCTTTACAGAATTCCATGATGTTAACACCATGTTGACCAAGTGCTGGACCAACTGGTGGACTAGGGTTTGCTGCACCAGCTGCAACTTGCAACTTGATGTAGGCTTGTACTTTTTTTGCCATTTTAGTTTCCTTTTTCTCGGGTGCAAACGCTTCTATTAATCAATAGACAGCTCCCCTAAGTTAAATGAGGGCGAAATTATCCTACAACTAATACAAAAATGCAAGACTTTTTATTAGCGGATAAAATAAAAGCAGGAATAACCCTGCTTTTATATAATAATGAATGATACTAAAGTACGTCGATCGCATTAAGTTCTTTAAATGCAAGTTCTAAACGAGCAACTAAAGATTCTTGACCTTTACGTAACCATACGCGTGGATCATAATATTTTTTATTTGGAGCATCAACGCCTTCAGGGTTACCTAATTGACCTTGAAGGTAAGCTTCATTTGCTTTGTAATATTCTAAAACACCAGCCCAGTTTGCCCATTGCGTATCAGTATCGATGTTCATTTTAACAACACCGTAACTTACTGCTTCTGCAATTTCTTCAGGAGTAGAACCAGAACCACCATGGAACACAAAGTTCAATGATTTAGCTGGTAAATTGAATTTCTCAGATACATATTTTTGAGAGTTATCTAAAATTTTTGGCGTTAATTTAACATTACCTGGTTTATAAACACCATGAACGTTACCGAATGAAGCTGCGATAGTGAAACGTGGACTAATTGCACTTAAACGTTCATAAGCATAAGCAACATCTTCAGGTTGAGTATAAAGTGCTGAACTATCCATATGGCTATTGTCAACACCATCTTCTTCACCACCAGTACAACCAAGCTCTAATTCTAATGTCATTTTCATTGCTGACATACGAGCAAGATATTGACAACAAATATCAATATTATCTTTTAAAGATTCTTCTGAAAGATCGATCATGTGAGAAGAGAATAGAGGTTTACCCGTTTTAGCAAAGTGAGCTTCACCTGCGTCAAGTAATCCATCAACCCATGGAAGAAGTTTTTTAGCACAGTGGTCGGTATGAACGATAACTGGCACACCATATTTTTCAGCCATAAGGTGAACATGTTTAGCGCCAGAAATTGCACCTAAAACAGCAGTTTCTTGCCCATCTAATTTCAATCCTTTACCTGCGATGAATTGAGCACCACCATTAGAGAATTGAACGATAACAGCAGAACCAACTTTAGCCGCAGTTTCGATTACTGAATTAATTGTATTAGTGTCAACACAGTTAACAGCTGGTAATGCAAAATTATTTTCACGAGCAACTTGAAACACTTTTTGAACATCATCACCGGTTACAACACCAGGTTTAACGACATCAGAAATCTTTGTAGCCATTTTAATACCTATAGATTTATTTATATAAAAATTAAAGGATGAGTGATTGGCTCATCCTTCATATAGAAAATTATTACGCTTTTGCTCTCTCTTCTAGCATTGCAACAGCAGGAAGTTTTTTACCTTCTACAAACTCTAGGAAGGCACCACCACCAGTTGAAATATAAGAGATTTTATCTTCAATACCAAATAAATCAATTGCAGCTAATGTATCACCACCACCTGCGATTGAGAAACCTTGGCTGTCAGCAATTGCTTTAGCAACAATCTCGGTACCACGACGGAAATTAGGGAACTCAAATACGCCAACAGGGCCATTCCATAATATAGTTTTGGCTTTTTTGATAATGTCTGCTAATGCTTCAGCTGATTTATCACCTAAATCAAGAATTTGTTCATTCTCTTTTACATCGGCAACTGATTTTTCAGTAGCTGTTGCAGTTTCACTAAATTCAGTTGCTACACGAACATCAGTAGGAACTGGAATATGACAATTAGCCATTAATTTTTTTGCTTCAGGAATTAAATCAGCTTCATAAAGTGATTTACCAACATTATAGCCTTCAGCTGCGATAAATGTATTTGCAATACCACCACCAACAATAATTTGGTCAGCGATTTTTGATAAAGAATCAAGAACAGTCAATTTTGTTGATACTTTAGAACCAGCTACAATCGCAACCATTGGACGAGCTGGATTATCTAACGCTTTACCTAAAGCATCAAGTTCAGCTGCTAATAATGGACCTGCACAAGCTACTGGCGCAAATTTACCAGCTCCATGAGTTGAAGCTTGAGCACGGTGAGCAGTACCAAATGCATCCATTACATAGATATCACAAAGTGCTGCATATTTTTTAGATAAAGTTTCATCATCTTTACCTTCGCCTACATTAAAACGTACGTTTTCAAGAACAACTAGTTCGCCTTCTTTAACGTCAACACCGTTAAGATAATCTTTTACTAGACGAACAGGGAAAGAAACATGTTCTTTTAAATAATCAACCACTGGTTGTAGAGAGAACTCAGGGTTATATTCGCCTTCAGTAGGACGGCCAATATGAGAAGTAACCATTACTTTAGCGCCTTTTTTAATGGCTTCTTCAATAGTCGGTAATGATGCTTTAATTCGAGCATCAGAAGTAACCTTACCATTTTTGACCGGCACATTAAGATCTGAGCGAATAAATAAACGTTTCCCTTTTAGATCAAGATCTTGCATTCTAATGATAGACATGAGACTTCCTCTTTTAAATATAAAAACAATAAAATTTTTGCTATTCTAACATAAAATTTCTTTTTAGGTTACATCCATTATCGGTTATATAGTAAACATTTAGTAGAAATTAGTTATTTATACTATATAGGAAATTTTTTTATGTAACAGCATTGACAATAGAAAGAAAATCAGGCATATTTCCCCGCCTTATTAATATGTATTTTTTATCTAAACTTGGGAGTTGACTTTGGCTAATATCAAATCAGCTAAGAAGCGTGCGGTTCAGTCCGAAAAACGCCGTAAACATAATGCTAGTAACCGTTCAATGATGCGTACTTATATTAAAAAAGTTTACGCAGCTGTAGCAGCTGGTGATAAACAAACAGCTGAAGTAGCATTCAAAGACATGCAAGCAGTTGTTGACCGTCAAGCGGCTCGTGGTCTAATCCACAAAAACAAAGCAGCACGTCATAAAGCGAATTTAATTAAACAGATTAAAGCATTAGCTTAATTTTCTAATCTGTTGACAATAGAGTTAAAGAAAATTGAAAAAAAGTGGTGTAAGCCACTTTTTTTATTTATATACTATTATTTAAATTTATGTGAATAAAAGAAAAGAGAGCGTATTGTGGTTCAGCGTGATTATGTAAGAAAAAAGAGCCAATCAAAAGGAAAAGCTAAAAAAAATAAGTCACGATTATTCCCATCTTTAATGATATTCCTTGCAATCATCATTATTATTTTGTTTTCTTCTATTCTATATTATCTTTCAACCAATTCTTCTGAAAAACCAGTTGAAAAACCAAAAGTCAAAACTGAATCTCCAGCAATAACCCTGCCGGAAAAACCACAAGAACGCTGGACTTACCTTAAAGAATTGGAAACACCAAATGCTAGTAGTAACTCAAATAAAACAGCAAGTGAACGGCAACAAATATTAGATAGCTTTATGAATAACACCACGACCACATCGACTTTATCATCAAGTAATGATAATAATAAATGGTTACTACAATGTGGTGCTTTTAAAGATAAAACTAATGCAGATACATTAAAAGCATCTTTGGCAATGACCGGTATTAGTGGTAACATATCTTTAAGTCAGCAGTTATATCGAGTTACCGTTGGGCCTTATACAAATAAAGGTGATGTGCAAAAAGCATTAAACACTTTAAAAACGAATGGAATTAATAACTGTATTATTTCTAATTAAATAAGATATATTATGAATATACTTAAGCATATACAGACCTTTTTGGTAATGTTATGGTCTCGTATAAATCATGATCGTTTAACCTCATCCTCGGCAGAACTAGCTTATACGACAATACTTGCATTAGTCCCATTAATAACTGTTGTGTTTTCCTTACTTTCTGCGTTTCCTATGTTTAATGAAGTTAGCCAATCATTAAAACAGCTCATTTATAGCAATCTTGTCCCTACTGCAAGTGACACCATTCAAAATTACCTAGAACAATTTATTGCCAATACAAAAAAAATGACATTTATCGGAATTATCGGTTTAATAGTAACATCATTACTACTTATTAATTCTATTAATAATGCACTAAACCGTATCTGGCAAACCAAACGCAAACGCTCCTTCATGTATAACTTAACCATGTATTGGACAATTTTAACATTAGGTCCTATTTTAGTTGGCTCAAGTGTTGCAGTAAGTTCTTATATATTTTCCCTAAAATGGTTATCGAATGCTGCTAGTGGTGATCTCCTACTAAGTACTTTACCATTTATCATATCGGTTGTTGGATTTTGGTTGCTCTACAGCATTATTCCAACTGAATCAATTCCATTTAAAGAAGCTGCAATTGGTGCGTTAGTTGCAGCAATATTATTCGAAATTGGTAAACGTGCTTTTGCGCTGTATGTTACTTCTTTTCCGACTTATCAACTTATTTATGGGGTAGTTTCCTCAATTCCCATTATGTTAGTTTGGATCTACTGCTCATGGTGTATTGTTTTGTTTGGCGCCGAATTTGCAGCAACACTCGCTGACTATAATAAACAACAAAAAGCGCTATTAAAGCCCCAATCTTAACTGGAATAATATAAATTATGATTGCCTTAATCCAACGTGTAAAACAAGCATCGGTTTCTGTTGATAATCAAATTATTGGTCAAATCGATCAGGGATTACTTGTTTTACTCGGTGTTGAACAAGATGACAACGAGCAAAAAGCAATACGCTTGAGTAAAAAAGTACTCGGCTATCGTATTTTCAGTGATACTAATGACAAAATGAATCTCAATGTTCAGCAAATAAACGGAAAATTGTTGGTTGTTTCTCAATTCACCCTGGCCGCTGATACTCAAAAAGGTATGCGCCCAAGTTTCACTAAAGGTGCTCCACCCGATAAAGCTAATGAACTTTATCAATTTTTTGTTAGACAATGTCAGCAACAAATTGAGACACAAACTGGACAATTTGCCTCTGACATGCAGGTTTCTCTTATTAACGATGGACCCGTAACTTTTTGGCTACAAGTTTAAAAATTATTTTACTTTATTTAGCCATTCTAAAGATGTGTTATTATCAGTAAAACCTAGTTTACTCAGCTTATTTTCATAAAACTGTTTTACCTCGTCCCAACGGTAGTACGGATAATTATCGGTTTTCAATGGTAAATGCACTTCTCTTTCATTTAACATCACTTTGATTAATATGGGTTGATGGGGTTGATTGCTTTGGTAAAAAATCCATTGAATATTAGCGCCCATAGGAATAATTTTTTCTGCTTGCCAAACGAATGGATAATCCGCGACTGAGTTAACGGCAGTATAAGTGCCTTCAAGTTCAAGCAATGTTGCTAATGACGAAATAGTTTCAGCATGAGCAAACCGTAAATTAGCATCAATATTTTTATCAGTTATTGCCTTATCAGCTGTTTTTAACATATCCAACAATAATGGCGCAGCAATTTTAATCTGGATACCATTCGCATCAAACGCTGGACCAATTTGTAAAAAATTTTTAGAAGTGACTACCGTGTCAAACCATAATAACTGATTTTTAGTGAAATAAAGGCTAAAATCAAGATGGTTATCAGCTAAAATTTCAGGAGAAAATGATAATAACTCCTGGTAAAATTGATAAACTGCAATGACAAAATCTGCTGTTTTAATTGAAGATTTTTCAGGTAAAGAAATCCCATTATTCAACTCATTACAAAAGCCTTGAGTAAATATCAAACTTGCAACATTTTGACTCATCTCTACTGTTTTAGTCGAATTTTCTAGCGATTTTAAGGCATTTTTAACACTTTTACTCTTTTTATATTCTTTATAAGTCGGAGAATATTCAAAAAAACGTAATAGAGTTTGTTGATCTTCTGGTTGTTGATAAATATTGATATCAGAATAGTTATTTTTAAATGTTTTAATAAAAATTTCTGCTGTTTCTTTAGCTCTTGGTGAGGTTGATGATATCACTTCGATTTTTTGTCCTTTAAAAACCGTTGGGTTATTGGCTAACATGCGTTGACTAATTAAACTAATATCTTTTCGACCAAGATCAGTAAGCTGACCATAATGATTTTTATTCAATGCTTTAATACGAATAATTTGCCTTAATAATGATTTTCCCATTTCGGTTAATTGATTATTTTTATCAGCTAAAATTAATACGTTATAAGCAATATCTTCATATTTAGGTTTACTAATATAACGTGAACCATGCCGACCAATATGATCAATATAAAATGCTTGATATCCATCTGGTGCAGGAGTCTGTTGTTTATCATACTGATACGCGGTCTTTGAACCTGATGTTATCATTTCTGCAAAACTTAATGGTGAAAACATCAGTAAACTGATGACTAAGATTAAAAATTGGATAAAAAAAGATTGTTTTATAAAAGACATAATGACTCCTACCTAATAATATAAGAGCAAAATAACAAGAGCGTGCTTTTAAAGCATTTTATACCATTAATCACATAATTTAACTGAAAATCATACAATTATTTTTAGAATACTCTTTCAATTTTTTAAAAAAAGATTATCTTATTAGCTACTTTTTATAACTCATTTAACTGCTTTAAAACATAATGAAATTATATGGCCTTTCTGGTATTAAAATAAGCTGTGCGTTTATATCTGCATGCATAAATACTCCTTACAACACAACTCGTTTTCTTAAAGATTTAATTGCCGGAATAACGGTTGGCATTATTGCTATCCCGCTTGCTATGGCTTTAGCTATTGCAAGTGGTGTTGCCCCTCAACATGGCCTCTATACCGCAATTATAGCAGGCTTCGTGATAGCTCTCACTGGAGGATCACGTTTTAGTGTTTCCGGCCCAACTGCGGCGTTTGTGGTCATTCTATATCCTGTTTCCATACAATTTGGCTTATCAGGTCTATTAATTGCCACTCTACTTTCAGGCATTTTTTTAATATTGATGGGTGTAATTCGTTTAGGTCGATTAATCGAATACATTCCTCTACCAGTGGTGCTAGGTTTTACTTCTGGTATTGCAATAACCATCGCCACCATGCAGATAAAAGATTTTTTTGGCTTAACACTAGAACACATGCCAGAAAATTATGTTAATAAAGTTATTGAACTAGTTAAAGCCTTTCCAACCATTAATATCGCAGATACCTTTGTTGGTTTAGTTACACTGATTGTTTTAATCATGTGGCCAAAATTTCGAGTAAAAATATCTGGCCATTTACCGGCTTTAATTGCTGGCATACTAACCATGTTAGTATTCAATCAATTTGGCTATCAAATCGAAACAATCGGTTCACGATTCACTTATACATTAGCCGATAACACTGTTGGTCATGGTATTCCACCTGTTTTACCAGAATTTATCTTACCATGGGAACATGCAAGTTTCACATGGAATTGGTCAACAATAACGGCTTTAATTCCAATCTCATTAACGATGGCTATGTTATGTGCGATTGAATCACTACTATGCGCAGTTGTATTAGATGAAATGACCCATACCAAACATCATTCAAATAGCGAACTGATTGGCCAAGGTTTAGGAAATATCATTGCGCCATTTTTTGGTGGCATTTCAGCAACAGCGGCTATTGCGCGTTCAGCGGCAAATGTCAAAGCGGGCGCAACATCGCCAATTGCCGCCGTATTGCATTCATTAATCGTATTATTGGCACTTATCTGTTTTGCCCCACTTTTATCATTTATTCCATTATCAGCTATGGCAGCATTATTATTAATTGTTGCATGGAATATGAGTGCCATTCAACGCGTTATCTACATTATTAAATGCGCACCTAAAGACGATATCATGATCATGCTTATTTGCATGTCCCTTACCGTATTATTCGACATGGTAATCGCTATTACGCTTGGAATTGTATTAGCCTCAATACTGTTTATGCGTCGTATTGCTAGTATGACTCGTTTGGTCGAATTGAACCAAAGCAATGAAAAGACGTTAGTGCTAAGAATTAATGGTCCATTATTCTTTGCGGCTGCTGAACGGACTTTTTTAGAGTTATACCAAAAAATCAATGGTTATCAACATATTGTTTTACAATGGGATGCGGTACCTATCCTAGATGCAGGAGGCTTAAATGCACTTATCCATTTTATTGATGAATTACCAGAGTCAGTTGATCTATCTATTTGCGAATTGCAATTCCAACCATTAAAAACCTTAGCTCGGGCGAGAATTGTACCTGTATCAAATAAATTAATGTTTTATTCAACTTTAGATGAAGCACTGAAAGATAAAATTTAATATCAAAATTGATTTTATTATATTGATTAAATATTATACTTAGTGAAAGTAAATCGTCCGAGTTTTCACTAAGTATTTTTTATCAGCTATGTACACTTCCCTTTTTCATATGAGTCAAGATTAACTCAGAAAGATGGTGTTCATTTAATACATTACATTAACAACAGGAAATAAATATGATAGCTAATGAAAACACTATTCAAAGTTTTAAACAAAAATCAAATTGGTTTATTATTATTGGTATAGTTTTAATTATTCTCGGTTGCTTGGCATTAGGGTATCAATTCATAGCCACCGTTTTTTCTGTTTATTTTATCGGTTCACTCCTTTTTATCGCAGGGATTATCCAAGTAATCCACTCTTTTAACATCAAAGGATTTGGCCAAACTGCTTTATGGGCAATCATGGGGATTTTATATATCTTCATTGGCGCTATGTCGTTTTTCCAACCGATCGCGGTCTCAAGCGCATTAACATTATTAATTTCTTTATTATTGACGATTAGTGGATTTACTCAAATTTTTGCTGCAATGAGCAACCGCAACATACCTCGTTGGGGATGGGTCGTCTTTTCTGGGGTGATTAACATCATTTTAGGACTTATGTTAATGGCAGGCTGGCCATATGATAGCGTTTGGGTATTAGGAATGTTTTTAGGTATAGATTTAGTTTTCCAAGGCTTTGCTTATATTGCAATTGGTTTTGCACTAAAAAATCATAGATCTTAAATTTCATTTTATTGCTCACAAGTCATGTTGTGAGCAATAAGCCTCAACAGTTCAAAAATAAAACCTTCTAACCAAAAGCAACTATTTATAACTTTTATTGGTTTTCGCTTTGACTTCGCGCATTGACTGTAATATTCGATGATAATTATCTAACCTTGATGGTGCAATCGCGCCTTGTGCAACAGCTTTCTGGAGTAAACATCCCGGTGTATCTAAGTGATTACAATCACGAAATTGGCAACCTCCTAAATAATCATCAAATTCAACAAAACCAGCAATAACTTGCTCTGGCTCTAAATGCCATAAACCAAACTCACGAATTCCTGGTGAATCAATAATATCCCCACCATTTGGTAAATGATAAAGCCGAGTTGAAGTTGTGGTATGTTGGCCAAGCCCAGATATTTCAGATACTTCACCAGTTAGCGTAGCTTGGTTGTGAGGCAATAGTAAATTGATGATACTGGATTTACCGACACCCGATTGACCAACTAAAATAGAAATTTTACCATCTAAAACCTTCTGTAAAGGTTCAATACCTTGTTGTGACTGACATGAAACAAATAAAACCTGATAACCAATTTTAGTGTAAATAAGAAACTGTTGCTCAATTTCTTGTTTTTTTTGCTCATCAAGTAAATCAATTTTATTCAATACGATAATAGGTTTAATTTTCGTCGCCTCACAAGCGACTAAATACCGATCGATGATATTAAACGATAATTCAGGTAAAACGGCTGAAATAATAACAATTTGATCGACATTTGCTGCAACAGGCTTAACTCCATCATAAAAATCAGGCCGTACTAACTCGGAACGACGAGGATGAACTGCTTCAATAATACCATTAGTATTCGGTTCCAAACTCTCACGCCACAATACTTTATCCCCCGTCACTAATGACGGTAAAGTACGGCGAATACTACATCGATAAATAATCCCAGCATTATCTTCAACATCCGCTGATTTGCCAAACCTACTTACCACCACCCCTTCACGAGGCGCAGAGAAATTTGATAGATTTTCATCCATCTTAGTTTCTAAACGTTGTTGATGCTTAGCGGCCATACGCCTTTTTTGATTTTTTGAAAGTTGATTTTTTGCCACGGTTGCTAATTTTTTTGGTCAAACAGTTTAGTACTTATGCTACACTACTCAGCATTAAAAAGAAAATTTATACCACAAATTATGACTACTCTATCAAATAATCTGATATGGATTGATCTGGAGATGACAGGCCTCAATCCAAATAGCGATCGCATTATCGAAATCGCAACTATTGTAACTGATTCTAATTTAAATATTCTCGCTGAAGGTCCAGTCATTGCCATTCATCAAACAGATGAACAACTTGCACTTATGGATGATTGGAATCAAAAAACGCATGGCAAGTCTGGATTAATCGATCGTGTTCGTCAAAGTACGGTTACCGAACAACAAGCTGAACAACAAACTCTTGCGTTTTTAAAACAATGGGTTCCCGAAAACTGTTCACCAATCTGTGGTAATACGATTGGTCAAGACCGACGTTTTCTGTTTAATTATATGCCAAATCTAGAAAAGTATTTTCATTACCGTTATTTAGATGTCAGTACGATTAAAGAATTAGCCAGACGCTGGAAACCTGAAATATTAAAAGGTATCAGTAAACAGAGTTCTCACCAAGCGTTAGATGATATTCGCGACTCAATCGCCGAATTACTTTATTACCGACAACACTTTTTCAATCTAACTAATGAGTAATCATGAATATTTTATATACGATTTTACTTTATTTAATCCAACCGCTTGTCTGGTTTAGACTGCTTTGGCGCAGTCGCAAAGCACCAGATTATCGTAAGCGTTGGTTAGAACGCTATGGATTTTGTAAAAATAAAGTCAAATCAGGTGGAATTTTAGTTCACGCGGTATCTGTCGGCGAAACACTCGCTGCAATTCCATTGATAAAAACACTTCAAAAACAATATCCGCAGTTACCAATTACCGTTACAACAATGACACCTACTGGCTCTAAACAAGTTAAGACGCTACTAAAAGATAGCGTTAGCCATGTCTATTTACCTTATGATTTACCCTGTTCAATACATCGTTTTCTAAAAGCAGTTAAACCTAAATTAGTCATAATCATGGAAACCGAACTTTGGCCAAACTTAATTAGCCAATGCCATAACAAAAAAATCCCATTAATTATTGCTAATGCGCGATTATCTGAACGTTCAGCCAATAGGTATCACAAATTAGGAAAAGCGATTAGTAAACTATTAACTAAAATCAGCACAGTCGCCGCTCAAAACGAACAAGATGGAGAGCGATTTTTATCGTTAGGTTTGCCAAAAGAGCATTTAACCGTAACCGGTAGTATTAAATTTGATATTGAACTAACTGATAAACAAAGTCTTGCGCAATTAAAACAGCAATGGCAATTAAATCGACCAGTTCTTATAGCAGCGAGCACACATTCAGGTGAAGATGAAATCATTTTATCAGCATTTCAACGACTACTAAAAAATCACTCTAACTTATTACTTATCTTAGTTCCGCGTCATCCAGAACGTTTTAAAACTGTTGAAGAACTAATTTCCGACAATAAGTTAAATTATATCAAACGAAGCACGAAACAAATCCCAACTGAGCAGACGCAAGTGATTTTGGGCGACACCATGGGAGAACTATTAGAACTTTATGGTTTAGCTAATATCGCTTTTGTTGGCGGTAGCTTAATTGAACATGGTGGTCACAATCCATTAGAACCGGCACTACACCATATTCCAATTATTAGCGGTAAATACTTTTTTAACTTTAAAGTGATTTGTGAACAGTTAATTGAAGCTAATGGTATGTTGATATGTGACAGCACAGCTGATTCACTCTATTCAACTGTAAACAGCTTATTGAATGACGACAATCGTTGTCAGCAAATCGGCGAAAATGCATATCAAGTATTAAAAAGAAACCAAGGAGCACTAAATCGCCTACTTAAGGTTATCCATCACTATCTTGAACCATATAAGGATAACCTATGAAAAACAAACAGGGAGTATTAATTGTTAATTTAGGTACACCAAGCGCTGCAACGCCAGAGGCAATTCGCTCTTACTTAACAGAGTTTTTACTCGATCGCCATGTTGTCGATCTTCCTGCTTTTATTTGGTATCCAATACTAAAATACCTAGTATTACCTAAACGCGTTCCCTACATCATTAACCATTATCAAAAAATATGGATAAATGAGGAATCACCATTACTCCATTACAGTAAACGCTTGATGAATCAATTACAACAAGCATTACCGGATATACAATGCGAATTAGCCATGACCTATGGTGAACCGGGCTTACAATCCGCACTAAATAATTTAAAATCATGTGAAAAAATAACACTATTTCCGTTATTTCCACAATATTCTACAACTACAACTCAGGCAGCATTAGATAAAGTTAAGCAACTTATTCGTGATTGTGCGTTCAAGATTAACTATATTCGTGATTATGCAGATGACGAAAGTTATATCGATGCACTTTATTCACAAGTGCAACAAGCTTTTTCAACGCAAGGACAACCTGATGTATTGCTTCTTTCCTATCATGGCATACCTCAACGCTATATTGATAAACGGCAAGATGACTATGTGCAAAGATGCCAGTTAACAACCAAGTTATTGATAAAAAAATGCCAAGATAATGGTATCGACTTACCAATCAAAATGGCTTATCAATCAAAATTTGGTAAAGGGAAATGGGTTGAACCAAACACCAGCGATATATTAGAAAACCTAGCTAAAACCGGGACTGAACATGTCCATGTTATCTGCCCAGGTTTTTCGGCGGATTGCATTGAAACACTTTATGAAATTGATGAGCAAAACAGAGAAATATTTTTAAATGCTGGTGGTAAACAGTTTTATTACATTCCAGCCTTAAACGATACGCCATTACAGATGGAATTAATCAAAAATATACTTCAAAAACCCCGTTCCTCAACTTTTTTGACTAATTAATATTTATTCTAACGATAATAAACTATCCAAAATCACATCAGCTGAACGTAAAATTGATTAAGATAAAAGCTAAATTACCAACTAATTTAACCTAGATGATAACCTGTGTTAGGATGATAGTTAAAAATTATCTGCGCTCAAAGGAGAATTATCGATGAAAATAATCATCATTGGCGCTCAAGCAGCTGGAGCAAGTGCTGCTGCAAAAGCCAAAAGAAGGGACCCCAATGCGACAATTTGTATCTATGAAAAATCAGATATAGTTTCATTTGGAGCTTGTGGATTACCTTATTTTATTGGCAATCATTTTGGCGATGAAAATGAAATGATATCCAGAACGCCAGAACAATTTGCTAAAGATGGCATTGAAATCAAAACATTACATGAAGTTATCGCTATTGATCCTAATTTAAAAAAAGTCACCGTCAAAGATATCAAAAACAATAATTGCTTTGACGATGATTATGATAAGTTACTCATTGCCGTTGGGGCGATACCAATAATTCCACCTTTAGAAAATAGACAACTGGAAAATATTTTCACTTTACGCGATATGTATGATGGTCTAGCAATAAAAAAAGCCTTAAACCAAAATACCAATGTCGTGGTCATTGGTGCTGGCTATATCGGGCTAGAAATAACCGAATCGTTAGTAAAATTGAATAAAAACGTAAAATTAATTCAATTAGATGATAGAGTTTTGACCGATGCCTTCGATCCAGAACTTACTGAGATAATTGAAGAAAATC
The DNA here is from genome assembly GCF_026536985.1 of Gilliamella sp. B2772. Classification (NCBI taxonomy): domain Bacteria; kingdom Pseudomonadati; phylum Pseudomonadota; class Gammaproteobacteria; order Orbales; family Orbaceae; genus Gilliamella; species Gilliamella sp. B2772. Next base: position 57,957 of record NZ_JAFNNB010000005.1, on the reverse strand, counting down.
TAAAACAACATTGTGATTTACATCTACAAGAGCAAGTACAAGGCTTTGAAGGTGAACAAAAAGTTACTCATGTTATCACCGATAAAGCTAAATATCCCGCCGACATTGTCATTATTGCCACAGGAGTAAAGCCTAATAGCGAAGTTTATAAACACCTCAATATTGAAACTCTTAGTAATGGTGCAATTGTCGTTGATAATTATGGACAAACTAACATAGCTGATATTTATGCTGCAGGCGACTGTGTCGCGCTTCATCATCGCGTTAGCCAATCAATGACTTATATTCCATTAGCGACCGGAGCGAACAAATTAGGTAAAATTGTTGGTGACAATTTAGCAGGCGGTAACAATCAATTCCCAGGAACCCTTGGGACATCAGCATTAAGAGTATTTGATATTGAAGCCGGTCGAACAGGATTAACCGAACAACAAGCTATTAAAGCTGGTATCCCATACAAAACAGTAGTAGTTAAAGATAAAAATCATAGTAACTATGTTGAAGGGCAAACTAGCGTCACAGCTAAACTTATTTATCACGCCGAAACTCGTATTTTATTAGGTGGACAGATTGCTGGGGGCAGTGGTGCTGTATTAAGAACGAATAGTTTAGCCACCGCTATTTGGGCTAATATGAAAATTGATGAATTAGCCATGATGGATTTTTTATATGCACCACCTTTTTCAAGACCATGGGATATTTTAAATATCGCTGGGGGCATTGCTAAATAGTATTGAAATATTTCAAATATTTGCAAAATTATTAAAATTCAAAATATGTGGTTTGGTTTTAATCCAAACCATAAAAGATTATTAAAAATTAATTCAATTTTATCCAAAAGCTGGGGGTAAACATGTCAGATGCCATTTTTCAGGGCACTTTTTTCGAAAAGTTCTTATCCATCACCCATTATCAAACTTTAATCGGGATTGGTTTATTACTGCTTTGCTTTTTTGCCATCATGCGACCGATGCAAACCAAAAAAGTTAATTTTTCTATTAGAATGTTAGTCGGATTGGTGCTTGGTGCTGTTATTGGTTTAGGTATTCAAGCTGCAGCCGGTTTTCCAGAAAGTTCAACTGTTTGGATGCAAGAAACAGCAACATGGTATGGTTTGTTTGGTCGTGCCTTTATTGCCTTCATACGCATGTTAGTGATTCCATTAATTTTTGTCTCAATTGTAAAAGTGATTATTGATTTTTCTGGTAAAGACAATTTGCCGAAAATAGCATTCAGAGGAATTTTTTGGTTACTATTCACTACAGCCATCGCTTGTATTGTCGGTATTATTTTAGCAAATTTACTATCATTAGGTGAGTTGAGTTCAGCATCAACCAAAACGGCTACCGCCAAACAATATACCAATATTATTGACACTTTCGTAAATCTTATTCCAAGTAATATCATCGGCTCTATGGTAAAAGAGAATATTGTAGGCTTAGTTATCTTTTCAGCATTGATGGGACTTGCCGCTAACCGAATGGAAAAAAAGAATCCACAACCTATTGCTCTTTTTAAAACCTTTATTGAGGCGCTCTATAAAATTATCATGTCAATTGCCATGACGATTATTAAATATATGCCTTATGCGGTAATTGCTTTACTTGCTCGTACTATTATTTCAAACGGTATCCCAGCAATTATTGATGTATCAAGCTTTGTATTAGCAATTTACCTTGCAACCATAATAATGCTTGTTGTGCATATTGTGATTGTCATGCTTCATGGAATTTCACCTATCGTATTTATCAAAAAAGCACTTGGCACATGGTTACTTGCTTTCACTAGCCGCTCATCTGTTGGTACATTACCGATGACTATCTCAACATTGACCGTTAGAATGGGGGTAAATACAGGTACAGCGAATCTAGTTGGCTCACTCGGAAGTACAATGGGAATGAATGGCTGCGCTGGCTTTTTCCCAGCCTTACTTGCGGTTATGGTTGCTCATATGGTAGGTATTAATACTGATATTCAATTCTATATAATGCTAGTCATTGTGGTAGTTATCGGATCAATTGGTATCGCAGGTATTCCAGGCACTGCAACAGTCGCAGCGACTGTCGTACTTTCAGGCATGGGTATGGCTGAATATTTCCCATTAATTGGTATGGTGTTAGCCGTCGATCCAATCATTGATATGGCCAGAACGTTAGCTAATGTATCTGGATCAATGACCGCTGCAATAGCAACCGATCATGAAGTTGGATTAATGAATATGGATATTTATAATGATCCTAATGTGACTTTGGATAATGAACAGTCTGAAGTTTAACAATAAAGATAATTTTCAGTTTAATTTAATTAACAAAAAGACGCCAATTGGCGTCTTTTTATATCAGCGGAAAAACAAAATTAAATGGTTTTTAACCATGCTTTAACATCATCACCTAAACTTTTGTGACGCATTGCGTATTGTACAAAAGTTTGTACATAACCCAATTTATTTCCACAGTCGTGGCTTCGGCCTTTAATACAGTATGCATCCACTCGATCTTCATCAAGTAACATCGCAATTGCATCAGTCAATTGAATTTCACCTCCAGCACCTAAAGGCGTTTTAGCTAAAAGTGGCCAAATTTTTTCAGATAAAACGTAACGCCCAACAACTGATTGGTTAGATGGAGCTTCTTCAATTGACGGTTTTTCAACTACACTATACATTTGCGCTATATTACCAGCTGATAACTCTTCACCACGGCAGTCAACAATACCATAAGATGAAACAAGATCTTTTGGTACAGGTTCGACCATGATTTGGCTATGTTTAGTGTTATGATAATTATTAATCATCGCCGCTAAATTATCTTGAGCAAGATCACTATCATACTCGTCAATAATCACATCCGGTAATACTACAGCAAAAGGCTCATCACCAACTAAAGGATAAGCACAAAGCACTGCATGACCAAGTCCTTTTGCTAACCCCTGGCGAACACTAGTAATCGTCACGTTTTTTGGCAGAATCCCTTGTACTTCTTGCAAAAGTTGACGTTTAACTCGGGCCTCAAGCATAGCTTCAAGCTCAAAACTGGTGTCAAAGTGATTTTCTATAGAATTTTTAGACGAGTGCGTTACAAAAATAATTTCAGTTATCCCTGCCGCAATACACTCTTTGACAACATACTGAATAAGTGGTTTATCAACCACAGGTAACATCTCTTTAGGAATCGCTTTGGTTGCAGGTAACATTCTTGTGCCAAGACCAGCAACAGGAATAACTGCTTTTTTAACTTTTCCTTTAACAGATGATTCAAAATTTAATGGCATTTTAATTCCTTAAAATAATAAAATGATAAATTAATTAATTATATTGTTATGACTTTTACATTGTCCTTCAACAAAGGTATTTGCAACTCGCTCTGATCTTAATATATAAGCAGCCCAAATACCGCTCCAAATGAATTGTCTTACTATTTTAGCTATATCGCTTGTTTCAATCGGAAGTTTAACATAATGATAAGAAAAAAATTGATCCAAAAGAACAAAAGTACATGATGTTACTAGATAACCAATCATATAATAAGGAAATTTATAGTTTTTAGTAAAAAAAAGATAAAGCAAATAGAGGGCAAAAGGAATTAAAATCGCGTTAAGACCTAATTCCACTGGAAAAACCCAACTAAAATTAGGAATATAATATTCAGAAGCAGGATTGATAAAATCACCCCAATGGTCTTTGAAAATCATAACAATAAAACCGATAGCGAATAGATTTACTACAATCGAAAATATGATAAATATTGCAATAACTATAAGCCAGCCACCTAATCCCTTAAGTTTTGGATTATCCGTCATATAAAGATCCTTAATTAATAATAGATAAATCATTAAATTTAATTAATGACGAATTATCACTGTCTTTAGCTAAAGAATCAATGGAAATATAAACAATTTGACACGTTTCTAACACAGCTTCTTTAACAACAAACTTTGCTTTACGATCGCGTTCTTCTTTCTGTTTGGCGCTAATGTAAAAATCATCATAACCATCATCATACATTGATGCTCTTTCAAATATATTAGTACTACGCCAAAAAGTCTCTTTTGGATAATCTCGCTCAAAAGTTTGACCCGTTAATTTGCCTTTTAAGCCAGCATAACTCATGGGTAAGTGTCGACTAGCTCGACTTTGTGAAAGATAAATATGGGGATATTGTGTAAGATTGGATTCAAGTTGGTTTAACTTAAATTCAACACCAGAACGATTTTGATACTGGCAATTATCCATGATTAAAGGTGCAGTTCGAAAGTTCAACGAACCACACCCCACAAGTAAAAATGCTAAAATAAATAGTCGATACATATGGTTTTGTTTGCTTTTAAGAAGCTATAAGCAAACCCATTTATTATTTACAATTTTTCACTAACATCTTCGGCAGTATTGGTAATAGCTTTACCGCCAGATTGCACGTCTTTACCTACACCTTTAACCGTGTTACAACCTACTACAAGTGTTGTCATCGCGATACTTACCAATAAAATAAATACTTTACGTAACATGTGATTCTCCTCTAGTTAGTCACATTATGATTTGATTGTGGCAAATGCTTCTGCTACACGATGTATATTATGGTGATTTAAACCCGCCACACACATTCTCCCGCTGCCCACCAAATAAACAGCGAAATCATCTTTTAGTTGTGCGACTTGCTCTTTAGAAAAACCGGTATAACTAAACATACCTCTTTGTTTAAGTAGGTAGTCAAAATTCTGTTTAGGCGCTGCTGTTTTTAATAAATCGACTAATGTTGAGCGCATGCTAACAATACGATTACGCATTGATTCGACTTCTTTAAACCATAAAGCTTTAAGTTCAGTATTATTTAATACGTATGATACAAGTTGTGCACCGTAAGCGGCAGGACTAGAATAATTTCGACGAACCGTTGCTTGTAATTGACCAAACACTCGATTAGCCACTTGGTTATTATCACATAAAACGGATAAACCGCCCACTCGCTCACCATAAAGTGAAAAAGTTTTAGAAAACGAATTGCTGATAAACCCACACAATCCTCGCTCAGCCACTTTTTTTATTGCATAACTATCACTTTCGATACTTTCGCCAAAACCTTGGTAAGCGATATCCATAAATGGAATGAGATCTCGGTTTTGTAAAACATCAATCACTTTGTCCCATTGTTGGTTTGTTAATTCTGCACCAGTTGGGTTATGGCAGCAAGGATGCAATAACACAATACTTTTAGCTGGTAAGGTATTTAGTGTTTCAAGCATCGCATCAAAATTCACGCCACAAGTCTGAGGATCAAAATAAGGGTATTTATTTACCTTAAATCCTGCGCCATTAAAAATGGCAATATGATTCTCCCAAGTTGGATCACTAACCCAAACTTGAGAATCAGGAAAATAACGATATAAAAAGTCAGCACCGACTTTCAGCGCACCTGATCCCCCTAATGTTTGAACAGTGGCAATCCGCTTTGTTTGAAAAGCAGGGTTATCTTCACCAAAAAGCAATAATTGGATTGCCTGACAATAACTCGGTAAGCCACTCATCGGCAAATAAAGTTGTGCGCCTTGTTGATGATGATAAATATAGTCACGAGCCGTTTTAATACACGATAATTGAGGAACCACACTATTTTCATCATAATAATAACCAATACTCAAATTGGTCTTGTTTTCGCGCTTATCATTATTGAATTCAGCAACTAATGATAATATTGGATCCCCTGCGTACGACTCTACTTTTTCAAACATTTTCCCAACCTAATTAAATCAGTAAATATCAATGGATAATTGTAGATTATTGCACCAACTTAATTGGCAATCAATCACTAAATAATAGTTTAAATATAAATAATTTTAGGATACTAAAATAGACCGTTTAAAAGACTGATTTGGATATAAAACGTTAGAATAGATGGTCAAAAAAGGGATTTTAAATAAAAAAAAACCTCAAAAACCCCGTTCCTCAACTTTTTTTACTTCATTAGCACCTTTCGGTGCTAACAATTATAAGTCGATTATTTAACCGCAATAACTTCTATTTCAACTTTCGCATCTTTAGGAATGCGAGCAACTTGCACACAAGAACGAGCAGGGAATGTTGCCTGATTCTCTGTAAAAAATGCCTCATAGACACTATTCACATCCGCAAAATCATTCATATCCGCTAAAAAAATCGTCGTTTTAACGATATTTTTAACTTGATATCCTGCCTCAGTAATAATTGCTTTTACATTCGCTAAACTTTGTTTAGCTTGCTCTTTGACACAACTTGGCATCTCACCTGTAGCTGGATTAATTGGAATTTGACCTGAAGCAAATAACATGTTGCCCAAATCAACACCTTGAACATAAGGACCTATTGCTGCTGGTGCTTTGTTGGTATTAACAACTTTTACCATATATGATTTCTCCTTTCATCTTGTTATGCATCTCATTTCAACAGGAACCAAATTTGGTGTCAAGTCATGGTAAATTTATGATCATGGGACTTCTGCCAATTTTCTGATATGATAGTTGAAAATTTTTTCATTTGTTGAGAGTTAGCATGTTTGAGAATTTAACTGACCGTTTATCACAGACATTTCGCAATATTAGTGGGCGTGGACGCTTATCTGAAGATAATATCAAAGATGCCCTACGTGATGTCCGTATGGCATTACTTGAGGCTGATGTTGCCCTACCTGTGGTCCGAGAATTTATTAACCAAGTTAAACAAAAAGCTGTTGGTTTAGATGTTAATAAAAGCCTAACACCAGGCCAAGAATTCATCAAAATCGTTCAAGCAGAACTTACTACAGCTATGGGTGAAGTTAATAGTTCACTTAACTTAGCCACCCAGCCTCCAGCCGTCATTCTCATGGCAGGTTTGCAAGGTGCGGGTAAAACTACCAGCGTCGCAAAACTAGCAAAATTTTTAAAAGAAAAACAGAAAAAGAAAGTGTTAGTTGTCTCTGCCGACGTTTATCGCCCTGCGGCAATAAAACAGTTAGAAACACTAGCTAAAGCAATTGATGTGGAGTTCTTCCCGTCAGATATCAATCAAAAACCTATTGATATTGTTAACAAAGCAATTTCACATGCTAAATTACAATTTTTTGATGTCCTTATTGTCGATACCGCTGGTCGATTACATGTCGATAGCGAGATGATGGATGAAATCAAAGCACTGCATGATGCAATCAATCCAATTGAAACGTTATTTGTGGTCGATGCCATGACCGGACAAGATGCTGCTAATACGGCAAAAGCATTTAATGACGCATTACCTTTGACCGGGGTTATTTTAACTAAGGTGGATGGTGATGCTCGTGGCGGTGCGGCGTTATCGATTCGTCATATTACCGGTAAACCAATCAAATTCTTAGGGATGGGTGAAAAGACGGATGCATTAGAACCTTTTTATCCTGACCGTATCGCTTCACGTATTTTAGGGATGGGTGATGTACTCTCTTTAATTGAAGAGTTACAGAGTAATGTTGATCGTGAAAAGGCAGAGAAAATCGCCAAAAAACTCAAAAAAGGTGATAAGTTTGATTTTAATGACTTCCAAGATCAACTTCGACAAATGCGTAATATGGGTGGAATGGGAGCTATGCTGGCTAAACTACCTGGCGTTGGTCAACTTCCTGATCATATCAAAGCACAGATGGATGATAAAATCACCATCAAGATGGAAGCCATAATTGGTTCGATGACATTAAAAGAACGAGCTAATCCCGAAATCATCAAAGGCTCACGCAAACGCCGTATTGCTAATGGTTCAGGTACCCAAGTGCAAGATGTTAACAAGCTGCTTAAGCAGTTTGAAGATATGCAAAAAATGATGAAAAAGATGAAAGGTGGTGGCATGATGAAGATGATGCGCCAAATGAAAGGTCTAATGGGTGGAGGCATGGGCTTCCCACCTAGATAACATTTTACTTCGCTTTTCTTTCAATAAAATACTATCGTGCAAAGTTACACGATAGTATTTCAATAAACTCAATTTTCTCGATTTAGCGCTTTAATTTTAGTTGGACGCTGCATAGTTAATACAGTACCAATCGATGAAACTATAATAAATAGAATAGCAATCCATTGATAATGAGTTAACTGTTCGTGTAAAACAATTAATCCAGAAAACGCAGCAAATACAGGTGACAAGCTCATCAAAGTACTAAAAGTTTGTGCGGGTAATCGTGGCAAAGCGATCATATCCAGGCCATATGGAATAGCAGACGCCAATAATGAAACGACAAAAACGAGAGGCAACAGATCCATCGAAAACATTGTGCTACCACTGTGCCATACACCAATAGGAAAGAGTAATATTGAGGCAATAATCGAACCTACCGCAACACTTGAGGCACCATAAATTTCACCCGCTTTTCGCCCAAAAACAATATAACCAGCCCAACAGCTTCCTGCACATAAAGCTAGTAATATACCGATAGGATCCAAATCGTTAGAAGCCTGATGAATAGGAAGCAACATCACCAATCCAATGATCGCAATAGCTAACCAAACAAAATCAGTTAATCGGCGCCCAGAAAACATCGCAACCATAATTGGTCCAGTTAACTCTATTGCCACAGCAATTCCTATTGGGATTCGAGATATGGCATTATAAAAAGCCAAATTCATACATCCCATAGCGACACCATACAGAATAATATATTTAATGGCTGACTTAGTAATAGTTTTACGCCAAGGTTTAAAGATTATTACCAATAAAATCGCTGAGAAAAACAACCGCCATGCTGTCATCGCCTCAGGCCCTAGTACAGGAAACAAGTATTTAGCAAATGAAGCACTTGCTTGCACTGATATCATCGAAATAAAAATTAAAAAAACAGGCCAAGATCTTTTGAGCATAATGACTACCTAGATTAAAGTAATTGCATATTAAGGGAAGCAATTTGTTTACATAGCAACGTAAAATCAATTTAAGATTATTACGATATTTCGCTAAAAGCTTTATTATTAAACGAATCGTATAAATAATATTTTTTCAATATCACATCACGTTTAGTTATCCCTTTTTACTGATAGTAAAGCCAGATCTTGTAGCGCTTTTTTATAAGGGGAATCAGGTAAGATTGAAATAACATTGTATGCTTTATTGGCCTCTTGTTGAGCCGTTTTTAAAGTAAATTCAAGAGATCCACACGACTGCATAACTTTTAAAATATGATCTAATAAATGCCGGCCATTACCTTGCTCGATAGCTTGACGGATTAACGTCGCATCTTCTGAATTAGCATGATGCATTGCATGCAATAATGGTAAGGTTGGTTTACCTTCATTGAGATCATCACCCAAATTTTTACCTAATTTTTGATTACTATCCGCACTATAATCTAATAAGTCATCAATAATTTGAAAGGCGGTTCCCAAGTATTTTCCATACTCTTGCAGTGCAAATTCTTGCTCTGGTGTTGCTCCTGCTAATACTGCTGCTGAATGCGATGTTGCTTCAAACAGTCTTGCTGTTTTGCGATAAATAACTTGTAAGTATTGCTCTTTAGTAATATCAGGATCATTACAATTTATCAGCTGTTGAACTTCACCTTCAGCAATAATATTTGTTGCTTCTGACATTATCTTCAATACTTTGAATGATTCTGTGCGTACCATCATTTGGAAAGATCTTGTGTAAATATAATCACCAACTAAGACACTTGCCGCATTACCAAATAGCGCATTAGCGGTTGATTTACCTCGCCGTAAATCAGATTCATCAACAACATCATCATGCAATAAAGTTGCAGTGTGAATAAATTCGATAAAAGCTGCGGTAATAATATGTTTATCACCCTGATAATTAAGCGCTTTAGCTATTAACAAGGCAATAACTGGGCGAATCCGTTTTCCACCACTACTAATGATGTAATTCCCTAATTGATTAATTAGTACAACATCGGAACTAAGTTCTGCTTGTATTGCTTCATTAACTTTAACTAAATCATCTTGTACTAGATCGAGTATTTGTTTTATCGATGGATTATTCATCAGTCTAACCACTACAAATGGGAGATATTTATTTACTATTATCTGATAAATATTTTTAAGCAACAAGTATTGCTAAATCATATTTAAAAAAATACTACAAATGATAAGCATTTTCATTTAGAATACACACCTTAAATGAACATTAATTACTGTTATGAAGATCAACTTTGATATAGATATCAACAACGAAAAAGAGCCGCAATCACCTGCTTCTAATAAGCAAAAGGATGCCTATATATATACATCGATCTCTGTAATATCACATTTATTTTTATTTGGATTATTGTTCAGCTCTGCACTGTTTGCAAATAATATCGTTGTTGATGAAGGTGATAATTCAATTAAAGCTGTTATGATTGACCTTACTCAGTTAGCAGCTCCGGAACAATCATTGGTTGAAGAAACACCTGAAATCAAAGGTGCTGAAAACAGTGAAATCATTGACAATAAACCAATTGAAGAACCAGTCGTAGAGCCAGAAGTCGTTGAAGAAAAGATTCCGGAACCTACACCTGAAATAGAACAAAAAAAACCAGCAACAGAGCCAGATAAACCAGTTATTGTTAAACCTAAACCAAATAAGAAAAAACCACCGACACAAAAATCATCTCGTCAACAAGTTAGACAAGATGTGATAAGTGATAATATAGCAAATACTTCAGTAGCTCCTAAAGTATCTGATAATCGACAATATTCTGGTAATCCCTCTCCAATTAGTCGTAATCGACCAGAATATCCTCGAAGAGCACTAGATATGCGCTTAGAAGGTTATGTTGTTGCTATGTTTGATGTAACTAGTGAGGGCCGTGTTGAAAATATTAGGATTATTGAAGCCCAACCTAATAATATTTTTAATCGCTCGGTTATCTCAGCAATGAAAATGTGGAAATATAAGCCGATTGCCGGAAAAGATCTCAAAATAAAAATTGTTTTCAATCGTGATAGTTCAATTAGCTTAGGAAGCAATTAATCACTCATTCCTCAATCAATAACTATTATTAAATAAAAAACTGTAAAAGCACTAATTTTATAATTCAATTAGTGCTTAGTTGATAAATAGTTTATCTATTCTTTTGCATTAAATGTTCAATTTCCTGCGGTTGTTTAGGTACCGTTGAGGTTAAAATTTCGTTGCCAGATTCGGTAACCAAAATATTATCTTCGATACGAATCCCAATACCTTTATAACATTCTGGCACATCAGCATCTTTATTAATATAAAGTCCAGGCTCAACGGTTAAGACCATACCCGGAGCGAGTATGCGATCACGATCACTGCCAACATCATGCACATCAATGCCTAACCAGTGACCTAATCCATGCATATAGAATGCTAAATAAGCTTTGTTTGTAATCAATGTTTCAACATCACCTTGCATAATTCCAAGCTTAACTAATCCTTCAACCATAATCCGAATAATTTTTTGATTAACTAATGATATTGAGGTGCCTGGTTTCAATAATTTGATAGCTGTACATTGCGCAGTTAACACAATGTTATATATTTCGAGTTGTGCTTGACTAAATTTACCATTAATCGGAAATGTTCGAGTAATATCACCTGCATAATAATGATATTCACAACCTGCATCAATTAAGACTAAATCGCCCTCTTTGAGCGTGTCGCTATTATTTTCATAATGCAATATACAACCATTATTACCTCCGCCAACAATAGTATTATATGACGGCCATCGAGCGCCATGCCATGCAAACTCATGTAATATTTCAGCTTCTAATTGATATTCATACCAATTAGCCTGGCATTTTTGCATTGCCCGAATATGTGCTTGAGCACTGATTTCGCACGCTTTACGTAAAAGAGCCATTTCATATTCAGACTTAAACATTCGCATTTCATGAACAATTGGTCGCCAATCAATAACTGTACTCGGCGCAGAAAGTTTGAATCGAGCACCTTGCCGTAATGTATTGATTGCTTTCTTAATTATCTCGTCAGCATAATCATATAGTTGGTCTGCATAATAAATTGCTTTTTTTCCATTTATTAAATTTGGTAGAACACTCTCTATATCATCGAAAAGATAAGCCTCATCGACTAAAATCTTTGTTAATGCCTCTTGCTGGCCTAAGCGGTAGCCAGCCCATGTTTCGGCTAAAGGATCTTTCTTGCGATTAAATAAAATATATCGTCCTTGACCGTCTTGTTGTTTAATTATTGCCAAAAGCGCTTCTGGCTCTGCAAAAAAAGTAAAATACCAAAAGTCACTATCTTGTCTATAAGGGTAGTGGGTATCATTACTTCGTTTAACTTCTGGCGAAGCAAAAAATAAGGCAATGCTATTTGGCTCCATCTGAGCCAATAATTTATTTCGCCGATCTAGCAGTTCTGTCTTGGTCTGAATATCTATCATAGCGTTTACCTTGATAATCAGTAATATTGAATATTAGTGAAGTGTTGGTGTGATATCGGGTTCATTAAATTCATCAAAACATAACATCGCCGTAATGCGAACGTACTCTTTGATCTCTTCAAATGCAAAGCCCAGCTCTTGCTGATCTTCATCTTCATCATAACCGAGTTTAGCTATTTGTCTTAGATCATATATTGCTTCACCCACATCACCTTTAACTCGATTAAGTTTAGGTTGAACTAAACCAATACCCAATAAAAAATGATTTACCCATCCCACTAAATCGTCAATTTGCGTAAACAAATCTTGCTCACCAAGTAGAAGTTGGAACTCAAAATCTTCATCAATAAATTGTTGTTTAGTTGTATGATATAACTCTTCCACTTCCTTATTTAAAGGTTCAGCTATTTTTTGCCCATCATTCAACATGTCTTGAACTAACACTCTCCAACTTTCGTCATGATTTCCTCCAGCTAATAAGCCAGATAAGAATCCATGTAATTCAGCTGCAGTTATGCCAACTTTATTTTGGATAAGTTGACGATTAAGCTCGTCATAAATCTTGGTATTAGTCATTAACTCCACCTTATTAGTTTATAATAATAGTGAAAATACATCCCTCTGCACTTTCACTCATTATTAGTATATAATTTGTGCCTAGCTGTAAATAATAAACAGGTTATTGTGCTTTATAAAGGAATTATTTTGAACATTTTTAGATTAATTTTAACATCACTATATATAGTTATATCGTTAACTGCTTGTAGTTCATGGCTGAAAAATAAAGGTGTGATTGTTCTTGATGTACAGAATAATACCTATATAACCAGCCAAGACTTACCTAAAGATTATCAGTTAGGCAATGGCGAACAAGAACTTGATAAGTTTGAAGCTTTCTGCCGAGACGAGATCCGTGCCTCACAACTAGATGGTAGCGAAGAGACGGTATTTGAAAATATCAAACGAGGAATTCACGGTCAGGTTGAATTTAAAAAATGTAGTGATAGAGTCACTCGAATTTACCGATATTAATAAATATTTCAGCTTACTTTGTAAAGTATCGCTAATAAGATTGACTAATTGTCACATATCCGTGAAATCTTACTAGCCTTTCAAGCTGTTTTTATTTATATTGTCGCATGAACAAATATATTTTTGGGAGTAAAATAATTATGTACAAGCAAGATGTAACCATTACTGCATCGAACGGTCTTCACACCCGCCCTGCTGCACAATTTGTAAAGGAAGCTAAAAACTTCAATTCTGAAATTACTGTCACATCAAATGGAAAAAGTGCAAGTGCTAAAAGCTTATTCAAATTACAAACATTAGGCTTAACTCAAGGTACAACTATTACTATTTCAGCCGAAGGTGAAGATGAAAAAGAAGCAGTAACTCATTTAGTAAAATTAATTCCTGAATTGGAATAATACTCCCATGTTAGCGTTGAACGGTTTTAATATTAGATAAGGATTAAATGTTATGGTATCAGGTATACTTGTTTCCCCAGGTATCGCTTTTGCAAAAGCGCTATTATTAAAAGAAGAACCTATTGTTATAAATAATAGGCAAATTCTTGATAACAAAATTGACGCTGAAATTGATCGTTTTAAAGAAGCACGTGAAAAATCAAGCGAACAATTACATGCGATCATGGAACGAGCTAAAACCACTTTAGGTGAGGATAAAGCTGCTATTTTTGAAGGTCATATCATGCTTCTTGAAGATGAAGATCTTGAACAAGAAGTTATTTCACGCATCAAAAGTAAACACTCAAGTGCTGACGCAGCTGTCCAATCTGTATTTGAAACCCAAGCAAAAGAGTTAGAAAATCTAGATGATGAATATCTAAAAGAACGTGCTGCCGATATCCGTGATATTGGTAAACGACTGCTAAAAAATATTTTAGGCATCGAAATTGTTGATCTAAGTGCTATTAGCCAACCTTGTATTTTAGTTGCGACTGATTTAACACCGTCTGAAACTGCTCAATTAAATTTAGATATGGTGTTAGGTTTCATCACTGATGCGGGAGGGCGCACTTCACATACATCAATCATGGCCCGTTCATTAGAAATTCCAGCAATCGTGGGTACATCTAATGCAACACAAGAAATCAAACAAGGTGATTTTGTTATTTTAGATGCAATCAACAATGCTATCTACATTAATCCAGATCATGCAACTCAAGAAAAACTAAAACAAGTACAAACAAAATATCTTGCTGATAAAGAAGAGTTAGCAAAATTAAAAGATCTACCAGCTGTAACACTTGATGGTCATCAAGTTGAAATTTGTGCAAATATTGGTACTGTTCGTGATATTGCTGGTGCAGATCGTAATGGTTATGAGGGTGTTGGGCTTTATCGTACAGAATTCTTATTCATGGATCGTGAAGCTTATCCTAATGAAGATGAACAATTCAAAGCATATAAAGAAGTTGCTGAATCAACTAATGGCCTATCAGTTATTGTTCGTACAATGGATATCGGTGGTGACAAAGATGTACCATATATGCATTTACCAAAAGAAGAAAATCCATTCTTAGGTTGGCGTGCAATTCGTATCTGTTTAGATCGTAAAGAAATACTACATGCACAGTTACGAGCAATCTTACGCGCTTCTGCATTTGGTAAATTGCGTATTATGTTCCCAATGATTATTTCGGTAGAAGAAATTCGTATTCTAAAATCTGAAATTAATATCCTTAAAGAACAATTAACATCTGAAGGTAAAGCATTCGATAAAAGCATTGAAATTGGTGTGATGATCGAAACACCAGCCGCTGCGGTTATTGCTAGACATTTAGCTAAAGAAGTTGATTTCTTTAGTATTGGAACTAACGATTTAACCCAATATACACTTGCTGTTGACCGTGGTAATGAGCTTATTTCACATCTTTATAATCCACTTTCACCATCAGTATTAACATTGATTAAAAATGTAATCGATGCTTCTCACAAAGAAGGTAAATGGACAGGAATGTGTGGAGAGCTTGCTGGTGATGAAAGAGCAACAATTTTATTACTAGGTATGGGGCTTGATGAGTTCAGTATGAGTGCGGTATCAATTCCTAAAATCAAAAAATTAATTCGTAATACTAATTATGAAGAAGCGAAGAAATTTGCTGATACTGTTCTTGAAAAAGCAACAGCTAAAGAAATAACCGATTTAATTGAAAAATATACTGCTGAAAAGCAAATTTGTTAGGAGGCAATGATGGGTTTATTTGATAAAATAAAGCAATTTGTATCCGATGATAACAAAAACAGCATCGAAATTATTGCACCTCTTAGTGGTGAAATCGTTAAGATCGAAGATGTGCCAGATGTAGTTTTTGCAGAAAAAATCGTTGGTGATGGTGTTGCTATAAAACCTTCTGGTAATAAAATTGTAGCACCATTAAATGGTAAAATTGGTAAAATTTTTGAAACCAATCACGCATTTGCTATTGAATCAGATGAAGGTATCGAACTTTTTGTTCATTTCGGTATAGATACGGTGGAATTAAAAGGTGAAGGTTTTACACGAGTTGCCGAAGAAGGACAACAAGTTAAAATTGGAGATACTATCATCGAAATCGATCTGCCTTTACTTGAAAGTAAAGCCAAATCAGTGTTAACACCAGTTGTAATATCTAATATGGAAACTGTTGTTGAATTAACTAAGTTATCCGGCTCAGTTGAGGCAGGTAAAACACCAATTATGCGTGTTAAAAAATAACATCGCACAAAGTTACTACCCATAAAAAACCTTCAGTTTTCACTGAAGGTTTTTTATTGAGAATAATCAAACATAGAGTTCAAATAATTCGTTTAACGCCATTTTTTGTATTGATTAATCAAGCTGTTGGTTGATTCATCATGCGAGCTGACTGGTTTATCATCAGCAAGTTCAGGTAAAATACGACCAGCTAACTGTTTACCCAATTCAACCCCCCACTGATCGAAGCTAAAGATATTTAAAATAACACCTTGCGTGAAGATTTTGTGCTCATACATCGCCACTAATGCGCCTAAAGTGTACGGTGTAATTTTTTTCACTAAAATAGAGTTAGTCGGTTTATTGCCTTCAAAAACTTTAAATGGAACAATAGATTTAACTTCTTCAAGCTTTTTACCAGCAGCAAGAAACTCTTGTTCTACTTGTTGAGCAGTCTTACCAAAAGCTAAAGCTTCTGTTTGAGCAAAAAAGTTAGAAAGCAATTTAGGATGATGATCGCCAACTGGATTATGACTAATTGCCGGTGCAATAAAATCACAAGGAATAAGTTTAGTACCTTGGTGAATTAATTGATAAAACGCATGTTGACCATTTGTCCCTGGTTCACCCCAAATAATAGGACCTGTAGTATAAGTAGTCTTGTTGCCATTACGATCAACACTTTTACCATTTGATTCCATATTCCCTTGCTGAAAATAAGCTGCAAAGCGATGCATATATTGATCATAAGGTAGAATTGCCTCGGTTTCTGCACCATAGAAGTTATTGTACCAAATCCCAATTAAAGCAAGTAATGTTGGGATATTTTTTTCAATCGGTGTGCTTTGGAAATGTTTATCCATCGCATGTCCACCAGCTAAAAACTGTTTAAAGTTTTCAAAACCAATTGAAAGTACAATTGATAAGCCGATTGCAGACCAAGAAGAATAACGACCACCAACCCAATCCCAAAATTCAAACATATTGGCAGTATCAATACCAAATTTTTCTACTTCTTTGGCATTGGTTGATAAAGCTACAAAGTGAAGCGCAACAGCTTTATCATCTTTTGCAGCATCAAGTAACCATTGACGAGCGGTTTGTGCATTAGTCATAGTTTCTTGAGTTGTAAAGGTCTTCGATGCAACTAAAAATAGCGTTGTTTCTGGATTTAAACCTTTTAAAGCTTCAACAATGTGAGTACCATCGACATTAGAAACAAAGTGCATAGTTAGATGGTTTTTATAAGGGCGTAATGCTTCGGTAATCATCACTGGTCCTAAATCTGAACCTCCAATTCCGATATTAACTACATCAGTAATCGCTTTACCAGTATAGCCTTTCCATTCACCACTAATAATTTTTTTACTAAAGGATTCCATCTTAGCCAGCACAGCATTGACGTCATCCATAACATTTTTACCATCAACATAAATTGGTGAATTTGATACATTGCGAAGCGCAATATGTAAAACGGCTCGATTTTCGGTACGATTAATTTTTTCACCACTGTACATGGCATTAATAGCCCCGCTTAAATCACACTCGTCAGCAAGCTGATAAAGTTGCTTTAAGGTCTCCTCAGTAATGCGGTTTTTAGACAGATCAACCAAGAACTCATCTTCAAAAGGAATACTTAACTTTTCAACTCGTTTAGGTTCATCTTTTAAAATTTGAGCAATCGTCTTATCGCAATGCTTCTGATAACTAACTTGAAGGGACTTCCAAGCGGATGTAGTAGTTGGATCTATTGACTTTAACATAACTTATTCCTTAATTAATATAGCACTATTAGCCATGATATAACTATGGATAACATGATGCAAGATAAGGATTTATCCATTCAAATTAAGTTAGTTGAAAAATTCTATCTACTGGTAATTAATTAAACTTTTTTACCAGTAGGTATCTAGTTTATAAATTTATTTACTTTCCCATTTAATCAATTGTCAAATTGCGAGTTGTTAAATCAAATGGTGTTAATTGATAAACATAATAATTGAGCCAGTTACTAAATAATAAATAAGCATGGCTTCGCCATGTGGCTTTGGGCGTTAAATTTGGGTTATTTTCAGGAAAATAGTTGTAAGGAATTTCCGGATTTATTCCAGCTTTAAAGTCTCGATTATATTCATTAGCTAAGGTGAAGGAGTCATATTCTGGATGCCCTGTTACAAAAGCCATACGTTTATCAGCAGTTGCCATCAAATATGGACCGGTTAAATCTGATTCAGCTAAAATCGTCAAATCAGTATAACTTTTAATTTTATCTATTGGAAAATCAGCATTACGTGAATGTGGCGCTAAAAAAGTATCGTCAAAACCTCGAGTTAAAAGTGCATTAGGTTGTATGATTTGATGTTGATAGACGCCTGACAATTTTTGTGAGCGAGTAAATTTTGGCATATCATAGAGTACATTTAATGCAGCTTGTACAGCCCAGCAAACAAACATTGTTGAAGTAACATGATCTTTAGCCCAAGTAATTATTTCAGCTAATTTTGGCCAATACACTACATCTGAAAATGCGACTTTACCTAATGGTGCGCCAGTTATGATAAGACCATCAAAATTCTGCTCACGAATATCTTCAAAATCACAATAAAAGCTATTTAAATGCTCTACAGGGGTATTTTTGGATTCACGTTGATCAATACGCAAGAGTTGAATATTGACTTGTAAAGATGAATTGGAAAGCAAACGTAAAAACTGATTTTCAGTTTCGATCTTTTTAGGCATTAAATTTAAGAAGAGAAGCTTTAGTGGACGAATTTCTTGAGTATTAGCACGAGTTGAAGTCATCACAAATACATTTTCATTACGTAACACATCTACTGCCGGTAATGAATCTGGAATACATATAGGCATATTAAAAGCTCCTATTAATTACTTTTTATAACATTTCAAATAGACGTCTAGAAATCCATATAGCTAAATATAGTGTTTTTTAGTAAGATTGTCGAGCGTTTTGTTAGAAAAAATAGATATAATATTTTAAACAAAATCAGAACAATAGCAGATTATATGAATTAACAAATAAGTGTGATGATAGTAATATAAATAGTAAAAATAAAATTTAAATGATTCGAGTATCGGTCCGCCAAGTATCTGCGGTTAAAGCCTCACCAAAATAGCTATTAATCAGTTTTTGTGTGATTTCGCTTAATGGCGAAGCTAAGACTTCAGCAGTATTACCATATTCAACTAAATCACCATTATGCATAACTAAAATTTGGTCACTGATATGTTTCATCATACCAATATCTTGTGTTACATAGACATAAGAAATATTCTGTTCTTCTTGTAAAGACAACATCAAATTAACAATCTGTGAACGCATTGAAATATCTAACGCAGCTAAAGCTTCATCGAGAATAATAACTTTGGGTTTCAGAATTAAGGCCCTAGCCAATGCGACGCGTTGTTTTTGCCCCGCAGCCATCACTGATGGATAATAAGAAGCATGTTCAGGCAGTAAGCCTACTTGTTTTAAAACATCACTAATCAATTTTTCTCGTTCAAGAGCGCTATAATTGCTATTGCGTTTAAGTGGAATTTCAAGTAATTGACCAATACGAAGTCTTGGGTCAAAAGAGCTTTCAACATGTTGAAATATCATTCTAATAAGTTGTGACCGATGGACAAAATCACCATATTCAACTTTATTACCGTCAATCCAAATATCCCCACTATCTGGTTTTATCATACCCACCAGCATTTTGGCTAGTGTCGATTTTCCTGAACCATTTTGTCCTATAATGGCGAGTGTTTTACCTTCGTTGAGCGAGAACGACAATGGTTTAACTGCATCAATTTGTAAATGACCAAAGAGCCCTTTAGGAATTTTAAATCGTTTTGATAAATTTCGGACTTTTAATATTGGGTTCATTAACTATTCCTATATTTACTCATCAGTATTTAATGGAAAATGGCAAGCCACAGAATGATCCTTTATCAGAGTAAGTTCAGGTGCTTGGATACATTTTTTTTGAGCATAAGGACAACGTGGCCCTAATCGACAACCAATAGGTAAATGCTCCAATGACGGGATAACCCCTGGTAACGTGTTCAATGGACTTTTATGTGGCATGGCTTTACCAAAATCAGGTATGGCATAAATTAATGCCTGAGTATAAGGATGATAAGGCGATTTTATTAAATCTTCACTATCCGCAACCTCAACGGTTTGTCCACAATAAAGGACATTGATACGATCTGTCCAGCGAGTAACCATTTGTAAATCATGACTAATAAGTAAAATAGTCGTCCCCATATTCTGATTCATACTCGCTAATAACCTGAAGATTTGCGCTTCAGTTGTTGCTTCCATAGCATTAGTTGGTTCATCTGCAATAAGTAATTTAGGTTGGTTTGCTAATGCAATTGCAATCATCACTTTTTGACATTCACCTTCCGTTAATTCAAAAGGATATGATTTAAGGATTTCTTTATGATCTTTAATTCCAACACGATGTAATAATTCAACAGCTCGATGTTTACGCCAAAATAGACGCTGCCACCAATGTCCTTTAAAGGTTCTTCGTGGGATAGCCTCGATTAACTGTTGCCCTATTTTCATTGAGGGATCCAAGCAGGACTGCGGTTCTTGGAAAATCATCGAAATATGGTCACTGATGACTTTTCGACGTTGTTTTGGTGTCAATTTAAGTAAATCGATATCATTAAAATGAAAACGATCAGCAGATATTTTCCAATTATGATTTGTCACACCTAATATAGCTTTAGCAATAAGGCTTTTACCAGAACCAGACTCGCCAACTAGACCTCGAATTTCGCCTTCAGACAGCTTCAAATTCACGCGATCAATTGCGCGTAAAAGGCCATCAGCAGTAATAAACTCAATAGTTAAATTACGAATGTCTAATAATGCCATAATTAATGTCCTACTCGCTGGCCAAATAATCCAAAATTGAATAAATAAACCAAAGTAATTGTAGTAGACACAGCAATACCCGGAGCTAAAAAAGCAAGCAAATTAACATCCATCATATCTTTCATCTTAAACATCATCATGCCTAAATCTGGCCGAGAAAAATCATTAGCAAAACCCAAAAAGGTAATTGTTGTTATCGCTAAAATAACTGAACCAAATAATGAAACAATTTCAGCCAAATAAACGGGTAAAATATTAGGGATAATATAATGATTTAAGATAGAAAATGAGGATAATCCATCGAGTCGATACGCAGTAATATAGGTTTTATTCCATTCCTTAATAACACGTTGATGGATATTATAAATGAAGCGCGGTGAATAGGATAAACCAATCACAATTAAAATATTGGTAATATCATCTTCCAATAACAAGCTAATAACAATTACACCAAGTAATGGCGGAACGACCATAAAAAATCTAAAAATAAATAAAATAAAAGGCCTAATAAATGAAACAAAAAACATTAAATAGTTAATCACTCCACCGATTATGATGACATAAAAAACCGCTTTTAAAGTCATTGAAATGGTTGACCGATAACCAATTAATAAGTAATCAAAAATATCTTGCCCTTGATCAGTTGTTCCTAATATGTGATTAATATCTCCATTAGGCCACCAAGCAGGAGGCAATGAAGTTGCATAGATAGGGTTCAAGTGAGCATGGAAAAGCCATTTGGTTGATAATGCAATAAAAGCAATTGCTAAAACCCCATAAAAACTTATGATCAGGTATAAATTGCTATGAAGTCTTTGGAAACATGAATTTATTCGCTTACCTAACAAAATTATCCTAGACATAATGTTCCTTATGACGTAATGGATAAATAGCGATAGCTGTTATCTCACCTAATAAAGTCAATAAACTAATTACTGTTCCACACGCAAGAATTGCTATCGCAATAATAAAATAATTATGGTTACGATAAGCCATCATCACCCATTGGCCTAAACCAACTCGATTGAATAAAATTTCAATAACCATAGTTAAAAATAATAAAGTCGTGGTGTTATATGTCAATTGTGGAATTGTTGCCGGAATTGAATTTGGTAATAAATGTCGACGTAACACTTTAAACGGTGAACGTTCCCGGATAATTGCCATTTTAATATAATTTTGTCTTGAAGTATTTTTGACATTTTCACTAACTAGTTGAATGGTCATAATACTTGGTTGAATAGCTAAAATAATTGTTGGCAAAAGTAAATAGTGAAGCTGATCTAACAATGCAGTGAATTTATCTGGCCTTGATGAAATTAAAATATCTAGCAAAGAACTACCGGTTACTGATGGTGCGATATCAAAGTTCATTGAAATCGGCATTGTCGAGGAAAGATAAAACATTACAATTGTTGCGAGCATAACAATCGGGCAAGAATAAAAGATTAAACAGCCTAAACGAATGGTAGTATTCAACCAATTTATATTACTTAAACCTAGAAAAATACCCAAAGGTAATCCAATAAGTAAAGCTACAAGCAATGCTAAAATACAAAGTTCAAACGTTGTTAATAAGGTATCTAAAAACGGTAAAGTTTCACCTGATGCTAACCTAAATTGACCTTGTAGTAATTGTTTAAAAAAAGCATTATAGGCATCAACAAAAGTTAAATCACTAAAAATAGATTGAGGATCGAAATAGACCAGACAGAAGCTGATCTGAGCAAGTACGCAGATAATAAATGAAAACGTCACAATTTTTTTTAAAATATAGATAATCATTGTTTATCTTTATTATGAGCAAAAACAACAGTGATATCCATCACTGTTGTTTTAGTTATCTGCTATTCAGGTATGACCGGTTTACTTGCTGCGGCATAAGCATGATCTTGAGCACTTAATCCACCAGCATTACCTTTACCGTCATAACGATAATCCAACTCTTCTCGTGTTTTTATTCCACTATCAGATTCCACATAGTCCGGAGCTGGAGCCTTAGTCATTATTGATGATGAATAACCCGCTGCAGGATCTGCTGTAGATTCTGTTGTTACCTGAGTTGTAGGTGATTTCTCAATATTTGCTTGAGTTGTGATATTTGATTGAGATTCACTAGCAACTACGTTTTTAGCGATGTCTACATCATCTTTAATTACGATTGGTAATAAAAGTGAAGGGATCACTGGAACAGCATTAAGCGATTCATCATGGCTAACTTGACTATAATCAACCGATACACGGCCTAATGCAAGCTCTAATGACGCAGCAGCAAATTGCAATGGCATTGCAGACTGTTTTAATTCGCTATTTTTACCGCGTCGTTTAGTCCGTGGTGTATTCATACGCAAATGACGAGATGTTCTTCGTTGACGCTTCGGTTGTGAATCGTTAGTTACAGCATTATCGCCTGTTTCAGGAACAATAATCGGCAATAATAAAGTAGGGATACACACTTTTTCAGCTTGAGCAGGTACATCACTATTTTTAACACGAACACTCTTCGTTAATGCACGCTGTTGACGTCTTGGTTTCGCTTCTTTTTGCTTAGGTGGTTGTGCCGCCTCATTAACGACTTTATCAGCTTTTATATTATTCGAAGCATTAGATGAATTATTATTTTGTTTTGTACGACGATTAGAGCGTGTAGTCTCTTTAACTTCATCAGTTGCAACATTATTATTTGCAGCTGAATTGTTACGATTATTACGCTGACGTCGATTATTTGAGCGTTGATTATCTCGTTTTTTATTTGATTGAGGCTTAACTTCTGGTTTAGGTTCTACCTTTTCTGAAACAAATAACTGACGAATTTTCTTAAATAAACCACCAAATAAGCCACTAGATTTTTCAACTTTTTTCGGTTCACTTTTCGCTTTAGATGCTTTACTCGCTTCTACTTTAGGACCTGATAATACAGCTTGCTCTACCACTAATTCAGCGACTTGATCTTCTTCTTCCTCTTCAAGCTCACGGATTAGTTTAGGTAAATTGTAGCTTAATACATCTGTCTCTTCACCACTACGTTTACGAATCACTTTATAAAGTGGTGTTTCCATTTCTTCATCGCCAGCAATGACGATTTTAACATCCGGATGCATTCTTTCGATATTATTAATCGCACGACGCTTTTCGTTAAGCAAATAACTAGCAATTGGCACTGGCACAATCACATCAATTTGAACCGTATTATCTTTCATCGCCTCTTCTTGAATTAAGCGAAGAATTGAAAGTGATAATGAATTATTATCACGAACTGTACCTGTTCCTTGACAACGAGGACATATATGATGAGTTGCTTCACGTAGAGATGGGCTTAAACGTTGACGAGACATTTCAAGCAAACCAAAACGGGAAATACGAGTGGTTTGGATTCTTGCTCGATCGGTTTTCATCGCTTCTTTTAAGCGATTTTCCACTTCACGTTGATTACGAATTGGCGTCATATCAATAAAGTCGATGACAATCAAGCCACCTAAATCACGTAACCGCAATTGGCGAGCAATCTCTTCTGCCGCTTCAAGATTAGTATTAAATGCAGTCTCTTCAATATCGCTACCACGAATAGATTTAGCTGAGTTAATATCGATCGCAGTTAATGCTTCAGTTGCATCAATAACAATCGAACCACCAGATGGTAAGCGAACTTCCCGTTGGAATGCCGATTCAATCTGACCTTCGATTTGAAAATGATTAAATAATGGTACATCACCTTCATAAAGTTTAAGACGACTAACATACTCAACACGACCTAAATCAGCTAATCGTTTTTTTGCAATTTCCAGTACTTTAGGATTATCAATAAGAATATCACCCACATCATCACGTAAATAATCACGAAATGCTCGAGTAATAATGTCACTTTCTTTATGAATTAAGCTTGGTGCTGGATGATTTTTTGACTCATTTTGAATCGCTGTCCAATAATTAACTAACGCATTTAAATCCTGTTGTAACTCTTCTTGGCTTTTACCCACACCCGCTGTTCTAGCTATTACACCCATGCCCTTTGGTTTTTCTAGCGCATCGATAACTCTTTTTAGATCTGCACGCTCTTCTCCCTCAATACGGCGCGAAACCCCACCTGCTCTTGGGTCATTTGGCATTAATACTAAATAGCTACCGGCTAAACTAATATAAGTCGTTAAAGCAGCACCTTTTTTACCACGAATCTCTTTTTCAATTTGGATAAGGACTTCTTGGCCTTCTTGCAGATGTTTAATACTACGCCGGCCAGAAATATTTGAAGGGAAATAGCTTTCTGCGATCTCTTTTAATGGTAAAAAACCATCTCGCTCACCACCATATGAAACAAAAGCGGCTTCTAAACTAGGATTGATTTTAGTGATTTTGCCTTTATAAATATTGGCTTTTTTTTGTTCGTGACCAAGGCTTTCGATATCTAAATCATACAAGCGTTGGCCATCAACAAGGGCAACTCGCAGCTCTTCTTGCTGGGTTGCATTGATTAGCATTCTTTTCATTATTCTACACTCTTCATTAATCTAAATTAACTGTAGGTAGAATCTTATTATTAATAAATGCTTATTTTAACAATGATAAACAATAGTACTTAACTTAATATTTTGTATACAGTATTTCATTATTTTATTTATGTTATTTTTGTTATTATTTTATGTGAAATCCGTATATACAACATCAATACATTTTTAGAGGTAATATTACATTCAAAACACTTATATACTTTTTGAACACCACTAAACATACAATTATTGATATTATTTCAATGATGAGTTTGCAAATTTCTACAATTTAACAAACCACTAAATCTTTATATGATTGTTTAAAATAAACATATTAATTAATTATAATAATTCTACTTACGCTATTTTATTTTGACAAACTGTAATGTCTAACGCCATTGCTGCATTACAAGGATAAATTATCCTTGTCTATTATTCACGTTTCAGCAGAGGATAGCAAGTAAATTAAAGTGATTATTTTATAAACAATTAAGTATTAATTTTGAGCGCTCAATAAAATAGGTTAAAAGTATAATAAAATGCAGCATTAGTCGCTAGTTTTCTAAATTTGATTTTGTCTAAATTTTCTACATCATTACTGATGGATTTATGACCTATTTTAGTAATTTACAAACCTAACATTAACACAGGTGCATATCCCAATTTTATCCGTATAATATAATTTAGATTTGCTTACAAAATGAACGAATATTTATCTATGGAATTACCTGAAAAAATTGCCTTAACTGATTTTACCCATCGTTGGATTGCTCAATTTGATGGTGTACCCCAAAGTGAAGAGTTACATTCATTACCTTCTCCTTGTATTATAAAAACCGAAAATCTTACTGTTTATTGGCAGCCTTATTTACTTATTCCACCAAGAAATTTAACCATCGTTGAACAAGTAATTAATATAAAAATACATCAAAGCGCTCATATTTATTATGGGACACAATATGCGGCTAATATGGCTGCAAAGTTTGCCGATATTGATGTAATTTTACTTCAACCATGGAGTGATGACGACTTCTCTAATTTAGAGCAGAATTTAATTGCGCATTTATCACAGCAAAAAAAATTAAAACGCCATCCGACTCTTTTTATTGGCTCAACTAATAAGGACACTGAAATTATTGCAATAAATAATTTAACTGCTGAAATTGTTAAAGAAGATTTAATAACAGGACAATTAATCACATTAGCACCTGATTTAAAATCATTTCTTGAAAAACTTGAAATTGAAAGTTAACAATTTGTATTTGAAAACACTCATAGTGGTAAAATTATTGCTTCGAAGCCTGATTGTTAACGAAATTGTAACTTGCCAAACAATGTGTATATAATGCATTGAAGCTCAAAAAAAGAAATAGGTATATTATGTTTGAATATTTATTAGCAGCGCCTGCAGATCCCATTTTAGGTTTAGCGGATCTTTATAACAAGGATGAACGCACTAACAAAATCAATTTAAGTGTTGGTGTTTATAAAGACGAGACGACCAAAACACCTATTTTAGAAAGTGTAAAAAAAGCTGAGCATCTGATTTTAAATGATGAAATCACAAAAAGTTATTTACCAATTGATGGTCTTAACTCATTTAATAATGCTACCCAAATTCTACTATTTGGTACTGAAAATCAACGAGCTAGAACAGCTCAAGCACCTGGAGGCACTGGTGCATTACGAATTATGGCTGATTTTTTATCTCGACGTACCAAAGTAAAACGAGTATGGATAAGTAATCCATCTTGGCCTAATCATCGTAGCGTATTTCAAACAGCAGGCTTAGAAGTTCGTGAATACCGTTACTATAATCCATTAACGCGAGACCTAGATTTTGATGGTTTAATGACTGATTTAAGTCAAGTTGTCGCTGGTGATGCGGTGCTATTTCATGGCTGCTGCCACAATCCAACTGGTATCGATCCAACGCCTGAACAATGGCAAGCTATTTCGGAATTAGCGTTAAAAAACGGTTGGTTACCACTATTCGACTTAGCTTATCAAGGATTTGGACAAGGAATAGAAGAAGATGTATATGGACTTAGACTATTTGCCAATAACCAACCAGAACTCCTAATTGCTAGTTCTTACTCAAAAAACTTTGGACTTTATAATGAACGTGTTGGGGCATTTACTTTAATTGCTGCTGATAGCGAAATTGCCGATCGAGCATTTAGTCAAGTAAAAACTATTATTAGAGCCAATTACTCTAATCCACCCGCACATGGAGCTAAAATTGTCTCTTATATTTTAAATAATGATGAACTAAAAGAAGAATGGCTTGATGAATTAACCAGCATGCGCCAACGCATTCATCGTATGCGCCAGTTATTTGTAAAAACACTACAAGATAAAAGTGCTAACCAAGACTTCAGCTTTATTGCTAAACAAAATGGGATGTTTTCATTTAGTGGATTAAGTGAAGAACAGGTAATAAAATTGCGTGATGAGTATGGCATCTATATGGTCAATTCAGGTCGTATCAATGTTGCGGGAATGACTATCGATAATATGTCTAGACTTTGTGAATCAATTGTCGAAGTATTATAAACCTCAAGTTTAATAAAATATTTCTACTAATAGTCGAATACATTAGCAATTAATTTAAATTTTAATCACCAATGTATTCGATATATTAACAATAAGAATTTTTTTATACGCTCAATCTAAATTATGTTTTGCCCAGAATTGATATCCCAATCAACTATTTGAATATTATTAAATAATTTATATTATCAATCTAAAAAAGCCCCTCCTCAAAATTTTTTGCTAAATAACACTCTTTTTAAACTCGATAAAGAGTCGTGTCATTCATTTTATTATTCCTTTTAGTTATATATTTAGGAAAACTAGCTATTAGACGTTAAATCAATAATTAATAATAATTGCTATCAATTTATTGAATTTTCATTGAGGACGGTTTGTGGCATCACATATTTTAGATTTTTTAATTTTAGGCAATAATTTTGGCACTAGCGAAATGCGCCAAATATGGTCTGAACAAAATCGCTTAGAAAAGCAAGTAAAAGTAGAAGTAGCTTTAGCAAAAGCTCAAGGTGAATTAGGTGTAATTCCTGCTGACGTTGCTGATGCAATTATTGCCAAAGCTGATGCATCAAAATTATCACTTGAACAACTTGCTCAAGAAGCAGCCAAAGCGAAACATTCACTGATGTCAACAATCAACGCATTACAAAAACAAGTAGGTGATGCTGGTCAATACATTCATTATGGAGCAACCACCCAAGATATTGTCGATACCGCAACTGTTCTCCAGATACAACAGTCATTTGATATAATTGAACGGGATACCAAATTAATTGCGCATCAATTAAAACGGTTGGCTAAACAATATCAATATTTACCCATGGTAGGTCGCACCCATGGTATGCAAGCATTACCGACAACATTTGGTTTTAAATTAGCGGTTTGGTTAGACGAGTTTGTTCGTCATTTACAACGTTTATCTGAAATAAAACAAAGAGTTTTAGTCGGTAATATTACCGGAGCTATTTGCACTTATGCATCAATGGGTGAATTAGGTCCACAAGTGGAAAATCGTGCATTAACTTCACTTGGACTAAATACACCCAATATTGGTTGGCAATCTGCACGAGATCGTTTTTCTGAATACGCATCAGTTATTGCTCTTATTAGCGGTTCGCTTGGCAAAATTGGTAACGAATTTTACAACCTTATGCGAACGGAAATTAATGAAGTGGAAGAGCCATTTTCTGATGGTAAAATTGGTTCGACTACCATGCCTCATAAGCGTAATCCAGCCGCCTTAGAAGGTTTAGCGAGTCTTACCGCGCCTTTATTAAAAAGTGTGGCACTTATTCATGAATCAATGAAAGTTGAACATGAACGTGATGCCATGAGCTGGCGGGCAGAATGGATTGCCCTGCCAGAAATTAATCTTTATATTTCAGCACAACTTCAAACCGCTTTAGCTGTTTTAAAAGGATTAAAAGTCAATGCTGATCAAATGTTAGCTAATTTAAAAAAACAAAATGGCTTACTGTTATCAGAAAAAATAATGTTCGAAATTGGCAAGCGATTAGGAAAACAAACTGCTCACCATTTAATTTATGAAAATGCTATGCAAGCATTTGAACAAAACCGACCATTTAAATCCCTCCTATTGGATGATCCACGTTTAAGTGAACAATTTACCGAGTCTGAACTTGATAATTGGTTAAATCCAATTAATTATCTGGGGTCTGCACCACAAAAAGTCGACCAAGTAATCAAATATGCGGAACAAAGCGGAGTATTATTATGAATTTTCGCTTAATCAGCTGTTCCGATATTCCAGCATATCAACAATTATTGCA
Organism: Gilliamella sp. B2772; assembly: GCF_026536985.1. Lineage (NCBI taxonomy): Bacteria > Pseudomonadati > Pseudomonadota > Gammaproteobacteria > Orbales > Orbaceae > Gilliamella > Gilliamella sp. B2772. The sequence continues at coordinate 28,193 of NZ_JAFNNB010000005.1, read as the reverse complement.
CCGAGCATATCAAGCTACGTCACAGTTAGGCATTCATTTTGCAGCAGCTACTGTCGAACCTGAAGAAATAATTCATCATATTGATTCGAATGCAGTTTATATAATAGAAAAGGACAATAAATTAATATCAACCTTAAGCATACGTTTTCCATGGGGAAATAACCCAGGACCTTATGGATTACCACATTTAGGCTGGTTTGCAACAGATCCAATTTATAAAGGACAAGGCTATGGTAATGCTTTATGGGATTGGGTTGAAAAAGAAGTTTTAATTAACCAACTTAAGCTTCCCGCCGTAACTTTAGGTACAGCAGCCAATCATCCATGGCTAGCCAATATATATCGCAAAAAAGGATATCAACAAATAGGGCAAGTAAATTTAACCAGTGATCATACTACCCTTTATTTTGAAAAAATATTAAATCACAAAAACTATTCCGAATGGAAAAAGAGGAGTCATCAATAATGAAAAAAATAATAACATGGTTTTCTGCTATTTTATTAATTACCCTGAGTGGTTGTGATAATCAATCAAACAATCAGGCGGCGGAACAAAACATTATAAAAGTAGGCTCAACCGGTCAAAGTTACCCGAATGGTTATAAACAAGATGGAAAGTTAGTTGGATTTGATGTCGAAGTCACAGAAGCAATTGCCAATGAGTTAGGTTTTAAAGTTGAATGGGTAATTGCTGAATTTGGTGGATTAATGGGCCAATTTGACTCAGGTCGTTTAGATACGGTAGCAAATGCGGTGGCAGTTACACCAACTCGTCAAGCTAAATATGATTTTTCTCAGCCGTATAGTTTTTATGGTAGTCAAATTGTTACACACAAAGATAATAACAATATTAATCAGTTAACTGATTTTAATGGTAAAACTATTGCAGGGGTACTTGGTTCAAACCATATTAATAATCTTAAAAAAGCATTTCCTAATAACGAAATTACGATCAAAACCTATGAAACTCGAGATGGTGCAATGCATGATACAGAATTTCAAAGAGTCGATGGTTATGTCAATTCAAAACCAATTTTATTGGCAGAAATTAAACGAAAAAATCTACCATTCAAATTAGTGGGCGAACCAATTACTATTGAACAAGTTGCCTTCCCATTTAGTAAGGATGAAAAAGGTAAAGCTTTACGAGAAAAATTTAACCAAGCCATCGAAAAATTACGTGTTAATGGAACATTAAAAAAACTTTCAATTAAATATTTTGGTGAAGATATTACCTCATGAATTTTAATATAAACTATTTCTTTAGTGTATTCCCGCAGATATTACCTTATCTGCCAGTTACACTTTTTATTGCCATTATATCATTTGTGTTTGCCACTATATTAGGGCTTGCTATTGCTTTGATTAGAAACAATAAAATTATTGTAATTGATTCTTTTTTGGCGCTGTTTATTTCTTTATTTCGTGGAATTCCATCTGTCGTTTTACTGTTTATTATTTACTATGGCCTACCACAAATATTTCCAATTATGAAACAGGTAGGCGCAACCACGGCGGCTATTATCTGTTTTAGTTTAAAATATTCAGCTTATTTAGCCGAGATATTTCGTGCTGGCTTAACTTCGGTTGATCTTGGACAAAAAGAAGCAGGATTAACCTCAGGATTAAGTACAATTCAGGTTTATCGAGGAATTATATTACCTCAAGCGATGATTAATGCTTTACCGAATGCGGGGAATATGTTTATTTCACTACTCAAAGACTCTTCTGTAGCATTTTTTGTCGGGGTACAAGAATTATTAGCAGCAGGAAAAATGTTAACTGCTAATTCTTTTCTCTATTTTGAAACTTACTTAGCCGTCGGTATTGTTTACTGGCTAACTGTTGTCGCCTATTCATGGTTACAAAAGCAGTTAGAACGTAAACTAACTAAACCATATCATCGTTAAGGAGAGCATGATGATTAGTGTATCTCATTTATCAAAACGATTTGGGAATAATGAAGTTTTAAAAGAAATAAATCTTAATATCAAAGAAGGTGAAGTCGTTGCCATTATTGGACCATCCGGATCGGGAAAATCAACCTTATTGCGTTGTCTTAATTTACTTGAAAAACCCAATACAGGAACGATTCGTATTGATAAAGTAATACTCAATAGTGAACATTACAACCATAAGCAAGAGACCAATTTACGCAAACAATCAGCAATGGTTTTTCAACACTACAATTTATTTAGAAATAAAACAGCTTTAGAAAACATTACTTATCCATTAATTGTTGCACAGAAAATGAAGAAAAGTGAGGCACAACAGTACGGAATATCATTGTTAGAGCGAGTTGGAATGTTAGCTTATGCTGATCAATATCCTGTAACATTATCGGGAGGGCAACAACAACGTGTTGCAATTGCTAGGGCATTAGCTGTAAGACCAAAAGTATTATTATTTGATGAACCAACTTCTGCGTTAGATCCCGAGAGAGTTCATGAAGTTTTACAAGTGATGCTGAAACTAGCCAAAGAAAAGATAACTATGCTAATCGTAACCCATGAAATGGAGTTTGCAAAGTATGTGGCCGACCGCATCATCTTTATGGCTAATGGTATTATTGTTGAGGAAGGGCCAGCAAAATCATTAATTGATAACCCACAACACGAGTTAACTCAACGCTTTTTACGGCAACTCAATGATGATATTGATTTTGAAATTTAAGCTTATATTTATAAAATAATTAACTGTTTATAGTAGATATCAAAGCATTTTCCAATGCGATATGAGTAATTGTTTAATATCCATACCATTGGCTAGAGCATAGATATCAGACAATAATTGTTGTGCTTTAATTTCATTTTGCAATGCTCCAAATAACTTAGTGGCCAATTCTTGTTGGCTATAAGGATTTTTAGGTGATCCTTTAGGAATATCCACTCGTTGGCTAATTTTTTGTCCATCATTTAATACTATTTTAATAACGACATAGCGCTTATTATATGCATCAGGATGAGGGGTTAATTGTATATCATAACTACGCTGCATTTTTTGGATTAATTGTAGGATATTGTCAGCTATTGGCTTTGAAGCAAATTGTTCAAAATCGATAGGTATACCAAGTAAAATCAATGCCAAAATATATTCTGCTGAAAAACGTCCTTGCTCAGCTAATAATGGCTTTTTATAGATCAGTGCTGCATCACTATTAATTGGTGCAAAGAAAAGAGTGATATAATCAATATTATCTACATTAAACTTAGGATGCTTATAAATTAACTTACCCGCATCAGCAATATATGAAGCGGCAGAACAATATGAATAAGTCTTAAACCATAACCCTGGTTCAACAATCTTCCATGGCTTAGCCCAGATAGTTAAATCTAAATTATCATTGCCTTGACCATATATTGATAAAAAACCGAGGTTATCATCAAGAAAGTCCTTATCTGCTGAAATCCCAGCTCTTAACCATTCAACCGATTGTATAGCATGTTGTGCAGCCAATCCCGCATGCAAAAATTTTATTGGTGTCCCCATCATTAATCGCAGACCTGACGCTTGCGTCGCAGCTAAAGTTAATGCTTGAGCAAGAAATGGTTCATCATATAAATAACAAATAGCAGCTGTTGCGGCAATACCACCTAAAGTGATTGTTGTATGCCAACCTTTTTCATAATGTTCAGGATTGACACATCGTCCCAATAAGGCCATAACTTCAATACCTATTACATAGGCAGTTAAAAAACGACGACCATCTAAACGCGTTAATGAATCATCTAAGCGGATACTAGAAAATAAGGCTGATAAGATAACCGCTGATGGATGACCACGTACATCAATATGTACATCATCATAATCTAAACAATGTGCTTGAAAAGCATTAAATAATGCTGCTTGCCGGCTGGTTGCTAACTTTTTTTGACCAATTAGCCAAGCTCGATTGTTGCCACCTTCATCATTTATCCAGGCCAGTAATTGCTGAACATTAGTTTCATTAGATGCCTGTAAGCTACTCGCAAAATAATCAATAACACCATTAATTGCACATTCAAGGACTGATTGTTGCTCAATAATTGGCGTATTTTTTATTAACAAACTCAATTGTTGACCTAGATGCATTATAAACTCTCATACAAATCTCAATAAATATTGAGCAAATAGTGGATGCTACATATGCGTTTAAAAGATTATATCGCTATATCTTAATAACTAGAAATAATCATTATTTAGCAATCTAGCTTGATAACACTTTATATGTGCTAAAATATCTCTACGCTTAAACATCACGAAAAAATACATCCAATTATGTCAATATGTTATATTGCCTTAGGCAGTAATCTTAACGATCCATTAGCTCAAGCTAATCAAGCTATTGCAGCCCTAAAACAATTACCCAATACCGTAGTTACTGACATTTCACCATTTTATCGCAGTAAACCGCTCGGTCCACAAGATCAAAATGATTACCTAAATGCAGTTATAAAGTTAACCACCTCACTTAAACCTATAGCTTTATTAGATGAACTACAAGCAATAGAAAAATCACAAGGTCGGGTACGCAAAGATAATCGATGGGGAGCAAGGACATTAGACTTAGATATATTATTATACGATGACTTAATAATAGACAACGATAGACTAACAATTCCTCATTATCATATGAAAAATAGAGAATTTGTACTCTATCCTTTATTTGATATTTCACCAGAACTCATCTTACCTGATAACGATAAGCTGTTTGATTTAATTAAAAAATGTCCTTTGAATAATTTAAAAAAATGGGATGAATAATTAATCTTATTAATAACATATAGTTGTAATATTCTGCACTTTTAGCACAAAAAAAATAGTAAAAAAAATTTGCCAAAGGCTAATTTATTGCTATAGTTTAGCGCTTGAAAATAATGTGTATTTAAGGGGATTGCTGTGAAAAAGGAACAAAAAGTAAATACATCTTCTCTTAGTCTGCTATCAATTGCTGGACTTGAGCCTTATAAAGAGGCGAAAGGTGAGGAGTACATGAATCCTAAGCAATTGAAACATTTTAAACTAATCTTAGAAGCATGGCTTTCACAATTACAAGGTGAAATGGGTAAAACTGTCTCTCATATGCAAGATGAGGCTGCTAATTTCCCAGATCCAGCTGACCGCGCAACTCAAGAAGAAGAGTTCAGTTTAGAACTAAGAGCGCGTGATAGAGAACGCAAACTTATCAAAAAAATTGAAAAAACATTAAAGAAAATTGAAACCGATGATTTTGGCTATTGTGAATCATGTGGTGTTGAAATTGGTATCCGTCGTTTAGAAGCAAGACCTACCGCTGATTTATGTATCGATTGTAAAACATTAGCTGAACTTCGTGAAAAACAAATGGGTATGTGATTCTCATTTAACTATTTTTTCTATCCTATACGCCCATGCAATATATTGGTCGTTTTGCTCCGTCACCTTCTGGACCATTACATTTTGGTTCGTTGGTGACAGCTCTCGGTAGCTACTTACAAGCCAAGGCCAGCAATGGTAAATGGCTTGTTCGTATTGAAGATATTGATCCCCCAAGGGAAGTCAAAGGCGCATCATCTTTAATATTAAAAACATTAGAAGCTTTTAATCTCTATTGGGATGATCAAGTTTTATATCAGTCTAACTGTAGTGAACGTTATCGATCAGTGTTAGCATCATTAATTTCTGAGCAAAAAGCTTACTATTGTGATTGTACCAGACAACGGATCCATAGCCTTAAAAACAATATTTATGATGGATTTTGTCGTGAGCGACATTTAGCATTAAATAACGTTGCTATTCGTTTAAAGCAGAATCATCCGATTTTCTCTTTTGATGATAAAATTCGAGGTCAACAAAGCATTGATCATATCAATGCACTAGAAGATTTTATTATTCATCGAAAAGATGGATTATTTGCTTATAATCTAGTTGTTGTATTAGATGATAATTATCAAGGAATAACCGAAATTGTTCGTGGTGCAGATCTATTACCTGTGACCGCTAAACAGATTTCACTTTATCAATTATTTAATTTTACAATCCCAAATTACTGCCACTTACCATTAGCTTTAGATAGTCATGGTCATAAACTCTCGAAGCAAAATCATGCCTCTCCAATTGATATAAAAAAAACCAAATTATTAACGGTGCAAGCATTACAATTTTTAGGTCAACAAATACCCGAAAATTGGCAAGATGCCACACAGAAAGCGTTATTAGATTGGGCGATATCACACTGGGACATTAATCATATTCCCAAACAAGACTGTATGTTAACCACCAATATAAGATAAATTAGGTGTGATACCTAAATGGTGGGTATGTAATAAATGTTTTTCAGGTTTTATTAATAGTGAAGATAAAATTCTAGCTTTAAGTTGCGCTTTTTGCTCAGAGCTTTGTAGTAAATCCCGTAAATCAACCGCTGCATCACCAAACAAGCAATAATGTAATTTACCGATCGACGAGACACGTAATCGATTGCAACTTTTACAAAAATCCTTTGAATACGGCATAATCAGACCAATCTTACCTCGATAATCACTATGCGCGTAAACTTTAGCAGGTCCAGAGAACGCCTCTTTTGACTGTAATTGCCAACCTTGTTCAATAAGTTGTGATTCCATCACATGACCAGCTAAATGATAACGATTAAATAATTCACGGCTTTCTGTTGTTTCCATCAATTCTATAAAACGTAATTCAACTGAACGATCTTTAATCCAAGTTAAATAATCAGCCAGATGGTCGTTCATATTTTTCATCAAAACGGTATTAATTTTAACTTTCCTAATACCTACTTCTAATGATTTTTCAACGCCTTGAATCAGCTCACGTAATTTATCTTGGCCTGTTATTTGTTTAAAAATGTAAGGAGAAAAACTGTCAATACTAATATTAATAGCATTAAGTCCTGCTTGTTGCCAATAATGCACATTTTTTAATAACCGTGAACCATTGGTTGTGATAGCGAGTTGTTTGATGCTGGGATAAGCAGAAATTATTGACAAAATATCAATAAAGTCTCGACGCAAAGTCGGTTCACCGCCCGTTAGCCGAATTTTATGTACACCAAGTTCAGTAAACGTTGACACAACATTGTCAATTTCATTTAACGATAAAAATTGATGATCTTTATTAGGTCGATAACCGTCAGGCAAACAGTATTGGCACTGAAAATTACACTGCTCGGTAATCGACAAGCGTAGATATTGAAATCGACGCTGATAATTATCCATTAATTGCATATCACAAACACCTTATCCAAATCGGGAAGCATAGCCATTTCTGCGCTATACCGCGGCTAGTTCACCATATGAATTCACTTAGGTGAAAAAGCTTCAGAGTTTGTTTAAGTCTAGCATAGACACTATTTATTGACTACGGACAATTATCACTATTCGATAATTGATTAGATGATTCAATTTCATCATTTTTCTTTTAAGTATAAATAACCGTGATGTAATTAAGTAAGTTGCCCTTCGACAAGATTAATAAAAGCGTTCGGTCGCCCTTTTCTCTCTTCTTTAACTTACTGACAACCCCTATAAACAAATAAATTCCTTTTTCATTGATAACTCACTAACCTGACAAACACCTTGAAGGTTGAATAATATTCTAATTTTTTTATTTTTTCTTATTATGAGGTATTTATTTCATAACTAGAAAAAATTTTTTAATTCACCCTATTGCCTCATATTTTTAGCTTATTTACAGCTTTGCTTAGTATTCATTATATTTCGGTATATAATGATTTCCTTGTCGATAAAACCGTCAAATGGAGGTTGTGATGATTACCCATATAAGTCCGTTAGGATCAATGGATTTACTTGCGCAGGCTGAAGTTGATATTTTAAAAAAATCAGCAAATAGCGAACTTTATCAATTGTTTAGAAATTGCTCATTAGCTACTCTTAATGCGGGTAGTAAAACGGATAACACTAAAGAATTACTAGATAGATTTAAATCGTTCGAAATTAACGTTATCAGTAAAGAGCGTGGAGTTAAATTAGAGCTTATTGATGCACCTGAAAGTGCTTTTGTCGACAAACGCATTATTCGCTCCATACAAGCTAATCTGTTTGCGGTTTTACGTGATATTCTTTTTTTAAATGGCCAAATTACGGCAATTAAACACTTGGTACCTAACGAGAAGCTTGAAAAAGAGCACTCCTATTACATCACCAATCTTGTTTTTTCTATTCTGCGTAATGCCAATGCCCTACACGTTGGCGAAGAGCCTAATCTAATTGTTTGTTGGGGTGGACACTCAATTAACGAAAGTGAATATTATTATGCTCGTCAAGTTGGTATGCAACTTGGATTACGAGAACTTAATATCTGTACAGGCTGCGGTCCGGGAATAATGGAAGCACCAATGAAAGGCGCCGCTGTTGGTCATGCACAACAACATATAAAAGATAGTCGCTTTATTGGTATGACTGAGCCATCGATAATTGCAGCCGAACCACCAAATGCATTAGTTAATGAACTCATCATTATGCCAGATATCGAAAAACGACTTGAAGCGTTTGTTCGAATGGCGCATGGTATAGTTATCTTTCCTGGCGGACCTGGTACTGCTGAAGAACTACTTTATATTTTGGGGATTATGCTCAATCCTGCTAATAAAAATCAGACTTTACCAATTATTCTAACGGGTCCAAAAGAGTGTGAAGATTATTTTGACGCGATTGATCAATTTATTCGTAATACTTTAGGCGAAGAAGCGACTAAATTGTATGAAATTATCATTGATTCACCTGAACAAGTTGCACGCATAATGAAACATGGGGTAAAACAGGTTAAATCATCACGGTTAGCAACTGGTGATGCTTATGGGTTTAACTGGTTACTCAAAATTGATGAAGCATTACAGCACCCATTTGAACCAACCCATGAAAACATGGCATCACTTAATCTACATAAAGATCAGCCAGTTGAATTATTAGCTGCTGATTTACGCCGTGCTTTTTCTGGAATTGTTGCAGGTAATGTTAAAGAGTTTGGTATGAAGCAAATTGCTGAACATGGTCGCTATAAATTGCAAGGTGATCCTGAAATCATGAAGCAATTAGATAATTTACTGCTTAGCTATGTAAAACAAGATCGCATGAAGCTTCCTGGCGGTAGTGCCTATCAACCTTGTTATGAAATTTGTTATTAATTAACCTTAATATTAGCCAGTTATACTTCGCCGATACAAAAATCGGCGGAGTATTTAGCAATATTTGAACACTCTAAAGATCACTTAAAATATCTAACGCTTCCGACACTTTCTTAACAGCAAAGATCTGCATATTTTCTGGCTTTTTCTTTGGCATATTAGCTATAGGCACTATTGCCTTTTTGAAACCATGTTTAGCGGCTTCAGAAATACGCTCTTGACCACTTGGTACTGGTCGTATTTCTCCTCCCAGACCTATTTCACCAAAAATAACCACATCTTGTGGTAAAGGGCGATTTCGAAAACTGGATACCAATGCAGCAATCAATGCTAAATCGGCACTAGTTTCGGTCACTTTTACCCCGCCAACAACGTTAACAAAAATATCCTGATCAGCCATTTGTAAACCACCATGGCGATGCAAAACCGCGAGTAAAAGTGCCAGCCGATTTTGATCAAGCCCGACAGTCACTCGCCTTGGATTGCCATATACAGAATGATCAACTAACGCTTGAATTTCAACCAGTAATGGACGAGTACCTTCCCATAACACCATTACCGAACTGCCCGATAACATCTCTTCACCACGACTTAAAAAGATTGCAGATGGATTACTGACTTCTTTCAATCCTTGTTCAGTCATAGCAAACACACCTAACTCATTGACTGCGCCAAAACGATTTTTATGGCTACGTAAAGTTCGAAATCGAGAGTCAGCATCACCATCAAGTAAAATTGAGCAATCAATACAGTGTTCAAGTACTTTAGGGCCTGCTAGTGAGCCATCTTTAGTCACATGGCCAACCATAATAATGGCTATGCCTTTGGTTTTCGCAAAACGCGTTAAATAAGCTGCAGTTTCACGAACTTGAGCCACACTACCTGGCGAAGATTGAATATCAGCAAGATGCATAACTTGAATTGAGTCAATAACCATTAACTTTGGCTGTGACTGTTCAGCAAGTAAACAGATCTGCTCAATACTGGTTTCAGACAACATATTAATATTATCTGTCGGTAAACCTAAACGATGTGCACGCATCGCTACTTGTTGTAATGATTCCTCACCAGTTACATAAAGGGTATTCATTTGTGCTGACAGTTTACTCATGGTTTGCAGTAGCAAAGTACTTTTACCGGCACCGGGGTTACCACCAATTAAGATAGCACTACCTGGTACTACACCACCACCAAGTACACGGTCAAATTCAGAAAATCCAGTTGAAAATCTGGGTAAGGCTTCCAGACTAATTTCAGATAATTTTTGGATTTTAGTTTGCCCTGCGCCACCGGCATAGCCGGTTAATCGGTCATTGCGTGATGAACTACTAGCTAACCTAACTTCAGTAATGGTATTCCATGCATGACAAGCGCTACATTGACCTTGCCAACGAGGATAGTCAGCACCACAATCATTACAGACATAAGCGCGCTTTACTGTTTTTGCCAAATTCTTCTCCTAGCCTTCACTTAATAAACTGGTAGATAAGATGCACCATAAACCGGTTAAATCAGCATAATTGATGCTGATTCTTGCTTTTTCAACGACTTTAGGCTTTCCATGATAAGCAACACCAAGCCCTGCAATTCTAATCATCATTAAATCATTTGCCCCATCACCAATCGCAACAGTTTGCTCAATAGGAATATCTAAAGAGGTGGCTAATTGTTGTAACATCCGCGCTTTATATTTAGCATCAACAATTTGCCCATTAACTTTACCTGTCAGCTTACCGTTTTTAATTTCTAATTCATTAGCGTGAGCGTCAATTAGTTTTAACTTCTGTTTTAAATGATTTGCAAAATAGGTAAATCCACCCGAAACAATGGCAACATGCCAATTTTTTTTATGCAACTCTTTAACTAAATAAGTTAATCCTGGTGTTAATGGTAGACTCTCTTTTACTTGTTCTAAAATATCTTGATGTGCGCCTTTTAATGTAGCAACTCGTTTACGTAAGCTGGTAGCAAAATCAAGTTCACCACGCATAGCAAGCTCAGTCACTGCAGCAACTTGTTCACCGACACCGTGTAATTTTGCTAGTTCATCAATACACTCAATACCAATTGCGGTCGAGTCCATATCCATGACTAATAAACCTGGAGAATGCAATGTGGGTAAATTATCAATTGGTGAAACATCAATACCTAATGTTAGCGAAATCGATTTGGCTTTTTTTGGCATTACGCCAGCAATACGTACTATTTGATAGGTTTTAATTTTCCAAGATGAAACTACAACCATTGGCATTGCAAGTTGTCTTTGAAATTTTGAAAGCAGTGTTTTATTTAACTTTTTCCCATAAATAATCCAACCCGTTTTACCCGCATTGTAATCCAATGGAACAACTTCACAACCATTTAAAGACAAAGGTAAACCTTGCCAGTATTGAATATTTTCTGGGAGATCATTATAGGTTAATGTATAAGCCATATATCGAAAGTCTTAAAAATGTAAAACAGATTCGGAATTTACCATATCTACTAAAGATTGTCCAAGTAAGGATTATAAGAAGTTATTTCTTAAATTTTACGGCTCAAAAACCCTGTTCCTCAACTTTTTTTGCAAGAAATTTCATTGTTAATCAATATTAATTAGCTTCAGTTTAGAAATGAAGAAAGAATACTAAACAGATAGTCCCCACATACAAAGCTGTTCAAGTGCTGGGCCAATTTTTTCACCCAAAGGGGGTAATTTGTATAACACTTTAAGTGGTGGTTTTTCACCATATACACTACGAGTGATAAGTTCATCTTCCTCCAACTTTTTAAGCTGGATGCTCAGCGTTAATACATTAATCATTTTTAAACAGAGCTGGCATTGTAAAAATGTATTAACTACTTTTTTTTAAAACAGCATAGAAAAAGCCATCGCCGCCGTGTATAGTTGGTAAAAATTGTTTCGTATCACCCACAAGTTGGGCATTGCTGTTTTCTTTTAAAAAACGCTCAATTTGCAATCTGTTTTCATCAGGTAGGATTGAACAGGTAGCATAGACTAAAGTGCCACCTGTTTTTAAATAAGACCAAATATTGGTTAAGATCCCATGTTGCAATTCAGTGAGTTGCGCAATATCACTATCTCGCCGTAACCACTTGATATCAGGATGGCGACGAATTACGCCTGTTGCCGAGCATGGTGCGTCAAGCAAAATTCGGTCAAATTGTTTACCCAAGCACCATTTTTCCGGTGTAAGACCATCACCCACTTTAACTTCTGCTACTTGTTTTAGGCGAGCCAGATTTTCTTCAATACGTTTAGCACGACCTGCATCAACATCTACCGCTAATAAATTTGCTTTAGGTGCAATTTCTAAGATATGGGTTGTTTTTCCACCTGGAGCGGCACACATATCCAAAATTTTCTCACCATTTTGGGGTTCTAACAAATATGCAGCATATTGAGCAGACAAATCCTGTACGGTAACGGCTCCTTCAGCAAAATAAGGTAATTTCGTTACATTTACAGGCGATAATACCCTAATAGCACAAGGCAAATCAGCAAAAGCTTCTGATTCAATTTGCCGTTCAGTTAACAATTGTTGATACTCACTAACTGAATAGTGATTAAGATTAACGCGTAACCACATTGGTGGTTTTTGGTTATTGGCAGAAATGATTGCTTGCCATTTCTCGGAATAAGCTTGCTTAAGACGATTAACTAACCAACTTGGATGCAAAGTTTGAGGTGTTTTATCATCCTGTACAAATTTTCGTTGTAATGATTCTTGTTGGCGTAAAAATTCACGCAATACGCCATTTACTAATCCTTTGAGCGCTGATTTTTTTAAATCATTTACTGCATTAACTGTTTCACCTACAGCTGCATGTTCAGGTATTCTGGTATATAAAATTTGGTAAATACCCACTAACAATAAATAGTGTAGAACTCGATTTTTCCCGGTAAGAACTTTATTCATCAAAGTATGAATATAAAAATTAAGTTCAGGTAAAACACGCATCACACCAAAACAGATTTCTTGCATTAGCGCGCGATCTTTTTCTGCTACTTTATGGCTAAATAACGTTAAGGCCGTACTAAGCGATTGCCCCTCTTCAAGTACATTAAAAATCGCTTTAGCACAAATAGCTCGAATATTTGAGTGTGACTTTTTATTCATAACCAATAATGACCTTAACTCATCAATCTAAATATTTATAAAATTAATGATCCCACCCAACCAGCTATAAACAATGGAATATTAAAATGGGTAAAGGTTGGAATAACACTATCTCTTATATGATCATGCTGACCATCACTGTTTAAACCAGCAGATGTTGCTAAAATAGTATCTGAAGGAGGTGAACCTGCATCGCCAATCGCTCCTGACGCACCAATTAAACAAACGGTTGCTATTGGTGAAAAGCCCAACTGAACACATAAAGGAACATAGATAGCTGCAATAATTGGTACAGTAGAGAAAGATGAACCAATACCAAGTGTAATGATCAAGCCAACTAACATCATCATAAAAGATGCAACTACTTTATTCCCCGCAAATAATGAGGCACTATTAACAACTAATGGTTCTATTTCATGAGTCTGTTTTAATACTTCAGCAAAGCCTTGAGCTGATATCATCACAAAGCCGATCATCGCCATCATTTTGATACCATCGGTAAAGATTCCGTCTGCCTCACCCCATTTAATTGAGCCTGAAGCAATAAAGCAGATAAAGCCAATTAAAGCACCCAAAATCATCGATCCAGTATAAAGTTGGACAGTAAAAGAGAGAATAATTGCTAATAATGAGACGACAAGTGAACGAGTACTTACATTACTAAACTCTTCGGCATGGCTTTCTTCATGAATCAATTTATATTGTCTCGGTTTACGATAACTAACGAAAATAGCCCAAAGTAGACCAACAAACATACCAAAAGCCGGAATAGCCATAGCATGCATAACATTAACATGGCTAACATCCATTCCCGATGAAATAATATTTTTTAATAAGATTTGATTTAAGAAAATATTACCGAATCCGACAGGTAAAAACATATATGGTGTAATCAAACCAAATGTCATGATACAAGCAATCATTCGTCTATCTAGTTGCAATCTCGACATCACATATAAAAGTGGCGGAATTAACAACGGTATAAAGGCGATATGAATTGGGATGATATTTTGTGAGGAAATACTAACTAACCCGATTATGATAATTAACAACCATTTAATTCGAGTCTTAGCATCATTAGTCGTTAACTGCTTAATGGCTTTGTCAGCTAACAATTCTGGTAATCCTGATTTTGAAATTGCTACTGCAAAAGCACCAAGCATAGCATAAGAAAGCGCAATATTAGCGCCGTTGCTAATCCCAGTATTAAAAGCGTCAATTGTTTCTTTTAATGTTAAATGGCTACATAAACCACCGACAAAAGCACCAATGATTAAGCTAATAACCACATGAACACGGCAAAGCGAAAGGACTAACATTAAAATAACTGCAACAACCACTGCATTTACCGAGGAAAACAGCTCAAGAATAGTATTCATAAATAGATTCTTCGTAGCAAAATAAAGATAGTTATTCTAGGCGATAGATATATAAAGTGCAATTGTTAGTATACGCTTACTAGCGTAAATTATTTTTTAGGTAAGACTAAAGAAAACTTATAATAAATTTAATGCTAACATTGCAAATAAAGAATAACCGATTTGTATCCTTAATGAAAATTGTGTTAATAATTTGCTTTAATTAACGGTAATATTCAATTCATGCTGATATGGTGCTGATAGAAATAAACCTTTATAATACGTTGTCATTATTATAATGTAATCACTACAAGATTATGCAAATTTGCTATACTGTAACGCATATATACTTGGATTAATGTTTTTTATATTAGAGTAATCATATCAATTTACAGCTTAAACATTCATTATTAGGTTGGTAAATAAATAACTTAAAATGATTTAAGTATATAGTTAGCAACAAAGTATGAGGTTTATTTTTATGTTTTCTTGGTGGACAAAAATTTATTTTTCACTAATTCAAATTCCTGTTAAGCTTTTTGTTAAAAGTAAACCAATTCCTACCGATCCCATTACTGAACTGGACCTCGATATCCATCGTCCAATTTTGTATGTGCTTCCTTATAACTCTCAAATTGATTTAATGGTAGTTAGGTCGCTTTGTCTAAAATATCATTTACCAGATCCTTTATTAGGAATTGATATTAATGATAAAACTGTACCTGCTTATATTTATATCGATAAAGGCCCAGGAATTTTTGCTTCAAGTAAACAAAAAAATAAATCTATCGAAATTTTAAGGGAATACATTTCAGCCCATCAACAAAATGATGAACTTGATGTTCAAATGTTGCCTGTATCTGTCATGTTTGGTCGTAAACCAGATAAAGAAGGCAAAAAAATGCCTTCACTGCAAGTGTTAGGTGCTACCTATAAACTTTATAAAATCTTAATTTCTGGTCGTGACTGCTATACTCGATTTTCTCGAACCGTATCTTTTAAAGATATTAAAGTCGACGATAAACAAGATATTTCTGTTTTAGCACATAAACTTGCGCGTGTAGCACGTATTCACTTTGCTAAACAAAGAGCGGCTTCTGTTGGTCCTAAATTGCCTGTTAGACAGGAAATGCTTAATAAATTATTAACTAACCTAGCTCTTGCTGAAGCAATACAAGAAGAAGCTAAAAGTAAACATATTGGGCTAGATAAAGCCAAGAAAAATGCTTTATCACTTCTAAATGAAATCGCGGCTAATTTTTCTTACCGCATGCTAAGAGTGACTGACTCTGTTCTTACTTGGGCATGGAATAGACTTTATCAAGGTTTAAAAGTAACGAATGCTGACCCAGTTCGAGAGCTTGCTGAAAATGGACACGAAATCGTTTACGCACCATGTCATCGAAGTCATATGGACTATTTGTTATTGTCTTATGTACTTTATCGGCAAGGATTAGTTCCACCACATATTGCAGCTGGTATCAATTTAAATTTCTGGCCAGCAGGCCCTATTTTTAGGCGCTTAGGGGCATTTTTTATCCGCCGTTCATTTAAAGGTAACAAACTCTATACCGCCGTATTTAGAGAGTATTTAGCAGAGTTATTTATCCGGGGTTATGCCGTCGAATATTTCATTGAAGGTGGGCGCTCACGCACAGGAAGACTACTCGACCCTAAAACCGGAATGTTGTTGATGACAATCCAAACTTTATTACGGGGTGATACACGCCCAATCACAATTGTCCCGGTCTATATTGGTTATGAACATGTTTTAGAAGTTGCCACTTATGCTAACGAGCTGCGTGGCGCTAAAAAAGAAAAAGAAAGCTTGTGGAGCACAATTAAAGCCTTCTTAAAATTAAAAAAACTAGGCTTTGGCTACGTTAACTTTGGGAGCCCAATACCTTTAAATCAATTTTTAAATCAGCATATACCTGAATGGCGAGATGCTATTGATCCTACAGGAACACAGCGCCCTAATTGGTTAACACCAACAACTAATTTGCTTGCGAAACAAATTATGGAGCACATCAATTCTTCGGCTGCGATTAATGCTATGAATTTATGTTGTTCAATATTATTAGCCGCTGATCAATGCACATTAACAAAAGTAAAATTATTAGAGCATTTAGATTATCTTTTAAAATTATTAAAAAACATTCCTTACTCTGATTTGATTACCATTCCCGATCAAACTGCCGAAGAGATGTTTGAACATGCCAAAGAAATGGGTAAATTTGTCATTACTACTGATGAAGTTGGTGAAATGGTGGGGTTAACTACCGAACAAGCAGTATTGATGACCTATTATCGCAATAATATTCAGCATTTACTGATTATACCGGCAATTGTGGCTAGAATTTTACTTAAACATAATCGCATTTCAATTGATGAAGTACTTATGCAGGTTAAATTGCTCTTCCCTTTAATAAAATCAGAGCTATTTTTATATCATAATGAAGATCAATTAACTGAATATGTTAATAAAATTATTGCAACTTATGCTGATTTGAATCTAATAAGTTATTCACCTGATAAATTAACATTGAGCTACTTAAAAATGTCAGGATTACAGTTGTTAGCGTCATCATCAAGAGATACATTACAACGCTATGTCATTGCATTTTCATTGTTGCAAAAAGATCCAACAATTAGTCGTGCAACCTTAGAAAAAGAAGGACGTTTAATTGCAGAACGGCTTTCAATATTACATGGTATAAATGCTCCTGAATTTTTTGATAAAGGTGTTTTTTCAACACTAGTTGCTTCGCTTCGGGAACAAGGTTATTTAGATGATAAAGGTGATGCAAATTTACCGAAAATCGAAACCATGAATAATATACTTAAACCATTAATTACTAACCGTGTAATGCAAACAATTGATGAAATCAATCCTTAAAAATTAAATTATCTTGGGCTTACTTGATTATTTTGGGTAAGCCGAATAAACTTCAATCATTAAATAAAGTATCTTTTTTTATGCTTTATCACTGTTTTCTAAATAATTTTATTCTTTATAATCTTCATTAACAAATTTAATAAATAGCACCATTGTTTTTTTGATATATGTCAAACTTTTGTGAAAGTATACCTTTATTTCCATTCAATTAAATATTATCATTACAATTAGTAAGGATGTTTATAACATCGAAAAAATTAGATAATAAAATGTAATGTCAGCTTTTTAAGGAGTTCATATGCTATTTAACCGTAGACAGTTCTTTAAGATCTGTGCTGGTGGCATGGCAGGAACAACTGTCGCTACTTTAGGATTAATGCCGAATGTAGCGCTTGCACAAACTCGCCAATATAAATTGTTAAAATCAAAAGAAACGCGAAATAATTGTACTTACTGTTCTGTTGGATGTGGAATGCTCCTTTATAGCCGAGGAGATGGCGCTAAGAATGCCGAATCGTCTATTTTTCATATCGAAGGCGATCCTGACCATCCTGTTAGTCGTGGTTCACTTTGTCCGAAAGGTGCTGGCGTACTCGACTATATTAAAAGCGAACAACGAGTTAAATACCCAGAGTATCGTGCGCCAGGTTCTGACAAATGGCAACGAATCAGCTGGGATGAAGCAATTGACCGCATAGCTCGCTTAATGAAAGCTGACCGTGATAAAAATTTTCAAGAAAAAAATGAACAAGGAACGACGGTTAACCGCTGGACAACTACTGGCTGGCTAGTGACTTCTGCTGCGAGTAATGAAACGGGTTGGTTAGCATTTAAAGTTGCCCGTTCTTTAGGAATGCTAAGCCTTGAAACTCAAGCTAGAGTTTGCCATGGGCCCTCAGTATCTAGTTTAGGTGCTACCTTTGGTCGAGGCGCCATGACCAATAACTGGAACGATATTAAAAATGCTAATGTGGTTATTGTTATGGGGGGTAACGCAGCTGAAGCCCATCCAGTTGGTTTTAAATGGGCAATTGAAGCCAAAATTACTAACGGTGCAGAACTCATAGCGATTGATCCACGCTTTCATCGAACCGCTTCGGTAGCTGATCATTATGTACCTATTCGTGCAGGTTCAGATATCGCTTTTCTACTTGGTATCATTAATTACCTTATCACTAATAACGAAGTCAACTTTGAATACCTTATAACACACTCTAATGCTAGCTTAATTGTGCGTGACGATTTCAACTTTGATAATAATAGTGGATTGTTCAGTGGTTACGATGCTGCAAACCGTCAATACGATCAAACCAGTTGGGCATATCAAAAAGATGAAAATGGTTTTGCATTAAGAGATAAAACATTAAGTCACGCACGCTGTGTTTGGAATTTACTAAAACAACATGTTAGTCGCTATACGCCAGAAATTGTAAATAAAATAACTGGTAGTCCTGTAGATGGCTTTTTACATGTTTGTCGTTCACTCGCCAGTACTAAAACCAATGATCGTGCGGCAACTTTCCTATATGCATTAGGTTGGACTCAACATACTTATGGTACACAAATCATCCGCACTGCAGCAATGATTCAACTGATTCTTGGTAATATTGGTGTCATGGGTGGTGGTATAAATGCTTTGCGTGGTCACTCAAATATTCAAGGATTAACTGATGTAGGTTTACTGTCTAATCGATTACCTGCTTATCTTGATCTACCAAAAGATTCTCAAACATCGCTTGAACAATACTTAGCAGAAAAAACACCGAAACCTCTTGGTCCAAATGAGGTTAATTTTTGGGGTAATTACCCTAAATTCTTTATTAGTTTTATGAAAGCAATGTATGGTGATAAGGCAACTGGGGATAATAATTGGGGATTTGATTGGTTACCAAAATGGGATAAAACCTATGATATTTTACGTTTTAGTAAAATGATGCGTGACGGGCAAGCTAATGGTTTTATTTGCCAAGGGTTTAACCCACTGGCAGCCTTACCTGATAAAAATAGTATTCGTGAGGGATTATCCAAACTCAAATTCTTGGTAAATATCGATCCATTGCCAACTGAAACAGCCGAGTTTTGGAAAAATCATGGTGAATCAAATGATGTTGATCCAAGTAAAATACAAACAGAAGTCTTTAGACTTCCGGCCAACTGTTTTGCTGAGGAAAATGGGACAATTGTTAACTCATCACGTTTATTACAATGGCATTGGGCAGCTGCTAGACCACCTTATGAATCACTTTACGATCCAGAGATTATTGCGCGAATCTATTTAAGAATTAAAGAGCTTTATGAAGAAGAAGGCGGTGCTTATCACGAACCAATTAATAATTTAACTTGGGATTATCAAGATCCTGAAGGTCCGGCAGCCGAAGAGTTAGCAAAAGAGTGTAATGGTCGAGCATTGGCTGACATAACGGACACTAATGGCAATATCATCCTTAAAAAAGGCCAACTATTAAGTGGTTTTTCTCAATTAAAAGCCGACGGAACGACCTCATCTGGAATTTGGATATTTTGTGGTTCTTGGACTGAACAAGGTAACCAAATGGCTCGCCGAGATCCTAGTGACCCATCAGGTAAGGGTATTCATGCTGGCTGGGCTTGGGCTTGGCCGATGAATCGACGTGTACTCTATAATCGTGCTTCTACTGATGAAAATGGAAAACCATGGGATCCAAATCGGATGTTAATCAAATGGAACGGAACAAGTTGGGTCGGCAATGACGTACCAGATTTTACTGCCACGTTATCACCTGATTCTGGAGCGGGAGCCTTCATCATGAACAATGATGGATTAGGTGGGCTGTTCTGTTTGAATCGTTTAGTTGATGGACCATTTCCTGAACATTATGAACCATTTGAAACACCAATTTCAAATAACCCAATGCACCCTAAACAAGTAAATAGTCCAGTAGCTCGAGCATTTAAAGAAGATTTAGCTCGCTTAGGTAAAGCAGATGAATTTCCTTATGTTGGTACAACATACAGTATTACTGAGCACTTCCACTTTTGGACGCAACATGCAAGATTAGCTTCAATAACACAACCAGAACAATTTATTGAGCTCAGTGAAAATCTTGCGAATAAAAAAGGCATAAAATTGGGCGATACAGTGAAAGTAACTTCATATCGAGGTTATATCAAAGCCAAAGCAGTTGTGACAAAACGTTTACCTACTTTGACAGTTGATGGTAAAGAGATCGAAACCATAGGAATTCCAATTGTTTGGGGATTCACAGGTCAAACTAAAAAAGGCTTTTTGGTTAATGAATTAACACCGCATTTAGGTGATGCTAATTCACAAACCCCAGAATACAAGTCCTTCTTAGTCAACATCGAAAAAGTTACCACAGCGGCATAAGAAGGAGGATAGATTATGTCATTACAAACTCAAGATATTATTCGCCGCTCAGCAACTAATGCCCTAACACCTGCACCTAGGGCAAGAGATTATCAGCAGGAAGTAGCTAAATTAATTGACGTGACCACCTGTATCGGTTGTAAAGCTTGTCAGGTAGCTTGTAGCGAATGGAATGATCTGCGAGCAGAAGTAGGAAATACCGTCGGCGTTTATGATAATCCAGCTGACTTAGAACCAAAAGCATGGACCGTAATGCGTTATTCAGAAGTTGAAATCAATGGCAAATTCGAATGGCTTATACGTAAAGATGGTTGTATGCATTGTGCAGATCCTGGTTGCTTAAAAGCGTGCCCATCTGAAGGAGCAATCATTCAATATGCTAATGGGATTGTCGATTTCCAATCAGAACACTGTATTGGATGTGGTTATTGCGTCGCAGGATGTCCATTTAATATTCCACGTGTTAGCAAAGAAGATAACCACTCTTATAAATGCACATTATGTGTTGATCGAGTTGCTGTTGGTCAAGAACCTGCTTGCGTAAAAACCTGCCCTACTGGAGCAATTCATTTTGGCACCAAACAAGATATGATTCGCCATGCCGAACACCGAATTGTTGATTTAAAAAAACGTGGATTTGAAAACGCAGGACTCTACAATCCAGAAGGTGTCGGCGGTACTCATGTTATGTATGTACTACATCATGCTGATCAACCTGAACTTTACCATGGATTACCTAAAGATCCTCAAATTAGCGAAATCGTTAAATTCTGGAAAGGCGCATGGAAACCACTATCAGCTGCTGCTTTTGTTGCAACTTTTGGCGGATTACTCTTCCACTACATGGGGGTAGGTGCAGTTGAAGTCGATGAAGAAGATATTGAACACGAAAAAGAAGCGGACAAACAAGCAAGAAAACGTTTAGGACTACCTATTTTAGGTCGAAAAAATAGTCCTAATTCAACACAATCGGAGGCTCGTCATGAATAAGAAAGGAATGATATTAAGAACACCACTTATTGTACGCTTCTGTCATTGGTGTATGGTCTGTTTGTTTATATTAACCGCGTTATCAGGTTTATCTTTATTTTTTCCATCAATCAAGTTATTTGGATTATTTCTTGGCACACCACAATTGGTGAGAGCTTTACACCCTATAATTGGTTGTGTGGTATTCATTTTATTAATGTTCATGTTTATCAAATTAGCTCATCACAATATTCCAAATAAAAATGACCTTTTATGGATTAAAAACTTTAAAAACGTGATTATGGGAAAAGAAGAAGGTATCCCAATTGGTAAATATAATGTTGGCCAAAAGTTTTTATTCTGGTGCATTATGAGCTTAATCTTTGTGCTATTCGTTACGGGCTTGATAATGTGGCGCCGATATGTATCTGATTATTTTCCTATTCAAATAGTCCGAATCGCAATATTTTTCCACTCTTTTGCTGCTATTTGTCTTATTTTACTGGCTATTGGTCATGCTTATATGGCAATTTGGGTTAAAGGGTCTATAAAAGGAATGATAACTGGATATGTATCACGAGCGTGGGCATTTAAAAACCACTCCTCATGGTACGAAGAAGAAATGAAAAAAGTCTATCAGCAAGAACTTAAAGATAATCAAAAGAACGATATTGAGCCATCATCTCAAACAGAACAAAAACCTGCTTTATAAGAATAATTAATCTCCGCTGATATAAATCAGCGGAATTCTTAGCCTATTAGATTAATGATGGAAAAAATAACAAAATTGGTAATCAAGAATGAGTATAAAAATCATCCCACGAGAGCAGCTTGAACAACAAAACACCGTAATTAGACAGATTCCCTTACTCTTTTATCCATCACCGAAAACACTTTATATTCATCGCGCTGAGCGTTTAAAAACGCTAGCACGAAACAATTCTTTAAGCGATTATTTAAATTTCTGCGCTAAGATTGTCGAGCAACAGGCTATTTTAATCAAAAAACCTATTGATATCTCTCCATCACTTAATAATGATTTTCCGCCATTAAGTTTGGAAAACTTACCATTAAATGATATTTGGCAAGATTATTTATTAACATTATTAAATTCATTTTCAAATACAACCTATCAAATTCAATCTGTTATTGAACAATTAAAACAAAACGATTCTAATCATCTTCAAGAGAAAGCACTCAACTTACTTAATGGTAAATTTAATTTGGTTGACGGTAATGAATCCATATTTATTTGGTCAGCTTTATCAGTCTATTATTGCCAACTAGCTAGTCAAATTAAAGGCAAAGCCGTCGCTGAAAATACCAATGAAAGCTGGCTATGCCCAGTGTGTAATAGTATGCCAGCTGCGAGTATTATTCAGCTTGGTGCAAATAATGGATTAAGATACCTTCATTGTAGCTTATGTGAAAGCGAATGGTATGTACCACGAGTGAAATGTACTTGTTGTGATAATATGCAAGATATTCAATACTTCTCTTTGGATAAAGAATTAGCTGCAATAAAAACCGAGTGCTGTGATGCTTGCCATAGCTATTTGAAAATCTTAGACCAAGATAAAGATCCTCATATCGAAATCATTGCTGATGATGTTGCCTCATTAATATTGGATATCAAGACTGAAGAAGAAGGATTTGCAAAAAGTGGGTTAAATCCTTTTGTCTTTGCGCAATAAGAAATTACAAAAGTTAAAAATATTACTTAACATTTTGTAATATTAAGATTAGAATCATATCACTGTACTAGTTTACGAGTTCTTTATGATGAAACGCGCTATAATTTTAATATTGATGTTAGTAATTACGCCATTTTTCTGTTTGGCTAATGCGGTAAAAAATGTTGCGATAACAGCAATTGTTGAACACCCTTCATTAGACCAAATCCGTGATGGAGTAAAAGATGAGTTAACAGCAAATGGATTTAAGTTAAACGATAATTTAAATGTCCAATATCGAAGTGCCCAAGGTAGTAGTGCAACAGCCGCACAAATTGCCAGACAGTTCGTTGCAGCTAAACCAGACGTCATCGTTGCAATTGCAACACCAAGTGCTCAAGCAACAGTTGCCGCAACTAAACAAATACCCGTTGTTTTTGCAGGAATCACTGATCCAATTGCAGCAAAATTAATTAAAAATTGGAATCCCTCTCATAACAATGTCACTGGCGTTTCAGACTATCAAGAAATAGGCCCTCAAATTGAATTTATGAAAAAAGTTGTGCCTAATGTAAAATCTGTTGGTTATATTTATAGTCCTAGCGAAATTAATTCAACTGTAGTGTTAAAAAATCTACAAAATGAACTTAGCCAACAAAATATTTCATTGGTGGCGGTGCCTGCCCAACGTACGGCGGATATTTCAACAGCAGCCAATACATTAAAAGGAAAAGTTGATCTTATCTACACCACAACAGATAACAACGTTGTTTCAGCTTATGAATCATTAGTTAAATTTGCCAATGAAAATAAAATCCCACTGTTAGCATCGTTTCCTGATGCCATTGAGCGAGGAGCTGTTGCTGCTTATGGAATGAGCTATTACGATGTAGGTCGTCAATCAGGTAAGCTGGTGGTAAGAGTTTTAAATGGAGAAGATCCTGGCAATATTAAACCCGAAATCGGACAAACATTACGCCTTGTCGTCAATACTGATGCAGCCAAAAAACAAGGAATCTTTTTACCTCCTGACATTATCGAGTCTGCCTATAAAGTTATTGGTCAAAAATAAAATCATATATCTAAATAAAATCAATTCTTTGTCCATTTTAATGGGCAAAGAATGTTCAGAAACCCCGTTCCTCACCTCAAAATTTTTTAAAGTATTATTGATAAGTCTATTCTATTCATAATTCCTTGCAATAAGGTGTATTAAAATATTTACACATATACTTTTCATTAAATCTAGAAAATTATCTGTTTTTGCTTTATAGTAAACGTATATTTAGGTTGGTTGTAAAATAAATATTACAGGAGCACCACATGCGGAATTTAATCATCAAGCTTTTTATGTTACTTAGTTTGTCTGTAGTAACATTTTTTTCATTAGCAGATAATAAATCTGAGCAAAAATATGTCGCGATAACAGCAATTGTAGAACATCCTGCATTAGATAATGTTCGCAAAGGTGTTGAAGATGAATTAAAAGATAATGGCTATATTGTTGGTCAAAATTTAAAATTACAGTTTGCTAGTGCTCAAGGTAGTAGCGCTAATGCTGCCCAAATAGCAAAACAATTTGTTGCTAATAAGCCCAATGTTATCGTTGGTATTGCAACACCTAGCACCCAAGCTTTAGTGGCAACAACCAAAACGATTCCTATTGTATTCACTGCTGTCACTGATCCCGTTGCTGCTAAATTAACACCTAGTTGGGAAGCTTCTAAAACCAATGTAACTGGTGTATCAGATGCATTATCTTTAGAATCACAAATCGATATGATGTTAAAAATTAAACCTGATGCAAAAAATATTGGTTATGTTTATAGCCCAAGTGAAGTAAATTCCACAATTGTGCTTAAAGAATTACAAGTTGCACTTGGAAAACGCGGCATGAAAATTATTGCTGCACCAGCACAACGAACATCTGATATTTCAACCGCCGCAATAAGTTTAAAAGGAAAAGTTGATCTGATCTACACAACAACCGATAATAACGTCGTTTCAGCTTATGAAGCATTAGCGAAGGTTGCCAATGAAAACAAAATTCCTCTTCTTGCATCAGATCCTGATTCAGCTGAACGAGGTGCAATTGCTGCTTTGGGAATGAGTTATTATGACCTTGGTCGCCAAGCAGGTAAAATTGTTATTCGAATTCTTAATGGTGAAAAACCAGGTGATATTCCACCACAAGTTGGTAACATCACACAATTAACTATTAATAAAAAGGCTGCTGAACGCCAAGGTGTCACTCTATCTGAAGAGGTTTTAAAATCAGCAGCAAAAATTGTTGAAAAATAATTTATTAAACCGTTTTAATAACTAAACCGCCTACTTTGGCGGTTGCTTTTTTTAGTGGATATTTTCATGTCATTTGAATTTTTATTAGGCTCAGTTGGAATAGGACTTATTTACGCATTAGTTAGCTTAGGCGTGTTTATATCGTTTCGACTACTTGACTTCCCCGATCTAACCGCTGATGCGAGTTTCCCACTTGGTGGGGCAGTATGTGGTTTGTGTATGTATGTCGGTATTGATCCATGGATTGCAACTTTTCTAGGTATGTTTGCAGGTTGTATTGCCGGTGCAATGACTGGACTGTTATATGTTAAACTTAACATATTACAATTACTATCAAGTATTATCGTGATGATAGGCCTTTATTCAATTAATCTAAGAATTTTAGGTTTAGGACCTTATCTCATGGATGAAACACCAAGAATGGCTGGTTCGCCTAATCTATCTTTACTCGATGCAAAAACTATTTTCTCTCCATTTATTAATGAAGATTATAGTAATCAATATTTAGTGCAACCACTTATGGTTTTAGCTTTTGTTGTTGTATTTTGGTTGCTACTTAACCTATTTTTAAATACCCAAATCGGATTGGCTTTAAGAGCGACTGGTACTAACCAACGAATGGCTAAATCCCAAGGAATTCCAACAGGTGGTATCACTATTTTAGGTATGGCAATTTCAAACGGATTAATCGCACTTGGTGGTTCATTATTTGTTCAAACTCAAGGCGGTGCTGACATTACTATTGGGGTGGGGACTATTGTTATCGGCCTTGCATCAATCATTATAGGTGAAAGTATTTTCCCAACAAAACGCATTTGGGCGGTTATGATTGCTGTTATTTTCGGCGCTATCTTATACCGTTTATTTATTGCCTTTGCACTTAGCAATGAATTTTTACAAGAGATTGGTGTCGGTACAGAGGATTTAAATCTTATCACGGCAATATTGGTTGTTTTAGCTTTAGTCTTACCAAAACAACTGAAAAAATACTCAAAAAGAAGAGGGAAGTAAGCATGATCAATGTTGGGCAATTGCAATTGACGTTTAATCAAGGAACACCAATTGAAAATCATGTATTACGAGGTTTAAATCTCAATATCAGTGAAGGTGAGTTTGTTACTATAATCGGTAGTAATGGCGCAGGAAAGAGTTCTTTACTTAATGTGATTAGTGGTGATTTGATTGCTGATTCGGGACATGTGATTATTAATAATAAAGATGTGACTCGTTGGCCTGCTTGGAAAAGAGCCGGTATGGTTGCACGAGTATTCCAAGATCCTATGGTAGGAACATGTGAAAATCTTACTATCGAAGAAAACTTAGCGATTGCTTATAACCGAGGTAATAGTTTCACTTTACTACCAGCATTAAATCGCAAGCTGAGGGCCTTATTTAAAGAAAAACTAGCAACACTCAATTTAGGCCTTGAGAATCGCTTATCAGATATGATGGGATTATTATCAGGAGGACAAAGACAAGCAGTAAGTCTATTAATGTCGACATTACAACCATCTAAGATTTTATTACTTGATGAACACACTGCTGCACTTGATCCCAAAACAGCACAATTCGTTTTGGATCTCACTAATGAAATTGTTTTAAAAAATAAGTTAACCACAATGATGGTTACCCATTCAATGAAACAAGCTTTAGAATACGGCACAAGAACAGTCATGCTTCATCAAGGACAAGTGGTGCTTGATGTTTCAGGGGAAAAGCGAGATAAATTAACCGTCAATGATTTATTAGAGATGTTCGAAAAAACTCGCGGTGAAAAAGTAACAGATGATGCCCTACTTTTAGGCTAATAATAAAAATTTAAAGCAATATTTATTTAATGAATATTGCTTTTTTCAATCTATTGTTCATTTATTCAATCTCCATTAACACAAAATCTAACACGCTTTTATCCCTCACTATTAATGGTTATTGATTTTGTGAGTATTCTCAAAATCCATATTTTATCTACCAAATTAACTTTGGTTTCATTTAAGCGTTATTCATCCAATCATGAAGTCATTAAACCCTTCAATTATTAATTTAATAATTTTGTTAATTTGGATGTATTTAGTATTTTAGAAAAGATTACCTTTTCCCCAAATTATCTTGTTACTAAAGATAATATGAAAGAAATTATGATGTTTTTAAGTTATAGGCAAGTAGCATTTAACGCATTAATTATTTAAAGGAAGTGTTTTGTTCTATTCTTTGATTTTCGTCGATTATTAAGCTGCTTAAAATATTAGAGAGATATAGGAATTTATTTGCTCAATAGTATTAAAAATACGGATCCCTTAATGCAAAAAAGCCCAGCATTGCTGCTGGGCTTTCGCTCTAATTTAAAAGTCTGGCGGCACCCTACTCTCACATGGGTAATACCC
>NZ_JAFNNB010000004.1:0-224792 GCF_026536985.1 Gilliamella sp. B2772 | reverse complement strand
AGGGCTGCGTATACTACGCTACACCTTTTTATTCGTCAAGATCTTTTTTTAAAAAATTTGATCTTGTTCACCAACTTCATTATCGTCTGCTTTCGCTGACGCCGTGTCAGTGGATGCGCATTATAGAGCCTTAGAAAAATCATGCAAGCGATTATTGCAAATTTATTTCCGTTTGTGTTTTTTTTACACATGACGCTGTGAAAATAAACTAATTCTATACAAATTTTACAAACTTTCTTTAATTTACTATTGATTATATAATTGCTTTTTTTCTATTTCAGTCTAACTTTTTAAGTGGATTTTTTATGCCTTTCACTTTTGCACATCCAGCAATTGTTTTACCTTTTTACAAAAAGCCTAAATTTTTTTCCATGACAACCTTAATTATAGGTAGTATGTCACCTGACTTTGAATATTTTCTTAGAATGAAAATAAAAAGTGATATGAGCCATACTTTATTGGGTATCTTTTATTTTGATCTACCAATAACATTAATGGTTGCTTTTATCTTTCACTTTATTATTCGTAATGAATTGATCAAGAATTTGCCCCATTTTCTTTATAAACGGTTTGCTCATTATCTAAATTTTAATTGGCGTGAATATTGCTACCATCACTGGTTTATTGTCATAACTTCTGCATTAATTGGCGCACTATCTCATTTAGTTTGGGATAGTTTTACCCACTTAACGGGCTTTTTTGTACAACACCTATCTTTTTTACAACAGACAATTTCATTAAAAAATACTAATATTCCTATCTACCAATTACTCCAACATGGAAGTACTTTGATAGGATTTAGTTTAATATGTCTCTTTATTTTCAGATTACCGATCTTGGTTGATAAGACAAATAAAATTAGCTTTCTATATTGGGGGACAGTGTTTTTGATTTTTTTAAGTTGTTTTTCTCTTTTTTTCGCCAGTACTATTCATACCTTTGGTCAAAGTGTGGTGAACTTTATTAATGCACTATTTTTAGGGTTAATATTATCACCTCTTATCGTGAAAATTATACGGCATTAATTTTAAATGCCGTATAACAATAGTATTTTTAGAAAATTATGACTCTGCTTTTATTTTATTGGGTAAATCCGCCAAGCTGTCAATTACCCAATCAGCTTGCGCTAATGCTTCTTCAGTAATGGCATCACCGGTTTTCACCAAAACCGTTTTTTTAACTCCGGCCTTTTTCCCCGACAATAAATCAGACACTCGGTCACCGACCATATAAGAGTTGGCAATATCAATTTTTAACTCTTTCGCTGCTATTTGTATCATACCGGGATTTGGTTTTCGGCATTCACAGTCATCAACCAGAGGATCATGTGGGCAATAATAAACACCATCAATGTCAACACCTCGGTCTTGTAATGACCAATCCATCCATTCTGTTAAGGTATTGAATTGCTCGTCAGTAAATATGTTTCTCGCAATACCAGATTGGTTAGTTGTAATAACAAGTAAAAAACCCATTTCTTTGAGTTCTCGCATTGCATCAATTACACCATCAATAAAGTGGAATTTATCAATAGTGTGTACATAATTGTAATCTATATTAATTGTACCATCTCGATCTAAAAATATAGCAGGCTTCATGTTTAATCATCTTCCTTTTATAGAGGTGTCTATCTAGCTTTATATAGGATATTATCGATTGACATAGATGTCTAGACGTCTTAATATTTATCCATTCCTTTTTATTAGTATATATCATGATAAAACTTGAACACATCTCAAAAAATTTTGAGCACAATAAAACCACTATCCATGCTTTAAAGGACATTTCATTAAATGTTCCTCAAGGTAAAATTTATGGTGTTATTGGCAAGTCAGGCGCAGGTAAAAGCACATTAATACGTTGTGTCAATCTATTAGAAAAACCAACCAGTGGAAAAATATTTTTTGACAACCAAGATATCACCCATTTATCTAATCGAAAATTAATTGAAGTACGCCGAAAGATTAGCATGATTTTTCAGCATTTTAATTTGTTATCATCTAGAACTGTATTCGATAACATTGCTTTTCCACTTGAACTAAATAAAACACCTAAAAAGGTAATCAAGCAAAAAGTAAATGAGCTTATTGAACTTGTAGGTTTAAGTGAAAAGGCTGATGTCTATCCAGCTAATTTATCGGGTGGACAAAAACAACGCGTCGCTATTGCTAGAGCGTTAGCAAGTGATCCTAAAGTATTATTATGTGATGAAGCAACTAGTGCCCTTGACCCTGAAACAACACGTTCTATTTTAGCATTATTAAAAGATATCAACCAAAAACTAGGTTTAACCATTTTATTAATCACTCATGAAATGGATGTTGTTAAACAGATTTGCGACCAAGTAGCAGTTATTAGTAACGGAGAATTAGTTGAACAATCTTCAGTCGGTGAAATGTTTTCGCATGCTAAAACAGATATTGCAAGGCAATTCATTCAATCAACATTACACCTTACTATTCCAGATGATTATTTAGCTAGACTAACACCAGTACATAAAGAAGGACTTAATCCACTTGTTCGTTTGGAATTTTCTGGTGTATCGGTAGATTTACCTTTACTGTCTCAAATAGCTAAAGAATTCGAAGTTGATAGTAATATTATCAGCGCTCAGATGGATTATGCGGGTGGCGTTAAATTTGGTTTGATGTTAACTGAAATGAAAGGAAAACAGAAAAGTACTGCATCAGCAATTGCGTTTCTAGAAAAAAATAATACTAAAGTTGAGGTTTTAGGCTATGTTTGATTTTATTCCTTCATTTAAACCATTTGAATCGATTTTTCGCTATTTAGCTCAACATGGTTTCTGGGAAGATTTTGTTACATTTTGTTCTTCATTTAATGGTTTTAGTGAAGCAATGCTATTCAAAATGGCACAAGCAACCGATGATACTATTTATATGGTGTTGTTATCAGGTTTTTATGGAACGTTAATTGGATTACCATTAGGTATATTGTTGTATGTCACCCGAAAAGGTAACATACTTGAAAATGACATTGTAAATTTTACATTCTCTTTTCTCACAAATATATTTCGAGCAATTCCTTTTATTATATTAATTTTATGGATAAAACCTTTCACAGTAGAAGTAATGGACATTATAACCGGCCAAGCCACCTTTTTAGGTAGACAAGGTGTTATTGTTCCGCTTAGTGTAGGTGTTGCGCCTTTAATTGCAAAAATGATTGAAAATGCTTTACTGGATATTCCTAAAGGTTTAATTGAAGCTGCTCGTTCAATGGGAGCCACACCATTACAGATTATATATAAAGTTCTTATTCCCGAATCTCTACCTATTATTATTAATAGCATGACAATAACACTGATAACATTAACAGGCTATATTGCACTCAGTGGAGCTGTTGGAGCTGGAGGCTTAGGGCAATTGGCTATTCAATATGGCTATAATAGTTACAAACCCGCTATAATGAATACAGTTGTTATTTTATTAGTTATATTAGTATTCCTAATCCAAGCTATTGGCAATAGGATTGTAAGGTATGTTACTCATCATTAATTTTGGAGAAAATTATGTCAATTAAACAGCTAGCACTAGCCACTACTTTGGTAAGTGCATTTTTTTTAACAGGTTGTGATAATAAACAATCATCTGTAACTGATAACAAACCAGCAGAACCAGCAAAAGTAAGTACTATCAAAGTTGGTGTAATTTCAGGTCCTGAACAAGAAGTAGCAGAAGTAGCCAAACAACAAGCTAAAAGCCTTTATAATCTTGATGTTGAACTTGTGATTTTTAATGATTACGTTACTCCAAATCAAGCATTAAATGATGGATTAATTGATATTAACGCTTTTCAACATAAACCATATTTAGATGAACAAATCAAAGAAAGAGGTTATAAATTAACTGTTGTTGGTAACTCATTTGTTTACCCTATTGCAAGTTACTCACACAAATTAAAACCGATTGAGAATAACAGTGAAATTGGGGAAGGTGTAAAAGTAACCTCACCTCGAGGCGAAACGTTCTTTATTCCAGCTAAATCAACAATTGCCATTCCTAATGACCCTACAAATTTAGGTCGTGCATTACTTTTATTACAACATGAAGGTTTAATTACTGTTGATAAGACAAAAGGTTTATTGCCAACTGTACTTGATATCACAAGTAACCCATATGAATATAAAATTATCGAACTAGAAGCTCCGATGCTACCTCGTTCGCTAGATGATTCGCAAGTCGATCTTGCTATTATTAACAATGCATTTGCTGGACAAGCAAATTTAACACCAAGCAAAGATGGTATTTTTGTTGAAGATAAAGAGTCTCCATATGTTAACATTATCGTATCGCGTGAAGCGGATAAAGATAATGAAAATGTAAAAAACTTTGTTAAAGCTTACCAAACTGATGCAGTAGCGCAAAAAGCTGACCAAATTTTTAATGGTGGCGCAATTCGTGGTTGGTAAATTAGCAAGCTATAATTTATTATATTCCGTCGGCATTCGTCGACGGAAATCATTAAAATAATTAAATAAAGAATCAACAATGACATATCAATTTGAACCAATTGGTATCATCCAGTCACCTTATGTTGAAAAATTTGCAGTGCCTCGTCAACCCAATCTGGTCAAAGCTGCTCAAGGTGAACTACATTTACTTACACCATATAACAATCCTATCAGTGTCAAAGGATTAGAACAGTTTTCTCATCTATGGCTTTTATTTCATTTCCACCATATTGAGCCAACCAAGAGGAGATTAACGGTACGTCCACCTCGTTTAGGTGGAAACAAAAGTTTAGGCGTATTTGCAACAAGATCTCCATATAGACCTAATAATATTGGTCTTTCAGTTGTTGAATTAATAGATATTATTGTTGAAAAAAATCAGGTGATTTTAAAGTTAGGGGGATTAGATCTCGTAGATGGCACACCTATAATTGATATAAAACCCTACTTACCTTACTGTGATAGCCATCCTGATGCAAAAGCGGGTTACGCTCAAATGCTTCCAGAACAGAAACTTGAAGTTTCATTCTCAGCTAACGCTAAATTATTTATTGAATCCCAACAAGATTATCCACAACTAACCGAATTAATTGAACAAGTAATATCTCAAGATCCAAGACCAGCTTATAAACAAAAAAACAACCATGAGCAAACTTATGCAATCTCACTATATCATTTTAATATTAAATGGAAGGTGATAGGCTGCTTAGCCGTTATTGAAAATATACATATTATTGAACGGTAATGTTAATTTATTTAAACGATAAATTTACAAAACAATGAGATATGTAATTAAATATTTTTTTTGTAAAAATTCTTTACAAAAGAGTTACATAATACCGATAATATAGGTTGGTAAGAGAGCTTAATTCTGCTAAATTAAATGAGGGTTTAATTCCCTATATTTCACTTTGCCACTAAAGTTTTAATAATTTTAGTGGCACCTTTTATTTGCATCAATGATAATTGTTATTTTTCTTATTTCTCAATTCAGCAATATCTATCGCATCAAACAGATAATGTTTTCCACAATAATCACAATGAATGTCAATTTTGCCATCGTCTTCATTAAGAATCTCATCAATTTCCTTGGCTGGTAATGTCATTAAACTATCTTCACAACGTTGTCGTGAACAACCACATTTAAATACAATTTGTTGAGTTTCAAATAAGCGAACTTCTTCTTGATTATAAAGACGATATAAAATTTCATCAGTAGGAAGTTGAAACAACTCTTGGCTAGTGATGGTTTCAGTTAATGTGCTTAGAAGCTCAAATGACTCTTGAGTATTTTCATTTGCAGGTAACACTTGCAATAAAATCCCTGCAGCCATCGGTGTGTTATTATGCACTCCAGTTTTAACGAATAAACGAGTTGGCAGTTGTTCAGACTGCATAAAATAATTTTCAATACAGCCAGTTAGCGTTTCTTTTTCTAATCCAACGATGCCTTGATAACGTTCGCCTTTTTTAGGCGTGATGGTAATTACAATGTAACCGTTGCCAACCATCTCCCTAAGAGTAGCATTATCGGCAATTTCACCATTTACTCGCGCAACACCACGTAATTCTTGTAGGTTATTACCATTTACCACTGCTAATGTTAATGGCCCATCCCCCTGTAATTGCACAGCAATATCACCATCGAATTTCAATGTAGCGGTTAATAAACTGGTGGCTACTAATAATTCACCTAATAAATTCTGTACTGAAATAGGATAATTATGGTTTTCTAAAATAGATTGGTATGTTTTTTCAAGTCGCGTGATTTCTCCTCGAACAGGATGATTATCAAATAAAAACCGATTTAAAGTATCCATATTAATTGCCTTGTTGTCTTTCATATTTAAATTTAATTAATGTACGCCGCTCTTTTTTATCAGGTCGCCGGTCCGGATGCGGCATGGCTAATGCATTAAGTTTTCTTGCCTGAGCAATATTTTCACGTTTTTCAATGCTCTCTGGGGTTTCTTGGTAAAGATATTCCGCTTCTCTTGCGGTTCTACGCTGGTCATTAATGGCTAAAACTCGAATTGTCTTTTGCTCATTACCTTGCCTAAGCACTATCATCGCCCCAACTTCAACTATTTTGCTTGGCTTTGCTCGTTGGCCATTATAATGAACTTTTCCACCTTCAATCATTTCACGAGCAATGGAACGCGTTTTATAAAACCTCGCGGCCCATAACCATTTATCTAATCTGACGAGATGCATTGTTTCCTCGTTTAAGACTTAATACATTTATAACTAATATAAGTATCGTTTTATTAAAATCAATGTTGTGAATGAATTGAATAATCATTGCCACCTGTCGAAAAAATTCCAGATAAACTAAATGGAGCTATCTTACCACGCAAATCAGCTCGATAATTTAACGACTCTGGAGGATTCTGTATTAACTTCCATCGATTAAGCAGCTCACTTGTGGTACCTTTGCTAATGAGGTGGAATGATTCAAATTCAGAATGCAAAGGATTAATTATTGCAGTTGAGTCAATTATTCCGCCATTAACTAATGCATTAAAACTTAATAATGTGCGATGCTGAGGATCAATATCTACCGACACACTAGGATATTTAATACTTACTTTATTAACTGAAGCATTATTAGCTTTAAGAAATAGTGAGCCCGAATATAACCCAAATTTGTTGTCTTCAACTAAGCTCACATTTTTCCCCGAAACATCAAAGTTTGCAATGTTAAAAGGATAATCAGATTTAATACTTGTTAACATACTTTGCAATATGATTAACTGATCAACGTCAACACGATTAAATATATCTGGTAATAACGGTTGTTTTGCTTCATCAGATAATTCATAACTGATGCCTGTCAACAATAACTTATTCAAATGTAATGAATTATTTTTCCAACTACCATCTAAATGAACATCACCGTTATGCCATCGAGCAACTGCTTTTTTGATATCTATTTCATTATCTTTAAAAGACAATTGAAGCAATAAAGAAGAATATATTTGATCAAACCAAACCACATTATCTGCATTAAAAATAAAGGAAGTTTCATTCAGATTCCACTGATTATCATAACTAATATTGGTTATTTCAAAATTTCCCTTAGCAATAATTAAATTAGGTAATTGAATATTACTGTCTAAAATTAAAAGTTCTTCTAACCTAAACTTTGGAAATTTAGGCAAATACTTATTTAATTCAGTATAATCATCTGGTTGAAAACGGATATTATTTAATCTTAATTGTGCTATATCTAAGCTACCATCGGCTAATACTTTTAATTTACTAACAAAAAAACCATTATCCATATTACCGCCTAAATTGGTGATTGCTGTAACCCCATCACGATAATATCCTTGTAACAATATTTTGTTTATCGGTATCTGATTAAATGATGCTTTTTGTGAAGTGAAATCAAATTGATATGGCTCTTTACTACTTAAATCAAAGGGTTTAATACGGCCATCAACGCCTTTTAAAGAAAGAGAATCTTGCTCATCATTAAACGAAAAATTTATTGTAGAATTATAAAACTTTAATACATTAGCCGAAAAATTAGTAATATCAACACCATTAAATTCACCATCAATCACATTAATATAATTAAAATGATGAAGTTGCAATAAATTTTTCTTATCAAAACCAATAGTTAACTTTCCAATTTTAGTCACTTCTTGCTTATCATTTATTACCAATAAATTATCAATACTTAACTCATAAAAATTAGCTAATGAGTGATTTATCTTACCAATTGATATAGTGTATGGTCCAAGCTTTGATAATTGTTGACTCAGTACTTTTGCTCCATAATTGGTTTGCAAGGCAAAATAACTAACTACAATTAACAACCAGATAATCGAAAAGAGCAAAATTAAACAAGATCGTAACCGTCTCATAAATAAGCAGTATAGTAATAAAAATGGATTAAAATTTATATAACAATACCTGATTTTGGGTAAAATAGCACTTGATTTTAATATAAATGATTTGTTGTTAAACTAGTTTTAACGTTAATATATAGCCAATTATGACTTTAGAATAACAAATTCACGGAATTAATCTTCATCCTTTGATTAAGGTGAAAAATTCTTTTTTATTGACCATATAAACAGGAAAAAATCGAGATGAAACAGATCCCAATGACAGTAAGGGGAGCCGAATTATTACGAGCAGAACTTGAAGAACTTAAAAATATTAAAAGACCTCAAATTACTGCTGCTATTGCAGAAGCCAGAGCGCACGGAGATTTAAAAGAAAACGCGGAATATCATGCAGCAAGAGAACAACAAGGTTTTTGTGAAGGTCGTATTCAAGAAATCGAAGGCAAATTATCTCAAGCACAAATTATTGATATTACCAAGGTAAAAAATACTGGACGCATAATTTTTGGTGCCACAGTGACTGTAATTAATATCGATACCGATGAAGAAACAACTTATCGAATTGTTGGCGATGATGAAGCAGATTATAAACAAAATTTAATTTCGGTTAACTCACCTATCGCTCGAGGTCTTATTGGTAAAGAAGATGGTGATACCGTCCAAATCAAAACACCAGGCGGTAATGTTGAATTTGATATTGTTAAAGTTGAGTATATCTAATAAAACTCAACTGTAATAAAAAAACAGGGCTATTGCCCTGTTTTTTTATTTGGGTAAAGTAATTTTCTTATCTTCGCTAGGTCTAAATACCGTAAAAATAGATCCGACTTGTTGAACGGGTAATGCATTTGTTTCGCGGATAATAGCTTCACAAATTAATTTTTTCGTTTCACGATCTTCGGCAGCGATTTTAATTTTAATTAACTCATGGAAATTTAGTGCATTTTCGATTTCGGCAAGAACGCCTTCGGTAAATCCATTAGCACCAATCATCACTATCGGTTTTAAATGATGAGCTTCACTTTTTAAGTACTGTTTTTGTTTATTCGATAAATTCATTAATTTTTTATCACATTAAGTTGCAATTTTGTTATTCTACCCTTATATATATTTGTAATCAATTGAAGTAACCTCTATACACTAAGGATTTATTCGCTGTGAGTAACAAAAAACGCTCAGCAAGTTCTACTCGTTGGCTAAATGAACATTTTAAAGATCGCTTTGTACAACAAGCACAAAAAAAAGGCCTACGTTCTAGAGCATGGTTTAAATTAGAAGAAATACAAAAAAGTGACAAACTATTCAAACCGGGAATTACTGTCGTGGATTTAGGGGCAGCACCGGGCGGATGGTCGCAATATGTTGCATCACTCATCGGTAATAAGGGACGAATTATTGCTTGTGATTTATTACCGATGGATCCAATAGTTGGCGTTGATTTCTTGCAAGGTGACTTTAGGGATGAAGCCGTATTAAATACCTTACTTGAGCGCGTTGGTAAAGAGAAAGTACAAGTTGTTATGTCAGATATGGCTCCGAATATGAGTGGACAGCCTGCAGTTGATATACCAAGAGCTATGTATTTAGTTGAACTTGCATTAGATATGTGTAAAGACGTTCTTGCACCTAATGGGAGTTTTATTGTAAAAGTATTCCAGGGCGAAGGCTTTGAAGAATATCTAAAAACAGTTAGATCACTGTTTAAAACAGTCAAAATTCGAAAGCCTGAAGCTTCGCGCGCACGGTCTCGAGAAGTATATATTGTAGCAATGGGGATGAAGTAGCCAGCCGTACAATTTTGTAGTACCATACTTGGTTAATTTTAGTCGTAACTGTTAATTTTATGAGAGGTTTTTCTTTTGAACGACATGGTAAAGAATTTACTGATCTGGGGCGTTATCGCGGTAGTATTGTTTGCTGTATTCAACCAATTCAGCGCGTTATCCAATAGCGGTCCTCAAGTCGATTATACCAAATTTAATTCGGATGTAACGAGCGGCAAACTCAAAGAAGTACATATTAATGGTCGCGAAATTGTTGCTACAACTAAAAGTAGTAGTAATTATGTTACTTATATCCCTTACCTTGATGAAAAACTAGTCGATAACTTGGTGCTTAATGATATTGCTGTTTACGGCAGTCCAGATGAAAAACCAAGCTTATTGGTTAGTATCTTGATTTCTTGGTTTCCAATTATCTTATTACTTGGTTTTTGGTTCTTTGTTATGCGCCAAATGCAAGGCGGGGGTAAAGGTGGCCCAATGTCGGTAGGCAAAAGTAAAGCCAAAATGTTAACACCTGACCAAGTTAAGACTAAATTTACAGATGTAGCAGGCAGTGAAGAAGCTAAACAAGAAGTAACAGAAGTCGTCGATTTTTTACGTGATCCTGGCAAATACCAAAAATTAGGCGGTCGTATTCCTAAGGGGATTTTAATGGTAGGACCTCCGGGTACGGGTAAAACATTATTAGCTAGAGCCATTGCGGGTGAAGCAAACGTGCCTTTCTTTAGTATTTCAGGTTCAGATTTTGTTGAAATGTTTGTCGGTGTTGGCGCATCACGTGTACGTGACCTCTTTGAACAAGCCCGTAAACATTCACCATGTATTATCTTTATTGATGAAATTGATGCTGTTGGTCGAAAACGTGGTGCCGGCTCAATGGGCGGACATGATGAACGAGAACAAACTCTAAACCAAATGTTAGTTGAAATGGATGGCTTTGAAGCTAACAGTGGTATTATCATTATTGCAGCAACAAACCGTGCGGACATTCTCGATCCTGCATTACTTCGTCCGGGTCGTTTTGACCGTCAAGTTCAAATTGATTTACCGGACTTAAAAAGCCGTGAACAAATTCTGGCAGTACATGTACGTAAAGTGCCTTTAGGTTCTGATGTTAATCTAGCAGTATTAGCTCGCGGAACACCAAATTATTCCGGTGCTCAATTAGCTAATTTAGTTAACGAAGCTGCGCTATTTGCCGCGCGTCGTAATAAACGTTTAGTCACGATGGATGAGTTTGAAGAAGCCAAAGATAAAATCGATATGGGTACTCAACGTCGTTCGTTATCCATGACAAAAGAGCAATTAACCAATACAGCTTATCATGAAGCGGGACATGCAATTGTAGGTTATTTAATGCCAGATCATGATCCGCTTCATAAAGTAACTATTATTCCTCGAGGAGGGGCATTAGGTGTAGCCTTCTTCTTACCAGAGGGCGATCAAATTAGTCAAAGTCGTACTCAGTTAGAGTCTAAAATATCTACAGCTTATGCAGGAAGAATTGCCGAAGGCCTAATTTATGGTGAAGATAAAATTACCTCAGGTGCATCTAGTGATATACGATACGCTTCTAACATAGCCAGAGCAATGGTTACACAGTGGGGTTTCTCAGATCGTTTACCACCTGCATTGTTTGAATATGAAGAATCTTCTTATGGAATCATGAAAAAAATATCTGATGGTACAGCAAAAATTATTGATGAAGAAGTTGATGCAATCCTTCAACGAAATTATCAACGAGCTAAAACAACACTAACTGAAAATATTGATATTCTTCATGCAATGAAAGATGCTTTACTGAAATATGAAACAATTGATAAACAACAGATTGATGAACTGATGAATCGCCAGCCAGTCACACCACCAGAAGGTTGGACAGCCAGTGATGAAATAGCAGCTCAAGAAGTTCCGAATGAAGGTACACCACCTGAATCTGATGATTAATCTGTTTTAATTTTTATAACGCGCTACGGCGCGTTTTTTATCGGATAATTTAAATAAATCTAAAATAAAAGTGATTTTCAAAACAGGTAATAAACTTGAATGTTTTTGCTATTGTTTAGCTTATAACAAAGCTTAGCGATAACAAAAAACAGATGACTCAAATAAGGCATAATCATGGAAATTCGTTTCAACAATCAAATTATGGATCTCTCTTTTCCACAGGTAATGGGTATCGTAAACATGACGCCAGATTCTTTTTCTGATGGCGGTAATTATAACAATCTTGATGATGCCATGCGTCGAGTTGATAATATGATACAAGCAGGCGCAACATTTATTGATATAGGGGGCGAATCAACTCGTCCTGGTGCAGCCTTTGTCTCAGTTGAAGAAGAATTAGATAGAGTTGTGCCTTTAGTTGAAAAAGTGGCTCGCTATTTTGATGTTTGGATTTCGGTTGATACCTCTAAGCCTCAAGTTATGACTGAATCAGCAAAAGCAGGAGCACATTTAATTAATGATATCCGAGCATTAACAGAATCTGGAGCAGTCGAAGCCGCAGCTCAAACAGGATTACCGGTTTGCATTATGCATATGCAAGGCGATCCCCAAACTATGCAAAATGCTCCGCATTATCAACAAGACATCTATCAAGAAGTTGATCAATTTTTTGCTCATCATATCAATCGTTGCATAAACGCAGGAATTGAACGAGAAAAAGTTATTCTTGATCCGGGTTTTGGGTTTGGTAAAACATTGGCACACAATTATCGATTACTAGCAACACTTGAAAAATTTCATCACTTTCATTTACCGCTATTAGTTGGCATGTCTCGCAAATCCATGATTGGACAAGTATTAAATGTTTCGCCTAAAGAACGTATGTTAGGTAGCGTTTCTTGTGCAGTAATTGCAGCCATGAAAGGTGCGCAGATTATTCGAGTTCATGACGTAAAAGAAACCTTTGATGCACTGCGAATTGTGCAAGCCACTTTAGCTGAACAGGAATAAACGGGGTTTAACTTTAACAAAATAAGCCATTATTTTATTAAAAAGGGAATTTTTAGACAAATACTATAAAAATCCCTTTTTGTTTTATGCTTGAGAATTTTCAATTTTTGGCATCACTGTTTCAAATAATTTTTAAACAATAAAAATACTTAGAAACATCATAAAGCCAACATAATTATTATTTTGAAAAGCTTTAAAGCATCGAGTTCTATCACGATCATTGATTAACCATTGTTGATAAATAAACAGTAACGACACAACCAATAATCCACAATAATAAATAAAAGATAAATGATTATTGAGACCAATAATTATCAAGCAAATCAATGTTATTATCTGTAGAATGCCTATCCACAATTTATCATAGTAACCAAACAAAACAGCCGTCGATTTAATGCCAATTTTGATATCATCATTTCGATCAACCATGGCATATTCGGTATCATAAGCAACTGTCCAACAAATATTTGCCAAACACAATAACCAACAGGTTAACGGAAACTGTTCAATTGTGGCCGCATAGACCATTGGAATGCTCCAACTAAATGCAATTCCCAACACTATTTGTGGAAAATAAGTATAACGTTTCATAAACGGATAAATCATCGCAGTTAACAATGCAAAGCCAGCAATCAACCACGACAAAGCGTTTAAAAATAATAATAGACAAGCGGCCATTAATAATAATATCAATAATGTCCATTTAGCATTCTTTGCTGTTAATTCACCCTGCACTAACGGACGGCTTTGAGTTCGCTCTACATGCGCATCAAAATGGCGATCAGCATAATCATTCACAACACAACCGGCGGATCGCATAACAATGACACCTAGCGTAAATATCAAAACCAGTTTTTCAGTTGGATAGGGATCAGCAAGCCATATTGCTGACAAAGTCGGCCAAAGTAGCAGTAAAATGCCGATTGGTTTATCTAACCGCATCAGTTTTATATAAGCTAACATATATCTATCCTCAATTATAATGGGCGGATTATACCTGATCTTGTTAAAGCTGCAATGCGGATAAATACCGTTTTTATTTGATGCTGCTACATGTGTAATCAATCAAGTCAATTTACCTAATATCGTGTCATATCCATTAATCTAACTAAATTGATTAATTGTGGTAATAAAGCGTTACAACAAAAGTAAATACTGCTCTGCCATCACGGCTAATGCCCGATAAAATTGGCTAACTTGATTATGTTTTAATTGATCTAGATAAGCTGATGACCAAGTCATTAAGTGTTCATCAATCAGTTGATTCGCCGCTTGCGTTTTTTGTTTTTCCAGCAATATCGCATAAGCCATTAACATTAAACCAAACTGATCTTCCGGCTCATTCATACCGGTATTAAGCGTTAAACCATGCTGCTGTAAAAATTGACGATAGCGCTCTTGCGATTCCCCCATTAATAGTTTTTCTTGATCCAAATAGACAGATCCCCAAGGCGGGGCCGGCATTTTGCCTTGCCCTTCAAACAATAACGAGAATTGATAATCCAGATCGGCATGGCTGATTTGCGTTGCCAATATCTGGCATTGCTGGCTAATGAGCTCTGGATTTTGCCAATCCGCCAGTTGGTCAATATGCAATAGAGCCTCAAGCAACGGTTCAACGGTTTGACTATTAGGCGGATAATAAAAAAAAGCACCCAGTACTTTTGCTAGGGTAGCACAAGTGAGATTATCGAATCTTTTCTCTTTATTCATTGACATTACTTGTTGTCGGTCAGTTATATTGTTAATTATAGCGGTATCATCCATAAATTATAAAAGGCAATACGGCCACAAACTTCAGCAATAAACACACAAGCAAAAGCAGTAAGATAAATTATTGCATTATGTTTGGCGCGGTAAATGTTAAAAGCAACCAATAGTAGCGCCACTATGATTAAAATGCACTCAGCAATCATCCAACTTGCTTGCGCACAAGCCAGCTCCGGGCTTATGGTCGTCATTAAATTATAATAAGGAATTTTTAATAATATAATCAATACACTACCAATGAGAAAAGCTGCGTTGCCTAAACGATATAACCCAAGCATTGCGCTAGCAATTCCACCCAACGCCAGCATCGCTGTATACATTTGAATTGCGGTATAGTTGGTATCCCATGTTTTCACTGTTGGTAGCATGTAAGTTAAAACAATCGTCCATACAAAAACTAAGCTCAGTAGGATTAAGATGATGGCTATCAGTTGGTTGATATAGGGAAGGCAATTAATCTTTAAACAAAGCGGTTTAATCAATTTCAGTTTTTGGCTATCCGGATTGAGAGAAAAGTAGTGGATTAATACTG
The DNA here is from genome assembly GCF_026536985.1 of Gilliamella sp. B2772. Classification (NCBI taxonomy): domain Bacteria; kingdom Pseudomonadati; phylum Pseudomonadota; class Gammaproteobacteria; order Orbales; family Orbaceae; genus Gilliamella; species Gilliamella sp. B2772. The sequence goes on along the minus strand of NZ_JAFNNB010000004.1, from coordinate 209,417 downwards.
AGGCGAATGTAACGCCAAATACCACACCAAAAGTGAAAATCTCATTACTCATCGGCGAACGTCCAATCCCATAGATCACATTTAACGCCCGCAAAGGATGCCCTAAATGGAATGAGGCAAGCAGCATACCAATAGCCATAAAAACCAGCGCTAACAGATTAATTTTTTGACGAATAATGGGATTAGCTTGTGAACAATTCATTAAGCAAGATAAGCTGCTTAACAGCACCATTCCGGCAGATAATTGCCCAAATACCGTAAAAAAAACCAATGGTAATTCATGCATATTATACCTCCTCCGGATTGAGCACTTTTCCTTGTGTATCGCCTGAGCTTCTAGCCAAAGCATGTGGTTTGATAACAATATTCGGTTTAGTCAACTCTGCATTAGGCAAAGGGGCAATATTACGTTCATCACCATGACGCTCACGTAATTTCCCTATCTCGTCAAAATCTAAAGCACGTTGCGGACAAGATTCGACGCACACAGGCTTTAAGCCTTCGGCTACACGCTCATAACAACCATCGCATTTTGACATAACCCGCTTTTGATGATCAAACTGTGGCGCACCATATGGACAGCGCATTTCGCAATAGCGGCAACCAATACACACATCTTGATTAACAACCACTAAGCCGTCTTGTTGGCGTTTATGCATCGCACCAGTTGGACAACCTTGCACGCAAGTTGGTTGCTCACAATGATTACATGAGATTGACAAATAATAAGTAAAAGTATCATTTTGCCAAATCCCATCCACTTGTTGCCACGATCCACCACCATACTCATAAACTCGGCGAAAATGCACGCCCAGCGCATTATCTTTTTCGTCTTTACAGCTCAACTGACAGGTTTTACACCCGGTACATTTGGAAGAATCAATAAAGAATCCATATTGCATTTTAATCATCTCCCTTTTTAATTATGATGCCGCTGGCATAGTTGATAATGGTTTGATTTCAACCAAATTAGTATGCTGCGAATTTGACTTCGCTAACACTGACGGGCGCAATGAGGTTAAACGATTAATACAACCACCAATATCCACACCAGCAGCATTAGTTTTTGCCCATAGCCCTTGAGGTATAGCGATCACGCCCGGTAATATACGAGGCGTTACTTTAGCCGGAATATAAAGCCGACCACGATCATTAAATACTTCAACTAATTGCCCATGCTTAATTTGTCTTTGTTCAGCATCAATTGGGTTAATCCAAACGCTACTGGCAACAGCTTCTCGTAGTTGGGGAAGATTACTATAAGAGGAGTGACAATGCCCTTTAATATGAAATCCAATCATTTGCAGCGGATATTTATCGCGTTTTTGTTGATCTTCGCTCCCTTCAATAGCAGGCAAATAAGCAGGAATTGGGTAGAGTTTATCGTCCGGCTCAATCTCCCATTCACCCGCTATTTTTGCCAGCGCTTCTGAATAAATTTCAATTTTGCCAGACGGGGTATTTAATGGCTGATTAATCGGATCATCCCGGAATGCTTTTAAGGCAATTTGCGCATCGCTATCCGCTAACTTACGATCGACAATACCCTTACCGTCAGTGTCAGCAAAAGGCGGTAAATCAGGATTTTGCTTGCGCATTCTTTCATAGCTATACGCTATCCACTCATCTTGCGTTCGCCCTTCAGTAAATTTATCTTTAACGCCCATTTTTTCTGATAACTCAGTTAACACATCATAAGACGATCGATTTTCCCAAAGTGGCTTAATAGCCCGTTGCATACGAATAACATAATGGTAAGCACCGGATGCATAAGAATTATTAATTAAATCGTTACTTTCCACAGATGACACATCCGGTAATAACAGATCGGCATACCGTGCTGATGCGGTCATGTGAGTATCCCACACTAAGATAAATTCGCATTTAGATTCATCTTGTAAAATTTGGTGCGTTCGATTGAGATCGGCATGCTGATTACCAATTACATTACTGGCGTAACTCCAGATAAACTTGATACCGACATCCAATTTATCTTTACCTAGTATATAAGCATTCTTTGCGGTCATGCTTTGCGGTGATTCGATTGCTTTAGTCCATAAAAAAAATGGAATACTGGTTTTAATCGGATTTAATAAATTCAGCCCCGGAACCGGATAAGTCACGCTTCCGCCCCAAGTACCAATATTGGTGCCCGGTTTACCAAATTGACCAGTGATAATAGGCAATATCATAATTGCTCTTGTAGTATGCTCACCATTTTGCCAACGTTGTGCTCCCCAGCCTTGCGAAATCCATGCTGCTTTAGCGTTAACAATATCCAAGGCAAGTTTACGAATTTGTTTAGCGGGGATACCGGTTTTTTTTGCTGCCCACTCCGGCGTTTTCGGTGTTCTATCATCACCTAAACCTAAAATATAAGATTTATAATCACTAAAAGGGGGTGCGCTATCCGGCAATGAGTCAGCATTCCAACCCACACAATATTGATTAAGCATTGCCTCATCAATTTTATCTTCTTCCAGTAAAGCATAGCCAATTGCAGCAACTAACGCCGCATCGGTACCGGGAATAATCGGGATCCACTCGGCATTATAGCCAACCACACTTTCGCTACGCCTAGGATCGATAATAATCACTCTGGCTTTACTTTGCGCTAAAGCATGAAACAGTTCCGTTACTTGCCCACCGCCTGACATTCGCGTTTCAGCAACATTATGTCCAAACATAACAACCAAATCTGAATGTTTAATTTGATCAATGAGCGACTCTTTAGCATTGCCATAAATATAAGGCTTAATAGCAGTTATCTGTCCACTTGAGTAATCGCCATGATAATTTAGATAACCACCGATAGTACTTAAAAACCGTCTACAAGCACTGCGTCCGGCGATATTTGCGCCGGTGGTACCTGTTCCATATTGACAATAAATAGCTTCATTGCCATAACGATTAATGGTGTATTTAAGTTTATCTGCCAATAAAGTTATTGCTTCATCCCAGCTAATACGTTTAAATTTACCTTCACCACGCTTACCTATTCGCACCATAGGGTATTTTAAACGCTCCGGATCGTAAGTTCGCCAGCGTACTGCTCGCCCCCGCAAACATGGGCGAATTTGATGTTGACCGAAGATAGGATCATTAATACCGTCTTCGGATGAGATTTTAGTAATAATATCGTTTTTAACATGGACTTTTAGTGGGCAGCGACTACCGCAATTCACTAAACAGGCGCTGTAGAAAATCTTTTCATCATTAGTGGGATTAGGTATCAATGCTTTATCGTGATTTGTTTCAGATGTTGCATAAGCAAAAGGTAATTGCAAATTATTTGCTAGTGCTGCCACACCACCAATTGCTAGTGATTTTTGCAAAAAATCACGCCGAGTTATTTTGTTTTCTGACTTGCTCATCCTATTCCCTTATTTTTTATTTGGGATGTATTTATCATAATACTATAGATAAGATTATAAAACAGAAAAAAGGCTAAAATGGAAATTAACTTAAAATAAATTAATAAAATAAGAATTATTATCAATTAAAAATTTAATTTGATTTTCATTATCAATTTAATTTCATGCATCTTAAAGAAAGATTGGTATAATATGCCCATTTATTCGAATAAATAGAAAACTTATGTCACAATCCACTTATAATGCTGTTGATATTGAAGTCCTAAAAGGACTCGATCCTGTCCGCCATCGACCAGGCATGTATACTGATACTGCTCGCCCAAATCATTTGGGACAAGAGGTTATTGATAATAGTGTAGATGAAGCTATTGCAGGACATGCCCGCCAAGTTAAAGTTACACTCTATGAAGATAATTCACTTGAGGTTATTGATGACGGGCGAGGTATGCCGGTTGATATTCATCCTGAAGAAGGTGTACCAGCTATTGAACTTTTACTTTGCCGTTTACATGCTGGAGGTAAGTTTTCCAACAAAAATTATCAATTTTCAGGCGGTTTGCATGGTGTTGGTATCTCCGTTGTTAATGCATTATCAAAGCGTGTAGAAGTTACTGTAAATCGTGATGGGCAAGTTTATCAAATCGCTTTTGAAAATGGTGATAAAGTTGAGGATTTACATGTAATAGGTACATGTGGTCGTCGAAATACCGGTACAAAAGTACGTTTTTGGCCTGATGAAAAGTATTTTGATTCACCACGATTTTCTGTACCCCGCTTAACTCATTTACTTAAAGCAAAAGCGGTACTCTGCCCAGGGTTAGAAATCATTTTCAAAGATAAAATTAACAATACTGAACAACGCTGGTGTTATCAGGACGGTCTAAAAGATTATTTAATGGAATCTGTTAGTGGTTACACACTATTACCTGAAGAGCCATTTACTGGTAGTCATACCGGCGAAACAGAAGCAGTCGAATGGGCCTTACTCTGGTTACCAGAAGGTGGGGAACTTTTAACTGAAAGTTACGTTAACTTGATTCCAACTGTACAAGGTGGTACTCATGTTAATGGTTTACGTCAAGGTTTACTTGATGCTATGCGCGAATTTTGCGAGTTCCGTAATTTACTTCCTCGAGGCCTAAAGCTGACCGCCGATGATATTTGGGAACGCTGCGCATATGTGTTATCCGTAAAAATGCAGGAACCTCAATTTGCTGGTCAAACCAAAGAACGCCTTTCATCAAGACAAAGCGCTGCATTCGTTTCGGCAATTGTTAAAGATGCATTCAGTCTTTGGTTAAATCAAAATGTGCAAATTGCAGAATTATTGGCTGAAATGGTCATTTCAAGTGCGCAAAAACGCCTACGAGCATCTAAAAAAGTTATTCGTAAAAAGCTCACAAGTGGTCCTGCTTTACCTGGTAAATTGGCCGATTGTTCTTCACAGGATTTAAGTCGTACTGAACTATTTTTGGTAGAAGGTGATTCTGCAGGTGGTTCAGCCAAACAGGCACGAGATAGAGAATATCAAGCCATAATGCCATTAAAAGGTAAAATTTTAAATACTTGGGAAGTATCATCAGACGAGGTATTAGGCTCACAAGAAATCCACGATATCTCGGTTGCCATAGGTATTGACCCTGATAGTGATGATTTAAGTCAATTGCGCTACGGTAAAATCTGTATTTTAGCTGATGCAGACTCAGATGGATTACATATTGCCACTTTGCTTTGTGCGTTATTTGTTCGTCATTTTCGGGCGATGGTTGAACATGGGCATATCTTTGTTGCTATGCCTCCGCTTTATCGTATTGATTTGGGTAAAGAAGTGCATTATGCCCTTGATGAAGAAGAAAAAGAAGGGATTTTAGATCAGCTTAAACGAAAAAAGGGTAAACCGAATGTACAACGTTTTAAAGGTTTAGGCGAAATGAATCCATTACAACTCCGTGAAACAACGATGGATCCTAATACTCGTAGATTAGTTCAGTTATCACTAGATAATGCAGAGGAAACCATGGCATTAATGGATATGCTGCTGGCTAAGAAACGAGCAGAAGATCGCCGAGAATGGTTACAAGAAAAAGGTGACCAAGTTGAACTTGATGTCTAATATACAGAATAATTTAGAGGAACAATAATGAGTGAGATAACTCATGACGGAGTAGAAGTTCAGTCGCTACGTACTTTTACAGAGAGCGCATATTTAAACTACTCAATGTATGTCATTATGGATCGTGCACTACCGTTTATTGGTGACGGTTTAAAACCTGTGCAACGCCGTATTGTTTATGCCATGTCAGAATTAGGGCTTAATGCTCAGGCTAAATTTAAAAAATCAGCTCGTACTGTAGGTGACGTGTTAGGTAAATACCATCCTCATGGTGATAGTGCCTGTTATGAAGCAATGGTGTTAATGGCACAACCATTCTCTTACCGTTACCCATTAGTAGATGGTCAAGGAAACTGGGGAGCTCCAGATGATCCTAAATCATTTGCAGCTATGCGTTATACCGAATCTCGTCTATCAAAATATGCAGAATTATTATTAGGCGAATTAGGGCAAGGCACTGTTGATTATACGCCAAACTTCGATGGTACCTTACAAGAACCTAAAATGTTGCCAGCTAGATTACCCAATATTTTATTGAATGGTACAACCGGCATTGCTGTTGGTATGGCAACTGATATTCCACCACATAATATTCGTGAAGTAGCAAATGCTGCTATTATGTTAGCAGATAACCCAAAAGCAACACTTAGTGAAGTGATGGCTCACATACAAGGCCCTGACTTTCCAACAGAAGCCGAGATTATTACTGCGCCAGAAGATATTGCTAAAATTTATCAAACTGGACGAGGATCAATCCGCATGCGTGCAGTTTGGAAAAAAGAAGAGGGTGATATTGTTATTACTGATCTTCCTCATCAAGTTTCAGGTGCTAAAATCTTAGAGCAAATTGCTTCGCAAATGCGGGCGAAAAAATTACCATTAATTGAAGATTTGCGCGATGAGTCAGACCATGAAAATCCAACCCGTTTAGTAATTGTCCCAAGATCTAATAGAGTGGATTTAGAGCAAGTTATGAATCATCTATTTGCTACCACGGATCTTGAAAAAAGCTATCGCGTCAATATGAATATGATTGGACTTGATAATCGTCCATCAGTTAAAGGATTAGTTGAAATATTAACTGAATGGTTAGAATATCGACGTTTGACGGTAACACGTCGATTAAATTATCGTTTAGATAAAATCCTAAAAAGATTACATATTTTAGATGGCTTATTAATTGCGTTTCTAAATATTGATGAAGTTATTGAAATAATTCGTCATGAAGATGAACCAAAAGAAGAATTAATTAAGCGATTTGCCTTAAGTGAAATACAAGCAGAAGCTATTTTAGAGTTAAAACTTCGTCATTTAGCTAAATTGGAAGAGATGCGTATTAAAGGCGAACAAGCTGATCTTGCTAAAGAACGGGATCAACTACAAGCTCTACTTGCTTCACCAAGAAAACTCAGTAATTTAATCAAAAAAGAATTACAAGAAGACGCTGAAAAGTATGGCGATGAACGCCGTTCGCCAATAGTTGAGCGAAGTGAAGCTAAAGCGATCACTGAACAAGAATTAACACCTTCTGAACCCGTCACAATTGTATTATCTGAAATGGGATGGGTAAGAGCGGCTAAAGGTCATGACATTGACCCCGTCGGATTAAGTTATAAAGCAGGCGATAGCTTTAAAGCTGCTGCAAAAGGTAAAAGTAACCAGGCAGTTGTCTTTATCGATTCAACTGGGCGAAGTTATGCTATTGAGCCAAATACTTTACCATCAGCTCGAGGACAAGGCGAGCCAATTACCGGTAAATTAGCATTACCAGCAGGTGCAACTATTGAACATGTTTTAATGTCAAACGATGAAGAACAAAAATTCTTACTTGCTTCTAGTGCCGGATACGGTTTTATTTGTCAATTTAGCGATTTAATTGCGCGTAATCGTAACGGTAAAGCAGTAATTAATTTATCTAATAATTCAAATGTACTTGCACCGATTGAGATAGTATCAGAGGAAAGCTTGCTTTTATCAATTAGTCAAGCGGGTAGAATGCTTATCTTCCCGGTGAAAGATTTACCAGAGTTATCTAAAGGTAAAGGAAATAAAATTATCTCATTATCTGCCAGCGATGATAACCTAGCTTATATGATGCTGATAACGCCTGAAACCTCACTGACGTTGTATGTTGGTAAACGCAAACTTACGCTTTCTTCTACTGATTTACAAAAATTTAGAGCAGGGCGTGCTCGTAAAGGAACATCACTACCGCGTGGATTACAAAAAATCGATCGAATTGAGGTAAACGAATAATATGTCTTTTATCTGGTCCATTATTTTCGGGTTAATACTGAGCTCAGTTTTCAAATCCGGATGGGGATTTATACTTGGTCTATTAATAGGTCCAATGTTGTATCAAGCATTTGGCAATAGATTAAATGAAAAAAGGACACAATCAAACCCAACTTTGTACTTAATTGTTGCTTTTGAAGTATTGGGGCATCTGAGTAAAGCTAAAGGTGTTGTTACCCAAGATGATATTAATCTTGCTCGGCAATTTATGGATCGGCTACAACTTGATACAGCCGGTCGCCAATTAGCCCAAGAGTCATTTAATCGTGGTAAAGCAAGTGATTACCCACTTCGATCGCGTTTACGAGAACTCTACTTTCAATATCGTTTTAGAAGAAATGTTTTAAATATATTTTGTGAACAATTAATTCAAGCGGCTTTAGTTGATGGTAATTTAGATGAAAAAGAGTCACAAATTTTGTTTATTGTTGCTGAAGAATTCCATATTCCTCGCCAACAAATGGTTATATATATTCAGATGATGATGGGAAGCTTTCATTTCCGTCAAGAATATTATAATAATCAACAAAATAGTCAATATCAACAAAGCAATAATTATGGCAATTATCAAAACAGTTCTCACCAATCAGATTTGCAAAATGCTTATAGAATTTTAGGGATAGATTCATCTGCTGATATTCCTGAAATCAAAAAAGCTTATCGCAGGTTAATGAATGAACATCATCCAGATAAATTAGCATCAAAAGGCTTACCAAAAGAGATGTTAGAGGCAACCAAAAAGCGAGCACAAGAAATTCAAGCTGCTTACGATCTTATAAAAGCATCTCGTGGATTCAAATAGAGATTATTACTATGATGCATTGGCGCTCAATTATAAGAATTATCGGTTTATTAATATCATTATTGTCGATATTTATGTTAATACCGGCACTAGTCGCATTAATATACCGTGATGGTGCTGGCGCAATTTTTGTCCGTTCTTTCTTCGCTGCATTAATTTTAGGAGTATTGTTGTGGTTCCCTAATCGAAATCAGCGTCATGAGTTGAGTACTCGGGAAGGTTTTTTCATTGTTGTATTATTCTGGGTAGTTTTAGGTACTATTGGTGCATTTCCATTTCTTTTTGATAATCATATCAATCTTAATTTAACCACTGCTTTTTTTGAGTCTTTTTCTGGGTTAACAACAACAGGCGCTACAACTATTGTTAATTTAGATCATTTACCTAAGGCCCTTTTATTTTATCGTCAATTGCTACAATGGCTTGGGGGAATGGGAATTATCGTACTTGCAGTTGCTATTTTACCATTATTAGGTGTTGGTGGAATGCAGCTCTATCGAGCTGAAATCCCAGGTCCTCAAAAAGATAGTAAAATGCGTCCCCGCATTGCTGAAACAGCAAAAACATTGTGGTCTATTTATATTTTGCTTACCACGTTATGCGCAATAAGTTTGTGGTTTGCTGGAATGAATATCTTCGATGCTATTTCGCATAGTTTTTCGACGATATCGATGGGAGGATTCTCAACTCATGACAGCAATTTAGCTTATTTTAATAGTCCTGCAATTAACTATATTGTTACTATTTTCCTAATTTTATCTGGTTGTAATTTTGCACTCCATTTTGCCGCATTAAATGGTATTTCACTTAAAGTTTATTGGCGCGATCAAGAGTTCAGAACGTTTATCTTTATCCTTCTTATTTTAATTGTTATTTGTGCCTTTGTTATCTATTTTTATCAACCACAACGAAATCTTGGTATTGATAAAATTGTGTTACAAGTCGTGTCGGTTTCTGCAACTGTCGGTTTTACCGTCGATGATATTAATACTTGGCCATCCTCATTACCAATCTTTTTATTATGTGCTTCATTTATTGGGGGCTGTGCTGGTTCTACTGGAGGAGGGTTAAAAGTTGTTCGCGTTCTACTATTATTTATGCAAGGTTCACGTGAATTAAAACGTCTTATACACCCGAACGCAATATATACCTTAAAATTGAATAATCGAGTTGTACCGGAACGAATTATTGAGGCAGTATGGGGGTTCTTTTCTGCCTATGCATTAGTTTTTTTAATTAGTCTATTTATCATTATGGCGTCTGGAATTGATGCAACTGACTCATTTTATATTGTTGCCTCATCATTGAACAATTTGGGGGTTGGTCTTGGCAGTGTGAGTGATAATTTTGCGCATGTAAGTGATATGGTTAAATGGGTAATGGTTGTGGACATGTTATTTGGACGACTTGAAATATTTACCTTATTGGTTTTATTTACACCAACCTTCTGGCGAAGCTAATTTTCACTTAACAATTTAGTGTTAAACCTGGATTTTTTAGAAAAATGGCTAAAAATATAAATATTTTATTGATTATTTAGTCAATTGCAGACAGAATTACTAAGCAGCATGTGCTGTGTTCATTAGAGGTAATCACCTGACATATGGAATGGATCATGGATCCTACAATTTGGATTGGTTTATCCACTCTAGTTGTACTTGAAATCGTCCTTGGCATTGATAACATTGTTTTTATTGCCATTCTTGCCGAGAAACTACCGCCACAAGAACGAGATAAAGCACGCATTACTGGTCTTGCTTTTGCATTAATTACACGAATATTGTTATTAATGTTTACTGGTTGGTTAGTTACACTCACTACCCCTCTATTTTCTATATCCGGAATCAGTTTCAATGCTAGGCAATTGATAATGTTGCTTGGTGGTATATTTTTGCTTTTCAAAGCCACAATGGAACTCAATGAACGCTTAGAAGGCGCTTCACATGAAGATGGTAAACCCAAAAAGACTTCACATTTTTGGACTGTTGTCGCTCAAATCGTTGTACTTGATGCCGTATTTTCACTCGACTCAGTAATTACTGCAGTGGGTATGGTTGAACATATTCCAGTAATGATTATTGCTGTTTGTATTGCTATTTGTATCATGATGGTAGCAAGTAAACCATTGGCCTATTTTGTTAACTCCCATCCAACGATTGTTATTTTATGTTTAAGTTTTTTACTTATGATTGGTTTTAGTTTGGTTGCCGAAGGTTTTGGGTTTATTATTCCAAAAGGCTACCTATATGCAGCTATTGGTTTCTCAATTTTGATTGAGTTTTTTAATCAATTAGCTATATTCAATCGCCGAAAAGCATTAAACAAAAAACCATTACGTGAACGCACCGCTGAAGCGATTTTACATTTACTCAAAGGCGATGCAGAAGAAGATCCCGAAACTCACAATATTGATGTTGTTTCTGATAATAATAAGAAAACATCAGTATTTAATCATCAAGAATTAAACATGGTCGAGCGAGTGTTAGGATTGGCTCAACGTTCAGTTAGTAGCATCATGACCTCACGATTAAATGTTGATATGGTCAATATAAATGATGATCGTGAGGTGATATTAAAAGAGATATTTGATAATCCTCATTCACGTTTAGTCGTAACGGATAATGCTTCAATTGATGAACCATTAGGCATTATTCAAGTTAATGATCTATTGAAAGATGTTTTACAGGATAAACAGCATATTGATATTAACTCTTTAATAAAGCAGCCATTAATTTTCCCTGAAACGGTATCTTTACTTGTCGCACTGGAACAATTCAAAAAAGCGAAAACCCATTTTGCGTTTGTGGTTGATGAATTTGGTTCAATGCAAGGAGTTGTGTCTGTTACTGACATTATTGAAACCATTGCTGGTGATTTCCCAACTGAAGAAGAGGAAATTGATGCCAAACACGATATTCAATGTATTGATGATAACAGTTGGATTGCTAATGGTTACATCCCTGTAGAAGAATTAGTAAGGTATGTTCCTATACCAATAGATGATAAGCGAGAATACCATACTCTTGCTGGATTGTTGATGGAAAAAGCCCAACATTTACTTAATGTCGGTGAAACAATACAAATTGGCGATTATTTATTTGAAGTTGCCGAAATTGAAAGTCACCGTATTTTAAAAGTGAAAATCACTAAGAATAAATTAGATATATTAAAGAACTAGGTTAGTGATATTCTACCCATTGTTTAGCTCATCTCAGATGAGCTAAACAACTATTTTAGAGGTAAGTTATAAAAATTATCTATCAATTACTAAACGATATTCTTAATATGAATAACGCTTGACCAAAATAAATTACAGGCAATAATAGCGCTGTGTTTTTTCGTTTTTGAGATATAAAGTGATAACTTTGTATCTTTTTTATTTTTACTGCAAATCAACTTAGGTAAAAATAAAGGTTATATCGATTACTATCAAACTAAATTGGGCTTTAACTTATGAATTCACTATTCGAAAAAATTTTTCAACTGAAAGAGAAGAAAACCACTATCAGTACAGAGGTTATAGCAGGCTGTACAACTTTTCTAACCATGGTTTATATTATCTTTGTTAACCCTTCTATCTTATCTGTAACTGGCATGGACAAATCAGCAGTTTTTGTTCTAACGTGCGTCGTAACAGCTTTTGCTACTATTTTAATGGGGCTGTTTGCCAATCTACCGATTGCTTTAGCTCCAGCTATGGGACTCAATGTTTTCTTTGCCTATGGAATATGCGGTGCTATGGGCTATTCTTGGCAAGTGGGTATGGGGGCAATATTTTGGGGCTCATTAATCTTTTTTGCATTATCATTATTTAAAGTTCGCCATTGGTTAATTGAACATATTCCGCAATGTTTGCGAGCAGGTATAAGTGCTGGTATTGGACTATTTATTGCTTTTATGGGATTTCAAAATATGGGAATTGTGGTCGCATCACAAGAAACATTACTAACCTTAGGCAATATCTTATCACTTAAAGTATTATTAGGTTCACTAGGATTTTTTATTATAATAATTCTAGCAACTCGTAATTTCCATGCGGCTGTACTAGTTTCAATTCTTGTTGTTACCTTACTTGCACTTTGGCTTGATCCTAATATTAGTTATCAAGGAATTGCATCAGTTCCACCAAGTGTTAGCAGTGTTGTTGGTCATGTCGATCTAGCTGGTTCACTTAATGTGGGTATTATGGGTGTTATTTTTTCAGTTATGATTGTAAGCCTATTTGATTCTTCCGGTACAATTTTAGCTTTAACCGACAAAGCAGGAATTTCTGACGAAAAAGGGCGTTTCCCTAAAATGCGTCAAGCTTTATTAATCGATAGTTTTAGTTCTTCACTTGGTGGTTTATTTGGAACTTCATCAGTACTAACTTATATTGAAAGTTCTGCTGGTATTTCAGTTGGTGGGCGTACAGGTTTAACTGCAGTTGTAGTTGGATTATTATTTTTATTAATGACCTTTTTATCGCCTTTAGCCCATTTAGTTCCACCTTATGCGACATCTGGTGCTTTAATATTTGTTGGAATCTTAATGGTTTCAAGTTTAATGAAAGTTAATTGGTCTGATTTAACTGATGCAACACCAGCATTTATTACCGCATTAATGATGCCTTTCGCTTTTGCTATTACCGAAGGTGTAGCACTTGGTTTTATCTCTTACGTTGTGTTAAAAACATTAACTGGTAAATTTAAAGAATTAAATCTTTGCGTCATTATTTTTGCCCTTCTATTTGCATTAAAATTTATCTTTATCGACCATCATTAATTTTTTTCCCATCGGTTAGTTCCGGTGGGAAAATTTAACTGAAAAATATTATTATTAATTTATTAGTAATAATAAGGTTAAAAATAGCAATTCATAATATTAGATTCTTCCTTAACTAAAGCAAAAACTTGACATTATATCTATTGAGGTCTAGAATCTTGCGACCCAAAACTTATATACATAGGCTTTGGGCTACAGTTATTAATTACGTATCTAAAAAGCAATTTTTAAATTTATTTTAATTAATCAGGAGCTTATTAATGGCAACAATTAATCAGCTGGTACGCAAACCAAGAGCGCTAAAGGAAGCGAAAAGTAACGTTCCTGCCCTTGAAGCATGCCCGCAAAAACGTGGTGTTTGTACACGTGTTTACACCACTACACCTAAAAAACCAAACTCAGCATTACGTAAAGTATGCCGTGTACGTTTAACCAACGGTTTTGAAGTGACTTCTTATATCGGTGGTGAAGGTCATAACTTGCAAGAACATAGCGTGATTTTAATCCGCGGTGGTCGTGTTAAAGATTTACCTGGTGTTCGTTATCACACTGTTCGTGGTGCATTAGACTGCGCAGGTGTTAAGGATCGCAAACAAAGCCGTTCTAAATACGGTGTAAAACGACCTAAAGCTTAATGGAACTCCGTTAAGTAAGGCCAAACTATAATAATTCCATTTAACTCATTTGAGTTTTGGGTAAACCTGAAAATTTATAACATATAAACGGAGTATTCCAATGCCACGTCGTCATGTTGTCGGTCAAAGAAAAATTTTACCTGATCCGAAATTCGGTTCAGATTTGCTGGCGAAATTTGTAAATATTTTAATGATAGATGGTAAAAAATCTATCGCAGAATCAATCGTATATTCAGCTCTTGATAAATTAGCTGAGCGTAGTGGAAAAGACCACTTAGCAGCTTTTGAAGTTGCATTAGATAACGTAAGACCAACTGTAGAAGTTAAGTCTCGTCGCGTTGGTGGTTCTACATACCAAGTTCCTGTTGAAGTGCGTCCAGTTCGTCGTAATGCACTTGCAATGCGTTGGATTGTAGATGCTGCACGTAAACGTGGCGATAAATCAATGGCGTTACGCCTAGCGAATGAACTTATGGATGCTTTTGAAAACAAAGGCACTGCTGTGAAAAAACGCGAAGATGTTCATCGTATGGCTGAAGCTAATAGAGCGTTTGCACACTATCGTTGGTAATCTTTCCACTGATATTAAGTGGCTTGAAATTAGACTGGCAGCACATATCTACTGTCAGTCAACCTAAATGATATTTTATTAAGCAAACGATTCTAAATAGAGGATTAATATGGCTCGTACAACCCCTATAGCACGCTACCGTAATATCGGTATCAGTGCACATATTGACGCAGGTAAAACAACAACTACCGAACGTATTTTGTTTTATACTGGTGTAAGTCACAAAATTGGTGAGGTTCATGATGGCGCAGCTACCATGGACTGGATGGAACAAGAACAAGAACGTGGTATTACTATCACTTCAGCAGCGACAACTGCATTCTGGTCAGGTATGGGACAACAATTTGAACCACACCGTATCAATATCATCGACACCCCGGGACACGTTGACTTCACAATCGAAGTTGAACGTTCTATGCGTGTTCTTGATGGTGCAGTAATGGTTTACTGTGCGGTTGGTGGTGTTCAACCTCAATCAGAAACAGTATGGCGCCAAGCTAACAAATATAAAGTTCCTCGTATCGCATTTGTAAACAAAATGGACCGTATGGGTGCTAACTTCTTACGTGTGGTTGAACAAATCAAAACACGTTTAGCGGCAGTGCCTGTTCCATTAGTATTACCAATCGGTGCTGAAGAAGGCTTTACTGGTGTTGTTGATTTACTTAAACGTAAAGCAATTAACTGGAATGATGCAGACCAAGGTACAACCTTTACTTATGAAGATGTGCCAGCTGACATGGTTGAGCAAGTTGAAGAATGGCGTGCAAACTTAATCGAAGCTGCAGCAGAAGCTAACGAAGAGTTAATGGAAAAATACCTAGGTGGTGATGAGTTAACTGAAGAAGAAGTTAAAAAAGCACTACGTGAACGCGTACTTGCTAACGAAATCATCTTGGTAACATGTGGTAGTGCATTTAAAAATAAAGGCGTTCAGTTCATGCTTGACGCAGTTATTGAGTATCTACCTGCTCCAACTGATGTCCCTGCGATTAAAGGTGAATTACAAAATGGTGAACCAGCAGAACGTCATTCAAGTGATGATGAACCATTTGCTGCACTTGCATTTAAAATTGCAACTGACCCATTTGTTGGTAACTTAACCTTCTTCCGCGTTTACTCTGGTGTAGTTAACTCTGGTGACTCAGTTCTTAACTCAGTTAAAGATCGTAAAGAACGCTTTGGTCGTATCGTACAGATGCATGCGAACAAACGTGAAGAAATCAAAGAAGTTCGTGCGGGTGACATTGCAGCAGCAATAGGTCTTAAAGATGTCACAACTGGTGATACGCTTTGTGCTGAAAATTCACCAATTATTCTTGAAAGAATGGAATTCCCTGAGCCAGTTATCTCGGTTGCAGTAGAACCTAAAACTAAAGCTGACCAAGAAAAAATGGGTATTGCTTTAGGTCGTTTGGCAAAAGAAGATCCATCATTCCGTGTATGGACTGATGAAGAATCAAACCAAACTATCATTGCTGGTATGGGTGAATTACATCTTGAAATCATCGTAGACCGTATGAAACGTGAATTTAACGTTGAAGCGAATGTCGGTAAACCTCAAGTTGCTTACCGTGAAACAATTCGTACAACAGTTAAAGATATCGAAGGTAAACATGCAAAACAATCTGGTGGTCGTGGTCAATACGGTCATGTTGTTATCGACTTGTATCCATTAGAAGCGGGTGGTGCTGGTTACGAATTTGTTAACGAAATCAAAGGTGGGGTAATTCCTGGTGAATTTATTCCAGCAGTTGATAAAGGTATCCAAGAGCAATTGAAATCAGGTCCTTTAGCTGGCTATCCGGTAGTGGATCTTGGTGTGCGTTTACATTTTGGTTCTTACCATGATGTCGACTCATCCGAAATTGCCTTTAAACTTGCCGCATCAATGGCATTTAAAGAAGGCTTCATGAAAGCTAAACCTGTGCTTTTAGAACCAATTATGAAAGTAGAAGTTGAAACCCCTGAAGATTATATGGGTGACGTTATCGGTGACTTAAACCGTCGTCGTGGTATGATCGAAGGTATGGAAGATACTGCAACTGGTAAAACAGTTAAAGCACAAGTTCCACTTTCTGAAATGTTTGGTTATGCGACAGACCTTCGTTCACAAACACAAGGTCGTGCTTCTTACTCTATGGAGTTCTTGAAGTATAACGAAGCACCTTCAAACATCGTAACAGCAATTATTGAAGCTCGTAAAGCGAAATAATTATTTATATAAATAAAGTAACACTTCCCTACAAAATTAGGGAAGTGATTTAATAAAGGAACATTAAGATGTCTAAAGAAAAATTTGAACGTACAAAACCCCACGTTAACGTTGGTACAATCGGCCACGTTGACCATGGTAAAACAACTTTAACAGCAGCTATTACTTCTGTACTTTCTAAAAAATACGGCGGTCAAGCTCGTGCATTCGATCAAATCGATAATGCACCAGAAGAAAAAGCACGTGGTATCACCATCAACACTTCACACGTTGAATACGATACACCAACTCGTCACTACGCACACGTTGACTGTCCGGGCCATGCTGACTATGTTAAAAACATGATCACTGGTGCGGCTCAAATGGACGGTGCTATTTTAGTAGTAGCAGCAACTGATGGTCCTATGCCACAAACTCGTGAGCACATCCTTTTAGGTCGTCAAGTAGGTGTTCCTTACATCATCGTATTCTTAAATAAATGCGATATGGTTGATGATGAAGAGTTATTAGAATTAGTTGAAATGGAAGTACGTGAACTTCTATCTCAATACGATTTCCCAGGTGATGATACTCCAGTAATTCGTGGTTCAGCGTTAAAAGCGTTAGAAGGCGATGCAGCATGGGAAGAAAAAATTGTTGAATTAGCTGAAGCTTTAGACAGCTACATTCCGGAACCAGAGCGTGATATCGACAAACCATTCCTACTTCCAATTGAAGACGTGTTCTCAATTTCAGGACGTGGTACAGTGGTAACAGGTCGTGTAGAGCGTGGTGTAATCAAAGTTGGTGAAGAAGTTGAAATCGTTGGTATCAAACCAACAACCAAAACAACTTGTACTGGCGTTGAAATGTTCCGTAAATTATTAGACGAAGGTCGTGCTGGTGAGAACGTAGGTGTATTACTACGTGGTACAAAACGTGAAGAAATCGAACGTGGTCAAGTATTAGCAAAACCAGGTTCAATCACTCC
Source organism: Gilliamella sp. B2772 (assembly GCF_026536985.1). Classification (NCBI taxonomy): domain Bacteria; kingdom Pseudomonadati; phylum Pseudomonadota; class Gammaproteobacteria; order Orbales; family Orbaceae; genus Gilliamella; species Gilliamella sp. B2772. Next base: position 191,678 of record NZ_JAFNNB010000004.1, on the reverse strand, counting down.
ACATACAGATTTTGAATCAGAAGTATATATCCTAAGCAAAGATGAAGGTGGTCGTCATACTCCATTCTTCAAAGGCTACCGTCCACAGTTCTACTTCCGTACAACTGACGTAACTGGTACTATTGAATTACCAGAAGGCGTAGAAATGGTAATGCCAGGTGATAACATCAAAATGACAGTATCATTAATTCACCCAATCGCAATGGCAGACGGCTTACGTTTCGCTATCCGTGAAGGTGGTCGTACTGTTGGTGCTGGTGTTGTTGCTAAAGTTATTAAATAATTTAAGCTTAATCAGCTCAAGAAAAGAAGGTGCACTATGTGCACCTTTTTTTCTTGTTCTCAGTGTTAATTAAATAAGTTATAGTCGTTGCCCACTTTTTTATCTCAACTACATTTTGTTTATTTTTGTCATATTATCGGCATAGATATGGATAAAAATAAACTAAAAAAAGCCAAACAAAATGTTATAAAAAATGACCTTAATTATATTGCAGTGTGCAATTGAAAAAAATAATAAATTTGGCATAACCACCTCTTAAAAAGAGAAGAGAATACAATGACTAAACAGCCTTTTTTTGCTATAGTAACCACTATTTTATTTAACGTGGAATAATGAAAAGCTATGGAATCGATACCTAATTGCCCTGTTTGCCAATCAGAACATACTTACCATGATGGCACATTTTATGTTTGCCCTGAATGTGCACATGAATGGGATCCAAATCAAGAAACCTCAACCAATGATGAATTACAAGTTAAAGATAGTAATGGCAATACACTTGTTGATGGTGATGATATTATTTTAATAAAAGATCTAAAATTAAAAGGTTCATCAACTGTTCTCAAAAAAGGAGCCAAAGCTAAAGGCATTCGTCTTGTAGACGGCGATCACGAAATCGATTGTAAGGTTGATGGAATGAAAGTAATGCTGAAAGCTTGTTTTGTTAAAAAAGCGTAATTGCATTAACCAATATTTAACTTATTTTATATAGATTAATGAAAAAATATCTTTAGTTAAACCTTTGTTAAAACCATTTAATAACAAAAAATTATTTAATGGTTTTACCATATAAATCAATTCACACAAAAATAAAAAATCCACGTTCGTCTAATACTTTTCGAGTATCCTTTAATAGACAAAATCCCTTATATATAATTTACTCAACAATGCTTGTTTTATCTTGATAGACAATTATAGCTTGTTTATTACTTATAGCTTTTAACGAAATAGATAATTAAAATTTTTCAATCATATTGGGGAATAGAAAAGCTTTACGAAGGGAAACTGTATAAAAATTTACCACATGTAAAGCATTAAAATGCTGCGCAGCAAAATTTGAATCGTCCATACTTGATACATATTTTATATTAGGTGATAAATCATTTTTTTGAAGTTTATTTATTATTTCCTCTACAGGTGCTAATGATATATCTAATTCATCAATAAGAACAACAAATGCCTTATTGATAATCTTTAAAACCTCTCAGCACGGTTATCGATTTTATGAATTTTTTATTCTGCACTAGCATGATTTTTTTCTCAAAAATCTACATTATTCTTTTTCTATAAGAAAAAACTAGCAAATCTCACTAAAATATGGTATAAAACGCGCGCTACTTTTCACATTCATTTTTCAAAAATATTTGTGAAATAAAGCACAAATTTTAAAACTTAATTAATGTTATAACACACACATATCATTACTCTTTTCCGGGGTGCCTTTTACTTTGCGTATTAAGGTCGGATAAAGCGGATATGTGGAGGCATAACCCCAACGTCAAAATGAGGAAATCATGACTACAGTATCAATGCGCGATATGTTACAAGCAGGTGTACACTTTGGACACCAAACTCGTTATTGGAACCCAAAAATGAAACCATTTATTTTTGGTGCACGCAACAAAGTACACATCATCAATCTTGAAAAAACAGTACCTATGTTCAATGAAGCATTAGCTGAATTAAACAAGATTGCTGCGCGTAAAGGTAAAATTTTATTTGTTGGTACAAAACGTGCTGCAAGTGAAGCAATTAAACAAGCAGCTGAAAGCTGTGGACAATATTACGTTAATCACCGCTGGTTAGGTGGTATGTTGACTAACTGGAAAACAGTACGTCAATCAATCAAACGTCTTAAAGATTTAGAAACACAAGCTAATGATGGTACATTTGATAAATTAACCAAAAAAGAAGCACTTATGCGTGCTCGTGAAATGGCTAAATTAGAAAATAGCTTGGGTGGAATTAAAAATATGGGTGGCTTACCCGATGTGATTTTTGTAATTGGTGCAGACCATGAACATATCGCAATCAAAGAAGCTAACAATTTAGGTATTCCAGTCATTGCTGTTGTTGATACTAATTCAGATCCAGATGGTATTGATTACATCGTTCCTGGTAATGATGATGCGATCCGTGCAATTCAATTATATGCAAATGCGGTTGCTGAAGCAGTTCGTTCTGGTCGTGAACAAAATCAATCTCCAGTATCTGAAGAAAGCTTTGTTGAAGAAGCTCCAGCAGCAGAGTAATAAACTCAAATATTTTCAGGGTCGATAATATCATCGACCCATTCTAATGAAAATCATCAAAATGGTTAAATAGAGGATTTAAAAATGGCTGAAGTTACCGCTTCTATGGTAAAAGAACTGCGTGAAAGAACTGGCGCAGGTATGATGGAATGTAAGAAAGCATTAGTTGAAGCAAATGGTGATATCGATCTTGCTATCGACAACATGCGTAAATCAGGTCAAGCAAAAGCAGCTAAAAAAGCTGGTCGTGTTGCAGCTGAAGGTGTAATCATTTCAAAAATTTCTGCTGATAAAAAAGTAGGTGTTATTTTAGAAATCAACTGTGAAACTGACTTCGTAGCTAAAGATGCTGGATTCTTAGCATTTAGTGAAAAAGTAGCAACAGCAGCTTTAAATGATCGAATCACTGATCTTGCAACGCTACAAGCAAAATTTGAAGAAGAACGTACTGCACTAGTAGCTAAAATTGGTGAGAATATTGGCATCCGTCGCATTAAAGAAATTGCTGGTGATGTAGTTGGTAGTTATCAACACGGCGCGCGCATTGGCGTTTTAGTTGCAGCTAATAGTGGTTGTGATGAGGAATTAGTTAAACACATTGCAATGCACATTGCAGCAAGCAAACCAGAATATGTTGACCCAAGTGATGTACCTGCTGATGTAGTTGAACATGAACGTAATATTCAAATCGATATTGCAATGCAATCAGGTAAACCTCGTGAAATCGCAGAAAAAATGGTTGAAGGCCGTATGCGTAAATTCACAGGTGAAGTATCACTTACTGGTCAACCATTTGTAATGGATCCAAGTAAAACAGTTGGTGATTTACTTGCTGAGAAAAAAGCAACAATTGCAACATTTATCCGCTTCGAAGTGGGTGAAGGTATCGAAAAAGTCGAAGTTGACTTTGCAGCCGAGGTTGCTGCGATATCAAAACAATCTTAATTGTTTTTATCGAAACCGCCGTAATGGCGGTTTTGTTTATCTGCAAAATATTTTAAAATGATTGCCAGCTAGTTATTCTAGATTTTTAAGTAATAAAATATAGTGAGATTTCATATGGTAACCCCTTTCTATAAACGTATCCTTCTTAAACTCAGTGGTGAAGCATTACAAGGTGATGAAGGTTTTGGTATTGATCCAACCGTTCTTGATCGTATGGCACAAGAAATTAAAGAACTTATCGACATGGAAGTTCAGGTTGCTGTTGTTATCGGAGGTGGTAACCTATTTCGTGGTGCAGGACTTGCTAAAGCGGGTATGAACCGTGTTGTTGGTGACCATATGGGGATGCTAGCAACAGTTATGAATGGCCTTGCCATGCGTGATGCTTTGCACCGCATTGAAGTTAATGCACGTTTGATGTCGGCAATCCCATTAAACGGAGTTTGCGACGATTATCGCTGGACTGAAGCAATTAGCTTGCTTAAACATGGTAAAGTCGTTATTCTTTCTGCAGGAACAGGCAACCCATTTTTCACAACTGACTCTGCGGCTTGTTTACGTGGTATTGAAATTGAAGCAGATGTCGTTTTAAAAGCAACCAAAGTTGATGGTGTTTATTCTGCCGATCCAGTAAAAAATCCCAATGCTACACTATATAAAACACTTAACTATGAGAAAGTGTTGGACGATGAATTAAAAGTCATGGATTTAGCCGCATTTACATTAGCACGAGATCATAATCTACCAATTTGTGTTTTTAATATGAATAAACCTGGTGCATTACGTCGTGTCATTTTAGGCGAGCAAGAGGGAACATTAATCAATAATCAGACTACAGTGAGCTGTTAGTCTTAATTATTTAAAAAGGTTTTTATTATGCTAAATGAGATTCAAAAAGAAGCGCAAACGCGCATGGAAAAAAGTATTGAAGCGTTTCAAAATCATATTTCTAAAGTCAGAACTGGACGTGCTTCACCAAGCTTATTAGACGGTATTATGGTTGAATACTACGGTAGTCCTACACCATTACGTCAGCTAGCTAACGTTGTCGCTGAAGATGCAAGAACTCTAGCCATTACGGTATTTGATAAATCATTAACACCAATGATTGAAAAGGCGGTTTTGACCTCTGATTTAGGACTTAATCCTGCTTCAGCAGGGACAGTTATTCGAGTACCTCTACCACCATTAACTGAAGAACGTCGTCGTGATTTAACTAAAATAGTGCGTAATGAAGCAGAACAAGGTCGTGTGTCAATTCGAAATATTCGTCGTGATGCTAACGATCAAATCAAAGCTTTGTTAAAAGATAAAGAAATCTCAGAAGATGATGAACGTAAATCACAAGATTTAATTCAAAAAGCAACAGATGCAGCTATCAAAAAATTAGATGCAGTGCTTGCAGATAAAGAAAAAGAGTTAATGGAATTTTAATCTCTTGGCTAAAAAGCCTAGTTGATAAAACTAGGTTTTTTTGATTTTTACCAATCAACTATCAATCATTTAATTACCGCTGAAAAATACAAAATATTAGTTTTATCAGTTAGCGAATAGATCAAAAATAAAAAATCACTCAATAAAATAAACAGCTATCCTTCTATTTAAGCGATATAAAGTCTAACTGAGTTTATCTACAGTTGCTCAATGAAGATAATGCGCTTATGCAAAATTAAAGGGTAAACAATGTGTCCGTATTAGCGCATTATTAGCCAGTAAAATAATCAAGTTTGTCAAAATCATGGTTTCCAGTCTGATTTGATTCAATTGTTTAAGTTTATTAAATAGTTTAGTTTTTAATTATCAAAATTTAAGTATATAATGTTACGAAAATAACATTATAGGGCTATATATGTTATTTTTATAACATCATTTACTTAATACTAAAATCATTTACTAGACATTACTAACAAAAATTAAAGGACATCATTATGGATTATGCAAAGTATATTGATCATACTTTACTGGCGATGAATGCCACAGAAGATCAAATACGTAAACTTTGTGAAGAAGCAAAGCAGTATCATTTCTATTCTGTATGTGTTAATTCAGGCTATGTGCCTTTAGTCGCTAGCTTGCTTAAAGGTAGCGATGTAAAGGTTTGTTCAGTCGTTGGCTTTCCTTTAGGTGCTATGCTGACTTCAGCTAAAGCATTTGAGACTGAAATGGCAGTCAAAGCTGGTGCAGAAGAGATCGATATGGTTATCAATGTCGGCTGGCTAAAAAGCAATGATTTAACGGCCGTTAAAGAAGATATTCAAGCGGTATTTAATGCTTGTGGTTCAGTGCCGTTAAAAGTTATTTTAGAAACTTGCTTATTAACTAAAGAAGAAATCGTTACAGTTTGTACAATTTGTAAAGAAATTGGCGTTGCTTTTGTTAAAACTTCAACTGGATTTAGCTTATCAGGAGCAACAGTTGAAGATGTTAAATTGATGCGCGAAACAGTCGGTGATAAAATGGGTGTCAAAGCATCAGGTGGCATTAGAGATCGTCAAACTGCTGAAAAAATGGTTCAAGCTGGTGCAACACGGTTAGGCGCTAGTGCTGGTATTGCAATTGTATCAGGCGATAACGCATCATCTAGCGGCTATTAATTCATCCTTTTATAAGCTACTGTATAGTAGCTTATTGCTATTTATGGAATGGCAATGGAAACGCAACCGCAAAAAAGAATTAATGCACTTATTGAGCAATTAAAAATTACCGATAAAATTCATTTAAAGCAAGCAGCGCAAATGCTTGCTGTTTCTGAAATGACGATTCGTCGAGATCTTAGTAATCAATCTTCATGTTTAGCTGTTTTAGGCGGTTATATTGTTAACCAAGCACGCCATACCATATCACAATATTTTGTTTCAGATCAGCAAGATAAGCATGTAGATGAAAAGCGTTATATCGGTAAGTTGGTTAGCCAATTTGTTGATGAGAACGACACCATTTTTTTTGATTGTGGTACAACCATGCAATTTATCATTGATGAAATTAGTGATGATATCGCCTTTACTGCAATCTGCTATTCACTCAATGCTTTTCTAGCGTTACAAAACAAACCAAAATGTAAAATCATTTTATGCGGTGGGCAATATCAGCTTAATAATGCAATTTTTACCAATATTAGTTCCCATAATCCGATCGATTTTATCTGTCCAAATAAAGCTTTTATTTCGGCAGCGGGTATTGATCTCACTCAAGGTGCAACTTGTTACCATTTTGATGAACTGAATATGAAGCATCAGGCGATGAAAAAATCTAATCAAAATATTTTAATTGCCGATCATACTAAGTTTAATCAAGTTAAACCGGCTTTTATTTGTAACCTTGATCAGTTTAATTTGGTGATGACCGATAGAGCGCCGGATTTAGACTACGTCGCTTACTTTGAAGAAAATAACATTGGTTTAATTTATTAATTATGAAAAATATCGCAATTTTAGGTTCAACAGGATCAATCGGCTGTAGCACATTAGCCGTCATTCGGCAAAATCCAACTTTATACAAAGCTTATGTGCTAGTAGGTGGCGCTAATGTTGCAAAAATGACAGAGCAGTGTCAGGAGTTTAAACCAAACTATGTTGCTATGGCGAGCAAACAAGCAGCGCAAGAGCTTAAAGCAAATTTAGCTAACCTAAAATTGAATATAGAAGTACTGAGTGGTGAGCAAGCTATGTGTGATTTAGCACAGCTTCCCGAAGTTAACCAAGTTATGGCTGCAATTGTTGGTGCTGCGGGATTAAGGCCGACTCTTGCTGCAATTAAAAAAGGTAAACGCATTTTACTAGCTAATAAAGAGTCATTAGTCACTTGTGGACATTTATTTATGCAAGCGGTGAAACAATATGGCGCCGAGCTACTGCCGGTCGATAGTGAACATAATGCGATCTTTCAAAGTTTACCTACCGCAGTACAACATGATCTTGGATTTGCTAATCTGACTGATCATGGTATCGCCAAAATTGTGTTAACCGGATCTGGCGGACCTTTTCGGGAACTACCGTTAAATCAATTAACTTCAGTCACGCCTGCGCAAGCGACTTTACATCCTAACTGGTCAATGGGTAAAAAGATTTCAGTTGATTCGGCAACGATGATGAATAAAGGCTTAGAATACATTGAAGCACGCTGGTTGTTTAATGCTAGTTCTGAACAGATGGAGATTATTGTACATCCTCAATCGATTATTCACTCAATGGTACGTTATCTAGATGGCAGTATTATTGCAGAATTAGGCGTGCCAGATATGTGTACGCCAATTGCTTATTCAATGTCTTATCCATTACGTATTTCATCCGGTGTACCTGCTTTAGATTTTACTCAAATCTCATCATTAACCTTCAATCAACCCGATTTTATTCGCTATCCATGCTTAAAATTAGCCATTGAGGCTTGTGGTGAAGGGCAAGCGGCAACAACAGCGCTTAACGCTGCCAACGAAGTGGCAGTTGAAGCATTTTTACAGCAAAAAATTGGTTTTATGGATATTGCCAAACAAGTTGCAACCACGTTAGATCAACTTAATTTTCCGGAACCTGCCACTATTGATGATGTGTTCACTATTGATGCATGGGCTAGAGCACAATGTAGCAAACAGATAGTTTAAATGGCATTAAAGTGTTTTATACACTCGGCATGGCGTACCCATGGCAACGACATTTGAAGGGATATCTCGATCTACAATACTGCCTGCTGCAATAACCGTATTATCGCCGATAGTCACATTGGGTAGTACAATTACGTTACCACCAATCCAAACGTTATTACCGATCGTAATCGGTTTGGCAAACTCAAGCCCACTGTTGCGTATTTGGCTATCAAGTGGGTGACCTGAGGTATAAAAACCGCAATTGGGTGCGACAAGGACATTATCTCCGAATGTAATTTTGGCCGCATCAAGCATGATGCAGTTAAAATTAGCAAAAAAATTCTCTCCAATTTCAACATTGTAGCCATAATCACATTGAAAACCGGGCATAATTGTAAATTGCTTCGGTGTTTTACCTAATAGCTTTCTAAAAAGTTGTTGCCGTTTATCCACTGCTGAAGGTGATAGTTGGTTTAACTGAAAGCAGAGATCTTGTGCATAAATTCGCTCTTTTTCAAGCTCATTAATACAAGGATTATAAAGTAAACCTGTTAACATTTTCTCCTTTTCAGTCATTTTACTATCCCATCTGTTTTGCTATTAGTGCAGGATTATCACTAATAAATGATTGTAAAAAACCACTGTCTGGTAATGCCGTTAATGCACCTTTTTTGGTGGTAGCTAGTGCTCCGCATGCGCTGGCTATAGTCATCATACTTTCTAACATTAATTTATCCTCAGGCATACCTGATAAAGCAATACTGCTAAGTAATCCTGCAACAAATGCATCTCCAGCTCCAGTTGTATCAATGCTATTGACATGAAATGAGTCAAAAGTAAAAGTTTTACCTTGCCATAACACAATACTACCATCTCTGCCTTTGGTAACTAACTTAAGTGGTGCATTATAATGTTGTTGCAATTTATCGAGTGCTACATGCCAATCTTGGCTCTCAGTTAACCAAAACAACTCTTCATCAGAGAGTTTAAGAATGTCAGCATCATGACAGAATTGAGTGATAATTGTGCGCATTTCATTTTTATCTTGCCACATTTGTTCACGTAAATTGATATCAAAACTAATTAAACCATTTTTATCACTGAGTTTCTCAATAGCTTGTTTGAGCGTTTGTCGACAAGTTGTTCCAACTAATGCTAAAGAACAAAAATGAAGAATATCTTGATTAAAATCAGGAAGTGCTTGTTCTGACAAAAATTGATCGGCCGAAGGTGAAACAAGAAAGGTAAAACTTCGTTCACCATTTTCACCTAAATCAACAACAACAGTGCTTGTTCTATGCTCCTCATCCTTTTCAAGACTTTGGCAATCAACATGATGCTCACAAAAAGTCTTTTCCATGAAGTGACCAAATGGATCATTACCAACTCTACCAATAAAACCAGAGGGCAGTCCTAACTTAGCAATACCAATAGCAACATTTGCAGGAGCCCCTCCAGCACAGGCTCGGTAGTTCATTTCACCAAATGGTAATAAATCAATAACAGCATCACCAAGAGACCATACTTTTGTATTATTCATTTTGTCACTCATATTATTAATAGGTTAAATTTTTGTGTCATTACTATCTCAGCATACTCAAATTAATTCATTAAGCATTGATTAGCTGATGTGTTGATAATCAATATTAACTATAAACTAAATCATTTATAAAAAAAATCATTGTTAACGTTAAAAATATGTGACTATCATCACATATTTTAACGTTTATTTCACTATAAGTTAACGTTAACAAAAAAATTAATGTAGTATGTAATCGTATTAACCTAACTCATGATAAAAGAAGGGAATGTTATGACAAATGCAATTGATAAAGCTAACCAAGCTATAAAAAAATTAGAAAAAGAAATGAATAAGCAATATTATCCTCATTTCCATTTATCACCTCAAGCTGGTTGGATGAATGATCCAAATGGCTTAGTCTATTATAAAGGACAATATCATGCTTTCTATCAACACCATCCTTATAATGAGAATTGGGGACCAATGCACTGGGGACATGCAGTAAGTGATGATCTTATTACATGGCGAAGATTACCAATTGCAATTGCGCCAGATCATGATTATGACAAGAGTGGGTGTTTTTCAGGTTCAGCTGTAGATAATAATGGCGAATTGAGCTTAATTTACACAGGCCATATATGGTTAAATGGTCAAGGTAATGATGAACATATCCGAGAAACTCAATGTCTTGCCACAAGTAAAGATGGTATTAATTTTAAAAAACATGGAACTGTACTTACACCAAAAGAAGGGATTATGCATTTTCGTGATCCTAAAGTGTTTAAACAAAATGGTAAATGGTGGATGGTAGTTGGTCAGCGAGAAACCAATGATGTTGGTCAAGTGTTACTTTATCGTTCAACTGATTTAAAAGATTGGAAGTTTGAACAAGTTCTTATCAGTGATATCGATCCGAATGTTTATATGCTTGAATGTCCAGACTTTTTCCCATTAGGAGATAAATGGGTATTAATGTTCTCACCACAAGGTATGCAAGCAAAAGGTTATCAATATCGAAATCGATTCCAATCTGGTTATATCGTTGGAGATTGGCAGCCAGGTAAGCCATTTTCAATAATCAAATCATTCCAAGAGATGGACTTTGGTCACGATTTTTATGCGCCACAATCATTCCTCGCGGCAGATGGTCGTCGTATTATGTTTGGTTGGATGGATATGTGGGAATCAAAAATGCCAAGTAAACATGATAAATGGATGGGAGCATTTACTTTACCACGCGAATTAATCCTAGATCGACAAAATAGAGTTCGTAATCGACCAATTAAAGAACTTGTGGCACTTCGCGAAAAACCACAATCATTAACTAATATTGAATTAAATAGTGAATTAAAAAATACCAAAATTGAATCAATTAGTTGTGAAATTAATGTTGAAATTGATTTAGTCAATAGTAATGCTGAACGTTTTGGATTACAACTTGCTGCGACACCAGATGGTAAGCAAGCAACCTTATTGTACATTGATCGGCAAGCTAACCGAATCATTCTAGACCGAAGTCTTTCTGGAATTGACTTAAAAGGTTATCGAAGTGTGCCATTACCAAAAACCAAAAAACTAACATTACATATTTTTGTTGATGCATCATCAGTCGAAGTTTTCATAAATAAAGATTTATATAGCCTCTCAAGCCGTATTTATCCTAAATTACCAGCAAAAAGGTTAATTAACTTATTTGCCGAAAATGGACAAGCAAAAATTACCAAATTAGATAGCTGGCAATTAAAATCAATTTATGAATAATTTATAAAAAACCACCAACTAAGGTGGTTTTTTCGTTATAAAGATTCTCGTTCTAAATATGGTGATGGTATGTGAGTGATAGTTTTTTTACTTTCACTATTGATTATATGCAGAGCTGCTTTTTGACCTATTTCATAATGTGGTAATTGTACAGTAGTCAGTGAAGGATAAAAAAGTTCACCAGTACCAACCATATTGTCATAACCAAGAACCGCAACATCGTTGGGAATATGAAATCCTTTACCAAGTAAAAATTGATAAGCAACAAAAGCAATTCTATCGTTACCACAAATTAATACATCAAAATCTGGTTTTTTAACACAATGTTTTGCCAAAATTTCTATCGTCATCATATATTCTAGGGAAAGGTTTGCAGGTGACATTAAAGTATGATAACTCTTGATATCGTTTAAATCGTTGCCAGCATCTAACCATGCTTGCTCAGCAGCTTTACGCCTAATTTTACCCGCTAAAGTATTTTCTGATAAATAGATACATAATGGTTTTTTATATCCCTTATTTATTACATTCTGCATCGCATGATATTGACCAGAATAATCATCAGGGATGTAACAAGCAAGCTGCTCAGAATCACTAATGCAGTTTGCTAATACCACATTTTTACCGAGCAATTTATCTGGCAGTTGAACTTTTCTTAACCCCATTGTTGTATAAATAATACCATTAGGTCGATAAGATAAAAGAGTATTAATCGCATGATCAGCATCTTTATCATCAAATAAATTAACAATAAACGTATTCCAACCATGTTGTTGAGCTGTTTTTTCTATTGCTTGAAGTAATTCAACTGAGAATGGCGTTGTCGCCGTTTCTAATGCCAGCACACCAATAGCATAAGGGCCAGAATTATCTCCTCGAATCTTTCGTGCAGATAAATCCGGCACATAATTAAGCTCCTCAATAGCTTTCTTCACTTTTTTATATGTTTCTTTATTGAGTTTGTCAGGATTATTGATTGCTCGAGAAACCGTCATCAATGAAACTGATGCCAATCTAGCAACATCCTTGAGTGAAGCCATAGTTGAATCCTTTTGCTCACATTAAAAATAATAATAAATTTTAGCTTTGTATGATAATACCACAAATAAAAATGATAAAAAGTGTGAGGAAAGTAACATTTATGATAATTGGTTGTTTCTATTTTATTCCAATTATGACAATAATGTTAACATTAACATGTTAACGTTAAACTTCAACATAAAAAGAGAATGAAAATGAATATAGATATAATACAAAATAGAAATTATTGGTTCTCGTCAGGCTATCTTGTTACCTTTTATGCAGCATGGTCACTTTGGTGGTCTTTTTATGCCATTTGGCTCAAAAGCCAAATTGGTTTATCTGGTGAACAATTAGGGGTTGTTTATTCTGCTAACTCTGCTGCAGCCATGTTTTTTATGATTTTTTATGGCATTATCCAAGATAAATTGCAGATAGGTAAAGCGGTAATTACCTTCCAAAGTATTATCATGTTACTTATTGGCCCGTTTTTAATTTATGTCTATGAGCCTTTACTTCGAAATGATTTTATTTTGGGTGTCTGTATTGGAGCTCCAGTATTAAGTGCTGGTTTTATTTCTGGATGTGCTTTGATTGACTCTTTTATCGAGCGAATTAGTCGTCTATTTGGTTTTGAATTTGGGCCAGCAAGATTCTGGGGATCATTTGGTTATGCTGCTGCAACTTTTGTTGCTGGTATTTTATTTGGCATTAACCCTCACATTAACTTCTGGATGGCATCTGGCGTTGCAGCTATCTATTTCACCATCAATTTAGTTTTTAAACCTAAACAAGAGTCTTTGGCAAACGGTAAAACACAAGCCGTCATGGAAAAACCATCTATCCCTACCATGAGTGAAATTTTTTCACTATTTGGTATGAAAAAGTTTTGGTTATTTGTCTTTTTTATAATCGGTACTAATAGCTTTTATACCATATATGATCAGCAACTATTCCCAAATTTCTATACCAGCTTCTTTGATAAACCAGAAAGTGGCTATCAAGTTTATGGATATTTAAATTCTTTCCAAGTTTTTTTAGAAGCAGCTTGTATGATTTTAGTACCCTATTTTATTAATAAAATTGGTGCAAAAAAAGCTTTACTTGCAGCAGCGTTGGTAATGGTATGCCGAATCTCGTTATCTGCAACGTTAGATAATGTTTATCTAATTTCATTAGTTAAACTTTTCCACGCAATTGAAACACCACTATTTATTCTAGCGGTATTTAAATACGCTGTAGCCAACTTTGATGCGAGACTATCATCCACACTATACTTAGTTGGATTTAACATCTCATCAAATGTAGGTGTTATTGTATTGTCATGGATTGTAGGTAAGTTATTTGATAAAACAGGATATTCAACTACTTTCTATGTACTAGCAGCAATAGTATTTGTCATTTTATTTATTGCAACATTTACTTTAAGTGACAATAAACAAAAAACAGAAAAATAACCATCATTCTTAAATGTTGTAAAAATGGGAACAAATTGTTCCCATTTTATAATATCTATAGAGAAAGCTTGCTTCTATTCTTAGTTTGCGAAACAATATAAATTGTTGAGACTGACGTTTAAATCTATATAGGTACTTGGTGTGAATACAAGCAAAAAAGTGGTTAAACCGGACATGTTATGGCAGACAATCCGAGAAGAAGCATCAAAGCTCGTTGAAAGTGAGCCAATGTTAGCAAGCTATTTCCATGCAACTTTACTTAATCATGAAAATTTAGGTAGTGCATTAAGTTATATTTTAGCTAACAAGCTTGCAACCCAAGTTGTACCGGCAATTGAGATTCGAGAAATTGCTAGACAAACTTATCAAGCAGATAACAACATAATCAATGCCGCGATTACCGATATACTTGCTGTTTACATTCGAGATCCAGCAACCAATTACTATTCCACACCGCTACTTTATTATAAAGGTTTTCTTTCACTACAAGCTTATCGAATTGCACACTGGCTTTGGAAACAAAACCGTAAATCACTAGCAACTTTTTTACAGAGTCAAATTGCTATTGTATTTGGCGTTGATATCCATCCAGCAGCTAAAATTGGCTGTGGTGTTATGTTTGACCATGCAACAGGGATAGTCATTGGTGAAACCGTAGTTATTGAAAATGATGTTTCTATTTTACAATCAGTGACATTAGGTGGAACCGGAAAAGAAAATGGCGATCGTCATCCTAAAATTCGTGAAGGAGTGATGATTGGTGCGCACTCAACGATTTTAGGAAATATAGAAATAGGTAAAGGAGCAAAAATTGGAGCTGGTTCAGTCGTTTTAGAGCCTGTTCCTGAACATACAACAGTAGCTGGTGTTCCTGCTAAAATTGTTGGTTGTCCTGATTGTGATAAACCAGCTTTAAACATGGATCAAGATATCTAATTTTTGAAAAATGATTCCGTTGTTTAATGACAACGGAATACATAATGTAGTTGAAAATTACGACGGAGAACTAAGATTTACATCCATAGTTGGGTAAGGAATATTAATGCCATTTTCAGTTAGCCCATTTTTAATATTCTCAAGTAATACAGCTTTTACTGGTCCATAATTAGCATTTAACGTCCAGACTAAAACATTAAAATTCATGGATGAAGCATCCAGCAAATCCAAACGTATAATCGGTTCTTTACTCGTTAAAATATTATCAGTTTTATTTACAGCTTCTCTTAATACTTTATAAACTTTCTGAATATCAGAATCATATCCCACATTAACAACTATATCTAAACGTCTTTCTGGCAAACGAGTATAGTTAATAATATTTGCACTAACCACTTGTCCATTTGGAATGACGACCATTTCATTCGTTGGCGTGACAATAGTTGTTGAAAAAATTTGAATCGAATCAATAACACCTTGCTGATTATTAATAATGACTGTTTCACCAACTCTAAATGGGCGAAAGATAATTAAAATGACACCAGCTGCAAAATTAGACAACGAACCTTGCAGAGCTAAACCTACGGCTAAGCCGGCGGCACCAATTACCGCAACAATTGATGCGGTTTGCACACCAAGTTGACCTAACACGGCAACTAGCGTCATAACAATAATGGCATAATAAGATAAAGAACTAACAAATTTAACTACAGTCGGATCGACATGGCGATTAGTTAAAATTCTTCTTAATTGACGAGCAACAAATTTAGCAATTGTTCGACCAATTAAAAAAATAAGAATGGCAAAACAAAAATGAGCAATATAACTGATTACTACGCCATCATATTTCTCAATAAACAACCAAATCTGGTTTACTATATTTTCAAAACTCATGAAATTATCCTCTGTAAAAATAACAGAAATAGTTAATTGAATAATTGCGATTAAATTGGTTTAAACTAACTGTTTTGCTAATAAAGCCCAACGGGTTTCAAAGTTTGTTGTTGGTAGATATTTAAAACCAGAACGGGAATAACGAGCCATCATTCCTTCGCAAAAAGCAAGTAACTGACTAGATAAAATACGTTCATCAGTGGTAAAGGCCACACCTTCACGGATTTTTCTTTCTCGTATAACTTGCTTTATCTGCGTTTCGATACGTTCAAATAATTGACTGATTCGTTCTTGCAATTGGTCTTGCTCAAACATTAACGCATGACCAGTCATAATCCGAGTCAACCCAGGATTCTTTTCAGAAAAACCAAGGATTAAAGCCAAAATAAGTTGAAGCCGCGTAAATGTTTTTGGTTCATCTTGCAAAATCACATTGATGCGAGAAAGCAAAATGTCTTCAATATAAACGATCAAACTTTCAAACATTTTAGTTTTACTTGGAAAATGCCTATACAATGCCGCTTCAGAAACACCAACAGTTGCAGCTAATTTAGCAGTAGTTATTCGTTGTGTTCCCTCATTGGATTCAAGCATTGTTGCTAATGCTTGAAGTATATCTTCTTTACGATTTTTATTTTTGCTACTCACGATTATTTCTTACCTGAATGCCCAAATCCACCTTCGCCACGCGCTGATTCGATAAAATCATCAACAATATTAAATTCTGCTTGCACGACTGGCACAATAATTAATTGAGCAATACGATCACCTGGCTCAATAACAAATGGGTTTTGACTTCGGTTCCAAAGGGGAACAAACAACTGTCCTTGATAATCGGAATCAATTAAACCGACTAAATTACCAAGGACAATACCATTTTTTGAACCAAGGCCTGAACGAGGTAATACTAATGCAGCTAAACTAGGGTCAGCAATATGCATTGATAATCCGGTTGGGGTTAAGATTGTTTCGCCTGCTTTGATTTCGGTTGTTTTATCAAACATCGCTCTTAAATCAATACCTGCGGAACCTTCAGTTGCGTAAGTTGGCAGTGGAAACTCGTTACCTAAACGTTTATCTAATACTTTTATATCAATTTTTCTTTTCATCATGACTCGCTTTATATCGTGTTATAACTGCTTGAAGTAATTCTTTTGCTAATTCTTGCTTATTGCTTAATGGTAACGTTTGTTCACCATTTTGCCAATAAAGGGTTAATGCGTTTTGATCAGAATTAAAGCCTATTTTCTTGTCAGACACATCATTAGCACAAATCAAATCTAAGTTCTTAGTGGTTAATTTTTTAAGGGCATAAGCCTTTATGTTATTGGTTTCAGCGGCAAAGCCTACAACAAACGGGCGTCCTTTCTTTAATGAAGCAATGTTGGCAACAATATCAGGATTTTTAACTAATTTAATAACAAGTTCATCACTATCATCGGTTTTTTTAATTTTTTTCGTGGCAATAGTTTCAGCTCTATAATCAGCAACAGCAGCACAAGAAATAAAAATTGATGATTTTTTAGCAAACTTTAATGCCACATCATACATCTCATTAGCACTTTTTACATTAATGCGATTCACATTATTTGGAGTTGCTAAATTAACTGGGCCACTGATTAAGTTTACTGTTGCTCCAATTTCAGCCGCTGCCTGAGCAATAGCATAACCCATTTTACCTGAACTGTAATTACTGATATAGCGTACCGGATCAAGCTCTTCAATGGTTGGGCCTGCAGTAATGGTAATCTCGGTTCCAGCAAGTGTTGACGTTGCTGAAAAATACTTCTCAACATGCTTAGCAATAGTTGCAGGTTCAACCATTCGCCCTGGGCCAAAATCACCACAAGCTTGAAAGCCATCATCAGGACCCCAAATTAAGGTATTTCGCGAAGCTAATGTCGCTAAGTTCTGTTGAGTTGCAGCAGCTTTATACATCTGTTGGTTCATAGCTGGCGCTATGGCAATTTTAGCTGGTGTTGCAAGACACACTGTTGATAAAAGATCATCAGCAATACCATTTGCCATTTTCGCAATGATATTTGCCGTAGCGGGAGCAATTAATACCAAATCAGCCCATTTAGCTAATTCAATATGACTCATCGATAGTTCAGCAGAAGGGTCAAATAAATCACTTGATACCGTATTACCAGACAATGCTTGCAATGTCATTGGCGTGACAAAATGGCTCGCTGACTCAGTTAATACCACATGTACCTGCGCACCTGCTTTTTTTAGATGGCGGACAAGATCAGGGCATTTGTAAGCAGCAATGCCACCAGTTATCCCTAATAAAATATGTTTACCAGATAGACTCATGATCTCGTTATTCTCCGATCCCAATTAAAGGCGATATATTACCATAATTAAATTAGATAATAAGTAACTCTTTCGCATTGGCAAGCGTTGCATCTGTAATTTTATCCCCACCTAACAACCGAGCTAGTTCATTTAAACGTCCATTTTCATCTAATCTTTGCATATCTGTCGATGTTTGTTTACCATTCGTTTGCTTACTGACAAAATAGTGCTGATTAGCTTGACCTGCTACCTGTGGTAAATGCGTTACCGTAATGACTTGTGTTGACTCACCAAGTTGCCTTAACAGTTGCCCAACCTTAGCCGCTGTTGGTCCACTAATACCGACATCAATTTCATCAAAAATCAACGCTGGGGTATCCATTTTTTGCGCGGTCAAAACCTGTATGGCTAGTGCGATACGAGACAATTCACCACCAGATGCAACTTTGGCTAATGGCTGCACGACTTGCCCAGCATTAGTACTCACTAAAAAAGAAACTTGGTCTGCGCCATCTTCACCTAATCGATTTTCATCAAATATAACATCTATACTGAATTGACCGTTTGGCATAGATAAATCGTGCATAATAGCCATTACTTTTTTAGCCAACGTTTTACTCACTGTTAATCGTTTTTGATGCAATTTTGCAGCCAGTTCTATCGCAATTTGTTGATACTTTTTGATCTCTTCTTTTAACTGTTCACCTTGTTCATCTTGTTGATTAATCTGCTTAAATTCATTAAGTAAATTTTGATGTAACTCAGGTAATGCTTCAGGAGAAACATGATGTTTTCGCGCTAAAGCAATTTGTTTAGACAAGCGTTGTTCAAGTTGCATCACTCTTGCCGGATCGAGCTCTAAGCTCTCACTATAATGGCGTAATTCATAGCTAGCTTCTTTAATTTGAATAGCGGCATCTTCTAACATAGCTAAAACATCATTCAGTGAAGGATCTAATGCGACCAACTCATGAATACTTTGTTTAACACTATTAAGCATGTTGCTGACATTATATTCGTCTGCTTCATTTAATAGCATGATAGATTGTTGGCTAAGATTAATTAGCTGTTCGCTATTGGATAATTTTTTATATTCTTCATCGATTTGTTGATATTCACCTTCAATTGGTGAAAATTCATTTAACTCTTTTAATTGATATTGTAATAACTGAACATGAGCATCACGCTCTTGTTTGGAAGAAAGATATTGTTGATAAGCTTGGCTTGCAGATTTCCATTGTTTATAAGCTTGTTGCATATTCGACAATAGTGTCGGCTCATTCATATAATGATTAAGTAAAATTTGTTGATAATCACTTCGTAATAAACGCTGATGTTCATGTTGGCCATGAATTTGTATTAACATTTGTCCTAAATCTTTTAATTGTGAGATAGGAACAGCACGCCCATTAATAAATGCTTTCGAACGCCCATCTTGATTGATAACTCTTCTTAAAATACATTCATTACCTTCATCAAGTTGATTTTCGGTTAACCAGGAGTATGCTGCTGGAGTATCATCAAGAACAAAACTGGCTGAAATATCAACCCGATCAGCTCCATTACGAATAGCTGAAGCATCAGAACGATTTCCTAAACAAAGCCCTAATGCATCGATCGCAATCGATTTACCTGCGCCTGTTTCACCCGTAATTGCGGTCATCCCTGTTGTAAAATCAACTAACAACTGATCGACGATAGCAAAATTATTAATAGTCAATTGCGTTATCATAATAAATTAATACATAAGGTTGGTTACCATATTGGCAGTATAACAGCAAAAACACTGTAAATAAATACAGTTAATTATTTTTATAAGCGTTAATTTTTAAAAAGATAATAATTAATTTACGCTAAAGGCAAATAAACATCAGTGATCATCTCTTGTGGTTGAATGTTTAAACCGACATTTACATAATGGAAAATTGGAGGAAAGTTCCCTATTCGCTCGCCACTTTGTGGAAGCCATGTTTCAAGTAAGTAAATAATGGCTTGATTATTTTCTCTAGAGCCAATATCCCTTGCCTTGGCACAACGAAGTTGTGGTATTTTTTTATTGATGATTCCGTAATCATTTGGGGGAATTGTGCAATTTATCGATATTGCAAAATCGACATGATGCTCATTGAGAGGCGTCGTGTTGGGATTGGTATAATGAATACCATAACTTTGATACTTTTGACTATCTAAAAAATTGTTTTCTTGTCGCCATTTAATGAATTTATTTAGAGTGTTATTCTCTAATAAAGGTGAACCATAATGTTCAATGACGGCTAATTGTGTAGCAGGAAATTGTACAATTTCGACATTCATAACCTAAATCCATGGATAATTTATTTGCTACTTTTTAGGATGCTATTAAAAGACGCTTAATAAATAATTTTTACCAATTATAACAATAACTTTTACACTCGGTCAATTCAGCTTATTCCCCTTTCTTCCACGGTTGCTTACGGATATAATTTACAAGCTTTTAAACTATAAAGGTATTATTAAATGTTTGGAAATAAAATAAATCGACAAATTATTGTTTGGACTACTCTGATTGGTGGATTCATTAGCGCACTGGTTAAATGGGGTTCTGAAGTTAATATGCCTCCTCGTGTTCCCGGGGAAATTTCACCGCCAGCAGCACATATTGATGCATGGCTTGGTTGGTTAGGCATTAATTCTCATTCACTTGATTATGTTTACCAAACGGCAATCGTTTCGGGCGCAGTAACACTTTATCACTGGTTATTTAGTTTTGCCTTTGCCTTCGTTTATGTATTTATTGCCTACTTTTGGAATAATATTCGATTATGGTATGGTGCATTTTATGGCATTATCATTACCGTTATGATGCACGGTTTTTTAATCCCGCTATTAGGTTTTCGTCATCCCGCTTATGATCCGCAAGGCACCGTTGGTTGGTTATGGAACCTAAATGGTTATGAACTTTGGAGTGAAATTTTAGGGCATATCTATTGGGGTGTATCGATTGAAATCTGTATGATCGCTGTGCTTGCTCATTTTTCAAGACCAATTCGTGGCGAATGGCGCCAGTAGTTAGTTTATTAATTTTCATCTGTTTCAATCCTTCTGTTGAAAAACAGAGGGATTTTTTTATACCTTTTGATATAGTTAAAAACTATATCTTTTGATAAAAAACTAGAATTATTCAATAACATTTTTTTTTGCTATCTTTTTAACCACTAAAGAAAAGTGCTAAATGCTAAATAAGGAAAAGAAAATGAATACTGCAGTTATTGGATATCCTCGTGTTGGTAAACTTCGTGAGCTTAAATTTGCAACCGAAGCTTATTTTAAAGGTAACAAAACCCAAGCTGAATTATTAAATGAAGCAAAAGCCCTACGTGCTGAACATCTACAACAACAAGCATCACATAAAATTGCTTTAATCTCATCTAATGACTTTTCATTTTATGATGCAGTATTAGATACGGCCTGTTTACTGAATGTTATCCCAAAACGTTATCAAGATTTAGGCTTACCTGAACTCGATCGTTATTTTGCCATGGCGCGTGGTTATCAAGGTGAAAAAGGTGATGTGCGAGCGCTGGCAATGAAAAAATGGTTTAACACTAATTACCACTATTTAGTGCCAGAAATTGAAGATTCACTACAAATAAAACTAGCCAGCACCAAACCTTTTGACGAATATCAAGAAGCCAAAGCATTAGGTATTCAAACCAAACCGGTTGTGATTGGCGCATTAACCTTTTTCAAATTAGCACAGTATTTAGGTAATAAACAGCTAGTTGATTTTAAAGCCGATATTATTAAAGCCTATCAAGAAATTATTCAGAAATTTACTGCACTTGGTGCGCAGTGGATACAAATTGATGAGCCAATTTTAGTGACGGATTTAACTCATGAAGATATTTCTCTATTCAATGAGCTTTATCAGTCAATTTTATCCGTTAAAGGTACAACCAAAGTGGTTTTACAAACTTACTTTGGCGATGTGCGTGATTGTTACCAACAATTAGTGGCGTTACCATTTGACGGTATCGGACTTGATTTTGTTGAAGGTAAACAATCCTTAGCATTACTTGAAAGTCATGGTTTCCCGGCTGATAAAGTGTTATTTGCCGGTGTGGTAAATGGTAAAAATATTTGGAAAAATAATTATAAAAAAACATTGGAATTAGTCGCAAAAATTAAGCAAAAAGCGGCAAACATTGTGATTAATACTTCGTGTTCTTTACTCCACGTACCTTATACATTACAAAACGAAACTAAATTAACGATTCAACAACGAGCTTATTTTGCTTTTGCTCAAGAAAAACTACAAGAGTTAGCAGAACTTGGTGAATTAGTCAAAGACTCGAATTTTGAAAATAGTCCGGCTTACAAAGCAAATCAAACCCTATTTACGCGTGAGCGTGAAGGAGCAAATCAAGCGGTACGTCAAAAAGTTTCGGCTTTAAAAGCGTCTGATTTTACTCGTCTACCGGAATTTTCAGTACGTGAAGCAGCACAGAAAAAAGCCTTTAATTTGCCATTATTACCTACAACAACGATTGGTTCATTTCCGCAAACACCTGATGTACGTTTAAACCGTGCAAAATTCAAGAAAGGTGAAATTTGTTTAAATGAATATACCGAGTTTAACAAACAAAAAATTGCAGAATGCATCAAGCTTCAAGAACAGATTGGTATTGATGTGTTAGTTCACGGCGAATTTGAACGTAATGACATGGTTGAGTATTTTGGTGAAAGCTTAAATGGTTTTGTCTTTACTGAAAAAGCATGGGTGCAATCATATGGTACTCGTTGTGTTAAGCCACCCATTGTATGGGGTGATATTTCACGCTCTAAACCAATTACCGTTGAATATTCACAATATGCACAAAGCCTAACTGACAAACCAGTTAAAGGCATGTTAACTGGCCCAGTGACGATCCTTAACTGGTCGTTCCCTCGTGAAGATATTTCACAAAAAGAGTCAGTATTCCAAATTGGTTTAGCAATCAGTGATGAAGTGTTAGATCTTGAAGCGGCCGGCATTAAAGTCATCCAAATTGATGAAGCAGCGTTAAAAGAGAAATTACCATTACGTAAAGCTGATTGGAATAGTGAATATCTGGATTGGGCTATTCCGGCATTTAGATTAGTACACAGCAAAGTACAAGCTGATACACAAATTCATACACATATGTGTTATAGCGAATTTGCTGACATTATCAAAGATATCGATGCCATGGATGCTGATGTGATTTCATTTGAAGCATCACGTTCTAATCTACAATTGATTGATGTACTTAAAGCCAATAACTTTAAAACTGAAGTTGGACCGGGTGTTTATGATATCCATTCACCACGTGTACCACCGGTTGCTGAAATCAAAGCAACAATTGAGAAGTTACTGGCAAAAATTGACAAGCAAAAACTTTGGATTAATCCAGATTGTGGTTTAAAAACTCGTGGTGAGAAAGAAGTTGTTGCAAGTTTAGAACATTTAGTTCAAGCAACATTAGAAGTTCGAAAAACATTTAATTAACAGCGTTAATTAATTTGCTTTACCTTAATTTCCGCCGCCGATTTTGGCGGCGGAAATGTCAGTAAGGATAATAGTAATCACACCAATGGATGATACAGATGAAAACAAATTTACTCTTTAATAAAAAAACCGTGTTCTCTTTTGAAGTTTTTCCCCCTAAAAAAACGTCACCTTTAGAGACAATCTATAGCACATTGCGTGAACTTGGTTACTTCAAACCTGATTTTATCAGTGTTACTTATGGCGCTGGTGGTAGTTTGAATGGTCAAACGACAATTGATATCGCCCACGCTGTCAAACATACTTATGGCATTGAAAGTGTTGCCCATTTGCCGGGAATTAATTTTGATAAAGCAGAAATGCAGAAAATTCTTCATGATCTTAAATGTGCCGGTATCGATAATGTGCTTGCATTGCGAGGTGATATTAGCCCGACAGTTACACCTAAAGATGATTTTCGCTATGCCAGCGAGCTGGTTTCATTTATTAAAGAAAATGGTGATTTTAATGTGATTGGGGCCTGTTATCCTGAAGGACATCTTGAAGCATCAACGCTAAAACAAGATTTAATACATTTAAAAGAAAAGGTGAGTGCCGGAACAGATCAACTGATATCACAGCTATTTTTTGATAATGACTATTTTTATACTTTCTTAGACAAAGCCCGTGATATGGGAATTAATGTACCAATTGAAGCAGGGATTATGCCGGTAACGAACAAAAACCAAATTGAACGTATGGTATCGATGTGTGGCGTAAATCTACCGAAGAAATTCAAACAGATGATGGAGAAATACGAGCATCACCCTGATGCGTTCCGTGACGCCGGTATTGCTTATGCTATCGATCAGATTGTTGATTTAGTTTCACAAAATGTTGACGGTATCCATTTGTACACCATGAATAATAGCTATATTGCTAGAAGAATTAGTGAAGCTGTATCAACGCTACTGGCTGTACCGAAATCAGAATAGTTTATTATTAAGAATAATTTAGAATAGATTTTTGAGGAATTGGTTGCGGGGGCTGGATTTGAACCAACGACCTTCGGGTTATGAGCCCGACGAGCTACCAAGCTGCTCCACCCCGCGTCAAAGAGGTGGCTATATTATAGTAATAAAATAATAAAGCAATACCTTTTTGCTTAATCGAGCTAATTTTAAACATTTTTAAACAAATAAATACGGTTTTTTTACTAAAACGTAGGGTGTTTCTGAAACTTCTTGACAAGATTTGCTTGTTTTTTAGTTATAATGATTTAGGTTTGAGTAAAAATTATTCATTTCAATCAAAAAGGAGTATTTATGTCAACTGAGTATCATGGGACATGTTTATGTGGCAAAGTTAAGTTGGTTGTCCCTTTCAAAAACTTACATTTAAGTGCCTGTCACTGTGAAACCTGTCGGAAGTGGAGTGCCGGACCTTTTATGTCAATAATGTATAACGGAGAGCTTACCGTAGAAGGTCAAGACAATATACGTCATTATCCTTCATCACAATGGGCTGAAAGAGCATTTTGTCAGCAGTGCGGATCTCACCTTTATTATCATTTAACCGGCACACAAAATTATTATCTTGCTGCCTGGATTTTTAATGATATTAAGAATTTGGATTTTACATCAGAGGTCTTTATTGACAAAAAACCAACTTGTTACGCTTTTGCTAATCCGACGCAGAAACTGACAGAGGCCGATATTTTAGCTATAGTCAATCAAAATTCTAAATAAATACAATTAATTAAATCGTCGACAATTTAAATAAAAATTTACTTATAATTTGGATATAGCAAATAAATAAGATGCAACATTAGTCAATGGCAAGTGATTAAGGTTTATTTAGCGTAAAGTTAATACAAGTGCAAAAAGCCTGCAAATTATCACAATTTTTAAATCAACCTTAGTACTATATTTTATATCGTACTAAGGTTCTTGTTTTGCGCAAATCTGTCAGCCGCTATGTATTTTACACGCTTACTTTTTAGCCAATATTTACGCATAAAGTGTTTGCAATGAAACAACATATTGTGCTGGATCACAGTCTAATGCTGCAGTTGTGGCATAAGCCGCATTCATCGTGGTATCGTAATGAACTTTATATTGAATAGCACTACGGCGTAGGATTTTCGATGCCTCAATAGCAGCCCGTCCAGATGTGGTATTGAGAATATAGCTATATTCGCCATTTTTAATATGGTCATGAATATTGGGGCGCCCTTCGTTCTCTTTTTTAACCATTTGACAGGTTATGCCAGCTTGTTGTAATGCCTTAGCAGTGCCAAAAGTAGCATCAATACTAAAGCCATGTGCAATTAATCGTTTAGCGATCTCTAATAAGCGAGTTTTGTCTTGATCACGAACAGATAGCAGAGCTTTTCCCGATTTTTTCATACTTGATAAGCTACCAAGTTGTGCTTTGGCAAAGGCTTCGGCAAAGGTATTACCAATTCCCATCACTTCACCGGTTGAACGCATTTCAGGCCCCAAAATTGGGTCAACGCCACTAAATTTATTAAACGGTAATACCACCTCTTTCACTGAGTAATAAGGCGGTATGACTTCTTTGGTGATATTTTGTTTAGCAAGTGATTGACCGGTCATAACTCGTGCAGCGATTTTCGCTAATGGCAAACCGGTAGCTTTCGACACAAATGGCACGGTACGAGCGGCTCGAGGGTTGATTTCAATCAAATAAATTTGGTTATCTTTGACGGCAAATTGCCCATTCATAAGTCCTTTTACATTAAGTTCTAACGCTAACTGTTTAGCTTGCTTGCGCAATTGGTCTAAAATTTCCGAGCTTAAAGTATATGTTGGTAATGAACAAGCAGAATCACCGGAGTGAATTCCCGCTTGTTCAATATGCTCCATAATGCTGCCAATTACGATTTGCTCGCCGTCGGCAATGACATCAATATCAACTTCAATAGCATCATCTAAAAAGTGATCAAGTAGTACTGGAGCATTATTCGATTCACTGACTGCGGTTTTAAAATAACGTCTTAAATCTTGCTCGTTATACACAATTTCCATGGCTCGACCACCAAGCACATAAGACGGTCTGACCACTAATGGATAGCCAATTTGTTCGGCTTTAATCACCGCATCTTCAATATCGGTAACCGTTGCGTTAACTGGCTGTTTTAACTTTAACTTATCGACAATCGACTGAAAACGTTTGCGATCTTCAGCTTGATCTATCGCATCTGGCGAGGTACCAATAATCGGTAGCCCAGCGACTTCAAGCGCTCTGGCTAATTTTAATGGTGTTTGCCCGCCGTATTGTACGATTACGCCATTTGGTTTTTCCACATGAGCAATTTCAAGCACATCTTCCAGTGTGACTGGCTCAAAGTAGAGTCGATCTGAGGTATCATAATCGGTAGATACCGTTTCCGGATTACAGTTAACCATAATTGTTTCATAACCATCTTCACGGAGCGCCAGCGCGGCATGTACACAACAGTAATCAAACTCAATACCTTGCCCAATCCGATTCGGTCCACCGCCTAATATCATAATCTTCGGGCGAATGAATTGTGGTTTAGCTTCGCACTCTTGTTCATAGGTTGAGTAAAGATAAGCTGTATCGGTCGAGAACTCCGCCGCGCAGGTATCAACTCGTTTATATACAGGATGAATATCGTATTGGTTTCGTCGATCACGAACGTCTTGTTCTTCAACATTCAACAGCTTAGCAATACGTAAATCTGAAAAACCTTTACGCTTAAGTTGCCATAATGATTCTGAATTCAGGCTAGCTAATGACTGCGATTTTAGTTGGTTTTCAAGGCTGATAAGTTCTTCAATCTGCACTAAAAACCAGCGATCGATATTCGTTAATGTGAAAATTTCATCTAAACTAAAGCCGGCTCGAAAAGCGTCAGCAATATTCCAAATTCGTTCAGCGCCCGCTTCTTGCAGTTCATAACGTATTTTGCTGAGATTTTTTTCATCATCATAATTGTCAATTTTCGGATCAAAACCACATTTACCGACTTCAAGCCCTCGTAGTGCTTTTTGTAATGATTCTTGAAAAGTCCGCCCAATTGCCATCACTTCACCCACTGATTTCATTTGGGTTGTTAGACGATCATTACACCCGGCAAACTTTTCGAAATTAAAGCGGGGTATTTTTGTCACCACATAGTCGATCGAAGGCTCAAATGACGCTGGCGTTTTACCTCCGGTAATATCATTAGATAGCTCATCAAGGGTATAGCCAACCGCAAGTTTGGCCGCAATTTTTGCGATTGGAAAACCGGTTGCTTTAGATGCTAATGCTGATGAGCGTGATACCCTTGGATTCATTTCAATCACAATTAAGCGTCCGGTTTTAGGATCAACCGAAAATTGTACATTCGAACCACCTGTTTCAACGCCAATTTCACGAAGTACCGCTATCGATGCGTTACGCATGATTTGATACTCTTTATCAGTTAGTGTTTGAGCTGGCGCAACGGTAATGGAATCCCCGGTATGAATGCCCATAGGGTCAACATTTTCAATCGAACAGACGATGATACAGTTATCATTTTTATCTCGTACCACTTCCATTTCATACTCTTTCCAACCAATTAATGACTCATCAATGAGAAGTTCATTGGTGGGTGACAGATCAAGTCCTCGGGTACAAATTTCATCAAATTCTTGAGTGTTATAAGCAATCCCGCCACCGGTTCCCCCCATAGTAAAAGAAGGGCGGATAATGCAAGGAAAGCCAACTTGTTCAAGTACGGCATGAGCCTCTTTTAATGAGTGAGCAATGCCGGAACGGGCAGTATCAAGACCAATTTTTTTCATGGCTTGATCAAAACGTTTGCGATCTTCAGCTTTATCAATTGCATCAGCGGTAGCGCCGATCATCTCGACATTAAATTGTTTTAAAATGCCTCTTTTATCCAGTTCTAACGCACAATTGAGCGCTGTTTGTCCGCCCATGGTGGGCAAAATGGCATTAGGTCTTTCTTGTTCAATAATTTTACTCACCGTTGTCCAATCAATCGGCTCAATATAGGTTGCATCCGCCATTTCCGGATCGGTCATAATGGTGGCAGGGTTAGAATTGACTAAAATAACCCGATAACCTTCTTCACGCAGAGCCTTACAAGCTTGAGCGCCGGAATAATCAAATTCACAAGCTTGACCAATAACAATTGGGCCAGCGCCAATAATAAGAATGCTATGAATATCTGTTCGCTTAGGCATGTTATTACTCCTGCTTATAAATTTTAATTAATTCGATAAAGTGATCAAACAGTGGGGCGGCATCGTGAGGCCCGGGACTCGCTTCGGGGTGACCTTGAAAGCTAAAAGCGGGTTTATGGTAATGATGAATACCTTGTAGTGAGCCGTCGAACAGTGATTTATGCGTCACACGTAAGTGAGTCGGTAAACTCATTTCATCAACGGCAAAACCATGATTTTGGGCGGTAATCATAACTCGATTATTTTCAAGATCTTTAACCGGATGATTGCCACCATGATGTCCAAATTTCATTTTTATGGTTTTTGCACCACAAGCCAACGCTAACAGTTGATGCCCTAAACAGATACCAAATATCGGTATGTCAGAAGCTAAAAACTGTTTAATGGCATCAATGGCATAAGTACAAGGTGCCGGATCACCGGGACCATTTGATAGGAATATACCGTCAGGATTTAATGCTAATACCTCCTGCGCAGAGGTTTTGGCCGGAACAATGGTCAATTTACAACCCCGTTCAACTAACATCCGTAAGATATTACGTTTCACGCCAAAATCATAAGCCACAACATGATAAGGCAAGGCGTTTATTGCTACTGGGTGTTCTTGCTCTCTTGTCCATACACCTTGTGTCCACAAATAGCTTTTTGTACAGGTGACTTTTTGGGCTAAGTCCAGTCCGGATAATCCTTTAAAATCGATCGCCATTTGTTTAGCAGTATCGGCTTTTTCAAGTAAAGTTTCTCTATCGTTTGCGGTGATAATCACGCCATGCTGAGCCCCTTTTTCACGCAAGATTCGAGTTAAACGGCGAGTATCGATATCGGCAATGGCAATAACATTATGCTGTTTTAAATAACTCGAAAGATCGAGCTCATTGCGATAATTGCTGGCTAATAGTGGTAAATCACGAATAATCAGCCCTTTTGCATAAACTTGATTAGATTCAGCATCGGCATTGTTAGTACCGACATTACCTATATGGGGGTAAGTTAACGTGACTAATTGCTCGCAATAGGAAGGGTCGGTGAGTATTTCTTGATAACCGGTCATTGAGGTATTAAATACAACTTCACCAACAGTTTCTCCATCAGCACCGATTGATTTACCGATAAATTGTGAACCGTCTTGTAATATAAGGAGGGCATAAGTTTGCATGGCTAAGAGACCTTTTGATTAAATAAACACTATTTATGAATAATAATTCAAATAAATGCTTTTTCAGTAACTCATTAATTGGTCATTTTATTACAATTTTTTAAACAAAAAAAGCGTTATTATAAAAAATAATTAAATAATAAAATCTAATTTTTTAGACAATTCAATAACTAAAAAGGACATTTTATAAATTTAAAACGTTTAACTTGAAATTGCATAATTATTCAAATAGAATCGTATCAATATTTACCGCTATCAGGAGCTCAATATGTATGGTTTTTATCAACGTCATTTTTTACGTTTACTCGACTTTACCCCAGCAGAAATTAACCAGCTGATTCAACTTGCTATTGAATTAAAAAAAGCAAAAAAACAAGGTAACGAAAAACAACATTTAGTTGGCCAAAATATTGCCTTAATTTTTGAAAAAGATTCAACTCGTACTCGTTGTGCTTTTGAAGTCGGTGCATATGATCAAGGCGCTCAAGTCACCTATCTAGGGCCAAGTGGTAGCCAAATTGGGCATAAAGAGTCGATTGCTGATACAGCTCGAGTACTCGGACGCATGTATGACGGTATTGAGTATCGAGGTTATGGGCAAGATATTGTTGAAACTTTAGCAAAATATGCCGGTGTGCCGGTTTGGAATGGTTTAACGACTGAAGCGCATCCAACGCAAATTTTAGCAGATTTTATGACCATGAAAGAGCATATCGGTGAGCGCCCACTTAATAGCGTTAAATTTGCTTATTTAGGCGATGCTCGTAATAACATGGGCAATTCGTTAATGGAAGGCGCAGCCTTAATGGGTATGGAGATCCGACTAGTGGCACCTAAAGCGTGCCAACCTGAATTAGAGCTTGTTCAAAAGTGCCAAGAGATAGCTAAAACAACAGGCGCTAAAATCGTTTTAACTGAGGATGTTGCTGAAGGTGTGAAAGGTGTTGATTTTCTTTATACCGATGTATGGGTTTCCATGGGCGAACCGAAAGAAGTGTGGGATGAGCGAGTGAAATTATTAACCCCATACCAAGTCAATCAAAATGTAATCAAATTAACAGAGAATCCAAATGTTAAATTTATGCATTGCTTACCGGCTTTCCATGATATGAATACCACAGTAGGTCAACAAATGGCTGCGCAGTATGGTTTGAAAAATGGTTTAGAAGTGACAAATGAAGTCTTTGAATCTAAACATAGCATCGTTTTTGATGAAGCCGAAAATCGCCTGCACACGATCAAAGCAGTAATGGTTGCAACCTTAGCTAAAGACTAATAATATAGCTAAATATTATTAGTGCTGGCTAAAGCTAGCTAAGCAAATTTTTTGCCGACCTCAAGTCGGCATAATTTTATCAACCGATTATCATCAGAATGACGAAACAAGCACGCAATAAAGATTTTAAAAAATACCTAAAACTCACTAATCCAATTCATTTTTTAGCGGTCGGATTGGGTAGTGGGCTATCACCCATTATGCCAGGTACTATGGGATCATTAATGGCGATACCACTGTGGCTTTTATTTTTGGGTTTACAACCTACTTTATATTGGGTTTTTATTTTAGTGACGTTTGTGTTTGGTTGTTATATTTGCCAAAAAACGTCGGATGATACCCATACTCATGATTCGGGTCATATTGTTTGGGATGAATTTGTCGGTATGTGGATAACGCTGTATTTCATTCCTCAATTTTCAATACTATGGGTGACGATTGCTTTTGTCGCATTTAGATTGTTTGATATGGCCAAACCTTGGCCTATTCGTTGGTTTGATAAGCGTGTGCCGGGCGGTTTTGGTATTATGGTCGACGATGTTATCGCCGCCATATTCTCTTCTTTATCTGTTTATGTATTAACATTTATCATTTAAAGATAGTTTCCCTTTAAATGATAATTTTCTTAACATAATGATTAAATTCAAAACATCTTTTGTGACCAACCTAGTTTGCTTGAAAGATTATTAAAATAATCATAATCCTTAGAGTGAATTAAATTAAACTCATAATCTGAGCGACGAATAATTACCTCTTGTGTTGGTTTAACTGGCAAGATAATTTGGCTATCGCAAGCAACATTAAGATCCAAAGCTGTTGTTGGAAATTTAAGATGGATAGGATTATCACTCTTAATCACTAATGGTCTGACCGCTAAAGAGTGTGGAAACATTGGTGTGATAATTAACGCATCTAAGTGCGGCGCAAGGATTGGCCCACCAGCTGATAACGAGTAAGCAGTCGATCCTGTGGGCGTTGCAATAATTAAACCATCAGCTCGTTGTGAAAATGCATTGCGCTCATTGATATACACATCATAATCAATCATATGCGCAACAGTATTAGGTGTAACTACAATTTCATTTACAGCAAAACCAGAATTAATTAACCGACCATCACTGTAGATAGACACTTCCAATAAAAACCGAGGATCATCATCGTAGTCCCCTTTGATAACAGGAGTTAATTGCTCAATAACATGATCATGGGAAATATCGGTTAAAAAGCCTAAATTACCTCGATTTACTCCAATCACTTTAATTTTATAGTGCGACAATTGACGTGCCGAACGTAGCATATTACCATCACCACCGACAACAATGGCTAAGTCGGCTTGCTCACCAATCGTATCTAAAGTTGCGTATACACTACTAGGAAATTTTATATACTGCGCTAACCGATCTTCAACTAAAACTTGAATACCTAAGTTAACTAGCCAGTCATATAGAACCTGATGAGTTTCAATCGCCTCTAATTTACGTGGAATCCCAACCAAACCAACACATTTAAATGGTATACCCATAAAATATCCTTGTTTTTTTAACTTAAATATAAAGATTTTTTAGTTACCGATTAAAAAACACGATATCATCTTATCGTTAAACTTGTAATAATAAAAATTGCCCCCATAATAACTGTTATTCATTAAGTTTTCGACTAAATTTGGAGTACCGTATGACTGAACAAGAGAATAATATGTCAGAAAATGAAACAAACATTGAAGTCCCAGCTGAGCAAACTACTGAAGAACAAACGCCATCTCAACCAAGTGTTGAAGAGCAGTTAAAAGCCAAAGATACACGTAT
Organism: Gilliamella sp. B2772; assembly: GCF_026536985.1. Taxonomy (NCBI): domain Bacteria; kingdom Pseudomonadati; phylum Pseudomonadota; class Gammaproteobacteria; order Orbales; family Orbaceae; genus Gilliamella; species Gilliamella sp. B2772. Next base: position 158,781 of record NZ_JAFNNB010000004.1, on the reverse strand, counting down.
TGCTGAACTTGAACAAGCATTAGAAATTGCTAAAAAAAATGAAAGTGAAGCAATGATTCGTGCTCGAGCTGAAATTGATAACGTGCGCAAACGTGTTGAACAAGATGTGGACAAAGCACGTAAATATGCTCTTGAGAAATTCTCAAATGAACTTTTACCTGTAATTGATAATCTTGAACGCGCATTAGAATCTACAGATAAAAATAATCCAGAACACAAAGCAACTGTAGAAGGATTAGAGTTAACATTAAAATCGTTTTTAGATACGGTCAAAAAATTTGGTATTGAAGTGATAAATACGGCTGATTCACAATTAAACCCAGATCTACATCAAGCGATTAGTATGGTTGAATCACCAGAACACCAATCAGGACAGATCGTCAATACTATCCAAAAAGGCTATACACTCAATGGTCGACTTATCCGACCTGCTATGGTGATTGTAGCTAAATAATGAAAGCTTAAATAAAAAACCGCCAAATTAATGGCGGTTTAATTTATCGATTCTTTTGCTCTTCACGAGCTAGCTTTTTCATCTTTTGCTCAATACGTTGACGCTTTAATGGCGAGAGATAATCGACAAAGAGTTTACCTTTTAAGTGATCCATTTCATGCTGGATACAAATTGCCAATAGTTCATCAGCATCAATTTCATAAGGTTTACCATTACGATCTAATGCCTTGATTTTGATTTTTTCTGATCTTGGAACAAATCCACGGCAGTCAGGTATCGACAAACATCCCTCTTCAATGCCAGTTTCACCTTCTTGGCTTATCACCTCAGGATTGATAATCACATAAAGTTGGCTTCTATCTTCCGACACATCAATCACAATAATCTGCTCATGTACATCTACTTGTGTAGCTGCAAGTCCAATACCATTTTCGGCATACATGGTTTCAGTCATGTTATCGATAATGTTTTGTAGCTCTGGTGTAAAATTAGAGACAGGCTTTGCAATTTTGCGAAGTCGTTCGTCTGGGAAACGTAATACCGGTAAAATAGCCATAAATTCTTCGATCTACTCCTCAATTTTGTATTTTTTCAAATTCGCCTACATTGTAAACATTTATTATGCCTATGAATAGATTTAGTTGACTATTACTAAAATATATCTAATCAATCCTTCTAGATATGGCACTAAGCAACAATGTAGAGGAAAAAGGACTGTAATGAGTAAATATGAGTTTTTGTTACGAATTTCAATGCTTGGTCAGAAAAGAAAGGGATATTTCGAGCAAATTGCTCACTATTTTAGTTCTGGTCTACCTAATAAAATAAGAGATGTATCGCTATTATTGGAAAAAATAGGTTTATCCAAAACTCTTCAAGATCGTTTTTTTGAAACATCTTATCTTCATTTTGAGCCAATACTCGATTGGTTGGCAACACCTTACCCAGCCAAACATTTGATCGCGTATTGTGATTCCGATTATCCAATGTTACTTAAGCAAATTAGTTCACCACCATTATTGTTATTTGTTATGGGTAATAGGCAATTATTACATTCACCACAAATTGCCATGGTTGGTAGCCGTGAATTTAGTGAATATGGTGCACAATGGGGAAGATATTTCGCTGGCGAATTAGCAATTAATGGTTTAACAGTCACTAGCGGATTAGCATTGGGTTTAGACGCTATTTGCCATAGAGGGGCTCTTGAGGTATCAGGAAATACTATAGCTGTTTTAGGTAGTGGATTAGCTCAAATCTCACCACGCTCAAACCTACGATTGGCAAATGATATTTTGGCACAAAATGGCGCCATCATTTCAGAATTTTATCCATTTGAAAAAGCAAGATCCGAATACTTTCCACGTCGCAATCGTATTATTAGTGGATTAAGTTTAGGAACCTTTGTGGTTGAAGCATCTGAAAAAAGTGGATCACTAATAACTGCTCGTTATGCGCTTGAACAAAATCGCGATGTATTTGCCTTACCGGGTGATATTGATAATCAAAATAGTCATGGAACCCATTATTTAATCAAGCAAGGGGCTTATCTAGTCACTCACCCAACTGATATTTTAGAACACTATAGTGGCTTTTTATCAACAATAAATAGACAAAATAGTGTTGAGAATAAAGAGAGTAATACTGTTTTATATCCTGAAATTTTTGCCGTTATTCGTCATCACCCAATTCCAGTTGATACAATTGCAGCCCTGGTTAATTTACCCATTCCTGAACTCACTATTAAATTATTAGATATGGAGATAGCAGGATTAATTATCACCGTTACTGGTGGTTATATTCGTAATCGAACAAAATAGAAAATTGTATCGCAAAAAAAGTTGAGGAGCGGGGTTTTTGAGCATAAAAAACCGCTGTAAAACCACAGCGGTTTATGAAAATAATAAGTGATTTATTTGTCGTCTACTTCAAGAGCGATTTCAGATAAGATAATGCCGGTATTATCAGCATAAATAAAGTCACCAGAGAAGAAAGTCACGCCACCAAAGTTAACACGAATATCAATTTCACCAACGCCTTGATCATCTGAGCCAACAGGAATTGCTGCGAGTGCTTGAACACCAATTTCAGCATCAGCAATATAATCAACTTGGCGCACAGCACCATAAACGATGATACCTTCCCATTGGTTTTGCAGTGCAATATCGATTAATTCCGCATCTATCAATGCTCGGCGCACAGAGCCACCACCATCAATAACCAATACTTTACCTGCCCCATTGGATTGTAATACTTCGTACAATATACCGTTATCCTCAAAACATTTCACTGTGACGACCTGGCCTGAAAACGAAGCTACACCACCAAAATTACTAAATATCGGTTCTACGACATTAACATCTTCTGGGTAGTAATCACAAAGAATTGATGTTTCAAACTCCATGGTAGAGTCTCCTTTAACTGTAATATTCATTCGATTCTAGTATAACGCTAACATTAAGTAAAACGATATAAATTTAGAATAAACGTGAGCTAGCTCAAAATAATACCCAAACAATAAAGTAAATTAGTTAATAAAGCAAGTTTGACCATTTGTATTAGTAACGGTGCAGCGTCATTAACCGTCTTAAATTTAAATACCGCACTGATATGTTTTATATATAGTGGCAATGTTAATAAAAATAGTCCACTCCAAAAAGTATGTAGATTTTTGTAAGCAAATAAACTAAATAGACACAATGATATAATTAATAAAAGTAAGTGATAACAGCAACCGTAAGTTTTACCAATTAGCACAATCAATGTTCGTTTATGATGTTGTTTATCGCTTTCATAATCGCGTAGATTATTAATATTAAGTACTCCAACCGCTAATAATCCACTAGCAATTGCAGGTAAGATGAGTAGTGTCGATAACACTTTAGTCTGTAAGTAATCACTGCCAATTACCCCAACCAGCCCAAAAAAGATAAGGACAGAGAAATCACCTAATCCAATATAACCATAAGGTTTTTTCCCCATCGTATAGGTAATTGCTGCAATGATTGAGCATAATCCTAACAAGACAAAAATCAGAAGTTGTCGATAGTTGTTGCAGGCTAAAATAAGTAATGCAAGCCCTGAAGTAATACATAATAAAACGGTAATCCAAAGCGCTATTTTTAGTTGATTAAGCGTGATTAAACCTAATTGTAATCCCCGTTTATGCCCTGTTAAATTTTGTTGGTCACTGCCTTTAATTGCATCACCGTAATCATTAGCCAAATTGGATAAAATTTGTAATAACGATGCGGTAATGATTGATAGTAGCATAATCAATGGGTCAAAAGACCGTTGCCAATATGCTAGCGAATTTCCCATCAAAATAGCCGAAAGCGATAATACTAACGTTTTAGGGCGTAAACTAATAATCCATGGATAATATTTTTTGGACATACGTTATTTATTTGAAAAATTTAAGCATTCATCATAACAGCTATTGATTGTATATTCACGTTTTAGCATTAACTAATTGAAGGTTTATTATTAACTTTTTTAGTATTTGAACGCACAATTTTTTTTATTTTTTTGAAATATCTTCTCATTTTTCCTTCGCGTAGTGCTGCAATAAAAAAGCCTAGCGAACCATATATGACTCCGAGAAATAGAATCATAAATATATTAAATACATTATCTGACAAACCTAACCCCATCTGATTTACACCAGCAATCATATTTGTTGCCCATGTAGATGGTAACATTCGCGATACCGTTTGTACCCATAACGGCATAGCATCAAGAGGCCATATAGTACCGGATAAGTAAAATACGGGGGTAGTCAAAAAGGCTAAGGTTAGGTAAATCATCTCGGTTCGATGTAAACATTCAGTGAGTAATTTACTCAACCCCAACACCGCTAATAATAGCGGAAATGTCATAATAATAATTTCGGGTATGCTTGCTAATTGCCTATAGCCAAGAACCCAAGGCCATAATCCAAAGAGGACTAAAGACAAAAAGAGCCATATTGGTATAAGACCGCATAAACTTCCGAATATAACAATCTTTGGTGGTTTACCTTGGGGCAAGGAGTGCAAGGTGATATTGGTACGCGTTGAGGCAATCAAAAAGGAGTGTTGCAACAGCATGACGAGTAATCCAGGAAAAGTTATCGCCGCAAAACTAATCCCGGCATTATAAAGCGGCATCGTTTGCCCTTTTATTGGCGATAAGATGATATTAATCTGCGGATCAGAAAAACCAGCATTGCGCATTACCCGCGTATTATATTCGGTTAATATTTGTTGATATATTCCTCTAATATCAACTTGTATTAGACCATTAGCTAGACGGCTAGAAGCATCACCATAAGCAGGAATTGTCACCTCTTCACCGTTTAAAAGACGTTTTTCGAAATTTCTTGGAATGGTAAATACCGCAAATAATTTACGACTGTTAATATCATCATAAGCTTCTAATGAATTTTCATAAGTAAGCACATCGATTTTAGAGCTAGTATTTAAAGATCGAATCAAACTTCGACTTGTAGCGCTATGATCCTGATCAACAATTGCTACCGGCAAATTGGTGATGGTGCCATTAATATAAACTAAGCTCATTAATGAAACAGAAACTAATAGCAATAACCACATTGGTCGCATTAGCATATAAAAAAACATTTTTATAGCTGAAGATAAAAATAGCTTAAGCATCCAAATATTGCCTCTTACTGTGAATGTAAACGTTTGACTAAACGTTTTCTAACTAACACTGTAATAATTATTGGATAGATCATTAAAATCCCACATGTTTTTAATACAGATAGATAACTGGAATGTCGTAAAAAGAGATCGAATAATTTATTCAGTGCATAGGTTAAAGGCTCAAGTGACGAAATAAATCTTGCTATCCAAGGCATCGACAATTCAGGCACCACTACTCCTGAATAGGTCAAAGCAAGCCCCACCAATACCCCAATATAGGTATATGCATCTAATACTGTTTTAGTAAATGTATAAAGCAAAATACCAATACTTTGCGCAGCAATAACATAAAAGAATACCACCAGCATCATAGCAAATGGCGAACCAGATACGCGCGCATCAGAAAATAAAACCAGCATAGCTATTTCAAACATCAATAACATGGTATACCAGATGGTATAAGGAGCTAGTTTACCTAATACAAATGGATAATTAGGCCGAGTCCGTTTAGGTAATCGCGATAAAATATGAATTGTTGTGGTCACTACAAATAATTGTAACAAATGAACTACCGCGGAAAATTGCTGGAAGTACATTGAGTTACCACTGGCATTAAATAACCCATCATAATTGAAATTAACTTGAGAAAGCTTAGGTACGGGCAAACCAATACTGGTTGCCATGGTCGTCCGATATTGCGTATTTAATGAAGCAATTAGGCCGGAATAGTCCATAATAGAGTATAAGCCAGCACTATAATATAAAGCATTATAATAAAGCATCGGCGTTGGTTGACGACCAGCTAATACATCGGCTTCAAAATTAGGCGGTATGTAGAGAATGGCGTAGATTTTAGCTTTTTCTAAATCACGTTCAGCCATTTTTAACTGATTATCATAATTAATTAGATTTGCGTGCGCGCCAGCGTTAAGATCCCGAATAATTTCACGAGATAAGGTACTTTTATCTTGATCAACATAACCTACTGGAAGATCAAATAATACACCTCGATAAAATATACTGCTGATGATCACAAAAATAATCAGCGGTAAAATCCACATTAACCAATGGAAAGTAAAACGCTTAAATATAACTGGAATTTCATCGTTAAATGCTTCTTTAAAGCGATGCCAGAAATCTGAAATTAGTTGTCTATTTTCCATAATGTACTCATACCTGCGCGTAAGCCTTCAACAGGTTTAGTTGGATAAAGTCTAATTTCAAAGGTTTTCAAATCGAAATCACCCGTTGCTCGAGTAGCACGTTTAGTTGCATAATCGCCCATTGGTGAAATAAAACGAACTTCCGCTTCAACTTCTTTATTACCAAGGGCTGGTACTTCCAACTTAACATGGTCACCCTTGTGAATATTAGGCATAATATTCTCACGAATATTGAACACAAAATAAGCTTGTGGTAATCGAATAACTGTTAATAGTGGGCTATTTGCATTAAACAGCTCGCCTACTTCGGCAGGGATTGAACCAACCTCACCATCTACAGGCGCCTTGACTTGCAGATCATCATATTGAATCTGTAATTGTTTAAGTTGCTCTTCAGCCTCTTGCAATTTAGCATTATAGATCTCACGCTGTTCAATACGATCACCGTTTTTCGCTTGATCTAAATTGGCTTGGGCTGACAAAACCTGCTGATGAGCTGCATCACGCGTTTTAAGGGCATTATCTAATATTGATTGAGAAACAAAACCTTTTGCCGAAATGGCTTTATTACGATTGTACTCTTTCGAAGCATTATCATAAGAAACTTTTGCTTGTTCCAATAACGCTTCATAATAGCGAATACTTTCTTCACGAGTACCGTTTTGAGAAAGTTCAACTTGCGCTTTTGCTTGATCTCGCCCAGCTTCGGCAGCTTTAACTTGAGCTAAAAGCTCAGGACTGTCAAGCGTAATTAAGACATCATTTTGTTTAACATCATCGCCACGATTGACATGAATTACTTGCACTCGCCCCTTGGCTTTAGAGGATATGCTGACATTAGGTGCATCAACTTCACCTTGCAAAATAAGCTGGCTGCTATGAGCACGTATTAAGATCGTCATTGAAATTAAAATAACAATCAATGCAATAACAATAAAAATTTTTTTATTCATAAATTTGTTTTGAGTGACAATTGTAAGATAAGGCCTAAAGAACTAGGATAATTGTATGCAATCAAGAATTAACATACTTCAAAAATGATTACTATATCATACGATATAACGCTTTATTTAAACAATCTAAGCTATATTTCTATGCCCAAATAAGGCTAAACGGGATTATTTACAACTATATTGAATGATATTCTATTTCACCCTTAAATAAATTTCAATAATTGTAAACCTCCATTTTAATAGATTTCATTTATAAATGTTATCAGTCAAAAGAAATAGATAAAAACCTACTTATTTAGTATGATATTTTACAATTGAAATAATAAGGCTTGAAATATGCAAAAAATAATTATTATTGGTGGTGGTGCCGGCGGTTTAGAGCTCGCTACTGACCTAGGTGATAAGTTAGGCAAAACGGACAAAGCTCAAATTACCCTAATTGATAAAAACAGTTATCATTTATGGAAACCATTATTACATGAAGTAGCAACGGGTGTACTTGATGAGCAAGTTGATAATATTTATTATGCATCTCAAGGACAACAACATAATTTCGAATTTACCCAGGGTACCTTTACTGACCTTAATCGGGACCAAAAACAAATCACTATTATCAATCATCAAGATGAATCAGTCGCTATTGATTACGACATTTTAGTTATTGCCATTGGTAGTACTTCTAACGATTTTGGTACACCTGGTGTTAAAGAACATTGTATCTTCTTAGACGATCAAAATGCAGCGATTCGCTTGCGAGAAACCTTAATAAATAAATTCACCAGTTTCTGTTCAATTATCGATAATGATCAAAGCACCGACGAAGATAAAATTCGAATTGCTATCGTAGGCGGTGGTGCAACTGGCGTTGAGTTAGCTTCTGAACTACCACACATGGTGGAAGCATTTGGTGCCTGTGGTCGTAATAAGATGTGTTCCGATCTTTTAGATGTGTCGGTTATTGAAGCAACTGATCGTATTTTACCAGCCCTACCAGAAAAGACCGCAGCAAGTATTACTAAAACACTTGAAAAACAAGGTATTCATGTATTAACCAAGACCATGATTACTAAGGCTGAAAGCGATGGATTTTATCCAAAAGAAGGCGATACTATTAAAGCCGACATTATGATCTGGACTGCGGGTGTTAAAGCTCCTGATTATTTGAAGGAAATTGCTGGATTAGAGTCAAGTCGTTCAAATCAATTGGTGGTAAAACCAACATTGCAAACTTCTCGTGATGACAATATTTTTGTTATTGGCGATTGCGCTTACGCAATGCAAGACAATGGCCATGCCTCACCACCTACTGCTCAAGCTGCACATCAAATGGCAAAAATTTGTTACGAAAACATTATCAACATATTAGATAATAAGCCATTAAAATCGTTTAAGTATACCGATAATGGCACAATCATTTCTTTACATGATACCGCGCAAGGTGTGGTTAAAATAGCAGGAAAAAGTGAAATGGGTGTAAAGGGATGGTTTGCGCTAATTATTCATCGATTGTTGTATCGAATGCATCAAGCTAGCTTGTTAGGTATTTTCAAAACGATTCGTTTTGCTCGTGCCAGTAAAGTTATGTACAAAACAAAATCGACATCTATTTTCAGTAATCGGGATTAATGACTAAAACACGACTAAAAGCTACTTAAAATTTATTTAAGTAGCTATTTTAGCTAATAATTTTATAATATTACCTTGATTTATTTTTTAAGTAGAAAATCATGCGTTCTATTTTGATTATTATATTACTTTTCACTACCTACACGACGGCCACAGCAGATTACCTAGATGGCGATATTATTTTCCAATCTTCTCAATCAAACCAAAGCAAGGCGATTGAGCTAGCAACCAAGTCACCTTATAGTCACATGGGAATAATTTTTATTAAAAATGGAAAACCTTATGTCTTTGAAGCAGCATCTAAAGTGGTCTATACACCGTTTGATAAATGGGTAACTCGAGGAAAAAATAGAAAATATATAATTAAACGCCTAAAAGATCACACTTTATCACAAAAAGAAATTGCTAATTTAAAACGAGTTGCTCATTCATTTGAAAATAAGCCTTACGATATTTGGTTTGGCTGGGATGATAAGTATATTTATTGCTCAGAACTAGTTTGGAAAATTTATAATAAAGCACTTAACTTAAAAATTGGACAATTACAAAGGATTAAAGATTTTAATCTGTCAGCACCAGCAGTTAAACAAAAACTAACTGAACGCTATGGAGATAAGATCCCTTATCAAGAAACCGTTATTTCACCAGTCGCTATATTCAATTCACCATTATTAATAACAGTAGATCAACATTGGTCGAATTAGATAAGTAACAATCTCTTAATTGGAGCAAAACTCTTACGATACAAATGGTTGATACCGTGTGATTCTATAGCCATTAGGTGATCTTTGGTGGGATATCCTTTATGCTTTGCCAATCCATAGTGCGGATACAATTTATCTAATTCAACCATTTCACGATCACGAGTCACTTTCGCAAGAATCGACGCAGCACTAATTTCAGCAACAAGTAAATCGCCTTTAACGACAGCTTGTGTTTGAATACCAAATTCAGGGCAACGATTGCCATCCACTAAAACATAATTGGGTTTGATTTTTAAACCAGACACCGCCCGTTGCATAGCCAGCATAGTGGCATGAAGAATATTAAGCTTATCAATCTCATCGACTGATGCTCTAGCAACACTCCACGCTAATGCATTTTGCTTGATAATATCAAATAAAGCTTCACGTTTTTTTTCTGTCAGCTTTTTAGAATCGGTTAATCCCTCTATCGGTTTATTTGGATCTAAAATCACAGCAGCAGTAACAACATCACCACACAGAGGACCTCGTCCAACTTCGTCAACTCCGGCAATTAATGTGGCATCAGGGTAGGTAAATTCTAACAACAATGTGAATCCTCTAATACATCAAGTACAGCTTGTGCTGCTTGTTCATCTGCATTACAACGAATTTGTTTATGCAAAGCTAAAAATGTCGCTTTTAATTCGGTATTATCACTTTCTAAAAAAGGAAAAACATGATTAGCGATATTTTCTGGTGTACAATCATGTTGTAGCAACTCAGGCACTATTTCTTTACCTGCTAAGATATTTGGTAACGACACATAAGGCGTTTTGATTAACTTTTTAGCCAACCAAAACGTAAAAGCTTTCATTTTGTAACCGACAACCATTGGGCATTTAGCTAACATACATTCAAGAGCAACCGTTCCAGACGCTAAAATTGCCGCATTACTGGCAATCATTGCTTCACGAGCATGACCATCTAATAACTGCACATTAAGTTGTGGTGCGATTTCAGTTTTAATTCGCTCAAACTCTTGTCTCCTTTTCTCATTTGCTAAAGGAACCACAATATGTAAATCAGGAAATTTGTCACGTAGCAATTGAGCCGCCTTTAAAAAAGGCTCAGATAATAACGTCACTTCAGCATGACGGCTGCCAGGTAAAAGTGCTAAGCATTGGCAATCAAGCGGGATACCTAATTGTTGACGCATTGCGGTTTGATCTGGTTCTAAAGGAATGTCATCAGCCATTTTATGACCAATAAAACGACAAGGAACATCAAATTTATCGTAAAAGGCTTTTTCAAAAGGAAGAAAAGCTAAGATAAGATTAGTATTTCGTTTAATCTTAAACACGCGCTTTTGTTTCCAAGCCCAGACTGATGGGCTCACATAATGAATAGTTTTAATACCAGCTTGTTTGAGTTTACCTTCTAATGATAGATTAAAATCAGGCGCATCAATACCAATAAATATATCAGGTTTTAGTTCAATAAGACGTTTAGTGATATCTCGACGAATAGCTAAAATACGACGTAATCGACCTAATACCTCGACAATGCCCATCACAGACAGCTCTTCCATTTCATACCAAGCTTTACAGCCTTCAGCTTGCATTTGTGGTCCAGCAATTCCAACAAATTGAATATTTGGATGGTGTTTTTTGAGAGAACGAATTAAACCTGCACCTAAAATGTCACCAGATGTTTCACCAGCGACAAGTGCTACAGTTAAAGCTTTATCAGTCATTAACGAATAATGCCACGAGTCGAACGAGCAAAAAAGTCAGTAAACAGTTGAACTTCAGGGTACTGTTTAGCTAACGATTCAATTTCAACTTTGGCATCGTCAAGGGTTAACCCATTTCGATAAAGAATTTTGTAAGTATTACGAATGGCTTGTAGTGCTTCTTTACTAAAACCTCTACGTTTCAATCCTTCATAGTTAACGCCATGTGGTGTTGCATGATTGCCTTGTGCAATAACATAAGGAGGAACATCTTGGGCAACACCAGAACAACCACCAACCATTACGTGAGATCCGATAACACAAAATTGATGTACAGCTGTCATACCACCAATAATAACATGATTGTCTAACTGCACATGACCGCCAAGCGTTGCATTATTCGCTAAAATACAATTATTACCAATAATACAATCATGAGCAACGTGTGCATTAATCATGAATAAATTATCACTACCAATACGCGTTAACTCCCCCCCTTGAACAGTGCCGCGATGAATCGTCACACTTTCACGAATCATATTACGATCACCAATTTCAGTACGAGTTGGTTCTCCTCGATATTTTAGATCTTGGTTAACTTCACCGATTGAAGCAAATTGATAGATTTGATTATTTTGACCAATTTTGGTGTGGCCATTAACGACAACATGTGATTTTAAAAAAGTGCCATCACCAATTTCAACATGTTCACCAATATAACAAAAAGGCCCGATTTTGACGTTATCACCAATCTTTGCCCCCTTTTCTATTACTGAACTTGGGTGTATTTCCGTTGCCATAGCAATTCCTTAATACATTTGGGATATTTCAAAATCAATATTACTTACGAGCACACATCATTTCGGCTTCACAAACCAGTTTACCATCAACTGTTGCAACACCATGGAACAATGCAATACCACGACGCTCTTTAATATATTCAACATCAAGTACGATTTGATCACCTGGCACGACAGGGCGTTTAAAACGCGCTTTATCGATTGAAGCAAAATAATAAAGCTGTCCTGGCGATAACTCTTCAATACTTTTAAAAGCTAAAATTCCAGTCGCTTGCGCCATCGCTTCTAAAATTAGTACACCAGGGAAAATCGGTTTATTTGGAAAGTGACCTTGGAAGAATGGTTCATTAAAAGTAACATTTTTAATGGCTTTTAATGTTTTGCCTTTTTCATAACTAAGTACGCGATCAACCATTAAAAATGGGTAACGATGAGGCAGTAAACTTATGATTTCTTCAATATCAAGGGTATTAAGTTCGGTAGTCAAAATAGCTATCCTTATACAATATTTACTATAAATTGGATCTATTATAACTGAGGATACCACTTTCACTCAAGGAGTGATTTTTCAGTGTATTTTTACAGTTTTCAATAACAAATAAACCTAATTTTATATAAAAGATGCTTAAAAAATATTTTGTATTATAGTAGATCATATAATACGATTGGTATTTAACTAAATGATCTTTTAACTTGGAGAGTGAAATGAAATCATTTATTAAATTGACATTAATAAGCAGTATTATCATATTAACACTTACAGGCTGTAGTGATTTTCTGAAGTGTTTTTACGGTTTTTAATAACAAATAAGCCTAATTTTATATAAATTAATTAGATAAAAGATACGTAAAAGTTATATTATCCTATAATAGATCATATATAATACCGTGAATATTTAGCTAAAAGATCTTTTAACTTGGAGAGTGAAATGAAATCATTTATTAAATTGACATTAATAAGCAGTATTATCATATTAACACTTACAGGCTGTAGTGATTTTCTGAAGTGTTTTTACGGTTTTTAATAACAAATAAGCCTAATTCTATATAAATTAATTAGATAAAAGATACGTAAAAGCTATATTGTCCTATAATAGATCATATATAATACCGTGAATATTTAGCTAAAAGATCTTTTAACTTGGAGAGTGAAATGAAATCATTTATTAAAATGACATTGATAAGTAGTGCTATCGTATTAGCACTTGCAGGTTGTGATGATAAAAAAACTACCGAAGAAAACAAAACACCTGCTACTACAACGACAAATGCTACCGAAACAGCACCTGCGCCAGCAGAAAATAAAGCAGAACCTGCTAAAACCGATGATAAAGCTGATTCTCTAAACAATAAAATAAAAATTACCACTGAAGCCCAAAAAGAGTCTTATGCATTAGGTTCTTCATTTGCTAACTACCTAAAATCAAACTTAGAACAAAATGAAGTAAAAGCAGACCAAGAATATCTAATCAGCGGATTTAATGAAACCATGAAAGGTAATTCACAACTTAATCAAGAAGAAGTGAACACAATTCTAGAAGCTTTCGGTAAACGTATCCAAGAAGAAAGCCAAGCGCGTTTTGAAAAGCAAAAAACTGAAAATACCGCGGCTGGTGAAAAATTCCGTGAAGCATTTGCAAAAGAACCTGGAGTAATAAAAACTAAATCAGGTTTATTATATAAAGTTATTCAAGAAGGTACTGGAGCTCACCCAACTGCCAATGATACTGTTATCGTTCACTATGTTGGTACATTAACTGATGGTCGTAAATTCGATAGTTCTTATGACCGAAATGAGCCAGCAACCTTCCCACTTAACGGTGTAATCAAAGGTTGGACTGAAGGAATTCAACTCATTGGTGTTGGCGGTAAAATTAAATTAGTTGTTCCACCAGAATTAGCTTATGAAGATAAAAGCTTGCCAAGCCAAGGTAACAACGCCAATATTACCCCTGCGTCAACTTTAGTTTTTGAAGTTGAATTGCTTGGTATTGATAAAGATAACAACGAAGAAGCTATTCCAACTGCTCAGCCAGTACAAGCACCAAACTAATTTGATGAAACCATTAAGTTATACGCTGGTTATTATGGGTCCCGCTTATGGGACCCAATCTGCTTATTGTGCTTATCAATTTGCTCAAACATTATCTTCAAATACAAATCACTCAATCAATAGCATCTTTTTTTATGCTGACGGTGTCTATAACGCTAATCATTTTACTGATCCGGCTAATGATGAATTTGATCTCGTCAAAGCATGGCAAAACTTAGCAAAACAAAACGCTTTAAAGCTGAAGATTTGCGTGGCAGCAGCACAAAGAAGGGGAATTAGTATAGAAAACCTTGCTGAACATTTTGAACTAACTGGTCTTGGTGAATTGAGTGAGGCAGTAGCAAGTTCTGATCGAATCCTACAATTTTAAAAAGGTAGATTAGATGAAAAACGTAGCAATTATTATTAGTACTCCACCACACGGCAATGCAAAAGGCCGAGAAGCATTGGATACCGCTTTAGCCTTATCAACATTTAATCATATTTCTGTCTTTTTTATGGGCGATGGTGTTTTTCATCTGTTACCTAATCAACATCCAGAAGAGATTTTAATGCGAGATTACATAGCAACCTTTAATATGTTAGAACTTTATGACATTGAAGATGTTTATGTTTGTAAAACAGCTTTAGATGAGCGGAATTTAAGCCAGATTGCCCTCAACATTCCTAACCAACAAATTGAAATTACCCAGTTTCATCAGTTACTTGCGGATCAAGACACTATTTTACGCTTTTAATTAGCTTCAAAAACCCCGCTCCTCAACTTTTTTTATAATTCTATAAACAAAATCTATGCTTGCCAAAGATAATAAAAATCCTCGTGGCTTTTATCATTACTACCACGAGGAGAATATTGATAAAACTTATTTAATAAAATTGATATTAAACTAATTTTTTCATTTTATCGGCAATCTTCTCAGCTTGTTGACCAACAACAATTTGAACGCCAGTTTTACCTAGTTTTATCACTGCCATTGCACCAAGTGCTTTAGCTGCTTGTTCATCAACCAAATCTGAATCATGAACATTCAAACGTAAACGTGTGATACAAGCATCAATATTAGTTAGATTTTCTTTACCACCAACGATAACTAAATATTGTTCAGCAAGCTTAGAAGTATCACCTACAGTTGGTACATTCTCTTCAGCTGAAGTATCGGTCACATCGTCTTCACGTCCCGGCGTCTTAAGATTGAATTTAACAATAACAAAACGGAACACAATATAATATACAAAGAAAAATACGACACCTTGAAGAATAAGCATATACCAATGTACAGCTAAAGGATTGCGGCTTGAAAGTAACATATCGAGTAAACCAGCACTAAAGGCAAATCCAGATATCCATTGCAATGTTGCTGCAATAAACAAAGAGATACCCGTTAAAATTGCATGGATAACATAAAGCACTGGAGCCACAAACATGAAGGCAAATTCTAATGGTTCAGTAATACCTGTAAAGAAGGCAGCAAAAGAAGCGGCTAACATAATGGAAGCTGTCTTGTCTTTATTGCCTTTTTTCGCCGTATGATACATCGCTAAAGCAGCACCTGGTAAACCAAACATCATAATTGGGAAGAAACCAGCTTGATAACGACCAGTAATACCAACAATCGCTTTACCACTATCAATTGCATTTTGTCCTGCTAAAAAATTAGGGATATCGTTAATTTCAGCAACATTAAACCAAAATACAGAATTAAGTGCATGATGCAAACCAACCGGAATCAACAAACGGTTAAAGAACCCATAAATACCAGCTCCAATTGCACCTTGTCCTTTAATTTCTTTACCAAATGTGACTAAAAATTCATAAATATGTGGCCAAACATAAAGCATTCCAAAAGAAACAAATAACATTACAAATGAAACAATAATTGGTACCAGACGCCTTCCACTAAAGAAAGCAAATGCCTTATGTAACTCAATATTACTAAAACGGTTATATATTTCAGCAGAAATTATACCAACTAAAATACCGATAAATTGGTTTTGATGGATTTTATCAAAAGCCTTTGAAACTTCAGCTTTTGGTGTAGAAGTTAATAATGCTACTGTATCTGTAGATAATAAAGTTGTTATAACCAAAAAACCAACCAATCCACTCAACGCCGCAGCACCATCTTTATCTTTAGACATACCGTATGCGATACCAATAGCAAACAGTATAGCCATATTATCGATAATGGCCCCACCAGATTTAATTAAAAAAGCGGCGATTCTGCTATTTGCACCCCAACCAACAGGATCAATCCAATAACCAACACCAAGAAGAATTGCAGCAGCAGGTAATACTGCCACAGGCACCATCAACGAGCGCCCAATACGTTGCAAATAAGCTAAAATTCCCATAAGTTTTACCTCATATTATTATTTTGGGTTACTTAAAAAGTAATGAAATTTCACATCTTTAAGTAAATGTAAGTAAGTCAACTATATTTCACATTATATTATTTTACTTCGCAAATTAAATGTTTGCTTTTTGTGATTTATGTCACGATTTATTTTTGATTAATTAGTTTAATATAGTAGAATATGCTCAACATATTTTACGTTAAAAAAAAAGATTTTATTTAATTATATCAGAAGAGGCTGTATCTTATGAGACTTATTCCTTTAGTAAATGCGCAAGAAGTCGGCGCTTGGGTAGCACAGCGCATTGTTAACAAAATTAATCAATTTAAACCGACAGCGGAACGTCCGTTTTTATTAGGTTTACCTACAGGTAGTTCTCCGCTAGTTATGTATCAACAACTCATCAAACAATATCAAGCAGGTAAAGTCAGTTTTAAACACGTTGTTACCTTTAATATGGATGAGTATGTCGGTCTTCCAGAAGATCACCCTCAAAGTTATCACACTTTTATGTATGAAAATTTCTTCAACCATATTGATATTGATAAAAACAACATCCATATATTAAATGGTAATGCACCAGATATCGATCAAGAATGCCGCGAATATGAAGAAAAGATTAAATCTTACGGTAAAATCAATATTTTCGTTGGTGGTGTTGGTCAGGATGGACATATTGCATTTAACGAACCAGGTTCTTCACTTTGTTCAAGAACTCGAATTAAAACTTTGACTGAAGACACAATTATCGCTAACTCACGCTTCTTTGATAATGATATCAAACAAGTTCCAAAACATGCGTTAACGATCGGTGTTGCAACATTAATGGATGCACAGGAAGTGATCTTATTAGTTTGTGGACACAACAAAAGTTTAGCGTTACAAGCCGGTGTTGAAGGATGCGTTAATCATTTATGGACAGTTACCGCATTACAAATGCATCCAGCATCAATTATTGTTTGTGATGAGCCAAGTACTGATGATCTTAAAGTGAAAACACTAAAATATTTTAAACAAATGGAAGCTGATAACCTTAAAGTGACCGTTTTATAAAGGATAACTCAATGTACGCATTAACAAATTGTCGTATTTACACTGGTTATGAAATTCTTGAAAATCACGCCGTTATTATTGACGGCGATAAGATTGCCAAAGTTTGTAAACAAGAAGAACTACCAGCTAATATCACTACTGAAGATTTACAAGGTGCCATTGTTGCACCGGGTCTTATTGATATTCAAGTCAATGGTTGTGGTGGTGTACAATTTAATGAGACCCTCGATGCGTTAAGTGTCGAGACATTAGAAAAAATGCAAAAAACTAACCTAGTTTATGGTTGTACTAGCTATTTACCAACTTTAATCACATCAACTGATGAATTTATGATTAAAGCAGTAAACGTTATGCGTGAGTATTTGGCTAAACACCCAAACCAAGCATTAGGTTTGCATCTTGAAGGCCCTTACATTAATCCAGAAAAGAAGGGTATTCATAATGTAAATTACATCCGCCAACCTTCACAAAAAATGATCGACTTTCTTTGTGAAAATGCTGATGTCATAAAAATCATTACGTTAGCCCCAGAAAAAGTTGAATCTCACTATATTAAGCAATTAGCTGATGCTGGTATTCATGTTTCTGTCGGTCATTCTAACGGTCATTATGAAGATTGTCGTCGTGGTTTTAATGCTGGTATTCGTTTAGGAACGCATCTATTTAATGCAATGCCTTATATCACTGGACGAGAGCCCGGTGTTGTTGGCGCAATTTATGATGAACCCGAAGTTTATGTCGGTATTATTGCTGATGGTCAACACGTAAGTTGGGCTAATATTCGTAATAGTCATAAAATTAAACAAGATCATTTAATTTTGATTACCGATGCTATGTTATTAGCAGGGTCTAATTTAACCTCTGGCGTATTTGCTGATAAAACTATTTATTATAAAGATGGCCGTTGTGTTGATGAAAAAGGTACTTTAGGTGGTTCAGCATTAACTATGATTGAAGCAGTTAAGAATGCAGTTGAATATGTTGGTATTGCTTTAGATGAAGCACTAAGAATGGCAACGCTTTATCCTGCAAAAGCAATTGGTGTTGATAAACAACTTGGTACAATTAGTGAAAATAAAATTGCGAACTTAGTTATTTTTAATCGTGATTTTTCAAACGTGAAAACGGTTGTTAATGGAGTAATGACCCGCTAGAATGTTAGATAGTTAATGAAAATATTGAGATAAAATATGACCTTTAATTATCTACACCTAGTTGGCAATGCTGAGCTAATCAAACAATTAAATTACGCTATGATTTACCGTTTGATTGTTCAGCAAGCCCCAGTTTCACGGATACAACTCGCCGAAATTAGTCAATTAGCACCAGCCAGTATAACCAAAATTACTCGCCAACTTATTAAAAAAAATTTAATCAAAGAAGTTGATGCACAGCAATCAACTGGTGGGCGTCCGGCTGTGTCAATACAAGCAAAATTTGGTTACTATCAGACTATTGCCATTCAATTAAGTCGTTCCCATGTTACCATTGAACTATATGACCTTGGTGCTAACTGTTTAGTATCTGAAGTTTATCCATTAACCTCGTTTACCCAAGAATCAGCTGAAGAATATTTAATTGCATTAATTGAACAGTTCATAGAGCAAAATAGCAAAAAAATAAAACATCTTGTTGCTATATCAGTGGTATTACCAGGTTTGATTGACTCTGTTCGCGGGATTATTCGTTATACACCTCATATTCAAGTTAAAGCTTGGCCTCTAGCTGATGCTCTTCGTAATAAATTTAACATTTCGATTTTTATTGGCAATGATATTCAAAGTTTAGCTTTAGCCGAAAGTTATTTTGGCTCAACTCAAGATGTTGATGACTCAATTTTGATTCGTGTACATCGCGGTGTGGGATCGGGTGTAATTGTCAATCAGCAACTATTAACAAACCATAATCAAAGTGCTTGTGAAGTTGGACACATCCAAATCGATGCGTTAGGAGAGCGTTGCCATTGTGGAAATTTTGGCTGTTTGGAAAATCGTGTAGTAAATAAAGCAATCGAGTTTCGAGCTAAACAGATGATTGAGCAAGGTTATCCAACTAAATTAAGTTTAGATAACTGTAATATTTCCACTATTTGTAAATATGCTAATCAAGGCGATGAGCTGGCAATTAAGTTAGTCAAAGATGCTGGTGAAAATCTTGGTCGTGCTGTTGCTATGATGGTGAATATTTTTAATCCACAACGAATTGTGTTAGCGGGTGAATTAACTAAATCATCAGAAGTGTTGTTAAATGCGGTAAACAGCGCGTTAAACGCACAAAGTTTAGAAGAGTTGAGAAAAAATCTTACTATCAATTGTTCATCGCTTAATGACCGTTCAGCAATTGGTGCATTTGCATTGATACAACAAGCGTTATTTAATGGTTCATTATTAATGACATTGTTAGAAAACAACATTACATTATAATGTGCATATATCACAAAAAAAGCCCGGCTACCGGGCTTTTTTTGATTAAGCTAAGATACGAAGCATTCTTCTTAATGGTTCGGCAGCTCCCCATAATAACTGGTCGCCAACAGTAAAGGCTGATAAATAGTCTTTACCCATATTAAGTTTACGTAAACGTCCTACTGGCGTAGTTAATGTACCAGTAACAGCTGCTGGAGTCAGCTCACGCATTGATAAATCACGATCGTTAGGTATAACTTTAACCCAATCATTATGTGCAGCAAGTAATTTTTCAACTTCTGGCACACTGATGTCTTTTTTGAGTTTGATGGTAAATGATTGACTATGGCAACGTAATGCACCAATACGCACGCAAAGTCCATCAACAGGAATAATTTGGCTAGTACCTAAAATCTTATTCGTTTCAGCCTGGCCTTTCCATTCTTCTTTACTTTGACCATTATCAAGAGCTTTATCAATCCAAGGGATTAAACTACCCGCTAATGGCACACCAAAATTATCTGTTGGTAAACTACCATCACGCATTTTTTGCGTCACTTTCCGTTCAATATCTAAGATCGAAGAATTAGGGTCTTGTAGCTCTTTAGCTACTTCGGCGTTTAACATGCCCATTTGGGTAAGCAATTCACGCATATGACGCGCACCGCCACCTGAAGCAGCTTGATAAGTTGATACCGATACCCAATCAACTAAGTTTTCAGCAAACAATCCACCAAGCGACATTAACATTAAACTTACAGTACAGTTACCACCAACAAAGGTTTTGATACCTCTATCTAAAGCTGCATGAATATTAGCTTTATTGACTGGATCAAGAACAATGATTGCTTCATCTTCCATTCTCAATGTTGATGCCGCATCAATCCAGTAACCTTGCCAGCCAGTTGCACGCAATTTTTTATAAATTTCAGAAGTATAATCACCACCTTGGCAAGTCACTATAATATCTAATGCTTTCAAAGCATCAATATTATCGGCACTTTGTAATGTTCCTGTTTTACCACCAAAGGTAGGGGCAGCTTGACCAGCTTGAGAAGTAGAAAAGAACACAGGATTGATATAATCAAAATCATGCTCTTCAACCATACGTTGCATAAGGACGGAACCAACCATTCCACGCCAACCAACAAAACCAACATTTTTCATATTTTATTTCCAACGGTAGATGTTATATAAAGAAATCTTTATTGACTATTAAAACAAAATATCACCATAAAACAAGTGAGATAAGAATTATTTTTTAAGAGTATTAAAAGATAATAGCGAATTATATAAAACTATCGTTATTTAAATTGCTGGCTAGTTTTTATTGATATTCCTTTTCCAGATAATTTTTCACGATGATAAGTACGCCCAAATGACTTATTTGATGATGAGGATTGTCATAAATAATATTAACTCTAATATTAACTATTTTTTAATTATGGTGTTGGCGTGGTTTTCCAAATAAAAAACTCGACTGTATTTAGAAAATTATCAAAAAAATGCCCTTCATATTGATCTGCTACAACTAATACCTGCTGTTTTTGGGTATGGTTTATCTCATTAAGACGAGCGATAAATTTAGCACTTTGCCATGGTGCTACACGTTCATCTTTCAAACCTACCGAAATCATAACCGGTGGATACGTAACATAATCTTTTAAATTTAAATAAGCATCTATTTTAGATAAATCCTTTAACTGTTTTAAGTTTAATGGCGAGCCAAACTCAGCAAAGTTTGCTTTACCAATGGCGATTTTATCTAATCGACTCATATTTAACATACCCACATTAATAGATGCCGCAGCAAAAAGTTCAGGATGTTTAGCTAATGCCATTCCAATTATAATACCACCAGCACTCTCACCGCTGATAACTAGCTTAGATGGTTGAGTAATATTATGATTAATTAAATATTGTGCGCATGTTATAAAGTCATCAACTGAGTTTTGTTTATTAGCTAAGCTACCGCCAATATGCCAATCTTCGCCTAATTCTCCACCTCCTCGAACGTGAGCAATTGCAATTATTCCACCTCTTTCAAGCCAAATTAAACGTGTAGCATCAAAAAAAGCGCGCTGACTTACACCATATGCACCATAGGTAGTCAACCATGTAGGAGCAGTACCATCATATTTGATCCCTTTAGGATGAATAATCGTCATAGGAACAAGTGTTCCATCGTTTGATTTTACCCATTGTTGTTCAGCCTCATAGTTTGCAAACGAAAAAGCACTGGGATTAATCATTTTTGAATCTTGAATTGATCCATTATCGGGGTTATAGGTAAATATTTTCGGGGGAACAGTCCAATTTTGAGCAGTAAATAATATTTCTTTGCGATCAGTATCACTAAAAATGGCTGTTATTTCTTCATTATTTGCAAGAGAAATCGATTTAACATAATGAGGGTCAGTAAAAGGAATAGCAACAAACTTAGGTGTTTCTGACTCATGATAAGCTAAGTAAATAGCATCTTTACTTGCTGCAAATTGGGTCAAATCTCCATTTTGCCATTCCATAATTTTTTCTTCTAATTGGCTATTCTTATTCAAATTCACGCGCGAAATAGTATAACCAGACAACACATTGTATTTAGCTAAATATAACCAATCATCTTTTAGAATAAAATTGGTAACTTTTTGTTTTCTATCGATGATTTTTTGCCAATGAACTTTAGTATTATTAAGATTATCATAATGTGTAAGGTATAAATCGATACTATAACCAGATATAGAAGATGAGATAAACGCAATAGCCCAATTACTAGAAAAAGATAAGGCTATATTTTGATCGGTAACGGGGTCATAACCAGTTATTTGATTTTTACTAAAGATTAAGACATCATCTTTTGTCTTAGTATTTAGATGGTGCAAATATAACTCTTCCGTGCCCGAT
The DNA here is from genome assembly GCF_026536985.1 of Gilliamella sp. B2772. Taxonomy (NCBI): domain Bacteria; kingdom Pseudomonadati; phylum Pseudomonadota; class Gammaproteobacteria; order Orbales; family Orbaceae; genus Gilliamella; species Gilliamella sp. B2772. The sequence continues at coordinate 135,957 of NZ_JAFNNB010000004.1, read as the reverse complement.
TTTGGGCTATTTTGTTGATATTTATCATTTCTTTTATAAAAAAAAGATAAATTATCATTTGACCAAATAATGCTTGGATCCGATATGCCAGTTATATGATCATTAAGATGTGATTTAGTTTTTACATTGATAATTTTTATTGATGATATCTCAGCACCATTTTCATAAATGCTATAAGCAATATATTGCCCATCACGTGACGGATAAAAATCATATATACCATAACCAATAGGAGGGTCTATCAACAATTTTTCATTATTGTAGCGATCTCTAACAAAAAGGCGATTATACGGATAATCTGCTGTTTGTTTGAAATAAAAACAATTATCGCCTACATATTGAATATCAGAAATTCTAGGTTCAGAACCAAAATCAGTTAATTGATTAAATCGTTTACTGACAGTTTTTGACCATGGTAATGCATCTAGTATGTTGACGGTTCGTTCAGACTCAGATAATAACCAATTACTGATTAACTGTGGCTGATTTTCCATCCAACGGTATTTATCGTTCGCTTCGATTTTTTTTAACGTTAATTCATTATTAGTTGTACAACAGCAACAAATACTACTTAACAAGAGAATCAATATTATGATAAATGTTTTCTCTTTTAATATAGTCAAATTTACCTACCTATTAATTCTATATATAATTCAAGGCTTAGATAAAAAGGTATAACTAGTAATGAATAAAAGCAAATATAATTTTATTTGAGTTAAAAATATATTTGCCTTATTAAAGTTAAATTAATTGATTATTTATCTGACCAGCTTAAAACTCTTCATCTTCTATTATTGATGACGTCATTGACACCATATTATAGTGCTCAATACTTTGTTGAGCTGTTTGCATTAGTTCTGATAGTAAATCATCTAACGCCATTTGTGTTCTTAGCATAAATGTTGCCAATAACATGGGTATATTCACCCCAGTAACAATTTCTAGATTTGGATAATTGGCCATTAATCTGGTTAGTGTGTTAAAAGGGGTTCCGCCTTTTAAATCCACCAAACACAATATTGCCTCACCTTGTTGAGCAAAGCTTGCTAAATGATTTTCAATCTGCTGTTGAAACTCATCTAACGATTGCCCCATTAAAAAGGGCACTGCTTCACATAAGGTTTGTTTACCACAAATCATCTCGGCACTTACGATCAGACTTTGAGCAGTAGGTCCATGAGTACTGATTAATACCGCAACCATTGTTGCTCTCCTTAATAATCCAAGCAACGATAGTAGCGACGAATAGTCATTGGGTGCCGATTTAAGTGTTCAACGTAAGCATCAATTCGGTTATTTATCGTTCTAAACACAAACGGTGATAAATGACCACGATATTTTTCTGATATACCCGGTAATGGATAGTCTTTGGTATCAATAATGGTGTAGTTACCACAAATTTGTGGTAAGAATTTTGCCACTCTTTCACTTAATGGACGTTGACTATCTTCACCAACATAAACAGTTACAGCTGTATCACGGTCAATCACTTCTAATGTGCCATGGAAAAATTCAGCAGACTCGATCGATTTTGAACGTAGCCAGTGTTGCTCTTCCCAGTAGCACATCGCATGAGAATAAGTTGCACCCCATTGGTTGCCAGCGCCGACAAAATAGTGCATAGCATCGTTATGATGTTTCAATGCGACTTCTTGCCCGAATGCATCAGCTTTTTTCGCCACTTCGACGATATTTTTAGCAAAATGTTGATCCATTTGTTGATAAAATTCATCATAATCAGGGTATTCGCCCGCCAAATACATTAAGCGATCAGCGGCCATAAAGAATTTCAATTGCTCATTCATTGGGTAAGAAATCACATGGTGCGCCATTTTACCTAATGGTGAATCGGCTTTATCTAAAAAGGCTAAAACTGTTGCACCCACATCTTGTTGAATTTTATTAATAGCCTCAACGACCTCTTGGGTTGAGCCTGTAACAGATGAGATGATAATTAAGGTGTCTTTGGTTATACGCTTATTGCCGGTCACCAGATATTCCGCTGCATGTTGAATAAAGGTTTCAATGGCTGATTTTTCTTTCATATGGACAACTGCTTGCATCGATGAAGCGTAAGTTCCGCCAATACCTAACCAGCACACATTACTGTAACCACGGGAGTGAATTTTATCGATAAATTCATTGATTTGTGGACGAAGTGCTAATGCGCCATTCATGCTGTCGAGTTCTTTTTTTTCATCGTATTTTCTCATGCTCTAATCCTCTTAATTTTAGATTTAGTAATTTCATCAAATTCCGGATATGTTGATTTTTCCAGATTGTGACCTTTTAACTGTGATACTTGATAGCTAAGTAAGTGAATAGGAATTGTCATAAACAGCGAAGTTAATCGCTCATCACAACTGATACCTAGACATAAGTCATTTTGTGTTCGGTTGCCTTGTTGATGTGCATAAATTGTTACAACATTTTTCACATACTGATTTAAGAATTGTTTTAAGGAATCGGCTCTTTGCGCCAGTCTTCCTTGCGGTTCAATAAAAATGATTTGATCATCGCTATGCAAACCCAGATAAGGGCCATGCATATACTCTTCGAGCTCTTTACCCAACGCAGTGTTGCGTACGGTTTCGGTAAATTTAGTTTCTCCTTCCCTTGCAACCCCGTAGGTAGCACCGTAACCGATCAATATTACCCGTTGAGCTAGAGTATATTGATCTTCAAGGCGATTAACCCAAGCTTGTGAACGCTCAATGACTTGTGGTAATAATTGGGTAATCGTTTTAATCTGATTCATATAGTCATCAAATTTGGCTTGATTAATGGTTTCGGTTTTTTGTCCAATAATGAGGCTAATTAAGATCAAATCTAAAATAGTGATACTATAACCGGCACTGACATAAGGCATTTCTTCAATCGGCATCCCCATAGATAAAACGTGATTGCTAACTTGATACAAAGGACTTTGTGGATTGCTGGTCAGGCTATATATCGTCTTGTTATGGTGAATAAATTCCTCAACTAAATGAATGGTTGAATAACTCTCTCCACCTTGTGAAATGGCAAAATAGAGTGTATTTGGATCGTTATAGTGCAGGTAATTGGCCGCCATTGAAGGATCTTCAATATAGACAGGAATCTTCAACAGTTCGCTCATTATTGGTCTTGCACCATAAGCAGCATTAGCACTGGAGCCAGTGGCGAAAATGACAATGGCATTAAGCTGTCTTATTTGACTTAAATCGATATGATCGGCAAATAACGTCTTATAATTATCTAAAACAGCTTGATAATATTTCGGCTCTAATGCGACATAATCAGCAATACTTTTCATTGTTAATTCCTCAACTTCCTAATAACCCAGTCCAGGCACCGAAAATACCAATGGCGGCGATAAGTAGAAGGATCCAATGTGCTTTAACGCCTTTTCTCACCAATACAAACATAAATAGCGTAAAGAGTAACGGTAGGATCTGTGGCACAATGCCGTCAAAAATATCTTGTAAGGATGCCGAATCATCACCGGTACCTATTTTCAATGGCATATTGAGTGTCACCATGGTGGCAACCATTGCCCCGACCACACAGAGCCCGAGTACTGAAGCACCATAGGACAATTTATCCATTAAGCCCGTTTTTTGCACTTTTTCAATAAAGGACGCGCCAATGTTATAGCCAATTAATAAGCCAAAATATCGTGCTAAAATCGCCGGCACATTAAAGATAAGCAGGAATAACAATGGACCTAAAATATTGCCTTCCAGCGCTAAAGAGGTGCCAATGCCGGTGGCAATAACACGTAATGTCCCCCAGAAAAAAGAGTCACCTAAACCACTCAACGGCCCCATTAACGCAATTTTGACATCATTAATCGAACTTTTATCAAATTCACTATCGGTGGCATTTTGTTCTTCCATAGCAATACAGATGCCTAAAGGGAAAGTAATTAACCAAGGGGTAACATTATAAAATTCTAAGTGGCGTTGATAGGCATCGGTAAGGTCCACTTGATTATCACTATAAATTTTATCTAAAGCCGGGCGCATGGCATAGGCATAGCCTAAGTTCATTTGCCGTTCATAATTCCATGACCATTCAGCGGTGAAAGAGCGCCAAAAAGTTCGGGTTAATTCTTTATTGGTTATTAATTTAGAATTCTTCGTTTTCATAATCGATCTCCTGTGCACCTAAAACGTTGCCAGTTGTTAGCTTCTGACTGTCTTGCTCTGTTACGCCTTTTTTTCCATTAAATGAGGAGTAACCGGTCAAAATAAGTGCTAGGCAGGCACCAAAAATGGCCACGCCAGTAACAGGCACTTTCATATAAACGGCTAAAGCAAAGCCAAGAACAAAAAAGGTGACATTGGTTTTTTTAATCATAATTTTCATTAACATAGCAAACCCGAACGCCGGTAATAAGCCGGTGGCAATACCTAAACCATCGATAATAAAGCGAGGAATCATTTCTAATAAGCCATTGACCGCTGAACTACCGAATAAGTAGGAGAATCCAACCACTAAACCAATTGGCAGATTGATTGAAAAGAAACCACCGAGTATGTTCATTCGATCCATACCTTTGCCGTTACCTTCGCTGGCGTATTTATCGGCTTTGTGAACAAAGTAAGGAAGAATAAAAAGAAAACATAAATTTTTGACTAATAAAACCAGTGATGCAATTGGAATGCCCAGTGCTAAGGCGATTTCGGTGCTTTTCCCTGCGCCAATGGCAAAAGCGGTACCTAAAACACTGCCGGAAATTATTTCCGGTGGAATGGATGCACCGATTGAAAACGATCCGACAAACGCTAATTCTAACGTTGCCCCAATTATAATGCCTTGTGTGATATCACCCATGACTAAACCTGCTAAGGTACAAGTCACTAACGGTCTGGATAACATTGATGAACCTAAAAAGTATTCACCATTTGCTAACATCGCAATCAAAGCTAACAGTAATGCGGTTAATTCGATACTCATTTTGTACCTCTCAACTATTTCTCAAATTTCTGCTTTGATTCACTTGGAATTTGCTGAATGTAGATATCAATACCGTCTTGTTGCAATTTGGTCAGTAAATCTGCTTCAAGATCGGTTAAATTGATGGTTTTAGAGTAGTTTTTTGTGCCTTCACGTGGTTTAGTACCACCTAAATTAAGGCTGGTTATTTTGCCTTGCGTGCCACGGATTAATTTTTCAGCATCTGCTACTGATTCAACGACTATCAGCATTTGATATTTATCAGTTGCGCCTGAGTTTATCGCCTCAATACTGTCATCAATTGATTTCATCACTAATTTTGCATGCTCTGGCTTAGCCAAACGAATCGCAGATTTACGTAGTTCGTCGTTGGCTACAACATCATTAGCAACTAAAATCGTGTTTGCATCCATACTTTCGAACCATGAAACAACAACTTGACCATGCAATAAGCGATGATCAACGCGTAACAATTTAATCATTGGTGTACCTCCTAAGTGAAATCGACCACATATTTGGTATTACTAGCAAACTTATACTCGAGAGCAATTGGTTCGCTATTAGTATCAAAATAGTGATTAGAAATTTTAAATAATGGGTCGTTAATCTGGATTCGAAGTTGTTTAGCGAGCTCGGAGTTGGCCACAATCAGTTGCAAATCTTGTTCTAATTTATCGACTTTTTTCTTGCCTGAATTGATGATTTCGAGCGCAGATAACACTTTGATAATTGAAATTTGAAAATCGGGAAAGTTATTTAATGGCAGGACAAAAATCTCTTTCGTAATACTGTTTTTTGCCACTTCAAGGAAGCTAATGTAATAGATCAGTTCAGCCGGTTTTATTTTTAGTAATTGACTGTAATATGCACCTGCTTGTCTTAAGTAAGCTTCTTTGATTACTTTTTTGTGATTGGGGTAGATGTATGGTTTTATGATACCTGTCATCTCTAAAATATTTTGGGTCGAGAGCGTTGGCGCAACAAACAGACCAACTCCTTTTTTCCTAACCACCATATTTTGATCAACTAATCGATCTATTGCTTTACGGACAGTTGTTCGACTTACATTATAATCTTTTTGCAATTGCCCTTCGGGTGGTAACTCAGCACCAACGCCATATCGTCCGGTATTTATCTGCTCGAGTAATTGAGCGGCAATTTTTTCAAATAGCTTCATTTATGTTTTTCCTCATAATTGAAGATATTTTTGGCCGATAAGTGATACCGAAATCGGTTACCAATCAAATATTGTTCAGTATATTCAAATGGTTGAAAATTATTATCGTAACTATAACTTGATACTTTATAGATAGGTGTTCCTTCGGCAATAGCTAAATACTCTGCTTTATCTTCGGTCGCCGCTTCGTAGGTGATCTCTTCCCGTCCATGGCTTGGTGTAAAATGATAATGCTCTTTAAGGTATTCATAGAGCGAAATGTTATTTAAGTCCTGTTTTTCTAAATCGGTAAATTTTTCTGAAGGGAGATAATTGATTTCATAAGAAAGCGGTATTTTCCCCAAGAGACGTTGTCTGATAATTCTAATTAGTTGCTGGTTAGATCCGAAAAAGGTACGCAATTGTGCAGGCATCTTTATAATTTGATTGGACAATACTTTTATTTCAATTTGAACATTTTCTTCTTTTTGGATCTCTTCACTAAACGAAGACATTTTTAGCATATTGATTTCAAAAACATTGTGTTCCGGGCTATAGTTATCTGCTTGAAACATATAACTTTCCATAGCTAAATCATGCAAGGCTTTCCTGACGGTTGTTCGGCTTACCTTAAAAAATTCGGCAAGTCCTCGCTCAGTCGATTTTTCCGTAATAATTTTAGGATTTGCTCTTATTTGTTCTTCTACATCGGTTTTAGACGCAATATCACGATATTCCAAAGATCACACTCCAATTACTGGGCTTTTTTAATTCACAGATATATCTTAAATCACATAATATAGTTCAAAAAATAGATAAAAAAATACATGTTGTCAATTTTAAGTACCAAAAGTGTAAGGGAGATCACAAATTTTATGAGAAAGTTAATAAAATCAATTAAATGAATATTAATTAGGGTTGGCAGCGGGGTAAAATAGCAGCAGATAATGCGTTAAATAAACACTATAAAGCAACTGTTTATATGCTATTGCTGAGAATACAAGCGATAAAGCGGATAATAAAAAAGCCTACTCATTGAGCAGGCTTTTTTATATAAATTGGTCGGCGAGAGAGGATTCGAACCTCCGACCCACTGGTCCCAAACCAGTTGCGCTACCAAGCTGCGCTACTCGCCGTTAGATGTTTCATACTTTGCATAAATGGGGTGGCTAATGGGATTCGAACCCACGACAACTGGAATCACAATCCAGGGCTCTACCAACTGAGCTATAGCCACCATATGAAGTAGGACGAAATATTACGCATAAAAAATAATATTGTCCAGTATATTTTTTAAAAATAATGCTAATTGGTTATATTAAAAGCGCTTAAAGTCTATTCTTTTACCATCAGGGATAACATTAGACTTTATGCGACATAATATCAATTATCTGAGTATCCAATGCTTTCATACTATTACTTGCAATCGCCCCTAGATTATTAATGGTCGTTTCAACACTATCACAAACAATGCCTTCATTACCGGTTACTCGAATCCTATTTAAAGCCATCAATACAGCTTTAAATCCAGATGAAACCGATGTTGACACTTTCATTGCACAACTATTTGATGCACCATCACATATTATTCCTGACAAATCACCAACCATATTGCATATTGCCATATCTACTGGCTCATATTGCTCTTTTCCAAGCAACCATGCCATACCAGCAGCAGCGCCCATTGCAGCCGTTGATGCTGCACAAAGTGCTGATAAAGGTGGGAATTTGCTATGTATATAGATCGCAATAGTATGAGATAAAATTAATGCTCTAGCTAATTGCTCTGGCGTCGCATTTAAATAATCGGCGACAACAACTACCGGCATAGTTGCTGTTATCCCCTGATTACCCGATCCGGAGTTACTCATTGCAGGTAAAGTCGCACCACCCATTCGTGCATCAGATGCTGCTGCGGTGCGAATCATCACTTTGGACAGCAAGTCATCTGCTAACAATCCTGTTTTTGTTTGTTCATACAATGTTGCAGCAATACTTAAACCATATTCTCGCCTTAATCCTTCTTGTGATAAAGCATTGTTTAATTCTGCCGAATGTAAAATAAATTCGATATCATCAAAATTAGCTTGCGTTGCAAACTCATATATCTGTTTGACTGACATATGGTTTATGATCGACTCTTGTTTAGATTCACCTTGTGTTCTTTTATCTGCTTTGAAAATAGTTTCACCATTTTTTTCGATCAAAATTACGTTAGTATGTGAGTTTTCGATGCATACCCTAACATGATCGGTATTCGTATAAATATTGGCTTCAGAATAAATAGCAGTATTATTATCAGCAATTTGTACATTAACTTTATGTTCACTAATTAACGTTTTAGCCTGATTAATTTGTTTTGGTTTAATATTTTTTAATACTTCAAGGCCAGCTTGAGCATCGCCACCTATTGCCCCAATTGCTGCGGCAATAGGTAATCCAACCATACCGGTACCTGGAACAGTAACGCCCATGCCGTTTTTCATTAAATTTGGCGAAACAAAAGCCTCAATACGATTAATATTATTTTTATCAATATATTTAGCTGCAACTGCAGCAGCCAAAGCAAGCGAGATAGGCTCTGTACAACCAAGAGCCGGTAAAACTTCGTGTTTCACCAATTTAATTAATTGTTGCCAAGTTAGTTTCATTTATTATCTCCATATAGCTAACAATAAATAGTGAAACGTTCAATTTATAAATAATGTGACTATTTTATTCTATTTAACTTGAAAACTGAATGTACTGCTCACATATTACATAACAAGTTAGTTAAAAAATATTAATGAAACATAGCTTTTATTAATAAATTACATCACTACTAACAGTTCCTTATTCAATCGTTTTTTGATTGAAATATATACTATGAAAATAGAGTAAATCTAAATTTCTATACTTAGTTGCATAGTAAATAAATTAATCAGGAATAGTTCAAAATATGTAATATTTTAGTAAATCCACCTGACTTTTTTTTTATTATTGCAATAATGTAACTATCTAAAATTAAATAATAATGGCGACGTATGATAAATATTTTATTAATTGATGATGATGTAGAATTATCACAAATGCTTAGCGAATATTTAACCAATGAAGGTTTTAATATTAAAAGTGTTTATTTGGGTAAAGATGGTATTGATGAAGCGCTTTCAGGTAAATACCGTGTAGCAATTTTAGATGTAATGTTACCTGATATTAATGGAATTGATGTCCTTAAAAGCATTCGTCAACAATGTAATATGCCAGTAATTATGCTAACGGCTAAAGGTGATAATATTGATCGCGTGTTAGGGTTAGAATTAGGTGCAGATGATTACATTCCAAAACCATGTTATCCACGTGAATTATTAGCTAGATTACGAGCGGTTTTACGTCGTTTTGATGAACGTTCGGTTGAATTAGTCGATGATAAAAAATATCACTTTAATGGTTTAACCTTAGATATTCCTCAGCGATTATGCACTTGGAATGGTCAACCTATTGATTTAACGTCTACCGAATTTAACTTATTAGTTTTACTTGTGAAACATAGTGAGCGAGTGGTAACTAAAGAAGAATTATCTGAAATTGGGCTTGGTCGTGCACGAGAGCTTTATGACCGTAGTGTAGATGTCCATATCAGTAATATTCGCCAAAAATTACATCAAGTCGCACAAAATGATGTAACCATTGAAACGATAAGAGCCGTTGGTTACCGTATTCGTTAATGTAGGTTTGACATGAATCGTCGATTATTTTGGAAAATTCTGATTATCTTTTGGATAATCTTTTATCTTACTTTCCAATTAACTTGGATTGCTTTCTCTTATTATATAGAGAATAAAAATCAACGATTCTTAAATCATATGCCAACTAAAGTGGATATGATTGCACAATTACTACATGTTGCTGGTGAAGATGAGACTCTCAATTTTATCGCACATCTCCCCGAACGTGAGCGAGTTTTATTGTCGATAAAATTGGTCTCTCCTCAAAATGATCAAGTCAATATCATCACAGATGAATTAGAATCAACCAGTTATTTATATCAAAGGATGGCGGTTGCACCAGACGGAACACTTTACTCGGTATCATTTAAAGACGATAAAACAGATCATAGCAATAATAGGAAAACTTTATTCAATATGCCAACTCCCATTGTACTAATGGGGATATGTGTTGGGTTAGTATTCAGCCTTTTTTTAGCATGGAACTTAACCAGACCAATGAAGTTATTAAGGCAAGGGTTTTTTAGAGTTTCTCAAGGCGATCTTTCTGTCCGCCTATTCAAAAAATTAAAACCTCGTCGTGATGAGCTTAGCGAATTAGGTAAAGATTTTGACATGATGGTTGAACAGCTCAATATTTTAATTTCTGATCGCCAAGCATTACTTCATGATGTTTCACACGAACTTAGAACGCCACTGGCCCGTTTGCAGCTTGCCATCGGCCTTGCACAGCAAAATAAACAAAACATAGATACTTCATTAGCTAGGATTGAGTTAGAGTCGGAACGCCTAGATCAATTAATAGGTGAAATTTTGAATTATTCACGCGCAGAAATGAATAATCGAACCGATGAATATTTTGACTTAAAAGAGTTAATTGGTGTTGTTGTTAATGATGCTAACTATGAAGCAAATCATCAATCTATTGAAGTAGTATTTAGCATATCATCGATTTCACATTCTATTGTTAAAGGTAATTCAGAACAAATACGACGAGCGATTGAAAATATTATTCGTAATGCTATCCGCTTCTCTAAAGCCGGTCAGACTGTTGAAGTATCGTTAAAAGAAGCAGGAAAATATTTACAAATAGAGGTTAAAGATCGCGGTCCTGGTGTAGATTCAAGTAAATTATCAAGCATTTTTGAACCTTTTGTCCGTATACAATCAGCACAATTAGGTAAAGGCTATGGGCTAGGCTTGGCAATTGCAAGAAAGACCGTTATTATGCATAACGGTACTATTCAAGCTAATAATCGAGATGGCGGTGGTTTAGTGGTAACAATAAAACTACCTTATTGGCGAAAACACTAATAACACTCTGAATTAACTGTTAATACATACTCTTTCACAAGACTTTCAAGTGTAATTTTATCATAACCAGTAAAATTCAAATTTTTCATAATTGTTTGTGGATTAGTTTCAAGTATCGCCTTATATTCAGCTATATATTGCTTTGCAATTGGTTTATAAGACCAGTGCCACTCTTCTGGTAAATATCCACTCTTTCTTCCTTCATTAAATGGCTGGCAAAAACCATATTTTGGTAAGTTTTCACGAAGCCATTGATACAAAATAATACCCTTTTTATCATTTTTAAAATATTCAGATGACACGCTGGTAATATCAATATCTGTTCCCCAATGATGCCTTGATGTGCCAGGCATTGAAGATAATTTTAAAATTTCTTCAGCAATTTTTTGTGGCACTTTTAACTTAGGCAATAAGGCGTCCCATTTACGTTGCCAAATGCCATTTTGATACGTGTAATTACGTGTTGCACTCACAACTATAAATGGAATATCTGGATAAGATTTTTTAAAATCGTTATAAGCTTTAATTAGCTGCTGAGTGGGCTCTTTTTGAAGATACATGCCTTTTTTATTTACTGGTAATATTGTTGAATCCAGAGCAATAAAATCGCTGTCTTTTTTCTCATCAAATTGGCCTGTAAGTTTATTTAATGGAATTGATTGTGCCATAGCAAATGTTGAACATAAAAGTAGAGTTAAAGTTTGAGTAAAATTGGCAATTGTTTTTATTATTTTTTTCATCATTCAAATTGTAATTAATATTATATTAGCCAGATAAGGTGAAAAACAGTATAATCCTTTCCCTAAAAATTGAAATAGCCATAATGTGTAAAAACGAGGCAATATGTTAACACCAGCTACACAAAAATCGTCTGGCGATTGTTCAGATGTGACAACCAATCAAAACACCACAAACCCAACCAATGAAAAAATTAACTTGCTTAACTTCACTAGACAACAGTTAAGAGAGTTTTTTATTTCCTTAGGGGAAAAACCATTTAGAGCTGATCAAGTGATGAAATGGATCTATCATTTTGGGATAGATGATTTTGATCTGATGACCGACATCAACAAAAAGCTCCGTGAACAACTAAAAAAATTAGCTGAAATTAAAGCACCTAAAATTGCTCTTGAACAGCGATCATCGGATGGTACCATTAAATGGGCGTTAGATGTGGGTAATAATCAGATGATTGAATCGGTTTATATCCCTGAACGTGATCGAGCAACTTTGTGCGTATCATCACAAGTGGGCTGTGCGCTTGAATGTAAATTCTGTTCAACTGCTCAGCAAGGTTTTAATCGCAATTTAACTGTTTCTGAAATTATTGGCCAGGTTTGGCGAGCATCAAATGCGATTGGTGTCACAGGTAAATTAGCCGATCGGCCTATCACGAATGTTGTTATGATGGGTATGGGTGAACCTTTACTTAATTTATCTAACGTTGCACCAGCAATGGAAATCATGTTAGATGATTTTGGTTATGGTTTATCAAAAAGACGTGTCACACTTTCAACCTCTGGCGTAGTACCGGCATTAGATAAATTGGCAGGAATGATTGATGTTGCTTTAGCTATTTCACTTCATGCACCAAATGATGAAATCCGAAGTGAAATAATGCCAATCAACCAAAAATATAATATGGCAATGCTACGTGATTCAATTTTACGTTATCTATCAACATCAAATGCTAATCACGGTAAGGTGACAATTGAATATGTTTTACTCAATCAAATCAATGATAGTGTTGAACATGCGCATGAACTGGCAAAATTCTTAAAAAATGTGCCTAGTAAGATCAATTTAATTCCATGGAATCCATTCCCTGGAGCACCTTATTCTCGTTGTTCAAATACCCGAATTGATCGCTTTATGAAAACATTAATGGGTTATGGATTTACGGTTATTGTTCGTAAAACACGCGGTGATGATATTGATGCGGCTTGCGGGCAACTTGCTGGAGAAGTGGTTGATCGTACTAAACGCACACTGTATAAGAAACAAAACCTTATTCAACAATAAAAAGGAGTTGTGGATGAAAGGCGTATTAATTGCATTAATTAGTATGTTAATACTAGCTGGCTGTCAAACAAATGCTCGTGAAGAATTTGATCCTGAAGCAGCGGCACTCGCTAGAATGCGATTGGGGTTAGGCTACTTAGCTAAAGCCAATGAATCCGAGGATAATGTTAAAGCTGCACATTATAATCTAAAATTATCCGCTCAGTATTCACCCAATAATCCACAAGTGATGCTGGCAATGGCAATGTTTGATCAGCATGTTGGTGAATATAATGAAGCAGAAATGATCTACAAACGTATTACATTAATGCAACCTGGTAATGGCTTATTTCATGTCCATTATGGCTCCTTTTTATGTGGCAGGAATCGTTATCAAGAAGCCAAAGAACAATTTAGCAAAAGCCTAGAATTTGATCGACACCGCTGGAAAGCCGATACCTACGAGCAATATGGTTATTGTGCGATTCAAAATGGAGATACAAAAACGGCAGATCTTATGTTCAAACAACTTTTTGAATATGATTCAAACCGCCGAAATAATGTAATAAAAACAGCAGAATTTTATAAAAACAAAGGCGATAAAAAGATAGCTAATTATCTATTTTTAATATCAAAAAAATAAATTATAAAAATTAAAATAAAAATCATTAGAAGCAAGAGTAAATATCATGAGTTTTTGGGCTATTTTATTATTAGCATTAGCCATGTCGACTGATGCATTTGCGGTAGCGGTTTGTCGTGGCGTTTCGCTTAAATCAACACCCTTTTTCGGTGCATTAAAAGTAGGCGTTTTATTTGGCTTTATCGAAGCTATTACCCCTATACTAGGCTGGTTTATTGGCTATATTGCACTTCAATATATTGAAAACTGGGATCATTGGATCATTTTTGCCGTCATGCTTCTGTTAGGTCTTAATATGATTTATCATAGTTTTAAAGAAGAAAACGATGAAAATGACGACCAAAAACCCCTCTCCTCAAAATCATTTCTAATATTAGTCCTTACGGCTATTTCAACTAGTATTGATGCTTTTGCAATTGGTGTTGGATTAGCCCTTGCTAGTGTCAACATCTACTTCGCTTCAACAATGATCGGGTTAGCGACTTGTATTATGGTTACCCTTGGGTTATTGCTAGGTAAAAAAATTGGTTGTTTAATTGGGAAAAAAGCATCATTTATTGGCGGTATAGTTCTTATCATCATTGGTTCAATAACACTTTACCAGCACTTAACAAGTTAATTTTGAATATTTTATATAATCAATCGCTAGGTATAAAAAAACCACTCACATAACGGAGTGGTTTTTATTAGGAGAAACAGCAGAATTACATCATTCCGCCCATTCCACCCATGCCGCCCATACCTGCAGCAGCACCTAAATCAGCTTTATCATCTTTAGGTAGATCAGTAACCATACATTCAGTTGTGATCATAAGACCAGCAACAGATGCAGCATATTGTAATGCGCTACGAGTTACTTTAGTTGGATCTAAGATACCCATTGCGATCATATCGCCGTACTCTTCAGTTGAAGCATTGTAACCATAGTTACCTTTACCACCTTTAACTGCGTTAACAACAACTGATGCTTCTTCACCACAGTTAGTCACGATTTGACGTAATGGCGCTTCCATTGCACGAAGGGCAACTTTAATACCAACGTTTTGATCTTCGTTTGCACCTTTAAGGTCTAAAATTGCAGATGCAGCACGAACTAACGCAACACCACCACCGGCAACCACACCTTCTTCAACTGCTGCACGAGTTGCATGTAATGCATCTTCAACACGTGCTTTTTTCTCTTTCATTTCAACTTCAGTTGCTGCACCAACTTTAATTACTGCAACACCACCAGCTAATTTAGCTACACGTTCTTGAAGTTTTTCTTTATCGTAATCAGAAGTTGATTCTTCGATTTGTTTACGAATTTGTTCAACACGAGCACTGATTAAAGACTCTTCACCAACACCATCAATGATAGTGGTATTGTCTTTATTGATAACAACACGTTTAGCTTGACCTAGGTCTTCTAAAGTAGCTTTTTCAAGCTCTAAACCGATTTCTTCTGAAATTACAGTACCGGCTGTTAAAATAGCGATGTCTTGTAACATAGCTTTACGACGATCACCAAAGCCAGGTGCTTTAACTGCGGCAACTTTAACAATACCACGCATAGTATTCACAACTAAAGTTGCTAATGCTTCGCCTTCAACATCTTCAGCAATGATTAGTAGTGATTTACCTGCTTTAGCAACTGCTTCTAATACTGGTAATAATTCACGGATGTTAGAGATTTTTTTATCCGCTAATAAAATATATGGGCTATCTAATTCAACAGTAGCTGTTTCTGGTTTATTGATGAAATATGGTGATAAATAACCACGATCAAATTGCATACCTTCAACAACATCAAGCTCGTCTTGTAAACCAGTACCATCTTCAACAGTGATAACACCTTCTTTACCCACTTTTTCCATTGCTTGAGCAATTAAAGTACCAACAGTTTCATCTGAGTTAGCAGAGATTGTACCTACTTGAGCAATCGCTTTAGAATCAGCACATGGTGAAGATAATTTTTTAAGCTCTTCAACTGCTGCAACAACTGCTTTATCGATACCACGTTTTAAATCCATTGGATTCATGCCCGCAGCAACCGCTTTTAAACCTTCATTAACAATAGCTTGAGCAAGTACTGTTGCGGTAGTGGTACCGTCACCAGCGGCATCGTTTGCTTTTGAAGCCACTTCTTTAACCATTTGTGCACCCATGTTTTCGAATTTATCTTCTAATTCGATTTCACGAGCAACTGACACACCATCTTTAGTAATAGTTGGTGCACCGAATGATTTATCTAATACTACGTTACGTCCTTTTGGACCTAAAGTTACTTTAACTGCATCAGCTAATACATTGACGCCTTTAAGCATTTTAACGCGAGCGTCATTACCAAATTTTACATCTTTAGCTGCCATTTTGTATTTCTCCTAAATTCTGTCTATAAATTAAATTATTTGCCAATTACGCTTGAACAATGGCTAAAATATCGCTTTCAGATAAGATAAGCACTTCTTCGTTATCAATTTTTTCTGTTTTAACGCCATATCCTTCATTGAAAATAACGATATCACCAACTTTTACATCTAGTGGTTGAATTTGACCATTTTCTAAAATGCGACCATTACCAACAGCTAAAACTTCACCACGTGTTGATTTACCCGCAGCTGAGCCTGTTAAAACAATACCGCCAGCTGATTTTGACTCTACTTCTTTGCGTTTAATGATCACACGATCATGCAATGGACGAATTTTCATTAGTTATCTCCTAGCACTAATTTAAATTAAATAATTATTAACTATAAATCATGAAATTATGATCTATATAATATAGTGAACATTAGATGGGGTTTGTTTTAAATTCTTCAAGAGAATAAAATCAAAAAATTTTTTAATTGATTAATTATTAGTCATCTTTACGCTCAAATTCACCCTCAATTACATCATTAAGTTGCGCATTGTTGCTAGAAGAAAATGATCGAACTTTGAAAGGAAATTTTTTAACAATAAAGCGAACAATATAATCTTGAACGCGTGGAATTAACAAAATCCCGCCAAGTATATCGGTTAAAAAACCAGGAATTAGCAATAAAAAACCCGCAAAGAGTAAGGACACACTCTTAATAATTTCATCTTTAGGGCTTTGATTATTAGAAATTTTTTGTTGCATAATACTTAGGTTATTTAAACCCTGCTTTTTAATTAAAGAAAACCCAATAATCGAAGTGGCAATAATGCCAATTAAAGCAAGAAAAACACCTATTGAATCAGCAACTTTTATAAAAAAGCTGAGTTCCAAATAAGCATAAATAAAAAAAACAATAAATCCAAAGACTCGCATATAAAATTCCTCTAAGTATAGAGTGATATTATGTCATAATAAGTTACTAATATAGTAATAACTAGTTAAATTTCAACCAAACGACATATATTTTTCAAAATATCTTACAAAAGGGATTGACTGATAATCGCGAATCGTGTTTAATACACCTCCATTGTTGCCCGGATAGCTCAGTCGGTAGAGCAGGGGATTGAAAATCCCCGTGTCCGTGGTTCGATTCCGCGTCCGGGCACCAATTACGAAAAAGGAACACCAGCGAAAGCTGGTTTTTTTGTGTCTGAAATTCCAGCAAATAAAAAAATGTTAAAAATTGAAAAATTTATAAATATTTTGTTTCAAGAAATAATAATTTTTCGACACGTTATATAAACGTTCTGTAAGAATAATATGGAATTAAAAAAATTTGTAATCTAATTTAGTATCCAAAAAATAAAGCCAGCTATTGCTGGCTTTTTATCAAATACAATTTGGAAGTAAATACTCTCATTTTCTCTATAATAAAATTATTTTTTTCAGTGTGTTTCAACTTTTTGTGAGCTATATCACAAAAATATTCCTATATTTGTAATAATGTCCCAATTTTTACATTAGGTTAATGAAAATAATGGGTATCAAACAATTACAACATAAAATCATCGATATCATCATTTGGAAAAAAGGCAAACAACCAGCACTACATAAACCTTTTTTGTATGTATTATCAAAACATAAACATGATCATACGCGTTCATTTAATTATAAAACTGAGATTGAGCAACCATTGCTTAATTTATTAAAACGTTTAAGACCACAGTGTAAGTATCACAATTCTAATATGCCTCTGGGGCGATTGAGATAAGCGTTTAGGAAATGCATATGATGAATCCAGTTGACAATAAAATTAAACAATTAACACCTGGTGCAGTTTTAAATAACCAACAATTATGTGATATTTTTAAATGTAGTCCACAAGGTGGAATGCGAAAATCTAATACCACTCATACTCTAGTTCTAATTACAAATCATGTAGAGTCAGTTTATTCTGATGTTTGGGATGATGATGTACTACATTATACTGGAATGGGGCAAAGAGGTGATCAAAGTTTGGAATTTATGCAAAATAAAACACTTAATGAGATTGACTTTAATGGCATTAGTGTACATTACTTTGAAGTGTTTAAGGACAAAGAATATACATATTCAGGACGTTTAATTAAAGCAGCTTCTCCCTATCAAACACAGCAATACGATGCTAATCAATTATTACGTAAAGTTTGGGTTTTTCCATTAAAACTTATTGATAATAAGTTGCCCAATAGTGTTTTTATTGATTATAAAAAAGCACAAGAAGAACAAGTCCATAAGTACAAAGTAGATAAATTACTCAATAAAATAATAAAGCAAAATAAAAAACCAGGTAAACGAGACATTGTTACGCCTCAATATATAAGAAGTGCTGAGTTAGCTGAGTTTATAAAACGCCTAGCTGAGGGGAAATGTGATCTATGTGAAAATGCAGCTCCTTTTTTCACCAGAGAAAATATTCCTTATTTAGAATGTCATCATATTATTTGGTTGTCTGAAGGTGGTGAGGATTCAATAGAAAATACAGTTGCATTATGTCCAAACTGTCATCGTAAAATGCATTTTGTTAAAGATGAGAAAGACATAAATAAATTGAAGGCAATTGCAAGTTTAAGAGCTAAAGAGGTTTCTCAAAAAGATGAATAAATTCGTTCATGTTGTTGCGGCTGTAATTATCAAGGATGGAAGATTTCTTTGTGCACAACGAGGTAATACGAAATATCAAGCTTATAAATGGGAATTCCCAGGTGGTAAAGTTGAATCAGGTGAACAATTAGAAACAGCGCTAATGCGTGAAATTAAAGAAGAGCTCGATTGTAGAATATCAATTAAGAATCATTTATTAACCACTTCACATAACTATGATTTTGGCACAGTAAAAATTGATGCTTTTGTGTGTGAACTTGTAGATGAACAACCACAATGTTTAGAACATAACGAGATTTGTTGGTTAAAAAGTGATGAGATCGGAAATCTTGATTGGGCGAAGGCAGATTTGCCGATTGTTTCATATTTGGAAAAGATGTAATAAAGACAATGTAAAAAAGAGATAATTTAATAATAAAGGATAGATATTAACAATATAGGTTTTGTTAAGATGATTTATTTGAATCTATATACTAGAATAGGATCTAAGGTTTATATTAACTACTCTGAACTTTATAACAATCAATGTAATAGATGAATATTTATAATTAGTTATAATAATTGACTATTTGTAGAAAAAATAGCTTTCTATACATGTGTGCAATGAATGATAATAATATAGGTTATCGCACTCTAACTAACACTGTACTTTTTTAAGAAACCATTAAATATGACAATTGAATCAAATCAACATCCACAGCATTCTAAATTAGTTACACTCGTCTGGAGTATTGCTAATCTTCTTCGAGGTCCATATCGCCCGCCTCAATATCGTCGGGTTATGTTACCACTTATTGTTTTAGGTCGTTTTGATGCGATATTAAGTCCTTATACTCAGCAAATTAAAAAATTTTATGATGCAGAAATAAAGAAGCCCGAAAATAAACAATTAACCCGTGCCTTTTTGGAAAAAGCATTAACTAAAATTACTGGTTCAGATCGCCAACAAGCATTATACAATATTAGCGGATTTAATTTAGAAACATTATTAGCGGATTCTGACCATTTTACTGGAAATTTACTGAAATACATTGATGGATTTTCCGATAAGGCAAAGGATATCTTTGCCAAATTTGAGTTTGAAAAAGAAATCGAAAAATTAGATGATGCTAATCGTCTATATCTGATTTTTAAAAATTTTAATGAGGAATTAAAAAAATCGGGTTTAGATTTATCACCGAAAAGTATTTCAAATTTACAAATGGGGTATTTATTTGAAGAATTAGTCCGCAAATTTAATGAACAAGCCAATGAAGAAGCGGGCGATCACTTTACTCCAAGAGAAGTCATTAATCTTATGGTTAATGTCATCTTTGCTGAAGATAGTAAAGAGTTAAGTAAACCAGCTAAACACTGCTTAATTTATGATCCTACTGCCGGTACCGGTGGTATGTTATCCGAATCAGAAAAATATCTTAAAGCCTATAATAATAAAATTAGTTTAGGATTATATGGGCAAGAATATAATCCTGAATCCTATGCTATTTGCTGTTCTGATCTATTGATAAAAGATGAGCCTGCTGAAAACATTATTTACGGTGATACCTTAGGGATAAAAAATGCCAAGGCGAAAGATGGCTATATCCCTCATGATGGTCATCAAGATAAACGTTTTGATTATATGTTTTCTAATCCGCCATTTGGTGTGGAATGGAAACCAGAAAAAGAATTTGTTGAGGCTGAAGCTAAATTTGGTTTTTCAGGTCGATTTGGTGCCGGTTTACCACGTATTAATGATGGTTCATTGTTATTTTTGCAGCATATGATTTCCAAAATGAAACCAACCCCAAAAGAAGGCGGTGAAGGCTCACGTATTGCTGTCGTATTTAATGGTTCGCCATTATTTACCGGCGATGCCGGCAGTGGTGAAAGTAATATTCGTCGGTGGATTATTGAAAATGACTGGCTAGAAGCTATTATCGCATTACCTGACCAAATGTTTTATAACACGGGTATTTATACTTATATCTGGATTGTATCGAATAAGAAATCAACAAAACGCCAAGGTAAAATTCAACTAATTGATGGTACCACACATTATCAGAAAATGGTTAAAAGTTTAGGTAATAAACGCAATGAACTTTCTGCCGACCATATTGCTGAGTTAACCCAATTTTATTCAAACTTTATTGATCAGGAAGAAAGTCCAACCATAAAAAACCAATCAGGTGATTTTAAAGTTTGTAGTAAAATATTCACTAATCAAGAATTTGGCTATCTCAAATTGGTAGTTGAAAGACCTTTACGTTTAAATTTTCAAGCATCCCCGGAACGTATTGCCCGTTTAGATAATCAAAGCGCATTTATCAATTTAGCGGTAAGTAAAAAGGTTAAGGATGAAAAACGCATTGCCGAAGAAGAACAAATTGGTATGGATCAGCAGCAGGAGATTAAAAATGCTCTTGCAAAAATAGACAGCCATACCATTTGGAAAAATCGGAAGTCATTTTTAAAAATTCTTGATGCTCAACTAAAAAAATTAACCTTTAAAATCTCCGCCTCAGTAAAAAAAGCGATAGTAGAGGCATTATCTGAACGCGATCCCGATGCTGATATTTGCTTAGATAGTAAAGGTTGTCCGGAACCCGATCCACAGCTAAGAGATACTGAATTAGTTCCACTTCCGTCTGATATTTCGTTACCATTGCCATTGCAATATGATAATGAATCGGGTTTAGATTTATTACTAAAATTAGTCCATTCACATTGCGAAACATATATGCAAGCAGAAGTTTTACCACATGTGCCCGATGCATGGGTCGATTATAGCAAAACTAAAGTTGGCTATGAAATTCCGATTAATCGTCATTTTTATGTCTATCAACCGCCAAGACCATTAGCAGAAATTAAAGCTGATATTGAGCAACTGGAACAAGAAATTATGCGATTGCTTGGGGAGTTATCTGCATGAGTGATTTACCAAAGTATACACATTATAAAGAAAGTGGGGTTGAGTGGTTAGGTAAAATACCAGATCATTGGATGATAAGACGTCTAAAATATGTAATCCAAAATATAAGTGATAAAGTTAACGCTAAAGAATCTGAACTAAAATATCTAGGATTAGAAAATATTGAGTCTTTTACAGGAAAACTTGTTTATTCAGTAGAGTTAGAAAGTGAAGGTGTTGCTCATAAGTTTCAAAAAAATGATGTATTATTTGGAAAATTAAGACCATATTTAGCAAAAGTTTATTTGGCTGATAAGATAGGGTTATCATCAACAGAAGCTCTAATCTTTAGAGCCTCTGAACAAATATTACCAAAATTCTTACTATATTATTGTTTATCGCAAGATTTTATTAATGAAGTCAATGGAACAACTTTTGGTTCAAAAATGCCAAGAGCAAGCTGGGATAGTATTTCTTCTTTTAAAATGTGTTTTCCTAAAAAAGAAGAACAAAAAGCAATCGTTAGTTTTTTAGATAAAAAAATCGCCCAAATAGATACGCTAATCTCTAAACAAGAAATGTTACTTGAAAAACTAGCAGAACAGCGTATTGCATTAATTTCGCATGCCGTAACGAAGGGAATTAATCCTGATGTTGAGATGAAAGAGAGTGGTGTTGAGTGGTTGGGGAAGATACCAGATCATTGGCAACTAATAAAAAACAAATTTATTTTAAATTTTTTAAAAGGGCTAACAATTACTAAAGAAAATTTAGTGGATGAAGGTATCCCTTGTGTTAATTACGGTGAAATCCATTCTAAGTTTGGATTTGAAGTCGATCCAAATAAACATGATTTAAAATGTGTTCCTGAAATATATTTAGAGAATTTTCCTAATGCTGTACTAAAAAAAGGTGATTTTATTTTTGCTGATACATCTGAGGACATAAAAGGTTCAGGTAATTTTACTTATCTTAATAGCGAAATTCCAACTTTTGCTGGATATCACACAATTATTGCCAAAATAAATAAAGTTAATTATCCGAGATATCTTGCATATCTTTTCGATTGTGGAAATTATCGAAATCAAATCAGAGCACAGGTGAAAGGGATTAAAGTTTTTAGCGTAACTCAGTTTATGCTTAAAAATTGTATTATTTGGCTTCCTCCATTAGAAGAACAAAAAGTAATCGTTAGCTTTTTAGATAAAAAAATAGATAGAATTAAATCTACTGAATTATCACTCTATGAGTGTATAACTAAATTAAAAGAATACCGCTCAGCTCTTATTACTCAAGCGGTAACCGGTAAAATTGATGTTAGGAATTTGAATTAATAACTATAAAAAATATTTTAAGGAGTGGTTGGTATGCATAGCGAATACTATTTTGAACAGGAAGTGGAGCGAAGCCTAATTACAGATGGTGGTTATGTAAAAGGCTCACCGAAAACCTATGATATTCAACGAGCTTTAATCCCGCAAGATGTGATTAACTTTATTCAAGCCACACAACCTAAAATTTATGAAAGGATTACTTCCGCTTATAAGGGTGATGCAGCTGAATATATTCTTAATGATCTTACTCACGCACTTGATAGTTTTGGATCTTTAGCTGTATTACGGCAAGGTTTTAAAAGTTTTGGTAAAAAAATTAAAATGGCTTACTTTGCACCGAATACCAATATTAATAAAACTACGCAACAACAATATAATGCCAATATTTTAACTTGTACTCGTCAAATTAACACCGAAGATAAACAAATTCCTGATATTGTTTTGTCATTAAATGGCATTCCAATTATTACTATAGAGCTGAAAAATGAGCTATCGGCAACAGGCTGGAATGTCCATGATGCGATAAATCAATATAAATATCAGCGCAATCCTCAAGGGCGATTATATGAGTTCAAAAAGCGTACCTTGGTTCATTTTGCGGTAGACACCTGCGAAATATATATGACAACCAAGCTTGATGGTGAAAAAACACATTTTCTTCCTTTTAACAAAGGTTTTCACAATGGAGCGGGCAATCCCCCCGTTAAGGATAATGTACGTACTTGTTTCCTTTGGCAAGAAATCTTAGTGAAAGATAGTTTAATGGATATTATTGGGCGTTTTTTACATTTAAGTACTGAATTAAAAAAAGTGCGCACAGATGCTGGCTTTATTAATCAAACCAAGGAAACGATGATTTTCCCACGTTATCATCAACTTGATGCCGTACGAAAACTAATCAAACACAGTAAAGAACATGGTGCGGGACATAATTATCTTATTCAACATTCAGCAGGTTCAGGAAAATCCAATACAATTGCTTGGTTAGCTCATCATTTAGCTTCTATGCACAACGACAGCGATGAAAAAGTATTTCATTCCATTATTGTAATTACTGATAGAGTGGTGTTAGATCGTCAGTTACAAGAAACGATTGTGCAATTTGAACATAAAGATGGTGTAGTCCAGAAAATAGATGAAAATACTTTGCAGTTAACCCATGCGTTGGCGGCAAATGTGCCTATCATTATTACTACGATTCAAAAATTTCCCTATGTCATGAAATCAATTCGTACTCAAGCTAAAAAAGGTATTGATATTAAATTATCAACAACCGATAAGCGTTTTGCCATAATAGTGGATGAAGCACATAGTTCGCAAGGTGGTGAAACAGCAATGGAACTGCGTAAAATTTTGAACAAAGATGGCATCGAAGCAGCAATTGCTCAAGAATTTTTAGATGACGAAGACGATGATAATTTAAGTGATGAGGCTAGAACGAGATTGTTTATTGAGGCAGCTAAACGCAGCCGACAACCTAATTTAAGTTTTTTTGCTTTCACTGCTACGCCAAAATGGAAAACGTTAGCTTGTTTTGATGAGCCTTCGGAAAATGGATTTGCTCCTTTTCACTATTACAGTATGAAACAAGCCATTGAAGAAGGTTTTATTCTTAATGTACTGGCTAACTATACTACCTATAAACAATATTTTAAATTATTAAAAATTGCTAGTGAAGATAAAGAACTCGCAAAAAACAAAACCAAAGCATTAATGATGCGTTTTGTTTCCATGCATCCAAGTGTTATTCAACAAAAAGTCGAAATAATAGTTGAGCATTTCCGAACGGTCACAATCCATAAAATAGGTGGTCGAGCAAAGGCAATGGTGGTAACTAGTTCTCGGGAACACGCAGTGCGCTATAAATTAGCTTTTGATGAATATATCAAAGAGAAAGGCTACAGGGGCATTAAATCATTAGTTGCT
Source organism: Gilliamella sp. B2772 (assembly GCF_026536985.1). Classification (NCBI taxonomy): domain Bacteria; kingdom Pseudomonadati; phylum Pseudomonadota; class Gammaproteobacteria; order Orbales; family Orbaceae; genus Gilliamella; species Gilliamella sp. B2772. The sequence goes on along the minus strand of NZ_JAFNNB010000004.1, from coordinate 111,061 downwards.
TTTTCAGGAAAATTAGAAGTTGATGCTGTTGAATATACCGAATCTAGCATGAATGGTTTTAAAGAAACCGAATTACCTGAGCAATTTGATACTGATAATTATCAAGTATTATTAGTTGCTGAAAAATATCAAACTGGCTTTGACCAACCATTATTGCATACCATGTTTGTTGATAAAAAGCTTTCTGGTATTCATGCGGTGCAAACGCTATCTCGATTAAATCGTTGTATTTATGGTAAAGAAGATACCTTTGTATTAGATTTTGTTAATACTCATGATGATATTTATAAGGCCTTTAAACCTTTCTATGAAGTAACACAACTTGGCGATATTCCTAATGCACAAAAATTAAATGAATTAGGATTTGATCTTGACAGTTGGAAATTATATTTTGAAAACGATATTAATGAATTTGCTAATATTTGGTTTAAAGATAGAAGTCGATTAACAGGTCAGGAACATCGCCAATTGAATAGTATTATTGACCGTGCAGTAGAAAAATATAAAGCGATACATATAGATGATCCTATTCACCAACAAGAACAACAAAAACTATTTAAGAGTCAATTACAAAGTTACTTAAATTTATATTTATTTGTTTCTCAAATTATGGATTTTACCGACTCAGAACATGAAAAACGTTATGCTTATTTAAAGGTATTACTCCAGAAATTACCTAAAGGTACGAAAGAAATTGAAATTGATTTATCAAAAATTGTCGTATTACAATTCTATCGTTTACAGAAATTAAGTGAACAAGGTATAGATTTAGGAAAAGGTGAGGCGAATGAGTTAAAAGGTTCAACTGATGTTGGTACTGGTCGAGCTGATTCTACTGAAAATCTTTCACATTTAGTTAGTGAATTAAATGAAGCATTTGGTACCGATTTTACTGTTGCAGACCAATTATTTTTTGATCAAATCGAAGAAGCCGCACTTTCGGATGAATCAATTAAAGACGCGGTTAAAGCTAATTCTTTAGAAAGTTTTACTGAATTTTTATCAACAAAACTTCTGGATCTATTTTTAGAACGATTAAGCGGTAATGAAGAAGTATGTAATAAGGTTATGAGTAATTTAGAATTGAAAAAAAGAGTAGTTAAACGACTTGCCAAACAAATATATGAGCGAGTAAAGCGCTAAAATAATATATAAACACTATTTTTAATAAATACTATCTTCAAATTAGCATAGGTAATTTATGACTTACTATACCAATATATTTTCACCCGAAACCTATCATGCTTTCACGTATTCCGATAAATCAATATCCGGTTTTCGTATTCGGCAAGAAGGGCTCGCTAATAAGCTTAAGCCTGGTGATATTTTAATTTGTTATATAACACGATTATCTCGTTGGTGTGGTTTGCTTGAGGTGATCGATGGTCCGTTTCACGATTCTACACCTATCTTTTTAGATGAAGATGATCCTTTTACAGTTCGTTTTCATGTTAGTACTAAAGTTTGGTTACCGTTGGCTGAAACAATTCCTATTCATGTTGATGAACTTTGGCAACAACTTTCGTTTACCAAATCACATGATAAAAAAAGCAGTGCATGGACAGGCTTACTACGAAACAGTTTAAATAAACTTAATGATAAAGATGGTAAATTATTAGCAATTACATTATTAAAGCAATCAAATGATGCGATACCCTATCCTTTAGATGAATTAGATAAGAAAAAATTAAAAACACATACAGTTAACCGAGCGGATAAAGTGATTGAGGTTTCTGTACCTAATGATGATCAATCATTTGATGATGAAGCGCAGACACAAAATCAGGACGTGCGTGAATCAATAAAAATGCAGGCATTAATTGCTCAAATTGGGGCTTGTATGGGACTTAAAATTTGGCTGCCTAAAGCAGATCGCAGTAGAGTTTTAAAAGAATGGAAAAATAACACCGAAGTTCTATTAGATAGATTGCCGCTTAATTACGATGAGGCAACATTAAGTACGATTGAACAAATTGACGTAATTTGGTTAAAAGGTCGCTCAATTGTTCGAGCTTTTGAAGTAGAACATACTACATCTGTTTATTCGGGTTTATTACGTATGGCTGACTTATTAGCATTACAACCGAATATGAATATTAATTTACATATCGTGGCGCCCGATAATCGACAAGAAAAAGTCTTTCAAGAAATCCGACGACCAGTATTTTCTCTTCTTGAAAAAGGCCCTTTATCAGAAAGTTGTAGTTATATCCCATACAGTAGTCTAAAGGAGCTTAGTAAACAAAAACACTTAGATCGGATGACTGATGACGTATTAGATGATTATGCTGAATATCAGGAATAATAGTGTTTTATACTAAAATGAAATAGGTGAAAAACTTTTTCAACAATATTGATGTTAACTTACTTTAGGATCATAAGATTTAGTAAAAAAACAATGTTGGTATAAGGCATGATATAATCGGCATATAATAAGCCATACAAAAACTGGGGATATAAAGAAAGATACATTTCCTTGCCATTTATTGAAGCAACATCATTAATTAGAAAATATTTCTCATAATTATAAGAATTTTATAAAATTATTTGAGAATGTGAAAAATAGATTAAACAGACATTACTATTATATATTGAAAATTAGGCCGATTCTTTAAATCTTATAAATATATTAATTTTTATATTCACCTCTCCTCATCTCCCTCCACACCTATATATCTATTTTTGTTATAACTAAATGCAAAATAATCGTTTTCGCATCTCACCATAATTTGGTCTAATTATTTCATATTTTTATCATTACTAATCCAATACATTAGTAGCGTAGCGTGAGGTGTCGAGTGAAAAATTTACCTCTTTTTCAAAAATTATATAGGCATGGGATCAGCTTAATCTTATTGGCAATTTGCACTTTTATGCATCAAGCGCAAGCAATTGAATTACTCAATGTTTCTTATGATCCCACGCGAGAGCTTTATAAAGCATATAATCAGGCTTTTATCGAGCATTGGCAGCAGCAAACCGGTGAACGGTTGACGATAAATAATTCGCATGGTGGGTCTGGTAAACAGGCACGTTCAGTCATTGATGGTTTGCAGGCCGATGTGGTTACGCTTGCTTTAGCGAGTGATATTGATGCGTTAAACCGTTATCAAACTAACATATCACCTGATTGGCAAGCTAGGTTGCCAAATAATAGTGCGCCTTACCATTCAACTATTGTCTTTTTAGTGCGTAAAGGTAATCCAAAACAGATTTATGATTGGGGTGATCTCATAAAAGATGATGTTGAGGTAATAACACCCAATCCCAAAACCTCGGGTGGGGCTCGTTGGAATTTTTTGGCGGCTTGGGCTTATGCTAAAAGTACCTATGGTAACGATGAACAAGCTCAAGACTTTGTCACCAAATTATATCAACATGTTCCGGTTTTAGACACTGGTGCCAGAGGCGCAACCATTAGCTTTGTACAGCGAGGCTTAGGTGATGTTTTAATTTCTTGGGAAAATGAGGCTTATTTGGCGTTAAGAGAGCAAGGTGGCGATCAATTAGAAATTATTATGCCCTCATTATCCATTTTAGCTGAGCCGACTGTGGCTTTAGTCGATAAAGTTGTTGATAGCAAAGGTACACGTAAGCAAGCGCAAGCTTATTTGGAATACTTATATAGCGATCCGGCACAACATATTATAGCCAAGCATTTTTACCGTCCTGTTAATCCTGATGTCCTTAAACAATATGCTGATCAGTTTCCTACTATTAAGTTAGTTACGGTTGATAACGATTTTGGTGGATGGCAAACAGTGCAAAAAAAATTTTTTAGTGATGGGGCCATCTTTGATGCAATTTATGCTGAGATAAACTAATTACTACTTATTCTGGCGATGTTATGTGTGTACTCACTTAGCTTTGCGGTATAAAGGTGAATGTTATGAAAGTTGCAAGCATTAAACAACAACGGATCATCCCAGGTTTTAGCTTAACGTTAGCTTATACTTTAACCTTTCTTAGTTTGATTGTGCTTATTCCGTTATTAGGTTTGTTTCTTTATTCAACAAAGCTGTCTTTTGAGGAGTGGCATCGGTTATTAGTCAGCAAACAGTTTTTATTGGCATTAACGCTTTCATTAAGTACCGCATTTATCAGCGCCGGTTTAAACAGCTTTATTGGTTTATTATTGGCTTGGGTACTGGTGCGTTATCGATTTCCAGGACGTAAGATAATGGATATCTGTATTGATATCCCGTTTGCTTTACCAACAGCCGTTGCTGGCATTGCGTTAACCGCAATTTATGCCAAAAACGGGCCAATTGGGCAATGGTTCAGTTTTAAAATTGCTTATACCCCCATTGGCATTACCTTAGCGCTGTTATTTGTTACATTGCCGTTTGTTGTGCGCACTTTACAACCGGTGATGGCTGATTTACCACGTGAACAAGAAGAAGCGGCGAGTTTACTTGGTGCATCGCCTAGGCAAATTTTTATGCATATTATTTTACCTGCCATTTTACCTGCTTGGCTAACGGGGTTTACCCTCGCTTTTGCTCGTGCTATTGGCGAATATGGTTCAGTGGTCTTTATTGCCGGTAATATTCCATTTAAGACCGAAATATTACCGTTATTAATCGTCTCAAAACTTGACCAATATGCTTATGATGCCGCTGCCGCGATTGGCGTAACGATGTTACTGATTGCTTTTGTATTGTTATTAATTATGAACAGTTTACAGCGAAAACTTAACCGTAAGATTAATAAAAACCATTAATATAAGATTATGCAGATATTACAATCAATAACAGAAAAAAAGAGAGTAACCCGCTTACAGCTATTGCTAATCTTGTTGGCGGTATTACTGTTTTTCGGACTTTTATTGTTGCCGCTAGTTGTGGTGCTCGCGCAGGGGCTAGCTAATGGTGTAAATGCATTTTGGCAAGTGATTATTGAGCCAGATACCTTATCCGCTTTTAAATTAACACTGATTGCCGTTGGTGTAGCGGTGCCATTAAATGTGATATTTGGTGTATGTGCAGCTTGGGTCATAACTAAATATCAGTTCAAAGGCAAACAAATATTAGTCACATTAATTGATTTGCCGTTCTCGATTTCACCCATCGTGGCAGGTTTAATCTATGTATTGCTATTTGGCGCGCAAAGTACGTTATATCCTTTTTTGCAGGCGTGGAATATTCAAATTGTCTATGCAATTCCAGGAATTATTTTAGCAACGATTTTTGTATCCGTTCCTTTTGTGGCAAGAGAACTCATTCCGATAATGGCGCTACAAGGTACTCATGAAGAAGAGGCCGCCAGCGTCCTTGGTGCGAATGGCTGGCAAATTTTTTTCCACATTACTTTACCCAATATTAAATGGGCCTTAATGCATGGTGTTGTTCTTTGCACCGCTCGCTCACTCGGTGAATTTGGCGCGGTATCGGTTGTTTCTGGGCATATTCGTGGTTACACCAATACCTTACCGCTTCATGTTGAGATTTTATACAATGAATACAATATTGTTGCCGCATTTAGTGTCGCTATTTTGCTATTAATTATGTCGCTTGCGTTACTCTTGATTCGTCAATGGATTGAAAGGCGCTTAGCCAATGAATGTCATTACGGGAACTAAGAGGTAGATATGAGTATTACACTACACAATATCAATAAAAGTTTTGAACACGTTAATGTCTTAGAAAATATCAATTTCAGCATAAAACAAGGTGAATTAGTTGCACTATTAGGCCCATCTGGTTGTGGAAAAACAACTTTACTGCGCATTATAGCCGGTTTAGAAACTGCCAGTTCAGGGCAAATCTATTTTGCTGATAGGGAAGTAACTAAGCTGAGCGCCAAGCAACGAGAAATTGGTTTTGTCTTTCAAAATTATGCGTTATTTCGGCATATGAATGTAGCTGAAAATGTGGCATTTGGACTAAAAATGAAACCAAGATCTGTACGATTAAATAAAACAGCAATTGATGAACGCGTTAATCAATTACTCGAATTAGTGCAACTTGACCATTTTGCCAAACGTTATCCAGACCAACTGTCAGGTGGTCAGCGTCAGCGAGTTGCGTTAGCGCGTGCGTTGGCTTCGAAACCTAATGTGTTGTTGCTTGATGAACCATTTAGTGCTTTAGATGCTAAAGTCCGTAAAGATTTAAGGCGTTGGTTGCGTGATTTTCATCATGAACTCAATGTTACCAGCATCTTTGTTACCCATGATCAAGAAGAAGCACTGGAAGTTGCTGATAGAATAATTTTAATGAATCAAGGTCACATAGAGCAAATAGGTACCCCTGCCGAAGTCTATAAGCAACCAAAAACCGCCTTTGTTGCGCATTTTCTAGGGGATGTTAACCTTTTATATGGTTATATTGAAAATAATACATTAATCATTGGTGATTTTCACAAAGATATGAAGGAACAAGGTACCTGGCCTGATCAGTCTGCTATCGCTTATGTTCGACCTCACGAAATCAGTATTGCTAAAATTGCCCGAAAAAATGATATCCAAGGAGAAGTTGTACGTATACATACTGCTGGTCCAACCGTCTTTCTGGAAATTGCTGTAGCCGGACAACCAAAGCATATTGATGTATCTATTAGCTATCGACAATATGAACAACAGCAAGTTGAAATTGGTGATACTGTCTACTGGCAACCTGCACTCGTTAATATTTTTATGCAAGATGAACTATTAGAGTTTATGATTTAAGGAGAATGATTCCTATAAATTAAATCTGATAATCAAGTATTTTGGAATGAGTTTGCTCAATTAATGCATGACTTTTGATATCTTCCAGTGACAACTCTTGATTGCATAATTGAATAAAGCGCCAAATATAATTACGTTGTAATTTATGTCGTTTTAATCCTAGCCATGTAACATGTGACTCAAACAGATGTTTCGCATCCAATTCAACTAAATTGATATCATGATCAGGGTTGTACATTTTATTACCTAAAATACCAATCCCTAAACCTAACTCAACATAGGTTTTAATAACATCAGGCTCCTGAACATTGAGCGAGATATTGGGTGTCAATCCGATAGCTGAAAAGGCTTTATCAATACTTTTACGAGGAAATATTCCTTGACGATAAGTAATGATAGGTAATGTTTGTAACATATCTAACGTCACTTTATCGACTTTAGTCAAAGGATGATCTTTAGGAGTAACTATAGAGTAATGCCAACGATAAAAAGGGTAAATAGCAAGCGAACTATTATCCACTCTTTCATTATCAATACCAATATCCGCTTCGCCAGAAAGAAGCTGAGAGATAATTTCACTAGATGATCCCTGATTGATAATGATATGAACTTTAGGAAAAAGCGTTCTAAAAGATTTTATAATATTTGGGAGAATATAACGGGCCTGAGAGTGGGTGGTCGCTATCACTAATGAACCTTCATCAGTATTAGAAAAAATGGTTGATAACCGCTTAATATTATTAATTTCATTTAAAATTCGTTCGGCAATAACCACCAATTCTAAACCGGGTTCAGTCATGTTAATCAAGCGCTTACCTTGACGAATAAAAAGATCAATATTCAGCTCTTCTTCTAGCTCTTTGATATGTCGGCTTACACCTGACTGAGATGTGTATAAAGAATTTGCGACTTCGGTTAAATTATAATTACAACGCGCAGCTTCGTGAATAATCCTTAATTGTTGTATATTCATGACGATCTTCCTAGTAAAAATTACTTTATTCCCGTTAGATAGTTGTATTATTTATGTGTAAGTTGCTGTATATAATTGATAACTAAAAAGTGAATTATTTAAAAAATTTCAGACCGCCAGCAAGCATAAGCAATATGATGAAACTGGTTATAAGCATTTTGTCTAATTTATAAATTATGCTTATTCGTAATTTTATTAGTAAAATTATGTACTTTGATAAGTAATTTCAGTATAAAAGAACGTATAAAAAAGACAAATATGATAAAGTAATAACCATATGAATTATGGCTATATATGCCTACAGTCAATAAACATAGTTTAAAATTATCAATCAACAACTTTTATACTCATCTCAATTCGCCTCTTGATAAAAATCGATCGCTGAATTGAGTACCGGTTTTACAATCTCATGACGAATAACAAAATCACCAAATCCTTCTTCTTTATTGCGATGAATGGACCATGCGGCAATAAGTGGTTCGAGTGCTAATAAAATCTCCTCAACATTCACGTTTTCTTTATATAAGCGAGGAATTCGTGTGCCTTCTCGATTACCGCCAAGATATAAATTGTAGCGACCAGGTGCTTTACCCACCATGCCCACTTCCGCCAACATGGCTCTAGCGCAACCGTTAGGGCAACCGGTTACACGCAAAATAATATAATCATCGGATAAGTGATGCTGACTTAACATCTGTTCTATTTTAGTTACAAACGTCGGTAAAAACCGCTCGGCTTCAGCCATAGCAAGTGGGCAAGTTGGGAAAGACACACAGGCCATGGAATATTTACGTTGTAATGTGACAGTATCGTCAAGCAAACCATATTGACGTGCAATTTGTTCAATGGCTGCTTTTTGTTCCTCTGGCACGTTAGCTATAATTAAGTTTTGATTGGCGGTTATACGCAGATCACCTTGATGAATTTTGGCAATTTCTGCAACGCCGGTTTTTAATGGTTTATTGGGATAATCAAGTAACCGACCATTTTCAATAAATAGCGTTAAATGCCAGTTATCATCAATACCTTTATACCAACCAAATTGATCACCTCGTCGACTAAATTTATAAGGTTTACTACTTAGAAATTTACTTCCGGCACGTAGTTCAACCTCTTTTTTGAAGTTTTCCACGCCAACACGTTCAAGCGTATATTTAGTTTTGGCATTTTTTCGATTATTGCGGTTACCCCAATCACGTTGGGTGGTCACAACGGCCTCAGCAAAAGTCAGCACTTTTTCGACAGGAATAAAACCAAAATCGTCGGCTTTGCGTGGGTAAGTTGTTTTATCACCATGCGTCATTGCCAAACCACCACCAACTAATACATTAAAACCAATTAGTTCGCCTTTTTCTGCTATTGCCACAAAGCTAAGATCATTAGCATGAACATCCACATCATTAATCGGGGGGATGACAACGGCAGTTTTAAATTTACGCGGTAAATAAGTCGAACTTAAAATTGGCTCACTATCGGGTGTAGAAAGCTTTTCACCATCCAGCCATATTTCAACGTAAGCACGGGTTTTAGGTAAAAGGTGTTCTGAGATTTTGCTTGCCCAATGATAAGCTTGTTGATGAACTTTTGATTCCACAGGATTTGAAGTACATAAAACGTTACGATTCACATCACCGGCAGTGGCAATCGAATCTAGCCCTATCTTATGCAACAGCTGATGAGCAGACTTAAGGCTGCGTTTAAACAGTCCGTGAAATTGGAAAGTTTGTCGAGTCGTGAGTCGAATACTGCCATATTTTGTTGCTTCAGTAGCAAATTTATCGATAGTCAGCCACTGTTTCGGGGTGATGATACCACCAGGCAGGCGGCAACGTAACATCATGGAGATCAGTGGCTCCAGTTTTTGTTCTGTGCGTTCTTTACGAATATCGCGATCATCTTGCTGATACATGCCATGTAAGCGAATTAGCTGAGAATTATCGCTGTTAAAGCCACCCGTTAAACCGTTATTAAGATCATCAACGATAGTGCCTCGCAAATAATTACTTTCTCGCTTAAATCGTTCAGAATCCGATAAAGGCAGATCAGAGACATCATTTTGTGGCGGTGTTAAATTGACTGTTTGAGTCAGGGTAACTGTTTTAGATTTGCTCATATTACATCACTCGATAAATTAATATTAGTTGTTGTATCTGTTTATCATTAGTAAACATCTCGTTGATAGCGCTTTTGACTTCTTAATTCATCCAAATAACTGATAGCTTGTTCTTGACTATATTGTGCTTGAGTCATCAAAATTTGTTGAAGCGCTAAATCAACCGCTTTTGCCATACGTTTAGCATCCCCACAAACATAGATAAAGGCACCTTCTTGTAGCCATTGCCAAATATCACTGGCTTGAGCAATTAATTTATCTTGTACATAGATTTTCTCAGCTTGATCTCGTGACCAAGCAAGATCGATGCGAGTTAACAGACCTTCTTTAACATAGCTCTGCCATTCCACTTGATAGAGAAAATCGGATATAAAATGTGGATTGCCAAAGAATAACCAATTCTTACCGGTAGCACCTTGACTCGCACGCTGTTGTAAGAACGCCCGAAAGGGGGCAATGCCCGTACCGGCAGCAATCATAATGATTGCTGCATGAGTATCATCAGGTAATCGGAAATTATCATTATGCTCAATAAAAATTTTGACTTGATCTTGATCAGCAATTTGATTTGCTAAGAATCCAGATGCGCCGCCCATACGGATCTTATCGTCGACCTGATAACGTACTACATTTACGGTAAGATGAACTTCTGAGCCAACTTCATCTTGCGCAGAAGCAATGGAATAGAAACGCGGAGTAAGAGGTCGAAGCAATTCAACAAAGGTCTGTGCCGCTATCTTGCCACGATAGCGGTTAAGCATATCAACCAGTGGTAATGTTTGACTCATTTCCAATAAGGCTTCTCGATCCCCCATTAAGGTAAGAAGTTCGGGATGTTGAACGGCTTGAGCGTATTTTTCAATAATGATCGGCGTATTTTGAGTCAATTCAACATATTCAGTCAGAACCGTTTTTAAAGCGATCTGTTGTCCATGATGTTCAACTGGCGTTTCACCTGCAAGCTGGGTGATACTTAGTATCTCCTCCACAAGTTCATTACTATTTTGATACCAAACACCTACCGCATCACCAGGCTGATAATGAAGATCCGAATCGGACAGGTCAAGCTCAATATGACGAATATCACGATCTGAATCGCGTGAGGTGATTTTTTGATTAACGTTAACTGCGGCAATAAATGGATTATCGCGGTGATAAAGGCTACTGTTAACGGCTATACTGGTTGAATTTTCTGTTGGCGATTGTGTGTTTGATAGTTGTAATTGACTAAGTTTATCAATCACTGCCTGTCGCCAAGAGGTACTTATGGTTTGAAAATCTGTATCAGCATCTACACGTACTAGCAGGCGCTGAGCATCTAATTCAGCGAATCGTTGATCAAAGTCTTTAGCGGCTTGACAAAATTTTGGATAAGAAGCGTCACCTAAGCCAAAAACCGCAAACTGTAAATGAGTTAATTTAGGCGCTTTAGCGGCAAACAGATATTTATAGAGTGACAACGCCTCTTCCGGTGGCTCGCCCTCACCTTGGGTTGAGGTCACCAATATTAAAATCTCTTCCTGACTGAGTTTTTTAGCTTTATATTCTCCTGCCGGCAGATGAGTCACCGCAATACCCAAACGTTCAATATCCTGACTTAACTCGTTAGCTACTCGGCGGGCATTACCGGTTTGTGATGCCGATATGATTGTGACTTTTTGCTCCGCTTGAGTCATATTGGAGGGGGGAGTGGTACTCGGTAAAACTTGTTCGACGGAACTTTTTTCCGCCCGTCCCCATAAATAACCCGATAACCAAGCTAGCTGCTTATCGTTGTAATTTTCAATAATTTTTTTTAATTCATCACAATTAAAAGGAAATTGTTGTGTACTCATACGATGACCTTATCTGATAGCGTTTAGCTATCGTTAAATTGCTATTGGCTCGTAACCTTAACGTGCTATGGTAAATCCAACCAACTTAGATTCACTTACCTTTTGCCAGTAAAGTCTAATGTTGTTTATTTATAAAAAATCAAAAAGTTATTTTATGTAAACCGCACTCTCTACCTTGTGGTCCTTTAGTTGGATCGACGTAGTCCATTTCGTTAGGCAAATTATGTTTTTCGATATAATTCTGCATATCTTGACTCGTCCAATCGAGTATTGGGGCGATCTTAAATAAATTGTCCCCTGCTTTTGTTACAATATTGAGTTCTTGCCTTAGCGCAGATTGTTCACGGCGTAGTGCAGTAAACCACAATGTGGGTTTAAGCGTAGACAAAGCACGGTTAAACGGTTCAATTTTAACAATTTGTGTAAACTCGGTGTGTTCCGGAGTATCAAGTTCAGGTAGCCCGCCATATCGCACATTTAAATAAGCAGTCGTCCTTTGTGGGACAAAAATATGTAGATTAAGATTAAGTTGCTTAGTAATTTCATTGGCTACACGATAGGTTGCATTGGTTGCATAGCCGTTATCAACCCAAACAACCTTAATATTCGGATCGATTTGGGTAACAAGGTGCAAAAGTACTGCCTCATAAGGGCCAAAATGGGTACTGATAATACTTTTAACGGGAATATCTTGTTGTTTTTTCAGTGCCCATTCAATAATGGTTAACGGTGACTGATTTTGCAATTTTTGGTTAACTTTAGTTAAATCTAGCATGGCTTTTCCCTTTATTGATTTATGGATGATTAACTATTTAGCTGATTACTGATTTACCCATTGATATAACTCAGCAACGACTTCTGGCCGACTAAATGTTTCTGGTATCGGCTCTTTGGCTTGTAAACGCCGTCTGACCTCCGTACCTGAAATAAGAACGCGATCAGCACTATCGTGGGGACAGGTTTTCGTTGATGCCATACCGTCACATTTGTGGCAATAAAATGTCCAGTCAATCTTAATTGGCTTAATGAGTAAATCGTTGTCTTGCAAATGGCTAAAGATCTCTTGTGCAGCAAACGGTGAGTAAAAATCCCCAACCCCAGCATGATCGCGGCCGACGATAAGATGACTACAACCATAATTTTGTCTAAAAAGGGCATGTAGTAACGCCTCTTTCGGCCCAGCATAGCGCATATCTAAAGGGTAACCGGAATGAATAACGGAATCTGGCACAAAGTAATTGTGAATTAAACTGTTAATTGCTTTAAGACGAATGTTGGCCGGTACATCGCCCGGTTTTAAGTTACCAAATAATGAATGGATAAGCACACCATCAAAAAGTTCTAACACGGTTTTAACTAAATATTCGTGTGAACGATGCATTGGATTACGAGTTTGAAAGGCCGCTATTTTTTTCCAACCTAATTGAGTAAAGCGTTCCCGTGTCTGTTGTGGAGTTAAAGCATATTGACCAAACTGTGCTTTAAAGCCATTATCGTGCAAAACTCGGACTTTACCACCTAAATTAACCGGTGGTTGAGCCATCAGCATTGCAACACCAGGATGGCTTGGATCTGTCGTTGTAAACACCTGATTAGCTTCATATTGTTTATCTGGACGATAAATGCTATCCACATTCAAAATACCGATTATCTGTCCATCTGGTGTTTTTAAGGCGATTTCATCACCTAATTTTAGGGTTTCAGCTTGAGCATCGGTCACCGATACGGTTATGGGAATTGGCCAAAAAACCCCGTTCGCTAAATGCATATTATCGCAAACGCTACGCCAGTCCTCTTCTCGCATAAAGCCATACAGAGGTGTAAAACCCCCGATGCCTAACATGACTAAATCTCCAGTTTCACGACTGGATAAGGTAATTGCTGGTAAATTTTTTGCATATTGTTGCAGGACTAGACGTTCATCGTCATCAACCTGTAAAGGTTGTAAACTGTCACTAGCATGAGGTGCGATCAATCCCATAATGATTCCTTACCGATATTTTTATTAAATCTAATTAAAAGCGATTATCGATAAATAAGGAAATATCAATTTTATATACCATTATGCGATTTGTGCATATTCAAAGTTGATGGAAGATGTTATCACTACAATAAGATAAAAGTTATCGGAAGCCCAAAGCTAAAGTGTTATAATTAATTCGCATACATCAAGTTGAACGTATTTAATAAAATAGAAATATTATTAAATTTCTATATATAATTTTTAATCTCTTTTCAGATAACGAATTGTGATGTTGATAGCTTTGTGCTAGTTTTATTATTCATTATTGGTCATACATTCCTCTACCCAAGGTTTACTTATGTCAAATTCATCTGCAAAAAAAGTGGCTTTTGCTGCTTTTATTGGTACTACTATTGAATGGTATGATTTTTATATCTATGCGTTAGCATCGGTATTGATTTTTGGTCAGCTATTTTTTCCGTCTGATAACGAGTTTGTACAAATTTTAGGGGCGTTTGCTACCTTTGCAGTAGGTTTTTTATCCCGTCCTTTAGGTGCTATGTTATTTGGGCATATTGGTGACCGTTTAGGGCGTAAAAAATCACTTATTATCACTTTGCTTTTAATGGGGACGGCGACCACTTTTGTTGGGTTATTACCGTCTTATCAACAAGCAGGTATTTTGGCACCAACGTTATTGGTTGCGTTGCGAGTTTTACAAGGTGTTGCTGTTGGTGGTGAGTGGGGTGGTGCCGTATTGATGACTAATGAACATGCGCCGAAAGGATTGAAAAACTTCTTTTCATCCTTTGCTCAGTGGGGAAGCCCAGCAGGCAATATTTTAGCATTACTGGTTTTTTCTTATATTATTCGTTTACCTGTTAATGAACTGATTGATAGCGGTTATTGGCGTATTCCTTTTTTAGCCAGTGCGATTTTGTTAATTATTGGCATTATTGCTAGAGTGACGTTAACCGAATCGCCGGTTTTTGTTGAAGCATCTAAAAAACAAGCGGACTTAAAGCAAGAGTCAGCACCGATTATTGAAGTATTTAAAAAAGCATTGCCATTATTAATATTAGCGATTGGTGCTAATGTGCTGTCATTTAGCGGTATCTTTTCCAATACCTTAATGATTGGTTATACTACTTTGGTACTTGGTGTCGAAAAATCAGTGATAGTTGATGCACTGTTTTGGATCGCTATTGTCCATTTTGTTGCTCAACCGTTTATCTCTTATTGGTCAGAAAAATTCTCGGCAACACGCTTTTTGATTTGTACAGCAATATTGGCAATGGCATCGGTATTCTTGTTATTCCCGATTATAAATTCAGGCACAAAAACCAGTTTTATTATTGGGATTTCGCTAAATGTGATTTGCTACAGCGGCTTTTATGGTGTAATAGCTGGGTATTTGAGCCGTATTTTCCCTGCCAGAATGCGCTATACTGGGTTATCAATGAGTTATCAAGGATGTGCGGCTATTTTTGGTAGCTTAATTCCAATGATAGGTGGTTATGTTATTTATACCTTCAAAAGTTTTTGGTTACCCTTAGCCTTATTTTATTGCGGTTTAGCACTGATATCCATTATCTGCATCTACTTGTTAAGCAAATATCGTTATTATGATGAATAATAAGGTCTATATATGAAAACTGTTTTATCAATTCAGTCCAATGTTGTTTATGGTTATGCCGGTAATAAAGTGGCGACACTAGCGATGCAATTGCAAGGTGTCGAAGTGATGCCAATTCACACCGTTCAGTTATCGAGTAATACGGTTTATCCACATTATGACGGCATTGTGCTGGGCGCTCAGCAAATTACTCGAATCGTCAATAGTTTGGAAAAAATTGGCGTATTGTCATCCATTGACGCCATTATTTCGGGCTATATTGGACTTGCCGAACAAGGTGAAGAGATCCTTGAGGCCGTAAAAAAGATAAAATTTTATAATCCTAATGCGATTTATGTTTGCGATCCGGTGATGGGGGGCGACATCAATAAAGGCAGTTCCTTACCACAAAATATTATTGATTTCTTCACTAAGCAAGCAATCAAATACGCTGACTATATCACGCCAAATTTATTGGAGTTACAGATATTATCGAATCTGGAAATCAAAACCTTTAACGATGTGCTTAACGCGATAAAAACACTGCAAAATAAGCCGATTCAAGCCATATTGGTTAAAAATCTGCTGCATGCCGGTAAAACGACTGAATTATTTGAAATGATTTTAGCCACACCATCACAAAGCTATCATCTGGCTCGACCATTATATGATTTTCCACACCGTCCATTAGGCGTTGGGGATTTAATCTGTAGTCTGTTTACTGCCCATTTAGTCAATGGACAATCCCAACTAACCGCCTTTGAACTCGCCGCCAATGCCGCCAATCACGTGCTTGATATCACCAAACAACAAAATGCCCGAGAGCTCGCGATTATTGATGCTCAACAATGGATTAAACAGCCGGATTTGCAGTATCGCGGAACACCGCTTGCATTATAAGGCAATTAAGATCGGTATTATTGTCATTGGTCATAATCATTTTAGCTGCAAAATTTAATTAGTTTATTCTTGGCATAGAAAATGCATTCCTCAAAATGTTACTGTTAACAATTGAGGAACGACTAAAATGTGGAAAAGACACCCAATATTATTAAGTTTATTGCTTATTAATCCTTTATCTGGTGCTGCTGATATACCGCTATCAGAGACAGGAAAGTACTGTGATACCCCTTCCCGTTGTCTTAACCCGATAACGACCAATGTTATGGTAACGTCCCCCAATTATTTAGCGACTCAAGCTGGAATTGATGTATTACACAAAGGAGGCAATGCGGTTGATGCAGCGATTGCCGTAGCCTCAACGCTTGCTGTTGTTTATCCTCAAATGAATACCATTGGTGGCGATAACTTTTGGTTAATCTACAACGCTAAAACCAAAGAACTAAAAGGACTAAATGCCAGCGGTCGTTCTGGTAGTTTGGCCACGATAGACTATTATAAAAATAAAGGTTTCCATAAAATTCCGTCGCGAGGCTATCTGGCAGCCAATACCGTTCCTGGGGTGGTTTCCGGTTGGGATGAAGCATACCAATATGCCTCTAAAAATATGAAAACTGCACTACCGTGGAACACGTTATTTGCATCAGCAATTGATTATGCCGAAAATGGATTTTCGGTTTCACCTAGCCTAAATTATTGGACAACAATCAATATTGATCCAAAAGACAAAGAGTTTCGGAATTTACAGCGTTTTTCGGAGTTTAAAAAAGTATTCTTAAAAGACGATGGGCAAGCTTACCAAATTGGCGAAATCCTTAAACAACCCGATTTAGCTAACACATTAAAAATTATTGCAAATAAAGGCGCTAAGGAATTTTATCAGGGTGATATTGCCAAAAATATTGTCAACGATCTGCAAAGCCATGGTGGTGTATTGACTTTAGATGATTTTGCTAAGCATCGTGCTACATGGGTAGCCCCGATCCATGTTAATTATCGACAATATACTGCCTATAATCTACCACCCAATACACAAGGTATGGCATCGTTAGAGATTCTAAATATACTCAATAATTTTGATATAAAATCTTTGGGGGAAGGCAGTGCGGATTATTACCATTTAATAATTGAAGCAACAAAACAAGCATTTGCTGATCGAGATAAATACCTTACTGATCCCGATTTTAATCAGATCCCGCTTAATCTCTTATTATCTACCCAACATGGTCAACAACAAGCAAAACAGATTGATATGCAAAAGGGCTGTGTAGAAACAAAGCCATTAGATCCTAAAGGCGATACCGTTTGGTTTGGTGTTGTTGATGCAGAAGGAAATGCGGTATCTATTATTCAAAGTATTTATCATGATTTTGGTTCTGGCATTGTTGCTAAAGATACAGGAATTTTATTGCAAAATCGTGGTAGTTTTTTCTCGTTAGATCCTAACCATATTAATCGTTTAGAGCCAAATAAACGCACCTTTCATACATTAAATCCAGCCATGCTTTTAAAAGATAATAAACCTTATCTGGTTTATGGCACCATGGGCGGAGAAGGACAACCACAAACGCAAGCGGCAATTGTGACACGAATTGTTGATTTTGATATGACACCACAAGATGCCATTAATGCACCGAGATGGTTATATGGCCGCACATGGGGTGCATCTTCCAATAATCTTAAAGTTGAAGGGCGCATACCTAACGATGTAATTCATTCCCTCAAATTACGTGGGCATGATGTGCAAATTGTTGATGATTACACCGATACCATGGGTCATGCTGGTGCCATTCTTATCGATACCAATCATCATCTACTAATGGGCGCAACCGACCCGAGAGGGGATGGTTTAGCGGCTGGGTATTGATACTATTTGGGTAATGAATTGATAGCGGTTGAATAAAGTTGCTCAATGCAGAAAAATCCCTTTTAAACTATATATAATCTTGTTAAGGTTTCCACCGTTAAATGTTGGAAACCTTAAACCAGATAACGGTATAGACTCCTCAATATTTTTTACAAATTTTAATAAGCAATAACTATTGGCTTGGTATTGTTTGCTATAAACAAGTTGTTGTGAGTTTTTTTGCTGATTTAGCCAATGCTTGCGCAAACAAAGTAATTTTTAAAACCGCATCAAGCCAAGTCAATGCGGTTGTTGTATAAAAATTACACCTTAAACGTAACCCACGGTTTAAGTTTAACCACTGTTTGAATCAAACCGGCGTTTTGTTGTGCGTCAATCACTGGTGTGATCGGTTTGTAGGCTGTGGGCGCCTCTTCACGTAGCCGTTCTTCTTTTAAGGTAATACATTGCCATGGCAAATTAACCTTATCATATTCGACTTTTTTGCTACGCATAGCTTGTCGTCTTTCTGCTCGACCTGCACCGTGTGAACAAGACCATAACCAATCTGCATTACCTTTACCTACTACCACATAAGAGTGAGCACCCATTGAGCCAGGGATTAAAGCTATCTGACCAGCATAAGCCGGCGTTGCCCCTTTACGATGAATATTCATCTCATGTTCAGGCAAAATGATATTGTGCGAAATGTCGACCACGAGTTGACTATCATCTTGATGAAAAATAGTTGCAAGTGATTTACGTATCAATTCGGTAATCACAATTCGATTAATCCAAGCATAACGCGCAGCAACGCCCATAGCTTGTAAATAGGCTTGTGCGTGACTATCTGTTAAACCAAACAATCCTGATTTTGGTTGCTTTTCATTAGTCGGCCATAAAGCTTTTGCTTTATCTTGCCAACGCTGACCAATGTAAAAACCGACATCACGCGATCCAGTGTGAATCATGACGACAACACTATTTTTTTCAAGACCTAATTGATAAGCTAAATGTCGATCGATAATATCATCAACAATTTGTAACTCGACAAAATGGTTGCCAGATCCGACTGTACCTAAACTCGCAGGGCGAATAATATCGCGCTTTTCAAAAAAGGCTTCAGGTGCATACTGACTATCTGCCTTAATTAAGTGATTACCCGATATTTTATTAAGCTCTGCGTGTAATCGTTCATAATTAACTGAATTCCACAAACCTTGCTGCGGTAATGCCGATAACCATGCTGCAAGACCTTGATCGAATAATGCCTGAAAAGATTGCGGCGTAACAGGTACATCACGCTCATCTTGCAATAACACACGTTTTAATTGTGCAATAATTGTCGATTTTTGTTCACACACCTGATCAAAGCTTAAACCCGTGGTAAAAAGCCGCATACCGCAATTAATATCGGTACCAATTGCTGCCGGAATAACTAAATCCTGTGTAGTTGCAACAATACTACCAACAGGCGCAACCGCACCCGGATGAAAATCAGGTGTAGCACGAGCCATGCAAACTTTCCCTACACTATTAGGAACGCTCACAGATACAAAGTTCAGTAGCTGTTCTACCGCTTTTTGCTCTAATGGCAATGGACTCGGTAACAAAATCTGAGCAGAAGTATTTTCTTTATTTAAAGTATAAATATCATTATTAAAATGACTTTCAATCCCAAGACGGGACAAACGTTTTTGTAAACGGGAAAATGTAGACATAATAGCCACCTAGAAAACAATAAAAAAGCGTTTCCTCAAATTGAGAAGATAATTACTGTTTTCCTGCAGCAGCACTATTCAGGAAAGCGGGTGAATTCTATACGCTGATTATTTATTTGTAAAGGACAAAATTGATATAGTAAGTCTGATAAATTTATTTTTATGACTTGCTCATTTGCTTTAAAATAGCAAACTCACCGATAAATTGATGAAGTTTATTTAAATCTTAAAAGGTGTTATTGATGGTCAACCTTGGCAGATTGATATGCAAAAAACAGCAGATCATTTTGGGTGATGATTTGTATTTTTCAATCCAAATATTGGGAAGGTTTTCCTATGCTTTCGAAATTTGGCTTTGGGCTTAGGCAAGTGTTAACACACTATTTGCTTGCTAAAGATTAGCACGTGACTTTGAATGACGGTTCGAAGCTAATTGCAGTAAAAAAACATCACATCACTGCTGAATCTGATCATTTATCGCAATAAGTTAAATTCAATGGCTAGGGCGCTCACTCGTTCTAATTCAAAGTAAAATAGACAAATACGGTGATTAAATGGACAAAAAAGCAAAAAAGATTCTGTTTCAAACCTATTGGAAAAATGGCTGGAAAGACAGAAAGGAGATAAAAACAGAGCCGAGCGACTTCGCGTATGCGAAAGAAAAAGGATTAATGTTTGATCCCATTACCATATCACACGATGATTGTGTCAATAAAATCATAGACATCGTCTCCACAATCACTCTTGAACACGTTGCCAAGGCCTTTTTGAGCAGCTTATCAACGCGGCGACTTGATTGGCGCTCAGGTATTGCATCATACTTTATCGCCAAATTAATGACAGCGCATCAATATACGCCAGTCGTGTCTGGTCAATCTTATCAAGATGGCCAAATGATTCATTCATCCCATACGTGTCAGGTCTGCCGTGATCTCAAATATGGCATGATTGGTAATGAAAACTACGTCAAAGCAGATTTAAATATCTTAAACTTTGAACGAATAAAGTGGGGGGGAGTGCGTCATGGTGATTTACTTTATACCTACTTTGATCTCATGCAATTCACTAAACAGGCAATCTCTGAACCGACCAAAGATGATATAGCTATTTTAAAAGGGATATTAGCCATTATTGCATCCTGTCAGCAAGATGATTACCCGGGTTCACTAAGTGATAAACTGACGGATGTGCCTAACTTTAAATCCAATCAGGATGAACGTAACACCGTTATTGAAATTTTGGCTTGTGTGGGGATTTTACAACCCGCTTCTTATGAACGCCCAACAAGGGGAAAACACGATTGGGTATATGCCACTTATTGGCGTGGTCAGGATAAATACAATCAACAAATGGTGAAGCAATTATTTGGTCTTTAATGCATGATCTCTAATTTGCTCTAGGGGCTGTTAATCTCATCCCAACTCAGCCCACCAAATATTTTTTCAGCCTGTCGGCATCATTACTCTTCTGTTTTTTCGTTCTCGAAACTGCAAAAAGCTCTATTTTACAATAACTGGTCAAAGCAGATAGTTTCTGCTCCTGTTCACATTGTGTTGTGAATGATAAACCCAACAGCGACGAGAAACAGATTTACCATTAAAGATCAAATCAAAGCAACGGCACATGTCGAATGTCGAAAAGATGCTAATGTGATTAATGAAATCCTCGATTTTTATTTAATCTTTACTACTATCAACTTTAAATTGCCAAACTTACTAAGCGTCGTAATTGCATTAGTTTTCTCTTCAATAAGATTCTTACAGATCCTCCCTTTAGGTTATTGCAATGGGGTTCGCCTTGAAAGCCGCCGTGCAATATTGAAGTTCAGGTGTTCAGGCGAACGAAGGTTTCCAACGAACCCCTCCGGCTCCCCGTTCCACTGCGCGTGGGGTGTAAGGGCAAAAGTTTAGTCTAATGTTTATTAATTCGACTACTTTGTTGTTCTTTAGTTGGATCATGAGGTTGGCATTTTCCATATACTGTTGATTTAAATATTTTTCCACGATTATCAATGAGTTCGCCAATCATAACATAGGGTGCACCAACTGGATATTTGATGTGATCGTGATGTTTAGTGTAATGGTCAAAATCGATTGTAATGATCGCGCTTTTCAAGCATTGCGAATTGATATCTTTAGCATTCAATAAGCGGTAAAGTTTAGAATTATATTTAGATACGATTGGTTGAAAATATGCCGTGTCTGGTTTAACAACCTGATTTAGTAAATCGAACTTTAATGAGAAAATATGGTTTGTTTTTGCAAATTGATACAATATACCTAAAGCCCAGTAACCTTGAAAGTCATTATTCCGGCTATTAAAGCTACTCGTTATTCCTCGTATTACATCAATAAGTTCTTTGTGCTTGGACATATTTAATTGGTTTCAGTTTTGATTAAAAATTTAAAGTAATCTATTGGAATAGGTAAGCGATAATGCCGACAAGCGGTTAGTATTATCGGGTTAATTCCATATTTTATAGCACTAAGCTCTTTAAAATAAGGTTCACTATCGCAAACATTCAAAACATCCGCCAAAAATTGCTCAGGATCTTGTTTAATGTTTAAAGAGCTTAAAGAACTACCATGAAGATCTTCATTAGTATAAAATAAATCTTCAGATGTTGAATCAGGATACCATAGTTGAAAATTACAATGTTGTATTATCAAGTTTTTGATGTCCTGAATATCTTTATATACGTCTTTTAGATCAAATAAAGAAGCAAATAAAGCAATATAGGGATATAAAATACTGCTAGCTGTTGCTTCTTTTCTATATTCATCACTCATATTTTTAGGGTGTCTGATGAGTTTTTCATAATCTTTAAATATACAAGGGTATATAAGATGTTGACCTAGTTGAAATCCAATGGATTTTGTCATTCCAGATAACCAAGTGTGAATAAATTGTTTTGTGTCAGGCAAACTTACAAGAAAAAGCACCGCTAATGAAATATCAATGGCTTGCTCATCTAAACATGGTGAGTACAATATTTGATTGTTGCTGATAAAAAGAATAATTGCATCTCTATAGTAATGTAGTTTTTGAATTAAACTTTGTCCAAAATCACCATCACGTTCCTCTAAAGATAATTTAGTAAATATAAAACTATTCCAAAAGCCGTATAATGCTAATCTTCCTAATATATCAAATAATTTTAGGTTTATATCTATTGGGCAAATTGATTTTATTGCTTTTGATAACCCATAATATTTATTAACGTGAGGAAGAATTTTTGTATCTAAAAAAGTATTATTGATATTTAAGGTTAACATCCAATAGAACTGAAATAACTCTAAAATACCACTAACTTTCTTATTTTTTTTCTTTATATTGTAATATTTTTTTATTTTATCCCATAGAATAAGTAAAGACTGTTCACTACTTAGGCATGCACTTTCAAGATTATTTTCACTTTTAGACCAAGATATTAAAATACCTAAACAAAGATATAACTGCCTGACTGCTTTTAGACATTCGTCATCATTTTTGAACTTTTTATTAATTAATAAATGAGTTAGACGAGAAAAATATTGTTGGGAAGATTCGGGTATATCGATCATTGCTAGAGACTTTCTCAAAAGGCTTTGACATTCATTTGGAAGCAATTGCTCTCTTAAGAAGTGCTTTTCAATTAATGAAGATAAAACTTCACCATTCCATTCAGAAAAAGTGATATTTTCTTCTTGATATTTATCTTCGTAGCTTGTGACATCAACCCTAACATCCTCTTGCAAATCACCACCAAAACATAAACAAATTTCAATCTGTTTATCCTTATATTTAGGAGGGAGATGACAACGAATATAAGTCTCGCGAATTTGATCTAGGGAGGGTCTTAAATCATTTTTATTTCCACTATTCCAGTCCTGATTGCTTAGATTTCCTGCTTTAATGGAAAATAAATAGACTTTTGGCTTTTCCTTTCCTATTTTACCGTATGCAGCAACATCAACGCCATATTGTTTATTCCCTCTTCCGGGCTTGGAAAAAACAGTTAAGCCCATTTGAGATAATAGATTTGGGACTAAAACATCAAGTTCATCTCTTTCGTTTAAGGTTTTTAAATATTCTCGAATAATTAATTTCATAAGATATATTCCTGTACTCGAAAGGTAAACAAAAGATACTCTAAACTACTATTATCAACAACACTTTGTAATGGTAATTCGGATGAGTAGCTATATTTTTGCATAGGTGTTTTTTGAAGAGCTTTGCTTCCACCATTTATACCACCACAATAATAAAGAGAATTATTTCCATACAAATTTATAACTGTTGGTATTGCTTCTCCAAACAATGAGTTTTTACGAACATTCTCATTTATTTGATCATTTATATCACATCGATATTTATGGTATTTCTCTTTTTGGGGCAAACTTGGATGAAGTTCAGAAATAGTTTCTTCAATCTCATTAATTTTTAAAAAATCTTTATATTTTTCTACTAAATTAGAGGTGATTTTTTTTATTTTGGGTGTAAATGATTTTCTATGTTCATCAATGAAATCTTGGAAAGTATTTGGATAGTTAAGAACTACAGTGCTAAAAAGCAAGTTAATAATTTTATCTTTTTCTTTTTTATTTTGAACAATGTCTAATAATGTCAATATAAAACTGATTATTGATGTTGGAGAAAAAAATAACCAACCACAAACTTTCTGAGCAAGGAATAAACAAATGTTTTTTTTGTTCAAATCCAAAAAAAAGGTATCGACAGTTATTGTTTTATCATCTTTATGCCGATGATTAATAATATCAGAACAATTTCTTTGTAATATATATTCAGATGATAGTAACCATTTTGTGATTAGATAATTAGAAAGCTTTTCTGATTCTGAAATTGAATACAAAGTTGATTCAAAAGATGTTAACAAGAATTTATTTCGATCTTTTATTAACAAATTTTCTAGTAAAAAACATGCTTTGATGACATTAGATTCAAAAAGTTTTTTTATGCTTAGATCAATTCTTGTGAGACACTTCTCTAAATTTAAAAGATCTAGCTTAATGATCTGATCTACAATTTTATTGGTTAAATAGTTGGGAATATTTTTGATATTAAAAATAAGGCCTGCTGTTATTTGTATTACATTATCATCTTGTTTTAACCAAATTTTATCCGCTAAATTAGTTATTATTTTTTCTTTATTTAGGAAATGAACACTTATTATTACAAGCAAATAAAGAATATTACCATGTATTGAACTGTTATCATTTTGATCAATTATCTGTTCTACTTTTTTTAGAATCTGATTAATATCTTTATCTTCAATATTACCAATGAAAGATAATTGGGATAATGTAAACAATAGTTGCTGTTTTATTGAAATATCTATTTTAGGATCTGTAATAATATTTATTAAATTAGTAATTCGATAATTAAAGGTATTTATATCAAATGTGCTTACAGATGTTGAGAGTAAACTACCAAATTCATCCAAATTGGCTAAGACTAAATTAAAAAATTGTTCAGCCTTATTTTGATCTTCACTACATAATCGCCGAATAGCCATAGTTTGTTCAATAATTAGTGAGCATTTCATTAATGTAAGGAGATCAATATCTAACTCCATTAATAAATTATCTAACCAAATATTTAAACAATATAATTGATGACGTTTATTGGTAAAACTGTCTTTATTGTAGTTTAATATTGCATCAATAATATTGATTTTTCCTGAACTATGTAGATCTTTAATAATTAATATCAGTTTTGACTCATCTGAAAGTTTTTTAATCAATAGATCTGCAATTGTAACTAATAAACAATTATCTTGTTGCGCAAGTAAAAGTTCATTTTTTATTGAATCCATATGGATACCATTATTCATATAAAATAGATAACTTAGTGATTATAATACTTCAAAAAAATAAAAATTTTGAATATTTACTAAACAAAATTTAAGCGTTTTTACTAACAACCCTCTCCCCCCTTCACCGTTATCCCCAAAATCTTAGCAATATCTTCAACCGAAACACCTTTTTACAACAAAGCAGTAATCAATATTTTCTTTTCAGTCTCAGCTTTTACTTTTATTTCTTTCGCTTTCTGTTGAGCTGTTTTTGTTTTATCCCTTTCAACCGCCAACTTCTCTTTAGCAATCAACTTTTCTTCCTTACGGATGCGTTCAACCACTTGATAAGTTGGGACGTATTTTAGGCTTTGTTCTAACTCGTCCATAAGTTTGGTACTGCGGAAGCTGATATAGGATTTTGGGGTGATGATTAGATGGTCGATTAGATCGATATTTAGAATACGTCCAACTTGAATGAGGCGATCGGTGATATCTTTATCGGCATCCGACGGCGTCAGCGATCCTGACGGATGGTTGTGAACTAATATCACCCGTGAGGCGTTTTTCATTACCGCAACACGAAATACATTCATCGGTTCAACGTCGACCGATTTATAACTGCCAAGTGCAATCAGTTCAATATACAGGATATAACCAGCTTGATTCATCCCAATCATACAAAGATGTTCTTTTTCTTGGTCGATTTGGTTATCACGCAATAACACACGTTGCATAATGCTGTACACATCGTCCGTGCCTTCATCATGCTTGGTGAGTTTTATATCCATCGTATCACCTTGTAAAATCAGTTAAAAAATAATATAGCATATTCTGTTTAGGCTGGGCAGTCGTTAATTAAACAATTCCAACTGTTTATTTTTTAGGTTATAGTGTTTGTGAAAATTATTGAGGAGTCTATACCGTTATAAGGAGCGTAATAATGTATCATGCAATTTTACCGAGTAAGCAACAGCCTGCTGCAGAGCGATTTTTGCATCAGTTGCCCAAGTTAGTTGCAGCAAGTCCTTTATGCCAGTGCCTTAAACCTACATCATTGCTGATTGATATTGCTGCGTATACCTTAACGGCTCAGCCCCACAGTTTTATTGCTGCTCAATTCAACCTGTCACCACGAGCAGCTCGTAGGCGGGATAATGTTATTCGACAATTGCTGGAACAGCATGAGCCTGACCTTTATCAAGCGGTATTAGACCTTGAGCAAACCACCCCTGACCAGGTCAGTCAGCAAGCGCAAGCATTTAAATCATGGCTTAAAGATTTGCTCAGTACAACCGTCATGCCTTGCGATTATTGCGAATCACCTCTGACGGTTCGTATTGGTCACCGCCTTAATTTTCGTTGCCGAAGCTGTCGACGTACGTTTAATCCGCTCAAAAAATATCAATTAAATCATTTATCTCATTGCGAACTGTGGTTGCCTTTTGTTGACTTATTGCTACAAGGTGAAACCCTTAAAACCGCTAATCAGCAATTAGGGATTAACTCCAATACCGCCGCTAAATGGAAGTCCTGTTTTCTGTGGATAATGGAAAAGCAAGGGTTTTCCATATTGGCGAATTATTGCCGAGTAAAGCGACGCCAACGTTATCGGCAAATTTGGTTAAGCATATAAACTGATGTGATTTTTTTACAGATTAGTGAATTAAATTTTAACATTGGCATCAATGATTCTAATGTTAAAATTATTGAGATGTGTATGCTACTTTAATGTAAATAATCATACTTAAGTAACACATTATCAATGATAATGAGTAATATGCATAAAGTACTTCATAAAATTAAGGAATAATGGAAATGGAAAGGGATAGACAAAATTATTTAATCTTCAATTCAAATGATTTACTGAAGTTATCACTAATTTGTTTTACAGTAATGCACACTATTCGAATATTAATAGAAGCCCCATATGCTTTGCTAGTATTTAATAAAGGAGTATTGTTATTTTGTGGTACCTTACTGATTTTAGTTCTAAATATTGTTTGTATAGTTATATCGTTATACGTTTTTTTTCGTGTTATTGTGCAAATATTTATTCCCCAAAGTGATATGAATCAAAATGATCATACTTCGATAACTTTTTTTAGTTTATTTTTATATGCACTAGGTCATTTATTTCTTTTGTACCTTTGTATTTTTTGTACAGGAGATACTGATTTCTTATTTTGCTTGGTTGTTACTTTACCAATATTGTTTTATTCATTTATCAATTTAATTGGTGCTGTATTTATTTTTATATTAAAAATAATTAAAAAAATCATTCTGTTTTTTATTGATAAAGAAGATAAATCAAATGAACGCAAATTTATGTTCACTCATTTTTTAATGAGTAAAAAATTCTGTTATTTCAATAAACTGCTTAATTATATAACATTTTTTTCAATTTTTTATTTATTAATAGCTACAACTGTATTACCCATTGCTTTGCCATTGCTTGGTATAGAATGGTTTATTATTGTTTGTTGGGGTTATCTTTTAAACTTTATTGGCGCAATTATTCTTTATATGTTGTTTTGTCTTAGAAACAATCACCAAGATGATAGAAATAAGAAAAAACACAACTAACCAAAACTGTTCTATTTGTAAAAAATATTGTGGAGTCTATACCGTTTTAATATTTACACTGATTAATTTATTTTGCTAATAAGTAAGCTGTATCAAAAGTAGTTGATCTAAATTATTACAAATTTTAATTAATATGCAGGGGTATTTTTTATAATTGACATTAAATATTAAAAAATAATCAGCTTATAAGTAGATTGTAATCATTATTATCAATCTCTAAGCAATAAGAGTATAAGTGTTTATTTTTATAACAAACACTACACTATTTATCTACCAAACCATTTAATTCAAGAGATTTATTTTGAATCATTCCCTCTTTTTCGATGTATAAATTATAATAGATGCAACCAATACATAGCCTCATAAGGTTGCAACTCCATTTCTGGCTTTAATACAGTTTGGTTTTCATAATTACCTAGCAATCTTTGCCAATGACTATTTTCTAACGCTTTAGGCAATTGCCATTTAACCGTATTTTCGGTCAGATTGGCTATCACAAGTAACGTTTGATTATTCCAATGTCTGATATAGCACCAACAATCAGCATTATCAGGCGTTAGATCTTGATAGTCACCGAAAATAAAGATCGGGTATGTTTTTCGTAATGTGATTAAAGTTTGATAGCAATAAAAAATGGAATTAGGATCGTCAAGCGCTGCTTTAACATTAATTTTCGGGTAATTGTTTGCCACCTCAATCCAAGGTTTACCTTGGCTAAATCCGGCGTTGGCGGTGTTGTCCCATTGCATTGGCGTTCGGCTATTGTCTCGTGATTTACTGGCAAGAATCGCTAACATATCAGACTCTGACATCCCTTCGGCAATTTTTTCTTGATAGATGTTAAGACTTTCCACATCTTTATATTGCGAAATATCGGTAAAATGGGGATTGGTCATCCCGATCTCTTCACCTTGATAAAGATATGGCGTGCCTTGTAGTCCATAAAGAATCATTGCCAGCATTTTGGCCGATTCGCTGTGGTATTGGTCTTCATTACCTAAACGTGACACAATGCGAGGTTGATCGTGATTACACCAGAAAATCGCATTCCACGCTTTACCGTGCATACCCTTTTGCCAATAGCCAAGTATCTTTTTGAGTTCAAGTAAATCAGGCTTAGCCTGCGTCCATTTTTCCCCATTTGGATAATCAATCTTTAAATGATGAAAATTAAACGTCATGGTCAACTCTTTGCCATCCAATGCGGCATATTTTTGGCAGTTTTCAAGCGTAGTAGACGACATTTCACCCACTGTTTTTAAACCATTAGGTTGAAAAACATCTTGGCTTATCTCTTGCAAAAATTCGTGTATTTTCGGGCCGTCTGTATAATATCTTCGTCCGTCACCATTCACGTCATCCGGAAAGTCTTGCTGTTTAGAGACCAAATTAATCACATCAAGCCTTAATGCATCGACGCCTTTATCCGCCCAAAATTGACAGACGTTTTTAATCTCTTGGCGAACGGTTGGATTTTCCCAATTGAGATCGGCTTGCTGTTTTGCGAACAGGTGTAAATAGTATTGTCCTGATTGCTCATGCCACTGCCAAGCATTACCGCCAAATTTTGACCGCCAATTGTTGGGTTCTGAGCCGTTAGCTTTGGCATCTTTCCAAATATAAAACGATCGAAATGGGCTGGTTTTATCTAAGGCGGATTTAAACCATGGATGCTCTGTTGAAGTGTGGTTAAATACCATATCCATCATAATACGGATATCACGTTCATGCGCCTGCTTAACCAATAATTCAAAGTCGTCCATCGTGCCATAAGCCGGATCAATATCATAATAATCCGATACATCATAACCATTATCAACTTGCGGAGAGGGATAAATTGGCGTTAACCAAATCGCACTAATTCCCAGATTTTTCAGATAATCTAATCGACTTATGATACCTAATAAATCCCCCGTTGAACTCGCACCACTGGCTTGAAAACTTTTGGGATAGATTTGATAAATAGTACCATTTTGCCACCAAGGGATTTCGTTCGTATTCATTGTTTGCTCTTTATTTTTAATCAGTAAAATTAAATTCACATAAAACGGGTGAATTACTATTTATTATCATTATTGAATATTTAGTGTGCCTTTTTTCTGTTTTATTTTATAAACAATGATGGTTAATGCGATTGGAACAATAATCGCTACTAGCATTGCTAAGGCATAAATTGACCAATAAACAGGTTTTATTGATAAGATACCAGGCAATCCTCCCACACCGATACCATTAGATAATACACCATAT
The DNA here is from genome assembly GCF_026536985.1 of Gilliamella sp. B2772. NCBI lineage: Bacteria > Pseudomonadati > Pseudomonadota > Gammaproteobacteria > Orbales > Orbaceae > Gilliamella > Gilliamella sp. B2772. Next base: position 80,795 of record NZ_JAFNNB010000004.1, on the reverse strand, counting down.
AAACCACAGATTAATCCAGCACTAGCCGCACCGACCATGGCACAAAACATTGGGAATTTATAGCGTAAGTTTATACCGTACATAGCTGGCTCAGTAACACCTAGATAGCCGGATATAGCAGCAGGAATGGAAACTTCGCGCTCATTATGTTTTCGACTGATCAAAATGATGCCAACAACGGCTGAAGCTTGAGCAATATTGGATAAAGCAATGATTGGCCAAATTGGTGTACCGCCCATACTTTCTGTCATCTGCATATCGATAGCTAATGTAGTATGGTGAATTCCAGTAATAACCAACGGTGCATAAAAGAATCCAAAAATTGCCGAACCAATGAAGGCATAATCACCAGTCATTAAGTATTTAACCACATAAGCAATACCATTGCCTAACATTCGTCCGATTGGCCCTAAAAGAAAATGTGCAAGGACGACGGCTAATAGTAGTGATACGATTGGGACAATCACTAAAGTTAGGTAATTAGGGACAATTCTACGTAATCGAGTTTCGATCCATCCCAATGCCAAACCGGCAAAAATAGATGGAATCACTTGTGCTTGATAGCCGACTTTTTGAATCGTAAACCAACCAAAATCCCACACTTCAGGAACGATTTTCCCTAGATTATAAGCATTCATCAGTTGTGGAGAAACCAGTGTTATGCCTAAAACAATCCCTAACACAGGAGAACCGCCCATTTTTTTGACTGTAGACCAGCAAATAGCCACCGGTAAAAAGTGGAAAATCGCTTCACACGGTAACCAAAGAAAACTATGAATAGGTACCAACCAAGTATACGTGTCAGTAAGCGGTTTATCGTTAATAGTTGGCATTTCACCAATTACATTACGCAAGCCGAGTAATAAACCACCCGCAATCAGTGCAGGTAATAATGGTACAAAAATTTCAGCTAAATTTGAGATTAACCGTTCAAACCATGACATATTTTGTTTAGCTGCGGCTTTTGTTTGCTCTTTGGTCGCTTCGTCAATATTTAATTGCTCAATCAATAATTTGTAATAACTATCCACATCCGTTCCAATAATAACCTGAAACTGCCCGGCATTATTAAAGCATCCTTTGACAAAAGACAATCCTTCAATCGCTTCAACATTGGCTAATTTGGGATTAGCAAGCGCAAACCTTAATCTTGTCAAACAATGGGTAACACTAGCAATGTTTTCTTTTCCTCCAACAAGTTCAATCAATTGCATAATTGATTTTGTTGAAACTTTAGGTGCTTTTGCCATTGTTAAGTCTCCTTATTTTCAATTTAAGCCAAAATTTTTTAATTATTTCGACCCTAATTTGGTAACAATTAAGCATAAATTGAATTATTATTTAAATAAATGGGAACGTTCCCTTTTTGTGATAAACCTCACAATTTTAGGCAATATATCACTCAAAAATAATTAAATGAGTATTTGGGAAGGAACCGTAATAATTTTAGGTTTTGCTCCACTTTGTAGTATTTGCAATAACTCGTTTGCAGCATAAGTACCAGCTTTATCAAAACCAAGATCGACAGTAATCGTTTTGGTAAACAAGAATTTAAGCAGCTCACTACTACCAATGCTAATAACAACAATATTATTGATATTTTTTTCAGATAAGAACTTATTTAGACCTAAAGCAATTGAATCGGTAGCACAAATGATTGCTGTTGGTGAATCAACCAATACTGACTCGGCAAGCTCATAACCAGAATAATAGCTTAATTTGCCAAGCACCGCATTTGGCTTAAGTTTATGAGTATGACAAAAATTAGTGTACGCTTGGTAGCGTAATTCACCAGTAGTCTGATCTTGTTTAGTAATACCAATATAGCCAATTTTTTTATGCTTTTGATATAAATAGGTTAATGCTTTGTTTACCGCCCCTACATCATCATAACAAATGCAAGTATAATCAGAAAAAGGCCTAGCAATAACCACACATTTATCTTGCCAAAATGCCAGTCGAGAGCTATTCAATCCTGTAAAAGCAAAAATCACTACACCGTCAGCTTGCTTTTCTTTTAACATTGTCAGGTGTTCTTCGACTTTTTGCGGGCTAAATTGGCTCTCAATGATAATCGGATCATACCCATTTGCATAAAAAACAGGCAACATGTTTCGAACTGCATGATTTTCGGATATGGAATCTAGGCGAGTAACAATTATACCAATCACTTTATTACCATAACCACGCATTGCTCTAGCTGATTTGGATGGGGTAAATTGATATTGTTCAACAATTGCCATCACTTTGTTACGTGTCGATTCCTTCACCATTGGGTCGTGATTAATAACTCGCGAAACAGTGGATTTACTTACCCCGCTCAATTTGGCAATATCTTTAATGGTTAAATTCGGTGATGGCTTATTCATAATCAATTTTTAGAATGAAAATCAATTAAATCATAGTAATATAGTTTTAACAAAATGGCGATAGGGTGGCTAGTAAGTTAATATCAAAATTATTAACTATTACTTATTCTTCATTTATAATTGGATTGAGATTTTATAGAGAAATAAAACTTAAATGAATCAACAAAGCATTAATAACCTTATATAGACAATGAATTATGAAAAAATCATATTTACTTTTAGGTTACACGCTATTTTTTTTGAGTTTATCTGGCTATGCGTCTAGTGATGACACGAAGAATATAACAGAACAATTTAGATCAGCTTTATTATGTCAGTCAAAGCCTTTTGCCATAGAAGATAAAAAGATCATTGCTGAACTTGCAAAACAAAAAATTACTATAAAAAAACAAGATAGTATAAATGAAATCGAATACTATTTTGAGCAACCTATCAAAGTTAAGAATGTATGGGTTAATATGATTCGTTATGAAAGCGATAATTTTGTCACATCTTTTTATGCTAAAGCCAAAGGTGATATGTACAAGTTCGCTAAATTGATTGAGGTTAACCCTATATTACGCAGCTGTGAAGAACCCATTCCTTTGGATGATACCGATATATTCCGAAAGGAAATTACCCCTATTACTGACAATAATCTTTACCCAGATACAATCGTTATTGGTCAGGATAAAGATTCAAAGCCGGATGAATTTTATTTCATATGTTCTAAATTTGAGGCTAATTAGCCATAATTTTTTGCTTAATGAAAATCATGCTATTAGTTTACTAACATTACTTATGTATAAATAGAAAAATTATTTTATAAATGAAACCTATTTATTAGCACTTTGTTTTGATTTATAAGCACTTCCCCACGCTAACATAGCATCATGCACTTGTTTTAAACTTTGCCCGACATCGGTCAATGTGTATTCCACTTTAGGTGGTACTTGGGCATAAACTTTGCGGCTGACTAAGCCGTTTTTTTCCATTGTTCTTAGATGTTGGGTTAAGACTTTTTGAGATATACCGTTTAGTGATTTTTTTAATTCTCCAAAGCGTTTTGTACCTGTTAATAAATCACGAACGATTAAGACTTTCCATTTATCACCCATTAACATAAGGGTAATTTCGACAGGGCAAGGAGGTAAAATTCCGTTGAGTGACATTAGTTAAAAATCCTTTAAATTCAATAACAGTATCATTTCGGTAACTATATTACTGCTTGGTACCTACTTTACAATAGATACTTAGAATATTAACCTAAAAATATCAAATTGTTAAAAGATTTTTCCAATTTAAAACCTGAATCAAACAATACTTATAAATTAATAAAGGAGTAAAAAATGAAAATTGCGGTTATTGGTGCTAGTGGTAAGTCAGGTAGTCTGATAGTTAAAGAAGCAATTGCGCGTGGACATGATGTAACGGCGATTGTTCGTAATCCCAACGCTCATGTTGACCCTAAGGCAAAAATTCTAGTTAAAGATCTGTTTGATCTAACTTATGAAGATTTGAAACCTTTTGATGTCATTATTGATGCTTTTGCAGCATGGACACCAGAAACCCTTCCACAACATCAAACTAGCTTAAAACACTTAACTGATATTTTAAGCGGTAAACCTAATCGTTTATTAGTTGTTGGCGGTGCAGGTAGTTTATATGTCAATCCTGAGCATACTATTCGTTTAGTTGACTCTCCGGATTTCCCAGATGAATTTAAACCATTAGCCAATAACATGGCAAAAGCTTTAGATCAATTAAGAACTTGTAATGATGTAAATTGGACCTATCTAAGCCCAGCAATTGAGTTTATTGCTGACGGACCAAGAACTGGTCATTATATTGTTGGTGGCGAGCAAATTTTGGTTAATAGCCAAGGGAAAAGTCAAATCAGCTATGCTGACTATGCAATCGCGATGATCGATGAAGCGGAGAATGCAAAACACATTAAACAACGTTTTACTGTAGCTACTAAATAATATTTTCAAGGCCTTACATTAGTAGCGATAACCCAAAGGTTAACTTTAATGTAAGGCACATAATCTAATCATTCCAATGTTTTATTCGATTTTCCTATCTAATCACCCAAAATGGTGCAAAAAAATTAACCAAACTGATTTAAATGGATCATTTTAGTGCAATTACACTTACAGAAAACCAAATCATGTCAGTTATGACTTACTTTTTGATTTAGTGGCACGTTTATTGCATAAATATAAAGATTATTATGAAAATTTGATAAAACAAATAATACTGATAATATGAATGATTATGTGTCTAATTTGTAATCAATTTAGTTGGGAAAATTATTATGCAGTACGATCTCATTATTAAAAATGGTCTTGTCATTCTCGAATCTGGCGAAATTTATACCGATATTGCAATAAAAAATGGCAAAATTGCAGCAATTGGCCCTAATTTAGTGCAAGCCGATGAAATTATTGATGCTAATGGCTTAATTGTTAGTCCCGGAATGGTTGATATTCATGTTCATATTAGTGAACCTGGTGGTGTTCGTCATGAGTGGGAAGGCTATATCACAGGAACAAAAGCATGTGCAAAAGGTGGCGTAACAACCTTTGTTGAAATGCCTCTTAACCAACTCCCTGCCACTACTAGTGGCGAAACTCTTCGTACCAAATATGCTGCTGGTGAGGGAAAACTTTATGTCGATGTAGCTTCTTATGGTGGATTAGTTCCTTATAACCTGACCAATAATGGTATTGCAGAACAAGTCGAAGAAGGTGTCGCGGCATTTAAATGTTTTATGGCAACCTGTGGTGATCCAAACCTTGACGGTGATTTTGCCAATGTAAATGATTACGCATTATGGGAAGGAATGCGCCAAATTGCTAAAACCGGTAAAGTGCTAGCTATCCATGCAGAAAATGCTGCAATTACTGATATTTTAGGACAACAAGCTAAAGCACGAGGCGAAAGTAAATTATCACAATATGTAGCAACCCGTCCGGCATTTACTGAGGTTGAAGCAATTCGTCGAGCAATCTTTTTCGCTAAACAAACTGGGTGCCCAATTCATATATGCCATGTCGCTTGTCCAGAAGGAGTTGAAGAGGTTATCAAAGCTCGTCAAGAAGGCATTAATGTGACGTGCGAAACCTGTATCCATTACCTCTATTTTACTACAGACCAATTGGATGCTATTGGACCAATTGCAAAATGTTCACCACCAATCCGTGATCAGCAAGCTCAAGAAGGATTATGGAAATATCTATTTGCTGGCCACATCATCACTGCGGTGTCTGACCATTCACCATGTACTTACGATTTAAAAGACAAAGCCAATGCCTTTGATGCTTGGGGCGGAATTTCTGGTGTTCAAAATAATGTGGATATTATGTTTGATGAAGCCGTACAAAAACGAGGTATGTCATTAAAACAATTTGCCGATATCATCGCTAAAAACCCAGCTGAAAGATACAACTTACCAACTAAAGGTTCAATTCAAGTAGGTAAAGATGCTGACATCATCTTTATTAAACCTCATTCTAGCTATGTATTAAAAGAACAAGATCTCGAATATCGTAATAAATTTAGTCCTTATGTAGGACGACAAATTGGTGCACAAGTTGTTCAAACATTATTACGAGGCAAAACTATTTATCAAATTAATGCCGGTATTAATTCAACACCAAGAGGTGAATTTATTCGGCGTTAATAATGGAATTGAAACGACAGAAATAAGTAGGGAAGGAAAGTCATGAAGAATAATACAGCACAATCACCAAATACATCTATGCAGATTGATAGTTCTTTATTACCCAAATCTAGCAAAGATCGAACTATGAATCCTTTAGCCTATTCTTTTATGTGGATTGGCGATGGCATGAATTTGGGTAATATGACCTTAGGTGCAAGCTTAGTTGTAGCTGGTGTTGCCACCATGAATATTTTCCAAACTTTTGCCGCAACGTTAATTGCAATATTGATTATTACGACGATTTTTGTTTTTAATGATCGCTTAGGATATCGCACAGGTATTCCTTATGTGGTACAACTTCGCATGTCATTTGGTATAAAAGGCGCTATTATTTCTTCATTACTTCGCGGTATTCCTGCTATTGTTTGGTACGGATTTCAAAGTTGGATAGGTGCAACTGCGCTCAATGAAATTATTAGAATATTATCTAATGGTGATTTTAATAATATATTTATCTGCTTTCTTATTTTACAATTTTTCCAAATCGCTTTGTCGCTTTATGGATTCCATGCAATAAAATGGGTAGAAACGTTAATTTCAATTGTTATTCTTTGTGCGTTAATTTATGTCTTTATTATATTACTCAATAATCATCAAGAGATTATTATAGACAAATGGGTAAATACCGAAGGGACTTGGGGATTACCATTCTGCGGCTTCATTATGATGTTCTTAGGTAATTACGCTGCAATTTTTCTTAGTGCAGCTGATTACTCACGAGAACTAAAAGCTGGTTTTAGCGATAAAAAAAGGGGGCTCCTCTATTTTCTACCAATTTTTGTTGCTTACGGTTTTATTATTACTATTGGTGTGATGTTAGCTTCAGTCACAGGTAACTCTAATCCAGTTAAAGCATTTGCGATTGTAGTAAATAATCCATATATCACCATCGTGGTATCATCCTTTATTGTATTAGGCACCATTGCTGTAAATATCGTTGCTAATATCATCCCACCAGCTTACGTAATTACGTTATTAACAAAAGCTAAATATAAAGTAGCAGTAACCATTACAGGATTATTAGCTATCGCTTCTTTTCCTTGGGTTCTTGTTCAGGATACCTCAGCAAAAGGATTAGGTTTGTTTATTCTAATTTACTCCGCATTTTTGGGACCAATTGTGGCAATTTTGTTGGTGGAATACTATCTGTTACGTCGCCAAAAAATTGATGTAAATACACTATATGATAACAACGGTCAATTTGCTGGATTTAACCCCGCTGCTATTCTAGCGATGCTTATTGGATCAGCAGCTGCATTTTATGAAGTGAGCTTAACATGGATTGTCGGCTTTGTTGTTGGTGGTATAAGTTATATATTGCTCACCAAATTCTCATTTAAAAACTCACCTTTCAAAAAAGGGACAATATTTGAAAAAAAATAGATTAAATGACGATCAATATTGTGCAGTAAATTTATCATAATTCACTGCCAATTTGATATGTCACTTGGATCTTTCGGTTATCAGGTATTTCTAAATTAGATAACACGGCTAATTGAGGAAAATTAGGTCTTAAAAACTGAGAGAGCATAGCTCTTAATGTGTGATTAACCAATAAAACAGGCGGCGCTCCCATTGCATCTTGCTGATTTAATGCTTGTTTGAGTTGTTGAAGAATATGTTCTGCTAGTCCCGGTTCAACATTACTAGTATTTTGCAAAGCTTGCAGTAATATTCTTTCTAAATCAATATTTAATCCAATTACTCTTATCGGTTCCGTCCCAGGAAACCATTGTTGGGTAATCACACGCCCTAGCGCTATTCTAACAATACTGAGTAAATGATAGGCATCATTTTGATTTGGTGCCTGTTCGCAAATCGTCTCAATAATTGTGCGCATATCACGAATCGACACTTTTTCAGAAAGTAAGTTTTGTAGAATTTTATGAAAAGTAGTTAAAGGCACTACGTCAGGAATAAAATCTTCGACTAATTTAGGAATATCCTGCTTTATTCGATCCAATAATTCTTGTGTCTCTAATCGTCCCAATAAATCACTGGCAAATTGATGTAACAAATGATTGAAATGGGTGGCAATCATGGTACTAGTATCAACAACAGTGTAACCCAATATTTGTGCATTTTCTTTGTCATTTTCATCTATCCAAACAGCAGGTAAACCAAAAGCCGGCTCAATAGTTTCAATGCCTTCGATAGTTTCGGTTACTGTGCCGGGGTTGATCGCTAACCATTTATTATTCATAATTTGGCCTTGACCAATTTCACCACCTTTTATAAAAATTTTATATTGATAAGGTGATAACGAGAGATTATCGCGAATATGAACTTGAGGCGGTAGAAAGCCTAATGTTTGCGCAAACTTTTTACGCAAACTACGAATTCGACCAAGTAATTCACCATTTTGGTTTTGATCAACCATAGGAATGAGCCCGTATCCAACTTCCATCGCTAAGATATCTTCAATATTGACATCAGACCATGAAGCGTCAATATTTGTTGGCGCTGCAACACTTTTGGGTGGAGCGGCAACTGATTTCTCAACTTTCTTTTGTTTGGTTAACCACCAAGAAATTACTGATAATACCGCAGTAAACATTAAAAATACTAAATTTGGCATCCCTGGAATAAGTCCAAGCAAACCAATAACAACCGCAGTTAATATTAATACTTGAGGATTATTAAATAACTGTTTGAGCATTTGATCGCTAATGTTTTCTTGTGAGGTAACCCGAGTCACAATTACACCCGCAGCGGTAGAAATAATCAGTGAAGGGATTTGTGCAACTAGACCATCACCAATAGTCAATAATACATAGGTTTTACTCGCATCAGAAAATGTCATACCATGCTGCATTACCCCAACTAATAATCCACCAACAATGGTTATGGCCATAATTAGTAATCCAGCGATGGCGTCACCACGTACAAACTTACTCGCACCATCCATTGAGCCATAAAAATCGGCTTCCTGAGTAACTTCCGCGCGCCGTGCTTTGGCTTCATCTTCACCAATTAATCCAGCATTGAGATCAGCATCAATTGCCATTTGCTTACCCGGCATACCATCCAATGCGAAGCGAGCACCAACTTCAGCTATCCTACCAGCACCTTTAGTGATTACCATGAAGTTGATAATCACTAAAATAATAAAGACAACAATGCCAATAGCGAAATTACCGCCCACTAAAAAATGTCCAAAAGCCTCAATAACTCTACCTGCTGCATCACTACCAGTATGACCTTTTAACAGTACAACCCGAGTTGAAGCAACATTTAGAGATAGTCGTAATAACGTTGCAAAAAGCAGAACGGTAGGAAACGCTGCAAAATCTAAAACCCGCTTAGTAAACAAGGCAACAATCAAAATTATAATTGATAATGCAATATTAAAAGTAAAAAACAGATCCAATATAAATGCAGGTAAAGGTAATACCATCATTGAAAGAATCAATAAAATAAGCATTGGCCCTGTTAAAATTCGATAATGACCACTTTTTGATAGATTTACTGATAATAAATTAGCTAATTTTGATTTCATCATAGAGATTTACTTTTACTCATTCACGGATAAAGATTCAGGGATCGGTATATTCGTTGGTTTTTGAGGCTTATCACCACCATGTTTATGCCAACGTTTTAATTGATAAACCCAGGCTAAAATTTGCGCAACGGCAGCATAGAGTTCGGCTGGAATGGTTTGTCCTATTTCACCATAGCGATATAAAGCCCGAGCGAGAGGAGGAGCCTCTAATTGTGGAATGCGATGCTCTTGGGCAATTTCTTTAATTTTGATAGCGATATTGTCGGTACCTTTAGCTATCAGTTTAGGGGCAGACATAGTTTTATCATCATATTGTAGTGCAACCGCATAATGAGTTGGGTTAGTGATAATAACATTGGCTTTTGGTACATCTTTCATCATTCGACGTCTTGCTATTGCTTGTTGCATCTGGCGAATGCGGCCTTTAATTTGTGGATTACCTTCTTGCTCCTTGAACTCGTCTTTAATCTCTTGTTTAGACATTCTTAATTTTTTTAAATTACTCCAGATTTGATAAAAAATATCAAATCCAACCATAGGAATTAAAGCTAAAATAGTTAATATTCCTGAATAAATAAGCAGTTGCATAACGTTAGATAATGCACTATTTAAATACATATTTGGCAGCGAAAGCATATTTGGAAATTGATTGATTAGAAACAATGTAACGGCAAAACCGATTAAAACAACTTTAAGCAGGCTTTTAAATAACTCTGAAAAAATTCGAATACTAAACATTCTTTTAAATCCGCTAATCGGATTCAATTTACCAAAATTTGGTTTAATTGATTGCAAACTAAAAAGTAAACCACCAACTCCCATAGGTGCAATGATGGCAATAATGACTAATCCGAAAAAAATAGGTAAAATCGACCAAAATCCAGCGGTTAATAAATTAATTAAATTGAAAATAATTTGTTTATCATCATCTGTTCGGTATGCAACCAACATAGCGTGTTGAATAATTGTTTTTAAATTAGCAACAAAATGACTGCCCATCATCCAAAATAATAGGATACTAACCAACAAAATAATTAACGATGTTAACTCGCGAGATCGTGGGATTTGTCCCTTTTCCTTGGCCTTTTTTAATTTGCTGTCGGTGGGTTGTTCGCTTTTATCTAGATCACTATCATCAGCCATATCTTAATTAAATCAATTTTATTGCCTAATTACCGTTTACAGCACAGTATGAACGCAACTTGATAAAGTTATTGGCTTAATAAGACCCTAATTTAATAGTTATTTATCTCGTTTACCGTAAAACAACTTCAAAATGATTAAACTTTAGCGCGTTTAGATGAAATAGTTTCTGGTTGTTGATAACCATTATGGGTATAAACAGCAGGATTATTCATGCTTTTCAAATAATCTATTGAATGTTGCGTTACGTTCATTCGATTTTGAATAAGCACTCCGTTTTCCCGATTGATTTGAGCTAATCGCTGAGTCATTTTTGTGATAGCTTGCCATTTTAATGCTAACTCTTGTTTTTCACTATAAGGTGATTGAATATTGCATTGCTGACTAACTTTTAGTCTTTTTTCATCAAGTAATTTTAACTCAATAAGTAATTGGCTTTTTTGGTTTATAATTTCACTCAATTGATTTACTGAATTATTTTTAAATAATATTTGTTGTTCAGCTTCTAAAATATCTGACAGGGCTTGTAACATAACTGTTACATTATTAAAAATGTTATCTAATTCTAACATGACGACATTCCTTCAAAATCAATTAGATTTCAATATTTTCGAAAGTTTGCTTAATAATTTCATCGGCAATTTTATTTGGATTGATCACTAATTTACCTTCAGTAATGGCCTGTTTTATCTTTTCAATTTTACTAATATCGATATCATTTTCAGTTGAATGCAACAATGCTATAGTATTTTGGCTTAACTTAACATTCAACGTTAAGTTACTTGAGTTTTGCACAGATGCATTAGTTTTTTTATTTTGCTCATTTATACGATTAAGTACCCCTGATACGGCGGTAACCATTTTTGTTGCATCTATACTCATAAAATTCCTTCAATTAACGTTGAGGTTTATAGGGGAGGTTTAATCTAATTATCGGCAAAAATCAGAAAATCATTAATTTTATTTGTTTAAAATTGTGATACCTTTTTCTGTAACAACACCCTGAACAATATTACCTGTATTAAGTTTGATATTTATTAATTCACCCAAGGCACCATTGCTTAGTGTTTTGCCATTAGCAGCAATTGAATACCCCTCACCATTAACAATTACTTTTACTGTTTGACCTGCTTTAACATGCCAATTTTTTTGTAACATTGAATTTTTAATAGGCTCACCATTATTAATATTTCTTAAAGCAATATGATTGATAACCTCTGATTTATTCAAAATTACAGCAGGTGGTAATTTATCTAACCGCCCAGATTGCATTTTCACTTGCTGCTCTGTCATTAATGTTCCTGCACTTATCGGCTGATTCGCCATAACATAACTCCCAGTAACAGCAACATAAACTTGAATATATTTAGTAATGTTTTCACATTTAGCAGTAATAGTTAAATTACCCCAATGCTTATTTTTATTTAAAATCGCAAATGTTGGTGAATCACAATTTAACTGAGGTTTCAAAGTGAGGTAATCAATAGCAATATTATCAATATTAGCTTCGCTAATTTGTTGATAGATTAGATCACTAATCTGTTTTTCCATTGAGTTAGCCAAAGCTATTTTTGAGCTACACAACACACCTAAAAGGCTTAGATATTTTATAAACTGAGACATATTTGTTCACAACATTATTGATAACTAAATTTTACTTTATCAGCTTATTTATTGAATGTTGAAATAAGGGCAATTTTTATCGTTATTTATACGATGATTTTTTTTTGATTTGCTTAAAATTCTCTACATAAAAAAAGATGAGATGATTTTATGCTAAATAAATTAGATACTTTTGTTAACTTTCATCAACAAGCATTAAATGTTCGTGAAAAACGACAAAATATACTTGCGACCAATATTGCCAATAGTGATACACCTAATTATCAAGCTAGAGATATTGATTTTAATATTGAATTAAAAAAAGCTATCAATAATCAACATACGCTTAATAATATAAAGCTTAATATAACATCAGCAAAGCATATCCAAACCATCGGCTCAGCAGATTATCAACTTCTGTATCGCATTCCTTATCAATCATCTGCTGATGGTAATACTGTTGAAATGGATCAAGAAAGAACAGCTTTTATGGATAACAGTATCCATTATCAAAGTAATTTAACATTTTTAGGTGAACAATTTAAAAATGTAATATCCGTATTACAGCAAGGATAACCATTATGAGCTTCTCTATTTTTTCTATCTCTGGTTCTGCCTTAATGGCACAAACTCAACGAATGAATGTTAGTGCGAGTAATTTAGCAAATGCTGATAGTGTTACAAGTACTTCAGGTCAAGCTTATCGAGCTAAACAAGTTATTTTCCAAGTCGATGATAATAATTATCCCAATAGCGTAGCTGGAGTAAAAGTATCTGAGGTCATCGAAGACCCATCACCAATGAATTTAGTCTATGACCCTAAGCACCCTTTAGCTGATGAGAAAGGTTACATTCAAAAACCTAATGTAGATGTAGTGGCAGAGATGGTCAATACCATTTCAGCATCTCGTAGCTACCAAGCAAATGTGGAAGTCATTAATACCGTAAAAAGCTTAATGCTTAAAACACTTACCTTAGGGCAATAAAGGGGCTTAATTCATGGGTATTTCGAATGTACCAGTTTCAGAATCGTCAAATATGGCTAGTCCACAAGCAGTGAGGAAAGGTTCATCTGATGGTAATTCTAGTCAGGAATTACAAGATAACTTTTTAACATTACTTATTGCCCAAATGAAGAATCAAGATCCAACTAATCCAATGGATAATAGTCAGTTAACCTCGCAATTGGCGCAAATTAATACATTAGCAGGCATTGAACGACTTAATACAACGTTAGGTATGGTTTCAGGCCAGATTGACGATAGTTTATCAGTCAATGCGAGCAATATGATTGGTAAAGGCGTTATGGTTCCTGGTAATAAAATATTAGTCGCAACATCAGAAGTAGAAGGTTCAGAAAGTGAAAAAGAAACCATTACTACACCATTTGGTTTTGAACTTATGCGTGATGCTGATTCGGTGGTCATCACCATAAAAGATGAAAATGGTAATGTTGTACGTGAAGTTGATCTTGGTTCCATCCCTGCTGGTGTTAGCTCTTTTACTTGGGATGGAGAACTTAACGATGGAACTTTAGCTCCAGATGGTAGCTACACGTTTTCAGTGAATGCTACTTACGAAGGGCAAAAAGTCACATCAATACCATTAGCTTACTCTGTTGTTTACGGAGTAATTAATAGCAAAGTTAATAATAAAGTATTACTTGATTTAGGGATACTTGGTTCAATTAGTATTGACGAAGTGCGTCAAATTCTTTAAAGGGGAATAAGTTTATATGGGATTTTCTCAAGCAATCAGTGGTATGAATGCCGCTTCTAAACAATTAGATGTTATTGGTAATAATATTGCCAATTCTGCAACAGTTGGCTTTAAAAGTGCTAGTATTTCATTTGCTGATATCTATGCCGGTTCAAAAGTAGGGATGGGTGTTAAAGTTGCTGCTGTTATGCAAAATTTTAATGACGGCACAACAACCTCAACCAACAACAGTTTAGATGTAGCGATTTCAGGTAATGGATTTTTCAGATTAGTTGATAGTAGTGGACAAATCTACTATACCCGTAATGGTCAGTTTCAATTAGATGCTGAACGTAATATCGTATCTGCTGACGGTTTCAACTTGACTGGTTATCTTGCGACAGGTACTCCACCACAAATTCAACAAGGTTCAGCACCAGGCCCATTAAAAATTTCACAAGAAATGTTAAATGCATCAGCAACCAATAAAGCTGCTTTGCAAACAAATCTAAATTCAAATAGTAAAGTTCCTGAAAAACAACCCATTAATGCAACAGATGCTGACACATTCAATTATTCAACCACTATCACCACTTATGATTCATTAGGTAATCAACGTAATGTTCAGCTTTTTTATGTAAAAACAGCAGATAACCAATGGGATGTTCATTACCTTGATAGTAGCGATCCTAATGCAACTCTACAAGCATTAGGAAAAATGGAATTTGATTCATCAGGCAAATTAATCAGTGATCCAGAAATGACTATCAATATTAATGGCATAAATGGATCAGAAGATAATAGCTTTACATTATCACTTGCAAACAGTACGCAACAAAATATGGGTAAAGAAGTCGGTAGCATAAAAACGCCTATCGTAGATGGTTATGCAGCAGGTGATTTAGTTGGTTATAGTATTAACAATGATGGCACTATTTATGGTGTTTATTCCAACCAACAAACCATGTTATTAGGTCAAATTGCCATGGCTGATTTTGCCAATGTTAATGGATTAGAGTCAGCAGGGAATAATAACTGGCGTTCAACACTTAATTCTGGTGGTGAAGTATTAGGCTCAGCCAATACAGGTACTTTTGGATCATTAGCCAGTGGTGCCGTTGAATCATCTAATGTCGATATGAGCCAAGAATTAGTCAATATGATTGTTGCTCAACGTAATTATCAATCTAATTCTCAAACCATTAAGACACAAGATCAAATTCTTAATACATTAGTTAATTTAAGATAATTTAAGGAATATTTATGGATCGCGTTATTTATACTGCCATGTCTGGTGCAAGCCAAACATTAAATCAACAATCCATAACCAGTCATAACTTAGCTAATGTATCAACAGTAGGCTTTCGTGCTCAATTAGCGGCAATGAAAGCCGTTCCTATTGTGGGTAATAGTATGCCAACAAGGACCATGGTTGCAGCAACCACGCCTACCTATGATTCAACAATGGGTGCATTTAATTACACTGGGCGAGATTTAGACGTTGCTTTATCAGAAGATGATTGGCTAGCTGTACAGTTAGCTGATGGTAGTGAAGCATATACTCGTAACGGTGCGATTCAAATTGATGAAAATGGCACACTTAATATCCAAGGTCATCCATTGCTTGGTGATAATGGCGTATTAACAGTTCCTCAGCGTTCACAGGTTAGTATCAGTGCCGACGGAACTTTATCAGCGTTAGGTGCAGGTGATAAACGCACAACCATTGCTCAAGTTGGAAAAATAAAGAAAGTTCACCTTGAACCTAATGAGTTGGTACGTGGCGATGACGGTTTTTTTCATGCAACAACTGTTAACAATCGTGGTGCAGTATTACAAGATAATCCTAACGCAAAACTAATGTCTGGAGTATTAGAAGGCAGTAATGTTAATCCTGTTACTGCAATGGTGAATTTGATTAGCCATTCTCGTCAATTTGAAATGCAGATGAAGCAAATTACTACTGCCGATGAAAATGCACAAAGAGCCAATCAAATATTATCGTTAACATAATTAAAATAGGAAAAAGCAATGATTAAATCATTATGGATTGCAAAAACTGGGCTAACTGCACAACAAATGAATATGGATATAATTTCCAATAATTTAGCCAACGTTAGTACTGGTGGCTTTAAACGCCAACGTGCTGTTTTTGAAGATCTGTTATATCAAACTATTCGTCAACCTGGTGCTCAATCATCTGAACAAACAACACTACCCTCTGGATTACAAATTGGTACCGGTGTTAGGCCTGTAGCTACCGAACGAATCCATAGCCAAGGAAATTTAGAATTAACTGATAATAGCAGTGATATCGCTATTAATGGACAAGGTTTTTTCCAAGTTCTGATGCCTGATGGAACGCTAGCTTATACTCGAAGTGGCGCTTTTCAAGTTAACCAAAATGGTCAATTAGTTACTGCTGCTGGTTACGAAATTCAACCAACCATCAACATTCCATCAAATGCGATAAAAATGACCGTGGCACGGGATGGTATTGTTAGTGTGACTTTAGCCAATCAATCAACTCAAGTGCAAGTTGGTCAATTAACATTACATACTTTTATTAATGATACTGGATTAGAAAGTGTTGGTGAAAATCTCTATTTAGAAACCGAAAGCTCCGGTGCTCCAACTGAAAATACACCGGGATTAAATGGTGCTGGATTGCTGTATCAAGGTTATATCGAAACCTCTAACGTAAATGTTGCAGAAGAGTTAGTTAATATGATTCAAGTACAACGTGCTTACGAAATTAACAGTAAAGCAATATCAGCGTCTGACCAAATGTTGCAACGTTTAAATCAGTTATAAAACTATGATAATGAGATATCTTTATATTTTAGTAATGATGTTATTAGTCGGTTGTAGCCAATTACCTAAAAAGGCATTAGTTGAAGGGCAAACCAGTATTGTTCCTCAAATGCCAGAAATTGTTAATTCAAGCGGCTCAATATATCAAGCATCACAACCAAGTAGTTTTGGCTATCAACCAATGTTTGAAGATCGTAGACCTCGCAATATTGGTGATGTATTAACTATTGTATTACAAGAAAATGTGAGTGCGAGTAAAAGTTCATCTATTAATGCTGGTCGTAATGGTGGGGTAAATTTAGGTGTAAAAACTGTTCCTCACTTTTTAGATGGATTAGTTGGTCGAGGCAAAGTAGATACTGATATCTCAGGCAGTAACGATTTTAAAGGTTCTGGTGGCGCTAATGCAAAAAATACATTTAGTGGAACCATCACCGTCACCGTTCAAGATGTCATGATTAATGGCAATTTAAAAGTAATTGGTGAAAAACAAATTGCAATAAATCAGGGAACAGAATTTATTCGATTTTCAGGCGTTGTTAACCCAAGGACAATAAGTGGTAACAATACCGTTATTTCAACTCAAGTTGCCGATGCTCGCATTGAATATGTAGGTAATGGCTACATTGATGAAGCTCAAACTATGGGTTGGTTACAACGCCTGTTTTTTAATCTTTCACCATTTTAATGAATCTGATTATGCTTAATATATTACGAACTTTTATTATTTTAATAATGATAGTGGGCACGCCCTATAGTTATGCCGAACAAATAAGGGATTTAGTAACTATTCAAGGCGTGCGTGAAAACGCCTTAGTAGGCTATGGAATTGTTGTTGGGCTAGATGGTACTGGAGACCAAACTTCACAAACACCATTTACCATTCAAAGTATAACCAACATGCTTTCGCAATTAGGTATTACCGTACCATCAGGTAGTAACATGCAATTAAAGAATGTTGCTGCGGTAATGGTTACTGCTAAATTACCATCTTATGCACGAGTTGGGCAACAAATTGATGTGGTTGTCTCTTCATTAGGTAATGCCAAAAGCCTTCGCGGTGGCACATTGATTATGACGCCATTGAAAGGTGCCGACAATCAAGTTTATGCCATTGCTCAAGGTAATCTTTTTGTTGGTGGTATGGGCGCAAGCAGCAAAGGCAGTAGTGTAACAGTTAATCAAATGGCTGGTGCAACTATCCCGAGTGGAGCGACAATTGAGAGGGAATTAACAACCCGCTTAGATGAAAAAAGTTCCATTCACTTACACCTTAACCATTTTGACTTTACCATGGCATCAAAAATCGCTGAAGCAATTAACAAGCTACAAAAAAATATCGCAGTTGCTTTAGATGGTATGACGGTTAAATTGAACATGCCACAAGATAGTCAGGCAAGAGTTAAATTATTATCGAAGATTCAAAACCTACAAATTAGTGCTTCACCAATTTCAGCAAAAGTAGTCATTAATACACGCACTGGCGTGGTGGTGATGAATCAAAAAGTTCAATTAGACAATTGTGCCGTTGCTCATGGTAATTTGTCTGTGGTGGTCAATAACAAATTAAAAGTTAGCCAGCCTAACACTCCGTTAGCCGGAGGACAAACCGTAGTTGTTCCTGATGATGAGGTCAGCATCGAACAAGATGGCGGAGCATTACATAATTTAGCTTCTGGCGCTGATTTAAACCGAGTAATTAGCTCACTTAATTTATTAGGCGCAAATCCAACAGAATTAATGTCGATACTTGAGGCATTAAAAACCGCAGGTTGTTTGCACGCTGCATTAGAAACGATTTAAAGCATAATTATTATGAAAAACCTAGTTAATCAGTCTATTAATCGCTTTGCTTATGATTTTTCGAGCATTCGCCAATTAAGGCGTAACGCTGTTAGTGGATCAAGTGAAAGTGTCAAGCAAGTTGCCGATCAGTTTGAAACACTATTCGTCAATATGATGATGCAATCTATGCGAAAAGCCGTTCCTAATGGTGGATTATTTAATCAATCTGCAATGCAGTTATTTACCTCAATGTTTGATCAGCAAATTGCTCAACAGACCGCCGGTAAAGGATTAGGTCTTGCCAATATTATTGCCAAACAATTAAATAATCAGCCAAATAGATCTATTACCCCACAATCTCAGGCTAATAATATAGAATTAGCACAATCTTTATTTAGTGATTCAAATTCATCGCCTGCGGCATTAGGTCAAATGCTTTACCAGCAAACGAATAAATTAACGAATACTAACGTCAAACCATTACCGCCAGCAGTTAATGATTCTGATAAAGACCATATCACGCAATTTATAGTCGAGTGGTTTGAACCAGCTAAAAAGGCATCCAAAATGTCAGGTATTCCTTATGAGGTTATCATTGCACAAGCGGCCTTAGAAACAGGTTGGGGTAAAAAGCAGATAAAAACAGCCGACAATCAACCAAGTCATAACTATTTTGGCATAAAAGCGACATCATCATGGAAAGGCAATTCAACTCGGTTAACAACACGAGAATTTTTAAATAACAATATGGTTAAGATTCAAGATGAATTTAGAGTTTATAAAAGTAAACAACATGCATTAACAGATTATCTTGATTTACTTACCAAAAGCCCACGTTATCGTGCCGTTGTTAACGCACCTGATGCAAGAACCGCAGCCAAAGCACTGCAAGATGCACACTATGCAACCGATCCTAACTATAGCGAAAAGTTAATTCAAATTATTAGTCGAATTGAAGAAATTGCTAGAAATACACCGCAAAAATCAATATCAGGTTTTAGACAAATTGCCTTTAAATAATAACTAAATAAATTAACTAAATTTTAATGAAGTTAATAAATAGGAGGCATAAGCCTCCTGTTTATTAACGATTTAACTAAGTGATGACAGAAAGTTATTTCATTTGAAATAAGGACATATTTTGCATATTCATAAAAGTATATTGAGCTGCTTGTAAATTCGCCTGTAACATCACATAATCTGCAATGGCTTCATACCAATCAACATCTTCGATTTGACTAATTTGTGTTTGAAAATCAATGTCCAAGGTTTTACCTAGTGCAGTTAATCGTTCAACTTCCGCCAACACATTACCACCTGCAGCCCTAACTGTTGAGATATTTTCAAACGAATTATCAACGCCTTGACTAGCTTTCGATAAACCTTCTCTGAATTGCGTAATCGCATCAGGGTCATTATCATCTAAACCGATTTGCAGTACTTCTAATGCATAGTCAATGCTAGCAAAAACATCACTTTCCACAGAACTATTGGCGCCTGACATAAAAATCTGATCACCAGTAAAACTTAATGACACTTCACGCGTATCATCAATAAAAATATTAATCGTTGTAGAACCACCGACATAATTAACTTTACCTGATTCATCCACAACAAAAGGAGGTGTATCATTTTTATTTCCAGCAAAGATATAATTGCCATTAGTGTCTTTAGCATTAGCTAACGAAATTAATTGATCTTTTAGTCCTTGTAATTTATTGGCTAAGTCACGTCTATTTTCATCGTTTAACGTCTCATTACCCGCATAAACTAGTGTCTCTTGAATTGATTGGATGACAGTATTAGCTTCTTTTAGTACTGTATCTTGGCGACTTAACGAGTTATTAACACTTTCACGAGCTGATTGATACTGAGTATTTCTTGATTGAGCCTGTTTTAAAATTAATGCTTGCGATGACCCCATAGGATCATCAGAAGGTGATAAGATTTTTTTACCGGTTGCTAAATGCAATCCTGATTTTTGCCATTTACTGTTGGTATTTAAAATACTCGTTAAATTTTTTTGATACATTGCATTAGTACTAACACGCATATTTAAACCCTTCTATTATTTAGCTAAACCTAAAATGGTATCGAATATTGTGGTTGCCGCATCAATAATCTTTGCATTAGCTTGGTAATACTGCATATAAACCTGCATAGAGATATATTCTTCTTCAATATTAACGCCTGATATTGATTGATTTTGCTCATAAATTTCTTGAGTAATATTATGACTAGATTGCGCTGAAATTTTAGCTGTCTGTGTTTCACTTCCCACATAACTAACTAAGGCGTTATAAGCACTATTTAACGTTTTAGTGCCATTAATTAATTTTTCATTTTGTATATCAAGCAATTTAGCTACATTACGATTATCGCCATTACCATTTTCATCATCATTAATACCTGTTGCTAGTTTGTTGACATCCTTAACTAGTAGCTGGAGTGATGATGCTACATCTGCAACAGGTTTAAGTAAGATACTATCACCCGCTACTGGATCACCATTTATTTCAATAGATAACCCATCAAACAACAACTTACCATCTTCAACTTGAGGGGTAATTTGCTTGTTATCAGATAATCTGGTTACGACCCAATCGTTACCATTAAACTCAATTTTATAATCAGATGCTTTGACGTCTGTCACTGAGTTATAGTTAATTTTAGCAGTGGCATTACCTTGATTTTGGGCGTTAGCAATACTAGTTGGGCTATGATAATCAAATAATTTCTGACCTGGATCGCCATTAATATCAACCCCTGACATATGTACTTCATTAAATCGTTCCGCTAGATTTAACGCAATCAAACCTAATTGATTGCGAGCTTCTAGGAGTGGTCCATCACGAAAAGCTAATAATCCATTTAATCGGCCTGATGCGATATTTTGACTTGATAGTTCTTGAGTCGCACCAGAATTATGGGTGTAAATAATTGTATTTAAAGCAGGATCATCTTTAGAAGGCTGTACAGATAACTGAGTTGCCGATGACCCTTGCACTAAACTTAAACCATTAGGTAGTGAAATATTGTATTGTCCATTTTGCTCAGTAACAGTGATGCCTATCATCTCGCTTAATTCATTAACCAGTTGATCGCGCTCATCAAGCAATGCATTCGGCTCATGCCCACCACTTACTGCCTGTAATCTTGCTATTTTTTGGTTAAGATCAGCAATTTGTTGGGTATAAGAGTTAATAGTATCAACATTATTAACAATTTCAGTATTGATATTGGCAATCTGATTTTTTAAATTCAATTCCGTTTTATTAAACTGGCTGACTAACGAGCTAAGATCATTTATGACTGTTTGCTTGGAAGCAGCATCACCCGCATTTGAAGAAAGTTTATTTAAACTTGCAAACAGACTATTTAGTTGCGAGGAAATACTATTATCATTCTCCGCTAATAAATTATCGACTTTTGACAACTCATTGTAATAAGCCTTTATAGAGCCATTTTGTGATTGAGATTGACGTAATTGACCAACCACAAAACTATTATATGCCCGATTAACTGATGATACAGATACACCGTTACCAACAAAACCATAATTATATTTAGTGCCATTTGCTTGTTGCAAAATTTGTTGTTGACGATTGTAACCAACGGTATGCGCATTACTGATATTATTGCTTATAACATTAAGCATATTTTGCGCAGCATTTAATCCACTAATACCGGTATTCATCAATGAATTTGACATAAAAGCTCCTAAATATATTTAGTCAATAATCAAATTATTAACTTAAAGGGTTATTCTTATATCGGATAAAAAAGATAAAACTTTAGTTATTTTTAGAAAATAATTGAAATTTAATTTTTTAACAGGCTTAACCTGTGTAATTCCAATGCTATTTTTCAGATTTAGTTGCTTGTTTTAAAAAATCTATTCCCGTCATTGTATTTTCATCTTCAATATATTTTTGAGCTGACTTATTCAAAATTAAAATACTAATACGGCGATTAGCATCTTTACTATAATTAGGATTGTTTAAACCTACCGTATCAGCTAAACCAATAATTCGAATAATTTTGCTTGAATCTAATCCAGCAGCGATAAGTTCTCGTCTTGATGAATTTGCTCTATCAGCAGATAATTCCCAGTTACTATAACCTCTATCACCTGTTATATACTGGCGCTCATCAGTATGCCCAGATAAGGTCATCTTATTGGGTAAATCGTTTATTATTGGTGCTAGAGCGTGAAGAATTTCTTGCATATTAGGATGAATAACTGCACTACCAACATCAAACATTGGTTTATCATCAGTTGCTAAAATCTGAATTCTTAACCCCATTTCAGTTAGCTCAACAATAAGATTAGCAGCTAATTTTTGCAGTCGAGGATCAAGTTCAAACGCCTCATAAATTTTACGAGCAGTTTCGATCAATTGATTTCTTTCAACTACATTGGGATCTATTGGTTGTTCATTTATTATGCTCTGTTGCTCTTCGCCCAAACTTTTACTGACATCATCGCCACCACCAGGAATAGGGCTTTCGCTATCGCTAATATTTTTACCACCATTTTGACCTAGTATTAATGGCGTTCTGAAATATTCGGCAATTCCTTGTAATTCTTGCGGGCTGGATTTGGCTATCAACCACATGACTAAAAAAAGTGCCATCATAGCAGTCATGAAATCTGCATAAGCAATCTTCCACGAACCACCATGATGGCCACCGCCATGCCCTGACTTTTTTTTAGAAATAATTATTCTTACTGGCTTATCTTTCATTATTCATTATTTTCTGTTGGGTTAGCATTTTTATCTTTCACTTCTTGAATATATTTTTCTAATTCAAAGAAAGATGGTCGCTCATGCGAAAAAATAGTTTTTCGACCAAATTCAATACAAATCTGTGGAGCATAATCATGCATACTGGCAATAAGAATAACTTTAGTACATTCTAAAATTTTTACTGTATCAGCATTCTTCTGTCTTAATAAAGCAGCTAGTGGCGAAACAAACCCATAAGCCAGTAAAATTCCTAAAAAGGTTCCAACCATAGCATGTGCAATAAGTTCACCCAACTCGCTAGCAGGCCTATCTGCTTGTGCTAATGTGTTAATCACTCCCATAACCGCAGCCACAATCCCAAAAGCAGGTAACCCATCGCCCACACTAGAAATCGCATCTGCAGGTTTTTCTAACTCATGGGTATACGTCTCAATTTCTTCATTCATTAATGCTTCAATTTCATAAACTTCCATATTTCCGCTAATCATTAAACGTAAATAATCAGTGATAAAATCGCATATTTGTGGATTGGCAAGAATAAGTGGATACTTTTTAAATAACTCACTCTCTTTTGGATTATCAATATCTTCTTCTATAGATAATCCTCCATTTTGGCGTATCTTAGTTAAAATGGTGTACATTAAATTAATTAATGTTAAATAAAGAGTTTTATTATATTTTGATGTTTTAAATAAACTACCTAACGATTTAAGTGTAGCAATTATTGCTTTCTTTTCATTACTTACAATGAAAGCACCAATAGCTGTACCACCAATTATCAGAAACTCTAATGGTTGAAAAAGTACTGCCAAATACCCTCCACTTAGCACATAACCAACTAAAGCAGAAGCGATAACAACAATATATCCTATAATTATTAGCATTGGCTTTCCTTTATCTCTATAAAATGTAACTAAACTTTTTTAATTAATTGCTTATCTAAACCGTTACCTGATTTGCGGTGACTAAGTTGAATGCACTAGGTATTGATAAAACTTGTAAGCATTTTGCTTGGCTTTCTTTATGCGTTTTATTATTTTTTTCGGCCCTTGATGGCGGTTGGCATAAACTGCAAACAAAACTATTATGTGGCTGGTAAGCGTGTGTAATAAATCGCCCTTTACACTCTTTGCAACACGATTGCTGCATAACATTACTTTCAACAAATTTAACTAAAATCCATGCACGAGTTAAGCCTAAAACCGGCTCTTCATCGTGATGAAGGGAACATTGCTCTAAATAAAGTTGATAAGCTTTAACAATTGCATGAACTCCAGATTTAGTACCATGCTTGACTAAAAATCGGTAAGCATTATAAAACATGCTTGAATGAATATTAGGCTCCCAAGTCATAAACCACGTGGTAGAAAAAGGAAGTAAACCTTTAGGTGGTGGGCATCCTTGGATTTCTTTATATAATTTAATCAGCTTTCCACGGCTTAAATTGGTTTCACTTTCCAACATTTGAATTCTAGCGCCGAGTGTAATTAATCGAATAGCTAATTGGACTTCTTTATATTTTTGGATAATGCTTTTGCTACTCATTTTTATCATTTACCTACTTATTAATAGAATCTAAAAGTAAGCTTGATAGAAGAATCCCTGTATGCATCTGCTTTATATCACTAACGCGAGACTCTTCAGTTAATTTTTCCATCATTGCTGAATTTTTAAATCGAAATTGAAACGTTAATTGATTGGTTTCAGATAAAACCAACATTTGAGAAGCACTTAAATTACTCAAAATATCAGCGGTTTTTTCATCAATTCCTAATCGATACATTGCCATCACTTTATCTTTCTCTATCATTCTTTGGCTTAATAAAAGCGTTGAAAGATTTAAATGATGTATACATTTCAAAATATCGTCTTCTTGTATATTTCCCAATTTACTCACCAAAATTTATATTTTTCTCGCATAAAAAAATGCGAAATCAGTAAAAAATATCTTAATTCGTTTTTTTTCACTTAAAGTTACATTTTTAAAAGCAAAAGGTCAATAAAAAAATCATTTCGATTTATTTTCAATTTATTTTTTCATGTTTTACTGTTTTATTCTGTTTTTTATATATTAATTTTACTTTGTATTCGTTTTATTGCTTGGCTATGTAATTGACTTACGCGAGATTCGCTAATATCTAACACTTTTCCAATCTCTTTTAAATTCAACTCTTCTTGATAATAGAGCGCTAAAACCATTTTTTCTTTTTCAGGTAAGTTATCAATTTGTTGAACAATAATATTGCGAATTTCATCATTAATAATAAAAGCAAAAGGATTGTTATCGGAATCAAGCTCAATCAGTGCATCCAAATTATCGCCGAGTTTTTTTTGTATCTCATCGTAAGAACAGATTTGGCTATAATTTGAATCTAATAACACCTTGCGATATTCAGTAAGAGACAATTGCAGATGTGCAGCTATCTGGTGATCATTAGGTGGGACACCTAAAATTTGTTCCAATTCATTAATGGCGTTAGTGACATCTTTAATTTTTTTTCGTGTTTGCCTTGGTAGCCAGTCACGACTACGCAACTCATCTAACATTGCTCCCTTTATTCTAGGAATAGCAAATGTAGTAAAAGTATAACCTTGTGCTGCATCATAACGTTTTATGCATTCTAATAAACCGATATAACCAACTTGTAACAAGTCATCAAGCTCAATCGTCGTTGGTAAACGAACAGCTAATTTCAACGCTTCATTACGAACTAAATAGATATATTGTTGCCAATCGATTTGATTCACTACACCCTGAGAGTTATACAGGTTATCACTCATTTCCTAAACCATTGTAAAAAATGCTAAGGAATATTATGACGATAATTGACTGAGTTAATGGCAAGAATAAAGTATTAAAAAATAGGTAATTAACATTATTAGCAATAATGGTATTAAAAAATACCATTATTACTATAGTATAAAAATTAAAGTAAAATTCTAGAGATATACTTTATTGTAATAAAGACAGTACAGATTGAGGTACTTGGTTAGCTTGTGCTAATACTGAAGTACCTGCTTGTTGTAAAATTTGACCACGAGTCATATTAGATACTTCTTCAGCATAATCTGCATCTTCAATACGGCTACGCGCTGAGCTTAAGTTATTTACTGTATTGTTGATGTTAGTTACAGTTGACTCAAAACGATTTTGTACCGCACCAAGCTCACCACGTAATTCATCAATTTTTGATAATGCAGCATCAAGTGTTTTTAAAGGATCTGCTGTTGGGCTTGAAGAAACATTAAATGAAGCTAAACCGAGTTCAGTACTGTCAATTTTTTTCAAATTGATTTCAATAGTTTCACCATCATTTGCACCCACTTGTATTTTAAGTGTTTTATCAGCAGATAATACTTTAGTACCATTGAAATCAGTTTGTTTAGATACACGGTCTATCTCTTCTAAACGTTGATCAATTTCGTTTTGAATTGATTCTAAATCGCTTTGAGAGTTTGTACCATTTGCCGCTTGAACAGTCAATTCACGAATACGTTGAACGTTGTTATTAATTTCGTTTAATGCACCTTCAGTTGTTTGAGCTAAAGAGATACCGTCATTTGCATTACGTGCAGCTTGAGTTAAACCACGAATATTTGAAGAAAAACGATTAGCGATTGCTTGACCTGCCGCATCATCTTTAGCGCTGTTGATACGCATACCTGATGATAGACGCTCAATTGCAGTTCCAAGAACACTTTGAGAATTATTCAGATTGTTTCTTGCCATTAAAGACATAGTATTGGTATTAATTACCTGTGCCATTTTTATCTCCTTTAATATGATTAGTTAGATCAACGAGATATTGAAAATATTATTCAATACTTTTGCTGATGATTTAGTTATCGGTATTAAAAAAAGAAACTTTAATATTTTTTTAATTTTTATTTTATGTCGTCGAATAAAACCGAATAACTAATTAAGTTTGATAAAACGATCAGAGGTCCTAATACATTTTTATATGTAAATTAATCGGTAAAAAACAGTTGATAGCCTTATTTAATAAAGGCCGCGGCAAAATTGTCTAAACTCCTATCTATTTAAATAATTGCAATAAATTTACTAATAATAGAAATTATATTAGAAAGATCATTACTTAATTTTATTTTTAAATTACGACCGCCATCCTTAAAACCATTTAGAAAAACATTTAGCTTTTAACACTCTAAAATATCAAAGTTCATTGATTAAAAAGATAATTTATTACTCCAGTAGCAATATATCACCTACATCTTTTTACAGTGCAAAATTGATATGGATATAACATTTATAACTGAATAAATAACTGGTTTTTGAATAGATAAAATCGTCTAGCAATATATGCATTGCCAAAACCTAATTATTTATTAATAAAAATATCTAAACTTTTTATTACATCAGTCGATAAAACAAGAGATGAAAGAATTTATAATAGGATAATAAAACATGGCAATGAGTATATTGGGGATTGGTTCTGGTATTGATTTAAATGAAGTATTAGATCAATTAGAAGCGGTAGAAAAAAACCGTCTTACGCCAATAAAAGCACAGCAAAAAACAATTAATAATAAAATAAGCGGTTTTGGCAAATTAAAAAGTGCATTATCAACATTTAATAGCGCAACAGCAAAACTACAAAAAAAAGAGCTGTTCCAAGCTAGAACGGTATCGGGCAATGACAACTACTTTACTACTAACGTAAGTAGCAATGCTCAATTAGGTAATTATGCAGTGAGTGTGCAACAACTTGCTAGCTCACACAGCGTTGCTACTAATACAATAAACGATAAACAAACAGCGTTAGGTAACAATAATGAAACGCGAACAATCACCATCGAACAAGCTAATGGTCAAAAATTAAATGTCACTTTAGGTAAAGATGAAACATCCTTAGAATCAATCGCAAATGCAATTAACCAAGCTAAAGTGGTTAATGAAGATGGTTCAATCAGTGAATCTCCCGTTAATGCCACAATTGTTCGTTCAGGAACCGATAGCTATCAACTGGTTATCACATCTAAAGAAACAGGTGAACAACAAACTATAACTTCAATATCATCCGATGATGAAAAACTCAATTCATTAGTTGGTTTTGATATTAATCAAGCTGATTCATCAGCAATGAGCGAAATCGCTAAAGCGCAAGATGCTAAATTTAGTTTTAATGGTATTACCGTCAATAGTGCATCAAATACCGTTAAAGATGTCATCCCTGGCGTTGATATCACTTTAAAAGCAGTAACCACCACATCGCAAAATTTAACTATTACCGCGGATAACGAAAAAACCCAAGAGGCACTTAAAGAGTGGGTGGAGGCATTTAATCAATTACAATCAACGATATCAGCCTTAACTCAATTTACTGCTAGTGATGCCAATTCAGATGAATTAAATAGTAATAATGGACCACTGGTTGGTGATTCAACACTACGTAATATAGATCAAAGTATCCGATCTATCTTTTCGAAAGGTCAAGCTGGTGAAATCTCTGTATTGGCTCAAATCGGTATCAATATGGATAGTAATGGCAAGCTAATTATTAAAGAAAACGAATTAGAAAAAGCCCTCAAAGAAAACAGTGAAGCAGTCGCCATGCTATTTATTGGTGATGGTGAAACGACAGGCATAGCTAACGAAGTATGTGCCAAAGTGAGTAGCTTCATTGATAGTGATGGTATGATTGATACCGCAACTAACGGCTTAAACTCAACCTTAAAATCATTAGATAAACGCTATGATCAAGTTAACAACTCTATTGACCAAACTATTGAACGTTATCGCGTGCAGTTTACTAAATTAGATATCTTGATCAATGAATTAAATGGTATGAGCAATTACTTAACCACGCAATTCGAAATGATGGCGAACATGAAAAAATAAGGAATATAAAAATGGGAGTTCAAGCTTATAAGCAAGTTAATTTAGAAACGAGTGTTAATCAGGCTTCGCCACATCAGCTTATTGTTTTATTATTCGAGGGCGCACTTAATGCTATTCGTTTAGCTGAGTTATATATAGAAAAAGGGAATATTGCAGGCAAAGGGCAAGCCATTTCGAAAGCAATTAATATTATAGATAATGGACTTAAGAGTTCACTTGATCTAGAGCAAGGTGGTGAAATTGCCGAAAATTTAGATCAATTATATCAATACATCAGTCAGCAGTTGGTTTTAGCCAATTTACATAATGATAAAGACAAACTGCAAGTCTGTTTTAATTTGCTTGATAACATTGCTCAAGCTTGGCGGGAGATAGCATAGTTATGGGAATATCAGTTTTAAATAATAATTTATTATTAGAACAATATGAAAAGCTTAATTATGTTGTTGAGCAAATGCTAATTAATGCACAAAAAGAAAACTGGGAATTATTAATCAGCTGGCAAGCTCAATACCACCAATTATCTAAAGATATCCAACTAATTGATACGATACCATCACCACAGCAAGATATGATTCGAATGTATATCAATAATATTTTGGGTTATCAAGAGCAATTAGAACAATTAATACATCTACGGCATGATGAACTTACCAGACTCATTGGCGAGCAGGTTAATTATCAAACTAAAATAGACAGTTACCAAAAAATTGCCAACCTAGCATAATTCACTAAGTAATCAAAAAAATAGACTAAAAATAATTGAGGAGCGGGGTTTTTAGCGATTTTAAAGTGCCAAAAACCCCGCTCCTCAAACTTTTTTTATTATTAATTTAAACTGGATAAAGTTATAAAAGGTGAATAATAGGCTGACTTTTTAACAATCTTTTTAACAAAATAGATGAAAGCCAATTTTTGATAAAAATTGGCAGTTGATGAATGACGATTTTTAAACAAATAGAATAATTAATAAATTAAACATTCATATTCATGATTTCTTGATACGCCGCTACTAACTTATTTCTAACTTGTACGCCAAATTGCAAAGAAACCGAAGACTTTTGCATATTAACCATTACTTCATTTAATGAAACATTAGGTTCACCCATTTCAAAAGCTTTAGCTTGCTTACTTGCCTCAATTTGAGTTTGGCTAATTTTATCTAAAGCCATTTTTAATTCAGCAACAAAATTTTGCTCTTTACTTACCTGTTGATTCGAAGAAAAATCCAATTTAGTTGCCGGATTAAAAGCCTCGATACTGTTCATCATATTAATTATATTCATCTTAATAAAATTACCGCTTAAATTATCACAAAGATAACAATCTAAAAGCGATAACTAAAGGGTAAAGCATGTGCTTTTTTAGCTATTGATTTTTATAAATACACAGATAATAGACCCTAGAATTAATCTAACCTGTTTAGAATTAGGATACATATGGATAGCCAGTCAGTAGGTAACAAAGGCGAATCAATATTGAATAAGTTACCATTTATCAATCAATTAAAACAAAATCGAAAAATGCTGCTCCTTATTGTAGGAGTGATCGTAATAGCTATAAGTAGTATCACCTATTTATGGCTTAAGAGTGATGATTACGGTGTGCTATTTAGTAATTTGAATGATAAAGATGGCGGTGAAATCATTAGCCAACTTGATAAGATGAATATTCCTTATAAGTTTTCATCATCCGGCACAACGATCTTAATTCCCGAAAATAAAATTTATGATACTCGCCTACGAATTGCTCAACAAGGTTTACCTAAAGGCGGTGCTATCGGTTTTGAACTGCTTGATAAAGAAAGTTTTGGAATGAGCCAGTTCAATGAACAAATCAATTATCAACGAGCATTAGAAGGCGAATTATCTAGAACAATTTCAATCATTAGTAGTGTTGATGATGCCAGAGTGCATTTGGCTATGCCAAAACCCTCTTTATTTGTTAGAGAAAGAAAATTCCCTTCTGCATCAGTCGCATTAACTTTATTACCGGGTCGCTCGCTATCTCAAGGTCAAATTGACGCTATTATCCACTTAATTTCAAGTAGTGTGCCGGAATTACAAGCGGATAAAGTCACTATCATCGATCAAAACGGTAATTTATTGACTGGAGAAAAATACCGCGATACTAACGTTAATGTTGCCCAATTAGAATATAGTGAACGAATCGAAAATTTGGTGCGTGAACGCGTAGAAAAAATCATTATACCGATTTTAGGTAAACAAAATGTTAAAGTTCAAGTTAATGCTGACATTGACTTTAGCCGTCAGGAATCAACATCCGAAATCTATGATCCTAATAGCGATGTTAACAATCAAACCATTCGCAGTAAGCAGCAAGTTGAAAACCGTCAATTAGCATCAAGCAATGCTATTGGTGGTGTACCAGGGGCTTTATCTAACCAACCAGTACCAACACCAAGTGCACCAATTGATGGAGAGAATGAAGCAAAAGATAAAGACGACAAGCAAAAAATGTATCATTTACAATCCAATAATACGTTGAACTTTGAAGTTAATCGTCAAATTATTCATAGCAAAATTCCTGAAGGTCGTATCAAGCGCTTATCTGTCGCGGTTCTAGTTAATTACAAATTTGCGACAATCAATGAAGTTGCATCGTCAAATGAAGGAAATCAAAAAAATGAAGCGGTCGAAAAATGGGTAAAACTCGATAAAGAAGAGCTTACTCATATTGAGGCGCTAGCACGTCAAGCTATGGGATTTTCAGACTTGCGTGGTGATTCATTAACGGTGGCAAATTTGAAATTTACAGATCAAATAGATGATGAAAATGACGCCATCACCTTTTTACAAAAACATGAAGTTTACGACATGCTGAAAACGGCAATTAAATATCTAATTTATATCTTAATAATATGGTATGCATGGCGAAAAGTACTGCGTTCGGTATGGATTAAGATTCAAAGACAATACCTCAATACGGATAAATCTGACGGCACGATGGGCGCTGAAGATAAGCTTGATTATAAAGCACACAGTAAACTGCAACAGAAAATTTTTGAAGATAATATGCAACAACAGCAATACATCCGAAAAATTGTCGAAAAAGATCCTCGTGTAATGGCTCTCATTATTCGTGGTTGGATGAACAAGAAGGACACCGAGTAATGAATTTAAGTGAATCTCAAAAAGCAGCGACAATTTTAATGATTTTAGGTGAAGAATTAGCTGCAAAAGTAATGCAATTTTTAGACCATAAAGAGGTACAACAAATTAGTAGTGCCATGATGGGATTGCCACAATTAACACAAGAACAACTCAAAAATATTCTTAATGAGTGTCAAACCACACTTGATGATTGTGCCGTATTAAATACCGATACTAATGGCTATCTACGAAAAGTTCTCGAAAAATCAATTGGTAGTGATAAAGCCAGCCGTCTACTTGATGAACTATTAGATACCGATATTGAAGATACTACCGATGGCTTAAAAATGCTTAACTTTGTTGATGCGGCCAGAGCTGTTGATTTGGTTAAGAAAGAGCATCCACAAATTATCGCCACAATTTTAGTTCACTTAAATCGTGACTTAGCTGCTGAGATATTAAATCTATTTGATGATGATCTGCGTAATGATGTAATGCTACGTATTGCAACCTTCGGTGGAGTAGAGCCTTCAGCGTTAGAGGTATTATCAACATCGTTATCAACTTTACTACATGGACAAAATATTAAGCTTAATAATATGGGGGGTATCCGCACCGCAGCAGAAATCATCAACCTGATGAAATCACAACAAGAAGAATTGGTTATCAATGCATTACGTGATTATGACAATGAGTTAGCTCAAAAAATCATTGATGAAATGTTCTTATTCGAAAATCTGGTTGATGTGGATGATAGAAGTATCCAACGTCTACTCAAAGATGTGGATAATGAAACCTTAATTATTGCCCTGAAAGGTGCGACAGAACCATTACGGGAAAAATTATTATCGAATATGTCGCAACGTGCTGCATCTATATTACGTGAAGATTTAGAAAACAGACCACCAGTGCGCTTGTCACAAGTTGAAACCGAACAGAAGAAAATTTTGGTTATTGCTCGTCGTTTAGCTGAAACCGGTGAGATGATCTTAAGTAGCGGTGATGATGAATATGTATAATCAAGCTAATACCTTAACTTGGAAACCATTACACTTTCAAGATTTAGCAGAATCATCACCACTCATTCCTGAAACCGATGAGCAAGAAGAGTGTGAACCAGAACTTGAAATAGTCGATGAGGCCGATACCAATTTTATTGATATTAATAGCCCTGAAATAACGCTAGAACTTGAAAATATCAAACAACAAGCACGAGAAGAAGCCTATCAAGAAGGTTTTAATCTAGGTAAAGAAGAAGGTTTCAATATTGGTAAACAAACAGGGTATGAGGAAGGGTTAACAATAGGCCAACAAGAAGGCCTGGAGAAAATAGAACAACAGATAAACGAAGAAAAATTAAATACTGTTGAATCCATCAAAAATCTAGCAATTCATTTTCAGCAGTCAATTAATCAAATTGATGAAAAAATTGTACCAAAGCTATTTGATCTCGCTTTACTTGCCGCTGAAAAAACTGTTGGTTCGTTATCCAAATTAAAACAAAAACAATTAATGCATTCGATCAAGTCATTAATTGAACAAAATACAATTGCACCGATTGTGGTTCGAATCAATCCGAATGATTTTTTATGGCTAGAGCCACAACTAGATGATCAACTAAAAAATGAATGGCAATTTATTGCCGATGCAAATATAGAATTAGGTGGCTGCAAAATATTTACTGAAACAAATGAGATCGACGCAAGTATAACCAATCACTGGCAAATTATTTCTGACACAGTGCATGGAGATGAGCGTTAAGGTGAGCTTTTGTACGCAATGGGCAACTAAAATTGATAGTGCTAAACAGAAATTAGAGTCTGCATCTTTAATTCGTCAATATGGTCGATTGGTTAAAGCGTCTGGTCTTGTTCTAGAAGCTATTGGTTTAAAACTACCATTAGGATCCAACTGTTTTGTTGAACGACAATTAGATGGCAAAATCCAAGCGGTTGAGTGTGAAGTAATTGGTTTTAAAGGAAAAACACTATACCTCATGCCGTTTGAATCAACAGACGGTATATTACTCGATGCAAGAGTTTATACATCACAATATGATTTAACACATTTTAGCCACAAAGTTTTACCAATTGGTATGGGGTTATTAGGCCGAGTTGTCGATGCAATGGGAAAACCTCTCGATGGCAAACCATTACCTGAAGATATCGAATATGAAGGATTAATTAATAAAACACTAAATCCGCTAACCCGAACACCAATTCATCAAGTTCTCGATGTTGGTATTCGTGCAATCAATGCATTATTAACCGTTGGTCAAGGTCAGCGAATGGGGCTTTTTGCAGGTTCAGGCGTTGGTAAAAGTGTTTTACTTGGCATGATGGCAAGATACACCAAAGCCGATATTATTGTGGTTGGTTTAATCGGTGAGCGAGGTCGAGAAGTAAAAGATTTTATTGAAAATATTTTAGGTGAAGAGGGCTTAGCTCGATCTGTTGTTGTTGCCGCGCCTGCTGATGTATCGCCATTATTACGTCTACAAGGTGCAGCCTACGCGACTAAAATTGCTGAAAAATTTCGTGACCAAGGATTTAATGTATTACTCATTATGGATTCATTAACACGATACGCCATGGCACAACGTGAAATAGCCTTAGCGATCGGTGAACCACCAGCGACTAAAGGATATCCTCCTTCAGTATTTGCAAAATTACCAGCATTAGTTGAAAGAGCCGGTAATGACGCAGAAGGCAAAGGCGCTATTACCGCTTTTTATACCGTGCTAACCGAAGGTGATGACCAGCAAGATCCTATCGCTGACTCAGCTAGAGCAATTCTCGACGGACATATTGTTTTATCCCGTTCTCTTGCCGAATCAGGTCATTATCCAGCTATTGATATTGAAGCATCAATAAGTCGCGTGATGACAGAACTAACCAAAGACGAAAAAAAATCACGGTTATTTAAGCAATTATTTTCAAGTTTCCAACGAAATCGTGACTTAATTAATGTTGGCGCTTATGTAGCAGGAACCGATCCTTTATTAGATAAGGCAATAACGCTTTTTCCTGCTATGCAACAATTTTTACAACAAGGAATTTATGAACATTGTAGTTATCAAGACGCTTATCAACAGTTAGCAAGAATTGTTGATTCAAACTTAGGAAAGAACAATGGCCAATCAATATAATGGTAAATTTGCCTTTTTAACATTAAAAAAGTTAGCTGAAAAATCAGTCGACGACAAATTGATTAAATTAAAAAATGCGCATGATAATAAGCGTAATGCTCAATCACAACTAAATGTATTGAATGATTACTATAATGAGTACCAACAGCGCTTAAATAAAGCGTTATCAGTTGGTATTACAGGATCAGAACTGAACAATTTTAATGCTTTTATTACTGCTATTGAGCAAGGGATCACACAACAAAAAAAGTTATTGTTAACTTTAGAAATTAAACAAAAACAGATTACCAATGAGCTAAATCAATCACAAAAAAGTCTCAATACTTACACCACATTATTGGATAAACAAGATAAAAAACTACTGCTACAGCAAAGCCGTTTACAACAAAAATTAACCGATGAATTTGCACAGCAGCAGTTAGCAAGGAGAATATTGAATGAATATTAATCAATTTAGTGATATCCCATTAATATCACCTATAGAATTGAATGAAGTATCAATTATTGAAGACGATTTTTTTCAGCTTTTATTACAGTTTAATGAAAAACAAGAGTTAGGCGAAAATAATAGCCTAGCCAAAGCTAATATTCTCGAGAACAAACTCGATCATCAATTAGATGATCAAGAAGAGGAAGATAGTGATGAATTATTCACACTATTTCCACTAACTTTGCAAGTCGATGAACAGCCTATAAATAATAATGAGCATAATCATACTGAACAGCCAGCAATACGTGAATTAAAAATTAATACTACAGCTAATGATATACTTTTAAAGGCACCAGTTTATGATGATATAACACTCAATGTAGATGAAAAAGCAGCAGAAATTCTAACTATTATTAATAGTAGTGAACAAGTAATCATTAAGCCAAATAAACAAACGAGTTTGCTAACGAATGATGAACATAATATATCAACCAATATAAATTCAGTTAAAACCTCAAATCAACCATTACCAACTCTTACTAATACTCAAAATAATAATATCGATTTACCTATCACCAATTTTGATATTAACCACTTTGAACAAGAACCTACATTACTAGTCCATAGCCCAAATCAATTAACCACATCAACACCATTAATTGAAAGTCAAAAAACGTTAAATATAAATTTACCTATGCCAATGGATATTACTGAATGGCAAAAAACATTAAACGAAAAAATTAGTCTCGCTTGTCGTCAAGGTATCCAAAATGCGGAAATCAAATTACATCCTGAAGAATTGGGTTCGCTGCATATTAAATTGGCAATAGTTGATGACAAAATGAACCTTCACTTGGCTGTTGCACATAATATGGTTAAAAGCGTGTTAGAATCAGCTTTACCGCAATTAAGAACTTCATTGGAAGAACAAGGTATTATGTTAGAGCAGACCGATATTAGTGATTTTTCAATGATGAATGACTCCTCATCACCTTATAAACAAGAGTTTGAAATAGAGCAATTAATGGACGATAAAAATCAAACACTTCATGAACTTGATCATCCATCAAACATTGTTCAATCAGGATTAAGTATTTTTGCCTAAATAATAGTATTTGAAACAGTACTATGTTTTGATAGCTAGAGATTAAAAAGGTTGAATAGGTCATATTTTTACTGCCTATTCTTCCAATTAATTCTCAAAGCATGATTTATTATTTTGGTAATTTTTGGCTATTTAAATAGACATTTCATTAATTTTCATTGAGACAATAATAAATATGCAAACTACCAAGAAAAAAATAAGTATTTTAAATCTAGTACTTATTTTAATTACCCTTTTAGCAACAGGTTTTGCTGCTTATTTATGGTTACAAGATTCTCCTAAAACGACGCCCCATGTAGAACCAGAAGTGTTATCACCGGTTTTTTTAACATTAAAACCTTTCACAATTTCACTTCCACCATCTAAAGAAAATTTAGAAATCAATAAAATTCTATACGTTGGTATGGTGTTACGCGTCGCTGATGAAGAACAAAAAACCGTTTTATTAGATTATCTTCCTGAAGTAAGAAGTGACGTACTTTTGTTAACTTCAAAACAGTACGTTAATAATTTAAAGAAAGAGTCAGGCAAACTTGAATTACAAGAGCAGATAAAAATGGCATTATCTCGCCAATATGATGCAAAACACTCAGTAAAAATTGATGAAGTTCTATTTACTGATTTCATTGTAAGGTAATTATCATGTCTGATAAGCTTCAACCTAATACCGATAAAAGTGAATCTTTGCATTCACAAAATAATTCAGCCAGCATAAAAAATGATGCTGAGCAAAATTATCATTTACAACAAAGTAAACGGACTGAAGTTAAGCCTTATGATATATCAGTTAAACATAGCTTTATCCCTGAAAGACTAACCGCGTTAGAGATTATTAATGAACGCTTTGCACGTCAATTTAGAATTGGATTATTTAATTTATTACGCCGAAATACTGATGTTATAACCTCACCCATTGAACCCAAAACGTTTAAAGAGTTTTCACATGTTTCAGCAACCAATCATTTAAATTTAGTTCATCTTAACCCTTTGCGGGGAAGTTGCTTATTTTCATTTTCACCTGAATTAGTATTTATTGTTGTTGATACTCTTTTTGGTGGGGATGGCCATACTACTAATGTTGATACTGAAGGACGAGAGTTTACTCATACTGAGCAAGAGATTATTCGACGAGTATTAAGTCTTGCTTTAACAACTTATCAAAGCTCTTGGATTGATGTATACAATATTGAAACCGAATACATCCGCTCTGAAGTAGAAAGCAAATTTACCAACATTACCAGCTCGCCTGACGATGTTGTGTTAACTTCATCATTTTTAGTCGAAATTGGTAATTTTAAAGGAACATTTTGCATATGTATTCCTTATGCAATGGTTGAACCAATTAAAGAGCTATTAATTAAACCACCGATAGAAAACCAAACTCACCAAGATGATAACGTGTGGATGAGCTCACTGACGAGTGGTATTAAACAATCAACCGTTGAGTTAGTCGCAAACTTTACAAACATTCAAACAACTGTTGCCAAATTATTAGCATTAAAAGTCAGTGATATTTTGGATATCGAAAAACCAACAAGCCTTGATGTCACCATTGGCGGTGTACCAGTATTAAAAGGTCATTATGGTAGCGTAAATAAACAGTATGCAATCCAAGTAGATCAGATAAGCAATCCAGTTTTAGAACAATTGAATGAAGGAGTGTTCAATGAGTGATATACCAAGTGATGATAGCCAACTAAATATTAGTGATGAATCAGTAATGAAAGAAGCTATTTTCGAAACCCTTTCACCACAACCAACAGACGTAAAAAAGCAAGATATTAACCTTATCCTAGATATTCCAGTTAATCTAAGCGTAGAACTTGGTCGAACCAAAATGGCCATTAAAGATCTTTTAAATTTAACTCAGGGTTCAGTTATAGCCTTAGACGGTTTAGCTGGTGAACCTTTAGACATCCTTATTAATGGCTATTTAATTGCGCAAGGTGAAATCGTTGTAGTTGGCGATAATTATGGAGTACGAATTACCGATATTATTACTCCATCAGAACGTGTTCGTAGATTAAGCCGTTAAAAATGAGATAACCATGACCCAAACTTTATCCGCCATTCCTGTAGAATCAAGCCTATTTAGCCAGATCGGCATGGCATTTTTTTGTGTAATTGCTGTTATCTTATTTTTAGCATGGATAATAAAACGAATTGGTTGGAAAAAGTCTACGAAACAATTCATTGATATTAAAGCAACTTATAATATAAGTGCTAAAGAGCGAATTCTTCTGGTTTATGTTGATCATCAATTACTGGTAGTTGGTGTTACTGCACAACAAATGACATTACTGCATACCATAAATGAACAACGCACTGAAATGTTATTAGCTGAGCCCGCTGAGGTTGAGCAATTGTCAAAAAGTAACCTGTTTAATCAGATATTACAATCTGTGTTAGACAAGAGGTAAGATAGTGCGGTTAATACATATTATTTTGCTAAACGTACTGTTTTTTAGTCAATGTAGTTTTGCTCAATTATCACCATTAACAATTGTTTCTCAAACACCATATCAAGAAGGACAAAGTTGGTCTTTACCTGTTGAAACCTTAGTCTTTTTAACTTTACTCACTTTTATCCCTATTATTCTACTACTAATGACGAGTTTTACTCGGATCATTATTGTATTAGGATTATTGCGAAGTGCACTTGGCACACAATCTGCACCACCTAATCAAGTGATAATAGGCATTGCGTTATTTATGACATTTTTTATCATGTCACCAACACTCGATAAAATATATCAAGAGGCGTATGTGCCTTATTCGAAACAACAAATCACCATGCAAGAAGGGTTAAATGAAGCAACAAAACCGCTTCGTGAATTTATGCTCTCTCAGACTCGTGAAAGCGATTTAGGGTTATTTGTAAATATGTCTCATACGAATGAAATTCAAACTCGTGAAGATATCCCACTACGAATTTTGGTACCGGCTTTTATCGTTAGTGAACTCAAAACCGCTTTTCAAATTGGCTTTACACTGTTTATTCCTTTCTTAGTAATTGATTTAGTTGTCGCCAGTACCTTAATGGCGTTAGGGATGATGATGGTGCCACCCGCAACGGTATCTCTACCATTTAAAATTATGTTGTTTGTATTAGCTGATGGCTGGCACTTACTATTAGGTTCGTTAGCACAAAGTTTTTTTAGTTAAAGTAAAGGAATATAATGCCATCTGAATATATTAGCCATTTCGCCATACAAGCCATCAAGGTTGCAGCATCGCTTGCTGGTCCTTTATTAATAGCGGCACTGGTCACAGGATTAATCATCAGTTTACTACAAGCAGCAACCCAAATTAATGAGATGACGTTATCTTTTATCCCAAAAATTTTGGCTGTTATTCTAGTATTAATTATTTTAGGTCCATCAATGCTAACCACAATGATCGACTATATTCGCCTTGTCATCACTAGCATTCCCAACCTAACAAGTTAACCTTAATGGATTTAGCTATTGTCGATCTATTGAATATTGATTTTTTTGCTTGGGTTCAATCAAGTTTTCTCCCTTTTGTTCGTATTTTAGCTTTAATTATGGTCGCACCAATCACTGGCGAAAAAGAAGTACCAAACCGTGTAAAAATAGGTTTAGCAATACTTATTGTTATTGTGTTACCTTTACCAAAGTTAGACGACAACCTTACCCTTTATTCGTTAATGGGCATTTGGATTATTGCTCAGCAAATCATGATTGGCATCCTAATTGGTTTTGCAATACAACTTACCTTTATGACGGTTAGATTTTCGGGGGAGTTAATTAGTATGCAAATGGGATTAGGAATGGCCACTTTTTATGATCCTATCAGCGGTCCATCAACCTCGGTATTATCACGTTTAATTAATATTATTGCTATGTTGATATTTCTTAGTTTAGATGGTCATTTATGGTTACTTTACGGATTAGCTAACAGTTTTGATATCATTCCTATTACGGTCTATCCTTTAAAACAAAACGGCTATTTAGCCTTAATCGAAATAACGGGTCTATTATTTAATAACGGTATTATGTTGGCATTACCATTAATGACATTATTACTTATTATTAATCTGTCATTGGGCTTATTAAATAGATTTACACCACAACTATCAATTTTTGTGGTCGGCTACCCGCTTACATTATTATGTGGGCTAACGATGTTATCGTATCTATTTTCTGCTTTACCATTGTTTGTCGAATCAATTTTAGAACAGATCTTTTCAACAATTTCTCGCATCTTAATCTATCTTGCTGATGTATCTACTTAGACAAAAAAAGTTGAGGAACGGGGTTTTTGAACGCCTAAATTAGAGATAATTAATGCTTGATAAAATCAAATTTTGCTTAAAATAAAAAACCGCTGCGTAAACAAAAGTCACACAGCGGTTATTAAGAAAAAATTAATTAAATAATTTATGGAATTGTAAACATATCCAATCCCAAATGCCGCCGAAGAATCCAGTTTCCTCAATATTTTCAAGCGCAACTAAAGATTGTTCATTGATAACTTTATCATCCAATAAAAATTGAATTTTACCAACCGCGGTTCCTTTGGTTATTGGTGCATAAATATAATCATCAATGGTATATTGCACTTTAACATCTGCTGAACGACCTTTCGGCACTGTGATATAAGCGCCATTGATCGCACCTAATTTAACTTTATTTTCATCACCATACCAAATTGACTCAATCGCGAGTGGATCATTGGGTTTTACTGGATTTGCCGTTTCAAAGAATCTGAATCCCCACGTAAGTAATTTTTTACTTTCTTCTTCACGACCTTTAAATGTTCGACCACCCAATACCGCTGAAATTAAACGTGTATTACCATCAACAGCAGAAGCAACAAGGTTATAACCGGCTGCGTTAGTATGTCCAGTTTTAATGCCATCTACATTTAATGTAGTATCCCAAAGTAATCCATTACGATTCATTTGAGGTTTAGAAAGATTGTAGGTAAATTCTTTTTCTTTATAAATTGCATATTCTTTTGGTAAGTCACGGATTAAAGCCTGACCTAACAACGCCATATCTTTAGCTGTGGTATATTGACCCGGTGCATCAAGCCCGTGCACAGTTTCAAAATGAGTGTGTTGTAATCCAATTTTTTTCGCATATTCATTCATCAAATTAACAAAAGCACCTTGGCTACCTGCAACATGTTCAGCCATAGCAATACATGCGTCGTTACCCGATTGAATAATGATACCTTTATTTAAATCAGAGACCGAAACAGTCTTACCGACTTCTAAAAACATTAATGATGAGCCTTTTAATACTGGGTTACCTGTTGCCCACGCATCTTTACTCACTAATACCATATCATCATTTTTAATTCGGCCTGATTCTAAGGCTTGACCAACAACATAACTTGTCATCATTTTAGTTAAACTTGCTGGATCGCGTTGTTGTTCCGCATTATATTGCGCTAAAATTTCGCCAGATTTGGCATCCATTAAGATATACGCTTCAGCATCTAGTTGTGGAATAGCCGGTATAGGAAAAGCCATTTCCGCAGAAGCAGAAGAACATATTGCGAGCACTAATAATCCAAAAGATAATTTAAATTTCTTTTTCATTTATAAAAATTCCGTTAAATGTTTTTAGATAACATATATCGATGAGTGTGAATAGACATCATAATGCCAAAACTTGCCATTAAAACGACTAATGATGAGCCACCATAACTTATTAGTGGTAATGGTACACCAACTACTGGCAATATTCCACTGACCATACCGATATTAATAAATACATAGACAAAAAAGACCAAAATTAAACCACCAGAAAGGATTCGGCCAAAAGTCGTTTGTGCTTGAGAGGCAATAATCAAACCTCTAATTATTAAGCATAAGAATAAGACTAGCAAAATAATCGAGCCAATAAAACCAAACTCTTCTGCGATGACTGAAAAAATGAAATCAGTATGGCGTTCAGGTAAAAATTCTAACTGTGACTGGGTACCTTCTAGCCAGCCTTTGCCCCATATTCCACCTGATCCAATTGCTGTTTTAGATTGAAGAATATGATAGCCAGTACCATTAGGGTCACGTTCAGGATTAATTAGCGTTAATACTCGTTCACGTTGATAATCGTGCATTAAGTAGAACCACATAATCGGTACAAAGATAGCCAACAATATCAAAGCAACAAGAATAAATCGCCAATTAATACCAGCCAAAAAGATAATAAAAATACCAGACATGACAATTAAAATAGCAGTTCCCAAATCGGGTTGCATTGCCACCAATAGTGTTGGCACACCGATAATAGCTAATGTTTGTAAGGTCGTTTTTAATGGTGGAGGGCAACCATCACGATGAATAAATTTAGCTACCATTAAAGGAACAGCAATTTTAGCAATTTCTGAGGGTTGAAAACGAATAACTCCTAAGTCTAACCAGCGTTGAGCGCCTTTACTGGTGTAGCCAAAAATATCAACCAATAGTAATATAAAAATACAGGCAATATAAAGATAAGGTGCCCACTGTTCATAACTTCTTGGTGAAAACTGTGCAAAGACAATCATCACAAAAAAACCAAGTAATATTTGGATCACTCTTTTTTGCATCATATCTATATCTTGGCCGCTAGCACTCCATAGAATATAAAGGCTATAACCAAGTAGTAAGGTGATAAATAAGCAAAAAAGCGGATCGATATGTATCTTTTGCCAAAAAGATTTCTTAATATTATTCATCATTAATCTTCATGTCCTGTATTAGGTGATTCATCGTTTAATTCCGTTGAGTTATCACCTTCAAGATAATAATCTAGTATCTTACGTGCAACTGCACCACCGTTGGAGCTTCCTCCTCCACCATTTTCCAGAACAATCGCTAAGGCTATTTTCGGTTTATCGTAAGGTGCGTAAGCAATAAATAAAGCATGATCGCGTAAATGTTCAGGTATTCTATGTGCGTTATAGGTTTCGTTTTCTTTTAAACCATAAACTTGAGCAGTACCTGATTTACCCGCAGCTTGATATTTAGCGCCTGCATAAACTTTACGCGCGGTGCCTCGAGCACCAAACATTACTCGGTGCATACCTTCTTTTGCTAATGCCCAATAGGTTGGATTAACATCAACAAGACTGTTTTTTTCAATATATTTTGATGGATCAATCAGTGGTTGATTTTGATTGGTATTGATAATGTCGCTCTTTTTATATAATAAAAAGTGTGGTGTATAGGTTTTACCATTATTAATTAGTGTAGTTAATGCTTTAGCCATTTGCATTGGTGTTGCTGTCCAATAACCTTGACCTATACCGACAGGAATAGTGTCTCCTTGTAACCAAGATTTTTTATGGCGTTTTAATTTCCATTCACGACTTGGCATGACAGCTCGTGTCTCTTCACTAGGCGAGATATCAATGCCTGTTCGCTGGCCATAACCAAACTTAGTCATCCATAAATTTAAGCGATCTATCCCCATGTCATATGCAACTTGGTAAAAATAGGTATCTACTGATTCTTCTATTGCTCGTAATACATCGACATGGCCATGCCCCCATTTTAACCAGTCTCGATAACGTCTTTCAGTACCCGGTAATTGCCACCAACCCGGATCGTTAACCACACTTTTTGGTGAAACAACGCCTTCACTTAATGCTGCTATCGAAATAAATGGTTTAACAGTTGAAGCTGGGGGATAAGCACCGAGCAATGCACGGTTAAATAGTGGTTTACTTGGATCATTAAGTAACTCACTATATTTCTTACTTGAAATACCACCTACAAAGTCGTTTGAATCATAACTTGGGCTTGATACCATTGCTAATATTTCACCATTATTTGGATTAATAGCAACAACCGATGC
The DNA here is from genome assembly GCF_026536985.1 of Gilliamella sp. B2772. NCBI lineage: Bacteria > Pseudomonadati > Pseudomonadota > Gammaproteobacteria > Orbales > Orbaceae > Gilliamella > Gilliamella sp. B2772. The sequence continues at coordinate 35,955 of NZ_JAFNNB010000004.1, read as the reverse complement.
TTTACGGCCAGCAAGCAGTGATTCAATATAGAGTTGTAATTTGAGATTAATGGATAAATAGATATCTTCACCCGCTTGTGGTGGATGTTGTTCAAGTAAGCGAACAATACGACCTCGGCTATTGACTTCAACCTTTTCGTTACCCGCCGTGCCATGTAAAACATCTTCGTAATATCGTTCAATCCCCATTTTTCCAATATTAAAGGTAGCCACGTAATTGCTAGCTTTATTTTCTTCTTCTAGACGTTGCTTATCTTGACTGTTTATTTTAGATATATAACCAAGAATATGGGTAAGTGAAGCACCGTATGGATAATATCGATGTTGAATTTTTACAATTGATACAAAAGGAAATCGATGCTGATCAACAATAAACCGAGCAATTTGTTTTTCGGTTAAGTTTTCTTTAAGTGGTACAGGTCGATGAGATCGATAATTTCGTCGGTCCTTTTGGAAGTTTTCAATATCTTCATCAGTTAAATCAACAATCTTTTTTAATTGTTCAAATTGCTCATTAAGGTTTTTAGTTTTGTCAGGAACAATATTAAGTTGATAGGTAATATTATTTATCGCTAATGGCGTGCCATTACGATCATAGATCATACCGCGACTTGGAGGAATAGGGATAATTTCAATACGATTATTGTTCGATTTGGTGCTGTAATAACTAAAATTCGATATTTGCAAATCAGCTAAATTGGCTAATAATACAAAAATTAGTAGTATAATTACGACAAATGCAAACAGTGCTCTACGCAAAAATAAGTTTGTTTCTGCGGAGTGATCGCGAATATAGCCTTTTTTTGTTTTACCTGAAATAGAGATAATCTAACTCCTCTAAATTCTGTTTATAGATGTTCTTTTTGTTCCCATTTTTCATAAGCATTAACAATTCTAGCTACCACAGGATGGCGAACTACATCTTCACTCTTGAAAAAATTAAAACTAATATCTTCAACTTCATTTAATACTTCTATTGCGTGACGTAACCCAGATTTTTGATGACGAGGTAAATCTATTTGGGTTATATCACCCGTTATTACCGCTTTAGAATTAAAACCAATGCGGGTTAAAAACATTTTCATTTGTTCTATTGTTGTGTTTTGGCTTTCATCAAGAATAATAAATGCATCATTGAGTGTACGTCCACGCATATAAGCTAACGGTGCAACTTCAATCACACTTTTTTCAATTAGTTTTTCGACTTTTTCAAAACCTAGCATTTCAAATAAAGCATCGTAAAGCGGACGCAAATAAGGATCGACTTTTTGGCTTAAATCACCTGGTAAAAAACCCAATTTTTCACCGGCTTCAACTGCAGGGCGTGTTAATACAATTCGTCTAACTTGTTGTTTTTCAAGTGCATCAACTGCGGCAGCTACAGCTAAATAGGTTTTACCTGTACCAGCAGGACCGATACCAAAAGAGATATCATAATCTAATACATGAGCAATATATTGTGCTTGATTAGGCGTGCGGGGTTTTATTACTCCTCGCTTGGTCTTTATCATCACTTGTTTGCTACCATGCAGATCAACATAACTAGGTGCGTGTTCATTAGCTTTTTCTAACGCACCTGATTCTTTAATAGCTAAATGTATCTGCTCTGGTTCTATATCGACAATACTGTCTTTTACTTTAGTTTGTTTATACAGCGATTGTAAAATCTCAGTTGCCGCTTTTGCACAAATTATATCGCCAGTAATAGCAAATTGATTACCCCGATGGTTTATTTCTAATCCTAATCGTCGTTCAAGTTGTTTGATATTGTCATCATAAGGACCACAAAGACTATTAAGCCGCTGATTATCTGCTGGTTCAAGCATTGTTTCATATGTCGTAATATTCAAAGATATGTCCCCAAATCGTTTATTTTAAACACGTTCTTTTAAGCCAAAATTTATCAACATGTTATATATTATTATTTCAATCATTATTTAATTATGGTTGATAGATAGCCACACCTAAATCGTTTTCTTTACGGGTACGAGAGATGACCGATATTGGTGATTCGCTCACACGTAAATTCATCTGATTCTCTGTTCTTACTACTTTACCACGCAATGAGTTAGGATAAACATCGGTAATTTCAACATCAACAAATTTACCAATCATATCCGGACTACCTTCAAAATTAACAATACGATTATTTTCTGTTCGTCCAGTTAATTCCATAAGATCCTTTTTAGAAGGGCCTTCAACTAAAATACGTTGCACAGTATTTAACATGCGACGACTAAATTGCATTGCTTGTTGATTGATTCGTTCTTGGAGAATATAGAGCCTTTGTTTTTTCTCTTCTTCAGAAACGTTATCTTCCATTTCAGCAGCAGGTGTACCTGGTCGTGCTGAATAGACAAAGCTATAACTTAAATCAAAATTAACATCAGCAATGAGTTTCATGGTTTGTTCAAAATCTTCTTGGGTTTCACCAGGGAATCCAACAATAAAGTCTGAACTAATTTGAATGTCAGGACGAACTTTGCGTAATTTGCGAATGATTGATTTATATTCAATTGCTGTATGAGTGCGTTTCATTAAATTTAACACTCGGTCAGAACCACTTTGTACCGGCAAATGTAAAAAGTTAACCAGTTCTGGCGTATCACGATATACATCGATGATATCATCAGTAAATTCAATTGGATGGCTAGTTGTAAAGCGAATGCGATCAATACCATCAATAGCAGCAACTAAGCGTAGTAGTTCAGCGAAAGAACAAATATCACCATCGAAAGTTGGCCCTCGATAAGCATTAACATTTTGACCCAGTAAATTAACTTCGCGTACACCTTGTTCAGCAAGTTGAGCTATTTCATAAATTACATCATCACAAGGTCGGCTCACCTCTTCACCACGAGTGTAAGGTACCACACAATAAGTACAGTATTTATTACATCCTTCCATAATTGAAACAAAAGCTGTTGGACCTTCACTGCGAGGTTCGGGTAAACGGTCAAATTTTTCAATTTCAGGAAAACTAACATCAACCACATGATGACCATTACCACTACGAATTTGTTCAATCATCTCGGGTAAACGATGAAAAGTTTGTGGTCCAAAAATAATATCAACAAAAGGAGCACGCTTACGGATATGTGCACCTTCTTGTGATGCTACGCAACCACCTACACCAATGATGATATCAGGGTTATGTTGTTTTAAATTTTTCCAACGGCCTAGTTGATGAAAGACTTTTTCTTGGGCTTTTTCTCGAATAGAGCAAGTATTTAATAGTAAAATATCTGCTTCTTCGGCATTTTCTGTTAAAGTTAAACCATGGGTGGATTCAAGGAGATCTGCCATTTTTGTTGAATCATATTCATTCATTTGGCAACCCCAAGTTTTGATATGTAATTTTTTGCTCATCAATAACTCAGCTATATTTAATTGTTAAAATGAAAACGGGTTTAAATCCGTGATTTTAGCGTGTCATATTGTAATCCTTTGTGATTGTAGGGTCTATAATTAATATAAAAAACTATATTTATATGCTTTATTTAGAAAATAATGTCTAATTAGTAATTAATCTATCGAAAAAACAACTGATTATGATAATCATTCTTTTTAATATCGTTTTATTTTATGCTATTATACTTGGCCTATTAATATTACTAATATAAAAGTGTCTAGGTATGTCGAAAACTTTTAGTCCAACAAAGCGCTTTTTGATCAAAGGCATTATTGCTACTTGCCTATTATCTGTTACACGAGTTGGCTTTGCTGCGGCAATGGCTCAAGTTGTTGCTGTGCGCGTTTGGCCTTCATCAACCTATACACGAATAACGTTAGAATCAAACGTTAAGCTTAATTATAAAAGCGCACAATTATATAACCCTGATCGTATGGTGATTGATATTGATAATCTCAATTTAAATCCAATATTAAAAACCGTTTCGACAAAAGTTTTAAGCCGTGATCCTTTTATTAAATCTATACGTGCATTACAGTTAGATCCTAAAACTGTACGTATTATGATCGAATTAAAACAGGGTATTGATCCTAATACATTTACATTACCACCGATTGCTGAATTTAAACATCGATTAGTCGTTGATCTTTATCCGTCTAAACCGACTACAGCTAATGATGATCCTTTACTTGCTCTTTTAGAAGAGTATCAAAAAGGGGATCTAAATAAAAAACAAGCGCAAATAAAATCGCCAACGAATAAAAATAAAAACTCGCCTGTTATTGTTATGCTCGATCCTGGTCATGGTGGTGAGGATCCTGGTGCGATTGGCTACAAAAGAACACGAGAAAAAGACATTGTTTTGCAAATTGCCAGACGAACATATAGTTTGCTAAAAAAAGAACCAAATATAAAAGTTTATATGACTCGTAATGAAGATGTTTTTATTCCATTAAAAGTTCGAGTAGCGAAAGCGAGATCTTTACATGCGGATCTATTTGTCTCTATCCATGCTGATGCTTTTGCGAGTCGATCTGTTAGAGGGTCATCTGTATTTGCTTTATCAACACGTGGAGCTAGTAGTTCTGCTGCAAGTTATTTAGCCCAAACTCAAAATGATGCAGACCAAATAGGTGGTGTTAGCCGAAGTGGTGATAAATATTTAGATAACACTATTTTAGATTTAGTGCAAAAAACAACCCTTTCTAATGGTGTATTATTAGGAAGTGCTATTTTAAATCGAATGAAAAATGTGAATAAATTACATAAACCATCGATAGAAAAAGCAGGTTTTGCAGTGTTAAAAGCACCAGATATTCCATCAGTTTTAGTTGAAACAGCCTTTATTAGTAATATAGCTGAAGAGCAAAAACTTAAAACAGCAGCCTTCCAAAATCAAGTTTCTAAAGCCATAGTTGATGGTATTAAGGATTATTTGAAAAGACGTAAGAATTGATCTAAAAAGTGATTAGATCAATTTATTTTTTATTCAATGATCATTAATCGTCTTTCAGCATTCAATTCAGGTATGGTAAGTTTTATATCTTGTTTAAGCGTAAATCCTTCAGGGATCGGATCAAGATCACTGCCTTTTAACGCATAAAATAATCCTTGTTCATTAGGAAGATGTTTACACCAGGTTAACATATCTTGTAAAGAAGCAAATGCTCGACTTATTACCCCATCGAATTTTTTTTGATTATATTCTTCAATACGGCTTTGAATTGGTTGAATATTTGGTAGCTTTAATTCAAATTGAACTTGTTTTAAAAAACGGATCCTTTTACCTAAACTGTCAACGAGATCAAATTGTTTGTCTGGATTGATGATTGCTAAAGGAATCCCTGGTAATCCAGGGCCTGTACCTACATCAATAAACGTGCTACCAACTAAATAAGGTGAAACAACTAAGCTATCCATAATATGTTTTATTAACATTTCATTAGGATCACGCACCGCTGTTAGGTTGTAAGCTTTATTCCATTTATTAAGCATTTCAACGTAATTGATCAGTTGATCAATTTGCTGACAATTGATTGAAAGATCCGTTTGATCAATAAGATTAATGAGTTTCTTTTTTAACATAGTTCTTCTTTTTTAAATAAACTAATAACATTGAAATTGCAGCTGGTGTAATACCTGAAATACGTGAAGCTTGACCAATTGAAACCGGCTTATGTTGTTTTAATTTAGCAACAACTTCGTTAGATAATCCTGATATTTCAGCATAATCTATATGCTCAGGTATGAGAGTTTCCTCATTTCGTTTTTGTCTTTCTATTTCTTCAATTTGTAATTTTATATAGCCGTCATACTTAACTTGAATTTCAACTTGTTCTGCTGCTTGATCATCACTTAGCCCTGGTGCAAATAGAGACAGGGATTGTAGAGTTTTGTAGCTCATTTCAGGGCGTTTAAGCAACTCTTCTCCATTGGCTTCTTTGGTAAGGTTAGCGCTTAATACCGCATTAACTTCATCAATTGTTTCAATGTGAGGATGAACCCAAATGTCACGAAGACGTGCTCTTTCTTGTTCAATAGCTTCAAATTTTTCGTTAAAACGTTGCCAACGGTAATCATCAACCATTCCAAGTTGTCGTCCAATTTCTGTTAAACGAATATCTGCATTATCTTCACGTAACATTAAGCGATATTCAGCTCGTGAAGTAAACATACGATAAGGTTCATTAGTACCTAAAGTACAAAGATCATCAACCAAAACCCCTAAATAAGCTTGATCACGCGTTGGATACCATTGATCTTGATCATAAACAAAACGAGCTGCATTTAATCCTGCCAGCATACCTTGAGCAGCAGCTTCTTCATAACCTGTAGTACCATTGATCTGTCCTGCTAAAAACAAGCCTTTGATCACTTTACTTTCAAGAGTTGGTTTGAGATCACGAGGATCAAAGTAATCATATTCAATCGCATAACCTGGTCTGACTATATTGGCATTTTCCAGTCCTTTCATACTGCGAACAAATGCTAATTGTGTATCAAACGGTAAGCTTGTAGATATCCCATTTGGATAAATTTCATTACTGTCTAAACCTTCTGGTTCTAAATAGATCTGATGTGAATTACGATCAGCAAAGCGCATTATTTTATCTTCGATTGATGGACAATATCGTGGACCTACACCTTCAATAACACCTGTATACATAGGGCTACGATCTAAGCTGTTTCGAATAATATCATGTGTGGTTTCATTAGTACTTGTTATATAACAAGGAATCTGTCTAGGATGCTGTTTAGCATCACCTAAAAATGAAAATACAGGCACAGGATCATCACCGTATTGTGTACCTAATTTAGAAAAATCTATGGTTCTAGCATCGATACGAGGTGGCGTTCCTGTTTTTAAACGACCCATTCTAAATGGGTATTGATGTAACGATTTGGAAAGACCTATCGAAGCAGGATCACCAGTTCTACCGCCACTATAATTATCAAGTCCTATATGGATCTTGCCATCTAAGAAAGTGCCAGTAGTTAATACAACAGATCTTGCTTTAAATGAAACACCCATTTGTGTAACCACGCCTGTGATCTGATCGTTTTCAATGATCACGTCTTCAACTGATTGTTGAAATAACATTAAGTTTTCTTGGTTTTCAAGGGTTGTTCGTATTACTTTACGATATAAAGATCGATCCGCTTGAGCTCGTGTTGCTCTTACAGCAGGACCTTTGCTGCTGTTTAAGATCCTAAATTGGATCCCAGAAAGATCAATAGCATGTGCCATTAATCCACCCATTGCATCAATTTCTTTTACTAAATGTCCCTTACCAATACCACCAATAGCAGGGTTGCATGACATTTGTCCTAACGTATTGATATTATGGGTTAAAAGTAATGTTTTTCGGCCCATTCTTGCTGATGCCATTGCTGCTTCTGTTCCGGCATGGCCACCACCAACGACGATGACATCAAAAAGATCTGGATAAAACATATAAAGCCTCGTTTTTTATTTTACAGATAGATGATCATTATTTTGATCAGGTGATTTGGTTTTATTTAGCGTAAGGAATTTTACTCATCTTTTTTATTACGTCAAATGATCTATTTTGATCATCATTTAAATTAAATAAGATCTTTTTGTGATCTTTTTTATTTTTACTATTATTAGTTTGGATCATTTTTGTTGATAACTCTTTTTTATGATTATTTTATAGGATCTTAATGATCGTCTAATGCTGTTAATTGATCGGATCTTTTTTTAGTTAATCCTGTTTATAACTCTTAATTTTATCCACAACCTTTTTTGCTTTTAAGGTTATTAATATGATTATAACAGCTTATATAGTGGGTTTATCACAGAGTTATCCACAAAAAATAAATTTGTTTGCTTAAATTTTATCTTTTATTGTCTATAATTTAATCTTAATTATTTAGATCATTCTGGTTAAAAAAGTTATACATCTTAAATATTATGATCAATAAAAGGTAATTATGAGTTTTAATGATCATTATAAAGTTCGAAATATGATCTTTGATCATACTTAGCGACATTAATATTATTAATTTAAATTTTAAAAATACCTGAAAAAGAGATTTTTCTAAAAGATATTGGTGTTTTTGGTAGAAAGCTAATGTAACTAATGTTTAAAAGTGGGATTATAGGTATTTGTTTCTTTTAATTCGGAAGTTCTGTGAGGTGGCAGTACCATCATCACTTAAAATAATAGTACTTATTAAAAGCTATTTAGGAAAAGGTTAAAATGTTTTTTTAAGTATTAGATAATAATAAAATGGATTAATTTCTATATCTAAATGAATTTTTAATTAGGTTATTATTTAGTTTTTTAGGATTGATATATTAATTTTTGATAGTTACTTTCGTTAACTTATTTGTTTGCTGTAAAAGTGATTGATTTTTGTAAAAGCAAATTTATACTTAGTAAGATTATATTTTTATTGTGAGGTTATTTTATTACTCTTTCACAGTTGCCTTTACCTTTTATATTACCTAATAACGAAACATTTGATAGTTTTTATGTAGGTAATAATCAATTATTGTTTGAATCTTTGCAAACCTTACTTGATAAGGAAGGCTTCAACGTCTTTTATATATGGTCAGCAAGTGCCGCTGGTCGTACTCATCTATTACATGCTTCATGTCAAAATAAGTTAGCAAGCTATATTCCTTTAAAACAGCATGTTCTACTTGTACCTGAGATTTTACAAGGTTTAGATAATTATGATTTGGTTTGTTTAGATGATATTGATGCGATAGCAGGTCATCGTGATTGGGAAGAAGCAATATTTGATCTTTTTAATCGTTTAACCGAAAAAAACGTTAGTAAATTATTGATAACTGCCAGTGCTCCTCCAAAACAAGTTCCTTTTATACTACCTGATTTGGTATCAAGGTTAACGTGGGGGCAAGTTTATCAGTTAAAAGAGTTAAGTGATGAGGATAAACTAAAAGCTTTACAACTTAGGGCTAAGCTAAGTGGATTTGAGCTATCAACGGAAGTTGGATTATTTTTGTTAAAACGTGTTAATCGCGATATGCGAACTTTATTTTCTTTAATGGAAGAGTTTGAAGTAGCTACGTTAGCTCAACAACGCAAATTAACCATTCCTTTTATTAAACATATTTTGGATTTATGAAATGAAAAAGAAACCTGAAGCTATTGTTTTTTTCGATTTAGATGGAACCTTATTTAATAAAGATATAGATGTGTTACCTAGTTCTTATGATGCAATTAGAAAACTAAAACAAAATAATATTGTACCAATAATTGCAACTGGTAGAACACCACCTGAAGCGGTTGATTTGATGAGGGATACTGGTATAGATTCAATTATTGGTATGAATGGCCAAGTAGTTATTTATGAAAAAGAAGTTGTTTTCACAAATAATATTGATAAAAACCTCATTACTCGATTATATGAATATTCAAGAGAAAAGATGAATATTCCATTATCTTTCTATAGCTATAAGACTATGCGAGTGAGTGAAAACAGTCTTCCTGCTCAAAAATTCTATACTTCTTTAAAACAACAAGTACCTCCTGTTGATGATCAAATTTACTTAAAAGAACCGATTCAAATGTTATTACTGCTTTGTGAACAAGGCGAATCACCTTATAGAGAAGTTTTTCCTGAATTGACGTTTATTCGTAATACACATTATTGTGTTGATGTTTTTAATCATGGCGGTTCTAAAGGTAATGGCATTAAAGAATTATTAAAAACTAAAGGTTTTAATGACGTACCTACTTATGCATTTGGTGATGGTATGAATGATTTTGAAATGTTCCTAACCGTTGACCATCCTGTAGCAATGAGCAATGCGGTTGATCAGCTAAAAGAAAAAGCTGAATATGTCACTGATACCAATAATAATGATGGCATAGCGAAAGCATTGAAAAAGTTTGGATTAATTTAATATAAAAAAAATCATCTAATTGTTTAGATTAGATGATTTTAAGTTTAATTATATTACTTTTGTTTAGTGGTGTTGTTTAAAGCCTACATTATTGTTACCAAAACAGTTGTCATACTCAAAGCCTGTTAACTCTTTAACTAAACTTCTTATTTCTGGTGTTGCATCTTGTTTTTTGCCACCATTTTTTAATCTATCAAGTTCTTGAATAATAAGTGCATGAGTCGATTTATCTAATTTCATACGATATGTGAAGAAGATACCTAATAGTGCCATTCCACACACACCGAAGATTAATACTAAGTTAATTGCAGTAACGGCACTCTCTGGTTGAACAGCATCTACGCCAGACACAAAACCAGAATATTTCAATACAATACCTAAGACAAAGACGATAGTTGCACGCATTAATTTACCGGCCATGGTCATAGCACCAGCATAAATACCTTCGCGACGTCTTCCTGTTAGTACTTCATCGATATCTGCTAAGAATGTGTATACACTCCAAGGAATATAATAAACACCACCCGTTCCTAACCCAAACCAAATAGTAATACCAATTACAATCCATGTAACATGAGGCATATTAAAGTAGTAGACACCGATATAGCCGATTACCGAAGATATTACTATCAATATTGCAATAACAAATGGTCTTTTGAATCCACGTTTTACACACCAAGCCATGAAAAAGGCAGTTGAGATTAATTGGCAAATACTACTTAAACTGTTCATTTGTGAAACGAAGGTTTTGGGTTGGCCTAAGTTAAATACCACAAAATAAGTAAATGTTGCTGCAAATAACCATTCAGCACCAAAGCCAAATAGATACATACCTAAATGGTTTCTAAAAGTTTTTAAACGGAAAGTTGAAAAAACATCTGAAAATAATTTAACAATACTTTCCCAAAGGCCAGAAGTTGTTTCATCTTCAATTTCATCAACTGATTTTTCCCAGCTATTAAAATAAAGCAAAATTAGTGCTATCGCCATAATAGATGCATAAGTAATACCTGTTAATAAGAATGGTAGTGGAGAGTCTTTACCATCAAATAGATAGAAAAATACACCAGGAATAGCTGCAGCTAAGAAGTTTGCTACTTTACCAAACATCGCTTTGGAACCTGCTAGGTAAGTTCTTTGATCGAAGTTTTTAGTCATCTCTACCGGTAAAGTATTATATGGAATCATAATCATGGTATAGATGAATTCAAATAAAATATAAGTAGTTAAGTAGTACCAGAAATTCATCCCATCTACCCAAAGTAATGGGTAAATAATCATACATGGAATAGCAAATAGGATGAAGAATCGACGGCGACCAAATCGACGTCCAAGTTTAGTATGGTTAAAGTTATCAGTAATAAAACCCATTAGTGGATTTAAAATTACATCTAAATAGGTAGCTATAGAAAAAATTAACGTAGCTTGAAATGCCGAAAGTCCACAAAATGTTGTATAAAAGTATAGTAACCAAGCGGCACTAATTGCTAGAGCACCACTTCCTATCAAATTACCACTACCATACGAAAATCGAGTGAGTGTGGTTATTTTTTTCTGATTATCAGCCATAAATCTATTTCCTTTAATAATTATGAAATACTGTTTTAAAATTATTATTTAAATAATACTAAATTTATACAAATTAATTTTAATTTTTTTTTAGAAATGTGACGTTGGTAACAAATTATTTTGATTTTTAAGGTATATATATTAATATTATTTTAAATAAAAATTAAATATATCATGTAGTTATTGTTTTTTTTGAATTGTTTTCTGAAACTGTGATCTTATTAACAGAAAAAATTAATAAAATAATAAAAAATATAAAACAGTATTTCAAAAAATAAATTTAAAAATTTAGGAAAACAATAATGAGTCAATTTAAATTAAAAAAAATACCGCTTTTAATGTTTCTGTCTACCTTTCCTATTTATTCTTTTGCTGGTCAAACAACTTTTCAATATGAACATAACTGGAAATCTATGGATAGGATTCATGGGGATACAATTAAGTTAATCCATAAAACCGACGATAATTGGCAATATGAATTTAAATTTGGTGTTACTGAAGGTGGCGGGAACAAACGTGATGTTTTATATGATGATATGCAAGGTGGATCGGGTGGTGTTGTTATTCAAAAAACATTTACGTTTGATGATGGCTGGGGATCGATTATTCCATCATTAGAATTAGGTTTCAGCAAAGATTCAACTCTTTATCAACCAGGATTGAAATATAGTTATAAAATTAATAGTGATTGGTCAACAAGTTTTCGATATCGCTATGAATGGAAAAAAATATCTCACGCTGAACGTTATAAAAGAGCAAAAATAGCTGGCAAACAAGTTAAATATGTTGCTAGTAGTAATACAGGAAGGAATCGTTTAGATTGGGCATTAATGTATTCTGGTATAAAAGCATTTAACTTTGCCTATACCTTTAACTATTATTTTGGTGATTATACTAACAATTCTTATAAAGCATTGAGGAACGGTTTTTCTAAAAATGAATATAAAGCTTATAACAATAAAAAAACTGATTATGAGCAAGAATTTAAAATTACCTATAATTATTCAAAATTGTTCCGTCCTTATTTTTCCATTTCTGATGTATCGAAAAATAAAACCACTAATACTCGACAAGCTAAGTTTAAAGTTGGTTTCAATTACGCATTCGGTCAATCAAATAGCAAAGATTCTAATTTCGCTTATAAAACCTATTTCAAATATGCGCATCATTATGGTTTAACTTCACATTACCATGGTGATAGTTTTGGTCTATATACTGATTTTGATAAAAAAGGCTATGTTGGTCTAAGTGTAAATACCTATAACCAATTAAAAAATAGATTATTCTTTGATGATATTGTTTCTAGTCATTATCAAATTTATGGAGGTTACAATTTTTATTTAGCTGATAATTGGATACTAACACCAAATATGGAAGTTAGATTCTATTCAGGTGGTGGTTATAAAGCTAAAAGTAAAGAAAACTTACCCCATTATCAGTTAGGTGATGTAAGTGATTCACAACGTCCAGGTGTTCGTTATTCTCCCGCTTTAAAATTGACTTGGTTACAAAGTGATGATCTATCTTTTTATGGCCAATATCGATTTGAATATCGCAAAGTTTCAAGAAGTAAACGCGAAGATAGTGTTCAAGGTTATGTCGATAATCGAGCGCGCAATCGTTTTGATATAGGTACTGATATTAATCTAACTCCTGATTGGAACATTGGCTATCGCTTCTCATACTTAAAAGGAAACTATGTATTACACAATGATAAAAAGCATGATTATCAACAAGAACTGGATATAAATTGGCAAGCAACCAAAGTTTGGCAAGTTAACTTTGCTGCAGAAGATGTGGCAAAAAGTGTTCATTCTGACGCAAGGGAAGCTAAGTTAGCACTAGGATTATCTTATTTATTTTAATCGATAAAAGTGTTAAAAACAGTTAGTGGTGAAAAAATGATAAAGAAAATTTTTTTCGGATTTTTATTGGTTGTCACTTCAATCAATCAAGTATTGGCAAGTACTGTAATACAAGGTTATGTTTATGTTAATAAACCAGTTGTTTCATCGGTGATAGTCCGTGATGTGAATAATAAAATTTTAAAAACGGCGACTAATAGCGATGGGTTTTATCAACAAGATGTTTCTGAACTGACTCCACCACTAATTGTTTTTAGTAATGAAAACTCACTTGCCCGAAAAGCGGATGAAGGGCAAATGTGTAACGGTAATTGTTTGGTTTCATACGTTCATACCTTACAAAAAGATGAAAAAAATACTGTTAATATTAATCCATTAACTGATTTTTTAACTAGTGAACTAGCTAAACAAATCAATCTTCTAGGCCCAGAACAATTTACTGATAATCAATTATCTTTTTCAATAGATGATGCTGCGTTAAGCCATGCTTATAAAAATTATCATATGCTGTTTGATAAAGCATTACGCCAAGTAGGTATTATTGCTAATTCTTTTGATCCACTTACCACCGAAAATCCAGATATTAACAAGCTACTTAATGTAATGTACTTTAATCGTGGATACGATTCTTCTACTGGTAAAGTAAGTGGTACTGTATTGTTTGATATGCGTTTAAGACCCATTAGCCAAGATTCACCTTTTGATTATGATCAGGCAGTTAAGCAAAAAGAAAGAAATATAAATGCTAAGCAACGTATTTTTATTTTAGGTGATTCGACTGCGTCCAACTATGATAAAAAAGTTTATCCAAGAATGGGATGGGGCCAAGTTTTTGATCAGTTTATTGATGATAAGGCTGATACGGTTGTCATCAATGGCGCACAGTCAGGCCGTTCAAGCCGTAGTTTCAAAACTGAAGGATGGTTCGATTTACTGATCCCTTTAATGAAAAAAGGCGATTATATGATCATCGCTTTTGGACATAATGATGAAAAATGTAACGGTAACAATCCGAAACGAGGTAAAGTGGATGTTGCTAATTTATGCACTTATCCTAATGATGATAATAACCAAAAACAGTATCCATCAACGCAAGAAAATATGTCATTCCAATCCTCTTTAGAAGGTTATCTCGCTGTGGCAAAAGCGTTGGATATGACGCCAATTTTAATGACACCAGTCACCCGTTATAAAGATAAGAATAATAACATTGCTTATCAAAATACTAATCCTGTTAGTCATACGCATTATACCGCCAATAAACCAGGTTTTGATTATTGGGGAGATTATTCGAATACGATTAAACATACGGCAAAAGTTAATCAAGTTGCTTTAATTGATTTGGAGTCATTTAGTATTGATTTTGCCAACCAACACAAAGATGACTGGCAGTCTTACTGGTTAGCTGTGGATCCTAATGATCCTAAATATCCTTATTATAAAAATCAAACTTCTGGCGTGATTAACAATCCTGATGCTACGCATTTTCAAGAAAAAGGCGCATTAGCTATCGCCAAAATTATTGCTAATGCCATAAACAACGATCCTTGGTTACAGCAAGGAATCACTTTCGATCAAACTCAGATTAACTAATAAAAAGGTATTTGTTAAATGAAAAAATTAATCATTGCGCTATTAGTTCCTTTGGCAATTAATTCATCTATTGCTGCATGTCATGCATTATCTCCGTCTCCTATCAAAATTAGAGAAGCTCGTGATGTTGCACCTAGAGACGGTTTTGGTGGTTATGATTTAGCGACAAATACGGGCACGATCGGTGGCGCTAAAGCAAATGAAAAAATGATCTTTATGGTGAATAACAAAAAAGATCTTTTAGATGCGATTGCGATCAATAAAAATCAGCCTCGTATTATTCAAGTCTCTGGGATTATAGATATTAGTGAAGGCAAACCTTACAAAGACTTTGATGATCAAAAATCTCGTTCGTTGATCAAAATTCCTAGTGATACCACATTAATTGGTGTTGGTAATAATGCTGGTTTTATCAATGGTTCACTTATGTTGTCTAAAGTAAATAATGTCATTATTCGAAATTTAAAAATTGAAGCACCAATTGATGTTGCGCCAAAATTTGAAGAGGGAGATGGATGGAATGCTGAATGGGATGGGATAAATATTATTACCTCAACTTATGTTTGGATTGATCATGTCACTCTAACTGATGGTAAATTTACCGATGATATGTACCAGGAAAAAGATGGCTGGAAATATGTACAACATGATGGTTTATTGGATATTAAGCGTGGTAGTGATTTCATTACTATCTCTTATTGTCTATTTGAAAACCATGATAAGACTATGTTAATTGGCCATAGTGATAAAAATGCTGATCAGGATGAGAATAAGTTAAATATCACGCTTCATCATAATGTTTTTTTAGACATAACTCAACGCGCACCAAGAGTAAGGTTCGGCAAAATCCACATGTATAACAACCTGTTTAAAGGATCGGTTAATAAATCTAAAACTGTATACCCATATCAATACTCTATTGGCTTAGGCTATAAAGGCAGCGTGCTTTCGGAAAATAATCAATTTATGATTGATGGTTTGAAAGATAACTGCAAAGTAGCTAAACAGTTTAAAGGCGATAACCTTCGCGATAAAAATTCTCTATTTAATCAATCTAAGTTGAAATTATCATCATGTGGTTTTGTTGATAATTTGAATTGGTCTGTGCCTTATCAATATAGCGTGGATGATATTAAGCAATTTAGTAAAAACTATGGACGATTAGTCGGTAGTGGAAAGCTTTAGAATTATTGAAATAAACAAAAATGTTAGGACCCATAATGAAAAAAATATTAACTTCAATACTTTGTCTGTCTTCGCTTTATGTTAGCGCAGCTTCTGCACAAGAGTGGAAAGCGATAGCTTTTGGCCAATCGACTGACTTAAATTTTGCCTCACTTATCAAGCCTGAAAAAGTGGGAACCAATAATGCATGGATTGCTGGTCAAAAAGATTATTTAGTTCCAAATCAACCTTATCAATTACCGTCAGATTTCTATTTAGAGAGTCGTGGCGGTAAAATTGCTAACTCGCATGATGGAATGGTGGTTTTTTATACTCAATTACCCGTTAATCAAACTTTTACTTTAGAAAGTGATGTTACCTTAGAGCAAATAGGACCTGAAGTGGATGGAAAAACGCCTGCCGCTCAAGAAGCGGTGGGTTTATTTGCTCGTGATACTATTGGCGTAGCTAGAAGTGATCCTCAGCCGGCTGGTTATGAGGAGTTTCCAAATGCTTCAAATGTAATAATGAATGCATTGATTACTCAAAATCAAAAAAATGATAATTTAGTAAAAGTAACCGGCTTAGTACGTGATGGTGTAAAAAAAGCATGGGGTAATGAAGGCATATCAATTGAGAAAGTTGGTTATGTTGAAAATGTTAATTATGTTGATGTTAAAAGTATGCATTTAACAATGACCAGAACGGCAGATCAATTTATCTTATCGATGAAAAATAATGCGACTGGTGAAGAGAAACAGTGGGCAATCAATGATTATTCAGGATTCTTAAATCAACAAGATAACAAAAATATTTATGTCGGCTTTTTTGCTTCTAGAAACGCAAAAGTTGAGTTCAAAAATTCTAAATTAACCCTCAGTGATATAACGGTTGATTATGATAAATTACCCGCTAAACCTGAGGTAATTGTTGATATTAAACCAACGTTAATTTTATCATCACCGAATGATGTATATAGTAAAAATTATACATTACAATTTTTCCCCAATACTTCAGGTACCGTATTTGTTAAAGAAATTAATAAAACGTTGAATGCGGAAGTTGGTAAGTTATTACAATTTCCAGTTCAGCTAAAAGATGGAACTAATACCTTTACTGTTGAGTTTACAGCTAATGCAAAAAATAATACTCAAATTTTTACAATTAATCTAAATAAATCATCGATTGAAAATTTATCTAATATTATTGTTTCGCCAGAAGGTAAAAAGGATAATAAAGGTACCAAACCATCACCGGTTGATTTCGAAACGGCTGTTAATAGCGTTGAACCGGGCGGTGTTATTCATTTGATGGATGGTTATTATGACGGCATAACTCTTCCGGCTCAATTAAGTGGATTACCCGGTAAATTAAAAACCATACAAGCCATTAATAAGCATAAAGCGATTTTTACTAACACTACGTTTAATTTAGATAGCAATTATTGGGCTATTAAGCAGGTTATCTTTGATGGAAATATTGATGATAAAGATAATAAACCAGCTTATTTAAGAATTTCCGGCAGTCATAATGTGATTGATCAAGTTATTACTCGTAATAATAGTGATACCGGTTTGGCAATCTCAGCTAAAAAGAAAAATCAAAATCGAATTTATTGGCCATCTTATAACCTAATTCTTAACTCTGATTCTTATAATAATATGGATAAATCAGGTAAAAATGCTGATGGTTTTGCCGCTAAATTGGGTGTTGGTAAAGGGAATGTATTTAGAGGGTGTATTGCCCATAATAATACTGATGATGGTTTCGATCTTTATAACAAGATTGAAGATGGCCCAAATGATCCGGTATTAATTGATAGTTCTGTTACATATTCAAACGGTTTTCCTTTTTCAAAACCCAATATTGCTAAAGGAAGTATAGGTAATGGTTTTAAATTAGGAGCAGAAGGTCAACCTGTAAATCATAAAATTATCAATTCAATTTCCTTAAATAATAATATGGATGGCTTTACTGATAATTTTAATACTGGTTCTTATATCATGAAGAATAATCTTTCGATCAATAGTGCGAGGTATAATTATATTTTACGCGCTAATCCTTATGAATTTTTAAAACCAGTGGTCATTTTTGAACACAATTATTCTATTCGTGATAGCTGGCAATCAGCGATAAAAGATTCATTTGGACCACAGATTAAAAGTAAAGATTTTAAATCTGTAACCAGCAATCAATTATGGAAAGGAAATAGTGACTTTAAAATCACTCGAGATAAAAACGGTAATATAGTGTTACCAAAAGAGCTAAAAACGCTAATCGAAAAAAATAAAGCTAAATAATTAAAATAATAGAGTGCTAGATCTAGTAAGATTTAGCACTTTTAATCTTTTCAATCAGCAATCTCATTCCTCTATTTTTAAATTAAATCGGTTTAATCATTTGTTAATGAAAAATACATTAGAATTTATTCTATTAAGTTAGAAACGATTAAAAATAGTGAATTGAGCCATTTCACCAGTTAAGTTGAAATGGCACAAAATTGACGGATGTAGTAAACTCTAAATTAAGCTAGTAAGCTTTTGATGTAATTGGTTATTTCAGAATCTTGACTATTTTCAAATAAACATTTTTGGAAACGCTCACCTCTGATCGCATCTTTAAGTAATGATTGATCAATTGACTTCAATGCTTCAATTAAACTTTTTCCTGCTGCATTTTTCATATCATTTAAAATTACAGCATTAGCATTTTGAGATTCACGACGCTCAGGTGGATAACCCAATCCTTTTTCGCCATCAAATGCTTTTTCAAAAATATAACGAGCATTGAGTTCTGCACCCCAACCAAAGCCTTTAGCAAATGCAAGTGATAACGCATTACCGTTATTTACTTGTGCAAATAAATAGGCATCAGTAGGTTCAATACAATAACCACAGTTAACACCTGGGAATGCATTTAACGCCATTAATGCGCCTTGTCCTGTACCACATCCTGTGATAACAAAATCAACGGCTTTACTGTTTAATAAAATAGCGCTAATAATACCTAAATGAACATAAGTTAATTTTTTATCATTGTCGCCATCCATGCCAACGTTAAAAACAGTATGTCCGTATTTCTCAGTTGCATTTTTCAATTCATTTAAAATAATTGGATTTTTAGCTGCTTGGCTAAATTCGTTCATTAGTGCTATTTTCATGATTTTCCTCTATTTTGATAGAAATAATAACTAATTATATATTAGTACATTTCGTTTTCATTATAAGCTCACCCAAAAATATATCAATTTTTTTAACTAAAATAAAACGATGTTTTAATAAATTTATTGCAATGTGATGAAAGTCACAAAAACGTCTTAATTTTTATATTACTATATTTAATAAATGAAAATCTTTTAAACATTTAATTATATTTATATTCAGGGAGTTCATATGGCTAAGGGGAATATCGTAAGGCTATCATATTCATCATTTACAGATGAAGATTCAAAAAATGAAATTATTCGGTTAACGCCAGAAGGTATTTTATGCCACCGTAATTATTTTTATCAAAAATGTTTTACCAATGATGGTCAAAAATTACTTTTTGCTGGTGAATTTGATACTCATCGTAACTATTATTTACTCGATATTGAAAAACAAACAGCAAAACAACTTACTGAAGGACCTGGCGATAATACTTTCGGCGGTTTTTTATCACCAGATGACAAATTTTTATACTATGTTAAAAATGAACGTAACTTACAACAAGTTAATCTTGAAACATTAGAAGAAAAAAATGTTTATACTGTTCCTGATGAATGGGTTGGTTACGGCACATGGGTTGCTAATAGTGATTGTAATGAAATTGTTGGAATTGAAATTGATAAAAAAGATTGGACGCCACTTACCGATTGGACAATATTTAAAGCATTTTATGATAAGAATCCACACTGCCGTTTAATCAAGATTGATATTGAAACAGGTGTAGCTAAAACAGTTATTGATCAGAATGTATGGTTAGGTCACCCAATTTTTAGACCTTTTGATGATAAAACTATCGCATTTTGTCATGAAGGTCCTCATGATTTAGTTGATGCAAGAATTTGGTTGGTTGATCGTGATGGTAAAAATGAACGAAAAGCGCATGATAATTTACCTGGTGAAAGTTGCACTCATGAATTTTGGGTTCCAGATGGTTCTGGATTAGCTTATGTATCTTATATGAAAGGGCAACAAGAACGATATATTCGTCTTTATAATCCGGTAACTGATGAAGATAAAGAAATCATGGAGATGCCAGCTTGTTCGCACTTAATGAGTAATTTTGATGGCACACTTTATATTGGTGATGGAACAGGCAGTCCTGTAGATGTAATTGATACAAGTGGCTATAAAATTGAAAATGATCCATGGCTTTATATTTTAGCACCTAAAACAAAAACAGCTCATAAGTTGGTTAAGCATAATAGTACATGGCGAGTTTTAGATGGTGATCGTCAAGTTACTCACCCTCATCCATCATTTTCACCTGATAATAAATACGTTTTATATTCATGTGATGCACAAGATGAACCTGCACTTTATTTAACCAAAGTGCCAGCTAACATATTAGAAGAAATGTGATAGACCTTTTGTCTATCATAACTATAACGGAGAATATAATTATGTCGATTTTAAATAAATTTTCACTCAACAATAAAATAGCGCTGGTAACGGGCGCTTCTTATGGCATCGGTTTTGAGATAGCAAAATCATTAGCCGGTGCCGGAGCGAAAATCGTATTTAATGATGTCGTGCCTGAAAATTTACAAAAAGGACTTGATGCTTATAAAGCAGCTGGTATTGATGCCCATGGCTATCTATTTGATATTACGGATGAAGTTGCTGTTGAAAAATCGATTGCTCAAATTGAAAAAGAACATGGTGTGATTGATATTTTAGTCAACAATGCTGGTATTATTCAACGCAAATCAATGCTTGAAACAAGTGCGGCTGATTATCGTAAAATTATTGATATCGACTTAACAGGTCAATTTATTATGGCAAAAGCAGTTATTCCTTCAATGATCAAAAAAGGAAGTGGCAAAATTATCAACATCTGTTCAATGATGAGTGAACTTGGTCGTGAAACGGTTGTTGGTTATGCATCGGCTAAAGGTGGTTTAAAAATGTTAACCAAAAATATCTGTTCTGAATTTGGTCATGCCAATATTCAATGTAACGGTATTGGTCCAGGTTATATTGCCACTCCTCAAACTGCGCCATTACGTGAAAAACAAGCAGATGGTTCTCGTCACCCATTTGATCAGTTCATTATTGCTAAAACACCGGCAGGCCGATGGGGGACTCCTGATGATTTAGCTGGTGCAGCCGTATTTTTAGCATCGGAAGCATCAAATTTTGTTAACGGCCATATTCTTTATGTTGATGGTGGTATTTTAGCTTATATCGGTAAACAACCTTAATAAAATAAGGTTAAAAATTAGATAATTTAAGAGATAATAAAATAAAAGGATATTATTTATTATCTCTGTTTTTTTTATAAATTTAGGAGTAATGTCATGTTTTGTTTTAATTCAGATATTGAATTAATTGATTTAGGAAATGGGGTTAAACGTAAAATTTTAGCTCATGATGGTAATATGATGGCGGTTGAAGTTCATTTTGAAACTGGCGCAATTGGTGCGATGCATCATCATCCACATGAACAACTAACCTATGTTTTGTCTGGTGAATTTGAATTTACTATCGGTGATGAGACTAAGATTGTTCGTGCTGGTGATACATTATATAAAAAACCCAATATTGAACATGGTTGTGTTTGCAAACAAGCTGGCGTTTTGCTTGATATGTTTACTCCTCAAAGATTAGATTTTTTATAAAATAGCTAGTTCATTATTAATTATGATATACTTTCGATAATTTTGATTTGTTCTAGTTGATCATTTAATAATAGAATAATGACTAATTTTTAGTAAGGAGATGTGCTAATAATGAATGATAGCTCACCAGAATCGGTTGCTTCGGTTTTAAAAGTTTTCGGAATTTTAGAAGCTTTATCCGAATCTAAAGACATTGCTATATCAGAATTATCGCAAAAAGTAATGATGCCTAAAAGCACTGCCTACCGTTTTTTACAAACCATGAAATCATTAGGTTATGTTAATCAAGAAGAAGATTCAGATAAATATTCTCTTAATTTAAAATTACTTGATTTAGGCAACCGTGTACTTTATCACCAAAACTTTTTAGCTATTGCTGATTTAGAAATGAGAAAGCTAAGGGATAAAACTAAAGAAACGATCCACTTAGCTGTTCGTGAAGGTGACCAAATTATTTATATTAATAAAGTGGCATCTGAACAGTATAGTCTTTGTTTAACCTCTAAAATTGGTAATCAAGCAACTGTACATGCCAGTGGATTAGGTAAGGTTTTATTGGCTTGGTTAGATGATGAAAGCAAAAAAAGTTTAGTAAACGGCATTAATTTTGTTCAATACACACCTAAAACAATCACTAATAAAGAGGCATTTTTTGCTGAACTTGATGAAGTTAAACGTTTAGGTTATGGCAAAGATGATGAAGAATCAGAGCTTGGTTTACGTTGTTTTGCTGTGCCAATTTATAATCGTTTAGGTAATATTATTGCAGCCTTAAGTTTATCAACCTCTATCTTTAGATGTAATACAGCAGAAGATGAAGCTAAACTTGTCGGTGAAATTAGCCAAGCTGCCGCTAAAATATCTGAACTAATTGGTTATAATAAGCAATCAAAATTATCAGATTAAAGGTTATTATTGATAAATAACTCCTAAGCTTACCGCTTGGTTTGCTCCAGTTACTTCTGGAATATTAGATGGAATATTATTCATCCTACAATATGCAAGCCAAGCGAAAGCAATCGCTTCCATATCGTCACTGCTTACCCCTTTCACATCTGTGGTCAAAACTTCCCATTTTGGTAATAATGCTGACAATCGTTTCATAATCAGAGGATTTTTTGCTCCTCCGCCACAAACTAGCAATTGACAAGGTAAATGAGCATTTATTGATAATTTATTAATCTCATGAGCAACAGTGGTAGCAGTAAATTCAACGAGTGTTGCTTGAATATCTTGAGCGTTTATATTGAAGTTACTGAGTTTTTGGTTAAGCCAAGTTAAGTTAAATAATTCTCTACCAGTACTTTTTGGGGCTGGTAGTTGAAAATAATTTTCATCACATAACGTATTTAATAAACTTTGATCAACTTTTCCTGATTTAGCCCATAAGCCGTCTTTATCGTAGTTTTTCCCTAGATTTTTATTTATCCAACTATCAAGTAAAACATTGCCTGGCCCAGTGTCATAACCAATTACAGGTTGGCCTGGTATTAGAACGGAAATATTGCTAATACCACCAATATTTAAAACAACACAGTTAATTGACGGATTTAAGAATATCGCTTTGTGAAAAGCCGGAACTAATGGTGCTCCTTGGCCACCATAAGCCATATCTTTACGACGAAAATCAGCAATTGTTGTAATGCCTGTTTTAGCAGCAATGATATTGGCATCACCAATTTGCATAGTAAAGGGATGTTGGCTATTAGGAGAATGATAAATAGTTTGCCCATGGCAACCAATGGCTTTAACTTGTTTTTTATCAATATGATTTTGCTTTATAAACTGATCAATGCTTATTGCGTAAAGCATACCAAGCTGGTGATCAAGCTCACCGAGCGCTTGTAATGTAGTTTGCTTACTATTACAAAGCGTTAATAATTGACTTTTAATTTCAGTTGGCATTGGGTAGCAATCACTAGCAATCGAAGTAATATTCCCATCAATAATATCAACTAATGCAATATCAACACCATCCATACTGGTACCTGACATTACGCCAATGTATAAATTTTGCATAATATTATCCTTGTCGAATGATAGTACCAGTTTGGACATCCCGGATGATTGATGGTTGTGAACGCTCACCGGTTTTACCATCTAAAATTGGAAAAAATTGACCAAATTGGTTTGCAACTTCTATTGCTGTTTTACAAGATTGATGACCAGAAAGGTTGGCACTTGTTGAAACTAATGGCTTACCAAATAAATCACAAAGTTTACATACTAATGGATGATCAGTAACGCGAACGGCGATAGAATGATATTTTCCGCTCAAAAAATTTGGTGTATTAATATTTTTCGGAAAAACCCAAGTATTAGGACCGGGCCAACTATCAATAGCCATCTGTTTTTGAACTTGAGTCAAAGCCGATTGATCAATATAAGGGATCAGTTGTTCATAGTGACTCGCAATTAAAATTAAACCTTTTTCAACTGAACGTTGTTTTAATTTTAACAATTTAAAAACTGCTGATTCACAATCGGGATCACAACCTAAACCAAAAACAGCTTCAGTTGGATAAGCAACCACTTCACCTTTTTTTAATAATGAATTGATTTCTAAAAGACTTAATAAGTTTGCCATTAAATTTTGTATGTTTACCAACTATTGTTAAAAATTATATTAAACTGAGGTAAGCCTATTTGCAAATTGAAGATGGTAGGAGTGATATTAAGATAAACACCGGTTTAAGATAATTAGTCAAATTACTCCCAATTCATTTGTGGGAAATAGTTAACAGTTAAATCAACAACCTGCTGCATACTGATTATTTTTACTCTTGGATCTATTAGTGAAGCTAAACTACGAGCATTAATATCATTATCAAGCACAAAACAATTTTGGGTATTTTGTAAAATAGCCTTCAATATCGGATTATTTTGACAAGCTATAATTACGCCATTTTGCCAGAAAAGTACTGCATCTTGCGCTGAAATTAGCTTTGGATCAATTGTTGATTGGTTATTTGTTGTGATGGTATGTAGCATTTGTTCCTTTTACCTTTAAATTACCCTTCAAAAACCCCGTTCCTCAACTTTTTTTGATATAAATTAGAGTTAATTTTACTTGGTACATCTTTATTAGTATATAATAAGGACTATTTATTGAGCAAAGAATTCGTCATGAAACCCATTATTTTAGCCAATGAACAAGAGACAATTTTGTTTGGTCAACAATTGGCTAAGCAGTGTTTAAAATATTTGTCTAATCATGATAGTGCAATTGTTATCTATCTGATAGGCGATCTCGGTGCTGGTAAAACAACGTTTAGCCGTGGCTTTTTGCAGCAGCTCGGACATGTCGGAAATGTTAAAAGTCCGACTTATACTCTTGTTGAACCTTATCAATTTGATATGTTTTCAGTATATCACTTTGACTTATATCGATTAGCTAATCCAGAAGAGTTAGAGTTTATGGGGATTCGTGAATATTTTTCATCGAAATCAATTTGCTTAATTGAGTGGCCTATGCAGGCTGAAGGTATTTTACCTCCTGCTGATATTGAAATTCATTTGGCTTATTTGGCGCTTGAACGCACAGTTTGTTTGCAAGCAAACAGTGAAAAAGGGCAAGCTATTATTAACCAATAAAATTAACGAAAAAAATGAAAAAAATACTCACTTTTTTTATATTATTACTGCTTTGTGGTTCAGTTTATGCTTCACAAGTTATCATTGCTGTTGATGCTGGTCATGGTGGTAAGGATTCTGGTGCCGTTGGTAAAAATAAGTTATACGAAAAAAATGTCACCATTTCGATAGCGAAAAAATTAACTAATTTATTGAATAAAGATCCTAACTTTAAAGGCGTATTAACACGTAGTACGGACAATTTTATTTCTGTTCCTCAGCGTTCTGATATTGCCCGTAAAAGTAAAGCAAACTTATTAATTTCTATCCATGCAGATGCAGCACCTAATCGCAGCGCGTCTGGTGCATCAGTTTGGGTATTATCTACTAAGCGAGCGGATACAGAATTGGGGCGCTGGCTTGAACAAGATGAAAAGCAATCTCAACTATTAGGCGGTGCTGGTGATGCATTAAGTGATGATCATGACCAAAATTTAAGTCAAGCAGTACTAGATTTACAGTTTTCATATTCACAGCAGGTTGGCTATGAATTAGCCACTCAGGTTTTAAAAGAGATGAAAGGTGTTATTAAATTGCATAAGAATAGGCCTGAACATGCAAGTTTAGGTGTATTGCGTTCACCTGATATCCCTTCAATATTAATTGAAGTTGGATTTATTACTAACGAAACTGAAGAAAGTTTGTTATCAAGTAATGCTCATCAAGATAAAATTGCTAAATTGATTTATCAAGGTATAAAAAATTATGTCAAACAGAACCCTAATTTTGGGAAACAGCATTAATGGCTATTCATATATTATCTCCTCAATTAGCTAACCAAATCGCTGCTGGTGAAGTGGTTGAAAGACCAGTATCGGTGATCAAAGAGTTAGTTGAAAACAGCATTGACGCTGGTAGTACTCAAATTGATATTGATGTTGAACAAGGTGGCAGTAAATTAATTCGTATTCGTGATAATGGTAATGGTATTGCTAAAGATGAATTGGCATTAGCTTTAGCTCGCCATGCAACCAGCAAAATTAATACGTTGGATGATTTAGATACCATAATGAGTTTGGGGTTTCGTGGTGAAGCGCTGGCAAGTATCAGTTCTGTTGCTCGGTTAACCTTAACTTCACGCACAGCCGATCAGTCTGAGGCATGGCAAGTTTATGCTGAAGGCCGTGAAATGAAACCAACAATTAAACCGGCTGCACATCCTGTTGGAACGACGGTTGAAGTTCTTGATCTGTTTTACAATACGCCTGCTAGACGTCGCTTTCTTAAAACTGATAAAACAGAATTTATGCATATTGAGGAGTTTGTTCGTCGAATTGCACTTGCTAGACCTGATATTACTTTTAATTTGCAGCACAATGGGAAACTCGTCAAACAGTATCGAGAATCACTTCTTGAAAAACGTGTTGAATTGGTTTGTGGACGTACATTTGTTCAAAAAGCAATAAAATTAGATTGGCAACATAATGATTTATTCATCCAAGGATGGGTAAGTAGCAGTGAAGTGAGTGAGTTGCAATATTTTTATGTTAATGGGCGAGTAATAAAAGATAAATTAATTAATCATGCTTTGCGTCAAGCTTATAGTAGCCGGACTAATGAACAACAGAGTTATGTCATTTTTTTACAGATCGACCCTAAACAAATTGATGTGAATGTTCACCCAGCTAAGCATGAAGTGCGTTTTCATGAAGCAAGATTGGTGCATGACTTTGTTTATCAAGCTATTGTCATGGCGCTTGAGTCAAACCAACAACTTGCCAATGACGAAAATGTGCTAATGATGCCGAATCGGCAAGCAGC
Source organism: Gilliamella sp. B2772 (assembly GCF_026536985.1). Taxonomy (NCBI): domain Bacteria; kingdom Pseudomonadati; phylum Pseudomonadota; class Gammaproteobacteria; order Orbales; family Orbaceae; genus Gilliamella; species Gilliamella sp. B2772. Next base: position 8,734 of record NZ_JAFNNB010000004.1, on the reverse strand, counting down.
TGGTGAGAATATTTTTAATAATAAAACTGAGAATAAAACTTATTCACCAACTAGCGCATTACCTAAAAAAGCAATTAATCATGTTAAAGAAAATAGACTATATGGGCAATTGGTTGATACTAAGTTAAAAGGAGCAATAGAAAAAACGCTCTTAAAATCTTTTGAATTATCGGATGATGATAGTTCTATAACTGCACCACAACAAGCAGTTATTGAGGGATTGTTTCCTAAACGAAATGTACCTTTGCAATCACTACATCAGCAAATTGATAGATCTTCACTAGTACAATTTGGTAAAGTATTAACGGTTATTCAACCAGATATAGCCTTAATTGAAAAATCAGAAGATAATCAACAAAAGTTCATGTTAATGAAGTTGTCGGTTGCTCAACAGAAAGTAAATTCAGTTAAATTATTATCTAACGAGTCAGAAAGATTACTCATTCCATTGACAATTTTAATTAATAAGAAAGAACAAAAAGTATTAAATGATTATCAAGAACAATTGAAGTTTTTAGGCTTTGATTTTTATATTGATAAAGCAAAATTGCATTTGCATAATGTGCCAAAAATGTTAAGAACTACGAATTGGCAAAAATTATTACCAACTTTAATTTCGTTTCTTTTATCATCCGGTAAGGATGTGCTCGATCCAACGCAAATTATAGCTTGGTTGGTTGAAAATTGTGGAGATGATTCTGTTGAAAATTGGAATGTAACTAAAGCTATCGAGTTATTAGTACAATTAGAACAGATAGATATTAATTTATTACAACAAGATAGCTTTTTATATCCGATTGATCTTCAATCTTTTTCACAATCAATTTTATCATGAATAAACCAAAAATTATTTCGTTAATGGGGCCAACCGCATCGGGTAAAACTGCTTATGCCATGGCGCTTTACGACAAGTATCCTATAGATATTATTAGTGTTGACTCCGCACTTATTTATCGAGGTATGGATATTGGCAGTGCTAAACCAACTAAAGAAGAACAACTTAAATATCCACATAAACTTATTGATATTTGTGACCCTGCAGAAAGTTATTCTGCTGCTAACTTTAGGCATGATGCGATTGTAGAAATAGAAAAATCATTAAGTAATGGCCGAACGCCATTATTAGTTGGTGGAACAATGTTGTATTTTAAGGCGTTAATCGAAGGACTTTCTCCTCTTCCAGCGGCAAATAGTGATATTCGCGATCAAATTGAGGAAAAAGCAAATCGATTAGGTTGGCAAGCGATTCATGAGGAGTTAAAAAAAGTTGATCCTGTATCAGCTCAGCGAATCCATCCCAATGATCCACAACGCCTTAATCGAGCATTAGAGGTTTATCTTATTACTGGTAAAAGTTTAACTGAATTAACTAAAGAAAGTGGTGATGCATTACCTTATGATATTATGCAATTAGCTATCATGCCGGAAGATAGAGCAGAATTACATCAACGAATTGAACAACGCTTTTTACAAATGCTAGATCAAGGCTTTGAAGATGAAGTAAAAAAACTTATGCAGCGCCCCGATCTTCATTTAAATCTACCTTCTATACGTTGCGTAGGGTATCGTCAAATGTGGGAATATTTAAATGGCGATACCAGTTATGATGAAATGGTTTTTAAAGGAATTTGTGCTACTCGCCAATTAGCAAAAAGGCAAATTACATGGCTTAGAGGTTGGAAACAATCGATAACATGGTTAAATAATGATAATATAGATTCAGTTCTTAATCAGATTTTTTAAGTTACAAATAGTAGTAATAGTTTTTGGTATTTTTTCTATTGGTTATTATAATACGCTAAATTTTTTCATTTCTTAAAAAAATTTCTACTTTTCTTAACGATTAAGGTTACTTGTTTGTATAAATTTCGTTAATTTATTAAATTTTTAGTTATTTGTGCATAAATTACTGTTGATTAGTTTAAGAGCTGAGTTTTTTATGTTATTTTGGTAAATACTACATAAGTATTTTATATTGCGATCAATTAAATTATTATGTTGATTGTAAACTTATTTTATCTTTATATTTTTATTTCATCTTAAAGGATAAACTCATGTCAAAAGGGCAGTCATTACAAGATCCTTATTTAAATTTGCTTCGTCGCGAGCATATTCCTGTATCTATTTATTTAGTTAACGGTATTAAATTACAAGGACAAATTGAATCATTTGATCAGTTTGTTATTTTATTAAAAAATACTGTTAGCCAAATGGTATATAAGCACGCTATCTCAACTGTGGTACCATCAAGACCAATTTCTGGATTGATATCACAACCTGAAGAGGACAGCGAAAGCTAATTAGTTGGGTGGAGAATGTGATTGTTTGAGCGATATAAAGGTGGTGAATCTGCCTTATTAGTCCATGTATTCTTCCCTCAAGAAAGCGATATCGAGGATTTAAAAGAGTTTGAAGTGCTTGTTTCTTCTGCTCAAATTGAAATTCTCGATATTGTGACAACCTCAAAAAAGTCCCCACAAGCTAAATATTTTATTGGTGAAGGAAAAGCATTAGAAATCGCCGATAAAGTAAAAGAACTAAATGCTTCAGTCATTTTAGTTAATCATACTTTAACACCGACCCAAGAACGCAATCTTGAGCAATTATGTGAATGTCGCGTAGTAGATAGAACTGGATTAATTCTCGATATTTTTGCTCAGCGCGCTAGAACACATGAAGGTAAATTACAAGTTGAATTAGCACAATTACAATATTTATCTACTCGATTAGTTCGTGGTTGGACTCATTTAGAACGCCAAAAAGGTGGAATTGGCCTTCGTGGACCAGGTGAAACTCAGTTAGAAACTGATAGAAGATTAATTCGCCATCGTATTCAATTAATTTTATCAAGACTTGCTAAAGTTGAAAAACAGCGCAATCAAAATCGTCAATCTAGAAGTAAAGCAGATTTATCAACGGTATCATTAGTTGGTTATACAAATGCTGGTAAATCGACTCTCTTTAATGCATTAACTAATGCTGAAGTTTATGCTGCCGATCAATTGTTTGCAACGCTAGATCCGACTTTAAGACGCATTAATGTTGAAGATGTTGGAGAGGTTGTTTTAGCTGATACAGTCGGATTTATACGTCATTTACCGCATGATCTTATTGCTGCTTTTAAAGCAACTTTATTAGAAACACAGGAAGCATCACTACTATTACATGTTGTTGATGCAGCTGATCCTAATATATTAGATAATATTCATGCCGTTGATGAGGTATTACTGGAAATTGATGCACATGATATTCCTACTTTGTTAGTGATGAATAAAATTGATTTAATAGAAGGTAAGGAACCGAGTATTGATCGGGACGAAAATGGTGTACCAATTCGCGTTTGGATTTCAGCTCAAAATAGTTTAGGATTAGATCTTTTATTTACCGCATTAAAAGAGAGGCTCTCTGGGCAAATTCAAGTTTGCCAATTAAACTTACCTCCTTATTTAGCTAAACTTAGAAGTCGGCTATATAAATTAAATGCAGTGGAGAATGAAGTCATTGAAGATGATGGGAGTTTTCACCTAAATATAAGAATACCTTTAATTGAATGGAATCGCCTCTGTAAACAAGAGCCAGATCTGTTATACTTAATCAATACGCAAAATAACAACTAATTGTTAAATGGAGCATATAAAATATGGCGTGGAATCAGCCCGGCAATAACGGACAAGATAACGACCCATGGGGAAATAACAAAAAACCTTCCAATTCTTCGTCGGGAGGAATATTTGATCAAATTAAAGATCTCTTAAAAAAAGGTGGATCAAGTAATAATCGAGGTTCCTCAGATATTAACTTGAGTTCTTCTAAAATTATTATGTCGATGATTTTAGTGCTTGCTTTGATTTGGGGGGTAAGTGGTTTTTATACCATCAACCAAAACCAACGAGGTGTAATAACTCGTTTTGGACAAGTTCAACCTGAAATTATCCAACCTGGTTTAAATTGGAATCCAGCATTTATTGATACAGTTTATAAAGTAGATACCCAAGGAACTTATAACTTTAATGTTCAGGGTGATATTATAACGACTAGTTATAACGGTGAAAATCTAGTCTTTGTTGAAATGAATGTTCAATATCGAATTAGTGATCCTATCAAATATTTATTTAATGTAACTAATGTTGAAGATAGCTTACGTCAAGCAGCAGATAGTGCGCTTAGAACATCTATTGGGAGCTCTAATATTGATGCAATTATTTCAGATGGACGCTCAGTTCTAGAGAACAGTACAAAAGAAGAACTCATCAATGTTATTTCTCATTATGATATGGGTATTACTATTGTCGATCTTAACTTCCAAGTAGCGCGTCCTCCTGTCGAAGTGCAAGATGCTTATGCTGATGCTATTCGAGCTCAAAATGATAGTGAGCGGGAAATAAAAAAAGCTGAAGCATATAAAGTGCAGTTAATTCAGCAAGCGGAAGGTCGTTCTGCCACTATTTTAGAAGATGCAAATGCTTATAAAGTACAAGTTGAATTAGAAGCAGCTGGTGATGTTGCACGGTTTGAAAAATTATTACCACAATATAAAGCAGCGCCTGAAATTACTAAAGATCGTTTATATATTGAAACAATGGAAAAAGTATTAACTAAAACCCAAAAAGTGATTGTTAATGATAAGAGTGGAAACTTATTGGTATTGCCGTTAGAAAAATTAATGAAAAATAAAATTGAACCTGAATCCGCAAACTTATCAAATTTAAGTAGTGATGGCAATAACAACCCGCCAGCAGCTTCAGAAACAGTTGATAGTACTTCTCAAAATAACAATGAAGCACAAAACGCTACAACTGATAACACTCATAACACTGCAACTCAAAATAATAGTTCTATTAATCGAAGTAACCGAGCTATGGGTCGATAAGGAGAGAAAAATGCGAAAATTATTGATTCCTATAGTTTTAATTTTAATTGTTGGGCTTTATTCAAGTGTTTATGTGATTGAAGAAGGCACGCGTGGTGTGGTTTTACGTTTTAATAAGATTATTGGGTTATCTCAACCGGGTCTCCATTTTAAAATGCCTCTTGTTGATAGCATTAAAATAATCGACGCTAAAATACAAACCACTAATAGCTCAAATAATAATAACGAAAAGCGCTTTTTTAACGTTCATAAGAAAGAGTTAATAGTCGATTATTTTGTGCAATGGAAAATTGTAGATTTTAATCGTTATTATGAAACTATTGCTGGTGGTAATGATGTTAATGACTTAATCTTGGCTCGTTTAAATGGTCGTTTGCGTTCTGAAATAGGTAAATTAAGTAACCGAGATATCATTAATGATACTAATGCTGATACCAAATCAAGAAATTCATTAATGGCAAGTGTTAAAGATGCATTAAATGGTTCACCGCAAGATGTTGAAGAAAATTTACCAATCGATAAATTGGTCAATGATGCGAAAAAAGATCCTGAAAATAGTAAAGCCAGTTTGAGGTCCTTTGGGGTAGTTGTGATCGATGTTCGAATCAAACAAATCAATTTCCCTGCTGAAGTGTCAGGATCAATTTATGCTAACATGCGAGCTGAACGTGATATTATTGCGCGTGAAAAACGATATGAAGGTGTTAAAAAAGCTGAAGAAATAAGAGCGAAAGCTACATTTGAAAAAACTAAAATAATATCGGAAGCTGAGCGCCAAGCTCGATCTATTCGTGGTGAAGGTGATGCAAATGCAGCTAAACTTTATGCAGAAGCTTTTGGTAAAGATATTGAATTTTTTAGTTTTATTCGTAGTTTGAAAGCTTATGAACAAAGTTTTACAGGTAATGATGTTATGGTCATTAGTCCTGATAGTGAATTTTTCCAATATATGAAACTAAAGTCTAACAAATAATACAATGAGTAAATAAACTATGAGTAATAATGTTGTTGTGCTAGGTACACAATGGGGTGATGAAGGCAAAGGAAAAGTTGTTGATTTACTCACAGAAAAAGCAAAATATGTGGTACGTTATCAAGGCGGACATAATGCTGGCCATACCTTAGTTATTAATGGTGAAAAAACAGTATTACATTTAATTCCATCAGGTATTTTACGTAATGATGTCATTAGCATCATCGCAAATGGCGTTGTGCTTTGTCCTGATGCTCTTATGAAAGAGATGAAAGAGCTTGAGGAAAATGGTATCCCTGTTAAAGAGAGACTTCTAATTTCAGAATCATGCCCTTTAATATTGCCTTATCATATAGCATTAGACCAAGCTCGAGAAAAAGCACGTGGTAATAAAGCGATAGGCACCACAGGTCGAGGTATCGGTCCTGCATATGAAGATAAAGTCGCTCGTCGTGGATTGCGTGTAGGTGATTTACGTGATCGCCAAGCATTTGCTGAAAAATTGAAAGAAGTTATGGAATACCACAACTTTCAATTAGTAAATTACTATAAAGTTGAAGCGGTTGATTATCAAAAAGTCCTTGATGACACATTAGCGATTGCAGATATTTTAGTGGCTATGATTGCAGATATTCCGACGCTATTAGAAGATGCTCGGAAAAAAGGCGAAAGAATCATGTTTGAAGGGGCGCAAGGTACTTTACTTGATATTGATCATGGTACTTATCCTTTTGTTACCTCTTCAAATACTACTGCTGGCGGTGTAGCAACAGGATCAGGCTTTGGTCCTCGTTATGTTGGTTATGTTTTAGGTATTGTTAAAGCTTACTCTACTCGTGTCGGTGCAGGCCCTTTCCCAACTGAATTATTTGATGATGTGGGTGAATATCTTTGCAAACAAGGTAATGAATTTGGTGCAACAACTGGTCGTCGTCGTCGTACTGGTTGGCTTGATGCGGTTGCTGTACGAAAAGCCGTACAACTAAATTCAGTTTCTGGTTTCTGTTTAACTAAACTTGATGTTTTAGATGGTCTTAAAGAAGTCAAAATCTGTGTTGGTTATCAATTACCAAATGGTGATGTCATCAAAAATGCACCAGCTGCTGCTGAAGATTGGAGTTTAGTAAAACCTGTATATGAGTCTATGCCTGGTTGGAGCGAGTCAACGTTTGGTATTAAAAGTTATGATGCTTTACCACAAGCAGCCAAATCCTATATCAAACGAATTGAAGAATTAACCGAAACACCAATTGATATTATATCAACAGGTCCGGATCGTAGTGAAACCATGATTCTACGTGATCCTTATCAAGCGTAATTGTAAATAAAAAATCGGGTGCGTTTTCCCGATTTTTTATTTTTAGGATATTAAAAATAGTTAACTGAGTATGAGGACATTATGGCTAAATTAGGGACGCCGTTATCACCCACTTCAACCAAAGTTATGCTGTGTGGCGCAGGTGAATTGGCTAAAGAAGTTGTGATAGAGCTACAAAGATTTGGTTGTGAAGTTATTGCTGTTGATCGCTATGCTAATGCACCAGCAATGCAAGTTGCTCATCGTTATCATATTATTAATATGCTAGATGGTAATGAACTGAGAAAAATTATTGAACAGGAAAAACCGGATTTTATTGTTCCTGAAATTGAAGCCATTGCAACGCAAACTTTAGTTGAGTTAGAGCAAGAGGGATTTACGGTTATTCCTACTGCAAAAGCAGTAGCGTTAACCATGAATAGAGAAGGGATTCGTCGCCTTGCTGCTGAACAACTAAATCTACCAACTTCACCTTATCGGTTTGCTTCAACCGAAATAGAATTTAAAGATGCTGTAAAAGAGATTGGTTATCCCTGCTTAGTTAAACCAGTGATGAGCTCTTCCGGTAAAGGGCAAACATTATTACGCAGTGAAGCTGATCTTCAATTAGCCTGGAAATATGCACAAGAAGGTGGTCGAGCTGGTGGCGGTAAAGTTATTATAGAAGGTTTTATCGACTTTGATTACGAAATTACCTTATTAACAGTTAGGCATATCAATGGTGTTTCTTATTGTGAACCGATTGGGCATCGTCAGGAAAAAGGCGATTATCGGGAATCTTGGCAGCCTCAACAAATGTCTTGTAACGCTTTAGAGCGAGCAAAAGATATTGCAACTAAAATAACTCAAGCATTAGGAGGACACGGTTTATTTGGTGTTGAACTGTTTGTTAAAGGCGATAAAGTTTGGTTTAGTGAAGTATCGCCTCGTCCTCATGATACCGGAATGGTAACTTTAATTTCCCAGAATCTATCTGAGTTTGCCTTACATGCCAGAGCTATATTAGGCTTGCCTATTCCACTTATTGAACAATATCATGCTAGTGCATCTGTGGTCATAATGGTTGAAGGTGAATCAAAACAGGTATCGTTCACAAATTTAGATAACGCATTAAATCAACCAAATACTGATTTACGTTTATTTGGCAAACCACAAGTTGAAGGTTGCCGTAGAATGGGGGTTGCACTTGCTAGTGCTGTAACAGTGGAAGAAGCAATAAATAAAGCCGATGCTATCGTAAAACAGTTAAAAATAACCCTATAAGACGTTGCTTTGTGTAAAAAGCAATCACTTAATCCAAAAAAAGCAAATTTTGCAAAATAGGGGTTGACGTAAACATGTGAAGTGAGTAACATACGCAACCCTTGAGACAGCAAACTAAAACAACAAAATGTTTAGTTAAATTTAAAGCTGTCAGCTCTTTAAAAAGAAGAAACAGACAATCTGTGTGGGCACTTGCGAGACGAAAAATTAAAAGTCTACGGACTCAAAAATTAAGTCTTGATAAGTGACACTGAAGATTCATTTGAATTATGTCAGAGACAGTTATTGAGCATCAAACTTTAAATTGAAG
>NZ_JAFNNB010000003.1:0-254368 GCF_026536985.1 Gilliamella sp. B2772 | reverse complement strand
CTTCAATTTAAAGTTTGATGCTCAATAACTGTCTCTGACATAATTCAAATGAATCTTCAGTGTCACTTATCAAGACTTAATTTTTTGAGTCCGTAGACTTTTAATTTTTTGTCTCGCAAGTGCCCACACAGATTGTCTGTTTCTTCTTTTTAAAGAGCTGACAGCTTTAAGTTAACTTCTCAATTCCTTGCTTCAGTTTGCTGTCTCAAGGGCTGCGTATACTACGCTACACCTTTTTATTCGTCAAGATCTTTTTTTAAAAAATTTGATCTTGTTCACCAACTTCATTATCGCCTGCTTTCGCTGACGCCGTGTCAGTGGATGCGCATTATAGGCACTTCTTTTTTTTTGGCAAGTGAAAAATCACATTTAGAATTCCGTTTGTTTTTTATTTGTTCAGCAGCAATATTGATATACTCTAGATAAAGCAAAAATTGTTACTATAAAAATTCGAAAAATCAAAATGTTGCTTCAAGATACATATTGTTATATGTTTTGAACCATAAAAACACATAATTTCTATCAAGTATTCGTTTAACTATCGTAAATATTAACGATTACCACCAATTAAATATTTTGCTTTATCTTTGAATACTAATTTAATGGTATACGCAACAAGAACACTTAAAGTTAATGTACATATTAAAAAGCTAATAGCACCAAGTGATGCTAATTCACCATTATCTGTTTTGATAATGTATCCAAAAGGTGAGTTCAGTAACTGTGCTTCTAAAAGGATTACGATAATTTCATGAACAAAATAGATGGGAAAACTAACATTTGCCATAAAAGAAAAAAACTTAAATGTTTTACTTTCATTATTTTTATGGTTCAAGCTATCCAAAAAATAAAGTGCTAAAATAAATAAAATAATCTTTTGTAATGTATCATAATAAAGTTTTTCAACACAAAGATGATCAACATAGCGATAAGCAAATGGAATAAAAAAGCATAAACAAAAAAAGAAAATCACCAAAAATAAATTATCTTTAACTAGTTTCATAATTTTTTCATAATTTTGCTTTATCATCATTCCTGTCAAATAAACAGGTCCATAATGCAATAAATTTAGCAATGGCTGGGTATAATCAGGCTTGGTGAACATAACTACCCAGAACATCGAAACTAGCCCTACGATAATCAAACTTTTTTTTGACCATTTATATAATAAAGGGCTAATTGCGAAAATAATAATAATCATCGGCATAAACCATAATGGCAAAAGCTGGGTTCCGGTCAACATCATTTTAATGATTGAAGTACTCGAACTTGGTTCCGTTAGCGAAAAAATAGGTAAACTGGATAAATATTGGTAATGAAAATATAGGAAACAAAATATCGATACAGAAATATATGGGCAAACGACTGTTTTAAACTTAGATAAATAATACGCTTTTACATTATATTTATAAGTTAAATGCTGAAATAAAAACCCCGCAATTAATACAAAAAATGTTGTGAAATTAAAAGCAAATAAATTTAAAAAAGAAAATAAATAACTATTAGCAATTAAATGGCTATTTTTAAATACACCTAAACAATGGCTAAAAACAATCATAATGATGGCTACGCCACGCAATACATGAATAGAATGAATTTTTTGGGGTTTGACTATTGTCATTTCAGTTATCAAAACATAACAAAGAAAATTTGCTATACATTAGCACAAAATTTCAAGATAAAAACTAGTATTATTTTAGAAAATGCACAAAATATTTCTTGACAAATTTCTGAAAAAATTACAAATATTTATCAAATATAAACACAATTAGTTGTCTAGCTTACTCGCAGCAAAAGAACATAAAGGTATGATTTCACGTTTTTCTTGCTTTAATGTTTTTATCACAAGCTCAAGTAACTTATCTGCTATTCCTTGTCCACGATAATTAGGATCTGTATAGGTATGATTGATGGTTGCTTTATCTTGCCCAATTCGAGTAAACGTCATTTCTGCTATTTCTTGATTATTGTCATTACATACATAGAAACGATCGTTATCTTGCTTATATTGTAATGTCATAAAATTCCTCAATTAGTATGATTTTCATCGAAATTAATTAAATAAGAAAAGAAAAATTTGTTGGAATTTATTAAAAAAATAGTTTTAAACTTATAAAGTGAATAATTGATAAACCTAAATCAAACTATAGTATATCAATTATCCACATCTTATTAGATTATCAATGGAGCAATATTTAGAATAAACGTTTCGCTGTATTATAAAGATCCATATCAAATGGTCTTTTCATATTATTGATAGCATCAATGATATCATGATGAACCAATTTACCATTTTGAATTCCGACACAACGTCCAGCATGACCATCAATGAGTAATTCAACCGCATAAGCCCCCATACGTGAACCTAAAATTCGATCATAAGGTACAGGTGAACCACCGCGTTGTACATGGCCTAGGATAGTTGCTCGCGTTTCATGATGTACTGCTGCTTCAATATCTTTTGCTAATTGGTTTACATCACACATATGTTCAGTAACAGTGACTATTGCATGTTTTTTACCTTTAGCAAAACCTAATTTTATCTCTTCAATTAAGTCTTCTTTAGTATAAGAAACTTCAGGAATGATCATAAATTCACAACCACCAGCTACTGATGCACTTAATGTCAAATCACCACAATCTCGCCCCATAACCTCAATTACAGAAATTCGGTGATGTGAAGAACAAGTGTCTCTCAATCTATCTATAGATTCAACAACTGTACTTAATGCAGTAAAATAACCAATCGTGTAATCAGTTCCTCGGATATCATTATCAATGGTGCCAGGTAAACCAATACATGGAAAACCTTCTTCAGTTAATCGCATCGCACCCATATATGAACCATCACCACCGATAACCACTAAAGCATCAATTTGATGTTTCTTTAAATTAGCAATCCCTTTTTTTCTAATTTCTTGATCTTTAAATTCAGGAAATCGAGCTGATCCTAAAAATGTTCCACCTCGGGTAATAATATCTGAAACACTAGAACGATCTAACTTGACAATGCGATCTTCACAAAGCCCCAAGTAACCATCATAGATACCGAAAACCTCTAAGCCTTCAGTTAACGCAGTTCTCACAACTCCACGAATAGCTGCATTCATCCCTGGTGCATCACCACCACTGGTTAAAATACCTATTTTTTTTATCATAAAAAATAACTCCAATTTATAAACCTTTGGCTATTATAAAGTCATAATAATTAACTAACAATATAAAGTTTAGAAGCTATTTTGAATAGTTTTTCAGCTGATTTGTTTCAAGAGGAACAACAGAAATCGGATCTTGATGGATAATCACTGTTGCTGGAGCAAATTCTCTAGAGATATGTTTTTCGATTGCATCAGCAATTGCATGAGCTTTTATTAATGGCATATCATCATCTAATTCAAGATGTAGTTGTATAAACTTCACCGGGCCTGCTTGCCTAGTTTTCAAATCATGAAAACCACGCACATTTGAATAAAAAGCGACAATTTCACTAATTCTTTGGTTATCACTTTCAGGTAAAGCCTTATCTAATAAGTCTTGAATTGCACTATAGGCTATTTTACAAGCATTATAAAAAATATATAACGCAATAAAGAATGCAAAACAGGCATCAGCATACGTAATACCATACCAGCTTAAAAATAGTGCAATAATAACTGCAATATTCATAAACAAATCTGATGAGTAATGTAACATATCTGCTTGAATCGCTTTACTATTTGTCTGTTTTATCACATGCTTTTGATATAAAACTAATGTGGCAGTCACAACAACCGAAATCATAGATACGATAATACCGAACAAAGGGAACTCTATTGCAGTTGGATGAATAATAGATTTAATACTTGATAATAATAAAATGGTCGCCGAACCAATAATAAAAGCACTTTGTGCTAATGCGGCTAATGATTCAGCTTTTCCATGACCGAAAGTATGATCATCATCAGCAGGTTTTAATGCATAACGGACTAAGAAAAAGTTAAGCCCAGATGCAAGCAAATCAATACTTGAATCCAACAGTGATGCAAATAAACTCATTGAGCCAGTGAACCAGCACGTAATTAATTTAATAATGATAAGGAAAATAGAAATTAAAACTGCACTCAATGTCGCCTTTTTAATTAATTTTTCATACAAATGTGATTTTGACATTTGTTACCTATTTATTGGTAGGATTCTATCCCTTGTGGAAGCACCAATTGCGCAGCTACTTCGGCTGCAATCTTTTTGTCTAATAAAACTTCAATAATTTTTAAAGCAAAATCAATTGAAGTTGCAGGGCCTTGACTAGTAATAACTCTATTTTGAACATCAAAATAAACTCGATCCGATTTCCAGTTTTTAATAGCATCTTTGGTTGATGGATAACCCGTCATATATGCATTCGGGAATAAATTATGATGTTGAAAAACCATCGCTGGGGTTGCACAAATAGCTGCAATAACAACCCCGGCTTGATGAGCTTGCTTTAATTTTTCAATTAATTGTTGAGAGTCTCGAAAGTTTTCAGCTCCAACTAATCCACCAGGTAAAATAATCGCATCAAAATGAATATCGCTAACTTCAGAAAACGTTTTTTGAGTTAGGATAGTGACACCGCGAGAACATTGAACTATTTTATCTTCAGTAATACTTGCATAGGTAACTTTAATTCCAGCACGTGTCAACAGATCAATTGTTGTCACGGCTTCAGTTTCCTCACAGCCATTTGATAAAAAAACTAATGCTTGCTTTGTCATATTACACCCCTTCCTATCAACTAACTGTCTTTACAAAATGTTAAAAATAGAACTATTTAACACGTTCAATGTTAGCGCCTAATTTTCTTAGCTTATTTTCAATATTATCATAACCACGATCGATATGGTAAATACGATCAACAATTGTTGAACCTTCAGCTATACATCCAGCCAAAACTAGACTCGCAGAAGCACGTAAATCAGTTGCCATTACTTGAGTTCCACTAAGTTTCTCAACGCCATGAGTAATCAGAGTATTACCTTCGATTTCGCCATGAGCTCCCATACGAATAAGTTCTGGTACATGCATAAAACGATTTTCAAAAATTGTTTCTTTGATAATTCCAGTGCCTTCTGCCACCATGTTTAATAATGAAAATTGGGCTTGCATATCAGTTGGAAAACCTGGGTGAGGTGCAGTATGAATATTAACGGCTTTTGCTCGTTTACCTTGCATATCTAAACAAATCCAATCTTCGCCAGTTTCAATATTGGCTCCCGCTTCCTTCAATTTTGATAATACAGCATCAAGTAAGCTTGGATCAGTTTTACGACAAGTTATTTTGCCGCGTGAAATAGCTGCAGCAACTAAAAATGTCCCAGTTTCAATACGATCAGAAACGACTGAGTGTACACCACCACCAAGACTAGCAACACCTTCAATTTCAATGCGCATAGTACCGGCACCAGTGATTTTAGCGCCTAACGTATTTAAAAATTTTGCGGTATCAACTATTTCTGGCTCACACGCAGCATTTTCAATTATCGTTTTACCTTCAGCTAGAGTTGCTGCACACATAATAGTAACTGTCGCACCAACACTAACCTTATCCATTACAATATGAGCACCTTTTAAACGACCATCAACTGTAGCTTTAACATACCCCTCATCTAAAGTAATTGTCGCACCTAATTGTTGTAGTCCAGTAATATGTAGATCTACTGGCCTTGCACCTATTGCACATCCACCTGGTAATGAAACTTGCCCTTGACCAAATCGAGCAACAAGAGGACCTAGAGCCCAAATTGAAGCTCGCATCGTTTTTACAAGTTCATAAGGCGCACAATAGTTATCAATCTGACCTGCATCAAGATGAATAGAACCATTCCGTTGATATTTCACGCCTAATTGCTCAAGAAGTTCCAGTGTAGTATCAATATCTTTTAACTTGGGAACATTTTGTAATTCAACTGGTTTTTCAGCCAAAATTGCAGCAAATAAAATAGGTAGCGCCGCATTTTTAGCGCCAGAAATGACAACTTCTCCATTTAAAGAAGTTGGGCCTGTAACGTGAAACTTTTCCATTGTTAACTCTTATTCATTTTAAATGGCGATTATTATAAAAGTTATTCACTAATAGATAAATGAATTTTATCAAAATATGGTGACTATATTTGTCATCACCAATCCATAACAAAATAATTTCAATTATTTATTATCTATAAATAATTTATTATTCCATCCAAAATCAAATAAATATTAAATAAAAAATTCTTAATTTTATTTTTAAATCAATTAGTAGGAAGTAGAATTAGATTTCAAAAACCCTCTCCTCAACTTTTTTTACGAAAATTGACTAATTTCCTTATTTTCCTATTTACTACAATTTTATCGAAGTATGATAAAATAGATGATATTCAATCTTATAAATCAAACAATACAATAATATGGATTACGATATTGCTATCATTGGACTTGGGCCTGCAGGTAGTACCCTCGCACGTCTACTTAACCCATCTTTTAAAATTATTGCATTAGATAAAAAGCATCAAGCTGGTAATGAGGGTTTTCATAAACCTTGTGGTGGATTATTAGCAGATGACGCTCAAAAAGCATTTGTGCGACAAAAGTTAAATTTACCTACTGATATATTGACTGATCCACAAATTTTTAGCGTTAAAACGATCGATCTTCAATCCAAACTTATTCGTAATTATCAACGTAGTTATGTTAGTTTTGACCGACATAAATTTGACCTATGGTTAAAATCATTAATTCCCAACACTGTCAATGTTTTACATAACACACTATGTAAAGAAATCAGAAGAGTAATCGATGGATATCAAGTTACTTACATCGATGAAAATAAAATCGAACACAAAATTACGGCTAAATATGTAGTTGGTGCAGATGGCGCTAACTCGATTGTTAGACGAATGCGTTATCCTCATCATTCCATCAGACAATATGTTGCTATTCAACAATGGTTTACTGAAAAACATCAACGTCCTTTTAATACATGTATTTTTGATAATCAATCAACAAATTGTTATGCGTGGAGTATTTCTAAAGATGGATATTTCATTTTTGGTGGTGCTTTCCCGAAAAAAACAGCGAATCAACACTTTGAATCGTTGAAAGAAAAGCTAACAAAGCAAGGGTTTATTTTTGGAGAACCGTTAAAAACTGAAAAATGTCTTGTGGTTTATCCAAATCGCTTCCAAGATTTTTATACAGGCAATGAAAATATCTTTTTAATCGGTGAAGCAGCAGGTTTCATAAGCGCAAGCTCATTAGAAGGTATTAGTTATGCGCTTGATAGCGCAGAGATTTTAAGCAAGATATTAAATAGTGGTATAGCAAAACCAAATAAGCGTTATTATCAAAAAACAATTCCATTACGCTTAAAGCTTTATAGCAAAATTATCAAGGCTAAAATACTGACTACACCATTGTGGCGTAAATTAATTATGAAAAGTAAAATTCAACATATCAAAACAATTTAATTTATAAAAAATGAAATAATGAAATATAACAAGGAAAAGACATTATGTTTGATGTCAACGATCTAATTCGCTTTAATCATGAATGGTCAGAAAAGATAGCACAGGAAGATCCTGAATTCTTTAAACAGCTCGCGGTTGCGCAAAATCCTAAATTTTTGTGGATCGGTTGTTCCGATAGTCGCGTTCCAGCAGAAAAGCTTATCAAACTAAAACCAGGTGAAATGTTTGTTCATCGAAACGTTGGCAACCAAGTGATTCATACGGATCTAAATTGCCTTTCAGTTGTCCAATACGCAGTTGATGTACTTAAAATCGAAGATATTATTGTTTGTGGTCATTTAGATTGTGGTGGTATCCGTGCCGCAGTTGAAAATCCCGATTTGGGCCTAGTTAATAATTGGCTACTTCATATCCGTGATTTATGGTTTCGCAACAGTTCTTTACTTGGTAAGTTTCCTGCTGATATTAGAATGGACATTTTATGTGAACTCAATGTAATTGAACAAATCTATAATTTAGGGCATTCGACCATTATTCAAGCAGCATGGCAACGTGGTCAAAAGGTTAATTTACATGGTTGGGTTTATGGGATCGATAATGGAAAAATTACAGATTTGCATATTACATCATCAAGTAGTGAAAATCTCGAAATCAACTATCGTGAAGCGATTTCTTATCTGTTAAATCTGCATAAATTACAATAAATTTATTTGAATCGATGGATAATTTGATTACTGCTACCTCGCCATAATAGTTTAGGATCAGCGAGATCTTGTACAAATTTTCCATCAATCAAGACATCAATATAAGGCACTACAGATTGCTGTTCATCGGTTAATTCATTAAGTTTATAACCTGTCCATAACCAAATATCTTTATTATCACATTCGGCTTTTACTCGTTTAACTAATTTCAAAATGGTTGGCACATTTTTAGGGTGTAAAGGATCACCACCAGAAAGTGATAATCCTTGGCGTTTTATTTCGGTATCTTGTAAATCTTTAATGATTTGATCTTCAAGTGATTGTGTAAATGGCTTACCAGAGTTTATTCCCCATGTGCTTTTGTTATAGCAGCCAGGACATTGATGTACACAACCTGCTACAAAAAGTGTACAACGAGTCCCTTCGCCATTAACAACATCAACAGGATAATAACGATGATAATTCATAATAACAAAATTAATTTTTTAGCCTATTTGGCCATTATCCAAATG
Source organism: Gilliamella sp. B2772 (assembly GCF_026536985.1). Classification (NCBI taxonomy): domain Bacteria; kingdom Pseudomonadati; phylum Pseudomonadota; class Gammaproteobacteria; order Orbales; family Orbaceae; genus Gilliamella; species Gilliamella sp. B2772. Next base: position 245,689 of record NZ_JAFNNB010000003.1, on the reverse strand, counting down.
TTTAACTCGACGTTTTACTTCTTCTTGCTTACCGGCATTAAATGGACGAGCATCAGGACTTCCTAAATAACCACAAACACGGCGAGTAACAGAAACTTTTGACGAATCATGGTTACCACAACTAGGGCAAACAAATCCTTTGCTAGTACATGAAAACTCACCGGTATAACCGCATTCATAACATTCGTCAATCGGGGTATTAGTGCCATAATAAGGTACACGAGTGTAACTGTAATCCCAGACATCCTCTAATGCTTTAACATTATTAATCATGTTAGGATACTCGCCATAACAAATAAATCCGCCACTTGCTACTGCTGGGTAAGGTTTTTCAAACTCGATTTTTTCATATGGGTTAACCTTTTTCTCAACATCGAGGTGGAAACTATTCGTATAATAACCTTTATCTGTTACTCCAGGAATAATACCAAATTCAGCTGTATCTAAACGGCAGAATCGGTCACATAAATTTTCACTTGGTGTACTATATAAGCTAAATCCATAGCCTGTTTCTTTCTTCCATTGGTCAACAGCTTTAGCTAAGTGTTCAACTATTGCTATACCTTTTTTGCGTAAAGTTTCACTGTCAAATGGATGGGTTTGGTTTCCGTATAGTGCATTTAGTGTTTCATGTAGACCTATATAACCTAATGAAATTGACGCACGACCATTTTTAAAGATTTCAGAAACACTATCATCTTCTTTCAATCGAACGCCACACGCCCCTTCCATATATAAAATCGGAGCAACACGTGCTTTTACTCCATCAAGGCGAGCAATACGCGTCATCAATGCTTTTTTACAAAGGTTTAAACGTTTATCTAAAATTTCCCAAAAACGTGCTTCATCACCTTTTGCTTCAATTGCAATACGAGGTAAATTAAGGCTAATTACACCTAAATTGTTACGTCCGTCATGAATTTGTTGTCCGTCTTCTTCATAAACACCTAAAAAGCTTCGGCATCCCATTGGTGTTTTGAATGATCCAGTTACTTCAACAACTTTATCGTAATTTAAAATATCTGGATACATACGTTTACTAGCACACTCTAACGCCAATTGTTTAATATCATAATTAGCATCACCTTGTTTATGGTTAATACCATCTTTAATAGCAAAAACAAGTTTTGGGAATACTGCAGTTTTATGATTTTTTCCTAACCCTTTTATGCGCACTTTTAAAATTGATTCTTGGATAAGTCTTGATTCCCAACTGGTTCCTAAACCAAAACCAAAAGTAACAAAAGGCGTTTGTCCATTTGCAGTATGAAGTGTATTAACTTCATACTCTAAAGACTGAAATGCATCATAACATTCTTTTTGCGTACGGCTTTCTGCATACGCTTCAGGATTTGGAATATCCCACTCTTCTGCAACTTTTTTATGCTTTTGATAACTGATAGTCACAAATTTTGCTAGAATTTCATCAATTCGATTAATGGTTGTACCACCATAAATATGACTAGCGACTTGTGCGATGATTTGAGCGGTTACCGCAGTTGCAGTTGCAATAGATTTTGGTGGCTCAATTTCAGCATTACCCATCTTAAAACCATTTGTTAACATCCCGTCTAAATCAATTAACATACAGTTGAACATTGGGAAAAATGGCGCGTAATCGAGATCATGATAATGAATTTCACCACAATCATGTGCACGAGAAATATCTTTAGGTAACAAATATTGTTTAGCATAATGTCTTGCAACAATACCCGCTAATAGATCTCGTTGAGTTGGAATAACTTTACTATCTTTATTCGCATTTTCGTTCAAAATAGCAACGTTACTTTGTTCTATTAAGCCACGAATATCTTGATTCAAACGGCTACGTTCTTCACGCGCGCGATCACGATCATGTCGGTATTCAATATAAGTTCTTGCCAATTTTTTATAAGGCCCTGACATAAGTTGATTTTCAACGACATTTTGAATTTCATTAATATCAACACTTTCACGATCCATCATTTGATTGGTCACAACGCGAGCAACGGAGGCACAATAGTCTGGGTCATTAACATTGGCCGCAACAGCTGCTCTTATAATAGCGTCTTTAATACGAACCTCATTAAATGCAGTTTGGCAGCCATCACGTTTGATTACTACGGGCATATATATACTCCTCAATATTCATTAATAGTTAGCGCTTGGCATGAGTTTTATATCAACCTTAATAGTTGTTGTGGCTATTCAAAACTATTGATTTTTTATTAAAATATGGGCCTTTTGATATAAACTCGGATTTTCACATCGCTTTAGAAAACACTATATGTAGTAAATATTAGTAAATTATACACCATATATTGTGTTTTTCTAGTTTATTTGAAAAATAAATTTGCTTGACAAGACCAACACTAATAATTGCAAGTCTTTCGATGATTAATTTCAGAAAAATTTGGGTAGATTGGATATAAAAGATGGATAAATTTTGTATGAGTGCAACTGATTTTGCACTCATACATCGAATACAACAACAGATCTTAATCAGAATTAAGATTCAATATTTAACCAATCAGTATGGAACACACCTTCTTTATCGATACGTTTATAGGTATGAGCACCAAAATAGTCTCTCTGAGCCTGAATTAAATTAGCAGGTAGCACAGCTGAACGATAGCTATCATAATATGCTATTGCTGCCGACAAAGTAGGAACAGGAATACCTTGCGAAACCGCTAGACAAATAACATCACGTAATGATTGTTGATAAGCCTCAACCGTTTTACGAAAATATGGTGCTAACAGTAAGTTATCAATATTGTTATTTTCAGTATAAGCATCAGTAATTTTTTGTAAAAATTGCGCTCTAATAATACAACCTGCTCTAAAAATCTTTGCAATTTCACCATAATTTAATTGCCAATTATAATGTTCTGATGCAGCTTTTAACTGTGCAAATCCTTGCGCATAAGAGATAATTTTACCCATATAAAGTGCTTTACGTACTTTTTCAATTAAAGTTTGTTTATCTCCTGTAAAAGCTACTTTTTCCGGCCCTTCAAGCACTTTTGATGCCGCTACTCGCTGATCTTTAATCGCTGAAATATAGCGAGCGAATACAGATTCAGTTATCAAAGATAAAGGCTCACCTAAATCTAATGCACTTTGGCTTGTCCATTTTCCGGTACCCTTATTACCAGCAGCATCAAGGATCATATCGACCAAATAATCGCCATTTTCATCTTTATATTTAAAAATGTCCGCTGTTATCTCAGTTAAATAGCTGTCTAATTCGCCTTTATTCCAATCAGCAAACACATCGGCAAGCTCATCATTTGTTAAACCAACAACATGTTTTAGTACACTATAGCTCTCTGCAATTAATTGCATGTCACCATATTCAATTCCATTGTGCGCCATTTTAACGTAATGTCCTGCTCCATCAGGGCCGATATAAGCCACACATGGTTCACCATTCGCTTTAGCCGCTATTTTTTCTAAAATCGGAGCAACTAACTCATATGCCTCTTTTTGACCACCAGGCATAATTGAAGGTCCTTTTAATGCACCTTCTTCACCTCCAGAAACACCGGCTCCTATAAAATTAAAGCCTTCATCGGATAACATTTTATTACGACGAATAGTATCTTCAAAGAAAGCATTACCACCATCAATAATGATATCCCCTTTATCTAATAAAGGTCTCAGCTCATCAATTACGGCATCTGTTCCTTTACCTGCTTGCACCATAATTAATATACGCCGTGGTTTTTCTAATGAGTTAACAAAATCTTCAATACTATAATAAGGAACCAATCGTTTATCAGAATGTTCAGCCATTACTTGTTCTGTCTTATCTTTAGAACGATTATAAATTGATACTGAAAATCCTCGACTTTCGATATTAAGTGCAAGGTTTCGCCCCATAACGGCCATTCCAATAACACCGATTTGCTGTTTAGACATAATTTGGCTCCTTTATTTAATCTCTATAACCTTAACAAGGTTTGGTACTGTTACCTTAACGCTTATTAACAATATAAGTTATATATTGCCATAAAAAAACCGTATCAATACATAATACGGCTTTTTTTCATTATTTTAATTAAAATGCTTTGGAATTAAGCGAATTATGAACGCTTCATCATTTCAAAAAACTCATCATTAGTTTTTGTCATGGCAAGTTTATCAATTAAGAATTCCATTGCATCAATTTCACCCATTGGGTTGAGGATTTTACGCAAAATCCACATTTTTTGTAGTTCATCAGGTGAAGTCATTAGATCTTCTTTACGCGTACCTGAACGATTAAAGTCAATAGCAGGGAATACACGTCGCTCAGCAATTTTACGTGATAAGTGTACTTCCATATTACCCGTACCTTTGAACTCTTCGTAAATGACTTCATCCATTTTAGAACCAGTATCAATTAAAGCAGTAGCAATAATTGTTAAACTACCGCCCTCTTCTACATTACGTGCAGCACCAAAAAAACGTTTAGGACGATGTAACGCGTTAGCATCAACACCACCAGTCAATACTTTACCTGATGATGGAATAACGGTATTGTACGCACGAGCTAAACGAGTGATTGAGTCTAATAAAATAATGACATCTTTTTTATGTTCAACTAAACGTTTTGCGCGCTCAATTACCATTTCAGCGACTTGAACATGTCTTGCTGCTGGTTCGTCAAACGTAGAAGCTACAACTTCACCTTTAACTAAACGTTGCATTTCAGTAACTTCTTCTGGTCGTTCATCAATCATCAATACGACTAATTCACATTCTGGATGATTTACCGCTAAGCTTTGTGCAATGTTTTGTAATAACATTGTTTTACCCGCTTTTGGCGGAGCAACAATTAAACCACGTTGACCTTTACCAATTGGTGAAGCTAAATCAAGTACTCTTGCGGTAATATCTTCTGTAGAACCATTACCTCGCTCCATACGTAAGCGAGAATTAGGATGTAAAGGCGTTAAATTTTCAAAAAGGATTTTATTGCGAGCGTCTTCAGGTTTATCGTGATTAACTTCATTTACTTTTAATAAAGCAAAATATCTCTCACCTTCTTTCGGCGGTCTAATTTTGCCAGCAATGGTATCACCAGTTCTTAAATTGAATCGTCTAATTTGACTAGGAGAGACATATATATCGTCAGGTCCAGCCAAATAAGAACTATCTGCAGAACGCAAAAATCCAAAGCCGTCTTGCAAAATTTCAAGTACACCATCGCCAAAAATATCTTCACCACTTTTAGCGTGTTGTTTTAATATTGCAAAAATAATATCTTGTTTTCTAAGACGGGCAAGATTCTCAAGCCCCATTTTTTTCTCACCAAGCGCTACAAGCTCGGAAACGGAAGTGTTTTTTAATTCAGTTAAATTCATAGTTTATAAATTCTTGAGGATAAAATTGATATGTTTACAATTACTGCTATTTTTGTATATTTCTTTCATTTACTTATAAAAAATTTTCTTTCTAGCAATATATAAAATTAATTTATTAATCAGCTTTTTCGATGATAATTATGTATTTGGGCATTGAATTTTAACCACTTTATCAAGAAAAACAATGGATTGCTGAAAGGGGTTTATGTAAGAAATTAGCAATTTACACTAAAATTATAGGTATGTCTATACTTAATTACGATTTTTCGGAATAAAAAATAATAAGCGTTATAAAACGCTTATTATTTATATTTTTTCAATTAATTAAAGCTGTGGATCAATAAATGCTTTAAGTTGTGCTTTTGATAACGCACCTACTTGAGTGGCAACAACTTGACCATTTTTAAAAATCAATAGAGTTGGAATACCTCTAATCCCAAATTTTGGGGCAATATCCGGGTTTTGTTCAACATTTAATTTGGCGATAATAATTTTATCAGCATATTCTGGAGCTATTTCTTCCAAAATCGGGGCAACCATTTTACAAGGTCCACACCACTCAGCCCAAAAGTCAACCAATACTGGTTTAGTTGATTCGCTTATTACTTTATCAAATGTAGCTTCAGAAAGTGCAACAATGTTATCACTCATTTAATTATCTCCTAGAAAATTTGTCTAAAAATATATTAGGATATTTTCATACCTACCGCTAGTAATTATTTTAATAGGACATAATTATTAGTGAAGTTGTTGTATTTAGTATGCTACAATTACCGAATTCTGATAATTATATTCTAAACAATAATGATTCAATCATATCTTACAAAAACAACTTTCAATCAATTTCCCTTACACCCATTAGTCATAAAAGCGTTGGAGAAAAAAGGTTTCGTTTACTGTACCCCAATTCAAGAACAAACATTGCCATTTACAACAAAAGGAATTGACATTGCAGGGCAAGGACAAACTGGAACGGGTAAAACGATTGCGTTTTTGGCATCAACATTTAATCATTTATTGAATAATTCTCCATTACCCGATCATAAATCTAATCAACCAAGAGCAGTCATTATTGCTCCAACACGTGAGTTAGTTGTACAAATATACAATGATGCTCAACCTCTTTCAGAAGAAACAGGTATTAAATTAGGGCTAGCTTATGGCGGTGATGGTTATGATAAGCAACTCAAGATGCTTTCTGCTGGTGTTGATGTATTAATTGCAACCACAGGAAGACTCATCGATTATGCAAAACAAGATTATATTAATTTAGGTGCAATCCAAGTTGCAGTTCTAGATGAAGCGGATCGTATGTTTGATTTAGGTTTCATCCGTGATATCCGATGGATATTTAGACATATGACATCGCCACAAAATCGTCTAACCATGTTATTTTCAGCGACGTTAACTCACAATGTTCGTGAATTAGCTTTTGAATATATGAACGAACCACAATATGTTGAAGTTGAGCCTGAACAAAAAATTGGTCACAGAATAAAGGAAGAGCTGTTTTTTCCATCAAACGAAGATAAATTAGCTCTCTTACAAACTCTTATTGAAGAAGAGTGGCCTGACCGTAGCATTGTATTTGCTAATACTAAAGTTGCCTGCGAAAAAATCTGGCGTCATTTAGTTGCAGACGGCCATAGAGTAGGACTACTTACTGGTGATATCGCACAAAAAAAACGTTTATCCATTCTTGATAAATTTACCCAAGGAGATCTTGATATTTTAGTAGCAACAGATGTTGCTGCCCGTGGTTTACATATCCCAAATGTAACCCATGTTTTTAACTATGATCTTCCTGATGATTGTGATGATTATAGACATCGAATAGGTCGTACAGGACGAGCCGGTGCCGAAGGTTATTCAATTTCATTAGCTTGTGAACGTTATTCACAAAACTTACCTGCTATTGAAAAAGCCATTGATCATACTATTCCTGTTAGTCAATATGATCCTCAGGCGTTATTAACTAATTTACCAACACCTAAACCATTCAAAAGACCAACTCGTAGAAAACCATCATAATAGAAATCGTTGGTCAATCCCTAAATAGCATTGAATTTAATACCATCATTAAAACTAAGTTTAATGATGGTATTTTCCTTATAAAAAGGAATTGATTAAATCAAATCTTGTTTCGTATTCAAGAAATTCTGATAAGCTAATTCAATTTCTTCTTTAGATTCGGATGATAATGTTCCTACATGCCGATCATGTTGAGCTCCATATAAACCAAACAGAACATTAATTGACAGTTTTGGATTTTTACTTTTTATTCGATAAAAAGTTTCCAAATAACCGACTTCTTTAAATGTTCCTATATCGGTAATATCAGAGCTTACCATCAATTTTTCCAAAGAAACCGTCATGTTGGGTAAAGATTTTAAACGACTCTGGTATTTAGCTACTTTTTCGTCTAGATCTTGTTTTGCATATTCAATGACCATTTTCACTATATCATGCAATTTTTTTCGATCTTGGCGTAACGCATCACTTGCTTTATAGTAATCAAGCAATTTATGTGATCCATCAAATACCAGATCAAGTGGTTGCATACCGAGTTCAACAAACATTGAACGATATTTATCATGAGCTCTCAAATAAACATCATTTTGATCGACCCAAGCAAACATAACTGATTCACTATTAAGACTAAATCCTCCAAAAAATGACCTTAATGAAATGTCTTCAATGCAAGAAAACTCCTGTTTAATATTCACTGCTAATGTTTTAAGCATATAAATTCCCTTTTCACTTACCTTTTCAAATAACTTTAACTAATATGTTTATGCTAAACTATATTAATTTGATTAATATTAAAACAACTAATTAACATTAATTAATAAATATGGGATCTGTCTTCCATAAATGAATATTTGTTTGATTTGTACTTGATTAATTAAATTTTTTTTGCTCTAAAAATATTTGAAGGCCTTTTTGGTGGTTAAATATTTGTCAATATCTTAATATTTCTTAAAAAAAGAAAAAACGGTTTAACATTGTTATTCTGTTGTAATAATTATACAATCAAAGACAATTAACTAAATGGTATCTATTTTTGTCAATTTCAATCAACATGCTCAAAAACGTTATAGTCCCACTTTTTATGTTTTGTTCATTTGCCGTATCAGCAGATAAAATACCGCTGATTGAAGAATTGACATCCTGTAACCCTGACTTTTTTAATCATGTCTATCAGCATAGAGAAGAATTAAAAAATCATACTAATGTTGAAATTTTTAATCATAATCAAGCTTATATTCCAGTTGAAAACCGCACAGACACGAACAACAACTTCATTTATTTCAAAACGCCAATTCAATATAAAAACTTAAAACTTATCGGTTATTATGATAGTGCGATGGATTTGAAAAAGATGGGGAAATATTATTTCTGGGGATTCATCATTGATAATGATATGAATGAGATACGTGAAAGTTTGGATTTTTTAGAGTGGAAAAATATGGAAGATAATCTTCTGTATATTGCCAATCCAAGAATTCGAAATATTACTGACGATATCCAGGTTTGGCATAAAAACACAGGGACAGTAGTTGGAGTAAAAACAATACCAGCTCCAAATACTACCGAAAAGTTATTACTGCTTGAAAAAGGTGATAATATGCAACTCCTTATTTGTTCGATTCAAGGCGTTGTCACCAATAATCTACTTAGGCAAGAACGTCCCGATATTCAAATCAATAAAGTTAAATAGCTGACTCATCCATTTCACCAGTACGTATACGAATTACTTGCTCAACGTTATAAACAAATATCTTTCCATCACCAATTTTACCTGTTTGAGCAGTTTTCATGATAGTCTCAATACATGTTTCTAAAATATCGTCAGCGACAACAAGTTCTATTTTTACTTTTGGTAAAAAATCAACCATATATTCAGCACCACGATAAAGCTCAGTATGCCCTTTTTGGCGACCAAAACCTTTCACTTCAGTAACGGTCATCCCCGTAATTCCTTGATCAGCAAGAGCTTCTCGAATATCATCTAGTTTAAAAGGTTTAATAATTGCTTCAATTTTTTTCATATTTTTTTGCCCTTAATTCGAGATTACCAATTCTTAAATCCAAAAGCAGAAGTAATTGGATATCGTCTACCTTTACCAAAATTACGAGTCGTAATTTTAGGACCTACTGCTGATTGACGTCTTTTATATTCGTTAATATCAACTAATTTAATCACTCGCCTTACAGTTGTTTCATCATAACCTTGCGCAACTAGTTGTTCAACGGAAAAATCGTGTTCAACATAGCCTTTTAATATCCCATCTAAAATATCATATGGAGGCAAACTATCTTCATCTTTTTGATCTGGTGCAAGTTCAGCTGAAGGTGGGCGTGTAATGACTCGTTCAGGAATGACAGGCGATCTACTATTTCGATATTTAGATAACGCAAATACCATGGTTTTAGGTACATCTTTAAGTACATCAAAACCACCAGCCATATCACCATAAAGTGTTGCATAACCAACCGACATTTCACTTTTATTGCCTGTCGTTAAGACTAATCTACGACGTTTATTTGAAAGCGCCATTAAAATTACACCGCGGCAACGCGCTTGTAGATTTTCTTCAGTTGTATCTTTTTGTGTCCCCATAAACATCGGCATTAAAGAAGACATAAAAGCATCAAACATCGGTTCAATTGAAATAATATCAAATTCAACACCCAATATTTCAGCCTCTTCTTTTGCATCAGCAATACTAATATCTGCCGTATATCGGAACGGCATCATAACCGCTTGTACTTTATCTTTACCCAAAGCATCAACTGCAATTGCCAATGTTAAAGCGGAATCAATTCCACCAGATAATCCCAATACTGCACCTTGAAAACCATTTTTAGTAATATAATCGCGAGTCGCTAAAACTAATGCATCGTAAACATTTGCTAATGGATCACTTTTAGAATCAACAACTGGTTTATAATCATGTCCAAGATGAAAAATAAAAATTTGTTCTTCAAAAAAGTTGAGCCGATGAACGATATGGCCTTTATCATCACATACAAATGAGCCACCATCAAAAATAAGTTCATCTTGACCACCAATTTGATTCACATAAATAATTGGTAAGCCGGTTCTTAAAGCATGTTGTTTTATAAGCTCTTCGCGATGCTTTTGTTTTTCATAAGCATAAGGTGAAGCATTAATAGAAATAACCAGATCCGCATCCTGAGCGCCAATTCGATCAATAGGCTCACATTGCCAAAGATCTTCACAGATCAATAAACCAATTTTTTTACCTTTAAAATCGATAACACAAGTCTGCTCACCAGCACTAAAATAACGTTTTTCATCAAATACATCATAATTAGGTAACTGCTGTTTATGATAACATGCCAATTGTTGCCCTTCAGAAAACAACGATAACGCATTATAAACCACTCCATCTTGCCAATGAGGATGACCAACAATAACACTACATTGTTGACTAGCTTGCTTGATAGTCAATAAAGCTTGTTGACAACGAATTTTAAAATCATCTCGATAAATTAAATCTTCTGGAGGATAACCACAAATTGCAAGCTCAGATAAAATAATTAGATCAATAGAGGAATAGTTTTGTATCAGTTCAATGATTTGCTGAGTATTACCTTCAATATCACCTACACGCCAATTTTTTTGTGCTAACACGAAAGATAAAGTCATATAAATTCAACATTACAGAAAAAAATTGCCAATAAGTTTAAATGATTCTAAGTTGCGCTGCCACTTTTTTATCGTTAACATTAAAGATTAAATTGGCATGAACTTATCTGGAAATAATTATGCAAAAAACCCTAAATGTAGCGTTAGATAATCGCAGTTATCCCATCACTATTGGTGAAAACTTACTTAGTCAATTTGAATATTTCAAACTACATAGTGGCCAGAGAGTCCTTATTGCTACAAATGACACTATTGCTCCAATTTATTTACAGCAATTAATTAAAATGCTTGAAGATCATGGGGTCAAAACTGATTTCATTATTGTTCCTGATGGCGAGCAATACAAAACTATGGAAACTTGGAATAAAATCTTGACCGCTTTACTTGCCAACAATCATACTCGCAGCAGCATACTTATTGCTCTTGGTGGTGGCGTTATTGGAGATGTGGCAGGTTTTGCAGCTTCCGCATATCAACGTGGCATAAAATTTATACAGGTTCCTACTACTTTATTATCTCAAGTCGATTCTTCCGTTGGGGGTAAAACTGCAATTAATCATCCTCTAGGTAAAAATATGATTGGCGCATTTTATCAGCCGCAATCAGTCGTAATTGATATTAATTGTTTAAAAACTTTACCACAAAGAGAACTTTCAGCAGGTCTAGCTGAAGTGATTAAATATGGCATTATAATGGATTGTGAGTTTTTTAATTGGCTGGAATTGCATATAGAGGATTTACTTAATTTAGATGTCGATGCATTAAGTTACTGTATTTATCGTTGTTGTGAATTAAAAGCTCAGGTTGTCGCTGCTGATGAAACAGAACAAGATATGCGCGCTATATTAAATCTTGGCCACACCTACGGCCATGCAATTGAAGCTGAGCTTGGCTATGGGAATTGGTTACATGGTGAAGCAGTTAGTGTTGGAATGCTAATGGCAGCTCAAACAGCTAAGTTACTTGGCAAATTTACTGATGAAGATTTTGATCGGATTAAAAAGTTATTAATTAAGGCCAAATTGCCAGTAAAAAGACCTACACAGATGCCAAATGAATCTTATATTCCTCACATGTTACGAGATAAGAAAGTTCAATCTGGGCAAATTAGATTAGTTTTACCGGCTAAAATAGGTTCTGTTGAAGTCATTGATGTTATTGATAAACAATTAATATTAAAAGCAATATCTTCTATTTAAATCTTAGTTAACCTCATTGATATACGAGTACTTGTAATTAATTCAAGTATTCGTACACATTTGTTTCCACTTATTTGAATTAAATCTTTAAGGTGTAAACAAGTATTTACACTTTGATATTATATCTTATCTAACAATAAGTAAAATTTTAATTTACTATTTTGTAATTTTGTGTTTACATATTAAGTGTTTATGTAATCAATATTTTACATATAAAAAATATGCATGATTTTAACAAGGAAAATAAAATGTTAAAAGACACACTAAATAATGTTCGAATTAGAGATGAGCACATGTTAATTACACCTGAAGAAATTAAGAATCTTTATCCATTATCATCAGAATTAGAAAATCAAATTGCTTCATCTCGTCAAACTATTGTTAATATTTTAGAACGTCGTGACCATCGACTACTTATTGTTTGTGGTCCTTGTTCTATTCACGATACTGAAGCCGCAATTGAATATGCACATAAACTAAAAAAACTATCTGATGAGGTTAAAGATAACTTATTTATCGTTATGCGTGTTTATTTTGAAAAACCAAGAACTACTGTTGGTTGGAAAGGTATGATCAATGACCCTCATATGGATAGTTCATTCGATATCGAACATGGTTTAAAAAAAGCACGTAAATTACTTCTTGATATCACTAAAATCGGGTTACCAATTGCAACTGAAGCATTAGATCCAAATACACCTCAATACATCGGTGATTTAATTAGCTGGTCAGCTATTGGTGCAAGAACCACTGAATCACAAACTCACCGAGAAATGGCGTCAGGATTATCCATGCCAGTTGGCTTTAAAAATGGTACAGATGGTAGTTTAGATGTGGCGATTAATGCAATGAAATCAGCCTCAATGGCACATCGATTTGTAGGTATTAATCAACAAGGGCAAGTTACGGTATTACAAACTTTAGGTAATCCACATGGTCACGTGATCCTAAGAGGAGGAAAAACACCTAACTTTGATGCCGAAAATGTTGCATTATGTGAAGTTCAAATGAACAAGGCTAAATTAGTGCCTAATTTAATGATAGATTGTAGTCACGCCAACTCAAATAAAGATTACCGTAATCAACCAATTGTTGTTGACTCAATTATTGAGCAAATTAAGCAAGGCAACAATTCAATTATTGGTGTCATGATCGAAAGTAATTTATTTGAAGGAAATCAATCATCTGAACAACCAAAAGAAAACTTTAAGTATGGTGTATCAGTTACTGATGCTTGCATCAATTTTGAAACAACTGAGCAATTATTGCGAAAAATGAACAATGACTTAGCAGAGCCTCTAAATAATAGGCAAAAGTAACCGATTAAAGTTTATATTATTTTTATGAAACTAAATCGCCGACAGAAGTCGGCGATTTTTTTATCCAAGTTGCTTACGTGCATTGCGGAAAATTCGCATCCAAGGACTATCTTCGCCCCAATTATCAGGATGCCATGAATTGGTTACAGTCCTAAAAACTCGCTCTGGATGTGGCATCATTATAGTGGATCGACCATCACTTGACGTTACAGCTGTAATACCATTTGGTGATCCATTCGGATTTGCTGGGTACTGCTCTGTCGCTTTTCCAAAATGGTCAATATACCTGACTGCCACTAAACCTGAAGCCTCTAAACGAGTTAAATGATCTAAATCTCTAGTTTCAACTTGACCTTCACCATGAGAAACCGAAATAGGCATATGCGAACCAGCCATATCAGTAAAGAGTAATGAAGGACTTGATTGGATTTTGACCAAACTAAAGCGTGCCTCAAAGCGTTCCGATACGTTTCGCACAAAACGAGGCCATAACTCAGCACCAGGTATTAGATCTTTGAGATTTGACATCATTTGGCAGCCATTACATACACCTAATGACAAAGTATCATTACGATGGAAGAATTGCTCAAACTCATGGCGAACTTGTTCATTAAATAAAATAGACTTAGCCCATCCTTCGCCTGCGCCTAATACATCTCCGTAAGAGAAACCACCACAAGCAACGATGGTATTAAATTGATTCAATGTCACTTGCCCAGATAATAAATCCGTCATATGGACATCAATTGATTCAAATCCAGCTCGAGCAAATGCAGCAGCCATTTCAACATGCGAGTTGACTCCCTGTTCGCGTAAAATTGCAACTTTAGGCTTCACACCTTTGGCTATATAAGGTGCAGCAATATCTTGTTCTGAATCAAAAGTAAGGTGAACATTTAATCCAGGATCGTCATTATTTTGCTTGGCTTGATGCTCCTGGTCAGCACATGCTGGATTATCTCGCAAACGCTGCATTTGCCAAGTGGTTTCTGCCCACCAAGTTCTCATGGTTAATCGAGATTCGCTATATACCACAGCACTGTTATTACGCACAATAAATTGCTGTCCGACCTTAGCTGAGCCTAATTTATAAATTGCATGGGATAGTCCAAAATGCTTAAAGCATGCCATGACTTCGTCTAAATCACTACCACGAATTTGAATAACTGCCCCTAACTCCTCATTAAATAACGAGGCAATCACATCACTACCGAGAGAATGAATATCAACATCAATACCGCAATGCCCTGCAAATGCCATTTCAGCCAAAGTAACCAATAACCCACCATCTGAGCGATCATGATAAGCCAGTAGATAATTTTGAGCGACTAGCGTTTGTATAGCTTGATAAAAATCAGCTAATTCTTTAGCGTCATGAACATCAGCAGTTCTTTGTCCAAGATGGCGATAAACCTGCGCCAATGCCGTTGCACCTAATGCATGGTAACCTTTAGAGAGATCAACAAACAACAATAGATTATCCTGATCGGTGCGAAGTTGTGGCGTAACTGTTTTACGGACATCTTCAACTCGAGCAAATGCCGAAATCACTAATGATAAAGGTGAAGTTACCGTTTTTTGTTCACCATTTTGTTGCCATGTCGTTTTCATTGACATGGAATCTTTACCGACTGGAATAGCCAGACCCAATGTTGGGCATAGTTCTTCACCAATAGCTTTAACTGCTTGATAAAGACCAGCATCCTCACCCGGATGACCTGCGGCTGCCATCCAGTTAGCCGAAAGCTTAATTCGCTTAATGTCGCCAATGTTTGTCGCCGCAATGTTGGTAATTGCTTCACCAACAGCTAATCGTGCTGATGCAGCATAGTTAAGCAAAGCAACAGGGGCGCGTTCACCCATTGACATAGCTTCACCATAATAACTATCTAAACTTGCTGTTGTCACTGCACAATCGGCAACAGGTACTTGCCAAGGTCCAACCATCTGATCACGAGCAACCATGCCAGTTACCGAACGGTCACCAATCGTAATTAAAAAGGTTTTTTCGGCCACAACTGGTAAATGCAGTACCCGTTTCACTGCATCATATAAATTGATATCAGATGTAGAAAAATGGTCACCTTCGGCTTGGCTTGACTTTACATCACGTAACATTTTAGGGGTTTTACCAAGTAAAACATCTAAAGGTAAATCTATCGGATTATTATTAAAATGCTCATCATGTAAAACTACTGCTTTATTTATTGTAGCTTCCCCGATAACCGCATAGGGTGCGCGTTCACGTTTACAAAGTTCATCAAATAACTCAAGGCTTTCCGGATGAATAGCCAATACATAACGCTCTTGTGATTCATTACACCAAATTTCTAAAGGCGACATCCCCGGCTCATCACTTAATATTTTGCGCAATTCAAACTGACCACCACAGCCACCATCACTAACAAGTTCAGGCATAGCATTAGACAAGCCTCCCGCGCCTACATCATGGATAAATAAAATAGGATTTTTATCGCCAAGTTGCCAGCAACGGTCGATGACCTCTTGGCAACGACGTTCCATTTCAGGATTATCACGTTGAACCGAAGCAAAATCGAGATCCGCATCCGATTGCCCAGAAGTCATTGAGGACGCAGCACCACCACCTAAACCAATATTCATAGCTGGTCCGCCTAAAACAATTAGTTTGGAACCAATAGGAAATTCACCTTTCTGGATATGTTCTCGACGGATATTTCCCATACCACCAGCTAACATAATTGGTTTATGATAACCTCTGACCTCTTCGCCATTAAAGCTGTTTACTTTTTCTTCATAAGTACGAAAATAACCTAACAATGCTGGACGACCAAATTCATTATTAAATGCAGCGCCACCTAAAGGTCCATCCATCATAATATCGAAGGCGCTCACTATTCGATCCGGTTTACCAAAATCTTGTTCCCACGGTTGCTCAAAATTAGGAATTCGTAAATTTGAAACGGAAAAACCAACTAAACCAGCTTTGGGTTTAGCGCCTTTTCCAGTCGCACCTTCATCCCGAATCTCACCACCACTACCAGTTGCTGCTCCTGGCCAAGGAGATATCGCAGTTGGATGATTATGCGTTTCAACCTTCATGAGAATATCTGCATATTCCTGATGAAAATCGTAAGTTCGATTTTCATAATCAGCAAAAAAACGCCCCACTTTTGAGCCATCCATTACCGCAGCATTATCTTTATAAGCGGATGACACATAATCTGGCGTATTTTCAAAGGTGTTTTTTATCATTTTAAACAATGATTTTGGTTGTTTTATACCATCAATCACCCAATCAGCATTGAATATCTTATGGCGACAATGTTCAGAATTCGCTTGACCGAACATATAAAGTTCAATATCTGTAGGATTACGGTTTAATTTTTGGAAACTTTCAACTAAATAGTCAATTTCATCCGGCGCTAAAGCTAAACCTAATTTTACATTAGCCTCTTCTAAAGCATTGCGCCCTTTTCCTAATAAATCAACAATGGTTACTGGTTTGGGCTGTTCAGTCTTAAATAATTGCTGAGCTTGCTCAAAGCTACTTAATACCGTTTCCATCATTCGGTCATGAATTAATGAAAGAAAAGTATTTTGTTGTATTGCCGTTAAGGATGAACTAACTTGTACATAATAAGCAATTCCACGCTCTATTCGATGGATTTGTGATAGTCCACAATTATGTGCTATATCGGTGGCTTTAGATGACCATGGTGAGATAGTGCCTTCGCGTGGGGTAACTAAAAAGAGTATTTTATTTGCTGGATTTTCTATCTTTATCTGCGCACTTTTAGGACCATATTGTAACAGCTTATCCAAGGTTAAACTCTGTTCGGAAGTCAGTTCATCAATCAGATCGATAAAGTGAATATATTGAGCTTCGATATTGACAATGGGGATAGATCGTTCACGACATGAGGATAGAATTTTATTAATACGAAATGTCGATAGAGCAGAAGAACCAGCTAAAATTTTCATGCTAAGTACTCTTTTTAAGCAAAAAAAGGGAAAAAATAGAACAACATTATAAAAGTAAGTAGCTAAAAAGGCTATCTTAAAAATCATTATATGATTTAATAAAAAAGTTGAGGAACGGGGTTTTTGAAAGCTTATTGACTAATCTTTAATGTCATCAACAATGATATGCTAAATAAAAAAATAGTTGATTTATTGAATAATTATTGATTTACTGCAACTCACAAAAATATATATGTATTATCAACTTTTAAAAATATTGAAGTAGTAAGTATTTTTTAGTATAAGGAAAGTGGAGTGGAATTCATTTTTTATTTCCTCATTATTGCGCTGTTTATTGCGGTATTTGTCAATTTTGCTAATTTGAAGGAACAAATTACGGTCTTACAGACCCAGATAACAGAATTACATAAAAATCTTTTATCTCTTACACAGCAACTTTATCAATCAGATAAAACATATGTAGAAGAAGAAAGCAATACAACAAAAGTAACTGAAGAATTAGTAACAGATAATCCTCATGAAATTAAGGACGAAGCTATCCAAACAGAGATTGAACAAAAAACTGACATGGTTCAATCAACACAAAACATACCTAATGAAGAAATAACAGAAAACAATGTAGAATCATTAACTTCAGAAATAATACAGCCATTAAAGCCTTTTCTTCACCAAAAAGAAACATTCTCAAGTTTGGTGCTTAATGAGAAAAATGAACTCGTTTTAGTTGATACTACTCTGCAATCAGATTCAACAACAACCGATGAAAATACCTTGAGTGTTGAACATGATCAGCCAGAAGTCAAAACACAACCAATCACAGAACAATATCAACAAATTGATAACCAACTAGAG
Source organism: Gilliamella sp. B2772 (assembly GCF_026536985.1). NCBI lineage: Bacteria > Pseudomonadati > Pseudomonadota > Gammaproteobacteria > Orbales > Orbaceae > Gilliamella > Gilliamella sp. B2772. The sequence goes on along the minus strand of NZ_JAFNNB010000003.1, from coordinate 227,349 downwards.
ATTTCACAACCTAAATACGATCCGTTTGAATCATACCATAAACGTTCTCGTAATAATGAACCAAGTATTGCTTATGCATTGTTTAATTGGTTAATTAGAGTCAACATTATCACTAAAATTGCGATTATAATTCTATTTTTGGGACTGTCTTATCTATTCAAATACGGCATTGAACATCATCATCATTATCTTAAACCTGAAATTAGAGTTTTAGGTTCACTGATTTTAGGTATCGGTTTATTGGCTATTGGCTGGAAATTGCGCCTTAAACGCCAGATTTACGCGCTTATTTTACAAGGTGGGGCTATTGCAATTTTATATCTGACTATTTTTGCTGCCTTCAAATTATATGACTTAGTCCCTGCTTTAATCACCTTTGCCGTTTTAGTTGTGATTTGTTCTACCAGCATCATATTTGCCATCTTGCAAAGAGCAATGAGCTTGGCAATCATTGCCTGTGTTGGTGGTTACCTAACACCAATTTTACTATCCGATGGTTCCGGTAATCATATTGCGTTATTTAGTTATTATTTAATGATTTCAACAGCAATTTTGGTAATCAGTATTACGCAATCTTGGAGAATTCTTAATCTATTGGGATTTATATTTACTTTTGTTGTATCGCTAGTTTGGGGAATAAAAAGTTTTACGCCAGAATTCTATACTGAATGCCAAATCTTCATTCTTATCAATTTAGTAATTTACGGTGTTTTAGCGGTATTGTTATCAATCCGAAGCATCAATAATCAAGAAAAAAACCAGAATACTATTGATTTGCTATTACTGTTTGGTGCTCCCTTATGCGGATTCGGATTGCAATATGCTATTACCCAACAATGGGAATTTGGCCCAGCATTTTCATCGCTTGGTTTTGGATTATTCTATCTTGTCGGTGCCTATATTATTCTCCATTTATGGAAATCATTAGCTAAAACAATATCGTTATATTGGCTGGCTATTGGTGTTTCATTTATTACATTATCAATTCCGCTTGCTCTTAGCGCCAATTGGACAGCTTCATTGTGGATGTTTGAAGGAACGGCTATTACATGGATTATGTTCTCACAAAAACACTACCGTACTGCTTTATTTGGTACATTAATCATGTTGTTAGGTATTATTTCTTCACTAATATCTTTGGAGCACAATCAATTAACGCCAATCCTGTACTCTTCACTTTTAGGAACTACTAGTATTACTTTATTTGTTAATGCTTGTTTATGGCACCACTATGGACAAAAAAATGACATCACAAGATTAATCAAATTATCTTGCGTATCTATGTCTGTTGTTATATGGATGTTTTGGATTTTATTAAGTATTCCGTTATTCTTAAATCAAATCAGTTTAGAAACATCATTAATTGTATTATGTTTTACTGTTTCGTTTTGGTTATGGTACTTCATTGGTAAAAAGATTAATTGGAATATTATTTGTCATGGAATGATATTACTTTGGGTGGTGTTAGCAACATGTTTGCTAAGAAGTGAAGCTCTCTCATGTTATTATTTATCTAACTATGTCTATTTCAGTTTAGCTTGGATTATAGCCTTCATCAGTGGTTATGCTTATCTATATAAATTACAGACAAACCAAATAAATTGTAACACTGACATAAAGCATCTATTTATTTTATTACATATTTGTTTATTTTGGCTAATATTGCTTTGGCTGGCTCGCGAAATACTACATATATTTAATGAATTGCCTTGGGGGTATGAGGTAATAAAATGGAGTCTTTGGGCTACTATTGCAAGTGGAATCACTTTGCTATTCTATATTCTTATTAAACGCCAATATATTACTTCATTTTTATTAATAAAAAGTTATTGGTTAGTCGGTTTGCTACCACTTGTTGGTTACATGGTATACTATTTGATTATGGGTATTGGTATGAATGGACAAATTATCTATTGGCCTTATATCCCAATTATTAACCCGCTTGAAGAAAGTGCAATTTTTAGTTTAATCATGCTCTGCGTATGGTTAAAACTGTCTATGGGTTATTTGCAAATTGAAAATAAAACGACCAATTTTACTAACTTTAAAATACCGCTACCTAATTTGATTGTAGTCTTGTTAATGACATTAACATTCCTTTGGTTTAACAGTATTGTTTTACGTTGCCTGAGTCAAGCATTTGATATCACCTGGAGTTCATATAACTTATGGCACAATAATATTGTTCAAATGACCGCATCACTCGTTTGGATGTTAACCGCCGTCATTTTGATTATGATTGGACACAGAGCTTCACTCCGAAAAATATGGTTTATTGGCCAATTAATTCAAATCATTGTTGTTATTAAGCTGATTTTTGTCGATATTCGAGAAATAGACGGTTTATTGAGAGCTTTTGCGTTTATTGGTGTAGCGTTGTTAATGTTATTAATTGGTTATTTAGCACCTTTACCACCAAAACAGAATGATGAAAGCTTGGTCGAAAATGAATAACAATCAAGATAAAAAACAATTTAAAATATTAAGCGAATATTTCGCAAATTCAGGAAGAACAGAATTAAATTATTTACAACAGAAATAACCACGAATTGCTGAATAGTATTTCAACTAATGGATAAAAAGTTATGAAAAAAATCTTATTAAGCTCGCTTTTGCTAATAAGTGGATTAAGTCATGCGGCTGATCAAACAAATCAATATGCCTATGGCGCTATGATAGAACTTAATGACAGTGGCAGTATGTATAACCGAATTGAGCTAACCCGTGATGTATATATTCAAGCATTATCTAGCACATTAGATGATGTTCGAGTTTTCAATCAAAAAGGCCAACCAGTCCCATTTGCATTAGTCAATGTATATCAGGAAAATGAGGAAAATAAAACTTTTCCAGTTACCGTTTATACGTTAAATAACAATCTTCAAACGGATGAAAATGATAATGAAGATGGGCAAGATGAAAAAAATCAATCTCTAGTTGGTCAATACAATATCAATATTAATAATAAGAATGTAAAAATTAATTTTGATAGCACCAATAAATCAGATGGGTATCAGGCAACATACTTGTTGGAAATTCCTAATGAGATTAAACTTGGCCAACCATTTAGTCGTTTATCTATCGATTTCGATAAAACACAAAATTGGAGGGCAACTGCAAACCTTCTTTATAGTAGCGATTTAAAAAGATGGCAAACTGCGATTGATAATGTTCCAATAATGTCTTTGACGGATAATAACAATAATCAATCATTAAATGTTAATACTATTGATTTACCTTCGGGTATGAATTTCAAATCTACCTATTGGATTTTACAATTAAAATCAGACAAGCAAATAGTGCCGAATATTAGAGGCGTAGAATTCACATCGAGAAAAGCAACACCAATAAGAGCACTTTATCCGATCAAATTAAATTTAATTTCAGCTGATGAACAAGAGGCAATTTATGAATTACCTACATCACTACCGATTAAAGAGCTTACTGTTAAACTTCCAAATGAGCGTACAATCTTACCTGCAAGTATCTTTTATAAAACCCATGATAATGATAAAACATGGCACAAACTTGATGATTTTATTTTTCGAAGCATAAGTGACTCTAATCAAAGCCAATCAATCAATATTAATAATTCAACTTTAAATATTAAACAATTAAAAATTAAAGCAATTAATGCGTCTTTAGATCAAGCACCCTATGTTACTGCTCATTTATACCGGATGAGTATTATCTTTAACAGTGCTAATAATGGACCTTTTATTCTCGCTTGGGGGGCGGCAAATGCTAAACCAGCATCTTTAAGTGAAAAAGCTTTACTGTCTGATACAATATCTGCACAAGATGTGCCTATGGCCCATTTAGGCGATAAAATAAAACTAGGCAACAAAAATGTATTATCTCAAACCGATGATAATTCAGACAAATCATCTTATTTATCTAAATGGCTAATTTGGATGGCTTTAATAGCAGGTGCACTATTTTTAATGCTTTTAGCTATAAAATTACTAAAAGAAGTAAAAAAAGTAGAATAATATCGCACCAGAGATGACAATAAAAACGCCAACTAAAGTTGGCGTTTTTATTCTATGATTAAGCTTCTCTATGATTAAGCTTCGTTCCAGCTATCTCTTAAACCTACGGTTCGATTAAAGACTAATTTATCTTCTGTCGCATACTTACTATCAAGACAGAAATAACCTTCACGTTCAAATTGATAAGCTTGTTCGGCTTTGGCTTTTTGCAAACTAGGCTCAACAAATCCTTGTTTAATAATTAAAGAATTTGGATTGATAGTTGATAAGAAATCCTCAGCGCTACCAGGATTTGGGGTACTAAATAAACGATCATAAAGACGAATTTCAGCAGGTTTACCATACTTGGCTGATACCCAATGAATAACGCCTTTAACTTTACGTCCATCTTCAGGATTTTTATTTAATGTTGCCGGATCGTAACTACAATAAATAGTTTGAATATTACCTTCTGCGTCCTTTTCAACACGATCAGCGCGTATCACATAAGCATTACGTAGACGGACTTCTTTACCTAATACTAAACGCTTATAATTTTTATTAGCTTCTTCCCTGAAATCAGCTCGATCAATATAAATCTCGCGTGTAAATGTTACTTCACGATGTCCAAGTTCTGGCCTGTTAGGATGGTTTGGCATACTTAATACTTCATCAAGTGTTTCTGAGAAGTTTTCAATTACCACTTTTACCGGATCAAGTACCGCCATTGCTCGAGGTGCATTTTCGTTGAGATCTTCTCGAATACAAAATTCAAGAGTACTCATTTCAACGGTATTTTCTTGTTTGGTTACCCCGATTCGACGACAAAATTCACGAATTGAAGCTGGGGTATAACCTCGACGGCGTAAACCAGAAACGGTTGGCATACGAGGATCATTCCAACCATCAACAATTTCTTCGGCAACCAATTGTGTTAATTTACGTTTTGAGGTAATAGCATATTCTAGATTTAATCTAGAAAACTCATACTGATGAGGACGAGCTTCAATAGTAATATTATCTAAAACCCAGTCATATAAACGACGGTTATCTTGGAACTCAAGCGTACAAAGTGAATGGGTTATATTTTCAATAGCATCCGAAATACAGTGAGTAAAATCATACATCGGATAGATACACCATTTATTACCAGTTTGGTGATGCTCGGCAAATTTAATACGGTATAAAACTGGATCACGCATAACAATAAAAGGTGAAGCCATGTCGATTTTCGCTCTTAAGCAAGCTTTACCTTCAGCAAATTTACCCTCTTTCATTTGGATAAATAATGCTAAATTTTCCTCTATGCTTCGATCACGATAAGGGCTATTTTTACCTGGTTGTGTTAAGGTGCCTCGATACTCTCGGATTTCTTCAGGAGATAGTTCATCTACATAAGCTAATCCTTTATTGATAAGCTCTATGGCATATTCATACAAACGGTCAAAATAGTCAGACGAATAGCAAATCTCACCATCCCATTCGAATCCTAACCATCGGACATCTTCCTTAATTGATTCAACATATTCAATATCTTCTTTGGCTGGATTGGTATCATCAAACCGTAAATTACATTTACCGTGATAATCTTGGGCAATACCGAAGTTTAAACAGATAGATTTTGCATGGCCAATATGTAAATAGCCATTAGGTTCTGGCGGAAAACGAGTATGCGTTGTTTTATATTTTCCCGCAGCAAGATCCGCATCAATAATTTGACGAATAAAGTTATTTGGACGAGTTTCGTTCTCTGTCGGTAAATCACCGCTCATAAAAAACCTCTGATTATATATGTTTACTCATAACCAATTTAGAAATGAGATTTATCACTTTTATCACTTCGACCGACGAATATAGCAAATTTTTTGTTTTTTCGAAACGTTAAAACAAGAGATTTCAGTTACCTGAAAAAAATAATTACCCTCAAACGGATAACACTCCTAAATAATTTTAACAATTATTTTAATTTTAACTTCAGTTATTCCTCACCTGATTTTATCGAAACGACAAATCGTGCACCACCTAGTGGGCTAGTAACCACGAATGCTTTACCGTCATGAAATTCTGCCATTAATTTTACATAAGCTAAGCCTAACCCATATCCACCAGTTGATCGTGTACGACTGGTGTCAAGGCGAGCAAAAGGCATAAAAATTTTTTCTCGAGAATCGAAAGGAATGCCTGCACCATCATCATCAATTTCCAAAATAACTCGGTTATCTTGTTTGGTTATATTTAATACTGCTTTATGGGCTGCATATTTAAACGCATTAAGTAGCAGATTTTTGACAATAGTTTCTGCCAAATTGATATCAATTTTAGCTTTAGCATCTTGGCTATGGCAAATGAGCTCAAAGCCCTTAGGTTTAAATAGTGCTAATGACTGACAAACTTTTTCACCCCATTGTTTTAACGATACAGTAGTAAAGTTTAATTCAATATTACTTTGCTGCATTTTAAAATAATTCAAACTAGCATTAATGAGGGTTTCAAGTTCATCTATATCATCACTCATTCCTTTTTGTAAATCAGATCTTTCTACTTCGTCTGTAGATTCTTCAAGCATACTTAACTCAAATCGCATTCGTGCAAGAGGGGTTCGTAGTTCATGTGCCATCGCATGTGAAATTGTTTGGTTAGTGCTGACAAGATGCTCAATGTGAGTCCCCATATTATTTAAAACATTGGCTAATGGTTTGAATAGCCAACCTTTCACATTTTCCGTTCGAGCCTTCAAATTGCCCTGTCCAAGTTGTTCTGCGGTTTGACGTATGTTGACCAGATCTTTCCATACAGCACTAAACGCGAAATAGATTAATATAAAAAAGATTATGGCACTAAATAATGCCCAAATAATAAGGAAAACGCTCAACGACATGGTATTTGATTCTAATATATCTCGCATTAGAATCGGCCCCAATTGTAATAAATGACCATCATTGAGATTGATATAGACAACTTCGTCATCACCATCATAAGCAAAATCAAGTTTTTCAAGTTCTTTTTTTACAGAATGAGATAATTCTGTATTTGCAGGTAACACTTTGATTGGATAACCAAAATATGGTTGTAACTCGTCAACTACTGCTTGCAGTGGGCGCTGTTTATTTTCATCAATGTGTTTGCGAATTAAGTTGACTGTTCCTCTTTGTGATTCACGAAAAACGATATGATCATCTGGCATATCAGTTAATGATGAAGGTAGTGAATCAAACACTAATAATGCGCCATAGGCGATAATACATTGCAATGAAAGTAAAATAACTAGATAAAAGACGATGCGGCGGTTAAAAAATAGCGGTTTAGCTAATAACTGTCTCAATGGTTTTCCCCTTCGCGCATGAATAAATACCCCTTTCCTCGAACCGTTTTAATTCTTGAAGGATTATCAGGATCATCAAGGAGTTTACGTCTTAACCGAGAAATTCGGGCATCAATTGAACGATCGCTACCGTCAAAATCAATCCCTCTAACTTGGGAAAATATATCGTCTCGAGATAGAATCTTACCTGCGTTATTAGCTAACAACCAGAGTAAGTCAAATTCGGCAGTCGTTAAATCTATTTCATGCCCGTCTAATAACACTTTACGATTTTCACCATCAATCACTAAATTTTCAAAGGCTAAAGTATTATTGTTAAATAAAGCAATTTGCTCTTTTAGGCCTTCTTTGTCTGTTTCATTTTGCTTTCGGCGTAGCAATGCTCGAATCCGAGCTAGTAATAATCGTGGCTCAACCGGTTTAGCTAAATAATCATCAGCGCCTAACTCTAATCCCACGATTTCATCAATATTATCTTCGCTAGCCGTCATTATAAGAATATAGTTACTGAACCATGAACGTATATCTCGACAGATATCAAATCCAGTTTTTTCAGGTAACATTACATCTAAAATAACCAAATCAGGGTTGATTTGTTGTATTTTTTCTTCTGCTCCTTCACCACTATTATGCCAATCGACCCTATATCCTTGACGGATTAGGTAGACTTGTATTAAATTGGCTAATCTTTCATCATCTTCGATAATTAATATGCGTTCACTCATTTCTGATTCTCTTTACCGTAAAGTGGACTTCGAGATGCTTCATTATACAGGCAAATAGAACCTCGTTACAAAATATATACAAAGAGCCAACAAAGTTAGCTACCACTTTGTGAGAAAATTGTCGCCAATATCTATAACTAGCAATTTTTACTTGGAATATGAATACTTTTTCATCAATTACTAATCATCTTTTTCAACCATCTTACACTCGCTATCACAACCCTATTATTTTGTGTGATTTTGATGGAACAATTAGTGTTAAAGATGTAACTGATACTTTACTTAGTCAGTTCGGCCAAGATGGCTGTGATGAGCTCGAAAAGTTGTGGGTTAGTGGTAAAATTGGTTCTCAAGAGTGTATGAGTAAACAGATTGCCTTAATGGACGCAAGCTTAGAAGAGCTTAATCAAGCATTGGAAAAAATTGAAATTGATTCTAGCTTTAAATCATTCATTAAGTATACCGAAAAAAAACATATACCAGTTCATGTAGTTAGTGATGGTTTAGATTATGCTATCCAATTTGTATTAAAGCGTCATGGTATTAAACATTTACCTATTTATGCCAATAAACTAATGCATGATAATCACAGAAGTTGGCGCCTTGAGTTTCCTTACGCTAATAAGGATTGTATAAAACAAAGTGGTAATTGCAAATGCAATCATGTAAAACAACAGCAACATTTTCCTCAAATATTGTATGTTGGTGATGGTACTTCTGATTTTTGCGTTTCACATCATGTCGATCTGGTTTTTGCTAAAGATAAGCTGATCAATTACTGTGAAAAAAATAACATTAAGCACACTGCTATTGTTAATTTTGCTGATGTAACAGAGGCTTTAAAACAAGCAGAGCAATCACTAATTCCAGTCATGATGGTGAAATAAAGGAACAATAATGAGTACAATTGAAGATTTATCTTATTTTTTACCAGGAAATAAAAATGGCGTGCTATTAATTCATGGTTTAACTGGCACACCAAATGAAATGCGTATTTTAGCCAATGGTTTACATAAAGTAGGATTTACTGTTTATGCAATACAATTGGCAGGTCACTGTGGTACTGAAGCAGATCTATGTAAAACAACTTGGCAAGATTGGTATAAAAGCGTTCAAGATGGCGCTGATTATTTAGCTAAACATGTAGACAACCTTTTTGTCGCAGGTTTATCAATGGGCGCACTTTTGGCGTTGAAACTTGCTGCAGATCGTCCAAATCAAGTTAAAGGTGTTGGTGTTCTAGCACCTACATTTTATTATGATGGTTGGAGTATGCCATTTTGGGCTAAAAAGTTTTTCTTTTTATTGGTCTATTTTAAAAAACTGGGTATTTTTCAAAAAGTCTCTTTTATTGAAAAACCGCCTTATGGTCTTAAAGATGAGCGTATCCGAGCGGTGGTATCAGAAAGCATGTTAAGTGGCGACGCTGCATCCGCTGGACTTGCTGGAAATCCATTTCCTGCATTAGCAGAAATGCAATTATTGGCAAAACATGTTCGCCAAGAATTACCAAAAGTTACGTCACCTTGTTTAATTATGCATTCAGGTAATGACGATATTGCCAATATTGAAACTAATGCAAAATTAGTTGAGAAGAATGTTTCTGGTCCAAAACGATTAGTTGTATTAAATGATAGTTATCATTTAATTACTATTGATAGCCAACGCCGTGAAGTAATTAAAGAGTGCGCTTCATTTTTTAATAATCTGGCAGAAGGAACTTAAGCATAATGTCATCCTTAGTTATTTTTCTTTGGGTTAGTAATATTTGTTTTGATACCTTAGGACAAGTTGCTTTTAAATATGCTGCAATATCACCTACTAATAGAGATGGATGGTACTATTGGTTAGATCTCGCCAAAAATCATTGGATTTGGATAGGAATATCATCTTACATTGCCGAATTTTTACTGTGGTTAGCTTTTTTAACTTTAGTTCCACTTTCCCAAGGTGTATTGCTCGCCTCATTTAATATCATCACTATCATGTTAGTAGGTCGGATTCTATTTAAAGAATTACTGACGGTATATCGTGTTATTGGTATGTCTTTAATTACTGCTGGTGTGATCTTTGTGGGGTTATCTTAATATGGCTAAGTTCTATTTAATTGGTTTTACCGTATTATTAATGTTTGATACGATTGCACAATGTAGCTTTAAATTGGCTGCCGAACATGCCCAGCCACTTTCGATGAGCGTTGAATGGATAGTTAGGGTATTTTCCGGTCATTGGATCTATGTATCAATAGCTGGCTACATTTTTACCTTCTTTACTTGGATGACTTTATTAAAAAAAGCGCCTGTAGGGCCTGCTTTTGCTGCTTCACATTTTGAAGTTGTTACCGTAATGATTGCTTCAGTTTGGCTATTTAATGAACCTATCACTTTATTTAAGTTAATTGGAACTATATTGATTGTTTCAGGGATTTTGTTTTTAGCACTAGCAGAAAGTAAACTTGCGAAGAAAGATACTCATCATCGTTCTAAATAACTTCAAGATAAGGATTAAAAACCTGGCAAACTATATCAGTTCTTGAATGCTAGGTTTTTAAAGCTTTTAATAATGTTAAATTAAGTTGATGTTGTTCTTGTTGCCAATCATTTAACTTTTCTAATGATATCTCAGGCTGTTTGTCCAGTGAACTTAGTAATCTCTTAAACCAATTTTTAGGCTGCCATATTGATAATTCGCCCGTGATATCACTACCGATAATCCGAGGCTTAATAGATGTAATAGTATCTAATAAATGATAGGTTTGTAGTTTTCCTTGGTCCCAATTGGTATGAATAACTTCTTCACTTAAGGCATCTTTATCTATCGATAAATATATCGGTTTAGTATTACGGTATTGTTCGGATAGAAACTGAGTAATAAGATCATCTGGCGAATCAAAATAGCGAAAAGCATGACTTAAACCAATTTTCTTAGCCCAGGAGACATTAACATCTATGCTCCAATAAGTCAGTTTTTTATGAAACAATGGTGACCATCTATTTTCCCAAAAATGCCATAAGCCAATATCATGTGATGTAATTCCTAATACATGTACATGGCTAACAAAAGGTAAACTAGCCACATAGCTAACCCATGATCCACAGTGAATGCCAAACAGATAACGCATGTTATCTGGATGGTTGTCGAAAATAACTAATTCAATGGGATTTTCTTCTGTATATTGCTTAGCTAGCTGCTCAATAAGTAATAACGAAATATGGTGGTAATCACCACTACCCATTAATACCGTACCATAGCTTTCTGGTAATGATTGTTGTAATACCTTTTTAAAGTTTTGGAATTTTTTTGTACTACAACCAAAGCGAATGACATCTTGCCACTGAGTAAAATCAATCGTTTTAGCATTATCAATTTTACCTACACTTTGATCAAAGTTAAGGATAACTAGCGATGTCATGCTACTTTCTCCTTATCAGTTTCGAAATGGCCAATTAATCTACGCAAAACAGCCCTTAATAAAGGATTTCGTATATAAACTAAGTGTTTAGTTAAGGTAAAACTAGCACCTAAAGAAGCTTTAACTTCTGGATCAGTCCAACCTGCAACATAATTACTAAGTTTTTGTTGTAATGCATATTCAAGATTAACAAACCAACTAACAAAATAGAGGTTTAATTCTCTTGCTTGAGGATAAACCATTCCTATGTATTTATCGATTAAAACATTGTTCACTACAAAACAGATGTTATAACCAATTAATTGTCCATTATGATGATAAGTAAAAATACGTCCATTTGAGGATTTGCTTTGCAGTAATTGGGTGAAAAATGGCTTAGTTAATAAATCAAAATGTACTTCACTCTGCTCATATACATTCAGATAAAGTTGATAATATAGATCAAGAGTCGCCTCATCAAAAAAACAATCATCACCAGTTTGTAAGATGTTAATCTCCAATTTTTCACGGGACTTTAGTTTTCTTCTTAAATTTTTACGACGACTGTATGATAGTTTTGCAAAAAAATCATCGATCGACTCAAAATCAATTGGAACCCAAGCTAAAGCTTGTCCTTCAACTTCAATAAACCCCCGTTCTTTTAAGGAACCAATAATCTGTTTAGAATATTGATTATCCTGCTTACTAAGCAGAGGTGAATCGGATGGCAAATCTTTAACAATAACAAATGGATATTTTTTTGTATAAGCTGCCTTAACATTGTCAGCTAATTGATGCGCATCGATTTTATTAGTCAATAAACTATATTCTGAAACGGTTGTACCCACAAAGCATGTTTTTGGTTGTAACCAATGCCGCCATTTTTTATAAAAAGGCAATTTATGAACTTTATGTTTAAAATCATCATCAGCAGTTATGAGCAAATCAAACTTAGCGGAAAAAGCAGGTATACCGTCTTCACTCATCCAGCTAGTAAACTCTCGCGGAGGATGAGAAAGAAAATTGTTGATTAATTCATTAGGTTCTAATTGATTGATATATCGCATAACTTTCTATAAATGATCTGAAATTCCCGCTAATTGATATTAGCGGGATTATTTTGATTTAAGACTTAAAGTTCTTTTTTAGCTCGAGTAATTAATTGATCGAGTAGTTCAATACCTTGATCAATCTCTTGACGAGTAATATGTAATGAAGGAGCAAAAGTGATAACATTTTTGTAATAACCACCAATATCAAGCACCAAGCCCATTTTGTTACCTTTCCAATCAAGATCACCTGACATACCAATATCTACCATTTTATCAACTAATGCTTTGTTAGCTGTAAATCCATCTTCGGTACAAATTTCAGCACGAAGTGCAAGACCTAGGCCATCAACTTCGCCTATTTCTTTATGTTTCTTCTCAAGTGTTTTTAATCCTTCAAGGAAATATGCACCGCTATCCATTACCATTTTTTCGTAATCTGTTTCAGAAGTCATTTTTAATACTTCTAGGCCAACTGCGGTACCTAAAGGATTTGAAGCAAACGTAGAGTGGGTTGAGCCAACTGGGAATACTTCTGGATTGATTAACTCTTCACGAGCCCATAAACCACCTAATGGATTTAAACCATTAGTTAATGCTTTCGCAAATACCACCACATCAGGTTTAACATCAAAATGTTCAATTGACCATAATTTACCAGTACGATAAAAGCCCATTTGAATTTCATCAACAACTAATAAAATACCATATTGATCTAAAACTTTTTTCAGACCTTTAAAGTAATTACGAGGAGGAACAATATAACCACCCGTTGCTTGTAATGGTTCGGCATAAAATGCAGCATATTCTGCTTGTCCGACTTTGGGATCCCATACACCGTGATACTCAGTTTCAAATAAACGTGCAAACTCAGCAACTAAGTGTTCACCATATTCTTCTGCTGTCATTCCTTTTGGACGACGGAACGGATATGGGAATGGTACAAACATTGCACGATCACCAAAATGACCATAACGACGACGGTAACGGTAGCTCGAAGTAATTGAAGATGCACCCAAAGTACGACCATGGTAACCACCTTGAAATGCAAACATCAGGGATTTACCACCAGTAGCATTACGAACGACTTTTAATGAATCTTCAATACATTGTGAACCACCAACATTAAAATGAACTCGTCCTTGGTAACCGAATCGCTGTTCCATACCTTGAGCAATTGTTTTTGCTAATTCGATTTTAGTTGGATGTAAATACTGGCTAGCACATTGCGGTAAAGTATCGATTTGCTTTTTAAGTACGTTATTTAAACGCTCATTAGCATAACCAAAGTTACAAGCAGAGTACCACATTTGTAAATCAAGGAAGGCTTTACCTTCTTTATCATACATGTAACTACCTTCACAACCATCAAAAATCTTTGGTGGTTCAACATAATGCACGGTATCACCAAATGAACAGTATTTTGCTTCATCCGCTAATAACGTTGCATCGTCGGGACGACTATTAATCATTTCTAAAGTTGGTTTACTCATAATTTATCTCACTAATCCATATTCAAATATGACAAAATGTGGCATTATTATCAGAGAAAATGGATTGTAACAATGTACATTTAATGTATAGATTTTGTGACAACAAGCCTTGAGTGACAAAATAACTACAATAATTGTCTTAAATCATATCAGTATGAGTGGTTATCAAAATGAAAAAATTAAGCTGCATAATCTCACTATTATCAATGTTTCCTTTAGGGTATACTCATATTGCGTCAGCAGATCCTACTTCATTAGGCGTCGGTTTGGGTTGGTCTAACTCACCATATAAAAATTATAGTTCAAGTTACTATCCGGTTCCTCATATTGATTATGATAATGGCTATTTTTTTATTGATGATCTATCAGCTGGTATTTACGCTTTTAACAACGATAATCAAAGTTTATCATTTGGCGTTCGTTATCTTGCTAATGAATTTAAACCTCATGATTCTGACAATCATAAGTTAAGACAACTTAATAGTCGTCATTCCACTGTGTTAGCTGAAATTGATTATGATATCACCACTAATTGGGGTATTTTTTCAAGTAGTATTGGCGCTGATATGCTCAATAATAGTAATGGAATCTTAGTTAATGCCGACTATACTGTTCCTTATATACAAGGTAATTTAATTATCGCACCTACTATTGGTATTAACTGGGCTGATGGTAAACATAATGACTATTATTATGGTGTATCTCATAAAGAATCTTCATGTTCAGGATTACGCTATTTCAATGCAGATAGTTCTTTTACACCTTACTTTGAAATCGGTGCGCAATATTCTTTAACAGATAATATCGCTACTTTTGGCGGAATTCATATTGATAAACTGACTGGTGATGCAGCTGACAGCCCTATGGTTGATGATAGTACGATAACATCCATTTATATGGGCTTATCTTATAAATTTTAATACTTTTATTAAATCTTATTAATAATACTTTATTTTCTGTGAAAATCTTATTTTAATTAAATAATTTTCATGAATTAATTTTTGGAAAAATTACACTATGCTTTGGTTTAAAAACGCAATTATCTATCAACTTAATAATGATAATTTACTGGATAAACAGACTATTGAAAATGCACTCAAATCTGCTTTATTTTCTCCTTGTGGTAATTTAGATACCACCAAAATGGGTTGGGTATCCCCTTACGATGATAACAATTTGGATGATTTTATTATTGATATGCAAGGGCATTTATTATTAAAAATAAAGAAAGAAACTAAAATTTTACCTGCACCCGTCATCAAACAAGCCTTAAATGAGAAGATTGACAAGCAAGAGAAGGCATTAAGCCGTAAACTTAGTAAAAATGAAAAAGCGACATTAAAAGATGAAGTGATGATCGATTTAATGCCTAGAGCATTTAGCAAATATAACTATTATTGGTTATGGATCGACATTGAAAATAAAAGGATTATTATCGATTGCAGTAGTTTTAAACTTGCTGAAGATATTCTAGCGATTTTACGGAAAGAACTTGGAGCATTAGCATTAACGCCTCTTTCCATCGAAAAACCGCTTGAAAAGATTATGACAACTTGGGTTAGAGAAAAACTTAGTTTTCCTCCTTTTATATTGGGTGATGAAGCAGAATTAAAAGATCCACTTGAAGGTAATGGGATTATCAGTTGTAAAAATCAAGATATTACAAGTGATGAAATGTTAGTTCATTTAGATTCTGGTAAATGGGTCACCAAACTTAAAATCATTGATGAACGTGGAATCAATTTTATTATTAATCCTGACTTAACATTGAAAAGAATTAAATTTGATTCTGTTATTTTAGATGAAAATGAAGATATTGGATCTGATGAATTTGATAAACGTTTAGAAGCTGATTTCTATATTATGGCTAACACATTATCAAACTCAATTAACGATTTATATATTATTATAAATAAGATTGTTTAATTTTTTTACAATATATTATCAATTATTCTAGATCCGAATAATAATTGTGCTATAATACGTAATAGATTATGTGTAACATAATTGGTCATTAAGTATAAAACACCGTAAAAATTAAGTAAAATTAAACAATAAAAGCAAATTAAACAACGTCTATTACAACAAATAAGTTGAGGCAAAAAAATGAAAAAAACAACTCTAGCTCTAGCAATGGCTGTTGCAAGTTTAACCGCTACTGCCGCTAATGCTGCATATGAAGACAATACTTTTTATGTAGGTGCTAAATTAGGTTGGTCAGAACTTTATAATCTAGACGCAAATAAAGTTCGTGGTTATGATAAAGATGAAGCTGGTATTAAAACTTCTAATAGAAGTAATGTTGCTGGCGGTGCTTTCCTTGGTTTCCAAGCTAATCCTTACTTAGCTTTTGAATTAGGTTATGATTGGTTAGGTTCTGCAAAATATAAAAGAACTTATCTTGGTGATCATTCTAACGCTGGTAATAGTAAAGTTTCAGCACAAGGCGTTTCTTTAACTGGTAAATTAAGTTACCCACTATCATTCATTTCTGACGATTTAGATATTTATGGTCGTGCTGGTGGAATGGTAACTATTGCTAAATGGAAAAATAGTGGTGATATCAAAGAAGCTTACGGCAGTGGTGGAACAAAAACTGATTTATCACCAGTTTATGCTTTAGGTCTTGATTATCGTCTTAACGAAGATTTCTCCACTCGTTTAGAATACCAATATGTTCAACATATTCATACTAAAACTCACGCATCTCCAGATGCAGGAACTGTAAGCTTAGGTATTACTTACCGTTTAGGTTCTCCATCTGTTGCAGCTCCAGTTGAAATCAAAACTGAAGTAAATCGTTATGTTTTAAATGAAGATGTGTTATTTGCTTATGCAAAATCTGATTTAAAAGCAGAAGGTCGTCAAGCACTTGATAATTTATTAACTACTCTTGTTAAAATTAACCCAACTCAAAGTGCTATCGTAGTAATTGGTCACACTGATCGTATCGGTTCAGATAGCTATAACCAAAAACTATCAGAACGTCGTGCACACACTGTATTGAACTATTTAGTTCAAAAAGGTGTTCCAGCTGAAATCATCACTTCACGCGGTATGGGTAAAGCACAACCAGTTACTGGTAATAAATGTAATGCACTTCGTGGCGCTGACTTAAAAGCATGCTTAGCACCAGATCGTCGTGTTGAAATTGAAGTTAAAGCACGTAACGTGCAAGAGGTCCAAGTAATTGATCAAACAAAATAGTTTTTGTTATTAATTACACCTTTGAACCCAGCTTCGGCTGGGTTTTTTCATTTATATGTTAATAATTAAATTATATCTTGCTTGAACCCTACAAATTATCCACAAAAAAGATTATAATTATTCCAGTATTGTTAGTATCCCAATTAAAGGAGTAGCCATGTCTACCTCGATTTGGCAAGATTGTCTTTCTCAATTACAAGAAGCGCTTCCTACAACAGAATTCAACTTATGGATTCGACCGTTACAAGTGGAAATGGTTGAGAATAAACTCTATATTTATGCTCCAAACAGATTTGTATTAGATTGGGTTAAGAATAAATATTTAACGACTATTTCGCAATTATTAAATAATTTACTGGGTAATGATTCACTAAAATTATATTTGGAAGTTGGTTCAACTTTATCTGTAGAAAAAAAATCTAAAATTAATAAATCTGATGTTGTACCTTCTTGGAAAACAACAAAAGAGAATAATAATAATCACACTTATTATTCAGGTATTAATCATAAGCATACTTTCAACAGCTTTGTTGAAGGTAAATCTAATCAACTTGCTGTTGCAGCAGCTAAACAAGTAGCTGAAAATCCAGGAAAAGCTTACAACCCTCTTTTTTTATATGGCTCAACAGGTTTAGGAAAAACTCACTTGTTACATGCTGTTGGTAATGAAATTATGGCAGGTAAAGCTAACGCTAAAGTTGTTTATATGCATTCAGAACGCTTTGTTCAAGACATGGTCAAAGCTTTACAAAATAATGCTATTGAAGAGTTTAAAAACTATTATCGATCTGTTGACGCTCTCCTTATTGATGATATTCAATTTTTTGCAAATAAAGAGCGTTCACAAGAAGAGTTTTTCCATACATTTAATTCATTGTTAGAAGGCAACCAACAAATTATCCTAACCTCGGATCGTTATCCTAAAGAAATTGATGGTGTAGAAGATCGTTTAAAGTCAAGGTTTGGTTGGGGATTAACCATCGCTATAGAACCACCAGAACTTGAAACTCGAGTGGCTATTTTGATGAAAAAAGCAGACGAAAACAAAATAAAATTACCTGAAGAGGTCGCTTTTTTCATTGCTAAACGACTACGATCAAACGTAAGAGAATTAGAAGGTGCACTTAATCGAGTTATTGCCAATGCTAATTTTACAGGCAAATCTATCACCATTGATTTTGTCAAAGATGCTTTAAAAGATTTACTTGCCTTACAAGAAAAATTGATTACTATTGAAAATATTCAAAAAACGGTTGCTGAATATTATAAAATTAAAGTTTCTGACTTATTATCTAAACGCCGTTCTCGTTCTGTCGCAAGACCAAGACAAGTAGCAATGGCGTTAGCGAAAGAGCTAACCAACAAAAGCCTTCCAGAAATAGGTGATGGTTTTGGTGGAAGAGATCATACAACAGTATTACATGCATGTCGGAAGATCGCAGAGTTAAAAGAAGAAAGCAATGACATTAAAGAGGATTATTCCAATTTAATTCGAACATTATCAACTTAAAAAAGAATTAACACTATGAAATTTATTATAGATCGTGAAAAACTTATCAAACCATTGCAACTTGTTAGTGCACCATTAGGTAGCCGACCTACCCTCCCCATTTTAGGTAATTTATTTTTGCAGGTGAGTGAAAACACGCTATCCATGACGGGAACAGATTTAGAAATTGAAATGATTTCTCATATTCCCCTAACAGAGCCTAGTGAAGCGGGTGCTACAACTGTTCCAGCTAGAAAGTTTCTTGATATCTGTCGAAATCTTCCTAGTGATGCTCAAATATCGATAAGCGTTGACGATAATCGATTGATTATTCAGTCAGGTCGAAGTAAATTTTCTTTATCTACACTACCTGCATCAGATTTTCCTAATCTAGAAAATTGGCAAAGTGATGTTGAACTTTCTATACCTCAAAAGACTATCAAACGACTTATAGACGCAGTTCAATTCTCAATGGCTAACCAAGATGTAAGATATTATTTAAATGGTATGCTATTTGAAATTGAAGATGGTCTATTAAAAACCGTTGCAACTGATGGTCATCGATTAGCTGTGTGTGCTCAACCTGTTGGTCATGAGATCTCTGAATGCTGTTCAGTCATTTTACCAAGAAAAGGCGTAATTGAACTGGCAAAACTAGTTGGTGATAATGATGAGCTAGTTAATATGCAAATTGGTAACAATAATTTACGTATTAGTCTTGGCGATTTTACTTTTACTTCAAAACTTATTGATGGAAAATTTCCTGATTATAAACGTGTAATGCCTCGTAATCCTGATAAACCACTTGAAGTATCATGTGAAGAACTAAGAAATGCTTTATCTCGTGTTGCGATTCTTTCAAATGAAAAATTTCGCGGCATAAGATTATATGTACATAGCAATCAGATTAAAATTACTGCAAACAATCCTGAACAAGAAGAAGCAGAAGAAGTTATTGATGTAAAATACGAATCTCAAGAGCTTGAAATTGGTTTTAATGTAACGTATTTATTGGACATATTAAACACATTAAAATGCGATAGCGTCCAATTATTATTAACCGATGCAACATCAAGTGTGCAAATTGAAGATATCAACAACCAATCTGCAACTTATGTTGTTATGCCAATGCGCTTATAATTAACGATCATTTAAACTTCCGGCCTCGGCCGGAAACTTTACCGACATGACACTTTCTCAAATCAAAATTTATCACTTTCGAAATATTGATTATGCTGAATTATCATTATCCAAACATTTTAATTATATAGTTGGTGATAATGGTAGCGGAAAAACCAGCCTACTAGAGGCGATTTATATGCTCGGACATGGTCGAGCTTTTAGACATATTCAATCCAATCGAATAATACAACATGAAAAACCAGAGTTAGTATTATTTAGTCAAATTGAATCTGCACAAAAAACTCGAACAATAGGTTTATCAAAAACACGCCATAACGATAATACGATAAAAATTGATGGTGACGAAGGATTTCGGTTGACGGATTTAGCTAAATTATTACCAATTCAACTTATTACGCCTGAAGGATTTGATCTACTTACCGGAGGACCAAAATATCGCCGTGCTTTTATAGACTGGGGGTGTTTTCATCACTATCCTGAATTTGTATCACTTTGGAATAACTTAAAACGCCTTTTTAAACAGCGTAATGCATTATTAAAACAGTCATCAAACTATAATCAATTATTACCTTGGGATAAAGAGTTAGCACCGATTGCAGAAAAAATCAGCCAGATTAGGGCTAGTTATAGTCAAAATATATTTCCTCAAATTATGCAAACCTGTCATGATTTTCTACCAGAATATCAACTTAATTGCCAATATTATCAAGGCTGGGAGCATGGAATCAGTTATTCAGATATATTATATAGACAATTTGAAAGAGATAAGTTCATTAATTATACTTCGCTAGGTCCTCATAAAGCAGATTTAAAATTACGAATAGATAATATTCCTGTTGAAGATTTATTATCTCGGGGACAATTAAAATTACTCATGTGTGCATTACGTTTGTCTCAAGGTGAATATTTCTCAGAAACAACAGGCCAATCCTGTATTTACTTAATTGATGACTTTGCTTCAGAGCTTGATAAAAATAAACGTAACTTATTAGCAAAACGATTAAAATCAGCACAATCTCAAGTTTTCATTACAGCGGTTAATCAAGAGCAAATTAGCCATATGATCGATGAAAATGATAAGATTTTTCACATAAATTCTGGTATAATTTCTTAAATATACAAAATGATATAAATAATCAAATAAGTCGAGAAATCCATGTCTAACTCTTATGATTCTTCCAGCATTAAAGTACTTAAAGGACTTGATGCTGTCCGAAAACGCCCAGGTATGTATATTGGTGATACTGATGATGGAACAGGGCTTCACCATATGGTTTTTGAAGTGGTAGATAATGCCATTGATGAAGCATTAGCTGGTTATTGTCACCATATTGAAGTTACAATCCATCCTGATAATTCCGTTTCTGTACGAGATGATGGTCGAGGTATACCTACTGGCATCCATGAAGAAGAAGGTATTTCCGCAGCAGAAGTTATTATGACTGTTTTGCATGCCGGTG
The DNA here is from genome assembly GCF_026536985.1 of Gilliamella sp. B2772. Taxonomy (NCBI): domain Bacteria; kingdom Pseudomonadati; phylum Pseudomonadota; class Gammaproteobacteria; order Orbales; family Orbaceae; genus Gilliamella; species Gilliamella sp. B2772. The sequence continues at coordinate 206,099 of NZ_JAFNNB010000003.1, read as the reverse complement.
GTAAATTTGATGATAATTCATACAAAGTGTCTGGTGGTTTACATGGTGTTGGTGTTTCAGTCGTCAATGCTTTATCAGATAAGTTAGAATTAGTGATTTATCGTGAAGGTAAAATACATAAACAAATTTATCATTTAGGCGTTCCTGAAGAACCGCTAAAAATCATTGGTGAAACAACTGAATCAGGTACATATGTTCGTTTTTGGCCAAGTCCAGAAACTTTTTCTAACATTGAATTTGTGTATGACCATCTGGCAAAAAGATTACGCGAACTATCATTCTTAAATTCAGGTGTTTCAATCAAACTCACCGATGAACGTACAGGTAAAAGTGAACATTACCATTATGAAGGTGGTATTCAAGCTTTCGTAGAATATCTAAATAAAAATAAAAACCCAATTCATCCAAAGATTTTTTATTTTAGTACTGAGAAAGATAATATTGGTGTCGAAGTTGCACTACAATGGAATGACGGTTACCAAGAAAATATCTATTGTTTTACAAATAACATTCCTCAACGTGATGGTGGTACTCACTTGGCTGGCTTCCGTGGCGCTATGACACGTACATTAAATAACTACATGGAAACCGAAGGCTATAGCAAAAAAGCAAAAATTAGTGCTACAGGTGATGATGCTCGAGAAGGGTTAATTGCTGTTGTATCGGTAAAAGTGCCTGATCCTAAATTCTCATCACAAACTAAAGATAAATTGGTGTCATCTGAAGTTAAATCAGCAGTTGAGTCTGTAATGGGCGAAAAACTAGCTGAATATTTACTTGAAAATCCTTCAGATGCAAAAATTGTAGTAGGTAAAATTATCGATGCAGCGAGAGCTCGTGAGGCAGCAAGAAAAGCTCGCGAAATGACACGTCGTAAAGGCGCTTTAGATTTAGGTGGTTTGCCTGGAAAACTTGCTGATTGCCAAGAAAAAGATCCCGCTTTATCTGAACTATACCTAGTGGAAGGGGACTCTGCAGGTGGCTCTGCAAAACAAGGACGAAATCGTAGAAACCAAGCAATTTTACCGTTAAAAGGTAAAATTCTAAATGTTGAAAAAGCTCGTTTTGACAAAATGCTTTCTTCACAAGAAGTAGCAACGTTAATTACTGCTTTAGGTTGTGGCATTGGCCGTGATGAATATAATCCAGATAAAATGCGTTACCATAGCATTATTATTATGACCGATGCCGATGTTGATGGATCGCATATTAGAACATTATTGCTAACATTCTTCTACCGTCAAATGCCTGAGATCATTGAACGAGGTTATGTCTATATTGCTCAACCACCACTATATAAGGTCAAAAAAGGGAAACAAGAGCAATATATTAAAGATGACGATGCAATGACTCAATTCCAAATCGCTTTGGCATTAGAAGATGCATCATTACATGTTAATGACCATGCTCCAGCTTTAGCTGGCGAAGCTTTAGAAAAATTAATTGCCGAATATCAGAAAGTCGAAAAATTAATTACTAAAATGGAACGTCGCTACCCTAAAGCCTTATTATCAGAATTAGTTTATCAGGAAGTATTAGATGAAAATATCTTGAAAGATCAACACAAAGCTGAAAATTGGGCAAAATCTATTGTTGAAAAACTATCTAATAAAGAACAACACGGTAGTACCTACCTTTATAGTGCGGATTACAACGAAAAAGCAGAATTGTATATACCTGTTATTAAAGTAAGAACACATGGTGTGGATACTAATTATGCGTTAGATCAAGTGTTTATTCATAGTAATGAATATCGAAATATCTGCCATTTAGGATCACAATTGAAAGATTTACTTGAGGAAAGCGCATTTATACAACGTGGTGAGAGAAAACAACCAGTTAGCTCATTTGAAGATGCAGTTGATTGGTTAATTCGTGAATCTCGTCGAGGATTAACTATCCAACGTTATAAAGGTTTAGGTGAAATGAACCCAGAACAATTATGGGAAACAACCATGGATCCAACAAGCCGAAGAATGTTACAAGTAACCATTAAAGATGCCATTGAAGCAGATCAATTATTTACTACATTAATGGGTGATGAGGTTGAACCTCGTAGATTATTCATTGAAGAAAATGCCTTGAAAGCAGCTAATTTGGATTTCTAATTAATTATCTAATAAAAAACCAGACATTGTGTCTGGTTTTTTTTGCAAATTTATTAAAAATTAAAAAGTAATTTTATGTGATAAATTACCATCTATTAACTTTAATTACTGACAAACAGACCTATTGATTTTTAAGTCTGAAACAGCTTTATTCATCTGCCTAATCATATCTTTAGGACTTTGTGCAATATACACTTTGCCACCTGTCGCATTTGCGATACAGTCTATTTTATGTTCACCTGCAATATCTACTATATTTATCTTCAAACGAGGTTTTTGGGTAGCTATATGATTAGCAAGAGTACAAATATTTGCACGCGTACAATTATCCTCACCATCACTAATTATAAGAATATAATCATCACGTTTTACACCGTCAAGCATTTGGCTGGCTTTTTCTAATCCGCTATAAAGTGGTGTTCCTCCACCACCAGCAGCACTTGGTGTTAATCTATTAATTTTACTTTTCAAAGCACCTCTACTTGAATAATTATAAAAAGGCGTAGTATCGGCTACTGGGCAACCATTAAGTGCCACCAATGAAATATTAATATTTTGCTGTATTTTATCAATACTTGTTAATGCAACTTTTTTACTGGTTGATAAACGAGTGGGTAAACGCGTCATTCGTTTGTCATAATCTATTTTATCTTGCTGAGACATACCTCTCGGATAACCATAGCTTAAATAATTGAAATATTGCCCGACTTCCATTGGTGATTCAGCTAAAGTTACAGTCATCGATAATGAATTATCGAATATTAATGCCATTTTAGATGGATTACTATTTTTGGCTAATTCTTCTTTAGTAATACAATTTGGTGGATTTTTTACTTTTGGCTTTGGTTCAGGTTTAGGTTCAGGCTTAGGCTCAGGATTAGTAATCGGATCTGGAACCGGTTTTGGTTTAACAACAGGTTGAGGTTCAGGAGCTTTAGGCTCTTGTTTTACTTCAGGCTTAGACTCAGGATTAGTAATCGGATCTGGAACCGGTTTTGGTTTAACAACAGGTTGGGGTTCAGGAACGTTAGGTTCTTGCTTTACTTCAGGCTCTGGTTGAGGCTTAATAACTGGTTCTTTTGGTTGTTCAACAGTTGGCTCTACTTTTTTTTCTTCCTTGACAGTTATAGGCTCGACGTTTTTAGATTCTTTAAAAGGATTAAAAAAGTACCATAATAATCCTAAAGCTGCTAATAAAAGTAAGGCTAAAATCAAAGTATACCACCATTTCCAGAAAGGTTTTGGTACTATTACTGGATCAATTGGTAGTTCGATAGGTTCAAATGTATCGACAATAACCGGCTCATTATTGATTACATAAATATTATTCTTTAGGTTTTTAATTCTCAGTAACCATGAAGAAACTAGAGTTTTTTGTTCATTAGTTAAAGAAATTAATTTTACTGCTGTTTCAATATCATTGATTCTAGTAGCTAGATTTTGTTTAATTTCAGATTTATGAGATTCGTCAATTATGTCATTAAGTAAGGTGGGTTGCCCTTCAAGATTTGTATACCAACCTATATATTGATTGCCTTCAATTAATTTTGGTGTAGCAAAAATTGAATATGTTCTAGCGGTTAGATGTGGTTTAAGTATTGAAAGTAAAGAACCATACTGTTCCAGTAACTGCATCTTGTTTAAATTACTTTGTTCAAAAGCTATGCGAGTTATTCTTTGCATTTCTTAACTTAATCCTCATCATTAGCCGGTAATTTGAAAAATTACTCGGTATTTTATTCGCAAATAGGCTTACTAATATTCATATTTGAAACTGCATTATTCATTTGATTAATAAGCTCTGTTGGACTTTTAGCTATATAAACATTTCCCCCCGTTCTTTTTGCAACACAATCTATTTTATGTTGCCCAGCTATATCAACAATATTTATTTTTAAACGTGGTTTTTCTGCTGCAATTTTAGTAGCAAGGGTACAAATATTAGCACGAGTACAATTATCCTCACCATCGCTGATAATTAAAATATAATCATCACGATTAACGCCATCAAGGAGTTTACTCGCCTGTTTAACACCACTGTATAATGGTGTTGCACTGTTATAGTCTAAAGGACGCAATCGTTTAATTTTATTTTTTAGTTTTTCTCTATTTTGATAAGAATAAAATGGTGTTGTTTGTGCTGCCGGACAGCTTGTTAATGTCACAAGTGAAATATCGATATTTTGTTGTATTTTATCAATACTTGTTACTGCAACTTCTTTGCTTTTTGATAAACGATTAGGTAAACGGGTCATCCGCTTTTCATAAGCTTCAGCTTCTTTCCGAGTCATTGAATAAAAATTAGCTTTTAAAAACTTATTAATACTTGCTTGTGACTCCATTAAAGTAATTGTCATGGAAGCTGAATTATCGAAAATCAAAACCATTTTAGGTGCGTCTTTATTATTGAGCACTTCTTCTTTAGGTACACAATCTTTTGCTTTTTCTACTGGTGCAGGTGCAGGTGCAGGTGCAGGTGCAGGTTCAGGAATAGGTTCAGGAACCGGTTCTGGTTTAACAACAGGTTTAACATCTTCTGGTACCGATTTTATTTCAGGCTCTTTTGGTGGTTCAACTATTGGAGTTGGTTCCGTTTTATGTTCTTCTACATTTTGAGCAATAATTTGCTCAGGTATTTTTTCTTTTCCATATGGACAGAAGAAGTACCAAAGTAAACCAAGCAATCCAATTAAAAATAAGGCAAGCAACAAGAAATACCACCACCGCCAAAATGATTTTGGTGGAACTACCGGTGGTGTTATAGGAGATTTAGGTAAAATAGGTTCTTCAAAAGTATTAACTATAACCGGATCATCGTTGATAACATAAATTGTATTACCCAAACTTTTAATTCTCGGCAACCAGGTTGATATTAAAGTTTGTTCTTCGATTGTTAATGACATCGTTTTAATCGCTAATTCAATATCATTAATCCGAGTATATAGTGTTTTTTCAATCTGCTTTTTATGTTCCTCGTTTTCAATATTACTAAGTAAGACAGGTTGACCTTCAAGATTACTATACCATCCAACATATTGATTATTATCAATTAACTTAGGAATACCTAAAATTGAAAACGTCCGCTCTGTTAAATTTCTTTTTAACAATGCTAACAAAGAATTATATTGTTCTAACAAAGACGCTTTATTAGGATCACCATTATCAAATATAATTCTTGTTATTCGCTGCATTGTTTCTTTATTTCCCTATGTTCAACAAATTTTTTAGTTAATCAATATCAAATCATTGTTAAATATTTAACGCTTTTTGTAATCGTTGAAGCTTTTTATTTAACTTATCTAACTCAACTTGTTTTTCAATGTCAGATGCATTTGAATTATTAACTTTATTCATCTGCTGTTCAATGTCTTTAACTTGAGCTTGAAGATCATTACGATTTTTAGCTTTTGCTTTGACCTCATTGGTTAACTGAGTTAACTCAGTTTTTAATTTTTGTAATTGAGCTTGTTTTTGTTTAACACTCAGTGATGTAGAGTTTTTCTGTCTCTCAATAGTTGCGTAAATTTCTCTAAACTGCGCATTAGCTCTTTTCTCGTTTTCTAATATTTGTTCTTTCTTATCAATACGAGCTTGATAATTACCAGAATAATTACAGCTAATTTTGTCCAGAATACCAATGTTTGTATTGGTTGGATCGCACTGTTCTGGCGTTGTTGAACAACCACTCAAAAAAACGAGCGAGCTTAGTAATAAAATAAGTGAAATCTTTTTCATATTAGCTTACCTTCACTGCTGAGCGTTGCTGAGTAACAAGGTTGACTTGCTTTTCAAGCACAGCAATTTGTTTATGTAATTGGTTAATTTGTTTATCAAGTTTTGAAACGTTTACGCCTGATCGTCGTTCTTGAGCAGAAATTGATATCCAATCTCTTTCAACTTTTTTCATACGAGATAATTTATCTGTTAAATAAGCAATGTTAGCATCAATTTGAGTTAAATCACGTTTAGCTTCGGTTTTATTCACTGTTTGTGACTTAATTTGATTATTTAATGTTTTAAGTGTTGCTAAATTTTTATCTAATACAGTTTTAGCTGTTTCTGTTACAGCTTGAACTTCATAAGTATTTTGCTGAACATCTTGAATATAAACATCAAGTCGCATTTCGGCATCAGCGTATTCTGCACGTTTAGTATCAAGATAGTAATTTGCACCCATCATTACACCACAACCCACTGCAGCTGACGCAATACAAGTACCTGCTTTACCACCTAATAAAAAACATCCAACACCAGCTACACCTGCACCTACAGCACAAGACTGCCATGCTGATTTACTAAAGAACTTAGCACTATTACTTTTAGTTAAGGTAGGATCTACACCTTTAGTTCTTGCCCCACCCGAATTCTGACAACCAGTTAAAACCATTGAGATACATAAGGTTATCGTTACTATTAGTTTATTCATTATTTTTTCCCTTTTATTTCATTACATGTTTGAAGCCAAGTGGAACGCTCGATCTTCCCTGATTCAATATATTGATTAATATGTTTGAAATAGAGTTTTAAATAATCACTCATATTAGCCTTACCACTATTTTCTAAAATAAATTGTGTGGGTTTAGATTGATTATTAATCGTGTCTATTTCATAATTTGTAGCAGTATTTACAATCGTATCAGAATAATATTTTAGTATAAAATCACGCGCCTTTTTAGATTCATCTAAGACATTTTTTAAATTATTTAATTTCACTTTCGAGCACATATTTTCATCATCTAAAGAATCTATTTCGTTTGGATCACAGATTTCTTCAGTCATTGTTTCATACAGATTATTATTATATTCAAATTTATCATTCAAATCTGATACATTAGCACAGAGGAAAGCACCTAATTGTAGTGCTGATTGAATCGAGCGATCTCTTTGTTCATCTCGCGCTTGATTAGCGCTGCGTAATAGGGTATTTAGTTGATTCAATTCCTTTTTAGTTTTTTCATCATCAACTTGTTTAGTGATTTTTTCAAGTTCATTGACAACATTCTCATTCTTCGAAATGCCAGCACCATTACCTAATTCATTCCATTCTTGATCGAGCTGTTTTACCAGATCATTCGACTGAATAACTTCACTTGTATAAACTAAACGAAAACCAACATCTTTGCTTTTATATGCACTTTGAGCATCATAATAAGGTTTTTCCGTTCTAATAGCTGTTGTCATTGAGGATTCAGGTGTCAAATAGCTACCTCCTCGAACAATCATACCGCCTTGTTGTCCATGGTAACGATCAAGCTTATTCATACGAAATGAATCAAACATCATTTCACTTGCATTACCCAAAATATCATAGATATCAAGAGGGTTAGGTTCTAATCGGCCAATAAGCTGCAATTTACCATTTGCTGATTTAGCACCTGAGAACCAAGCATAATTTTCTAAGTTATTAGTCATAGGAAATCTTGATTCTCTAAATTCCGATTCCGTAACTTTAGATCCACCTCGTGCTGCATATTCCCATTCAGTATTACTCGGTAATCGAACATAACCTTTAGGTACATCAATTGATTTAACTGTAGATTGATTAAGTAACCATTGATTATATTTATCAGTAAAAGCAACGGCATCAAACCAACTAACTTCAGTAATTGGGAAAATAAGATTAGGTTTAGCGGTTGGACAAGTATCATTCATAACAGCTTGATATTGAAGTGCAGTAATTTCATATTTACCAATAAGAAAATACCTTTCCTTACCAGCATCGGAAAAACTACCAGATATATAATTAGGAGTCGCATACTCAGCAAAACCTAATTCTTTATTATTACTACCTAAAACAATTTTGACATCATCTAGTAGTTTACGTGTTGGTGTAAAAACTTTTTTCATCACCAAACTGCCTTCACATGGCATAGGTAGAATAACGTCATCATTTGAAGGTTTGGGATTATAAAATTTACTGTCCCATGGCTCAGCATAACTTACACTCGAAATTAAACCTAATCCAATTGACAAGAAAACTGGTCTAAAATTACGCTTCGCGTAGGCTTTCTGCTGGTTGAATACTAATAGCACCTCGTCCTCCTATCGCAACAACAACAAATGATATAAATAACGTTAATACAAATGCGATAATAAAATGATAAAATTGTAATTGACTTACAATTGGTTGTGAAACTAAATTTTTACCTAAGACCAGATTAAATGTACAATTCCCTAATAAAAAAAGTACACATGAAACAATAAATGCTAAGCAACTTAATGCCATCGCTTGAGTAAGCAAATAAAACATCACTTCCTTAGACTTAAATCCGATAAGTCTCATAAAAGCAATATCTTTACGCTTTCGCTCAATATTAGATAAAAATGAACCACTAAAGGATAATATACAACCAAAAATTGCGGTAATAGCAATCACGCTGAAAATAAAACTAAGTACCTTATCAATTGCTTGCATATTTTCAATTGCATTTGCTTGTGTTCGAGTTTCTATATTTTTTTCACGTAATTTCAATGATAAAGGCGCAACATTATCAAGAGAATTGGCATAAATTCGCGCTCTGGCAAATGAATCAGGATAAGTAGAATTAGCCAAACCGGTTCCGGTTGAAAAAATTTCACTTTGAAAACCGTCGTAAAAATGTTCCATTTCAATTAAAAGGTCTAAACTTACAAAGCCGGCTGCACGTCCATAATAAGTTTCAGGCACAATGCCAATAACATCCAATTCCGTCATACCTTTTTCAATTTTGCCATCCAGTTGCCTTGTGATTACCATTTTTACTCGGCTTCCTATTTTTGCTTGCATTTTTTCAGCAGCTAGAGCGCTCAATAAAACTTGATTTTCTTGACTAATCAATGGCATATTTTGGGTTATCGGATCACCTTTTGCTGTTGGAAGAACTTCAACATTATTAACAAAATGTCCAGAATCTTTAAACATATCTGCTTGGGTATTCAATGAACGTGTAAGAGGAATAACAAATGCAGTTTCAGGTTGGTTTTTAATCCAATCAAACATTGACTGATCAAATTGTAAATTACCAACAATTTTTACTTCTAAATTTTGTGGATCATTAAGTAATTGATGGCGTAGCTGTGCAACAACACCATATTTTAAACTAAACAAAAGTAACAAGGGTGTAATAACTGATATTATTGAAGCAATAATACAAAATGATACTTTCTTGTCATACCATAAATCGGCCAATGATAATCGAGAAATAAACCGCCACTTTGATGTTACTTTATCCATATTTTACACCTTACTTTATAACGGACGGTAAAAATTCTGACGATTGCATAGATGTTAATTTTGCCGATAAAGTGAACAACCCTTTATTTTCAATTCGTTGCCAATCATGTGTAACAATCATTGCAGTAATATTATCTTGTTGAGCTTGTTCTATTATTAAATCAAATAACAAATTAGCATTATAAGGATCAAGAGCAGAGGTTGGCTCATCAGCTAATAATAACGCTGGTTTATGAATAATAGATCGAATAAAAGATGCCCGTTGCCTTTCACCTATAGATAGTTGTTTTGGATATTTATTCAATAAATGAGCAATATTGAGTTTATTAACCAAATAGTCAAATCGATTAGAATCAACAGGTTTTCGCAATACTTTAGCTGATAACAAAATATTATTTTTAATATTTAAAAATGGTAATAATCCACCTGTTTGTAACATAAAACCCAAATATTGCGCTCGAATATTGGCTAATTGATTAATATTATTCTGATGAATCACATTAGCAATGTCATAAGTTTCATTATCAACCATAAGATTATAACAATCGACTTCATCTGGCTTAAGAATCAAGCCTATCATCTCAAGTAAAGTACTTTTACCGCAACCACTATCACCTTTAATGACAACCACTTGCCCTGCTTTCACCGAAAGCTCAGGTAAACAAACCTTAAAAAAAGATTTACCGATCGGTCTAGAAATCACCAAATTATTTATAGTTAACATATTTTATGGCAACATTTCTAATGGAATCGGGTAAACGTTTTCTCTAGGGTCACTACCTTCAGATAGTGATATCCAACGATCAACATCAGCATTACATTTTTGGTAATAACGTACTTTACTATTTAGATTACGTATGAATTTTTCTTGTTCAATCCCACTCATACTTTTCCATGTCTCTTGATCAAGACTAGTTACATCACTTTTATACGGAATATTATCTAAATATTCACCTAATAGTCCTAAATCAGCAATTTTTGTGACTGAATCTGATTTTAATTTACTTGGATCTTGCCCCATCGCAGCAGCAACAGAACGTAATTGTGAGAACATATCATCGGCAGAAATTAACCCATCATTAGCAGCATTAGCGATTTTAGTTACAATATCGCTTAAATCACTTAATTGTGATTTAGTTAGTAAAATTCTAGGTTCTGCTGTTGGGATTGTCGGTTTAACAAAGTCTTTATCAGCTATCCAGGCTTTAAAAACTGACGGAGCCTTAGTTCCGTTAGTATCACCTAAATAAGCAAGCTGCATTGCTTTACCTAATAGTAAAGCATCTTTTAACATATTAGAGTCATTATCATCTTTGGCATTAAGGGCATTACCAACTGAAGACTCACCTTTATAGGCTAATTTAACTTGCTCTGATAATGCTTGAGCCAATGAATCTACTTTTTTACCAAACTCATTTACATCACCAGCATTAACAGGATAATAAAGTGACTTATGAATAAAATCGTTATAGGTCAAATCAGAATATTGCTTTTCGGCCACTTGGTGATCTTTTTCACCACTTGGCGTTTTTAAATGTAGAGCATAAATTGCAACACCTTTATGCTGTGCTTCAAGTCGTAATTGAGCCGCATCCATACCTGTACTTGAAAGCTTATCATCGCCAGGAATAGCGCTTGCATCAGTAATTAGAATCATATATCGAGCGCCAAAATTATTCCAATTAATATCATTTAACGCTTGTGCAACACCCGCGTAAGAGTCCTCAGCAAAATAAGTTGTTGAGACCGTGGCTTGTTTAAGAGAAGCACTAAGTTTTTTGAATTCTTCCTTATTTTTTACTTGATTTGGATCTACAAATATCTTACTGACAAACTCCAATTTATCCGAAGCTTTTAAGCTTGAACGGAAGGATACCAATCCAAATTTAACCTGATCTTGTAACTGCTCTTTTTCAATACGCTGATAAACTCGTTCAACAGCCTCTTTTGTTCTCGATATATAAGGATCCATCGAAATCGTTGAATCAATAACAAACACAATTGCAGCTTTAAATGGAGCAACTTGATTAGTATTATCATCCGAAGATGAGGTAGATGGTTTATTATTACTTTTAACCACCGCTTGTTGTTTACTAACTGAAGCCACCTCTAAAATTCGTTCGTAAAAACCTTGCCCATTCATTACCTCCTCACCTTGTAAAATCGGTAATAAATAAAAATTATTCTTGAAATCAACAAACTCCTTGGGTTCTTGAGCCAGAATCTGTGGTACGGCTTTATTATCTTTTAGTGCATCTCGAATAGGTTTTAATAACGTTTCAGGATTATCCGCATCAACAATTGAGGATAATGAGGCTTTATCTTTAAAAAATAACAGAGGGTCACGATCAACTGGATTTGTGAACACTAACGTCAATTGCATATTCCACTCAACCGCACATGAATTATTAACCCAACCAACTGTATTACCGTAAGAATCTGGACCAACATTCAACCATTCTTGATTATTCTCATTTTTACGTTCATAGACATAATAACGAGAAAACGCAGGTACTGATTGGCCTTTAGCATCATTAATATTCTTCTTCAATTCACACGTCGGAGTACTAAGAACTCGCTGATAAAGTGTTGTTTTACCTGCTTGCTTTAATGGTTCTAAAGCTGACGTAACTAAAGGTAAGCAAGTAAGACTAAATCCGATAATCAATATTGAAATTAATGTTTTTTTCATACCTGCACCTTATTATTTTTGCAATTCAGCTAGGCGTTCTTTAGCTAAAACGTTATTAGGATCATTATTCAATGATGTTTCATACCAATAAATTGCGGTACCTTTATCAATTTTAAAGCACTGATTATCTTGATAAAATTTTTCATCATATTCTTTAGCATAAAGTAAAGCAATTTTAGCATTCAGCAAAGACTGATTAGCATATAAACGCTGAGCGATATTACATTTATTTGCTTGTTTTGCTTGATTTATTATCTCAATTATTGTGTCCGTATCAGGTTTTGACTGTAAACACTGTTGAATAAAAGATAAATCATTACTGTTTGCATTTGTAACGTCACACTGACTATTCATTGTCGCAGTCAAAGGACTCTTATCTTTTGAAAAGAAGAAATACCATGCCGCTACACTTAGACCAGCTAAAACTAATAATGTGATAAAAATTAGGATAATTAATCCCTTTTTACTTTTTGATTTAACTGGTTGTGGAGTAGAAACTTCTTCTGGTGCAATCGCAGGTTCAGGTTCAGGCTCAAGCTCAGGAGCTGCTTCTATTTCAACTTCAGGCTCGGCAATTACCTGATTTTCGTCTTCAGCAACAGGCAATTCAGTTTGAGGAACAGCAGATTCTGAAGGTGCTTTCGAATCTGATTCAGTAAAATTCGAAACAATCTCATCAGGTTCAATTTTATCTTCTTCTATAGCATCAGATTGTTGAGTATTTAGAGCAGATGACGGAAATACTGTTTCACCAATATTAACAACACCACTATCGGTATAGCTTTCATTTTGCTTATCACGGATCTGAATAAGAAATCTAACACGGTTTTCTTGAGACAATAATGAGTCAACTAACCACTCATCAACTTGGCCAGTTAATTGCTCATTATCTACCGACATATTAGTTAATGTATGCCAATTTTTTTCTGGTCCCCACTGATTAAGACCTGATAAATAATAACCATCCTGGTTACGTTGAATAAGCATATCAATATCGGCATTACCATTCCATTTTTGTGCCAAAAATTTAGCAATACCTGGCTTGTAGCCTTCTAATTCAATTTTTAATGCCATGATATCCTCTATTTCACAATTATAATTTTATCAATATGGATTGATAAATCTTTCATAATAGAAGGTAGTTTAAGCTACCTTTTTTATAATTATTAAATGATAACCATCTAATATAATCACAACATATTATTTTATTTGCGATTGTTTAAAGATAGTTAAAACCTCACCAAGTTGAGAATTTTGTTCTTGACTAATTTCACGCCCAGCGTGATGCCCGACATTTTCTTGTGCCAGCACCGCAAATGCAATAAACCAATCAAATATAGCAAACTGAGAATAATTTTTAGTCTTATCATCAAGCACTGGAAGTGGATGAGATAATTGACTTGAAAATTGGCTCAATGGTGAAGAAAATATAGGTTTACCTTCATTAACACGGCTTGTCGGTATTTCATTTACTTGCCCTTGAATAAACCCAAGCCAAGCAATAAAGTCGGTCAAAAAGAGATGAATAGAGCTAATTTGTCGAGACTCAAGATCATCACGTTTACTTCCCATATTTTCGATATCTAAAATTTTCTGCGTTAAACTTGCTTCAAGTTTTAAACGGTTAGCGGCAGTTATTAATTCTTCAACAATAAAAGAGAGTGATTTTTGCTCAAGTCCAAAAAATTGTAATATATGTTTATCTAATACAATATTTCTTAAATGCTCCAACCATGCAGTAAATACGTTTTTCGCAAATTTTGATTCAGTAGGTAAACTAGCAACAGCTTTAGGTTTTAGAGGAGAGCTAGAATCGGGGAACAGCTCAAATTCAGTATTTAAACCAAAATCGTTTGAAGAATTATCTAATATATCATCACTACCTGTAGTGCTAACTTCATTATTTATATGGCTTGAATGATAAAGGGCTCGAATAGTTTGATCTGGCAATTCTAAAACTTTAAGTAGTTCGCCTAATAATAACGCTTTACCTTGTAGTTCTTTTACTACACCACTAATGATTTGTTTTTTCTTACCAAGTTCTTCATCACTGCCAGCTTGATACCAAGTATCAAAACGCATATTGATGATATAATCTATTTTCTCATTGAGTTGCTCAACAATTCGTTGTTGTTTAACTTCAGTAATCGCGACTTGTTCTAAATATTGACTAATTCGACCAATTCCACCATCATTTAGTTTCAACATCGCATCCCAAGCTTGGTCTGGATCGCTTACATACTCTTTAATATCTGGATTTTCAACAAATGTCTTTTTCAAAACTGACATTTCTTGTTGATAATTATCATTATAAGATAATTCAAGATTTGCCTTGGCGTCGACATTTAAAAACGGTACATCAAATCCAGGTTTACGAACCAAAAATACATTATTAAATTTACCATTATTTGACCAATTGGATAACCAATCATAGCTACCAAAACGTTCTAAAATAGTTTGTTGTAATAAGCCACCTTTACCCCAAGTATTACTTAGATTATCTTCTGATTGATGTAATGATGCTCCAATTCTTTTATCAAACATGGTAATAGCCCATAGTAAGCCAGCTTTTTTAGTGGCTCTTTTCTCAGCAGTTTCACCTTGCGTTTTATCAATCCAACGTTCTAATACTGGACCAACATCATTAACATCTGACTGTTTATCTGATGGAGTACAAACAACCAAAACATTCATTTCTTGGCTATCAGTATATTTCTCAAATAGATAAGCAACTTTACCACGCAATAAAAGTTGAGCAATTGGATTACCTTCTTTAACATCAGAGATAGAAATTAAATTTAATCGACCTCGATATCCAGGAAAATCAAGTAAATCGACCTTCTCAAAAGTTGGTACTCGAGTTTGATTTACTAAAGGGAAGATTAATTCTGCGGTTAAAAAAGCTAATTGAGCTAATGATATCGAAGTTGGTATTCCATTAAGTGGTGTAACGGATACAGATGAATCTTTCTCCGTATTTAACCTTTCAAGCATATCAACATTCATTATGCTATCAATCTGTGACTTTTTACCATCATGCTCCTTCACCAATACTGAAAGAGGTGCATAAATAGTATTAGCATGGTTTAAACTTGACAAGGTCGTAGCTAACTGCACATAAATTGCAGTGAGTTCACTTATGCCTCCCCACAACACAGAGAATAAAGCACCTCGGTCTACAGTCGAAAGATAAGGTAGTAAAGACACAGCTTTCTCCCAATACCCTCCTTTTAAACCTTCAAGTGAATTACCAAAGTTTTCAGATAAATAATCATAGAGATCAACAATATCATCTTCAGTTATACCACCCGTATAATCAGATTGTTTTTTATTTTCAGATTGTTGAATAAGTTGATTTAACTCTGAAAATTCAATCTTATTCACAACTTTCTGTTGATCAAAATCTTTAAAATATGCATTAATTAAAATTTTAACAATTTCGATTTCTTGAAAAAGTTTAAGCTCTAGCGGATAGTTGGCAATGCCACCTTTAGCGGTACGACTAAATCGTGTAACAAGTCCCGTTGCCTCTTTACCACCGCCAACAGGATTGACATGATCAATAAAATCTAATATTTCATTATCGACAACGGTTTCAAGCTTACCATTCTCACCCGCAGCTAACGCTGAAATGAGATAAGATTTACCTGCTTGCGACAATCCGAAAAAGCCCACCGCAACAGATTTAGTTGACACATCACCTAATCGTTTTGCGCTATTACGCAAACGACGTAGATCTAGAATTAAATTATCAGCCTCATTGTTCAAACGCTTTGATGAATCTCGGGTTTGACTCACCCACTCTATTGCTTGTTCTGATGCTTGATAAACCTGTTCCCAGGATTTAGGGAGTTGTTCATTTAAATTTTTCATCGTTTTATCATTCCACTATCAAGCCAATATTGTGTGCTAATTAAACCTGAATTTACCATTGTGTTTAAATTAAGTTTGATATCCTTGGTTTTGTTACAAGCACGTCCATCTGAAGCTTTGACATCTTTAATATAAAAATTCTCAACAGTCTTTTGTCGATTTTTAATGCCTAAAGTTACCTCTAAAACCACACCCTCAGCACTCAACCGTTTAGCAACATCACTATTTTCAATAGTCAAAATATAAATTGGTGATGCAGGCCAACGATCGATTTCAAGCTGTTTAAAACCAAGCCTTGTTGTGCCTCTAATTTCGAAAGAATGGTCAGGAAAATCATAATCAGGATCATCTAAATCAATATCTTGATAATAAATATTTTCTTTCTTTATCATGTTTAGATTATCTAACAAACCAATGTATTTGACTGTTGAATATAAATCCATATTCGATGATCTAAAATAGAAATTCGGTAATCTTAAGTTTTTACTTAGAAAACATAACATAGCGCCAACAGCAGCCGTTGTTTTTGGATCATCAATACGTTCTTGTTTATGGAATGGATACCATCCACCTGTATAATAACCATGTAATGGTAATATACGTCCTACTGGCATTGATAATCGTGAACGGAAATAACTTTGAACACCAGGCAGCCGCGAAGGACGGCCAGTTAATAACAATACATCACATTGATAACAACTAATAATCTCAGATAACGCATCAAACGTTTTACAAATATTGTAATAATCACCACGAATAAATAAGTGATGAATACGTTTAAGGTCAATTTCCACATTTAGATCAAGCACAGAAAATTCAGGATTATTTAATGCTCGACTAATCGGTTCATTAATAAAATTCAGAACATGATCGGTCATCGCATTATTTTGCAGTAATTCACTAAATGTCATGTTATAAACATGCTGCTCAGCATGTAATGGATCATAAAGCTCATAAAGCTTTAATACATGCAAGCCTACTGGCGTAAACAGTTGTAAAGTTAATTGTTGGCGCAGTACTGCATCTTGTATTGATACCTGCTGAGAACCAATAATAGTAGATAAAATCGGATTAGGATCTGCAAGCCCAGCTTGTTTTAGGCCATTGTTTAGCGAAGATAAAACAGTATCTTGAATAATATCAAGTAAAATATCATCACCAGCGACTTTAAATCCATCACGAAAACGTTGTGTCGGAACAATGTAAGCATTACTGCCACTAAGCTGTTTATTAGCACCATAATCAAGTTCATAATCATTTATAACTAAATCAGTTGTGCCACCACCAATATCAACGGTCGCAATCGTTAATTTTTGTTTATTGGTTTTATCTGGTCTGACCATTGAAGCTATAAACTCTTCTGATCGACCATTATAATTGTTTTGAGTTTCATTAAAGAGATAGACCACTTGGCCACAGGTCGCTTCATCCCACTGAATGTAAATTTCAGGGATGTTTGGCCATATACTTTTTAATTGTTCAGGATCACTAAAATCTATATCATCGTCAGAACTATCCCAACCTAAACTTTTCCATACCAAACCGATAGCTTGATAAACACAGCTTTTAAAGATAGCTTGTTCTGGTTTTGGCATCGCAGGGGGAATAGTAAGAATAATTGAACGTAAATTACGAGGCGTTCTAGCGTGTTCAAGCTTATTACGCTGAGCAACACTATTTATTTGCATTAAAGCATGCATTAATACTTCACATAGCATAAATGTCATCAGTGAACTACGTGAATATTTTGGATGAAACACTGGCATTTTACGATCAAATTCTTCCTCAATTTCATTACTGAGGACATGCAGTGCTTCACCATATTCATTAATTAAGCTAGAGAACGGCTCTGCCGTTGCAAAGGGTTCATGATCGCTCTTCACATAATGAGAATTGAATCGCCAACCTTGCTCATACTTCTCCTGATCCCACAAATAACGTTTTGGACTTGAAAGCCCAGTTGCACCTTCGTTCCCTTCACGACGACTAGCTAAACGACTGGCTTCTTTTCCAACTCGTACAATACTAGGCCAGCGGAAAGTATCACGTCGTCCACTTTGTAAAGAAAAGTGCTCTTTACCAAAAAAGGTTTGTGCAAATTCTACTCGGCTCTCAAACGGTTCATTATAGATATGTTCAGGTTGAGTTAAATCCCGAATTTCAAGCTCATAGCGACGATTTAAGCTATCTTTATCTTGAACGTGATCTTCAATTAGTATTCCACATGTTCTAGAATTACCAACATCTAAAATCATATCAACAGGAATTGATTTGACCACATCATCTCGATTATTTGAGACAATTTTGATTTTTGGTAACTGTAATGAATCAGCAAGCAAATTAAGAATATTTAAATAATGACCATAGTAAGCTTTATTATTTATTTCTAACTCAATATCATCTTTATGAATTTTTAGTCGCTCTGGTTGGGGCGCTAACTCTTGAAATAGATCAATTAACCAACTGGTGATCCACTTTTGCTCTAAGTACCAAGCAACTTGATCTGAACGATGAGCTAAACTAAAAACAGCTCCTGTTTTGACATCATTTTCAGTCGGCGCTAAATAAGCAACGTCCTGCATATTGCTGAAAATTTTTGTATCGAAGGCGAATGTAATGCGGTGTGTATTGCCATCAGCATCTTCACCTTCTGGAATACTAACAATTCGAACTCGACTCCAGTTATGCGGGCCTTTATCAAAACGCTCTGGTGGCATTGATCTTAAAACTGGCACAGGCAACCAAATGCCATCAAACAGTTTTAATGATTGGTCAACACTTATCTCTTGAGTTGGCGTAACAGCAAAAGAGAGATTATCCGGCGCAAAAAATTTACCACTATCGATATCTTCAATTAATCTAACTAGTGCTCCGCTTTCTGATGGATCAATAAAACAGCCATTAACTTTACTTCGCCATTTATTATCTTTCCAATCTATTTTTAATGCAAAATCAAGAAACTGAATTCCACTATTCATGATAAGTGTGACTTCTTGACCATAATTGCGTATTTCTGGAAGCATATACAAACCTATTGTTTTTTCATCGTAATTGGGAATGAAGTCCCGTTATCATAAACTCCCTGACAATCAGCTTGATTATTTTTGCCAGGTTTACACTGAATATTTGGTAATTTATATTTAGTATTATCACTACAAGTAGCTTCGGTATTACCCACAATATTTAAATTCGCGTTTTGAATCCCACTACCGACCTTACCAACACATTTGACGCCATCGCTACGAGTAAGCGTCACTTCACCATTGCCTTGATTAAAATTATAACTTAATTGTAATGGTTTACCGGTTGCTTTATCTTGAATACCGGCTCCAACTGACCATTGGCCATTTAAAAAGTTCGTTGACCCTTGCTTTAATGCATCAGTAGGTAAAGCTAAATTTTGGGATTGATTAGCATTGGTATCAGGTGAATTACCTTGATTAGAAGTGTTAGCTTCAGGATTATTAACTACATCTGGTGGTGTCGTTTGAGCATTTTTATCGTCATTATTCTGACCATTTTGATCAACGTTTTTATCATCAGGCGAATTAGGATTATTCGGGGTATTATTATCTTCACTCCCTTTATTTCCTTGATCACCGTTATTTCCTTTATCATTAGGATTATTTGCATCAGGAGGCGTAGGTTGAAGTGGATCTGTAACACCATTTGCAGTATTTTCTACTGTTTCATTTGGAGCAGCAGGTGGTACGGCTGAATTATCAACAGCAGCAGAATCGGTAGAAACAACATTCACTGCATTAGGATCTACAGCAACAGTCCGATTTGATACGACACCATTAACCACACCAACAGGTCTGTGATCTATGATAACTTCTTTAGGTTTTTGCTCAGGATCCTGTTTATCATCCTCTGTTTTTTTGAGTTCTTCTGGTTTTTCTTCTTTCTTTTCATTGTTAACAACAGAAGGATTAACTTTATTATCTATTGAGATATTTGGATCTAAAGTTATACTTGGTTTTAACCAATAACCTTTTAACCACAGCAACGCTAACAATAGTAATAAAAGGAGTAATAATCCCAATAACCAAACCCACCAACGCTTCCACCAAGGCTTTTTAACAACAACAGGTATTTTTTGAGAAGGTGCGGGTGCTGTACTTCTAAAGGCCTCTAAACAATAAAATGGCGAAGTCGCTTGTGGTGTTTGCGGATTAACAAAGCCCCAAAAAGTAATAACAGGTTTGCCATTAACAATATAAACAAACTGATTGCTAGGAAAGCGTATCGCCATCAAATTAGGTTCAAGGCTATCTGCGCTTTGTTTAGGATCATAGATAAGCCGACTAAAAAGTAGTTGGTCACCTTCTAAATTGGGGTTTCTAGATAATTTTTGACCTAATTCGATAACTTTGTTTTCAAAATCTTTAAGCAAAACTAAGGCAGATTCTTTTTCTGATTCACTAGCCGATGTCCAAGGAACAATATCATATTCCCCATTAGGTGAGTCTGAATCGAAAGGGATATACCAATCAACAATATTACCCTGATCATTACGTTGTGGGATAGCTAAACAATCTGAGTATTGACGCCCTAATTTGACTCGAAACATTTCTCGAATTTGAGAAGCAACAAGATAAGCTGCTTTACCATCATGCCCGAGCATTTTAAAATCTTTTATATCACCACTTCGGAGTAATGTGTTTGCCATATATTTCCTGATATTCCTTTAAATTACTTATATTTTTTGTAATTATTATTTAATTAAATCAATTCTATCAGAAATAGCAAGTTGTTGTCATTGTTAACCCAAAAGATAATATGATTTTTTTGTCATATTTAATTCTTTATAATGATTTAAGCTATAAATATTCAACTAATTAATGACTAAATTGTTAAATTAGACCTCAAAAACCCCGTTCCTCAACTTTTTTTTGATTTTTGTTTTAAAAATTCTTCATCCGTTAACACTCGTAGTGGTTGCATATCACTTTCTCCTCTTATAACCAAAGAAGGATCAGAACGTAAACACGCTCCTCCATAATGACCACCAACGGTGAAAGTACAAACTTGCAAATAACGATCATCAACTTTTGGCAAACACCATAATTCTTGATAAATATTTTCCTGTTTTGCAAATCGTCCAACAGTTTTATCCAACACTTGTTCATGACTACCAACTAACTCAATATCACTACCTCTCCGCCCGGCAATAGGCTTAATTGCGTAGCCTTTTTTGATTAAGTTGTCATTAAGTTCAAATGTAGATTCAAGCAAATAACGATGATTCGGAAATAGAGACCATAATACAGGTAAAATAGCTTTATTACTTGGGATTACAGTCCATAAAGGCTCAAAAACAGATACCTCAGGCCGCAGCAATACATCAATTAATCTAACCGCATTTTCAGGATGCCATGTTCGAATCGGCAATCCTGCTACTTGTGCTTCACTTTCTTGGCGTAATTGTTCAAGTACAGTTTCCCATGCCCACGTTTTCCAGACACAGGTAACTTGACGATCTTCATCATCAACTAAACGTCCGCGTTTATCCCATCTTAGCCCGGTTAGTCCTCGTAAAATTTTACTTTTAAATCCAGCTTGGGTCAGGGCCTTTTGCATAAATAGTGCATGATAATTTTCCTCATTGTCATTATCTTGCATAATGTGTACAAATGCTTTTGCGTCGCTATGCTTCCAACAACTAGCTAAAGCATTGAGTAATCCTGCACTCGGGTTTACCCCAACATTTAATTCGGCTTGGATTGCCCAATTTTCCAATATTTTTCCAGCTTCGGTATGACATGATGCAGAATCAGCATTGTATTCATAAACTTTAAAGCCTCTCTCATCCATACAAAAATCTAATCGGCCAGTGATCATTTGATAACGCCGTTGCTGCCAAGATAACCGAAGTCTAGGCCAAAGAATTTCAGGAATATTGAAATTGCATAATAAATTGTCATCTTTTAATACTTTATCTGTAGCATGTAAATACATTAAATGAAGTTCATTTGTGGCACGAATAAGTTCCTGTTCTGCACTTTCAGAAATAGTGAAATAGCGATATTGATCATCATGACTAATAGCATGGCCAGTTGCTGACACATAAGCGCTTTCTAATGGATCGTTTTCGTTTAGCCATTTGCCATCAAATTGACCATGATTTTCAATGTGTACGCTGTGGATATCGAGTAAGTGCTTATTAACTTCAGGTTGTGGTAGGCTATAAAGTGTATTATCTGTTTGAATCATCCAACCTAAAATTTTTGTATCATCAAAAGTATCATGTAAATAAAAACCATCATCAGATACGGTCATCTCCAACTCACGCGTCCATTGCTGACCAATAGGAAGTCGGGTATGGATAACATTTTGTTCCGCAATTCGAATTTTATTATCAAAAACTTCAGTAACAATAGCAACATGGCCTGTTCTATCAAATATACCGCCATCATCCCATATTAATAATGCTCCTGCTTCTGGCATTTTTTTACTGCCGTTAGCAAATGCTTGTAATGGTAAAATTGCTTCATTGATAACCTGGCGAAGAAACCTTAATGAGAAAATTTCATGTGCCATGCCAACATCAGTAAAAACAATACCATAATTTAAAAATAAAAATCTTCTAGCAAATTCAACACATTGCCACTTATACCCCATATACTCATGACCAGAATAGCTTCGAAATGAAGCATCATTAGGAAATTGTTCAGGATCTAATGTTTCATAATCAGATGAATAAATTGCGACACCACCTGGTGCATAACCAAGTAATGTACCAAAAGGTTCTTTATTAGCGGATTGGGATGACATGTTATTTTAGCCTTTTAGAATAATAGTAAGGTAGGTTTTACTAAGCTATGTTAGAATTTACTTATCATAGATCAAATTATAAGCTTTAAAAAGTGATGTTTATGGCTTGAAGAATAATAAATTGACTATATATATTAGCAAAAGTTAGTAGTTATATTGATAAAACGAGAAAAAGACTATTATGCAACAAACAAAATTAAATGAATTATTAGATTTCCCTTGTTCTTTTACTTATAAAGTAATGGGTGAAGCAAAACCTGAATTAGTTGATAAAGTGGTGTCAGTTATTCAGCGCCATGCGCCTGGAGATTATACACCGTCGATTAAACCAAGTAGTAAAGGTAATTATCATTCTGTTTCAATTACGATTAATGCAACACATATTGATCAGGTGGAAAGTTTATACAAAGAATTAGGTGAAATAGATATAGTGAGAATGGTTTTATAATTCTTTACTTTTTGGTAATTTTTTGCACAAAATAAGAGTCTTATAGTTGTAAATATGAGGCTCTTATATGAAACCAGAAACAATTGTTTTGCACGCAGGCTATACTCCTGAACCAACCACTCACTCCGTCGCTGTTCCCATATATCAAACGACATCTTATGCTTTTGATGACACACAACATGGTGCCGATTTATTCGATTTAAAAGTCGCGGGGAATATTTATACTCGAATAACAAATCCAACAAATGCAGTACTCGAAGCACGTGTTGCTGCTCTTGAAGGTGGTATAGGCGCTCTTGCGGTAGCATCTGGTATGGCTGCTATTACTTACGCAATACAAGCCATCACATTTGCTGGTGAAAATATTGTTTCTGTGTCTAAACTCTATGGTGGCACATATAATTTACTTGCTCATACATTGCCTAATTTTGGTATTACAACTAAATTTGCACCACACAATGATCTAAACGCTATCGAAAACCAAATTGATGACAAAACTAAAGCCATATACTGTGAAAGTATAGGTAATCCGGCTGGTAACCTTGTTGATTTGACTGCACTTGCTGATATTGCCCATCGGCATGGTATACCATTAATTGTTGATAATACAGTTGCCAGCCCTGCTCTTTGCCGACCATTTGAATTTGGCGCTGATATAGTTGTACATTCATTAACTAAATATATCGGTGGGCATGGCAATAGTTTAGGTGGAATGATAGTTGATTCTGGTAAATTTCGTTGGAAAGAGCATGCCGATAAGTATCCTATGTTAAACCAACCAGACCCTTCTTATCATGGTGTTTCTTATACTGAAAGCTTTGGTGATGCAGCTTATATTGCACGTTGTCGAGTAATACCTCTTAGAAATATGGGAGCAGCTTTATCGCCATTTAATACGTTCTTATTATTGCAAGGCCTTGAAACACTCTCTTTACGTATTGAACGTCACTGCCAAAATACACTTAAAGTTGCTAAGTATTTGGCTTCACATCCTCAAGTTGAGTGGGTCAATTATGCTGGGCTTATTGATCATCCAGAACATCATCTAGCCGTAAAACAAATGGATAATGGATTACCTGCCGGGATTTTGTCTTTTGGCATTAAAGGAGGAAAGCAAGCTGGTGCAAAATTTATTGATGCCTTAAAATTGATTATTCGTTTAGTCAATATTGGCGATACGCGTTCATTAGCTTGTCACCCAGCATCAACTACGCATAGGCAACTCAATGATGAAGAATTGCAAAAAGCTGGTGTAAGCCAAGAAATGATACGTTTATCAATTGGTATTGAACATATCGATGATATTATTGAAGATTTAGAGCAAGCACTTAACTCTGCTAAATAATAAATTTGATAATATGAGGGATGAGTATCATCCCTCTTTTTAAAAATTAACCTAAAATTTTAGTTAATTCATTAGTCACAGCTGAAACAGCTTGTGTTCCATCAATGCGGTAATATTTAGTTCGCCCTTCTTTCGCTTCATGTTGATAATAGTTAACTAAAGGTTTAGTTAAATCATGATATTCAACAAGACGTTTACGAACAATCTCTTCATTATCATCTTTACGGATAGTCAATGGTTCACCCGTTACGTCATCAATATTTTCCACTTTCGGCGGATTATGACGAATATGATATACACGTCCTGAACCAGCATGAATACGGCGACCACTCATACGATCAATAATAACTTCATCAGGTACATCAAATTCAAGCACATAATCTACATTAATTCCGGCTTCTTTCATTGCATCCGCTTGTGGAACTGTGCGAGGAAAACCATCTAATAAAAAGCCTTTTTCACAGTCGCTTTGTGCAATACGCTCTTTAACTAAAGCAATAACTAACTCATCAGTAACAAGCTTACCATTATCCATAAGCTCTTTTGCTTGTAGACCTAGTGGGCTACCTGCTTTTACCGCTGCACGCAACATATCACCCGTTGAAATTTGGGGAATGCCATATTTTTGCATAATAAATTGAGCTTGAGTTCCTTTTCCTGCCCCTGGTGCGCCTAACAAAATAATTCGCATAAAATAACCTCTTATGGCTTTAAATATAAATTTCTATTCTGGTAAATAATGAAATATCACTTTACTGCTGGAGATTAAGCCATCAGTGTGACAAATGTAGTTTATAGCACCACAACCTTTAACTATTTGAGCACTTTGCTGACAAATTGGACAGATATACTGTTCTAGATAATGTTGCTTGCAATGAGGACAGTCATAATGTTGTGGCGACACAATGTCCATTTTATTATGGCATTTCGGACAAATACCTTCTTGCCCCTCATCAGTACTCTTTTTTGTTGTCATACGTTATTTACGCCCCCGTACATGTTTCATTAATCGACGACGTTTACGTTGTTGGGAAGCCGTCAAACTATTTTTTCGGCCTTCAAATGGATTTGCGCCTTCTTTAAATTGAATTCGTATTGGTGATCCCATAATTTTTAATGAGCGTCTAAAATAATTCATTAAATAGCGTTTATAAGAATCAGGTAAATCTTCAACCTGATTACCATGAATAACAACAATTGGTGGGTTGTATCCACCTGCATGAGCATATTTTAATTTTACTCGACGCCCTCTCACTAATGGTGGCTGATGGTCATCTTGTGCCATTTGCATGATTTTGGTTAATAATGCAGTATTAACACGACGTGTCGCACAATCATATGCTTCTTGGATCGAGTCAAATAAGTTTCCTACACCACTGCCATGAAGTGCAGATATAAAATGTAAACGAGCAAAATCGATAAAATCAAGCCGATCATCTAACGTCGTTTTTACTTGCTCTTTGATATCTTGTGATAAACCATCCCACTTATTGACTGCAATAACAAGTGAGCGCCCACTATTAATAATGAAACCAAGCAAGGACAAATCTTGATCAGATATGCCTTCTCGAGCATCTATTACTAAAATAACAACATTAGCATCTTCTATCGCTTGCAGGGTTTTAATAACAGAGAATTTTTCAACGGTTTCTGTTACTTTACCTCGTTTACGAACTCCTGCTGTATCTATCAAGATATATTCACGATCATCACGCGTCATGGGGATATAAATACTATCGCGTGTTGTGCCGGGCATATCATAAACGACAACCCTCTCCTCACCAAAAATTCGATTAGTTAGTGTTGACTTACCTACATTTGGTCTTCCAACAATAGCAACTTTGATTGGCTGGTTGATGAGTGAGTCAGCTTCATCTTCAATGTCATCATAAGATTCAGGAAGCTCTTCATCTTCTGAATCATTTGATATGATTTCATGCTGATCATCTTCAAAATGGAAAATAGGATCGAGTACAGTTTCAATTAAAACATTTACACCACGACCATGACTTGCTGCAATCGGATGAATGTCCCCTAATCCTAAACTATAAAAATCAGATATTGCGCTATCTGCATCAATACCATCAATTTTATTAGCAACTAAAAATGTTGCTTTTTCACGAGCGCGAAGATGCTTAGCAATTGCATGATCAGCAGGCATAGCACCAGCTCTTGCATCAACTAAAAAAAGGACAATGTCTGCTTCTTCAATTGCTTGTAGGGATTGTTCCGCCATAAAGCTTTCAACCCCATCTTCGGTGCCATCAATACCACCAGTATCAATGACTATATATTCATGCCCTTTGATTTCTGCTCGTCCGTATTTACGGTCACGAGTTAATCCCGGAAAATCAGCTACTAAGGCGTCTCGAGTTCGAGTTAATCGATTGAATAAAGTCGACTTTCCTACATTCGGACGACCAACTAGTGCGACAACAGGTACCATATTTTTTCTCTAATTACCTTAATTTTTTGTGAATGCGTAAATATCACCATTTTTAGCTTGGACAATAACTTTATTGTCGACAACTAATGGTTTCGAAATCAATCCACTACTACTAACTTGTGTTTTAGCAACGACTTCACCGTTATCTTTACTTAACCAATATAGATAACCTTCAAAATCACCAAGAACAATATAGTTTTCATATAAAACAGGATCGGTTAATTGACGATGTAACAAATCAGCTTGAGTCCATAGTACTGTACCACCATTTTTGCTGACGGCTTGTACATTATCATCTTGATCTACAACAAATAAATGTTGACTATCAACTGCAAAACTATGCGTAGACCCCATCTCTTTACGCCATACAATCTGACCATTACTTAAGTCAAGTGCTACAACATTACCATTGTACCCAATTGCATAAGCTAAATTACCTTCGATAACAGGGGTTGAATCAACATCATTCAATTTTGCAATTTCAGTTGATCCACTAGGTTGTGAAATACGTTGTTGCCAAATCAGTTGTCCATCGTTTAAGTAGTAAGCATTTACATGACCAGTATCATCACCAAGTATTGCTGCACCATGTGCAATTGTTGGGGTAGAATTACCTCTTAATGAAAGAGGTGGAACTTCAAGCATTACATCCCATACATCCTCGCCGGTATTACGATTCAAAGCTTGTAAATTACCACTTGCGGTATAAACAATGAGTTTATCTTCTGAAGAAATAGGACGAGCAAGTACTTCGCCTTTTACTGGTTTTTCCCAAATAACATTACCATCATTACGATCTAAAGCATATACAACAGCACGTTCACTACCAACATATACATATTTATCATCAGCACTTACACCGCCAGAAAATAGCGCTGTTTTGCTGCTAAATAATGTACTTTTTGATAAATTTTTATCCCATATTGTATGACCATTTAATAGATCAATAGCTTTAACTTGTCCGCTTCGGCTAGCAGCATAAATAGCATTATCATAATTAATAGGACCTAATAATGAATAAATATGTGTATTGCCTGATGTACTATTTCGCCATACTTCTTTTATTGAAAATTGGTTACTTACTTTCGGCGAAGGTGATACTTGTACTATCTCTTCTTCTCCACCAAACAATGAACATCCAGCAAGTGAAAACATAAAAACACTAATAGAAAGACATTTTGTTAACTTCATTGTATAAACCCTTATATCAGGATAAATTAATTTTTATTTTCTTGCGCTGCATTTACGTTAGCTTCTGCTTCTTGCTTTGCTTTATCTTTGGCGGCTTGAGCTTCTTGTTCAGCTTGTTGCTTATCTTTAAGATATTGAGCCTGATTTAACTTCATTTTGATATTTTTATCTAATTGTTCTGTAGGCAATGAAGCTTTAGAATAATTTTCCCCTGATTGATCAGCTGGAGCAGGAGCTAATGCAACATTATAAGCCGCAACAGCTTCAGCATAATTATTCAATTTCATATAGGCATCACCACGAATATCATTAACTACAGGTACCCAACTTTTTTCAGTTACCTTATTTAAGGTCGCTAAAACATCCTGATAACGTTCAAGTTGATATTGTATTTTTGCAATACGAATATAACTGATTGATTTAATAACTTCTGAATCAGTTTTACTTAATGAATCAGTGAGTAACTTTTCAGCTTTTGGATAATCTTTCAATTCTTCAACGTAAAATTTAGCTGCTTTTAAATTAGCAAAAACACTATAAATAGTATTATCACTCTCCGCGAAAGAGACTAATTCATTTACTGAATCTGGATTATTTTTGTCTAAATTAGCTATTAATTGTTCATACCGTTCGGAAGATTCAATCGTTTTTTCTAATTTGTAAGATTGCCAGTAACGCCAGCCATAAAAAGCTAGTAATCCAATTACTATAACTGCAACAATGATTTTCCACGTTTTAGCAAGAAATTCTTTTATCTCTGAAACTTGTTCTTCGCCAGATAATTGATAACTCACGTTTTTCTCCTATTTTCCTTAACTTACAATATTGCCAAACACGTTTGAACAATCTCTTTTTGTGCAACTTCAACTTGTTCGCCTGTTTGTAAATTTTTAATTGTTACTGTTTGATTGGCAATTTCATTTTCGCCAATGATTACAGCTATTTTAGCACCTAATTTGTCAGCTTTGGCAAATTGTTTCTTAAAATTACTACTACCGTAATTTGTAACAATTCTTCTATCAGGTAAACCATCACGTAATGTTTCCGCCGTTCTTTGTGCAGCAGATATTGTTTGCTCATCACCAGAAGATATCATATAAATATCAATCGAGTTGTCACGATTTAAAGAAGGGTTAACCGCTTGTACAAGCAATACTAAACGCTCAACTCCCATGGCAAAACCTACAGCAGGGGTTGGTTGTCCACCAAGCTGACTAACAAGCCCATCATAGCGCCCTCCACCACACACGGTACCTTGAGCACCTAAACTGGTAGTAACCCATTCAAAAACAGTTCGATTATAATAATCTAAACCACGAACTAATCTTTGATTAATATTATATTTTATTCCTGCGTTGTCCAATAAATGACATAACCCATCAAAATGATTTTTAGATTCTTCATCTAAATAATCAAATAATTTTGGCGCCTGATTAAGCAATTCTTGTACAACAGGATTTTTTGAATCTAACACACGTAATGGATTAGTATACATTCTACGTAAACAGTCTTCATCTAATTTATCTTTATGTTGTTCTAAGAAGCTAACTAACGCGTTACGGTAATTGGATCTAGCTTCAACTGAGCCAATAGAATTGAGTTCAAGTATAGTATGCTTTTCAATACCAAGAGCTTTCCAAAAACGAGCGGTTAATAATATAAGCTCTGCATCAATATTCGGTCCTTCAAGGCCAAATACTTCAACACCAAATTGGTGGAATTGGCGATAACGCCCTTTTTGAGGTTTTTCATAACGAAATGCAGGCCCTAAATACCATAAGCGCTGCTCTTGATTATAAAACAGTCCATGTTCAATTCCTGCACGAACACAACCTGCTGTAATTTCTGGGCGTAGAGTGAGACTTTCATCATTACGGTCGTTAAAAGTATACATCTCTTTTTCAACGATATCTGTCACTTCACCAACTGCTCGTTTAAATAATCCAGTATCTTCAACAATTGGGGTTCTAATTTCATTATAACCGTAACTATTTAGCACACCTTTGACAATTTTTTCAATTTGTTGCCATGTTGCACTATCACTCGGGAGTAAATCATTCATTCCCCGTATTGATTGGATTTTTTTTTCAGTCATATTTTTATTCGCTATCTAATAAGATTATAGTTCAGTGGTTGCTATTCTATTTTTCAAAATTAAGGCTTTAGCCCGTATTTTAGCTTCCAACTCATCTATCATTTTTTCATTATCTATACGCCCTATGCGCACACCATCTTCATAAAAACCGCTTTTATTGTGCCCACCAGCAACACCCATTGTGGAAGCTAATGCTTCACCTGGACCATTAACAACACAGCCAATAATAGAGACATCCATCGGTGTTATAATATCTTCAAGTCGTTGCTCTAGCGTATTAACGGTACTAATTACATCAAATTCTTGTCTTGAACAAGTTGGACAAGCAATGAAATTAATCCCTCTAGATCGGATACGTAAAGATTTCAAAATATCAAATCCAACTTTGACTTCTTCCGTCGGATCGGCAGCAAGTGAAACTCTTAATGTATCGCCGATACCTTCAGATAGCAATAAACCGAGCCCAATTGCTGATTTTACAGCACCTGTACGAATGCCTCCGGCTTCAGTTATTCCTAGATGTAAAGGCTGCTTAATTTGTTTTGCCAATAATCGATACGAATCAACTGCGGTAAAAACATCTGACGCCTTAACACTTACCTTAAATTGATCAAAATCAAGCCTATCAAGAATATCTACATGGCGCATCGCAGACTCAACTATCGCTTCTGGTGTTGGTTCACCATACTTTTCTTGGATATCTTTTTCTAGCGAACCTGAATTAACACCAATACGTATTGAAATATTTTTATCTTTAGCACAATCAACAACTGAACGAATTCTCGATTCATTACCAATATTACCAGGGTTAATCCTTAAACAATTAACACCATATTCAGCAACTTTTAAAGCTATTCTATAATCAAAGTGAATATCGGCAATCAAGGGAACTTTTACTTGCTGCTTAATAAATCTAAATGCTTCAGCAGCATCCATCGTGGGAATAGAAACGCGCACAATATCAACACCAACACGCTCAAGCGCCTGGATTTGAGCTACTGTTTTCTCTACATCTGTTGTTCGTGTATTGGTCATGGATTGAACAGCAATTGGAGCTCCGCCGCCAATGGGCACATCACCGACATAAATTCGGGTAGATTCTCTCCTAACAATTGGTGATTCTTGATGACTCATAAGATGCCTAATCACATTACAAAATAACTAGGCCGCGATCTTAACAAGATTTGGGGCAAATGTCTGTATGTGAATTCGAAAATTTGCTAACTGTTAACACGATCGGAAGCGCCAGGAGAAATATAATGGCTAACTTCAACATAATTATTTTTGTTTTGACAAGTAGCGTAATATAATCCAATACCTAATAACAAAATAAAAATGGATAAAGCAATAAAGATAATCTTTTTACTATGATTTTTTTTATTATCTATTGATTCAAGTTTGAAAGGTTGTTTTACTGAATATTGCTTTGCTAATACCTCAAGATAAGGTTGATATTCTTCACTAGGTAAACCAACAATTTTTGCATAGTTTTGAATATAGCTTTTAACAAGAACATAAGGGGCATGAACTAACTGATTATTTTCTATTTCTGAAATAACTTGAGTTCTAACATGAAGTTGAGCAGAGATATCTTTTTGGGTTAAGCCCATGTTATCCCTTAAATCGGAAAGAATCTTACCCAAAGTAATATTGTTTTCCATCATTCTCTCTTATTTGGCCTTTCATTAATTTACGTATTTTTAACTTACTTTTACATAATTTTATATATTTTTACACACTTTAAAAATTAATCAATTTTTTTTGCATTAAACCATTGTTTCGGTGTTTCAATTTCATTTTGTGCAGCGACCAATTGCAATTCATATTCATTTTGTTTTAATGTTTCAAGCATAACAGCATAAACTGCAGAGGTAGTATGTTCGAAAGCTTCGACCATTGATTTACCAAGCATTATATTTGCTAAAAATAGTCCGCTAGTCACATCACCAACACCTACTGGCTGTTTAACACCAAAATCGACTAACGGGCGATCAATATGCCAAACTTCATCCATAGTTACAAGCAACATTTCAAAACGATCTTTTTGATAACCAGCGCGACTTAAATGTTTAACTAACACCACTTTAGGCCCTTTTTGACAAATTGAACGACAGGCTAAAATTGCTTCATTAACATTACTGATTGGTTGTTTACCATTAAGTTCCTCTAGCTCTAAGATATTTGGAGCCATCATATCTGCAATAGGCAAAGCGATATTACATAAAAATTCGGATACACCTGGTGCAACAAAACAACCTTTTTCAGGATGTCCCATTACTGGATCGCAAAGATAAATTGCTTCAGGATTTACTGCTTTTACTTTTTTAACTATGTCGATGATTGCATTACCTTGCTCTGGAGATCCCATATATCCACTTAATACAGCATTACATCTTTCTAGTTCCCCAATAGCATTAATTCCTTCAGCAATATCAACCAAATGAGATGCTGACATTACCGATCCAGTCCATTGACGATACTGGGTATGATTTGAAAATTGAACCGTATTTAGAGGCCAAACATTCACACCCAAACGACGCATTGGAAATACAGCTGCACTATTACCTGCATGACCAAATACAACATGAGACTGAATCGATAAAATATTTTTCATGAAATCATCTCCAAATGAGTAAGCAGTAGTATTTTTTACCTCGACGCAATAATGTATAACGATTAAAGAGTTTATCACTACTAGAAAAACGATAATCTGTTGTGGAGTTACGTTCACCATTAACAGAAATAGCATTTGATTCAATCATTGTTCTTGCCTGGCCTCTTGAAGGTGCAAAATCTGCATTAACGATTGCTTGTTGCAAATCTAGCTCTTCTTCAACAGCCAATGTAGGCATACCATCTTGAGCTAACTGCTCAAAATCAGCTTCAGATAAGTCAGTTAACTTACCAGAAAATAAACTTTCAGTGATACGTTTCGCTGCGGTTAAGCCATCTTCGCCATGAACTAAACGAGTAACTTGCTCAGCAAGTACATATTGAGCTCTAGGGGCTAAGCCACTATTCTTATCCTCTTCTTCCAATGCATCAATTTCTTCCAATGACATGAATGTAAAGAATTTAAGGAAACGATAAACATCGGCATCAGCAGTATTAATCCAAAATTGATAAAATTTATACGGGCTGGTTTTTTTAGGATCTAACCATACTGCACCGCTTTCAGTTTTACCAAATTTGGTTCCGTCCGATTTAGTAATTAATGGTACGGTTAAACCATAAACTTGTTTTTGATGTAAACGACGAGTTAAATCGATACCTGCGGTAATATTACCCCATTGATCAGAACCACCTATCTGTAACACGACATTATGTGCTTTGTTTAGGCTTGCAAAATCATAAGATTGTAACAAGCTATAAGAAAACTCAGTAAATGAAATACCTGACTCATCGCGGTCAATACGTTGCTTAACAGATTCTTTATTAATCATTGAATTGACGGAAAAATATTTACCAATGTCCCGTAAAAAAGATAAAACATTCATGCCACCAAACCAATCATAGTTATTGGCTACAATAGCTGCATTATCACCACATTCAAAATCCAAAAACGGCGATACTTGTTGTTTGATTTTCTCACTCCATTCAATAACAGTATCTTCAGTGTTAAGCTTACGTTCAACTGCTTTGAAGCTTGGATCCCCAATTAGTCCTGTTGCACCACCAACTAATGCAATTGGTTTATGACCAGCCAATTGAAAACGTTTTAAACAAAGTAATGGAACTAAATGACCAAGATGCAAACTGTCAGCTGTTGGATCAAAACCACAATATAGCGCAATAGGATTTTTTTCGATTAATTCCATTAGCGCGTTTTCATCAGTAAGTTGAGCAATAAGCCCACGCTCTTGCAGTTGTTTGATCACATTTTTTGTCATGATATTTTACCTATTAACGTTTCTATTCTATTTAATTACATTTATTTATTATGATATCTTTTATACGCTTGTTCAAAATGATCTTCGACTATTTCATTTGGTTTTTTATCTAATAAACTAAAAATAACTATTGCTATTGACGCAAATAAAAAACCTGGAATCAAGGAATACAAATTAAACCAATTGAAATTTATCCAAAGTAAAACGGTAATTGCTCCCGTTATCATTCCTGCTAGTGCACCATTGCGAGTCATTCGAGCCCAGAAAACCGAAAATACAACAATAGGGCCAAATGCCGCTCCAAATCCTGCCCAAGCATGACTGACTAAATCAAGCACACTGTTATTTGGGTTTATTGCGAGTAAAATAGCAATAACTGAAACTAATAAGACCATAACACGCCCAACCCAAACTAATTCTCGTTGTTTAGCCTTTGGTCTGATAAATGCTCGATAGAAATCTTCAGTTAATGCACTTGAACAAACTAATAATTGGCAACTTAAAGTACTCATTACTGCAGCTAAAATAGCTGCAAGCAAAATACCTGCAATCCACGGATTAAAAAGTAATTTAGATAATTCGATGAAAATACGCTCATGCTTACCATCATCAATTAAATAAGCTAAATTTGGATTGTTAGCAAAAAAAGCTATACCAAAGAAACCAACTGTAATAGCACCGGCTAAACACAAAATCATCCATGTCATACTAATTCGACGAGCGTTTTTCATTACTTCATGTGAATCAGCAGCCATAAACCTTGCTAAAATATGGGGCTGACCAAAATAACCAAGTCCCCATCCTAATAAAGAGATAATGGCAATAAAATCCATATGTGAAAAGATGTTTGTATAATCGGGATTTAATGATTGAATATTAGCCAACGCATCTGAAAAACCCCCAGCATTTATCATAACCATGATTGGGGTTAAAATTAATGCAAACATCATTAAACTAGCTTGAATAGTATCTGTCCAGCTGACAGCTAAAAAACCACCGATAAAAGTATAAGCAATGGTTGCTCCTGCACCAGCAAGCATAGCCCAGCCATAACTAAGGCCAAATGTACTTTCAAATAATTTAGCGCCAGCAACTACACCAGAAGCACAATAAATCGTGAAAAAGATTAAAATTATTACTGCCGAAATAATTCTTAGTAATGAGCTGTTATCATCAAATCGACGAGAAAAATAATCAGGTAAAGTTAATGAATTATGATTTATTTCAGTAAAAACTCTTAGCCTACCCGCAATAAGAAGCCAATTTAAATAAGCTCCAATTATTAAACCTATTGCAATCCAACTTTGTGAAATACCAAATAAAAAGACTGCACCCGGCAATCCCATTAATAACCAACCACTCATATCTGAAGCACCAGCAGAAAGTGCAGTCACTACACTACCGATACGTCGCCCACCTAATATGTAATCACCAAAATTTCGCGTTGCACGGAATGCAAAAAAACCGATAGAAATCATTCCTAATATGTAAACAGCAAAGGTGACAATCATTGGTAATGACATTTTTATAATAAACCTTGAATGATGAAATAAAAAAATAGTTGGCTAGCTTACCACAAAAAGCCAATGCTAAAAAGCAGGTGATTTCTGCAGGTAAATGTTAAATAAAAAAGAAAAAACAATTCAAAAGTAAAAATATTTTATTATTTTCCAATAGATAGATTTTTAATAGTCTTAACTTTTATAAAAACTCAATAGATCCTACGGTTAAATCTAAAATAAAAGTATATAATATTAATTAACCATCTTATGTTTATAATATATTGTGAAACAATCAACACGAATACAAATTTTAGAAAGACTAAAAGATCATATTAAAGATCCTACAACAGAATTGGTGTATCAAACACCGTTCGAGCTACTTATTGCCGTTGTGCTTTCAGCCCAAGCTACAGATGTTAGTGTTAATAAAGCTACAAAACCGTTATTTGCGATTGCAAACACTGCAGAGCAAATTTTAGCGTTAGGCGTCGATAAATTAAAAGATTATATTCGCACAATAGGTTTATATAATAGTAAAGCTGAAAACATTATTAAAACTTGTCAGATTTTGGTTGATAAATATCAAGGACAAGTCCCCGAAAACTTTGATTCATTAATTGCGCTACCTGGTGTGGGTAGAAAAACAGCCAACGTTGTGTTAAATACAGCTTTCGGCTGGCCAACTATTGCGGTCGATACACATATATTTAGGGTAAGTAATCGAACTGGTTTTGCTCCAGGTAAAACCGTTGAAGCAGTTGAAGAGAAGTTACTAAAAGTGGTACCAAAAGAGTACAAAATAAATTGTCACCATTGGTTAATATTACATGGTAGATATACGTGTATTGCTAGAAAACCTCGTTGTGGATCTTGTGTTATTGAAGATTTGTGTGAATTTAAAGAAAAAGTTTATCCAGAGTAAGAATCAATGTCGAATAAATTTATATTAGATCATGAAGACATAGACTTGTTTAAAAATAGTATTGGTAAAACCAAACAGCTCAAACAAGATACTGTGATTCATAAACCTCAAAAACGATCTCAAAAGCTAATAGAGAATCAAAAAATTCAACATGAAAAAGTAAATAATGAATTTTACTTTTCTGATGATTACCAACCTCTATTACAAGAAGATCCGATTCGTTATAGTCGTGAAAACTCAGATCCTAATGAATTGAAAAAATTACGACGTGGATTTTATGCACCTGAATTCTTTTTAGATTTACATGGATTAACTCTGCAAGAAGCGAAAAAAGAAATAGCAGCATTAATCGCCGTTTGTTTAAAAGAAAATGCCAATTGCGCTTGCATCATGTATGGGCACGGTAAAAACATATTAAAAAAACAGACACCAATGTGGTTAGCCCAGCATCCTAATATCATTTGTTTTCATCAAGCACCGAAAGAATTTGGCGGCAGTGCAGCATTACTTATTTTATTTGATACCATCAATAACTAAAAAATAAATTTTAAATATATAAGGAATAAAAAAATGAAATTATTAAAAAAAATAAAACATGTTTATTTATTTCTAATACTTGCTATCTTTATAACTGCATGTGGCGGACTTGATGCAATTCCTTCAGAAAAAAGTAACTATATTGGCAAATGGCAAGGTGAATATATGGTGATAACTATCACTAAAGACGCCAAAGTTATTTACAATTATAAAAAAGATGGGGTAACTAAAAGCGTTGAAGGACCGATACAAGAATTTATTGGTGATGATTTTAAAGTAGGAGTTTTAGGTTTAAATTCTTTATTCAAAGTAAGTAAGCCTCCTTATTTTGAGGAGGGTCAATGGAAAATGGTCATTGATGATCAATTAGTTATCAAAACATCGTATTTTTAATCACTTTAAAATAAAAAAGCCAGCATAGTTGCGCTAGGCTGGCAAACATTGGAAGCAATGTGAGCAATGTCATACTTTTTCAGAAGTCTTGCGACGCTCTAATCAAGTACATCTTAATGATAATAATTCTCATTATTAAAAGCAAGCGTTTTTTTTGACTTTTTTCAAAAAATAAAAGAAAAATGTAAACCACCAATTTTTTTAATATGAAATCATTGTGTTAGCGTTAGAATAATAGAGAGGAATACAGGGCTATGTCACCCTGTATTTTTCGCAATGGTGATTTTTTAGTTAATAATTTGAAGTGATAAGTTTAACCTATTTTAGGTTATTACTATTTTTGATAGATAAATTCAACCCCTTCTTCGTTACTGTCATCCCAATCATCAAAATCATCGTCATCAAAAGCCTCATCCATCGCTTGTTGGTGATAATCATCCCACATAAATTCAACTTTTTCTGCTGCCGTTTCTGCTTCTTCTGCTTCACGAGGATGCGCATTCATGTAGTCCATTAGATCCCAACATAAGGCTTTTACCCCTTCATGATTAATTGCTGAAATCACATAATATTTATCATTCCAGTCGAGTGCTTTTGCAATTTCTGCTGCACATTTGGCACTTTCTTCTTCACCCAATACATCCATTTTATTGAAAACTAACAAGCGCGGTTTATTGGCTAATTTTTCACTATATTGGTGAAGTTCTTGAATAATAACTTTAGCATTTTCAATTGGATCTGATTCATCGATTGGAGCAATATCAATTAGATGAACTAAAATCCTACAGCGTTCTAAGTGTTTTAAAAAACGAATACCAAGTCCTGCGCCATCCGATGCGCCTTCAATCAACCCTGGAATATCAGCAACAACAAAACTCTGCTCATTATCCATTCTAACTACCCCTAAACTAGGTACTAAAGTTGTAAATGGATAATCAGCGACTTTCGGTTTTGCTGCTGAAACTGAACGAATAAACGTTGATTTACCTGCATTAGGCAAACCTAACATACCAACATCAGCTAATAGTAAAAGTTCTAGTATCACATCACGTTTTTCACCCGGTGTACCATCAGTCTTTTGTCTTGGAGCTCGATTCACTGATGATTTAAAACGTGCGTTACCAAGCCCATGAAAACCACCTTTAGCCACAAGGACTTTTTGTTGATGATGAGTTAGATCACCAATAATTTCACCAGTATATTTGTCAGTGATACGAGTCCCAACAGGTACTTTAACGGTAATATCTTTACCTCGCTTGCCGGTACAATCAGAACCTTGTCCATTTTGACCACGTTCAGCGCGATAGTTCTTTTCAAATTGAAAATCCACGAGTGTGTTTAGATTTTCATCGGCAATAAAAAATACATCGCCACCATCTCCACCATCGCCACCATCAGGACCACCTTTAGGTATATATTTTTCACGACGGAAACCAACACAACCATTACCACCGTCACCAGCTTCCACTCGAATTGAAGCTTCATCTACAAATTTCATTATTTGTCCTCTTTTTTCGGTTAATCAGCCAGCCCTTTCTAGGTTGCCATAAATGATGTCCAACTGTTGCAAACATTGCACCTGCTACAACAGATACCGCGCCAATATAACCTATAATATTTAAATATTGCATTACAAACTTTTCTGGCCATAGTAAAGCAAATAAATCTGAGAAAATCAGTGCAAAAAGTGGTGTCAGTGTTGTTATAGCACTTACTTGCGCAGCTTGCCAACGCTCCATTGCCATAACTAAAGCACCATAAGCAATAATGGTATTTAAACCACAAAAAATAATTGCAAACAATTGACTAAAATCAGCATTAGCAATTTTAGTCGGCGATGCTAGAGGCCATAAAAAGATACTACATATAAGATAAATCAACCAAAGTAGCTGCTCTGCTCTTAATTTTCTTAATAATACTTTTTGCGCTAATGCATAACATGCCCATGATATAGAGGCTAATAAGGCAAGCCACACACCTATACCATATGAAGACATATTGGCAAAGAGATCTGCTAGATTTTCATTAAAAAATAGCGCTAAACCAATTAACAATATAGTAATACCAATAATTTGTGTTGGTCTTAATTTCTCTTTGAAAATAAAAGCACTAGAAATCATAAATATGACAATGCCAGTTTGTCCAACAACTTGAGCTGTAGTTGCAGATAAATACTGAACAGCTGTAGCAAAAAGCGCAAAATTACCTAATAAACCAAATCCGGCAATCATTAATAGAATAAAACGGCGTCGTTTTTTAAACATCATCAAATTAGGAAATTGTTTTTTATAAGCCAACCAAAGCGTTATACCTACTGCTGATATACTTAAGCGTGACCAAGCTAACGTTAATGGATCAATAACAACTAATGCATATTTCATAGCAATTGGCACGAGTCCCCACATCACTGACGTCAACATGGCTAGCGCAAAACCTAATTTAACATTTTGCTGTTTTATCATAATGAATTAATTTATATAAATTTCAAGAAATGAAAAAAGCCCCACAATAACTGTGAGGCTTCTATAACTTATGAACCGCTGGTTT
Source organism: Gilliamella sp. B2772 (assembly GCF_026536985.1). Taxonomy (NCBI): domain Bacteria; kingdom Pseudomonadati; phylum Pseudomonadota; class Gammaproteobacteria; order Orbales; family Orbaceae; genus Gilliamella; species Gilliamella sp. B2772. The sequence continues at coordinate 166,120 of NZ_JAFNNB010000003.1, read as the reverse complement.
ATTAGCTGTTAGCAACTACACTAACATAACGGCGGTTTTTAGGTCCTTTAACTTCAAACTTAACCTGTCCATCAACTAACGCGAATAGGGTATGATCACGACCACAACCTACATTAGTACCTGGGTGGAATTGAGTTCCACGTTGACGAACTAAAATATTACCAGCAAGAACTTCTTGAGAACCATAACGTTTAACACCTAAACGTTTACTCTGGGAATCACGACCATTACGTGATGAACCACCAGCCTTCTTATGTGCCATTGTTCGATACTCCTATTAAGCGATTGCAGTGATCTTCACATCAGTGAACCACTGACGGTGACCTTGTTGTTTACGATAGTGTTTACGACGACGGAATTTAACAATTTTCACTTTCTCGCCACGACCGTGCTCAACAATCTCTGCTTTAACTGTTGCACCTTCAACAAACGGAGCACCAACTTTGATGTCTTCACCATTTGCTACCATTAAAACTTTATCGAAAACAACTTCTGCACCTGTTTCGACTTCAATTTTTTCCAAGCGAACGACTTGTCCTTCGCTAACTCGGTGTTGTTTACCACCACTTTGGAAAACTGCGTACATACTTAACTCCGCAATAAAAAGCAGACGATTCCTGATTTAACATATATGTCTGCATTGATTAATCTTATAGGGCGTGAATTTTACGCAAAATTTATGCTTGTTGCAAGCGCTGTTTAATAAAAGATCGCAAAAAGTCATAAAAAAGATCTTTGATCAACGGTTTTCACGATACAATAGAGCTAAATTATTATTTATTTAAACAATATTTAACACAAAAATATTGAGTATCGATATGCTAAAAAGAAAATTTCGCTACAGTGCATCTATTTTAAATCGTTTAACACTTTTAATGTTTTCTTTAGGTGCCATGGCGTTATTAGCTTTGTTTTTATCAATACAAGTAGCTAATGATACTAAAGGCAGTGCTTATATGATAAACCAATTGGGTTTAATTAGGATGAAAAGCTATCAATTTTTAGCTATGATCCCGATTGAGAAAAAGGACTATGATCGACTTAATATTTTTAATGATATTCCGTCTTCTGAGCAATTAAAATTATTTGAACGTTACCATTTAATTGATGAGCTTAACCAATTACAGTCTCAATGGATAACTGATATTGTCCCCAAAATTAAACAAGCAAACAGTATAGATGAAATAAAAAATGAAATTGATAAGTTTGTAACTCAGACCGATAAATTAGTCCATCAAATTGATCAAAAAACAGAAAATCAAATCCATTATATATCACAATTGCAATTTGTTTTTATCATTCTTATTGTTCTATTTCTTCTTGCGCAAATTTACTATTTACGTCGTTATCTTCTTGCGCCTTGGCGCAAATTAATTAATATGGCTGAATCTATTTCGCAACATAACTTTAGCCAACGATTTAACAGTAAGAAAAGTAAAAAGAACGAATTTGATTTATTGGGGCAAGCCTTCAATGAAATGGCAGAACAAATTGAATTGCAGTACCAATTATTAGAAGAACGTGTCACAGAAAAAACTGCCGAATTACAACAAATCAATAAAATATTGTCGTTTCAGTATCAAGCTATAAAACAACTGCACACATCAGATCCATTATGTGAACGCTTTTTAATTATACTCCGCCAGCTTGAGGAATTAGTGCCATTAACACAGTTTCAAATTCGTTTTTATGAGTCGGATAATATAGAACATTATCAACAAATCAGCTATGCCAACCAACAAAGACTACCTTATTGCCAAAATTCAGAATGTAACGCTTGCCTTATTCCATCAAAATCTTATCAAGAAAATGGATTTCAACGTTATTGGTATCTTCAAGAAAAAGGTGAAAAATTTGGTATTTTATTTGCTCTACAACCATCAACAATGCATCTAAGTGCAGAACAAGAAAATTTAATTACAGCCTTAGTCGAGCAAATGACGACAGCACTAATGCTTGATAGGCAAATAGAACAACAAAAACAATATCTATTAATGAAAGAGCGCTCAGCAATGGCCAGAGAGTTACATGACTCTATAGCACAATCTCTTTCTTGTTTAAAAATTCATCTTAGTTGCTTACAAATGCAACCAGATTTAACCTCACAAACAAGTAGTGATTTGCTAGCTATTATGCGTACAGAAGTTAATATTACTTATTCTCAATTAAGAGAATTAATAACTTCTTTTCGTTTACGACTTAATCAAACCGGTTTTTATGCCAGCTTAATGGAGTTGATCGAAGAATTTAATCAAAAATTGAAATTTAAAATACAAGCTGAATATCAACTACCTCTCAATATCATTAAGAGCAAATATGCATTCCATCTATTGCAATGTGTACGCGAATCTTTAAATAATATTTATAAACATGCTAATGCAACAAAAGTTAAAATAAGTTTAACTATTGATGATAATCAGATTATTAGTGTCAGCATAAAAGATAATGGTATTGGTTTACAAAATAATGCTAATCAAGATAATCATTATGGATTAATAATTATGCGTGATAGAGTTGGAATATTAAATGGCAATTTAACCATTAATAGTAAGCCTAATCTAGGCACTGAGATTGTAATAACGTTTAAAGCAACTACAATCATCCCATTTAAAATGATAGAAGAATAGCAAATGGAACAAGTTAAAAGTTCAATATTACTTATTGATGATCATCCCATGTTAAGAAATGGGGTTAAGCAGCTTATAAAAACAATCAATAATTTTGAGGTTATCGGTGAAACAGGCTCTGGCTTAGAAGGGGTTATGCTTGCAGAAACACTTGATCCGGACATTATTTTATTAGATATCAATATGAATGATGTGAATGGATTAGAAATCTTGCGTTATTTACGAGAAAAAAATATTTCTGCGCGAATCATTATATTTACTGTATCAGATGCAAAAGAAGATATCATTACTGCTATCAAAACCGGTGCTGATGGCTATTTATTAAAAGATATGGAACCGGAAAACCTACTGAAAGCATTAATAGATATTTCTGAAGGCAAAATCACCATGGATGAAGCAATTTCACCTATTATTCTTGATTATATGCGTCATGGTGGAGGCACGACTACAAGCCAGTCCCATAATATTAATTTACTCACACCAAGAGAACGAGAAATATTTAATTTATTAGTTCAAGGATTATCAAATAAATTAATAGCGAAAGAGTTAGATATTGTCGAAAACACAGTAAAAGTCCATATAAAAAGTATATTTAAAAAACTAAATTTTAAATCTAGAATGGAAATGACTGTATGGTATTTACAAAGTAAAGAATAGCTAGTACTAATTATGCCATTCTCCACTTTATCTAACATTAAAGTTTAGAAAACCAATTTAACTTTTTGCGTAATGCAACTACACGTCCAATAATAATTAAACTAGGACTACAAGCATGTAATGCAAGTTGAGTAAGATCACATAACAATCCCTCTACAACTTTCTGATTGGCTTTTGTACCTTCTTCTACTATAGCCACAGGTATATTACTATCCATACCATGTTTAATTAATTGTGTTTTAATATTTTCTGCTTGTGATAACCCCATATAAAAAACGAGAGTCTGTTTTTCAGCAGCTAAACTTTGCCAATCCAAATGCGTGCCATCTTTCAAATGCCCCGTAATTAAACGAACACTATGAGCATAATCACGATGAGTTAATGGTATTCCACTATAAGCTGAGCATCCTGAAGCAGCTGTAATTCCTGGTACTAACGAAAAAGGAATATTAGCATCAAATAGTGTTTCAAGCTCCTCTCCGCCTCGACCAAAAATGAAGGGGTCACCACCTTTAAGTCTTACTACTCGCAACCCTTTTTGGGCTTGCTCAAGTAATATTTGGTTAATTTGTTCTTGTGGCACACAATGAAAACCAGGCCGCTTACCGACAAAAATTCGCTGAGCATCTCGTCGAGCTAAATTCATTATTTCATCGGATACTAATCGATCGTAAACAATAATATCGGCTTGTTGAATTTGTTGAAGAGCTTTTAATGTCAACAACCCTGGGTCACCCGGACCGGCACCAACTAAAACCACTTCACCTCGATAATCAACTGGCTCTTCAAATAATTCATTAGTTAACATTTCAACTTTTTCTGAATCATTATTAGCTATAGCTTGAGCTAACCTATCATGTGTAAATAGCTTTTCCCAGAATCTTCTACGTTCAGTCATGCTTTGATAAGTTGCTTTTACTTTATTACGTAAATAACCAGCATATTTCGCTAGTTTTCCAATATTTTGCGGTAAAATCGCTTCTAATTTTTCACGTAATAACCGTGCCAATACAGGAGCATGACCTTCTGAAGATATCGCAACCATTATTGGAGAGCGATCAATAATAGAAGGCATAATAAAACTAGCACCTTTAGGTGAATCAACGATATTGCAAAAAATACGTCGCTTTTCTGATTCTATACTGACTTGCTGATTGGTTTGTTGACAATCTGTTGCAGCAATAACTAACCATTTATTATCGAGTAGTTGTGTATCAAATTCACATTGTATTAAAACCAATTGTTTTTGTTCTTGCCAACAGACAAATTGCTGAGTAAATTCAAGAGCATTGACAGTTAAATTTGCGCCAGCTTCAAGCAATAACCGAGCTTTACGCTCGGCTATTTCCCCACCACCAACTAATAAGCAATCACGGTTTTCTAATTTACAAAATAAAGGTAAATAATCCATAGACTTTAAAAACAACCATTAATATCTTATTGATCTAAAAAATTTACTGTTAATAATCCAATAATTCTTAAAAACAGTAAGCTAAACAATTACAACCTTATTCAATAATGATTAAGGTCGATCTGCTTTAGGTGTTGAAAACCAATATCCTAAGCCCATAAACAGTGCTCCAGATACTAAATTACCCAATGAAACCCATAACAAGTTATGCCCAATACCACCTAAAGTATAGGCATCAGTATGATTTCCAAACCAAGAAAGAGAAAATAACGTCATATTAGCAACACTATGCTCATACCCACAAGCAATAAATGCCAATAAACACCACCATATAGCAATAAATTTGGCTGAACCTTCAACTCGATTTGCCATCCAAATAGCTAAACAAACTAACCAATTACATAAAATTCCACGAAAAAATAGAGCCTTTGCGGGAGTGGATGTTTTTGCTAATGCCGCAGTATGTATAAGGGAAGTATCTGTTGCCAATAATGGGCTTGCCGCCCAATAAAATAAAGCAGCGACAAAAATAGATCCTAGTAAATTGCCTAGCCACGTTTGTGGTAATACCCACCACATTTGAAAGTGTGTAATCTTTTTAGCTTGAACACCAAATGTTAAAAACATGGTATGCCCAGTAAATAACTCCGAGCCTGCTATAACAACTAAAGTTAATGCAATTCCAAATGTTGCTCCCATAACTAAAGGTCTAACTGATGCATCAAGCAAATTACCCAGCGTAAAAATTAATATGATACCCAGACCAACATAAGCACCAGCCATAGCAGAACTTAGCCAAAACCCTATAGGATTGGTTTTAGCTAATTTAACAATACGTGCTGCATTAACAGCACATTTATTAATTGTTTCTGTATACATTTATTATTCCTATTTTTATTTATTAGTTAAATTTAACTTTAACAAATCCATCATTATCAATTTTGACCTCATAGTGTGCGATGGAATAACTTGCATCTTCAAAACAATAACCATCTTTTAAACGAAAGCGTTGTTTTTTCAGAGGACTAGCAACCCATAATTCATTTTCATGCTCACAAATAATCCCCCTAGAAAGCACACTAGCATTAGCAAAAGGATCAATATTACTAATCGCATAAAGCTCGTCAGAATGAAAAGGACGAAAAACAGCGACATGCTCTTTACCAACTAAAGCACAAACTCCTGTTTCAGGAAAAATATCTTCAATTTTACAGATAGTTACCCATTGACTCATAATCTACTCTCCTGACATAACTTGACGTTCTTCAAGGGTGGCGGGACGATGTTGTTGTCGCTCAGGTACAAACTGAACATTATCGTCTCGTTTAGGACTATTAATAAAATGAGCAAACCGGATTTGTGCTTCTGGATTATTAACAGTTTCTTTCCATTCACAAACAAAAAGCTTACGAATACGAGCCATCTCTTTTTCAAGTTCGTCATTGATACCTAATTTGTCATCAATAATGACACTACGCAAATATTCGATCCCCCCCTCAAGGTTTTCAAACCAGACAGAAGTCCGTTGTAATTTATCCGCTGTACGAATATAGAACATAAGGAAACGGTCTAGGTAGCGAATAAGGGTTTCTCGATCTAAATCTGCAGCTAAAAGATCGGCATGACGAGGTTTCATACCACCATTACCACAAACATAAAGATTCCAACCTTTTTCAGTTGCAATAACGCCAATATCCTTACCCTGAGCTTCGGCACATTCACGGGTACAACCTGAAACACCAAGTTTGAATTTATGAGGCGCTCGAATACCTTTATAGCGGTTTTCTAATTCGACACCTAAACTAACACTATCTCCTACCCCAAACCGACACCAAGTGCTACCTACGCAAGTTTTTGCCATACGTAATGCCTTAGCGTAAGCGTGACCACTCTCAAAACCAGCATCAATCAGCTCTTTCCAGATAGCAGGAAGATCATCTTTTTGCGCACCAAACAACGCTATACGTTGTGAACCAGTAATTTTTGAATAGAGATTGTATTTCTTAGCAATCTGACCAACCGCAATCAATCCTTCTGGAGTAATTTCACCACCAGCACTACGAGGAATAATTGAATAAGTACCATTTTTTTGAATATTACCTAAAAAGATATCATTACTATCTTGTAACGGTACAAGATCTGGTTTAAGAATATAATTATTCCAACATGAAGCTAATATAGAGCCAACTGTTGGTTTACAAACTTCACAGCCATAGCCGGCACCATGTTTTTTTATCACTTCATCAAAGGAAGTTAATCCTTCAACACGAATTAAGTGAAAAAGCTCTTGCCGAGAATATTTAAAATGCTCACAAAGTGCATGGCTTACTTCAATACCTTGTTTCGCTAATTCCAAATTAAGGATTTGCGTTACTAGTGGTATACAACCACCACAACCACTACCCGCTTTAGTTTCAGCTTTAATTGCAGCAACAGTATGACAACCAGCATGAATAGCTTGAACAATTTTTGCCTTTGTCACATCAAAACAAGAACATATTTGTGCACTATCAGGTAATGCGTCAGCGCCTAATGCAGGCTTAGCACCTGCATGTGATGGTAAAATTAGAGAATCAGGATGTTCAGGTAAATCCATATCATTAAGCATCAGTTGCAGCAAGTTACTATAATCAGATGTATCACCAACTAAAACAGCACCTAATAGTTTTTTATTATCATTAGATACCACTAACTTTTTATAAACTGGTACACTTTCATCTAAATAAACATAGCTTCTGCTAGCTATTGTTTTAGCCTTTGCATCACCAATACTACCAACGTCGACTCCCATTAATTTGAGTTTAGCACTCATATCGGCACCTTCAAATTTAGCGCTTTCACCGATTAAATGTGCTAAGGCAACTTGTGCCATTTTGTAACCAGGTGCAACTAAACCGTAAACTTTACCTTGCCAACAGGCGCATTCACCTATGGCATAAATATCCGGATCTGAAGTTTGGCAATAATCGTTAATAACGATACCTCCTCTAGGTCCAATATCTAATTCACACGCTTTAGCTAATTGGTCATTGGGACGGATGCCAGTTGAAAAAACAATAAAATCAATTTCAAGTGATGAACCATCAGAAAATTGCATAACTTTACCTGATGGGGTATGAATAATTTCTTGAGTATTTTTGCTTGTATGAACTCCAACTCCCATCTCTTCGATTTTTCTACGCAGTTGATCACCACCCATTGCATCAAGTTGCTCTGACATTAAGACTGGAGCAAATTCGACAACATGAGTTTCAACTCCTAAGTTTTTCAATGCACCAGCAGCTTCAAGTCCAAGTAAACCACCACCGACAACTGCACCTATTTTACAATTACTAGCACAATCACGAATCGCATCGAGATCTTCAATGGTACGATAAACAAAACAATTCGCCCCTTCAGCACCTTTAATTGGAGGAACCCATGGATAAGAGCCCGTTGCAATAATCAACTTATCATAAGAAACAATACGCCCAGTTTGTGAATGCACCTCTTTACGTTGGCGATTAATCAAAATAACCCGTTCATTAAGTAAAATATTAATATCATTTTCTTGGTACAAGCCTTCCCGAACTAAAGACAGTGCTTCTGCAGTATGGCCTGAAAAATAGGAAGAAAGATGAACACGATCGTAAGCTACTCTTGGTTCTTGGCAAAAGATGGTAATTTTAAAATTATCAGACTGCATTTTTTCGATAATTTCTTCGACAAAACGATGTCCAACCATCCCATTGCCTATAATAACGAGATTGGTTTTACTCATAAAAAGCTCCAAATTTATTTTTAATTCAATTATTTAATTTTCATCTATACGATATTTTAAGGAACTTTAAATAGAATATAATTACCCTCAAGGATTACCACTTTAGTAGTAGATTAAATAATAAGCTTTGAAACAATAAGTTATCATTATTGACTAACTAAATATCAATGAAAATTAACAAATTAATGAGATCAACCTCTCAAACTAAAGTAAAAAAACAATTGCCAATTTAGGACAAACCAGTATAATTAGCCGACTAAATAAATTAGGTAAAGCAATTGAATTACAACTCAAGAATACTTCCTTCGCGCGAAACTTTAGCAAAAGCACAAAGTTTTAATGATGAAATTATCGAGGTTTCAGGCGTTGATCTGGTCCTAAGTTTAATTACTACTGCCGATTTAATTCGTTCTAATATTTATGCACAACTTGCAAAAGATTATGATGTTTCTGAAGGAAAATTTGCATTACTAATGTCATTGTATAGTGAAGGTGAAACCTGCGCTAGCGAGCTAGCATTGAAAGTTGGCGTCACTCCTGCAACTGTCTCAGTAATGGTTAAACGGATGTTAGCTGCGCAAGATCCTTTAATATCGATGACGAAAAGTGGGGAAGATGGTCGTTCTCGACTAATCAGGCTCACCACAACTGGTGTAAATCTTATACAAAAAGCGCTACCTAATCACTTAAAATCGATTCGTGCTTTTGCTCAGGTTTTAAATGCACAAGAGCAGGAATCTTTAATTGCAATGTTACGTAAATTATTACGTAAATAATTGCTTTTAATCACTAAAAATCATGATATTTTAACAATATACTTAGCTGACTAAATAAATGAAAAATAAACTAAACTTAGATTTACCAAAAAACATTAAAATTCCTGCTATATTTTTATTGCTACTTCTAATTGGATCAACATTGATTTGTCTTGGTTCAAGGAACGATGCAGTAACTGTTGCTAAAAGTATCAAATCAGGCGTATTAACTGCTGATGAAATCAATGTTGCATTTCAAAATGTAGGTGGCAAAGTCATTAAACGGTTTGTCCAAGAATCACAATTTGTAAAAAAAGGCGATCCATTAATGCAACTTGAAGATACTGATACGCAGCTATCAATAGATCGCTTACAAGCGCTAGTTGATAGTCAAACAGCCGCAGTTAATCAAGAACAAGCAGCAATCGAAATCACTGAAAATGAAACTAACCTCAATGAATTATCAACGTGGCGGAAAATAGAAGAAGTTAAAGCGAACTTAGAAGCTGCAATATCTTCTCGAGACTTAGCTAATACTGAATTTCAACGTCATACTCAATTAAGAAAAACTGGAGGCTCTTCACAATCACAACTTGATGCTGCACGCAATGCCTACATTAATTCAAAAATGCAAGTTGTACAGATTGAAAGTCAATTATCAACATTGATGATTGGTGCATCACCTGAGCAAATCACCCAGTTTGAACAAACTAGAAATGCAACGAGTATGACATTGCAGTCGATTACTATTGCTAGACAAAAACTGCAAAATCGCCAAAATCAACTTGCTCAAATCCGAGCTCAACTCGCACAAGCCGAAGCTGATTTAAAACAACTAAAAGTAAATTATAGCCGCCTTACATTAGTTGCACCAGAAGATGGAAAAGTACTAAAACTAATGTTTGAAGATGGTGAAATGGTGCCTGCTGGCGCACCAGCAGTATTGTTAGAAACAGACCGTAAATATGTTGACATCTATGTTAACGAAAAAATGGTTAATGATTATCAACCTGAAACTAAAGTAAAAGCTAATGTGATTGCTCTGGACAAAACAGTAAAAGGAACTGTCCGTTTTGCAACAGCGGCGCCTTCATTTGCTGATTTACGAATGACTCGGGAACGAGGTCAGGCAGATTTAACATCTTATCAAGTCAGAATTTATATAGAACCTATACCGCATTTATTAACTGGTATGACAATTGAGGTTGATCAATGATGCAAAACATCATTAAATCTATGCTTGAAGAGCTTGATGCTATGTTATCAGGCCACTTCATTCCATATTATAAAGTGTGCTTAGGTTTAGCGGCTATCGTATCACTTGTTTTTTCAATTGTGCTAAGCCATGGTTCAGTTTTTGAAGGAAAAATTGCTGTTATTGATCTTGATGGTTCCAATTACTCAACTGAATTAATCAGTAAAGTAAATACTTCACCATTTATTGAAATAACAGAAGTAATTCGCTCACCAATAAATCCAATTACATTAGTATCACACGACCGTAATTTAGGAGTGTTATATATTCCTAAAGGACTTGAAAAGTCTCTAAAAAAAGGGGATCAAACCGTTAAGTTAGGTTATTTTGCTGATGATTCAAATGACGCACAAAATGCCAAGGTAATGCAAAGTCTTAATGAAATCATTCCTGAATCGGGTGCTGAATTGAGCGTTGGTAAAGTTGCAGCATTAGGGCTTGGAAGAGAAGCAACTGAAGCAACCTTATCACCAATGCAATTAAAAACTAGGACCATGTTTAATCCGTCTAGTTCATCAACAATATCCACTATAATCTATTTCGTTTACTTCTTCTCGTCATTAACGTATGGATTAACATCATTAATGATAATTGGCCGATTAAAAACAATGGGGATGTGGAATACCGTAATAGAACGTGGTTTTGTACCACTATTAGCGAGAACCGTGCCTTATGCCCTATTTTATACCACTGCTTTAACTTTAATTACTGCAATACTAGTTTTATTTGGGCAATTACGTTTTGATGGTAATTACTTTATTTTTGTACCTAGTGTATTTATGACTGGACTCGCTTTTGGCTGGTTAGGCTTCTTATTATCTTGGAATACCAATCATCCAGGCGAAGGGGCTAGCAGAATGATTTTCCTTGTTCCACCTGGATTCATTATGGGTGGCTCAACCATGGCGGTAGGCATTATGCCAATCTGGGCATTTTATGTCAGCCACGCATTTCCATTAGTTTGGCTCTTCCGCTTTTTCCGCGATATAGGTATACGAGGACGTTCATTTGTCGATATGTTATCAACATATGGAATATTCATTATTTATTTAACCGTTATTGCTTTTATCGTGATGATGTTTGTTAATCGCTTGAAAAAACCAGACAATCAACTTGATTAAAACTTATCAAACTAAAGGCCTAATTTGCAAAAATCAATGCTCAAAAAGGCCTTTCCTCAACTTTTTTAATGTGTTAAATAAAACTTCAAAAAGATCACTAAATAAACCTTTAATAAAAACATGATCTAAATCACAAAAAAAACTTTTTTATATTGCAATAAAGAATTATAGTGACAAAATGTTACCCGTAACAGGTTATTTTGGAGAATAACGCAATGACACAACAAAGGAAAAATGTTTTCGTATTCATGGGTGTATCAGGTAGTGGTAAATCGGTTGTTGCAAAACAAATAGCCGATAACCTAAATGCCGCTTTTTTAGATGGGGACTTTTTACATCCCAAAGCCAATATATTGAAAATGCGCAGCGGTACCCCGCTAAATGATAACGACAGGATGCCTTGGTTAAACTTAATTAGTAATGCTGCATTTGCAATGAGTAATGTCAATGATATTTCGATTATTATCTGCTCTGCATTAAAAGAAAAATATCGAGACATTATTCGTGGAGAAAATGAAAATGTGCACTTTATTTATTTAAAAGGAAGCTTTGATGTTATTTCCCAACGTTTAGCTAAACGCCAAGGACATTATCAAAAAACAGGAATGCTACAGTCGCAATTTGATGCATTAGAAGAACCAACAGCCAATGAAAAAGATGTTTATGCTATCAATATTGAACAATCACTAAATGGTGTTATTGAAGATAGCATGAAGGTTATTAATTCGATATGTCATTGTGAATAAATTTATAAAAGTTTAGAAATTATAATAAATATAATCTAAGAGGTTAATGTGAATTCCACTATTTTAGCTGTAACTCAGCGCATTATTAATCGCTCTAAAGCAACACGTGAAGCTTATCTGCAAAAAATAGAACATGCTATGTTAAAGAAAGTTACCCGAGCAAGTTTGCCTTGTAGTAACTTAGCTCATGGCTTTGCCGCTTGTTGCCTCGATGAGAAAAATGATCTTAAAAATATATTAAAAAGTAATATCGGTATTATCAGTTCTTATAACGATATGTTATCAGCACATAAACCTTATGAATTTTATCCAGAACAAATTCGAAAAGTGCTACATGAAGTCGGCGCTGTTGGCCAAATGGCTGGAGGGGTACCGGCTATGTGTGATGGTGTAACCCAAGGTGAACCGGGTATGGAAATTTCGCTAATGAGTCGAGATGTGATTGCAATGTCTGTTGCCGTTGGGTTATCACATAATATGTTTGATGGCGCACTGTATCTAGGAGTCTGCGATAAAATTTTACCAGGATTATTTATTGGAGCCCTATCTTTTGGGCATTTACCCGCTATCTTTGTTCCTTCTGGACCGATGCCTTCAGGTTTACCAAATAAAGAGAAAGTTCGCATTCGTCAACTTTATTCAGAAGGAAAAGCTTCTCGCGAAGATTTATTAGAATCTGAATCAGCCTCATACCATACCAGCGGAACTTGTACGTTTTATGGCACGGCAAATAGTAACCAAATGGTCATTGAGTTAATGGGATTACATTTACCTGGAGCCGCTTTTGTTCACCCTGAAACAACATTACGCAATGAACTAACCAATGCCGCTGCAAGACAGATCACTCGTTTAACTAACCAATCAGGAAACTATATGCCAGTTGGTAAAATGGTGGATGAAAAAGTAATTGTTAATGGTTTAGTTGCGCTTTTAGCCACAGGTGGCTCAACCAATTTGACTATGCACATTGTCGCTATGGCTAAAGCGGCTGGTATTGTTATTAATTGGGACGATATTTCAGACTTATCAACAGTTGTTCCGTTATTGAGCCGAATATACCCTAATGGGCCAGCCGACATTAACTACTTCCAAGCAGCAGGTGGAACTTCATTATTGGTCCGAGAACTATTATCCGGTGGTTTGTTACATGAAGATGTTGAAACTGTAGTTGGCCATGGACTGAGCCGTTACACAAAAGAGCCAATTTTAGAAAATGGTAAACTCATCTTCCGCGAAGGTCCTAAAGAATCTTTAGATGAAAATGTGATTGCTTCAATAAAAAAACCTTTCAACTCTCATGGTGGCTTAAAAGTGATGTCTGGCAATTTAGGGAGAGCGATAATGAAAACGTCTGCTGTTACCGCTGAGCACCAAATTATCGAAGCACCTGCAGTAGTCTTTAATAGTCAGTATGATTTAGATGCAGAATATAAAGCCGGCAACCTCAACAAAGACTGTGTTGTAGTTGTTCGTTATCAAGGTCCAAAAGCTATCGGTATGCCAGAGCTACATAAATTAATAACACCATTGGGTGTTTTGCAAGATCGTGGCTATAAAGTTGCGTTATTAACTGATGGACGGCTATCTGGCGCATCAGGCAAAGTACCGGCAGCTATTCATGTTACACCTGAAGCCTATGCAGGTGGATTATTAAGCAAAGTTGAACAAGGTGATATGATCAGAGTCAATGGTCAAACCGGTGAAATAACACTATTAGTTGATGAAGCTGAACTCGCAAAACGCAGTCCAGCACCAATCGATTTAACCGATTCCCATAAAGGTTTTGGTCGAGAACTTTATACAGTTGTTAGAGAAAATTTATCTTCAGCTGAAGAAGGTGCTGTTAGTTTTTAATCAAACTTATCTGCCGCAAAATGCGGCAGATATCGTAAAAATCCCCCTAAAAACCCCGTTCCTCAACTTTTTTTTATCTATTGCTTAGTCTATTTTTTTACAAAATTATCAACCAACAAATTAACCACATCTTTCATTTTGCCACTCAAAGATGCTTTTACACTATAAAGCGCCATTCCCATTACTTGTGAAGTATGAATTTCAGGCGGCATAACTAATTCATATTCGTTTGTCTTAACATCTAATAATGCAGGTCCAGGGTGAGCTAAAAATGATTGCACTGCGGCTTCAAGCAAATCTGAACTATCGACACGAATAGCAAATAATCCCATCGCTTCAGCTACTTTAGCAAAATCAGGATTTTTTAAATCAGTATAGTGATCGACAAGCCCTTCTGATTTTTGTTCCAATTCGACAAAGTTAAGTGAGCTATTATTAAGTACAACAACTTTGATTGGCAGGTTTTCTTGGATTGTGGTTAACAAATCGCCTAACAACATACTAATACCACCATCTCCTGATAAGGTAATTACTTGACGATTAGGAAAGGCTTTTTGTACACCTAATGCTTGTGGCATCGCATTGGCCATAGTGCCATGTTTTAAACTAATAACGGTCCGTCTTTTACCATTGGTTGAAAAATGACGGCAAGCCCAAACCATAGCAGAACCAACATCTGCACATAGTACGGCATCATCATTGGCATATTTATCAATCAATTCGGTTAAATATTGAGGGTGAATAACCGTTTTTGATGGTATCGCTTTCTTACCTAATTTATCAATTGCTTTAGTATGTAATTCACGACATTTATCTAAAAATGCACTGTCTGCTTTTTCATTAACTAATGGCAATAAAGCGGCTAGGGTTGGTTTACTTGCACCTACAACACCAATATCTACACTATGGCGATGACCAAGATGAGTTGCATCGATATCTACCTGAATAATTGTTGCATCATCTGGATAAAATTGTGACCACGCAAAATCAACACCAAACATCAAAAGCACATCACACTCTTTTATCGCCGTTGCGCCAGACTCCATACCAAACATCCCTGTCATGCCAACGTTATACGGATTATCATATTCGACGAAATCTTTAGCTCTTGAAGTATGAACAATTGGTGACTTTAATTTTTTTGCTAACGCAACTAATTCATCATGAGCTTCTGATACTCCATGACCTGCAAATATTGCCACTTTACTGTTTTTATTTAGAATTTCGGAGATTTGTGCAAGCTCTTCATCAGATGGACGAATTACTGGTTTCGGGTGAAAAATTTTATGTCCACTATTATCTTCAACTTTGACTAAACTTATATTATAAGGAATGACTATAACAGCAACACCTCGTTGATTTATTGCTGCTTGTACAGCCGCTGTAGTAATTCGTCGTGCTTGTGTTGGATCCGAAATTTGCTGACAAAAGACAGAACAGTTTTTATAAATAGATTCAAAATCAACCTCCTGCGGAAAATCAGTTCCTTGTTGAGAGGTAACTAACTGGCTAGCCAGTAAAACCAACGGTACTTTATTACGTTGTGCTTCATAAATACCATTTATAAAATGTAGGCTTCCTGGTCCACAAGAACCAGCACAAGCGGTTATTTGATCGGTAAGATAAGCTTCAGCTCCTGCAGCAAAAGCACCAACTTCTTCATGACGAACATGTACCCATTCAATATCACTTTTTTTGATAGCAGACGTAATTTGATTTAAAGTATCTCCAACAATACCATAACAATGTTTAACCCCCGCTTGAGATAACACTTCAATAATAATTTCCGCAACAGACTTTTTTGATGACATATTGACTCCTAAATATGGTTTTAAAATTAAACGCATCAAGTTGACTAAATTACACCTAAGTTTTATGAATGCGAAGAGCTTAAAAATAAAACAGCAAAAAATGTTAAAAATGTCATTTTAACCATAGTTGATACTTAAGAATCTTTACTTCAAGATATTCCCTATTACAATAAATCAAGGTATTATGTCAAAAATATAATCAACTTCATGAGCTACCTTTTGTGGAACATTCGTCATCTGGACATAGTTTTTTATCATCAATGTCTGCTCTTTTACCTAATTATATAATCGAATATTACCCACTCATTACTGTTTGTTTGTTACTTTTTATTGCGATTTTATTGTTTTCATTCAGTAAATTAAGAATGGATATTATTGCGTTATTGACGATAACTGCAATTACCGTCACGGGTGTATTAACTCCGGCTGAAGCGCTTGCGGGATTTAGTGATCCCAATATTATCCTCATTGCACTGTTATTCGTAATCGGTGAAAGTTTAGTAAGAACGGGTATCTCTTACAAAATGAGTGAATATATCTTAAAAGCAGCAGGTAAAAATGATATTCGAATTATTACCTTTATTATGTTAGGTGTAGCTTTACTGGGTTCGGTTATGAGCTCAACTGGTGTAGTTGCAATCTTTATTCCTGTTGCTATCAGTATTGCTAACCATACAGGTATCCATGTAAAAAAATTGATGATGCCACTGTGTATTGCAGCATTAATTAGTGGCATGATGACTCTTGTCGCAACAGCTCCAAACCTTGTAGTAAATAGTGAACTTAGCCGAGCTGCATTAACCGAGTTTGGCTTCTTTTCAATTACGCCAATAGGCCTTGGCGTATTAGTTGTTGGTGTGATTTATTGTTTATTAACACGCAATTGGTTACTTACAGCGGACCAAGTCACCGCTAACAATAGTTTACCTCAAAGACGTAAAATTACCGATTTAATTAGAGATTATAAATTAATTGGCCGAGCTCACCGCGCACAAATTCTTGCTGGTTCTCCTTTTGTTGGGCGAACCATTGATGGATTACATTTACGTACTGAGCATGGTGTAAATGTAATTGGTATTGAACGTTGGCGAAAATTCCAAAAAGTGCTCATCCCTGTAAATGGTAGTACTGAATTTAGAGAAAACGATATTCTCTTATTGGACATGTCTCATTCCGAAGCTGACTATCGCACATTTCTAACCACTAACAATCTTGAACCAAAAGTATTACGTGGTGAATATTTTTCAGAACAAGTCAAAGAAGTCGGTATGGCTGAAGTTGCATTGCTGCCTGAATCATCATTATGTGGAAAGACTCTTAATGAAATTGATTTTAGGGAAAAATATTTTCTGACCGTTATTGGAATCTGGCGAAACCATGCACCAGTTGAAACCAATAACCTATTCCAAGAACGACTAGAAATGAGCGATACACTTTTAGTATGCGGAGACTGGGGATCTATACAAAAACTACAAACCCGGACTAGTGATTTTGTGGTACTTGATTACCCATCAGACATTGATGATGTTGCACCAGCAAGCTCTCAGGCTTTTATCGCACTATTTAATCTAGCGGTAATGATTATTTTAATGGTGACAGGTATTGTCCCAAATGTTGTTGCTGCACTGATTGCTTGTTTATTAATGGGTGCCACCCGCTGTATTGATATGGCAAATGCTTATAAATCAATTCATTGGCCAACATTAATTCTCATTATTGGTATGATGCCTTTCGCGGTAGCATTAAATAAGACGGGAGGGATTTCGCTCATATCACAATGGCTTGAAATCCACTTACGTTCATTTGGCCCTTACATGGTGTTAACTTTTATCTTTTTATTATGCTCAACGGTAGGATTGTTTATTTCTAATACCGCAACCGCGATTTTAATTGCACCAATTGCGATTGATTTAGCAATAAAATTTGGATATTCACCCTATCCATTTGCTATGACCGTTGCTATTGCGACATCTGCATCGTTTATTACACCGGTTTCATCACCTGTAAAAACAATGGTTGTTGCACCTGGTGGATATAGCTTTAGTGATTTTGTTAAAGTTGGTGTGCCGTTAACCTTCTTGGTTATGTTAGTTGATATAGCGTTGGTACCAATATTTTTTCCATTTTAAGTAAAATAAAAACATAATTAATTGGTTAAATATAAGGTTACTAAGTTGTTTGTGGATTTTTACTATTATTTATCCACAAACTTTTCACCAGCTATTATGAGATTTCGCTATGATTCAAGATCACTTAACGCTATAACCACCTTTACTCGGTATACATATGATATCCATTATGAGTACAGTGATGTGATTAAGGATTATTAGGTCAATTTAAAGTATAATATCTGTCATATTTTGATTATGGATATATTACACATGTCACACACAACAAATCCCCTAAAGATTATTTTTGCTGGTACGCCTGATTTTGCCGCTACCCATTTAAAAGCATTAATTGATGCTAAACATAATGTCATTGCAGTTTTTACTCAGCCCGATCGCCCTGCTGGACGTGGCAATAAGTTAACTGCAAGTCCGGTTAAACAATTAGCAATCGAAAATCATCTTCCTGTTTATCAACCAGCTACACTCAAAACTGAAGAAAATCAAAAAATCATTGCTGAGCTCAATGCCGACATTATGATTGTGGTGGCTTATGGTCTTATTTTACCGCAAGCTGTGCTTGATATGCCTAAACTAGGTTGTTTAAATGTGCATGGTTCATTATTACCAAGATGGCGAGGCGCAGCTCCTATTCAACGCGCTTGTTGGGCTGGTGATACTTTAACCGGTATCACAATTATGCAAATGGATGCAGGGCTTGATACGGGTGATATGTTATATAAACTTACCTGTCCAATAGAACCTTCTGATACCAGTGCAACGTTATATAACAAATTGGCGCAATTAGGTCCAGAAGGACTACTTGATACCTTAAAACAAATTACCGAAGGAAAAATCCAACCTGAAAAACAAGATCCATCACAGGTCACTTACGCTGAAAAATTATCTAAACAAGAAGCTAAACTTGATTGGAACCTATCGGCACAGCAACTTGAACGTTGCATTCGCGCCTTTAATCCTTGGCCTGTTAGTTATTTTGACGTTAATGGCGAGCCAGTAAAGGTATGGCAAGCAGAAGTGATAAAAACATCCCACAATCGACCTGTTGGCACTATTTTACAAGCGGATAAAAAAGGAATATGTATTGCAACAAGTGATGGCGCATTAAATATGACACTTTTACAACCTGCTGGTAAAAAAACAATGTCTGCTCAAGATCTATTGAACTCTCGCAAAGCATGGTTTGAAGTAGGTAAGATACTGGGGAAATAGTTAAAAAGATATTACAGGATAAATTCCTGTAGTATTATCGTTTTTTGGCTAACAGCGTCGCAAAGCGGAGCTTTATTCGGTTGCCATGGATATCCGTTTTATGCAGTTCGCCAACATCTTCATTGTATTTTAGGATGTCCCAATTCTGATAATAATTAAGTAACTCATTCTCTTTAAACGTAAACGAAAATCCTACAGTGCAAGGAAAATCATCAGTTGACATAGCGCAAACAATTAAATTATAACCACCCGTTTTAGTTATGTTTTGCATATTATGAATGATATCGGGAATTCTATCTGGTTGTAAAAACATCATTACAACAGTTGAAATAATTAAATCGTAGTTACCTTTTAAATTAGCCTGATTAATATCATAAATAGATGCATTGATATGCGATAAATGATCGTTTGCAATAATTTCTTGTAAATTACTAATACTCATTTCTGACTTATCAACGGCATCAACATCAAAACCAAGTAGCTGTAGATAGAGTGAATTACGGCCTGAACCACAACCTAAATCTAGCGCTTTTCCGGCCTGAATGATTTGACAGACTTCCAACACGTCAGAATGGGTTTTAGTCATCTGATATTTTTTCTGACTATAATCCTCAGGTTGACAATAAAAAGCCAACTGGCACTGCAAATCATCTGAAACTTGAGCTATTCGATGCCATTGCTGAGGCTCAATAAATGGAGGCTGATGCTGAACATCAAAAACATATTGAGAAACGATATCGCCTTGCTCGGTTAACATATCAAAATTGATATGACCTTTTATGATGTTTAATTTTGCCCAAGTACCTAGTTGTGTATTATGTTTTTCACGAAACAAATCGGGTAAAGTTTTTGCATCCCAAACAGGTAACGTTTTATAACAAACTAAATCTTTATCTTTCATCATGAAGTACCAACAATGTCATCTAATAGTTGAGTATTATAGTCAAGTATTAATTAAATAAACAACTTATTTTTTAGAAATAAAATGACGATTAAATAAGGAAAAATAAATTTATAGTAGCGAAGTTAACTATATCAACATATAATCATCAGCATTCTAGAATATATAGTAAAAAATATTAGAGGAACAATTTATGGGATTTTTAACAGGTAAACGCATACTGGTTACCGGCGTTGCAAGTAATCGTTCTATTGCTTACGGTATTGCAAAAGCGATGCACCGTGAAGGCGCAGAATTAGCTTTTACTTATCAAAGCGAAAAATTAAAAGGCCGTGTTGAAGAGTTTGCTGCTGATTTTAATTCTAAAATCGTTTTACCTTGTGATGTTGCGCATGATGAAAGCATCACAACATTATTTACAGAGCTAGCTAAAACTTGGGATAAATTCGATGGTTTTGTTCATGCAATTGCCTTCGCTCCTGGTGATCAATTAGATGGTGATTATGTTAATGCGGTAACTCGTGAAGGTTTTGCCATCGCACATGATATTAGCTCTTATAGCTTTGTTGCTATGGCTAAAGCTTGTCGTTCAATGCTAAATCCTGACTCAGCATTAGTCACTCTTTCTTATTTAGGCGCTGAACGTGCAATTCCTAATTATAACGTTATGGGTCTTGCTAAAGCATCTTTAGAAGCAAATGTACGTTACATGGCAAATGCAATGGGACCTGAAGGTATTCGTGTAAATGCAATTTCTGCTGGCCCTATTCGTACTTTAGCTGCATCAGGAATTAAAGATTTCAAAAAGATGTTATCACATTGTGAATCAGTAACCCCTATTCGTCGTACAGTAACCATTGAAGACGTAGGTAATTCAGCTGCATTCTTATGTTCAAATTTATCGTCAGGTATTACAGGTGAAGTCATTCATGTTGATGGTGGCTTTAGCATCGCAGCGATGAATGAATTAGAACTTAAGTAATATAGTAGAATATTTTAATGAAAGGCTAATTGTAAAATTAGCCTTTTTTATTGCATAAAAGTAAATCTATCAATGATTAAGCTTTCTTAGATTTAATCTGAATGCCTATTTTGCTAAGTAACGACACAAATAAACTGTTGTCTCGCTGACTTGCACATCAAATTGACTCTCTTTGGCGACATGAAAAATCTGCCCGGCTTCAAAAATTTGCCAATCAGTTGCAGTAGGTAATAAAACTTTGAGCGAACCAGTTATCACTGTCATTTCTTCTGGATTATTGGTACTAAAAACATATTCGCCAGGCATCATCACACCAACAGAGGCTTTACCCGTTGAGCCATTTTCAAAACCTATAGACTTCACTTTTCCATCAAAATAATCATTAATTTCTAACATAAAAACCCCTCTCCTCAACTTTTTTTATAAATTTTATTAAACTTATTATTATCAGCTTAATTGATTTCAATTAGCTATCCAACGATTATTTATTAGTTAAAAGTTATTTTTTAAACCAAAATCGCATCAATAACAAAGATAATATTAAAACTTCCTAAATTACAAAGAAAATAGCATACAGAAGCGTTTTTTTCCGTTAAAATTTAACATTATTTGCTCAGTAACAGTTTGTTGGAGAAAACATGAAAATAGCAAAAAATACAGTTGTAAGTTTAGCATATAAAGTTCGTACAAAAGATGGCGTGTTAGTTGATGAAGCTACAGCAGCTGCGCCACTTGAATATTTACAAGGTGCAGGAAACTTATTACAAGACCTTGAAAATGCGTTAGAAGGCCGTCAACTTGGTGATAAATTTGATGTGGAATTAGTTAACCCTTATGGTGATTTTAACGATGCATTGGTACAAAATGTACCGCGTGATGTTTTTGTTGGAGTTGATGACCTCGAAGTTGGTATGCGTTTTTTTGCTGATACTGACCAAGGTTCTTTACCCGTTGAAATCACGGCTATTGATGGCGATACCGTTACTATTGATGGTAACCATATGTTAGCTGGCCAAGACTTAAATTTTAATGTTGAAGTGCTTGCTATTCGTGAAGCGACACCTGATGAGATATCTCATGGTCATATTCATGGTACACACGATCATGGACATGGTGGCTGTGGTTGTGGTGGTCACGATGATCATGACCATGATGAAGAAAGCGGTTGTTGTGGCGGTGGAAACGGCAGTTGCGGATGTCACTAATATTTAAATAAAATAGAATTTTAAAAGCGCTGATTAGCGCTTTTTTTGTAAAATAGTCTCGATCTTTGCGAACCATTTCACAACTTTTCATCTGTTTCGTTATCAATTTATAAAAATTAATCAATAATCTCATTTTAAAAAAATGGGAATACCATAATTATGTCAACACAATGCAGACTTTTGATGCCACGAGAAAAATTATTACAATTTGGTGTTGAAGCGCTGTCAGATGCTGAATTACTTGCTCTTTTTTTACGTACAGGAACTCGTAATTTACCAGTATTAACTTTATCCCAAAAATTATTAAATGAATTCGGTTCCTTTTACCATTTAATGAATGCAAGTCATGATGAATTTTGTAAAAAAGAAGGTTTGGGAACAGCTAAATACACTCAATTGAAAGCGGTGGTTGAACTATCTCATCGTTATTTAAAAGTTAAAATGACCAAAGAAAATTATCTTACATCACCTACTTTAACTCATCATTATCTAGCTAATCGTTTAATGGATAAAGATCGTGAAATTTTTATGGTTATTTTTCTAGATAACCAGAATCACGTGATTAATTGTGAGGAGATGTTTGTAGGAACATACAACTGCGTTGAGGTTCATCCTAGAGAAGTCGCTAGAAAAGCCTTACAATACAATGCGGCAGCATTAATTTTAGCACATAACCATCCTTCAGGCTTAGCTGAACCAAGTCAAGCTGATCGTGCATTAACTAAAAAAATCGAACAAGTTTGTGAATTAATTGATGTCCGAGTTATCGATCATCTCGTCATTGGTAAAGGTGAATACGTCTCTTTTGCGGAACGAGGATGGATTTTATAATAACTTTTACTTACAATATAAAATTAAATAGCCATTAAGTAACAGACTATGAACCAACAATTGGAATTATTAGAAACAAAAGTTGCATTTCAAGAGATGACCATTGAAGAATTAAATCAAATGGTGGTTAATCTACAGTCCGATATCAGCAAACTTAAAGAACAATTAACGTTATTATCACAAAAATTACAAGCAACCCAAACATCGAACATAGCAAGTTTATCAGAAGAAACTCCGCCTCCACATTATTAACTTATAGCATTAAAATGTTTTGAAGAATTCCTACTAATTACGGACAAAATGGTGGCTATATCATTTGCCATTTCGTTTAAAATTGCTGGTACTTATATTAAACTTTGGTTGATAACTCTATAATAATTAGCTAATAAAAAACCGGCTCATTAGCCGGTTTTAATTTTAAGCTTTAATTATTTATTCAGCTGCTGCTTCTGCTTCTACAGCAGGGCGATCAACTAATTCAATATAAGCCATTGGAGCATTATCTCCATCACGGAAACCACATTTTAAAATGCGTACATAACCGCCAGGACGGGTAGCAAAACGTGGGCCTAAATCTGAAAATAATTTTTTCACTGTATCTTTATCACGGATACGAGCAAAAGCCAAACGGCGATTAGCTACGCTATCGCTTTTGGCTAGCGTAATTAACGGTTCAACAACACGACGCAACTCTTTTGCTTTAGGCAATGTAGTTTTGATGATTTCATGTTCAACAAGTGAACTAGTCATGTTACGAAACATTGCTTGACGGTGGCTGCTATTTCGGTTCAGTTGACGACCACTTTTACGATGGCGCATAACTTTATCCTTCTTATATAAATTTTATTTTAGTCTTCAACAATACTTGCTGGTGGCCAGTTCTCAAGACGCATGCCTAAAGACAAACCACGAGACGCGAGCACATCCTTAATTTCAGTAAGTGATTTCTTACCAAGATTAGGGGTTTTAAGTAACTCAACTTCGGTACGTTGTACTAAATCACCAATATAATGAACTGCTTCTGCTTTTAAGCAATTAGCAGACCGAACAGTTAATTCGAGATCATCTACTGGACGTAGAAGAATCGGATCAAATTCCGGTTTATCTTCTTTAACTTCAGGTTGACGTACATCACGTAAATCAACGAAAGCTTCAAGTTGTTCAGCCAAAATAGTTGAAGCACGACGAATAGCCTCTTCAGGATCAATCGTACCATTAGTTTCCATATCAATAACTAATTTATCTAAATCGGTACGTTGTTCCACACGAGCCGCATCGACAGAATAAGCGATACGCTCGACTGGGCTATAACATGCATCAACTAATAGACGACCAATCGGTCGCTCTTCATCTTCTGACTTAACGCGAGCAGAAGCAGGGACATAACCACGTCCTCGTTGTACACGAATACGCATACTAATTGAAGCATTGGCATCAGTAAGATGACAAATTACTAAATCAGGATTTACAATTTCAACATCACCATCGTGAGTGATATCCGATGCAGTTACCGCACCTACCCCTGATTTATTTAAAGTCAGCATAACATCATCTTTAGTATGTACACGTACTGCTAATTTTTTCAAATTAAGCAGAATATCAAGCACATCTTCTTGAACGCCTTCTTTAGTACTATACTCATGCAGAACACCGTCAATTTCAACTTCGGTCACTGCATATCCCGGCATAGATGATAATAAAATGCGGCGTAGTGCATTACCTAAAGTATGTCCAAAACCACGCTCAAGTGGCTCTAAAGTCACTTTTGCATGAGTTGGGCTGTATTGAACAACGTCAACTAGGTGAGGTTTTAAAAACTCTGTTACAGAACCCTGCATTATGTCCTCTCTTAAGTGCTAAACTTTACTTAGAGTAAAGTTCGACGATCAAATGTTCGTTGATGTCAGCAGATAAATCTGAACGTTCTGGTAAGCGTTTGAACACACCTTCCATTTTGCTAGCATCAACTTCTAACCATGTTGGTTTTTCACGTTGTTCAGCTAACTCTAAAGCGGCTTTAATACGTGCTTGTTTTTTAGATTTTTCACGAACACTAATCACATCTTCAGGTGAAACTTGATAAGATGCGATGTTAACAACGTGACCATTAACAAGAACAGCTTTATGACTAACTAATTGACGAGCTTCAGCACGAGTTGCACCGAATCCCATACGATAAACAACGTTATCTAAGCGACGTTCTAAAAGACCTAACAAGTTTTCACCTGTATTACCTTTAATACGTGCTGCATTTTTGTAGTAATTACGGAATTGACGTTCTAGAATTCCATAAATACGTCTAACTTTTTGTTTTTCGCGTAACTGAACACCATAATCTGATAAACGCGGTTTACGCGCACCATGTTGTCCAGGAGCTTGTTCTAACTTACATTTACTGTCAACCGCTCGGACGCCAGACTTAAGGAATAAATCTGTACCTTCACGACGACTTAATTTGAGCTTTGGTCCCAAATATCTTGCCATTTTTTTTCTCCAATAATCCTATAAACATTCGATGTTTAATAAAAAATTAAACACGACGTTTCTTTGGTGGACGACAACCGTTATGAGGAATCGGAGTAACATCAGTAATATTAGTGATGCGATAACCCGCTGCATTTAATGCACGAATTGTTGACTCACGACCAGGACCAGGTCCTTTTACCATAACTTCTAGATTCTTAATTCCGTAGTCTTTTACGGCTTCTGCACAACGCTCTGCTGCTACTTGAGCTGCGAACGGAGTTGACTTACGAGAGCCACGGAAACCAGAACCACCAGCGGTTGCCCAACCCAACGCATTACCTTGACGATCGGTAATTGTTACGATTGTATTGTTAAATGATGCATGAATATGAGCTATACCATCAGAAACTTGCTTTTTAACACGTTTACGTGTACGAACAGGTGTCTTTGCCATTTATTATCACCTCAATTATTTCTTGATTGGCTTACGCGGTCCCTTACGGGTACGAGCGTTAGTCTTAGTGCGTTGACCACGGACAGGAAGTCCACGACGATGACGCACACCACGATAACAACCAAGGTCTAATAAACGCTTGATACTCATAGTTACTTCACGACGTAAATCACCTTCAACAGTGAATTTAGCGACTTGTTCACGTAACTTTTCAATCTGATCTTCAGATAGTTCTCTGATCTTAACATGTTCAGGAATACCAGCTTCAGCACAAATTGTCTTAGCGCGGGTATTACCGATACCATAAATTGCTTGTAACGCAATAACAGTATGTTGTTGATCAGGAATGTTAATGCCTGCTATACGGGCCACTATGCACTCCTTTATTGTTAATGTTCAGCAAATCCACCATACTGAAAAGCCCGTTTTCAGGATACTCAAACGGCGGATCTACAAAAAAATTTTAGGCTGGCTATTCTAGCCAGCTTTACTATACTTTGGCAAGTAAAATATGCAAAAGTTCAATTTCGCAGTTAAATAATATTAACCTTGACGTTGTTTGTGTTTACCTTCAATGCAAATAACACGAACGATGCCATTGCGTTTGATGATTTTACAATTTCTGCATAATTTCTTGACTGAAGCACGAACTTTCATGTTTTTCTCCGTAACTTCTGGCTAACTTATCGGCCGTAGCCTTTAAGGTTCGCTTTCTTTAACACTGACTCATAACGATTTGGCATCATTAAAGTCTGTACTTGTGCCATAAAATCCATGATTACAACAACTACAATTAATAAAGATGTTCCACCAAATTGAACTGGAACTTTCATCGCACTTGTCATAAACATTGGTACCAAACATACAAAAGTAATGTAGATAGCGCCAATTAGCGTTAAACGTGTCATTACTTTATCAATATACTTAGATGTTTGTTCACCTGGACGGATACCTGGAATAAATGCACCAGATTTTTTTAACTGATCTGCTGTTTCTCTCGGATTGAAAACCAATGCGGTATAGAAGAAACAGAAGAAAATAATCGCAGCTGCAAAAAAGATTATGTATAACGGTTGATCATGAGAGAAATATTGCCCAATAAGAACAAAGATATATCTCCATCCTTCACCATTTCCTTGAAACCAAGAAGCCATCATTGATGGTAACATAATAATTGTTGAAGCAAATATTGCTGGAATTACACCTGCCATATTAATTTTAAGAGGTAAATGCGTACTTTGTGCGGCATACACACGACGACCTTGTTGTCTTTGAGCGTAATTAACGACAATACGTCGTTGACCACGTTCAACAAAAACGACAAAGTAAGTCACACCAACCACTAATGCAGCGATTACTAATAATAAAATCGGATGCAAATCACCAGAACGAGCTTGTTCAATTGTTTCATATATCGCATGAGGAAGACTTGCCACAATACCAGCAAAGATAATGATAGAAATACCATTACCTACACCGCGCTCTGTGATCTGTTCACCCAACCACATAAGAAACATAGTGCCAGTAACTAAGCTAACCGATGCAATAAAATAGAAAGAAAATCCTGGGTTAATCACAACCTGACTATAACCAGGAATATTCGGTAAACCAGTCGCAATACCGACTGCCTGTACAATCGCTAAAGCTAGTGTGCCATAACGAGTATATTGGCTAATTTTCTTACGACCTGATTCACCTTCTTTCTTCAATTCAGCTAATTTAGGATTAATTGATGTCAATAACTGCACAATGATTGATGCAGAAATATAAGGCATTATCCCTAAAGCAAATATTGAAGCACGGCTTAAAGCACCACCAGAGAACATATTGAACATACCAACAATACCATTAGATGATGCTTGTAGTAAGTCCGATAACGCTTTAGTATCAACACCAGGAACCGGAACGTAAGAACCAAGACGGAAAACAATAAGCGCTAAAAGCACAAATAATAAACGTCTTTTAAGCTCACTACTACCGCCTCGTGTGCTTTGAAAATCTAATCCTGGTTGCTTTGCCATCTTTCTAATTATTCCTCAATTTTTCCGCCAGCAGCTTCAATTGCAGCTTTAGCACCTTTAGTTACTCGAATACCACGAACTGTTACTGGTTTAGAAATTTCACCAGATAACATGATTTTTGCATATTCGATTTGTGAATTAATCACATTAGCAACTTTTAAGCTATTTAGGTCAACAATATCACCTTCAACTTTCATTAAATCTGAAAGACGAACTTGTGCTGTTACCATAGCTTTACGTGAGGTAAAACCAAATTTTGGTAAACGACGATATAAAGGCATTTGACCACCTTCAAAGCCACGACGAACGCCGCCACCTGAACGAGATTTTTGACCTTTGATACCACGAGTACCAGTTTTACCAAGCCCTGAACCGATTCCACGGCCTACGCGCTTAGGTGCATGCTTTGAACCTTCAGCAGGAGATAAAGTATTTAAACGCATTACTATTACTCCTCAACTTTAACCATGTAATAAACTTGGTTTACCATACCGCGAATTGCAGGTGTATCTTCACGTTCAACAGTATGACCAATACGACGTAATCCTAAACCAACTAACGTTGCTTTATGCTTCGGTAGACGACCAATAGAACTACGAGTTTGTGTAATTTTAATTGTCTTTGCCATGGCTAATTACCCCAAAATTTCTTCGACGGTTTTACCACGCTTAGCAGCAACCATTTCTGGAGATTTCATATTTTCTAAGCCATCAATCGTTGCACGAACCACGTTAATTGGGTTTGTAGAACCATATGCTTTAGCTAGAACGTTACGAACACCAGCAACTTCTAATACAGCACGCATCGCACCACCGGCGATAATACCAGTACCTTCTGATGCTGGTTGCATATAAACACGAGAACCTGTGTGAGCACCTTTAACTGGATGCTGTAAAGTATCGTTGTTTAACGCAACATTGATCATATTGCGACGTGCTTTTTCCATTGCTTTTTGGATTGCTGCTGGCACTTCACGTGCTTTACCATATCCAAAACCTACGCGGCCATTACCGTCACCAACAACAGTTAGTGCAGAAAAACTAAAAATACGACCACCTTTTACGGTTTTAGAGACTCGGTTAACTGCGATTAATTTTTCCTGCAGTTCACCAGCTTGTTTTTCGATGTTTGACATCTTTAACTCCTACCTTAGAACTGTAGGCCAGCTTCGCGAGCAGCATCTGCTAGCGCCTGAACTCGACCATGATATTGGAAACCTGAACGATCAAAAGAAACTTCTTTGATATCTTTCGCTAATGCACGCTCTGCAATTGCTTTACCAACTGCTGCTGCGGCATCTTTGTTTCCAGTGTATTTTAAACTTTCACTGATAGCTTTTTCTAATGTAGAAGCGGCTGCCAGTACTTCTGATCCGTTTGGTGCGATAATCTGCGCATAAATATGACGCGGAGTACGGTGAACTACTAAGCGAGTTGCAAGTAGTTCATGCATCTTACGACGCGCTTTAGTTGCACGACGGATACGAGCTGATTTCTTATCCATAGTGTTACCTTACTTTTTCTTAGCTTCTTTAGTACGCACAACTTCATCTGCGTAACGAACACCTTTACCTTTATAAGGTTCAGGACGACGATAAGCACGGATATCTGCTGCTACTTGTCCGATTAACTGTTTATCAGCACTTTTTAGTACGATTTCAGTTTGAGAAGGACACTCAGCTGTTACACCTTTAGGTAATTGATGTTCAATTGGATGTGAATATCCAAGAGATAAACCAATTGCATTACCTTTAACTTGTGCACGATAACCGACACCAACTAGCTGAAGTTTTTTAGTAAAACCTTCAGTAACACCAATTACCATTGCATTAATCAATGCACGAGCTGTACCTGCTTGAGCCCAAGCATCAGCAAAGCCGTCACGAGGTGCAAATTTAATTTGACCTTCTTCTTGATTAATTACAACAGCATTATTTATTGTGCGAGATAACTCGCCATTTTTACCTTTAATCGTAATTACCTGACCATTGAGTTTTACCTCTACGCCAGCAGGAACAACGACAGGTGCTTTTGCAACACGAGACATTTTTTTCTCCCTTACGCTACGTAGCAGATAATTTCACCACCAAGACCAGCTTGGCGTGCTGCACGATCAGTCATAACACCTTTAGAAGTAGAAATAACTGCAATACCTAATCCAGCCATTACTTTTGGTAATTCATCTTTACGTTTATAAATACGTAAACCTGGACGGCTAACACGTTTAATACTTTCTACAACAGCCTTACCTTGGAAATATTTTAAAGTGATTTCCAATTCTGGTTTAGTGTCACCAACTACTTTATAGTCCCCGATATAACCTTCTTCTTTTAGCACATTGGCAATTGCCACTTTTAGCTTAGAGGAAGGCATGGTGACTGCAACTTTATTCGCAGCTTGACCGTTACGAATACGGGTCAACATATCTGCTATAGGATCTTGCATGCTCATCTATAACACTCCCCTGATTACCAACTTGCCTTTTTAAGACCAGGAATCTCACCACGCATGGCTGACTCACGAACCTTAATACGGCTT
Organism: Gilliamella sp. B2772; assembly: GCF_026536985.1. NCBI lineage: Bacteria > Pseudomonadati > Pseudomonadota > Gammaproteobacteria > Orbales > Orbaceae > Gilliamella > Gilliamella sp. B2772. Next base: position 135,385 of record NZ_JAFNNB010000003.1, on the reverse strand, counting down.
AAACCAAATTTACGAAGGACGCCATGAGGACGACCGGTTTGACGACAACGACGACGTTGACGTGATGGACTAGAATCACGAGGAAGCGTTTGCAATTTAAGCACTGCATTCCAACGATCTTCATCTGATGCATTAAGATCAGAGATAATCGCTTTTAATTCTTGACGCTTTGCAAAATATTTTTCTGCTAGCTTTACGCGTTTCTTATCGCGTTCAATCATTGATTGTTTAGCCATTATGCCCTACCTTACTTACGAAATGGGAAGTTAAAGGCAGATAATAAAGCTCGGCCTTCTTCATCAGATTGTGCAGTAGTTGTGATAGTAATATCTAAACCACGAACACGATCAACTTTATCATAATCGATTTCAGGGAAAACGATTTGTTCACGAACACCCATGCTATAGTTACCACGACCATCGAAAGATTTTGCGCTTAAGCCACGAAAATCTCGAGTACGAGGAAGAGCAATATAAACTAGACGTTCAAAAAATTCCCACATACGTTCGCCACGTAAAGTGACCTTACAACCAATAGGATACCCTTGACGGATTTTAAAACCAGCAACTGATTTGCGTGCTTTAGTGACAAGTGGTTTTTGACCACTGATTGCTGCTAAATCAGCAACCGCATTATCTAATAATTTCTTATCAGTAATTGCTTCACCCACACCCATATTCAAGGTGATCTTTTCGATCCGAGGGACTTGCATGACAGATTTGTAGCCAAACTGTTCTTGCAGTTTATTTACTACCTGTGCTTTGTAGTAATCATGCAGTTTCGCCATCGTACACTCCAAATTACTTAATTGATTAATTTATTAGTAGACTTATAAAAACGGACTTTTTTTCCATCTTCAAAACGAAAGCCTACGCGATCTGCTTTGCCTGTATCTTGGTTAAAAATTGCTACGTTAGAAACGTTAATTGGCGCTTCTTTCTCAACAATTCCACCTTCTTGATTTAATGCAGGTACTGGTTTTTGATGTTTTTTCACCAAATTAATACCTTCAACAATCACTTTACCAGTAGACAAAACACTTTTTACTTTACCGCGTTTACCTTTATCTTTACCGGCTAACACGATAACTTCATCTTCTCGACGGATTTTAGCTGCCATTACCCGCTCCTTACAGTACTTCTGGTGCTAATGAAATGATCTTCATAAACTTCTCAGAACGAAGTTCACGAGTGACCGGTCCAAAAATACGCGTACCAATCGGTTGCTCACTGTTATTATTTAAAATAACGCAAGCATTGCGATCGAAACGAATGACAGATCCATCAGGACGACGAACACCTTTTCTAGTGCGCACGACTACAGCTTTAAGTACATCACCTTTTTTCACTTTACCACGTGGAATTGCTTCTTTAATGGTAACTTTGATGATATCACCGACAGCTGCATAACGACGATGCGATCCACCGAGAACCTTGATACACATTACGCTACGTGCGCCAGAGTTATCAGCAACATCGAGCCTAGTCTGTTCTTGGATCATTTTAATGCTCCGTATAAATTAATTATTGTCTAATCTACCTTCATCCACCTCAACTACCATGGATAAGAATAGACAACCAAAAACCCACATATGTGAGGGCGCATAGTATAACACCACTCAAATAAAATGGATAGCATAAAATAAACGGCCGATGAGCCGTTTATTAAATTATGTACAGTTTTTAATCAAAAAAGATTAACTAACTGCTTTTTCAACGATTCGAACAAGAGTCCAAGATTTGGTTTTTGATAATGGACGACACTCTTTAATTTCAACAGTATCGCCAATACCACACTCGTTGTTTTCATCATGTACATGCAATTTAGTCGTACGTTTAATGAACTTACCATATAACGGATGCTTCACTTTACGTTCAATAGCTACAGTAATAGATTTATCCATTTTGTCGCTAATAACACGACCTTGCTGAGTACGAATTTTTACTTCAGTAGTCATATTACGCACCCGCCTTCTCAGTTAATAACGTTTTAACTCGTGCAATATTACGACGCACTTGTTTTAACATATGAGTTTGTGTTAACTGACCCCCAGCTAATTGCATACGTAAGTTAAATTGCTCACGTAATAAATTAAGAAGTTCAGTATTTAACTCTTCAACGCTTTTTTCGCGTAGCTCTTTTGCTTTCATTTACATCACCGTCTTAATCACAAAGGTGGTTTTAATTGGCAGTTTTGCAGCTGCCAACGCAAATGCTTCACGAGCAACTTCTTCCGGTACACCGTCCATTTCATAAAGGACTTTACCTGGTTGAATCTGAGCAACCCAGTATTCAACGTTACCCTTACCTTTACCCATACGCACTTCAAGTGGTTTTTCAGTAATTGGTTTATCAGGGAAAACTCGAATCCAGATTTTACCTTGACGCTTAACTGCACGAGTCATTGCACGACGTGCCGCTTCGATCTGGCGCGCAGTCAAACGACCACGACCCACAGCCTTAAGACCGAATGTACCGAAACTAACGTCAGTACTTACAGCAAGACCACGATTGCGGCCCTTGTGCACTTTACGGAATTTTGTACGCTTTGGTTGTAACATCAGCGACGCTCCTTATTGTTTTCGGCCTTTGCGCTGCTTTTTCGGTTGAGCAGCAGGTTGTTTTTCTGCTTGTTCAACGGCAGCCATACCACCAAGGATCTCACCTTTGAAGATCCACACTTTAACACCAATAATACCATAGGTAGTTAATGCTTCAGATGTACCATAATCGATATCAGCACGTAGAGTATGTAGAGGCACACGACCTTCACGATACCATTCACTACGAGCGATTTCAGCGCCGCCTAAACGACCACTTACTTCAACTTTGATACCTTTAGCACCCGCTTTCATTGCGTTTTGAACCGCACGTTTCATAGCGCGACGGAACATAACACGGCGTTCTAACTGAGAGGTAATACTGTCAGCAACTAATTTAGCGTCAAGTTCTGGTTTACGAACTTCAGCAATATTAATTTGTACTGCAACATCACGTTTCTCTCTTTTGTCTTTGTATTTATTGACAATAGAAGCTACGGCATTACGTAATTTTTCAACGTCCTCACCTTTTTTACCAATCACAATACCTGGACGAGCAGTGTGAATAGTAATGCGAACGTTAGTTTCTGCTGAACGGTCGATCACAATTTTAGAGATAGATGCTTGTGCTAATTCTTTATTTAAGAATTCACGCACTCTAAAATCACTTTCTAAATTATCAGCGAATGTCTTTGTACCCGAATACCATGTAGATGTCCAAGGCTTGACGATGCCTAGTCGGATACCATTTGGATTTACTTTTTGACCCATTGCTATTCTCCAGCCTAGCGATCAGAGACGATCACGGTGATGTGACTCGTACGCTTCAAAATTCGATCTGCACGACCTTTTGCACGAGGCATAATACGCTTCATGGTTGGGCCTTCGTCTACGAAAATTTTCGCAACTTTCAGATCATCAATATCAGCACCATCGTTATGCTCTGCATTAGCAATAGCAGACTCTAATACTTTTTTAACCAGTACAGCCGCTTTTTTATTGGTGTACGTTAAAATATCAAGTGCCTGAGACACTTTTTTACCGCGAACAAGATCTGCAACTAAGCGAACTTTTTGTGCAGAAGAACGAGCGTGGCGGTACTTTGCAATTGTTTCCATCTCTTTCTCCTACTTATTTCTTCTTAGCTTTCTTATCCGCAGCGTGGCCGCGATAAGTACGAGTCGGCGCGAATTCACCCAATTTATGACCAACCATTTCGTCGGAAACATAAACTGGAACGTGCTGACGACCATTATGGACAGCGATGGTCAAACCGATCATGTTAGGAAAGATCGTTGAACGACGGGACCAAGTACGAATTGGTTTCTTGTCCCCGCTTTCCACCGCTTTCTCTACCTTCTTCAGCAAGTGTAGGTCAATAAAAGGACCCTTCTTGAGAGAACGTGGCATAGCTAATCCTCTATATTAATTATTTCTTATTGCGACGGCGAACAATATACTTATCAGTACGTTTGTTGCTACGCGTTTTCAATCCTTTGGCTTTTTGACCCCATGGAGACACAGGATGTTTACCAAAGTTACGACCTTCACCACCACCATGTGGATGGTCTACCGGGTTCATTGCTGTACCACGAACAGTAGGACGAACACCACGCCAACGCGAAGCACCCGCTTTACCTAATACGCGAAGCATATGTTCTGAATTACCCACTTCACCAATAGTGGCGCGGCAATCAGATAATACTTTACGCATTTCACCTGAACGTAGACGTAATGTTACATAAGCACCATCACGAGCAACGATTTGAACATAACTACCAGCAGAGCGAGCAAGTTGTCCGCCTTTACCTGGTTTCATTTCAATATTATGCACGGTAGAACCGACTGGAATATTGCGCATCGGTAAACAGTTACCTGTTTTAATTGATGCATCAACACCAGATTGGATCTGATCACCTGCTTTTAAGCCTTTAGGCGCTAAAATATAACGACGTTCACCGTCTTTATATAGAACCAATGCAATATTTGCACTACGGTTCGGATCATATTCCAAACGTTCAACAACTGCTGGAATACCATCTTTATTACGCTTAAAGTCGACAATACGATAATGTTGTTTATGACCACCACCGATATGACGGGTAGTGATACGACCATTATTATTGCGACCACCAGTTTTGCTTTTTGAATCAAGCAACGGTGCATAAGGCTTACCTTTATGCAACTCTGGGTTAACCACTTTAACAACGTGGCGACGACCCGGAGATGTAGGTTTACACTTAACAACTGCCATTGTTCTTACTCCTCCGAATTACTCAGCGACGCCAGCAAGGTCTAAGTTTTGACCTTCTGCTAAAGTAACGTAAGCTTTTTTCCAGTCGCTACGGCGACCGATTTGTTGACCACGACGTTTTACTTTGCCTTTAACAACAAGAGTATTTACGTCATCTACTTTAACTTCAAATAGTTGTTCAACTGCGGCTTTAATCTCTCTCTTAGTAGCATCTTTAGCAACTTTCAATACTAATGTATTTGTTTTTTCCATTGAAATAGATGCTTTTTCAGAAACATGTGGTGCTCGCAGGACTTTAAGCAGACGCTCTTCACGAATCATGCTAACATCTCCTCTACTTGTTTAACGGCATCAACAGTGATAACCACTTTGTCAAATGCAATCAAACTAACTGGATCAATACCTGCCACATCACGCACATCAACTTTATATAAGTTACGTGCTGCTAAGAAAAGATTTTCATCAACTTCAGAGGTAATGATTAGAACATCATTTAAGTTCATATCATTTAATTTCTGAGTTAATAATTTAGTCTTAGGTGCTTCAACAGTAAATGTTTCAACCACGATTAAACGTTCTTGACGCACTAATTCAGAGAAAATACTCTTTAATGCACCACGATACATTTTACGGTTAACTTTTTGGCTATGATCTTGTGGTTTTGCTGCAAATGTTACACCACCACTACGCCAGATTGGGCTCTTAATAGAACCTGAACGAGCACGACCAGTGCCTTTTTGACGCCATGGTTTTTTGCCTGAACCAGCGATTTCTGCACGAGTTTTTTGTGCGCGAGAGCCTTGACGAGCAGCAGATGCATAAGCAACAACTACTTGGTGAACTAACGCTTCATTAAACTCACGTCCGAAGGTAGTTTCGGAAACAGAAAGCGCTTGCGCGTCTTTTACTACTAATTCCATCTCTATCTCCTCGACGTTAAGCCTTGATTGCCGGTTTAACAATTACGTCACTATTGATTGCGCCTGGTACTGCACCTTTAATTAATAAAAGGTTACGTTCTGCATCAACACGCACAATATCTAAGTTTTGAACAGTTACACGTTCATTACCTAGGTGACCTGCCATTTTACGACCTTTGAACACTTTACCTGGAGTTTGGTTTTGACCGATAGAGCCATGACCACGGTGTGCCAAAGAGTTACCATGTGTTGCATCTTGAGTACGGAAATTCCAACGTTTAGTTACGCCAGCAAAACCTTTACCTTTAGATGTTCCAGTAACATCAACTTTTTTAACGTCTGTAAAAATATCAACGTTAATGCTTTGACCTACAGTATATTCGCCTTCTTCAAAACGGAATTCCCATAGACCACGACCAGCTTCAACGCCAGCCTTAGCGAAATGACCTGCTTCAGGTTTATTTACGCGGCTTGCTTTTTTGCTGCCAGTAGTAACCTGAATAGCTTGATAACCATCATTCTCAAGAGTTTTAACTTGAGTAACGCGGTTACTTTGAACTTCAACTACGGTGACAGGAATAGAAACACCCTCTTCGGTGAAGATTCGTGTCATTCCTACTTTACGACCGATTAAACCAATCATTGTTTAGACCTCTCAATCATTCAGCTTAGGATTAACCTAAACTGATCTGCACATCAACACCGGCAGCAAGGTCTAGACGCATTAAAGCATCAACTGTTTTTTCAGTTGGCTCAACGATATCAACTAGACGTTTGTGAGTACGAATCTCATATTGATCACGCGCATCTTTATTTACGTGCGGAGAAATCAATACGGTGAAACGTTCTTTGCGTGTCGGTAATGGAATAGGACCACGAACTTGTGCGCCTGTGCGCTTCGCAGTTTCTACAATTTCAGCAGTTGATTGATCAATCAAACGATGATCAAACGCTTTTAACCGAATACGGATTCTTTGGTTCGACATGAGACCAGAGCTCCACTATTTAAAAGTTATAACAAAAGATTACTCCTCTTGCCCTGTTTCGATTGACAGGAGAGTGTAATCCGTTCTTTTTCGTAATTCCCAAATCGGGAATATTGTTGATATAATTCAATATTTTTACATAAAGATTATATCTTTTTACTCATTTGCTTACATAAAGACAATAAACAAAGTGGCGGGATTATACCCCGTTAGTTAATCAACATCAAGTATTAATTATCATACAGATAGAGAAAATATGATCATTAATAGCTATCAAAAAAGTTGAGGAGCGGGGTTTTTGAGGAAATCACGTCGCCATAAAGGCGACTAATTAATGATCTTCTTTAGCGTGATTTAGGCTATATCTTGGAATTTCGACTTCAAGATCTTCGTCGGTCACTCGAGCTTGACAACTTAAACGACTATGAGGCTCAACGCCCCAAGCTTTATCGAGCATGTCATCTTCTTGTTCATCACTCTCTTCAAGTGAATCAAATCCTTTTCGAACTATACAGTGGCAAGTTGAACAAGCACAAGACATCTCACAAGCATGTTCAATTTCAATGTCATTGCGCAAAGCAACTTCTAAAATAGATTCGCCTTCTTCTGCCTCAACAGTTTTTCCTTCAGGACAAAGATCAGCATTTGGTAAAAAGGTAATTTTTGGCATAATAATCTCATTGGTTAAATATCATCAACGCTATGCCCGGTTAAGGCATGGCGTATTGATCTATTCATGCGTTTTGCTGCAAAAGTTTGCGTTGCATTATCAACATGTTTAATTTCTTGCTCAATCAAATAATAATCATCAGATCCAGTCGCTTGCTGTAATTGATTTTTAGCCTGTAATATGAGGTTAAGTTCCTCTTCATCTAATAAATCGGCATCTTTATCTAAAGCACTTTGCAATGTTTCAAGAACTCGTACTGCTTCCACTTTCTGCTCTGCAAGCATTCTTATTTGTTTATCTTGATTTGCATAATTGATTGAATCTTGAATCATGGTCGCAATTTCATTTTCTGTCAGTCCATAAGATGGTTTAACTTGAATTGCTGCCTCAACTCCTGTCGATTTTTCCATTGCAGTGACACTTAATAGGCCATCAGCGTCAACTTGAAAGGTAACTCGAATATGAGCTCCACCTGCTGGCATAGGAGGAATGCCCCTTAAAGTAAATTTTGCTAATGATCGACAATCATTAACACTTTCTCGTTCACCTTGTAAAACATGAATCATCATAGCCGTTTGGCCATCTTTAAATGTGGTAAATTCTTGTGCTCTCGCACACGGTATTGTGCTATTACGAGGGATGATTTTTTCCACTAAATCTCCCATCGTTTCAATGCCTAATGATAAAGGAATCACGTCAAGCAATAACATATCCGAATCAGGCTTATTGCCAACCAGTATATCCGCCTGTATTGCTGCACCAATGGCAACAACTTTATCTGGATCTATTGAAGTTAAAGGTTCGGTTTCAAAATAATGACCAACCAATTGTCTTACTAATGGCACTCGTGTTGAACCACCGACCATCACAACTTCACTAACTTCTTCAACATTAATTTGAGCATCTTTTAATGCTCGACGACAAACCGCCAACGTTCGTTTGACTAAAGGTTCAATTAGCGTTTCAAATTGCTCACGCGTTATAGTTAAAGATTGACCTTCTATGTTGACTAAAACAGAATCTTTCTGGCTTAGTGCAATTTTGATTTTAACCGCTTCATCAATAATTTTTTGGTTGATATGGGGATCAGTGTTCTTTTCTAAACCGACTTGTCTTTTTAAATAATCTGCAAGTAGTCGGTCAAAATCATCACCGCCAAGCACAGAATCGCCCCCCGTTGCTAAAACTTCAAATACCCCTTTATGTAAGCGCAAGATAGAAATATCAAACGTACCACCACCTAAATCATAAACAGCAATCACCCCTTCTTTGTCTGAATCTAAACCATAAGCAATCGCGGCAGCGGTTGGTTCATTCAATAATCTTAAAACATGCAGCCCAGCTAATTTAGCTGCATCTTTAGTTGCTTGTCTTTGCGCATCATCAAAATAAGCCGGTACGGTTATTACCGCCCCATCAATTTCACTTGCTAAACTCTGCTTAGCACGTTCAGCTAAAGCAATCAAAATTTCAGATGAAACTTGTACGGGATTAACTTGTTGATTAGGTAAATTTAATAAAGGAACACCATTATCAGTTTGGGAAAACGTATAAGGAAAACGCGAAATATCAATATCAGATAAGCTTCTGCCCATTAAACGTTTTATAGAACTAACAGTATTTAATGGATCACTTGCCGCATTAGTTTTAGCATTTTTTCCGACAGTTATAATAGTATTATCATCATGATCAACACCATAATGCACAACTGAAGGCAATAAGGCATCGCCTTCTAAATCAGGCAATACTTCGGATTGCCCGCTACGAACTGTTGCGACTAAGGAATTAGTTGTTCCAAGATCGATACCAATTGCTACACGACGCTGGTGAGGTTCTGGTGTTTGCCCTGGTTCACTAATCTGTAATAATACCATTTGATCTATCTCTAATTGATGTGTGACTTAATCTTAAATTATAAAGCAAATTGCTTTTCTTGTAACTTTTCGATTTGTTCAATCAACCTAGCCAGATAACGGATTTTATAGATTTGATTAAGTGCGGTTTGCCAATCTTGTTTCGAAATATAATCCAATAATTGCTGATAGACTTGTTTTTTTCGTTCTGAAATTTCCGAATAAAAATTATCTAAAAGATCAAGATTATTTTGGCTTTCAATATCATCCAATTTTTCTCGCAAACTGAATTGTTCCATTAAAAAATCAGCATCGTGAATAATATTCTGTTCTGTAGCGACATCAAATCCCTGCAAAGATAACAAATATTCAGCCGCTTTTATCGGATTTTTTAATGTTTGGTAGCCATCATTAATCATTGCCGACTTCTGAATAATTGCCACTTTTTCATTATCAGCTACCTGAGCGAAATTATCAGGATGATATTGCCGTTGTAACTGTTGATAGTTGACCGTTAACTGGCCATTATCAATTGGCAATTTAATCGGTAATTGAAATAATTCAAAATAATTAGTCAAAATTCATGTCCCAACTAAACATTAAAGCTTTCGCCACAACCGCATTCATTCTTAGAATTAGGATTATTGAATTTAAAGCCTTCGTTTAGGCCTTCTTTGACAAAATCAAGCTCTGTTCCATCAATATAAACTAAGCTCTTTTTATCAACGATAACTTTGATATCTTTATCTTCAAATACACTATCATCGTCATTAATAGCATCAGCAAATTCTAGGACATAAGCCATACCTGAGCAACCAGAGGTTCTCACTCCTAATCTGAGCCCAACCCCTTTACCTCTATTAGCTAAGAAAGCTTGAACTCGATTGGCTGCACTATTAGTTAATGTTATTGCCATCAACGTTGTCCTTTTTTGGATTTATAATCATCAATTGCCGCTTTAATTGCGTCTTCGGCTAAAATTGAACAGTGAATTTTAACTGGTGGCAAGGCAAGTTCTTTAGCGATATCTGTGTTTTTAATCGCTTCAGCTTCATCTAACGATTTACCTTTGATCCATTCAGTCACTAATGAACTTGAAGCAATGGCGCTACCACAACCATAAGTTTTGAATTTAGCATCTTCAATAATACCATCATCATTAACTTTGATTTGTAATCGCATTACATCGCCACACGCTGGGGCGCCAACCATTCCACTACCAACACTAGGATCATTTTGATCGAAAGAGCCAACATTGCGGGGATTTTCATAATGATCGACGACTTTATCACTGTATGCCATAATTTGCTCCTAATTTTAATGGGCTGACCACTTAATTTTTGTTAGATCAACACCATCTTTAAACATTTCCCAAAGTGGAGAAAGATCTCTTAATTTACCGATAGAATCTTTAATTAACTTAATAACATAATCCACTTCTTCTTCGGTACTAAATCGCCCAAGTGAGAATCGAATTGAGCTATGTGCAAGCTCATCGTTAAGTCCTAATGCTCGCAATACATAAGACGGTTCTAAACTTGCAGATGTACATGCAGAACCTGATGATACTGCTAAGTCTTTTAAAGCCATCATAAGTGATTCACCTTCAATATAAGCAAAGCTTACATTTAAGATATTAGGAACACTATGTTCTAATGAACCATTAAGGTAGACTTCTTCGATATCTTTTAAACCATTCCATAAACGGTTTTTTAATGCCAAAAGGCGGGGCATTTCTGTAGCCATTTCTTCTTTGGCTATGCGATAAGCTTCGCCCATACCAACAATTTGATGAACGGGTAATGTACCAGAGCGCATACCGCGTTCATGACCTCCACCATGCATTTGAGCTTCAATGCGCACACGAGGTTTACGTCTAACATAAAGTCCACCAATCCCTTTTGGTCCATAGATTTTATGTCCAGAAAATGACATAAGATCGACTTTTAATTTAGACAGATCAATTGGCAACTTACCAACACTTTGGGTTGCATCAACATGAAATACAATACCTCTTTCACGACACATCTCACCAATTTTTTCGATATCTTGAATAACGCCAGTTTCATTATTAACGTGCATAATAGATACCACTGTTGTATCACTACGCATTGCCGCAGCTAATTTATCAAGGTTAAGTATACCATCTGATTCTGGCGCTAAATAAGTAACTTCATAACCTTCTCGTTCTAATTGACGACAAGTATCAAGTACGGCTTTATGTTCAGTTTTACAGGTAATAATGTGTTTACCTTTAGCTTGATTGAAATGTGCTGCACCTTTAATGGCTAAGTTATCTGCTTCTGTCGCTCCTGATGTAAAAACAATTTCTCGTGAATCTGCACCAATTAAATCAGCAATTTGGTTACGTGCTATGTCAACAGCTTCTTCTGCTTGCCAACCAAATTTATGAGAACGTGAAGCGGGATTTCCAAAAACACCATCCGGTGTTAAATACTGCATCATTTTTTCAGCTACTCTTGGATCAACAGGCGTAGTAGCTGCATAATCCATATAAATAGGTAATTTCATTAATTACTCCCAATTACAAATTCTGTATTCTATTTCTTTAATTAATTCTGGCGTGATGGAGATGACTTTGTCGATTTGCGACAGCTCTTACTTCCTGATTATTCACTAGTTCGCTTAATGTGATGCTGGTCAAAAAATCGTTTATTCGTTCACTTAAATCATTCCATAAACTATGAGTAAGGCATCTTACACCTTTTTGACATCCAGTATGCCCATGGCATTTGGTTGCATGAACAGTTTCGTCTACTGCTTTAACAATCGAACTAATCGCAATTTGATCCATACTACGGCCAAGTACATAACCTCCGCCAGGACCTCTTACACTTGAGACTAGACCATTTTTACGCAACCTAGAAAAAAGTTGTTCTAAATAAGATAGTGAAATTTCCTGACGTTCTGAAATATCAGCAAGTGATACAGGGCCGGAACCAGAATGCAGCGCTACATCTAACATAGCTGTAACCGCATAACGCCCTTTTGATGTCAATTTCATTAATCATTCCTCTATATTTAATAATAAATATTTTATATATCCTTTAATTTTAGTCAAGTATTTAGTTGACTATTTTAGTGGGAATTAAGTTATCAGTTCATCATCGACGAAATATAACCAAATATGCTAATCTAATAGGCTGATTTGATACTGGAGTTAAGGAATGAATTTAGTAATACGTTGGTGTTTAATATCAAGCACTTTATTGGCAAACAGTCTATTTGTAGAAGCATCACAACATGAGTTGCGCCAAAATTATCAAAGATGGCAAAACACCTATCAATCATTAAACTATGATGAGCAACAAGCATTACTAAAACAATTAAATAATTACTCACTTTATCCTTATGCGGCTGTGCAGTTTTTTCAAAAAAATATCAAAACGGTACCACCACAACTCGTCAGTAGTTTTGTAAAAAAATATGATGACTTTCCATTAACTTCATCATTAACGCAAGCTTATTTGAATGAACTATCAAATCGCAAAGATTGGAATGCCATAGTCTCTTTTCCTAAAGACAATTCAATTAGCTCTAATTGTCGATATCAATATGCAAAATTACAAAAAAATAATGACAAATCGGTTTTAGATAGTGTCGAATCGCTATGGTTAACGGGGAAAGAATTACCTTCAGCCTGTGATCCATTGTTGGATGCATGGTCAAAAAGTGGAAAACGTACATCAAATCTTATTTTATCTCGTATTGAGCTTGCATTTGAAAGCAATAATTTAAAACTCGCTCGTCATTTAACCAACTTATTAGATGACAATAATCAAACAAATTATTTATTGGCCGTGCTTGATAATCCAAGAAAACTTGACGAATTTTCCAAAAACATTAAAACCAGCACATTTACCAAAAAAATAGTCTTAGCATCTTACCCTCGTTTAGTCAAAGCCGACAAAAATCTTGCGGCAGCATTATTACCACAACTGATAAAAAAACAGAATCTAACTGATGAGGAACAAAATAGATTACAAAGTAGCTTAGCAAATAGCTATTTTAGTGATTCAGTAACAACAGAACAGAGCAAATGGCGAGATAATTACCTAACTAAAAGCCATGATACTGCATTAGTTGAAAAACGTATTCGCATGGCTATTGATGCAAATAACTACAAAGATATTGCTCATTGGATAAAACAATTAAAGCCAGAAGACCAATTAAAAGAAGAATGGCAATACTGGCAAGCCAGAGTATTACTTAAAAATAAGAAAACCAATGAAGCCAAAAATATTTTAAAAACATTGAGCAACAACCGAGGTTTTTATGGAATGATCAGTGCTCAAGCACTTAATCAACCATATATAATCAACAATTTATCTAAAAAACTGCCAACAACAGAAGTAAATTCTTTGAAAGCCAAATATGATCAAAAACCATTTGCCATTCGAATCAAAGAGCTAAGGTTTTTAGGTATGCTAGCGGAATCAAAACAAGAATGGCGTTATATACTTAAAGCAAAAGAAAATGAATATCTCGATTTAGCTCAATATGCTTACCACAAAGGCTGGGGAGATCTTAGTATTCAAGCAACAATATATGGAAAATTATGGGATAATTGGACAGAACGATTACCTATCATGTACAAAAAGCTATATAATGAAGCTTTAAAAGATAAAGCTATTCCGCTATCTTACGCTTTAGCCATCACGCGTCAAGAAAGTGCTTTTGATGCAGCAATACAGTCTCCTGTCGGAGCAAGTGGCTTAATGCAATTAATGCCAGCAACAGCAAAAGAAACGGCCAAAAAAGTCACCAACATTAGCTATAATTCACCAAACCAATTATTTGAGCCTATGACTAATGTACAATTAGGCACTTATTTTCTAAACAGCGTTTATTTACAAAATGATAACAACCGTATTTTATCTTCAGCAGCCTATAATGCAGGTCCAAGCCGAGTAAAAAAATGGTTGAATAATAGCAACGGAAAGCTTGATGCAGTCGAATTTATTGAAAGTATTCCTTTCAATGAAACACGAAATTATGTCAAAAGTGTATTAGTATATGATTATATTTATCAGCACATTTTAGGGGAACAAACCCCACATATACTGACAAAAAAAGAATTTAATAGACAATACTAATGGTGCATTACATGAAAACTAAAGAATGGAACCAAACGGCTGAAATATTACACCAAGCATTTAATAACGGTTATTCATTAGATATTTTAAAACTACTGATGACATCTGATGAACGTGATGCTTTAATTACACGAGTCAAAATTGTACGCTCATTACTTGATGGATCAATTAATCAGCGCCAGCTTAAAGATCAACTGAAAATCGGTATTGCAACAGTCACCAGAGGTTCAAACAGTTTAAAAGAAGCAACACCTGAATTTAAAGCATGGCTAGAAAAGATTTTATTGAACTCTAATGACTAAAAACTATCGTCAATATTCATGACGATAGCATGTTATAACGATAGGTTTGATTGAATATTGACTTCTTCATCCGCCACAACAGGGACACAATAATCACATTCCATGCTAAGGATATCTTCAAAACATTTTACAGAATCATCATGGTGATTATGATGGATTTCAATTAAACAGCTTGAACTACGCAATCGCACTTTTAAGGCTGGCATCGCCGCTAAATGGACTTGAGAAATAAAATCACTAAAATTTTCTGGTGGACCGATATATTTAAAACAAAGATATAAACCACCTTCACTAACAAAAGGCTCAATATGCTCCAAATTGTTATTGTGATCTAAAGCAATGGTATATAAAAGTTCTTGCTCATTAGCATTATCTTTACTTTTTAAAATACGACTAAAAGCAAAGATTTTGTCGGGTAAACATTCACTCTTGTTCTCATAATGAGACAGATAATTATGAAAAAACTGCGATCTTAATTTATTTTCTTCATCTAAAATTTGGCTCAAATTACAGTTATTCTTATATGAAATTCCCCAAAATGTTTGCTTTGGCATATTAACGAATTTAGGTTCAGGTAAAGAGAGTCGATTTTTATTTAATTCAATAGCCGGGGTTAAGCCAGTTGGATCCCAAAATTCACCTCGTCGATAGCTGGCTGGTGTTTCATTAAATTGTTTTTTAAAAGATCGGGTAAAAGTTTGTTGTGAATCAAAACGATATTGCATAGCAATATCTAAAATAGGTTTGCTTGTCATTCGCAAAGATAATGCCGCATAAGTTAATCTGCGGTGACGAATATAAGTACCGAGCACTTGACCGGTTACTTCTTTAAACATCCGTTGTAAATGCCACTTTGAATAACCTGATTTTTGGGCAACATTATCAATAGATAAGGGCTGCTCCAAATTTTTTTCAATCCAAACGATAAGATCTGAAATAATACTAACTTGATTCATAAAACCCCATCATAAAGTGAATTGGCAGACATCATGCGATTATGACTTAATCCCAGCAATAAGCAAGATTTAAATCGAAAAATTTTTAACAATAAGAATGGCTTCCCGCTTGATGTTCAGTAATATCTTTAACGCCTGCTAATTCAGGGAATTCCGCAAGCAATTGCTTTTCAATACCCTCTTTTAAAGTAAAATCAACCATTGAACAACCATTACAACCACCACCAAATTGCAATATAGCATAATTATCTTCAGTCAATTCCACTAAGCTAACATGGCCACCATGACTAGCTAATTGCGGATTAACCTGAGCTTGAATAACATAATTAACGCGCTCAATTAATGGGGCATCATCCGCAACCTTTTTCATTTTTGAATTTGGCGCTTTTAAAGTTAACTGTGAACCTAATTCATCTGTCACGTAATCAATCACGGTTTCTTCTAAAAAAGGTGCACTAATTTCATCGATATAAACAGAAAAACCTGCTTGTTGTTCTTCTTCGATATCACCATCTTCAACAGTATCTGCCGGACAATAGGAAACCCCACATTCAGCAGATGGCGTGCCAGGATTAATAACAAAAACCCGAATTTGAGTACCATCAGGCTGATTAGCAAGCAATTTTTTAAAATGTTGTTGAGCTGATTCAGAAATGGTAATAATAGACATAATCCCTCACTTTGACACGATTGACATTGATAATCCTCAACATCATCGATAATAGTTGACTTACTCTCTTGGTTATTATAGGGGGTGTTTTGGATTTTACAAGACGGTCCGACACAAACAAACTACCTGCACATAAGCGGCACCACTCTCTTTTAATTGCTGGCTAATAACATTTATCGTATTACCGGTAGTAACAATATCATCAATAAGCATTACCGATTGATTGGTTAAATCAGAGTGACATCGAAAAAGTGTTTCTACATTACTCATTCTTTGCTTAAGCGATAGGTTCTTCTGATCGCGAGCTGCAAATTTTCGCGACAATAGGTAAGGCTTAAATTCTCGATTTAACCATCTAGCTATTGGCTTAGCCAATAATGCCGCTTGATTAAAACCTCTAGACCAATAACGAAAATGGTGTAAAGGGACACAAGTCACAATGTCAGGTTTAGCAAGACCATCACTTAATCGACGTTGATACCAGGCTAAAAACATTAACCTAGCTAATGCGTTGGTTAATTCAATTTTATTATGAAATTTTAAATGTTGAATTAATTTTTTTAATGGATCGATATAGCCTGTTACAGCCACCATTTCATCCCAATAAGGTCTTTTCTCTCGGCATCGATAACATTCATTTGTTGATAATGAGTGAGGAAGGCAGCATTGATGGCAAACTTTATTAAGCTTCGGTAAGTTTTCTATACATTGACTGCAAATTCCATGGTGAGATAACACCAAAGGCATATTACATAAAATACATCGCATCATCATTCAGAAAAAAGTTGAGGAACGGGGTTTTTGAGCTAATTAATGGATTAAAAATAGTCATAAAGAAGAATATCAATTTAATAATATTCTGGATTATAGTGAATATAAGTCATTTTTTACTGGTTTAGAAAAATATTGCGATTTACCACACAAAATTTTAATTGATTTTGCATATTTATGATTTCAATTAAACCAATATTAGGTATAATTTGCCGGCAATATAATAATAAGGATTCATAAAATGAAAAAAATCAAAGTGTTATTTATAGGAATATTATTAACCCTCTTTTCAACCATTACTTTGGCTGATACTAAAGTATTAATTCAAACCAGCATGGGCGATATTGAAGTTGAGTTAGATAGCGAACATGCTCCAATCACTACGAAAAACTTTCTTGATTATGCTAATAGTGGTTATTACGAAAATCTAACATTCCATCGTGTCATTCCTGGATTTATGATTCAAGGTGGTGGTGCTGATGATCAATTAAAATTTAAAGAAACTAAACAACCCATCAAAAATGAAGCTAATAATGGCTTAAAAAATGATCGTGGAACTATCGCAATGGCAAGAACCAATGCTGTAGATAGCGCAACTAGCCAATTCTTCATTAATGTTGTGAATAACGATTTCCTCAACTACCAAGGACCAGAAAAATATGGCTATGCTGTTTTTGGAAAAGTCACCAAAGGAATGGATATTGTTGATAAAATTGTGAATGTACCAACTAAACGTATGGGACCACATCAAAATGTGCCTGTTGAGCCAGTTTATATTAAAAAAGTTACAGTTGTTGAAGATAAACAATAAGTTTATTTAAAACCAATAAATATTTCATGCAAACCATCTTAATGATTTAAGGTGGTTTTTCTCAAATCATCAAATAATAGTATTATTTTTCTAATTCGTCACAAGCCTTTTGAAAAGCTTGATCACAAGACTGCTTGAAATACTCTTTAGCTAACGATCTATTTTGCTCCACTCCGTTACCATTATAGTACATGATAGCGACATTGTACTGTGAAAAAGGATTACCTTGTGCTGCCGCTTTTTCAAACCAGAGAAATGCCTTTTGTTTATCCGCTTCGGTTCCTTCACCATTAAAATACATAGCTGCTAAATTGTTTTGAGCATTTAAGTAACCTTGTTCTGCAGCTTTAGTGTACCAAAAAAGAGTTTTTTGTTTATCCTGCTCAATTCCATCGCCTTGATAATACATCTGCGCTAAATTGAATTGGGCTTCAAGGTGACCCAGTTCTGCCGCTTTAGTATACCAATAAGCTGCTTTTTGTTTATCTTGCCCAACGCCTTTACCCTCATCATATACAAGTGCTAAATTGAATTGAGCATTAGGGTTATTTTGTTCTGCTTCTTGATGACATTGAGCGAAAAACTTTTCAAAATTTATTTTATGAAAATTTAGTTCGCACAGGCTAGCGTGAACGGCGGGAAAAAATAATAATATAATCCATAATATTTTTTTCATGGCTTTCCTTATTTCACTATAATCAACAATAGCTTAATTAGAAATTTAGTACCTATAAAATTATTGATAAATATTATAAATAATTCTTAAATTCACCTTTAATTATCAAGATTAAAGATAATCAAACGCTTTTCAATTAATTGAAATAAATGCTTTTGTGTAAAACTATCTTCATATTGAAGATAGTTTTTCTAATTTATTTAATTATTTCTACAAAGTATTATCACAAGCAATTTGTAGCCCCAATGAACAAGCTTGTTTTAGATACTTTTTGGCTAAAGCTTTATCTTTTTCAACACCTTCGCCCTCATAGTACATAACAGCTAAATTATTCATTGATTCAGCTTTGCCCTGATCTGCTGCTTTTTTATACCAAAATGCTGCCTTTTTTTTGTCTTGAGCTATACCATCACCTTCATCATACATAATAGCTAAATTATGCTGAGCATCGGCATCACCTTGTTCTGCCGATTTTGTATACCACAATACAGCTTTTTCTTTATCTTGCTCTACACCCTCGCCATCATCATACAGAACTGCTAAATTAAATTGCGCATCAGAGTCACCTTGTTCAGCACTTTTAGAGTACCAATTAAAAGCTTTTTGTTTATCTTCTTCAGTACCTTCGCCTTTATCATACATAACCCCTAAATAAAACTGTGCAACAGAATCACCATTCGGCGCTTCTTTTGTACATGCCTCAAAAGCTTTTTCAAAATTTTCTTTTTCAAATTCTGTTTTACAATCACTTGCATAGACAGAAACTGAAAATAAAAGGGGTATCAGTGTTAATAACTTTTTCATACTATTCCTCATTCCTTATATATTTATAAATAACTTAGCGATTCAATTTTATTACAGTTTACTTCAATTTGCTTAATAAATTAGCAAGCGTTCTTACGCCAATACCTGTTGCACCTGTTGCCCATAATGCGGTTGCGCTTTTACGAAAGGTTGCTGAACAGTCAATGTGGAGCCAATTTTTTTTATAATTTTTAATAAAATAGGATAAAAATGCCGCTGCTGTACTTGCACCAGCGGTGTTCGGTAATCCAGAATTTGCCATATCTGCAAACGAAGATGGGAATTGGGCTCGATGAAAATCAGCTAATGGTAATCGCCAAAAGGCTTCATGTTCAGCTTGACTACTTGCTAATAACTGATTAGCAAATTTGTCATCAAATGAAAGTAATGATTGATAATCATTACCTACAGCAATCTTTGCTGCCCCAGTAAGGGTTGCACAATCAATGATATAATGGGGGTTATCATTATCAGCACTAATTAATCCATCAGCCAAAACCAAACGCCCTTCGGCATCGGTATTATCAACTTCCACTGTTTTACCATTACGATAACGAATGATATCGCCAAGTTTGAAAGCGTTACCACTTACCAAATTATCTGCACAGCATAAATAAAGTTTGATACGGTGTTTAACTCCACGTGCAATCGCAAGGGCTAGAGCCCCTGTCACCAATGCTGCTCCCCCCATATCCGATCGCATTGATTCCATAAAACCACTTGGTTTTAAGCTATATCCACCTGAATCAAAAGTAATTCCTTTGCCAACCAAGCAAGCAATGATTGGTGCTTTAGGATTTTTAGTAGGATTATAATCAAGCTCAAGCAAGGCAGCCGGTCGTTGAGACCCTTTGCCAACTGTGTAGATACCCATATAATCTTGCTCTTTTAATGCTTCACCTGAAATAATGTTATAAGCTACATCAGAGGAATAATGGCTAATTAAGTTTGCACTTTGCGTTGCCAGTTCGAAAGGGCTTAATGTTTCCGCTTGTTGATTAACAATGTCTCGACACCAATCAATAATGGCTAAGCGATTTTTTAGTTCTTGTTTATCTTTATTACTTAGCTTTGACCAACTGATTTTATTATTATTCTTAGCATTACGATAACCCATCCAAAAATGCCAACATGACTCTAAATCCCAATTGTCACCACTCAATTTAACCGATCTAATACCTTGATTATCTAGTTTTCGTGCAGCTCGTTGAATAGCACCATGCCGATGCTCAGGTCGATAATGAATAGTAACAGCATCTTCTGAAAAACTAAGTAATGCATCTTTGCCCCACTTTGATGGAGCAGGTTTTTCCGAAAGTAATATAGATAACATCGACATAATAAATTCCTCAAGCAATAATAATGCGAAAACAATGAATCAATTCTAATCAGAAACATGCTAATATAGCAAGCAAAGTTAAGCATAAATAAGGACCTATAATGACATCAGTTGTACCGATCAAAAATGGAATTAATTTTCGTGACTTAGGTGGAATTAAAACTAGTGATGGTCGCCAAATTCGAGCTGGAATGTTGTATCGTTCAGGTGAGTTTTCACGCCTAAATGATGATGAAAAAGATTTTTTATCTGATGAGCTTAATTTACATTATGTCTTAGATTATCGCGATCAACATGAAATCGATCGTCATCCAGATAATCTTTGGAACAATAGCCAATATATTAATATCCCTGCCAATCCATTAAGTGATGAATTTACGGCAAGTTTAACGAGTGAACAAGGTAAGGATATTTTTGTGTTAAAAAAATACTCACCGTTTGATTTTATGGTTAAGCTTTATCAATTGTTACCTTTTAATAATCTCGCGTATAAAAAGTTAACATCACTATTACTTAATGCTAACGGAAGACCTTTAGTCCAACACTGTGCTGTAGGTAAAGATAGAACTGGTATCGGTGTCGCTTTAACCTTATTTGCATTAGGTGTGAGTGAAGAAATTGTTATGCAAGATTATTTGCTTACCGAACGCTATTTAAACGACTATCGTGAAGCCGTACTTAGCGAAAATAAAAGTAAATTATCGCCAGAAGAACTTGAAAAACATAAGATCATCTTTGCGGCTAAAAAAGAGTTTTTAACCGCAGCTATTGAGGAAATAAAAAAACGTTATGACACTATCGATAATTGGTTAGCAAAAGAATATCAATTGGACGATAAAAACAAAAAAATTCTTCAAGATATTTATTTGATTTAAATTAGCTTAATGTTTGGACAGCCACCTTACGTTTATCAAAAAGCTGTCAGTAAGTAATTGCTAATGCATTAAGATTGTAAGACAAAATTTGTGATAGGTTTATCATGATTTACAGCAAGATGAACTGGTGCCTGTTGTTGATAATGATAATAAAAATGCTGACCAAACGGCGCGCTAATTAATTGGTTTTCAATATCTACTTTTACCAATTTCATTTGCCAAACCCCTTTGGCATATAGTTTAAGTGCCGATTCTTTTAATGTCCAAAGTTGCCAAAACGCGTTTAAAGTATCACTCTGTGCTAACATCCATTGATATTCATCATTAGCAAAAAAACTTTTGGCAACATTCAGATAATTTTGACGTTGTCGAGAAACTTCAATATCGAGCCCAACTTTACCATTAAGCGAAATTGCAACGGCTACCCAATCTTGGCTATGGCTGATATTAAAATCAGGAAGATGACTATCTAAAAAGCCTGGGCGATTATTGTCGGCAATTATCATCCTCGGCAAAGTATCAATATGGCAATACTGTTTAAGCAAACTCGCTAATATTGAACGGCAAGCTAAAAACTGTTTTTTACGTGTTCCATTTAACGATTCCGCATCATTAATAACTTGTGGTGATAACAGAGAATAATTTAATTCCACCGAATCTAAATGGGCAAGTTTGACAATTACCATGTGTGTAAGCCAGTTTAAACAAAAATTATTTTTTACTATTTTAACAGCATGCTATGCTAACTGTTATCGAAATTTATCAGATCACTAAGGATGCATCATGTCATTACAAACAAAATTAGTTCATGCTGGTCGAAAAAAACGCTATACCCAAGGTGCAGTCAATTCCGTTATTCAGCGAGCTTCATCGCTAGTTTTTGATTCAATCAAAGAAAAAAAAGAAGCAATGGAAAATCGTACTAAAGGGGCTCTATTTTACGGTCGTCGTGGCACTTTAACTCATTTTGCTTTGCAAGATGCCATGGTAGAAATAGAGGGAGGAGCAGGCTGTTATCTATATCCTTGTGGAGCAGCAGCAATTGCAAATGCCATTTTAGCTTTTGTAAAAGCAGGAGATCATATTCTGGTATCAGAAGCCAGTTACGAACCAACCCAAGAATTTTGCGAGCATATACTTAAAGATTTTGGAGTGGAAACCGATTATTTCCCGCCACTCATTGGTCGATATATTACTAAATATATAAAACCGAATACTAAAGTGGTATTTCTTGAATCACCAAGCTCAATTACCATGGAACTGCATGATGTGCCTGCAATTGTTAAAGCAATCCGCAGCGTAAATCCAGAAATTGTGATTATGATGGATAATACATGGGGAGCAGGTGTTTTATTTAAAGCGTTAGAGCATGATGTTGATATCTCAATTCAAGCCGGTACAAAGTATTTAATTGGTCACTCAGATGCCATGCTAGGAACGGCTGTTGCCAATCAACGCTGTTGGGATAAATTACGTGAACGTTCCTATTTAATGGGGCAAATGTGTGATGCAGATACCGCTTATATGGCAGCACGAGGATTGCGAACTTTAGCCGTTAGATTAAAACAACATCATGAAAGCAGTATAAAAGTGGCAAATTGGTTAGCTAATCACCCCAAAGTGGCAACCGTTAATCATCCAGCACTTGAAAGTTGTAAAGGACATGAGTTTTTTAAACGTGATTTTAGTGGCGCTAGTGGTCTATTTTCATTTGTACTTAACGATCATTTAAGCGAAGTGCAATTATCTGATTTCTTAGATAATATGACTCACTTCTCAATGGCATATTCATGGGGTGGATTCGAATCACTAATATTGGCCAACCAACCCGAAGATCTGGCAAAAATACGACCAATATCCGGCATTGATTTCACTGGTACGTTAATCCGATTACATATCGGTCTTGAAGATCCTGATGATTTAATTGCCGATTTGGCTGCTGGTTTGGATAGAATCAAACTACATAAAAACAAGGTTAATGCATTACAAAGTTTAGTATAAATGGATAGCAGATGGGTCATCAAACAAAGAGCGACAATGTGATTGAACAAACTATTTTACAACATCTAAACGGTCGGCAATCGCTACTAGTTGCTTTTAGTGGTGGAGTCGATTCAACCGTTTTAATGCAAGCATTAGTCAATTTAAAGCGACAGTTGCAAAATTTACAACTCAGAGCAATTTATATCCATCATGGTTTGAGTCAAAATGCCGATAATTGGGCTGAACATTGCAAACAACAATGCCTAGTTTGGCAAGTCCCTTTGATTATTGAAAAAGTCAAACTTGATAAAACAGCAGGCAATATTGAAGAACAAGCTAGAGAAGCCCGTTATCAAGCCATTTATCAACATTTAAAAAATAATGAATTTTTATGTACTGCTCAGCATCTTGATGATCAGAGTGAAACTTTTTTTCTAGCCTTAAAACGTGGCAGTGGTCCAGCGGGATTATCAAGTATGCCACTTGAAAATGGTCAACACCTTCGACCATTACTCACAATTTCACGTCAAGAAATTGAGCAATATGCCAATCAACACCAATTAAGTTGGATAGAGGACGAAAGTAATCAAGATGACCATTATGATCGCAACTTTTTACGTTTAAATGTTCTGCCAACACTTAATCATCGTTGGCCTCATTTTTCACAAATGGTTGCTCGCAGTGCAGAGTTATGCCAACAGCAAGAAGCATTAATACATGAAATTTTATTTCCAGAATTTAAAGATATTATTGGCGATAAGAAGCAACTTAGCCTTCAACCATTATATGATTATTCAGAATATAAACGTAATGCAATGTTGCGAATGTGGTTCAAAGAGCAACATATTGGAATGCCAAGCCAAAAGCAACTTTCACTAATTTGGCATACGGTTATTCAAGCTAAACAAGATGCTAACCCGCGATTTATTTTACATAATTGGCAAATTCGCCGATATCAAAATCAGCTCTATTTGTTGCCTTTGTATCAAGATATTGAGCAACAAATTTTACCTTGGGATTTAACCGCTTCGCTAACTTTGCCGGATAATTTAGGTATATTGCAGCCCAATTACCAAACCAATTTAACTTGTCGTTTACCACAAAATGATGAATACGTATCAGTCCGATTTCATGCTCAAGGACAATTTCAAATTGTTCAACGCCAGAGATCGCGATCGATAAAAAAATTGTGGCAAGAGCATCATATTCCACCTTGGATGCGCACGCGTATTCCCTTAATTTATTATAATGAACAACTCATTACCGCAGTTGGGGTATTTGTTACTGAGCAAGGTAAAGGATCACAAGTTGGGTTTAACCTTATAAATAAACAATAAGGAGACAATCCGTCTCCTCAATTTACAAAATATCAAATTATTAAGAACGCGCTTTCCATCGTTTCAACAACAACGCATTTGTCACCACACTCACACTGCTTAGTGCCATTGCTGCACCGGCTATCATTGGATTCAAAAAGCCTAAAGCAGCGAGAGGTATACCAATTAAATTGTAGAAAAACGCCCAAAATAGGTTTTGTTTAATTTTATTATAAGTTCTTCGAGAAATATCAATAGCATCGGCAATTAAAAATAAATTGCCACGCATTAAAGTAATACTGGCTGTATGCATTGCCACATCAGTTCCCGTCCCCATTGCAATACCAATATCAGCGGCAGCTAAAGCCGGTGCGTCATTAATACCATCACCAACCATGGCAACTTTATTATTACTTTGGCTATCTTTTTGTAATTGATAAATATAGTTCGCTTTATCTTGAGGCAAAACTTCTGCAATAACTTTATCTAAATTTAATTGCTGTCCTACATAATTAGCAGCTTGTTGATTGTCACCGGTTAACATAACCGTATTTACCTTTAATTGACGTAATGCATCAATAGCACTTTTCGCTTCAGGCTTAATAACATCAGAAAAACCGAATACGGCTAATATCACAATACTATTTTCTGATTGCTGTTTGGCTAAAAATGAAATTGTGTAACCTTTTTGCGTAAGCTCATTAACTTTATCCTGCATATCTACAAAATAGGCATTTAACGTTTTCATCCAACGCAGACTGCCTAAATAATATTCATGGCTATCAATCGTTGCCATCACTCCTGAACCCGCGATTGATGTAATATTTTGTGCATAACTGTAGGATTTAGCCTTAGCTAATATTGCTTTAGCTAGTGGGTGTTCACTACCTGCTTGCATAGATGCTGCAACAGAAAGAATTTGATCAGCTGTTTCCATGCCCAGCACATCTAGCTCAACTAACTCTGGTTTACCGATTGTTAATGTGCCAGTTTTATCAAATGCTACCGTATTAATATTGTGTAAGGTCTCAAGTGCTTCGGCATCTTTAATCAAAATACCATGACGGGCAGCAACCCCCGTACCAACCATTATAGCTGTTGGCGTTGCTAACCCTAGCGCGCATGGGCAAGCAATCACTAACACCGCAACCGCATGAAGTAAAGCTTGCTGCCAATCATAAGAAATAAAGCCCCAAGCAAGCAATGTAATTAAAGCAATCAATAAAATGACGGGTACAAAAATAGCACTAATCCGATCCACAATACGCTGAATTGGCGCTTTTTTTGCTTGGGCTGACTCAACCATAGCAATAATCTTAGACAACATAGAATCAGCTTGAATAGCGGTTGTTTTTACAATTAATAGTCCTTCGCCATTTATAGTTCCACCGGTTACGGTACTATTGAGTGTTTTAGTAACCGGAAAACTTTCCCCAGTCAACATAGACTCATCACAACTTGATGCGCCTTCAAGAACAATACCATCAACGGGTATTCGCTCACCGGGTTTAATAACCACCACATCATTAACCTTAACCTGACTTATTGGCAAACTCACCTCTTGCTCCCCTTGTCGAACTAATGCCACTTCAGGGCGAAGCGCAGAAAGTGCCTCAATCGCTTTGGTCGTTTGATGTTTGGCCCTTGACTCTAACCATTTACCAATCAAGATTAAGGTAATAATAACCACTGATGACTCAAAATAGAGGTGATCGGCATGACCAATAATAAGCTGATAAAGAGAAAGTCCATAAGCAGCGCTGGTACCAATTGCAACAAGTAAATCCATATTCCCAGACAATGCTTTAGCTGCATTAAAACCACTACGATAAAATTTAGCGCCAAGTCCAAATTGTACAATCGAAGCAATCACTAATTGCAGCCAAGCGGGCATCATCCAATGAATTCCAAATAATTCAAATAACATCGGCAAAACAAAAGGAAGTGCTAATATAACCGAAATAATAATCGGCCAAACTGATGCTTGCTTACTCACGTCTTTAGCGTGAATTTCCGGCTCGGAAATCTTCACTGCATGGTAACCAGCTTTATCAACTGCTGCCATTAAAGTTTCTAATTTAACATCAGCATTAGCCTTAACCGTGGCCTTTTCAGTTGCAAGGTTTACACTAACATCAATCACACCATCAATCTTTCTTAATGCTTTTTCTACACGGCTAACACATGATGCGCAGCTCATCTCTTCAACAAAAAAATTATATTCGATAGTTTTCATTTGAGGCATTCCTTGATTTTAGGTATGGTAGATATTGTAGTATTAATTATCTTTTTAACAAGAATGCACCTTTTTGATATATACTACCCAAAAAGATACTGTAAAGATAACCAAGTGAAAAATAATTCGATTATCAACCCCCATTGTGAAAAACAAGACCAGACAATTACCTATTGCCCAGTTGATGTCACAATTAATATGATTGGTGGTAAATATAAATCGCTAATACTATGGAAATTGATGTCAAAAAGCGCCATGAGATTTTCTGAGTTACACAAAGAAATTCCAACAGCCACAGCTAAAATGCTAACCCAACAACTACGCGAACTTGAATCAAATGGCTTAATTCATCGACAGGTTTTTCCGGTGGTACCACCTAAAGTTGAATATTCTTTAACTAATTTTGGCAAAAGTATAAAACCAGTACTTGAATCAATGTATTTATGGGGCAGTGACTATTTAAATAATCAAGGTTTACAAGTTAATTGTTCAATGACCGCATTAGATCAATAAATTACTGTTTGTGGTTAATGACAAGTATAGATACAGGGACAATACATCCCTGCATTTAAAGAAAGAAATTAAAATTAATTACGCAATTTTTCTGGCCAATCGTTTTGAGTCGTCACCAGCAAATCTTTAACAATTTTCGGATTCCCTGCAACAATATTACCAGAAACCATATAATTATTACCGCCAGCAAAGTCGGTAACCACACCACCAGCTTCACGTAAAATCAATTCACCAGCAGCAATATCCCATGGTTTTAAACCAATTTCAAAAAAGCCATCTAAACGCCCAGATGCAACATAAGCTAAATCTAACGCAGCTGAGCCAGTACGACGGAAATCACCACATTTAGTAAATAACTTTTGTAAAACCGCAAAATAACTATCACTATGTTGTTTCGCTTTAAAAGGGAAAGCTGTTGCAAGCACACTACCTTCTAAATCTTTAGCATTACTTACACGAATACGATAACCATTAAGTTGAGCACCTTTACCACGTGCAGCAGTAAACAACTCATTACTCATTGGATTATAAACGACCGCCACTTCGGTTTTACCTTTGACACGAGCAGCAATAGACACAGCGAAATGTGGAATATTTTTAATAAAATTTGTAGTACCATCAATTGGGTCAATTATCCATTGCGTATCAGCATCACTACCTTTAGCAAGGCCACTTTCTTCGGCAATAATAGTATGATCTGGATAAGCTTTTTTGATTGTTTCGATAATCAAAGCTTCAGCGACACGATCTGCATTAGTCGCAAAATCATTAGCACCTTTAGTATCAATTTCGATTGAACTAGGATTTTCATAGGCCTTAATGGCAACATTACCTGCTTTACGAGCAGCACGAATAGCAATATTAAGCATCGGATGCATAATTTTCTTCCAATTGATGATGTTAAAGAACGGGTTAATTTAGCAAACTTACAAAGTCATACTAAAATTTAGGGCATAGTATAAAGGTTTTATCGATTTATTGCCAGATTATGTTGGGATCTAGATTTGAAATCGCAAAAGTAAAAATTTGGGCAATAAATAAGCTTCTAAGTAATAAAAAAACAAAATATCATATTTAAAATCATCATATTATGATATTTAACAAATTTAACATAGACATTTCAATTTATTGCCTTTAACATCATTGTATAAATTTTGTGTAATAATTGTGTAAATATTAGACTGTGAAGTTTTCGAATGAAAAAGTATATTTTAAGTTTAGCATTAGTTACCTACCCCTTTTCCGCTTTGTTGGCTGAGCCTCCACCCATTAAAGAATTGAGTGATAAACAGCTAATCCACCAACAAGAACGTGAAAAAGCACTACAAGATTCTTTAACCCCTGCTTCTCCCGACATCCGTTTATTACCCCCCGATTCTAAAGAGAATGCACTTAACTTTCCAACTGAATCTTTATGTTTCAACATAAAACAAGTCAAGTTGCTCGAACGAGATAAATTGCCTTGGTACATTCCCTTAAATAAGCTTGCTAAACAAGCTGAACATCGGTGTTTAGGTGGTGAAGGTATTACTCTATTAATGACGGCAATACAAGACAGATTAATCAGCTATGGCTATATTACAACCCGTGTTGTTGCACCGGAGCAAGATTTAACAAGTGGAGAATTAAAATTACTGATCGTAGAAGGTAAAGTCAGAAATATTCTTTATACCGATGACAGTGACAAATATGCACAGCTATACACCGCAATGCCAGCTAGAATAAATCAATCGCTCAATTTACGTGATATAGAACAAGGGCTGGAAAATTTACAGCGCTTACCGACTGTGACAGCTCAAATGCAACTCGTCCCTGGCGATAAACCCGGTGAAAGTGATATTGTCATTGACCGAAGACAAAGCAAAATGTGGCGTTTAGGGTTATCGGTTGATGATTCAGGCACAAAAACTACTGGCCGTGACCAAGGTGGTATTACCTTATATCTTGATAACTTATTATCGTTAAGCGACTCATTTTATGCTTCTGGTGGGCATGACTTAAATGGTAAAGGTAAATATGGATCACGCAACTTTTTATTATCCTATTCAGTCCCTTTTGGTTATTGGCTGTTAAGCACTTCTTTATCAGGTAACAAATATCATCAAACTATTGCTGGTGAAGTTTTAGATTATAAGTACAGTGGTCGCAGTCGTAACGCCACGGTTCAACTTAGCCGCGTTTTACACCGAAATGAATCCCAAAAAACGACCTTAAATTATGGCATCACTTTACGTCAATCTCACAACTACATCAATGATGAAGAGATGGAAATCCAGCAACGCAAAACAACTTATTGGCAACTTGGATTACAGCATCGACACTATATTAAAGATATTACTATCGATGCCGGAGTATCTTATCAAAAAGGCGTGAGATGGTTTAATGCTAAAAAAGCACCTGAAGAAAGTGATCCAGAAAATAATACCAGTGCGTTATCCGATATATTTTCACTAAATTTTTCAACCAATGTGCCTTTTAATTTAGGTGAGCAACAATTCCATTATCGTCTTGATTATCAAGGTCAATATACCCGAGGGAATAACTTAACATCACCAGACCAATTCTCTATTGGAGGGCGATGGACTGTTCGTGGCTTTGATGGTGAATTAACCCTTAGAGCTGATCGTGGATGGTATTTACGTAATGAACTTGGTTGGCAAGCACCATTTAATCACGAGCCATATTTAGGTATCGATACTGGTGAAGTATCTGGCGCCAAAAGTGAATACTTATTGGGTCGTCATTTGACTGGTGGTGTTATTGGTTTAAGAGGTAATAATTATGGCATTTATTATGACTTATTTGCCGGCATGCCAATAAGAAAACCCAAAGGATTCAAAACAAATCCTTTAGTATTGGGATTTAATTTGAATTGGAACTTTTAGACCATAAAACGACATTAATCAGATAACAAAAATAATGAAATAAGGGATGAAACAAATTATGAATAAGCACTTCTATCGAGTTATTTTTAATAAAAAGCGCAATATACAAATGGTAGTTGCAGATATAGCAAAAACGCCGAGTGTAGTTGAAAAAACGACTAAATCAGCGAGCTATACATTACGAGAAAATCTTTTTGTTACACTTAAACCGATAACCTTATTTATATCTATTTCATTAGGTTTTGTCGCCCTCAGCACACCGGCATATGGAAGTGATATAAAGCCTGACCAACAGGCTTCTCATCACCAACAACCACAAGTGGTTTCAACGGCTAATGGTGTGACTCAAGTGAATATTCAAGCACCGAACAGCAAAGGTCTATCTCATAATAAATACTCGCAATTTGATGTGTCACAAAATGGAGTGATCTTAAATAACGGCAATAAAATTAGCCAAACTCAAATTGGTGGTTACATACAAGGTAACCCGAATCTAAAAGTCAGTGGTCCAGCTAAAATTATATTAAATGAAGTTAATTCTCGTAACCCGAGCCAATTAAATGGTGTAGTGGAAGTTGCTGGTGGTAAAGCTCAAGTAATCATTGCCAACCCGTCAGGTATTACCTGTAATGGTTGTGGCTTTATTAATGCAAACAGAGGCACATTAACCACTGGTAAGCCAGTCATAGAAAACGGTGAATTAAAAGGATATTTAGTTGAACAAGGGCAGATTGCTGTAACCGGAAAGGGGTTTGATAGTTCAAGGCAAAGTTACACAGATTTAATTGCTCGTAGCGTATCGATTAACTCATCAGTTTGGGCAAATGAAGCCAATGTGGTGACGGGTCGTAACAACGTGAGTCTAGACGTAAAAACGATTAGTCCGTTGGATACCACAACACATGACAAACCAGAGGTTTCTATCGATGTATCGCAGTTGGGTGGCATGTATGCAGGCAAAATCAACTTAGTCGGTACTGAAAAAGGAGTGGGCGTTCATAACGCCGGTGAGTTAGGCGCCAGCCGTGAATCACTCATGATTAGCGCTGACGGAAAAATTGTCAACAATGGCGCCATGCAATCAAATAAAGATATTGTATTAAACAGCAATCAAGGTGTCATTAACAATAAACAACTTTACGCTAAAAATGAAATAAATATTAAAAGTACAAATAATATCAATAATAGTGGCACTATTGTTGCTCAAAAAGATATCAAATTAAGTGCAAACAAAATTGATAACGCATCATCGGGAACGATTGCCGCTGGTGTTGATAGCGCAGGAAAACTGAATAATCATGGTTCATTAACAGTAAGTAGTCATCAATTAACCTCTAAAGGTAAACTGTTAGCCGATCAAAAAATTGCTGTCGAAAGTAAAGATAAGGTTGATTTAGATGGTGGACAACAAATCGCCAATCAAATCGATATAAAAACTAAAGCATTGAGTGCTAAACAAAGTGTAATCAAAGCTACCCAAGATGTAAATTTGACAACTGAAAACAATCTTATTGTTAGCGATAGTCAAATTTTTGCAAATAAAGACATTAATCTGATTGCCGGACAAACTATCAACATGGACAATAGTACCATCGTTGCTAAAGATAATATTTACGCTCAAGGTCAAGACATCTCCCTACAAAATGCAAATACCTTATCAGAAAAAGATAGTACATTTATTGCAAACCAAAATAGTTTCAATCGTGAGGCTCAAATTAGCACCAAAGGTAACCTTTATATCAAAGCCAATCATATTGATAATGACAATGCAACTTTACTGTCCGAACAAGATATTTCACTAATTTCAAATAATCAATTAATTAACCGATATGCAAAGCTATTTAGTAATCGACATATCACCTTATCAGCCAGTGAAATTAATAATCAAAATGCAAAATTAAAAAATTTAGGTACCGCAACCATTACTGCTAACCTAATTGATAATCAACATGCTGTTTGGCGGGTAGATCAACTTATTTTAAAAAGCGGGCGTTTACTTAATAAAAATGCCAATATGCTGATTCAAAAAATAGCATCATTTGACACAGATGAAATAGTCAATGAAAACGCAAAAATTTTGGCTCATGATTTATTTATCCAATCAAATAAATTAAGTGGTGACGGGCAATTACTGGCAGAAAATAATTTAACTTTAAAATTAACTGATTCATTTCATAATCAAAACGAAGTCATTGCCAATAATAACATTGTGATTGAAAGCCAACAAAACATTACCAATGATAAAACGATTTTATCTGGTAAAAAGGTAAATCTAATCAGCAAGCAACTAACTAATAATGAAGATGGCGAAATCAGCAGTGATGATATACAACTTGAGCATGACATAGTAACAAATTTTGGGATTATAGATGGTCAAAATAGCTATATCGGTGCAACCACACTGAATAATATTCAAACAGGACGAATTTATAGTAATGATTTACAGATAAAAGCCCAAACCATTAATAACCGTGCCAATGGCAATCAAGCCCCAGTTATTGCTGCGCGTAATAACTTTATAATTAATGCAGAAACATTAAATAATTATAGTCATGCACTATTATTAAGCTTAGGTAAACTAACAATTAACGCTGATACTATTAATAATCACTCATCGCGTATCGAATCGGGTGATAATATGATAATTAATGCAAATGAAATTAATAACATCAACGATAATATTCAAACTGAAGTAGTTAAAGTTAGTGAACAAAATAAATCTGAATTTGCTTTCAGAAACAGTAACCGTCGGTACAGTGGCAATAATTATCAAGTAAAACAGGGCAAAGGAAAACATAAATACCCGATATTAACCGTTTATAATGAAGATGGATCGAGTCAATCAAATTATAAATATATTGAATATAACTATTTACAAACGCATTACCAAACTCAAATTACACAAACAGACCCCGCAGAAATTGTTTCGGGTAACCATTTAGTAATTGACGCAAATCGTGTTATCAATAACAACAGTAAAATTGTAGCTGGTGGAACCTTACAGTTAAACGTAGGATCACTCGATAATATCTCTGAAAAAGGTATCGATAGAATCATTGATTCTGGCAAACAAATTAGCCATGACAGAAAATGGCATGGGGGAACTAAACGAGAATATTCATCAAAAAAGAAAAAATCAGACTATAATAATATCGTTGAAACCACGATTGATTTAGGCTCAAGTAAAATAGATGAACATCAAAGCATTTCTAATACAACGATTGATGATCGTGACAAAACGACAACAAATGTAGAGGTTGATCAGGGAGATCGTTCACAGACCCAAATTAATTCAATTGCGTCTATCGAACCGAATCTTGATTTACCAAATAACAGCTTATACGCAATAAAAAAAGATCCAAAAAGTAATTATTTAATTGAAACCGACCCACGTTTTACTAATCGAAAAAAATGGTTAAGCTCTGACTATATGGCTAACCAATTAAAAATGGACCCTGATGAACTTCAAAAAAGACTGGGTGATGGTTACTATGAACAACAACTCATCCAGCAGCAAATAGTAGCGCTAACTGGGCAACGTTATCTAGGCGGTCACGAAAATGATATTGAACAGTATAAAGCGCTGATGGATGCGGGTGTTTCGTTTGCCGAACAATATCATTTACAAGTAGGCGTATCACTATCAGTTGAACAGATGAAAAAACTCACCAGTGATATTGTTTGGTTAGTAAGTAAAACTGTTATGGTAAATGGAAAACCAGAGCAAGTACTGGTGCCTCAAGTCTATGTTGTCAATAGACCTGAAGTATCAACAGATGGCGCATTACTTGCTGGTAAAAATATCAACATCAATAGTCAAAATGATATTTACTCCAACGGAAATGTCCTTGCCAAAAACCAACTCAATGTAATCGGACAAAACATAGACCAAGAAGGACTATGGAAAGGTGACAGCATTTTTGTTTACGCTAACGATAGCCTTAAAAGCAGTGGTGCTTTTGTCGCTGATGAAAATATTTCATTATTAGCAGTAAAAGATATCTTATTAAATACCACCACAAAAACTACCGACATTACCTACGGTGGCAATCACAATAGTAATACTGTTATTGATAAAGTAGCATCAGTACAAAGCAAACAAGGTGATATTTTAATTCATGCTGGTAATGATGTAAGCATGAATGGTGCCTTAATCGTTAATAGTGGTGATGACTCCCAAACACAAATAAAAGCAGGCCACGATATTAACCTAAATAAAGTAGATACAGGAAATGCTTCGCACGCTAATTTTGGCAAAAAAGATTACCGTGATATAGATGAAACCCATGTGGTAGGAACTGAAATACAATCCAACGGAAATATTAGTCTACTAGCAGGAAATGATATCAATACTCACGCAGCGATTGTATCAGCTGATGAGTCACTAAAAGTTATTGCTGGGAATGATATCAACATATTAGCTTCACAAGAGCATGAAGCATTAACTGACCACCACCAAAAAGACAACAAGCGAATATTAAACAATAAATCAACAATTCATCATCTTGAAATTGACAACACAACCCAAAAAGGTAGTGAACTTTCCGGCGATAGTGTAACAATAAAAGCAGGTCATGATTTAACAGTCGATGGTAGCCAAGTGGTTGGTACTCAGGATGTTAATTTATTGGCAAATAATAACGTCAATATTACTGCAGCAGAAGAATCCTATTATCAACACCAACAAACCATTAAGAAAGAATCAGGTTTAATGGGTAGCGGTGGACTAGGCGTCACTGTCGGCAAAATGAAACAAGACTTAAAACAAACCGATACCGAGCAAGCCTATGCTGGCAGTATAGTTGGCAGTACTAATGGTAGCGTAAATATTCAAGCAGGCAAAGATGTCAATATTCAAGGTAGTGATGTCATTGCACAGCAAAACATCAGATTGAAAGGCGAAAATGTCAATATTGAAGCATTAGACGCAAAAACCACACATCAAGAAGAATATAAATATCAAAAATCTGGTGTTACTGTAGCCATTACTGGTACAGCTAGTGATATCTATAACGCTAACCAAACCTTGCAGCACTCAAGAAATCAAACGAACAAACGAACCAAAGCATTAATGGAAATTAAGGCCGGATTACAAGCGAGTAATGCGGCATTAGAAGCCGGTGCGAATTTACAAAATGGACAACCTGACGCCTCGATAGGGATTAACATCAGCCTTGGCAGTGAAAAAACAAAACGTACTGTTAATCAAGAACAACATACCGTGGTAGGTTCATCGGTCTCAGCAGGTCGAAATGTTTCAATTATTGCAACCGGCAATGGCGACAAAGACAGTGGGGATATAAATATACTGGGAAGCCAAGTACAGGCAGGTCATGACGCAATACTTAATGCTAATCATGATATTAACATTATTGGTGAAGAAAACACGTTTAAAACAGAAACCAAAGAGAAAAGTAGCAATGGCTCAGTGAGCGTAGGTTATAACTTTGGTGGACAGAAAAATGGATTTACTGTTTCTGCTAGCGGTAGTACAAGTAAATCACGTGAAAAAGGCAATGGTACAGACTGGACAGAAAGCATAGTAGAAGCTGGAAATAAAGTGACGCTGATTACGGGTAATGATGCCAATATCATTGCAGGTCAAGTAAAAGGTGACAAAGTGGTTGCCGATATTGGTCATGACTTAAATATCGAGTCTAAACAAGATACTGACCATTATCATCAAAAAAGCAGTTCAACATCGGTGGGAGGCAGTTTTTCTTGGGGTGGCACCAGCAGTGTGAATGCCTCAACAAGCTCAACAAAAATGAACAGTGATTGGGCAAGCGTGACCGACCAATCGGGAATATATGCTGGCAAAGGCGGATTTGACATCAAGGTTGGTAACAACACCGACTTAAAAAATAGATTCAATGAAATATGATATGATTAACGGAAAATATGATTTTAAAAAACCTGAAAATATCATAGCCGGATATGTTGATGCTAAAGGAAACTATTATATTACGGAAGGCCATCATAGAATGGCTGCTGTAATGGAAATTTATAAAAAAACTGGAGATGCCTATTATATCAATAAATTATTATCAAATGGGAAATGGACAGAAACACAAAAACCTCCGATCGATGCTAAACCTCCACCAAAAAGAAGGTAATTATGTTAAAAAATGAAATATATATTGAAATTTTGGAATGGGCATTACCTTATATAAGAAATGTTCAGTCACAAAATTCGTTTAGGAAAGCTAATGATAAATCTTGTTATTATGAAGCAGAATTAGTTCATAATTTACCAAGAAAATTATTAACACCAAACTTTACAGACAGTGATATACATTTTTTAAATTATCAAGCTAAATTTTATTATGATAATTGTAATGCAGAAATTTCAATAAATTATCCAAAGCAGGTTTTTTATATTAAAGAATTATTTAAAATAGTACCGATTGAATTACAAGATAAATTGATTTGGAAAGGACCAGAATAATTAATTTTTCTTGTGATTTTATCAGTTCTGCTATTTAGGTCGCAGAACCGAGCTAATTATTTATCAATAATACGATCTACCTCGCAAGCTCGACAATCAACTTGCTTTTTTAGCGGTAATAGTGACGAGTTGTCTTATGGTGAATCCGAGTTCATTTAGCCAGTTACCTTTAATGGTCAGATGTGGTCTCTAGTTGATTTTAGCTTAGAATGGAATCCTAACCATAGTTAACTTCCATAAAACCCTATCCGCTCAAGCCACCAACCGCAAGACTCTTACTTTTAACGATTATGCTCAATTATTAGTGAAATTTGCTACAATGCAATTACTTTATGTTTTTTAGGAGGAAAAACGGATGAAGAAACTAATATTGATTATGTGCTTATTTCTTTCTGTTAATATGCCTTTCTTCGCTTATGGAAATCAAGAGTTGGATTATCAGAAAGAGTACAAAAAAGCAACAACCCAAAATGATGCAGAGGCGCAATTTCGTATAGGTTATATGTATGAAAAAGGCATTGAAGTTGAGCAAAGTTATACCAAAGCTGTTCAATGGTATGAAAAAGCCGTAAAACAAAATAATGAAAATGCCTCAGTATACTTAGGTTCATTGTATTTAAATGGTTTAGGGGTAGATCAAGATTTAAATAAAGCCAAAAAACTGATTGAAAAAGGTGCATTGAACGGTAACAGCAGTGGCGAGTTTTATATGGGGCTTTTTTATGAAATAATGGCTCGAAATTCCCAAGTAAAAGGCATAGAAGCAAATTTAAATAATGACGAAATAAATAAGAATTATGTTATGGCTCGAAAGTGGTATGAGAAAGCCTTGAAACATGGTGAGCCTGCAGCAGCCGGAAATTTGGGCGTTTTCTATCAAGATGGAAAAGGTGTTAAACCAGACGAAGTCAAAGCCAGAAAATATTATGAACAAGGTGCAAAGGGAAATGCAATTGTGTCTAAAAATAATTTAGCTAACTTGTATTATCTGGGAAAAGGTGGTTTAAAACAAGATTATATAAAAGGTAGAAAATTAGATGAAGATGCGGCTAAGCAAGGGTACGTTTATTCGCAATTTAATTTAGGTTGGCTCTATTTTAACGGTAATGGCGTTAAACAAGATTATCAAGAAGCAAAAAAGTGGTTTGAGCTTGCTGCAGAGCAAAATAGTGGTGAAGCACAATATTATTTAGGTCTTATATATCAACAGGGGCTAGGGGTAGAAAAAGATATAAACACGGCTAAACATTACTTTAAGTTATCTTGCCAAAATATTGGTGATGAAGATGCTTGCCAATTACAATAATTTGCATCTTAAGTGATATAACCACCTTAATTATTTTGCTATCAAAAGTTATATAATTAAGGTGTGCTTCTTTTTTCTAAAAAGAATTTATGACCTGCCACAATTTAGCATTTTACGGCTTATTATTCGCATTAAATTAGGAATTATTGCATAATATATGGCGTATAAAATACCGAACTTAAGTTAGGAATAATTATGGAACTTCTTTGCCCCGCTGGCTCATTACCATCCCTAAAAGTGGCGATTGATAATGGAGCTGATGCTGTCTATATTGGTTTAAAAGATGATACCAATGCTCGCCATTTTGCTGGTTTAAATTTTAATGAAAAGCGACTTGTTGAAGCATCAGATTATGTTCACAAGCGCGGTAAAAAATTACATATAGCTATTAATACCTTTGCTCATCCTGAAAACTTTGAGCGATGGCAATATGCTGTTGATACTGCGGCTAACATTGGTGCTGATGCTTTAATCATTGCTGATTTAGCGATGCTTGATTATGCTGCTGAGAAGTATCCGAACCTTGAACGTCATGTCTCGGTGCAAGCGTCATCAACCAATGAAGAGTCAATTAAGTTTTATTATAATAACTTTCAGGTGCATCGTATTGTTTTACCTCGTGTGTTATCTATGCATCAAGTTAAACAGTTATCACAAGTATCCCCCGTACCTTTAGAGGTTTTTGCGTTTGGTAGTTTATGTATTATGGCGGAAGGTCGCTGTTATTTATCTTCATACCTAACAGGTGAATCGCCAAATACTGTTGGCGCTTGCTCTCCTGCAAAATTTGTCCGTTGGGAAGAGACCGATAAAGGGCTTGAATCAAGACTCAACAATGTTTTAATTGATTGTCATAAACAAGGTGAAAATGCTGGGTATCCAACACTTTGTAAGGGACGTTATTTTGTTGGAAATACACTTTATCATCCAATTGAAGAGCCAACCAGTTTAAATACAATTGAACTATTACCGGAGCTTTTTGCTGCAAATATCGCTTCCGTTAAAATTGAAGGAAGGCAACGCAGTCCAGCTTATGTTGAACAAGTCACAAAAGTATGGAGACAAGCTATTGATCGCTATAAAGCGAATCCACAAGCATTCCAAGCTGAAAAGAATTGGATGGATACCTTGGGCTCTGTTTCAGAAGGAACACAAACAACTTTAGGTGCTTATCACCGTAAATGGCAATAATTGGCCAGCATTGATATTGAAATTTTAAAATAAAATAAACATATAATAATCTTAGTAGTTTTCAATATTAATGTGCTAGCCAATTGACTATTCAAGAATTTAAATATAGTGAGCAAAACTATGAAATATGCATTAGGACCAGTGCTTTATTATTGGCCTAAAATTGAAACTGAATCTTTTTATCAAGCCGCTAAAGATAGCGAAGCTGATATTATTTATATGGGCGAAACGGTATGCACCAAACGCCGTGAAATGAAAGTACCTAATTGGTTAGATTTAGCCAAAGAAATTGCTAAGTCTGGTAAACAAGTAGTACTCTCTACCCTTGCATTACTGGAAGCGCCATCAGAACTGAACGATTTAAGACAATTAGTAAATAATGGTGACTTTTTAGTTGAAGCTAATGATTTGGCTGCCATTAATATTGCCCACGATAATAAAGTACCTTTCGTCGCTGGCCCAGCGATTAACTGTTACAACGCATTTACGCTAAAATTATTACAAAAACAAGGTATGGTACGGTGGTGTATGCCCGTAGAACTATCTCGTGATTGGTTAAATAATGTTCTCAACCAATTTGATTCTTTAAAAATTGATCGTAAATTTGAGGTTGAAGTGTTTAGTTATGGTTATTTACCATTAGCTTATTCTGCTCGTTGTTTTACAGCCAGATCAGAAGATAGACCAAAAGATAAATGTGAAACCTGTTGTATAAAATATCCTGTAGGACGAGAAGTGTTTTCTCAAGAACAACAAAAGGTGTTTGTACTAAATGGCATTCAAACCCAAAGTGGTTATTGTTACAATTTAGGTAATAATCTGAAAGATATGAAAGGGTTAGTCGATATTGTGCGTATTTCACCACTTGGTATTGAAACGCTTGATGTAGTTAAACAATTTAAAGCCAATGAAGACGGTACAAACCCATTACATATTGAACATAAACGAGACTGTAATGGTTATTGGAATGGGATTGCTGGACTTGAACTTACACAATAAACTACCTGAAAAATTTAGAGCAGATTTCCCTGCTCTAAATCACTCTGTTTATCTTGATTCGGCTGCTACTGCGTTAAAACCGCAAACTATGATTGATACAACGGTTGAATATTATGCACATAATACCGCAACCGCACAGCGCAGTTTACACCAAGATGCACTAAAAGTTACCACAGCTATTAGTGAAGCTCGGCAAAGTGTGGCTAAGTTTATTCATAGCCAATCAAGCCAACAAATTGTTTGGACTCGTGGAACCACCGAATCAATAAATATAATTGCGCAAAGTTATGCTAGACCTTTACTACAGGCCGATGATGAAATAATTGTCAGCGAATTAGAGCACCATAGCAACCTATTACCTTGGCTGATCGTAGCCAAACAGACTGGTGCAAAGGTAATTAAATGGACTGCTGATGTTAATGAACTTTCATCATTACTATCACCCAAAACTAAAATTGTGGCCATAACCCAGATGTCTAATGTTACTGGCTTTTGCCCTGACTTAGTTAAAATTAGTCAATTAGTCCATCAGCATAATGCCATTTTAGTGGTAGATGGTGCACAAGGTGTTGTTCATCAGCCAATTGATGTTGAAAAGCTAGATATCGATTTTTACGCTTTTTCTGCCCATAAGTTATATGGCCCAACAGGGCTTGGCGTTCTATATGGAAAACAACATTTATTAGAACAGATGGATGTTTGGCAAGGTGGCGGTAAGATGTTGAAAAATACAACATTTTCAGATTTTGAAGTCGAAGATTTGCCTTATAAATTCGAAGCTGGTACCCAAAATATTGCAGGAATACTTGGTTTTAAAGCAACATTAGATTGGCTAAAAAAATGGGATGAAGCACAATTAAATGGTTATATAACACAATTGGCAAATTACGCTGAATCAAAATTAAGTAAATTGAACCATATCCAATTCTACAGTGTTAAAAATAGTCCAATAGTTAGCTTTAATATGCATAACATTCATCATAATGATATCGCTATTTTATTAAGTGAACAAAACATAGCCATTCGAACAGGTGGATTATGTGCAAAGCCGTTGATGGATAAACTTGGCTGTCATGGGGTTATTCGCATTTCAATAATGCCATATAATAATCAGCAAGACATTGATAGTTTTGTTACAGCACTGAAAAATGCTATTGAGGTTTTAACTTAGGATTTTACGCTAATCGCTTATCTTTTATCTCTAATTACTAACTGGTTTTATTATGTTATCACCACTATTTGAACTATTTTCTAAGCAACATAACTGGCAAGATCGTTATCGGCAATTAGTTGCTTTATCAAAGCAATTACCAGATTTTCCTGATGACCAAAAAACTGAAGCGAATCAGATTGATGGCTGTGAAAATCGAGTATGGTTAACCGTCAAAAAACAACCTGATGATTCCTTTATTTTTCAAGGTGACAGCGAAGGTCGAATTGTTAAAGGATTGCTCGCTGTTTTAATTATGATTGCCAATAATAAAAATGCAGAACAAATTAAGGCTCTTGATTTTCACGCGATATTAAATCAGTTAAAAATTATTGATGAATTGAGTCAATCCAGGCAGCAAGGACTAGATAAAATGATTGAACGAATTAAATTGTTAACTAATGATGTAAAAAAAGGAGAATAAATTCTCCTTTTTTAATTATTTATGATTAGCGTTGGGTAAATAACGTAATAACTTTTTTCACGCCAGCAACTTTACTTGCAACATTAGCGGCTTCTTGCCCTTCTTCACTGGTAACAATGCCAATTAAAAACACTTCGCCATTTTCAGTTACCACTTTGATATTACGTGCTTTGGTTTTGGAATTCATGATAAGTTGAGATTTAACTTTTGTTGTTATCCACATATCATTACTGATAGTTCCAGCACCGACAGGCTCACCTGAGCGAATTTGGTTATAAACTTTCTTCACACCTTCAACTTGATATGCAAGACGTTCAGCCTTTTCAATTTGTTCTGCATTCGCTTGGCCAGTTAAAATAATATTGCCATCATAGGTACTTGAGGAAATACGAGAGCCTATAAAGAAAGGACCATTTTCGCTTAGCTTATTATTCATTCTGGTATTGAGCGTTGTATCATCAACTTGCGTTCCAGTAGTACGTGGATCGGTTGCAACTTTTGCTGTAGCGCCAGCGCCGACACCAATAACAGCCGCTACACAACCTTGTAGCATTAATGCACCCGATACTAATACAGCAACTAAGACAATTTTTTTCATTATTACTCCTTTTATTTACAGCTCAGTAAAATTCAAATACTGATAAATTCTTTTTATTATGCCTTGTAGATAATGATTTGCAAAATAATTTTATTATTCTGAAATGTAAAAGTTATTTGATTATTTTTAATTAACATATCTCAAGAAAGCAATTACTCTACTTGTTAAAACAAACATTTATTTTTCTATAAAATCTGCTATCTTTTTACACAGATTAATAATAAACATTAACAGAGTTAAGCTATGCATCAAGATTGTATCGATTGGTTATTTGGATTATCTGCACCAATGGTTGCATTAAATAAAGAAGAAGGCGCAAGTTATACCTCACCTTATTTTTATCCAGAACGAAATTATACTGATATGAAAAAAGATTGGGGCATTGACTCTCGAGAAAGCCTATTATCAATGATTTTTGATATGGTTGATGATGGTCATGCGCCGGCTTTATCCAAACACTATTTTATGTACCCAAGATTAACCGCTCCTCATTGGCTTAAATATATTGAAAAACACTGCGATTACGATAAAGTCTTAATTGAATATGTAGAAAAAACCTATTCCGAGTGTGGTGTTGGTGGCATACGTAGTTTTGATTATGCAAGAATGGGCTATCTATTACGCAATGGCACCAGCAATATGTTCATTACTGAAGATGAAGCACTATGGATTTTTTATAGAATAGCGCTACGAGCTCAACACTATTATTCATCTTGGCAAAACTATTTTTCAGGATGGTTTATTGGGTATCAATATTGGGAATCATTATCCAATAAAGAAGATTTAGAGCAGCTACGTTGCGAATTATGTCGCTCATCGCGTAATTGGACTATGTCCAAGTTATATTCCAATGAAGACTCCCCCTATCATCACTTACCTTGGTATATCGAACTTGAAGAAATAGAAAAACCACAATCTTTAATGGAGTATGCTTGGTCATGAATAATAATTTTTGGCAATTATTGGGTATTGATAAAACCATTGATATAACAGAAATTCGTAATGCTTATCGAGCAAAACTTCCGCAATATCACCCCGAAACAGATCCAGTAGGCTTTAAAGCTTTACGGGAAGCTTATGAATTGGCGATGCAATACGCAAAGTCACCAGAAGAAACAGATGAACATTCCAATCAAGAGCAAGAGGAAGTAAGCATTACCGAAGAAGAACGCCAAGTCAAAGAGATCTGTGACAATTATCAAGCATTACTAGATGATCCTGCTCGCTGCAATGATGTTGATGAATGGCAAAAGTTTATTGCCTCCTTTTTTGATTACCCAATGTCTGTATTAGATATTGCCAAATGGAAAATGTTAGATATCAGTTATGATACATTAACCATATCACTTAATTGCGTAAAAATATTGGCAGAAAATTTACGTTGGCGCCAACAAGTGATGGATCACTATCCTGATAAGATTGAAATGTACGAGAATTTTTTCGATCACATTGAACGAGGTGATTTGTTTGACTATAACTGCCTACCTAAAAATAATAAAGCAGTACAAAATGAAACTATCAATTATGTGCGTAATGCGCAATGGA
The DNA here is from genome assembly GCF_026536985.1 of Gilliamella sp. B2772. NCBI lineage: Bacteria > Pseudomonadati > Pseudomonadota > Gammaproteobacteria > Orbales > Orbaceae > Gilliamella > Gilliamella sp. B2772. Next base: position 91,187 of record NZ_JAFNNB010000003.1, on the reverse strand, counting down.
TTTTTTGGGATAAACCTTATAAGGAATTAAATAAGTATTTTTCTATTCATACTGTGATTTACTTACCCAATAACCAGGAATTGATGGAAGATTTAGCTCATTGGCATAGCTTTGCTAAAGTGAAAAATAAAAGTTTATTAGAGTATGCTTTAACTCGCATCGCTAATTCCAATCAAGATGAAGCTAATCAATGGAAAGTTGTTGCAGCAATACAATACTCTTTACTTGAAGATGAAGAAAATGCCTTTCAATTTTGGGTAGAGTTATATCATTTACCACAATATCAAGAGCAAGCTACTTTTTGGTTAATTGAGTGGTGTACCAAAAACCATCAAAATTATTTACCTTTACTGCTCCTTGCACTTAATCAATCATATTGTCTACCCGCTGAAACTGATAATAAATATTTATATGCGATACCCCAGCTTACTACATCTACAAACTCGCGATTATTTAAATTAAAAATAGAAGATTACCCAGAAGAAATTGCTAATGTTATTAGATGGGCAACTGATATTAATTGGAATTATCGCCAAGTGTTATATACATTATTACATGATGATGGAACCAGTAGCTTTTATCGCTTATATCGTCATGCAATTATGTTACGACACGGTAATGAAACATTATTACATGCAATCTTAAATGATCACTTTGAAGATCAATTTGAACAATTTATCTTACAAAATCTACAACGCCAGGCTAAACAGCACCTTGAATGGCTAACAAAACTTTCACCAGTCCAAGAATTTAAAGCTTGGTTATATTATGATGATACTATTATTCCAACTAAGTTTGACCCAGATGAAAATGGTGAATATGTTTTATTTGGTCGTTTATGGCTAGATAGATTCGATGATATTCCAGACACAGCTAAACTAAATTTATATAGAAATATTAACTATCGCAATATGGAGATGTTTGACTGGCCAATATATTTTCATTTCAGAGGGCGAGATAATTTACCCAAATTACCAGTCGAGTTAATTACTGATAATAAAGATGCATATTGGCAATGGTATCGTCATTGTCTATTGGTCGTGACTATTGGTAATTCGCCGTTTAAAGCTGCAAATTTCATTAGGAAAAATAATCAGTTATTTCATTTGCCTGATGATGATCAACTCACACCACTATTAAATACTTTTAAGTCTAATGAATGGCAAAATGAAGTTGAGTTATATAATCTGATCGATTGTAATAACAAGCTAACTAGTAGTATGTTATGTAATTACCCTAATGCCATTGAATATTTTATTGATATACCTGAGGATGTTAATTTTACCGATATCAAACAAAATATAGATCAATTATGGCAAGCTAAATTAGCTAACCACTCACCAGCATATTTAATGCTACTCCATACAATAATCTTAAATAAACTGAATCAAAAAGAGGAGTTACATCAGATCTTACAAAAATTAGCTGGTGATGATAAAGCATTGCAACAATTAGCTAAAGCATTTGAGAGCAAACTATCAATCTCCTCCTCATTTAGGAAAAATAATCGTGATATTTATGAATCATTAAAACAATTGAAAGCCCTTAATGAAAATTTATCTGACGATAATATGATTTTTAATGATGATAAAATTAATAAATTGGAAAATATTAAAGGTGATACGGATAATGATTTAATATTACGTTTATGCTCGACACTGCTTCTAGCAAAAAATATTGAAAATCAAAAGAACCTTGAAGCAAAATCACTACCTAAAAATAAATCGAATCAAATATGGCGTTGGAATGGTCGAACCAATGGCAAAGGTTTCTATAATCAAATATGTTGCGTCACCGCGATATTAAGTTTTTTGATAATAAAGTTAAGTGGGGTGAAATCATCTCATCATATGATTTACTATATATTATTTGCATTAATTATAATTAATATTATTTTTGCAATTAGGCGACGTTCAAATGATGCATATAGTAGCGGAAAATATCGTCTATCTATTTTCTCTCCCTCAATTAATCAAACTAATCGCTATGGACCACCATTAGATAGCTAAGCAAAGATACGGCTTATACTATTTCCGTTGTGTACTATCCCCTTTGTATACTATCCCCTTTGAAAAGATATTTAATTATGACCAAAGGGGATTTTCTAAATCTATCTGATTATCGATTAAGATCGTTAAGATTCGATTCAATTTCGCTTCGAACCTGTTCTATCTCTTCAAGATTTTGCTGATTTAAGACTTCCATAAAAGCTTCGATATAAGAGCCAATGAGTAGTCGTTCATCACCCAATGATTGTGCCCATGCTCGCTCTAATCTTGCTAATAAAGTACGATTTAACATTTCATCACGAGGATGAATTTTAAGTGCCGCTAATCGGTCATGGCTTTCCTGTTTTTGTTTATCGGTTAATCCAATCGGACTGTGATCAATCACTTTACCATGCAATGCCCCTGTTTCAAGTAATACCACATCGACTTCAAGCAAACCATTTAAATCATAACTAAAGCGAACATCAATACCTTGTATTTTTTCCATAGGTGTGACTGGCACTTCAAATTCATCAATTAAAACGTTATTTTCAACCTTTGGATTCTCACCTTGATAAACAGAAAGCATAATACTTTTTTGTTGAGGGTATGAAGTGTAAAACGTTTTTACCTTTGAAGTTGGAACTATCGTATTACGCTCAATAATTGGCGAAAATAACCCTTTAATATTACCCGAAGAAATTTCAATACCAAGTGTATATGGGCAAACATCGGTTAGAATAACCTCTTCAACATCGGCATTTCGCAAACGACATGCCGCCTGAACAGCTGCACCTTGTGCAACAATAGTAGTTGGATTGATATGACGATAAGGCAGTTTACCAAATAACTTTGTCACTAATTCACGAACCACACCTAATTGCGATGAACCACCAACTAAAACAATATGTTCGAGTTCATTAGCCTTTAAGCGAGCATCACTTAATGCTTGTTCAACTGGCGCTCGTAATCGATTGAGTAATGGCAACCAAATTGACTTAGCTCTTACTTCATTTAATGAAAATTGCCATTGCTTATCTTGCCAAAACCATGTCAAATTATGCATTTGCTCGCCACTTAGCTTACATTTTAATTGTTCAGCTAAATCCAATAAACGCGCATAATCATCGACAGGAATATCTTCTTGTTTAAGTTCCCATTCACTCAAACATGCTTTAACTATTTCATGAGTAAAATCTTCACCGCCTAAGTAGTTATCGCCTGCTGATGCATGAACCTCAATGATTGGCATTGCATATTCCAATACTGTCACATCAAATGTGCCACCACCTAAGTCAAAAACCAGCGTATTTCCTGATTGTTCTTCATGTAATCCATACGCCATTGAAGCAGCGGTGGGCTCATTGATTAGACGGACTGCGTTTAATCCTGCAAGCTCAGCAGCAAAGCGAGTTTGTTTACGCTGTTCGTCATTAAAATAAGCGGGAACTGAAATCACGACATCACGAATTTCTTGTTTCAAGAAAGCTTCAGCATCCGCTTTTAATGATTTTAAAACTAATGCTGAAAGTTCTGTTGGGGTAAATTTTTGATCGCCCAACTCAAAAACTTTACTTGAACCTAAAAAACGTTTGAATGCTGCTGCACTACGACTAGGATGAGTAGTTAAACGAGATAAAGCCGCATGACCAACCAAAATGGTATTATCTTCATCAATGCTGACAGCTGAAGGAGTAACAACTTCACCTATTGAATTGGGAATTAGTGTCGGCTGGCCGTTTTGCCAAACACAAATTAAACTATTGGTAGTACCTAAATCAATACCTATTGGAGGATGTATAACCACTTTATTCTCTTAGTATTTTCCAACATGTCAGATATTATATCCTTAATACTATTTAAGGTGCAATTTTATCCAATGTGTTGCGCTAAACATTATTGAAAAAAGAGCAGTTTTACTTATTTTTTTTATCTATCTCAACAATTTGGCTGATTAATTTACCTGTCTTAAGCTGGGTTAAAATAAAGTCACCAATAGACACTTGTTCAACCGTTCTTATCACTTGTTGTTGCTGGTTAGTTGTTACAGAATAACCACGATCTAAAGTAGCAAGTGGACTAACACTATTAAGCTGAGATGTTTTTAATACAAATTCATGCTTAGCATCCGTTAACCTTTTTTGAACCAGATTAATCAGTTGTTGCTGTTTTCTCTCTAGGTTTTGACCATAATAGAGCACTTTATGTTGTGGCGAAACACGTAACAAATATTTATCCAGCACATTATGACGATAGGATTGTTTAGATAAATAGTGCTGCATATTTTCAAATAAAGCATGACGACTGGTTAATAAACGATTTAATTGCTTAGATAATTTAGTTTGAGGATGCTGTGATTGCAATCGTTGATAACGCTTATTTAATAATTCTCGTCGACGTACCAAATAGTAATCAATCGCCATACATAAGTATTGTTCTTGAACTTGTAAACTTTTAATCTGCTCTAGCTTATCCCGGCTAACCAACTCAGCTGCTGCCGATGGGGTAGCTGCGCGCACATCAGCAACAAAGTCAGCAATGGTGAAATCAACTTCATGACCAACAGCACTAATAATAGGTAATTGACTAGCAAAAATAGCTCTAGCTAAAAGCTCCTCATTAAATGACCAAAGATCTTCAAGCGATCCCCCTCCTCGCCCAACAATTAAAACATCACATTCTTGGCGAATATTCGCGATTTGAATCATTCTGGCAATTTGTGCCGCTGCTTCAGTACCTTGTACCGACGTTGGGTAAATAATCAAATTCAAACTTGGATCGCGCCGGTTTAATATCTGACAAATATCATGTAGAGCTGCACCTGTTGACGAAGTAATAATTCCAACCGTACGAATATTATCAGGTAACGACTTTTTATAAATCGGATCAAACAATCCTTCTTCTGACAGTTTTTGCTTTAGTTGCTCAAACTTTTGTTGTAACAAACCAGCACCAGCTGGTTGTAATTGATTAATAACCAATTGATAATCACCACGTGCTTCATAAAGAGTTACCGAGGCATTAACTAAAACTTGTTGACCATTTTGAGGGGTAAATCCCGTACGATAATTATTATTACGAAACATGGCACAACGCACTTGCGCAATATCATCTTTCAATGTGAAATACCAATGACCTGAAGCTGGGCGAGAAAAATTGGAAATTTCACCAACCAACCAAACTTGCCCAATAGCATCAGAAAGCAGATCTTTAACTATTTGATTAAGATCTTTTACCGATAAAATCGAACTATTGTGCATACTATTATCCTAACAAGTTTAATCTAAATCAAAGTCGGCCCAAATTGGCGCATGATCGGAAGGTTTTTCCATACCACGAATATCGTAATCAATACCGGTTTCACCACAATACTGCATAAGTTTTTCACTAGCTAAGATAAGATCGATTCGTAATCCGGTTTTTACACTAAAACCTCTGGAACGATAATCAAACCAAGAAAATCTCTGTGTATCTGGGTTGGCATGACGGTAAGTATCAGTATAACCTGCTGCCATTAAATTATTTATCCATTCACGCTCTTCAGGTAAAAAAGAGCATTTACCCGCACTTAACCACCGTTTGCGGTTATTTTCATTAATCCCAATATCTAAATCAGTTGGACAAATATTCATATCACCCATAACGAGTGATAATTGGCTATTCAGCTGTCGATCCTGTATATATTCAACTAAATCTTGATAAAATTTACGCTTAGCTGGATATTTAATTTCATTATGCAAACTTTCACCTTGCGGAAAATAACCATTAATGACGGTTAAATTACCTTTGCTAGTCGGAAACTCAGCTACCATTAATCGACATTGTGCACCATCTTCATCGGTCGGAAACCCACACTCGACCGATAACGGTTTTTGCTTAGTCAATAAAGCTACACCGTAATAACCTTTTTGACCGTGATAATATAAATGGTAGCCAAATTGCTTAAGTTCCTCGATTGGAAATTGGTCATTATGAACTTTAGTCTCTTGTAAACCAATGATATCGGGCTGATGTCTTTCAATAATCGCAGCTAATTGATGGATTCTAATACGAATACTATTAATATTAAAAGATAAAACTTTAATCATAAATTTATTGTATTTGATTTAATTTTGCAATTGACCCATGCTACCAAAAATACGTTATACTGTTAAGCAATTACAGCGAAAGCTATAACTAGTGATTAAAGGATCAACAATATGTCTAAGGAATTACTTTCATTGCGTCATAAAATTGATGAAGTCGACAAATCAATTTTAGCTTTAATTAGTCAACGACTAGCATTAGTTGCTGAAGTTGGTGAGGTAAAAAGCGAGCATGGAATTCCGATTTATGATCCTAAACGTGAAGCCGATATGTTAGCTAAACGTAAACAAGAAGCTGAAAACTTAGGCATATCACCCGCCTTAATTGAAGATATTTTACGCCGATTAATGCGTGAGTCCTATATAAGTGAAAACGACAAAGGTTTTAAAAAAGTTTACAACGGCAAAGGCTCGATTGTCATCATTGGCGGTAATGGACAAATGGGTAGACTATTTGCCAAACTATTTACCCTATCAGGTTATGAAGTTAAAACCTTAGGTTCCAAAACCATGCATCAAGCAGCCGAAGTTGTCGCTGATGCCGCTGCCGTTATTGTTACAGTACCTATCAACAAAACATGCGAAATCATTGAACAATTACCACCGTTACCTAAAGATTGCATTTTAACCGATTTTACATCAATCAAAGTCAAACCTTTACAAGCCATGCTAGCCAAACACGCGGGGCCTGTGGTTGGATTGCATCCAATGTTTGGTCCTGACGTGCCAAATTTAGCCAAACAAGTCATTGTCTACTGCCAAGGTCGATATCCTGAGCAATATCAATGGTTAATTGAACAGATGCGAATTTGGGGAGCCAATTTGTGCGCGATTGATGCCAAAGAGCATGACAAATGTATGTCGTTTATTCAAGCATTACGCCATTTTACTTCGTTCTCATACGGTGTAAATTTACAACGAGAACACGCTGATTTAGAACAATTAATTACCTTATCATCACCTATTTATCGCTTGGAGTTAATGATGGTTGGTCGCTTATTTGCTCAAGATCCCGTTCTTTATGCCGATATCATCATGGCGTCAGATGAAAATATTGAGTTAATCAAACGCTATTATGAATGTTTTGGACAAATGGTTAAATTAATTGAACAACGAGATAAAACTAAATTCATTGAAAATTTTAATGAAGTAACTAAATGGTTTGGCAGTTATGCTGAACGTTTTATAAAAGAGAGCCAAGTATTATTAAAATTTGCTAATGACAATCGAGAATAATTTTACTTCGCTTCCTTTTATAGGATAAAAAACGACTTATAAGAAAGGCAATTGGTCAAATAAAAAACTTTAGTATGAGGAAATAACATGTCTAATCGGAAATATTTTGGGACAGATGGTATTCGTGGAAAAGTTGGAGAATATCCTATAACGCCTGATTTCGCCCTCAAGTTAGGCTGGGCAGCAGGACGAGTACTGGCTAAAGATGGTGTTAAAAAAGTCCTCATCGGTAAAGATACCCGTATTTCAGGTTATATGCTTGAATCGGCTTTAGAAGCAGGATTTGCCTCCGCGGGCGTCGCTGCTGCTTTTACTGGACCAATGCCAACACCTGCCATTGCTTATCTAACTCGCACATTTCGGGCTGATGCGGGTGTAGTCATATCGGCCTCCCATAACCCATTTTATGATAACGGTATTAAATTTTTCTCAACTGAAGGGCGAAAACTCGATGACGCCATTGAATTAGAAATCGAAGCCGAGCTTGAAAAACAGATCGACTGTGTTGAATCAAAACAACTTGGTCGAGCAAGCCGAATAACCGATGCAGCGGGTCGATACATCGAATTTTGTAAAAGCACCTTTGATCACGACTTAAGTCTATCAGGACTAAAAGTTGTTGTGGATTGTGCCAATGGAGCCACTTACCACATTGCCCCAAAAGTACTTCGAGAACTTGGTGCTAAAGTAATAAAAATTGGTTGCGAACCGGATGGAGTCAATATTAATGAAAACTGTGGTGCTACTGATGTAAAAGCATTAACTAAAACTGTCCTTGAAGAAAAAGCTGACTTAGGCTTTGCTCTTGATGGTGATGGTGATCGCATCATTATGGTTGATCATAAAGGCAATAGAATTGATGGTGATTTAATTATTTACATTATTGCTCGTGAAGCCTTAAGGCAAGGTCAACTTAAAGGTGGCGTTGTCGGGACCTTGATGAGCAACATGGGACTTGAAATCGCCCTTAAAAATCTTGGCATCCCATTTGTACGAGCAAAAGTGGGGGACCGTTATGTGCTTGAAATGCTGGTTGAAAAAAATTGGCGATTAGGCGCAGAAAATTCAGGCCATGTCCTTTTACTTGATAAAACCACAACAGGCGATGGTATTGTTGCAGGCTTACAAGTTCTGGCGGCAATGATAAGAAATAACATGTCACTCGCTGAATTATGTCAAGGCATGACCATGCTACCACAAATATTAATTAACGTTCGTTATACAGGAAACCCATTAGCCAATGCTGCGGTCAAATCTGCAATTGAACAGGCAGAAACGCAACTTGGCAATGAAGGTCGGGTATTGATACGCAAATCAGGCACCGAACCGCTTATCCGCGTAATGGTAGAAGGTAGTAATCACTCTCAAGTACAAAAATTAGCGGAACAAATTGCCAATGCAGTTAAAGCATCAAATTAGCCTATTTTTTCATCATTAATTAAGCTATTGATGAACAATATTTCTAATAAAGTGATCGGTAAAGCTGTTATTCTTTACACAAAATTAGTAAAAAGTGTCTAAATTCTTTATTTTTTTAATCAGTTGTTGACTTATTATAGGGAATTAGGTTTAAAATAATAGCTTCGGTTATTGCAGTGATTGTTTATACCTTTTAAGGCAAAAACAAACTGTAGTTTTTATTTTTAAAATAGGTAAGAGGGTTATATGGCAGTTTCCTCTCCAGCTTCACCGCAAGCTTATATAAAACACCATCTGGAGAACTTACAAGTTGGTTCTGGTTTTTGGACCTTTAATCTTGATTCCTTGTTCTTCTCAATTGTACTTGGTGTGCTTTTCTTATGGATTTTCCATTGTGTAGCAAGGAAAGCGACGAGTGGCGTACCAGGTAAACTTCAATGTGCGGTAGAGATGATCTTTGAATTTGTAAATAATACTGTCAAAGACATGTTCACAGGTCAAAATAAACTCATTGCCCCTTTAGCACTTACTGTGTTTATCTGGGTATTTTTAATGAACTTAATGGATCTAATTCCTGTTGATTTCCTACCTTATGCGGGACAATATTTAGGTCTATCTCATTTAAGAGTCGTACCGACAGCTGACGTGAGTATCACAATGTCAATGTCACTCGGTGTCTTTGCACTTATCATCATTTATTCAATCAAATATAAAGGGATTTCAGGGTTTATTAAAGAATACACCTTGCATCCATTTAATCATTGGGCATTTGCACCAATCAATTTAGTCCTTGAACTTGTTAGCTTATTAGCTAAACCTGTTTCTTTAGGATTACGACTCTTCGGTAACATGTATGCTGGTGAACTTATCTTCATCTTAATAGCAGCATTATTACCTTGGTGGTCACAATGGGTATTATCACTACCATGGGCTATCTTCCATATTTTGATAATCACCTTACAAGCATTTATTTTTATGGTGTTGACTATCGTCTATTTAGCGATGGCCTCAACAACAGAAGATCATTAATTTTAACTTTTTTTAGATAATAAACTGGAGTATATAATGGATAGTATGAGTATGTTATTTGTAGCCGCTGGCATAATGATGGGATTAGCTGCAATCGGTGGTGCAGTTGGTATCGGTCTATTAGGTGGTAAATTCTTAGAAGGTGCTGCTCGTCAACCAGAATTAATGCCTATGTTACGTACACAATTCTTTATCGTTATGGGCTTAGTTGATGCGATTCCTATGATTTGTGTGGGTATTGCGCTATATGTTATTTTTGCTGTTGCTGGTTAATAATAATTTAAGAGGAATTGTCTCATGAATATGAACGCAACTCTCCTCGGCCAAGCAATTACATTTGTATTGTTTGTTTGGTTCTGTATGAAGTTTGTTTGGCCTCCGGTTATCCGAGCGATTGAAAAACGCCAAAAAGAGATAGCGGAAGGATTAGCTTCAGCAGAAACAGCAAAAAAAGATTTGGAATTAGCCAAAGCAAATACATCTGACATAATGCAACAGGCTAAGGTTGAGGCTAATGCAATTATTGAGCAAGCGAATAAACGCAAAGCAGCCATTCTAGAAGAAGCTAAACAAGAAGCTACTCGTGAAAAAGAAAGGATTGTTGCTCAAGGACTTGCTGAAGTTGAGGCTGAGCGTAAACGCGCTCGTGAAGAGCTTAAACAACAAGTCGCTACACTCGCTATTGCCGGTGCAGAAAAAATTATTGAACGTTCTGTTAATGAAGCCGCTAACAGCGACATCATTGATAAACTCGTAGCTGAACTATAAGGAGAATAGAGCAATGGCTGACTTAATTACGATTGCTCGCCCTTATGCTAAAGCCGCTTTCGACTTTGCTGTTGAAAAAAATAGCATCGAATCATGGCACAAAATGTTAGTGTTAACTGCTGAAGTGAGCAAAGATGCTCAAATAAAAAGCATTTTAACATCTGACATGAAAACCGATTCAGTGGCTAACTTACTCATCAACATCTGTAAAGATGTGCTTGATGAGTTTAGCACTAATTTTATTAAAGTGATGGCTGAAAACAAACGCTTATCCCTTCTTCCTGAAGTGTTAACATTGTTTGAGCAATACTGTTTAGAAAGAGAAGCCCAAGCAGACGTTGATGTAATTTCTGCCAATGAGCTTACTAGTGAACAACTTGATAAAATTTCTGTCGCTGTCGAAAAACGTTTATCACGAAAAGTAAAACTAAAATGTCATATTGATAAATCGCTCATTTCTGGTTTTATTATTCGTACGGGCGATATGGTTATTGATAGTAGTATCAGAGGACGTCTAAATCGACTAAATGACGTTCTACAGTCTTAAGGGGACTGATAATGCAGCTAAATTCAACTGAAATAAGTGAACTAATTAAAGAGCGGATAGCTCAGTTCAATATTGTGAGTGATGCTCACAATGAAGGAACGATCATCTCAGTAAGTGATGGTATCCTTCGAATCCACGGATTAACTGATGTCATGCAAGGCGAAATGATTGCATTACCAGGCAACCGATATGCAATGGCATTAAACCTTGAAAGAGATTCTGTTGGTGCGGTGGTCATGGGACCATACGAAGACTTATCTGAAGGGATGAAAGTACAATGTACTGGCCGTATTTTACAGGTACCAGTAGGTGATGGTTTATTAGGCCGTGTTATTAACACACTTGGTGAACCAATTGATGGTAAAGGTTCGATTCAACATGACGGCTTCTCACCTGTAGAAGTTGTTGCGCCAGGCGTTATCGATCGTCAATCTGTTGACCAAGCGTTACAAACTGGTTATAAAGCGGTTGACTCAATGATTCCAATTGGTCGTGGTCAACGTGAACTTATCATCGGTGACCGTCAAACCGGTAAAACCGCATTAGCCATCGACGCCATTATTAATCAACGTGATTCTGGTGTTAAATGTATTTACGTCGCAATCGGTCAAAAACAATCAACTATTGCTAACGTAGTGCGTAAACTTGAAGAGCACGGTGCACTTAAAAATACCATTGTGGTTGTTGCATCAGCATCTGAATCAGCAGCATTACAATACTTAGCACCTTACGCGGGTTGTGCTATGGGAGAATACTTCCGTGATCGCGGACAAGATGCACTAATTGTTTATGATGATTTATCGAAACAAGCCGTTGCTTATCGTCAAATTTCATTACTACTTCGTCGTCCACCTGGGCGTGAAGCTTACCCTGGTGACGTGTTCTATCTTCACTCACGTTTACTTGAACGTGCTGCTCGTGTTAACGAAGCTTATGTTGAAGAGTTCACTAAAGGCGAAGTAAAAGGTAAAACCGGTTCATTAACTGCGTTACCAATTATCGAAACTCAAGCGGGTGACGTTTCTGCATTCGTACCAACTAACGTAATTTCGATTACAGATGGTCAGATCTTCCTTGAAACCAGCTTATTCAACTCGGGTATCCGTCCTGCGGTAAACCCAGGTATCTCGGTTTCTCGTGTGGGTGGTGCTGCTCAAACTAAGATAATGAAAAAATTATCAGGCGGTATTCGTACAGCTCTTGCACAATATCGTGAATTAGCCGCTTTCTCACAATTTGCATCTGACTTAGACGAAGCAACAAGAAACCAATTAAGCCACGGTGAAAAAGTAACTGAATTACTCAAACAAAAGCAATATTCACCAATGACTGTTGCAGAGCAATCAATTGTACTTTATGCCGCTGAGCGTGGTTATCTAGAAGATGTTGAACTTGCTAAAGTATTATCATTTGAAACAGCACTTCTATCTTATGCCCATAGTCAATATGCCGATTTTGTAAAACAGATCGACGAGACAGGCAATTACAACGATGAGATTGAAAGTAAGTTAAAAGCATTGCTTGAAAGCTTTAAATCAACTCAAACTTGGTAAGGGTGAGGTAACAAATGGCTAATGCAAAAGAGATTAGAACGAAAATTGCCAGTATCCAAAGTACGCAAAAGATCACCAAAGCGATGGAAATGGTAGCCAACTCTAAAATGCGTAAAACGCAGGACAGAATGGCTGCTAGTCGTCCATATGCTGAAATGATTCGTGAAGTAATTGGACATTTAGCGTTAGCTCAAATAGGCGCCAAACATCCCTATTTAGAAGAAAGAGATGTAAAGCGAGTTGGCTATCTTATCATATCAACCGATCGTGGTTTATGTGGTGGATTAAATATCAATCTTTTCAAAACTGTCATTGCTGATATGTCAGCATGGCAAGAGAAAGGTGTTGAAGCAGATGTGGCTTTAATTGGTTCACGTGGGGTATCGTTTTTCTCTTCAGTAAAAACGAATATTTTAACCCAAGTAACTAATTTAGGTGACGAACCCACTTTATCTGATTTAATTGGTCCGGTAAAAACAATGCTTGAGGCATATGACAACGGTAAAATTGATAAATTATATATAGTAACCAATAAATTTATTAATACCATGTCGCAAAAGCCGACAATACAGCAATTATTACCATTACCACATTCAGAAGATAAAGAGCTAAAAGCTTCATCATGGGATTATATTTATGAGCCAGATGCAAAATCATTATTAGATGTGATTTTACGTCGTTATATTGAATCACAAGTCTATCAAGCGGTGGTTGACAATTTAGCGAGTGAACAAGCAGCAAGAATGGTGGCCATGAAAGCAGCAACCGATAACGGAGCAAATTTAATTAATGAATTACAAATTGTGTATAACAAAGCACGTCAAGGTGCGATTACCAACGAATTAATTGATATTGTATCGGGTGCAGCTGCTGTTTCAGGTTAGTGCTAAATATTGGCTTATAGTTAAGAAAAAGACGTAGAGGAATAAAAATGGCTACTGGAAAGATTGTCCAGATCATCGGTGCGGTGGTTGATGTCGAATTCCCAGAAGATGCAGTACCAAAGGTATATGATGCATTAGAAGTGGAAACTGGCACTGAAAAATTAGTTCTGGAAGTTCAGCAACAATTAGGTGGTGGCGTTGTATGTTGTATTGCAATGGGCTCATCTGATGGTTTAAGACGTGGACTTAAAGTAGTAAATACAGGTCACGGCATAGAAGTTCCTGTGGGAACAAAAACACTTGGCCGAATTATGAACGTACTTGGTGATCCTGTTGATAAAGCAGGTCCTATTGGTGAAGAAGAGCGTTGGGCGATTCACCGTGCAGCACCAACATACGAAGAGTTGGCTAACTCAACAGAATTACTTGAAACCGGTATCAAAGTTATCGACTTAATTTGTCCATTTGCAAAAGGTGGTAAAGTTGGTCTATTTGGTGGTGCGGGTGTGGGTAAAACCGTTAACATGATGGAATTAATTCGTAACATCGCGATCGAGCACTCAGGTTACTCAGTATTTACTGGTGTGGGTGAACGTACTCGTGAAGGTAACGACTTCTATCATGAAATGAAAGAATCAAACGTACTTGATAAAGTATCGTTAGTTTATGGTCAGATGAATGAGCCACCAGGGAACCGTTTACGCGTAGCGTTAACTGGCTTAACCATGGCGGAAAAATTCCGTGACGAAGGTAAAGACGTACTATTATTTATCGATAATATTTACCGTTATACCTTAGCCGGTACCGAAGTATCTGCACTATTAGGTCGTATGCCATCTGCGGTAGGTTACCAACCGACATTAGCAGAAGAGATGGGGTTATTACAAGAACGTATCACCTCAACTAAAACCGGTTCAATTACCTCAATCCAAGCAGTATACGTACCAGCCGATGACTTAACTGACCCATCGCCGGCAACAACCTTTGCTCACTTGGATGCAACAATCGTATTAAGTCGTCAAATCGCATCATTAGGGATTTACCCAGCGGTTGACCCACTTGACTCAACAAGTCGTCAATTAGATCCACTTGTTGTTGGTCAAGAACATTACGATTGTGCTCGTGGCGTACAGTCAATTCTTCAACGCTATCAAGAATTAAAAGATATCATTGCAATTCTTGGTATGGATGAATTATCGGAAGATGATAAATTAACTGTTGCTCGAGCACGTAAGATTCAACGTTTCTTATCTCAACCATTCTTCGTTGCGGAAGTGTTCACTGGTTCACCAGGTAAATACGTACCATTAAAAGACACCATCAGTGCATTTAAAGGTATTATGAACGGTGATTATGACCATATTCCTGAACAGGCATTTTATATGGTTGGTTCAATCGACGAAGCGATTGAGAAAGCAAAATCTCTCTAAGAGATTTATAGAACGGAGAGAGCATTATGGCACTAACTTCCTATCAATTAGAAGTTGTTAGTGCTGAATCTCACCTTTTTTCAGGTGATGTTCAGCGAATCAGAGTCACAGGGCGAGAAGGTGAACTCGGAATTTATCCCGGTCACACTCCGTTACTGACCACTATAAAGCCGGGAATGGTCGGGATTGTAAAAGCCAATGGTGAAGAAGAGTTTATCTATCTATCAGGTGGTATTTTAGAAGTACAACCAACTTTGGTCACAATCTTAGCTGATACCGCTATTCGTGGTGAAGACTTAGATGAAGCAAGGGCGCAAGAAGCAGTAAGACAAGCACAAGAACACATTAATCACCCAAGCGATGATATGTCTTTTGCTCAAGCATCTGCTGAACTGTCAAAAGCCTTAGCAAAAATACGTGTTATCGAGTTAACGCGTCGTATGGGTCAATAAAATATACGTTGATCATTCAACAAAGCAATAAAGGTTACAAATTAATAAATTGTAGCCTTTTTTATTAGCGACTTAATCGCATCATTTGATAACGAAAAAACACAACTTTCCCCTTCAAAAACCCCGTTCCTCAACTTTTTTTACAAAAGTGAGTGGATATTATAAGAATAATTACGATATAAAAAACACAGCCTATACGTAACTGGATTTATTAATAACAATCGGCGATAATCAATTTAATTATATTAAAACTAATGTAACCATGTTTACTATTTATCATTCTAATCAAGTCGATTTACTCAAATCATTAGTCAGCGAATTAATGCGCAGAGACCCCTTAGAGCAAGTGTTTACACCTGATATGGTCATTGTGCAAAGCCAAGGGATGGCGCAGTGGTTACAAATTGAATTGGCTAACGATCTTGGTATTGTGGCTAATGTTGATTTTCCCTTTCCGAGTCAATTTATTTGGCAGTTATACCAAGCCCTTCTGCCTGAGGCACCAATTGAAAATAGTTATAATGTCGAATCAATGACTTGGCGTTTATATTATCTATTGCCAAAAATTATTGAGCGGCCAGAATTTGAAACAATAAAATTTTATCTTAATATTGATAAAGAAGAACGAAAACAGTACCAATTAGCAACTCGCATAGCAAAATTATTTGACCAGTATTTAGTTTATCGCCCGGACTGGCTAGCCAAATGGGAAGCCAATCAAACAGTAACTGAATTAAACAACCACCCGGATGAGAAGTGGCAAGCGGAATTATGGCGTCAACTCATCTCGATTAGCCAACCCTATCATCGTGCTAACATTTATCAACAAATGTTAGAGATTATGTTAGATAGTGACTTTGATCGCGCCCGATTAAACAATTTACCTAAGCGGATTTATATTTTTGGCATCACCTCTTTGCCCCCAATTTATCTATCACTATTATCCGCACTTGGACAACATATAGACGTTCACCTCATGTTTAACAACCCTTGTAAATGGTATTGGGGAGATATTGTTGAAATATCGGATACACAAAACCCACTACTGACATCGTGGGGAAAATTGGGACGAGATAACCTATTTTTATTGCAAGAGTTTCAAAATAAGCAGGATATTGATCTCTTTGTCGACAATGAACGTAATTGTCTATTACATGCTATTCAGCAAGATATTTTAGAGCTCTACCGTGAAGCACCAGTAGATGAAATCGATAACCAAGATAGATCGATAACATTTCATGCTTGTCATAGCGAACAGCGGGAAGTCGAAGTACTTTATGATTATCTATTATCGGCATTTGATGCCGATCCAACACTGGAATTACGTGATTGTATTGTCATGGTTTCAGATATTGATAAGTATGTACCTTATATTCGATCCGTATTTGGAAATGCTGAAGGACAACGTCATTTACCATTTACCATTTCCGATCAAAAAGCGCGTAACATCGATCCCATTGTGCAAGGATTTTTTGCTATCTTAAACTTTACTGAAAGCCGCTTTACTGCCGAAGAGTTATTTAACCTGCTAGAAATCCCAGCAATTGCTGAAAAATTTACCATAAGTGAGCCACAACTAACTTTATTACATACTTGGATTATTGAGTCTGGTATTCGTTTTGGTCTCGAAAATGCTCACAGTTGGCTATTTGGTATTGAGCGCTTACTACTTGGTTATACCATGAATAGTGAACAAGGTGGCTGGCAACAGATATTACCTTATGATGGGGCTACAGGATTAGATGCCGAATTAATTGGCCAATTAGCAGAATTTATAAAATCTGTACGTAAATGGCTAAATATTTTAAGTGAAGACAAACCGTTATCTGAATGGCAAAGTTGCTGTATTGAGCTTATCAATGACTTCTTTGTTAGCAATACATCGCGTGAATCAATTTTACTCATGATCCAAGAAGAGTGGGAAAAACTGATTAGCAGTGGTTTAAATGCCAATTTTACCGACAATATTTCGATAACCGTCTTACATGATGCTATGCAAACCCGATTGGAACAAAGCCACTTAGCGCATCGATTCTTAGTTGGTAAAATAAACTTTTGTACTATGATGCCAATGCGTTCTATTCCGTTTAAATTGGTTTGCTTATTAGGTATGAACGATGGTGACTACCCAAGAACATCATTACCTTTAGATTTTGATTTAATTGCACAAAATCCAAGACGCGGCGATCGTAGTCGACGTATTGATGATCGTTATCTATTTTTAGAAGCTATTTTATCGGCACAAAATCAACTCTATATCAGTTATATTGGCCGTGATATGAAAGATGATAGCGAACGTTATCCATCGATATTGGTTGATGAACTTTGGGATTATATTGTGCAGTATTATGCAACGGATGAAAATTCCACTAAAAAAAATCATCTAATAGATAAATTAAAAACATTGCATACCCGCACCCCATTTAATCCGCTAAATTTCTTAAATGAGCCAAGAAGTTATGCCGATGAGTGGTTACCAGCAGCGTTAAAAGCAGGGGAAAGCCAATCATTTATCAGTGATATCACCAATATGGTTGTTGATAACATCAAATTGGATGAACTAAAGCGATTTTATCAACACTCTATTCGATTCTTTTTACAAAAACGCTTTAATTTTTATATCAATTATTTAGATGATACATTACCCGATGCTGAAAACTTTAGCCTAGATAGCTTGAAACGCTATCAACTCAATTTACAGATTCTAAATGAGATGATCACTAAGGACTCAACTGATAATTTGTATCAACGCCTGACATTGACGGGTGAATTACCAGATGGTTTTTTTGGTGAGATTATTTATGATGAACAATGTGAATTATTACAGCCATTAGCTAACAAAATCCTTAAAGAGCGAACCGATCTTTCAACGTCAGAGGTGAATTTAACCATTTCGATAAATAAACAACATTATCAATTACAAGGATGGTTAACTCATATTCAACAAGATGGCATTTTAACTTGGCGACCGACTAATCTCTCTATTCGTGATGGTATATCATTATGGATTGACCATTTAATTTATTGTATTTTAAATACAGATAAAAGCCAAAGTCGATTATATGGGCGAGAAGACAATCAATGGCGTTTTTCACACATTGATGCTAACCAAGCTTTAGCAATATTAACTGATTTGGTTGACGGTTATATACAAGGTATTAATCAACCGATGTTGTTACCATTACAAAGTGCATGGAGTTGGTTAATTACCGCATATAATCCAAAAACAGCAGAAATTGAGCCGAGTGAAAAAGCTATCAGTAAATTATTAAATGCATGGCAAGGTGGACAATTTCACTCCGCTGAATGTGATAGTTATTACGCAAGATTATACCCTGAGTTGAACAATGAATTAATTGAGCAAATAATCCATCTTGCTCAGCGATTTTTATTACCGGTATTATTACATCAAGTCGAAGAATAGGAGGCATTATGTTTATTGATACACATTGCCATTTCAATTTTCCTGCTTTTGTTACCGATTTAGATAATTCAATCAACCACATTCGCCAAGCTCAGATTACTGGTTTAATTATTCCGGCCGTATGTGCCGATCATTTTAGCGAAATTTTGCAACTCAGCGGACAGTATCATGAACTTTATGCTGCACTTGGCCTACATCCTATATATCAACACTCCCCTACTGACCTTGAAATATTAGTAGATAAAGTTAGTACTCACTCAAAAAAAATAGTCGCTATTGGCGAAATCGGTTTGGATCGTTATGACAACTCGATTGCGTGGCAACAGCAACTTGATTTTTTTCGAGCACAATTGAGTATAGCCAAGCGCTTTGATTTACCGGTTTTAATCCATTCCCGCAAAACACACGATGTTATCTATCATGAATTACATCAAGCCAATTTACCCTATCGTGGCGTGATCCACGGTTTTTCTGGAAGTTATCAACAAGCCATGCAATTTGTTAAATTAGGCTATTACATTGGTGTGGGTGGCGTAATAAGCTATGCGCGAGCCAATAAAACTCGTCAAACCATCGCCAAATTACCGCTCGAAAGTTTAGTGTTAGAAACCGATGCACCTGACATGCCGTTAAGTGGCCGGCAAGGACAAATCAATCGACCAGAAAATATTGTCGATATTTTTAAGATTCTTTGTCAATTACGTCCTGAAAATCCGATAGAAATACGCGACACAATTCTAACAAATACCTTGACGCTATTTAATAGAATCAATAAAATGGAAAGACTAAATCAAACTTAACCATATAATTATTAAAAAATTATTCAGCCACAAGGTGGTGCTTATGTCTCGACGCTATAGTCAGTTATTTGTGCAATCCCTTATTTCACTTACTCGATTATTTCCTCTATGGGCAGTGCTTTGCGCAATAATCGCCTATTTTTTACCTAACGCATTCCTTCCAATTCGCCCTCATACATCACAACTATTAATGTTTGTCATGTTTACCATGGGCGTAACGTTAAGTATTGATGATTTTAAACGCGTCGTTACCAAACCTAAAGCGGTAATAATTTGCACCCTACTGCATTATATTGTTATGCCACTAACCGCATTGATCTTATCTAAATTATTTACCATGCGACCTGAGTTATTAGTTGGCATGGTTTTAGTTGGTAGTGTTGCGAGTGGAACCGCCTCGAATGTAATGATTTATCTAGCTAAGGGTGATGTGGCTTTATCAGTCACCATCTCATCAGTATCAACACTTGTTGGTGTCGTGGTCACCCCACTACTTACACTACTATTAGTCGGCACCACTGTTGAAGTACCTGTATGGGATATGTTAGTGCATATTGTCCAAATCGTACTTGTTCCAATATTATTGGGATTAATTGTTCATCACTTTTTATATTCAGTAGTAAAAAAATGTGAGCGCTTCCTACCATTACTCTCAATGTTATGTATTTTATTAATTATTTGCATAGTTGTAGCGGGTAGTCATGCGCTCATTGGTCAAGTCGGTATAATGGTCATTTTTGCAGTAATCATCCATAATGGAATTGGTTTGTTAGGTGGTTATTGGGGAGGACGTTTATTTGGATTTGATGAATCGACCTGCCGAACCATGTCTTTAGAAGTGGGAATGCAAAACTCAGCATTAGCTGCAACACTGGGTACCACCTATTTTTCAGCTTTATCAGCACTGCCAGCTGCGGTATTTTCTGTTTGGCACAATATTTCTGGCTCACTCTTGGCGGGTTATTGGCAAGGCAAACCGGTTAAAGATAAGAAAAAAGCTAATAATTAATTATCATAAAATAGCATTCATGGGCTCTCTTACCCAATCATAAAGGTAAGAGAGCATAATCTTAGCGCTAAGCATATCGTTCGTGCAATTTAATAATATTAGGCTGAATAAAATGAATCGCGAATTACCTCCTTTTGTCTATCGAATATTACCTTGGATTGCAGCCTTTGCTTTTTTTATGCAATCGCTTGATACCTCGATTTTAAATACTGCGCTGCCAACCATGGCTAAAGATCTCAATGAATCGCCATTAAATATGCAATCAGCGGTAATTTGTTACGCATTAACCTTGGCACTATTTATTCCGGTAAGTGGGTTTTTATCTGACAAATTTGGTACCAAAAACGTGTTTGTCATGGCGGTCGCACTCTTTACATTAGGATCATTGCTTTGTGCGCTATCTAATTCGTTAATATTCTTAGATATATCAAGAGTAATTCAAGGCATTGGTGGCTCAATGATGGTCCCCGTTTCCCGTTTGGTTTTAATTAAGGCATTTAAACGTAATGAGTTTTTATCCGCATTAAATACTGCCACCATTCCCGGATTAATTGGACCGGTACTCGGACCTGTTTTAGGTGGTTATTTGGTTGATATGGTAAGTTGGCATTGGGTCTTTTTGATTAATTTGCCCATTGGTATTTTAGGCGTGCTTGTCAGCTTAAAATATATGCCGAACCTAAAAGGTGAACATATGCCTTTTGACGCATTTGGATTTATTTTTATTGTTATAACCTTCATCAGCGCGACGCTGAGTATTGAATGTTTAAATGAAGGTCAACAATATTATTTACCGCTATCGCTTGCTATTATTAGCATCGTATTTCTCTTTATTTATCGTAGCTACGCCCAAAAGAGACAAGCACCGCTGTTTCCACTCTCATTATTCAATATCCGTACATTCAAAATTGGCATTATCGGGAATTTAGTTTGTCGCTTAGGTATTTCAGGTGTACCTTTTCTTATTCCGTTATTTTTACAGGTTGGATTTGGCTATTCAGCCATGTTTGCCGGAATGATGTTAGTACCAATGGCGATCGCTTCAATTTTTACGCGATTTTTTATTACCAAATTATTGGCTCGATTAGGCTATCGTTTTGTGTTGGTTGCAAATACTATTTTAGCGGGAATATTGATTCTTTTACTGTCATTATTAAATTTAACCACACCACTAGTCATATTAGGTATTTTACTATTTTGTATTGGTGGCGTTAACTCAATGCAATTTACCTCAATGAATAGTATAACTTTAGCTAACCTACAAGGCGAAAACACTAGCAGTGGCAATAGTTTAATGGCGGTCAATCAACAATTAGCTATCAGTTTTGGTACTGGCTTTGGTGCGGTATTGGTTAGATTATTTAGCAACTCAACAACGACTATTCACGCATTTCAGCTATCCTTTGTTATACTAGGTGTGGTAACTATGCTATCAAGCATAATCTTTGCTCAATTAACAAAAGAAGATGGTCAAAATTTAACGGCTCGGCACTAAACAACAAGGAGATAACAATATGTTTCAGTATCAAATCATTCCCGTTACAGCTTTTCAAGAAAACTGTAGCATTATTTGGTGTGATGAAACAAATCAAGCCGCATTTATCGACCCAGGTGGTGAGCCAGAACTACTAAAAAAAGCAGTTGAAAAGCTTAATGTAGATATTAAACAAATACTGGTTACCCACGGTCATTTAGATCATGTTGGTGCAGCGGTGGAATTAGCTAAACACTATAACGTTAAAATTATTGGACCTAGCCAAGAAGATGAATTTTTACTGTCAGGCTTACCACAACAATGCATACAATTTGGTTTTCCTCATATTGATAGCTTTTTACCCGATCGCTGGTTAACCGAAGGTGAACAAATAAAAGTAGGAAATGTCACTTTAGATGTTTTATTCTGCCCAGGTCATACTCCGGGTCATATCGTATTTATTAACAAACAAGATAAAATTGCGTTTGTGGGTGATGTGCTGTTCAAAAGCAGTATTGGACGAACCGACTTTCCTCGCGGAAATCATGCAGATCTGATCTCATCAATTACCCATAAACTCTTTCCATTAGGCGACGATTTTATCTTTGTACCTGGTCATGGCCCGATGTCGAGCTTTGGTAATGAACGAATGACTAACCCTTACTTAGTATAACGTCACTATTTGTTTAAATAGATTAAAGAATAATGTAAACATTTTTAAAACAAAAAAGTTTACATTATAAATTTTTGTATTATTATTGCACTACTGTTTATCTTTTAATGGTAGAAAATAATGAAACTCACAACATATTATCCAACTTATATCAATACACTATTTAACTTATCATCTTGGCAACGCAAACTGTGTGCAACTACAGGGGCGGCCCTACTGCTAGGGTTAGCAGCTAATATCAGTATTCCCACCTACCCAGTACCATTCACACTTCAATCGTTAGCCGTATTGTTAATTGGCGCTTTTTTAGGTCGTAAACTAGGTGCATTAACCATACTTCAATATCTCTTTTTAGGTGCAATGGGATTACCACTATTCGCTAACGGTAGCGGTGGAATTATGGCATTAGCTTCACCGTCATCAGGTTATTTGTATGGTTATATATTTAGTGCTTATTTAGCCGGTTTTGCTGCCGAAAAAGGATACGATCGTCACTTTATTTTAGGTTTAATTGCCTTCGCTTGTGCACATCAACTCTTATTTGTATTTGGTGTCGTTTATCTAATGGGATATATGCATATTTCACTTATCGAAGCACTAAAAGTCGGCTACTTACCTTTTGTTGGTGTTGATGCAGCTAAATTTATTATTGCAACTTGCGTAATGTTCTCATTATGGCGCCACCACGCACGCAAATAACCATGCAAATTGGCGATATTATTTTCCAAGCCCAGAATGAAGAAAGCGAATTCAATACCGCAGTGACGCATTCTGGTGCCGACACGGATGAAATAATCAAACAGATAAACCATGTTGGGTTATATGTTGGTAATAATATCGTCATAGAAGCCACTCAACAGCATGGCGTGATTCAACAACCCCTTAATGACTTTTTAGCGAGGGCTAAATATAATCTGATCGCAACCATTTATGATGATTCAGTCATAAAAAATGCAATAACCCGAGTTAAAACGTGTTTAGGATTGCCCTATAACCATAGTTTCCGTGCTGAAGATGAAGGATTTTACTGTAGCGAATTAATTACTTATGCCTTTAAATACCCATCAGGTGAAGACTATTTTCAGCGCTATCCAATGAATTTCAAAGATTCTGCGACTGGTCAAATTATTCCTTATTGGATCAAATACTACCAAAAACAACCCATCCCGCAAGGCGAACTTGGCTCACACCCTCAGCAATTACTTAGACAAAAAGCCTTATTCAAAACAATCGTGAATCATCATAAATGCGTTAAAAATACAGTTAAAAAAATTTAACAGTTGACATGGGGCGATTAAATCTATAATATGCGCGCTACATTTCGGTTCCTCCATAGTTCAGTCGGTAGAACGGCGGACTGTTAATCCGTATGTCACAGGTTCAAGTCCTGTTGGAGGAGCCAACTTTCCACTTCATCTCATATCTATACGTCTCTATTTGATTATAAATCAATATATTATATTTTTTAGTATACCGCTCATCCATATACATCTATCAATTTTTCTATCAATTCAATATTTTTTCGGGTTTAAATGCGGGTCAGCAAAAATGCTCTTTTTTTTCAAATAAGAAGTAAAGCGATACTTTGAGGATCGCTTTCGATTGCTGCATGATAATCTATCTCTCGGAAGAAAAGAACAAATTAGAAGATTTAAATTCTATTCGTTATAGTTAAAATAAGTTATAAGTAAGGTTTTGTTTTTTAATACTCTACCACCAATCAGGTATGGGTAATTCCTGAAATTCTCTCCATTCCTTACTAAATAAATTATTTAATGCATTATCTGGATTTTCACCTATAATCAGAACACTTCCATCATATAAAGAATATATTTTTTTATTTTCGTCTATGATTAAATAAGATGTTCCATCAATATTTCCTATAGGAATTGAATTTTTAGAACCTATTATTTTAGGGTAATCATTTATAATAACTTCATCATAATCATAACTTACTGGAGTATATATATTAAAATCAATTACTCTATCGTTTCCTTTTACCTTAATATCAATATACAATTGCCCATATTCTTTATAAAAAGAAACAAAAGAATCTGATATGATATAGCCTTTAATTGCTAAAAATTCTATTTCTTTTTTATTTTTTTCTCTCTCCCTAATTCCCATCCTGCTTTTTTTAATATTTCTATCGTTTCCTTTGTTTTCATCAGATTTTATTTATCCCTTATTAAACACAAAATAAAATTAATCTATACCAAATATTTTTTTCAATATATCAATTCTTTGCCCAGTCAATTCTTTTGTAGAAAATGAAGTGTTTTTTAATTTTTCATTTAAATAATCCAATCCTTTTTTTGTTGTCAAAATATTTTTATAAAAAGAGGGATCTTTATCAAAAATACCTTCATGTAATATTAATTTATCTTGTTCTAACTCATCAAGTAACCTAGTTGGACTCGCTATACTTCCAATATGTAGAAACATTCTCTCAAACTGGTAACTAGATTCTATTTTTCGAAGTTTACTCATAAATTTTTCTATTTCTGCAAAATTTTGTAATTATTTCATCATTAACAATGGTCCCACAAATTTGCGTTCGACAAGCTCACCGTCTTTATAGGTTTCTGTGTACAAAAGTTTGCCTTTTTTGCGAGTGGATAAGATGGGTTCATTCAGTTCATTATGTTCTAATTGATGACATTTCCAAATACCAACAGGCAGGCCATTTTTGTATTCCGATTCGAGATAAATATAACCGATACCTAAAGGCGCATATTTACTGCCTGTTATCTCGATCCATACCCCCTCGCGAGTATGGTTTTGAACTAAACCTTCCTCTGTATCATTAAGATCTGTATTTTGAAAAGAACCATTAGTATCATAATAGCGGATGAATTTGCCTTGGGGTGTCAGTTGGTATGTTCTTTTTTCATTAGCAGCACTGTCTGTCTCATCACTACCAAAATCCCTAATAATTATTTTCCCATTATCATAATAGAAAAATCGATAGCTTCTACCCAGATCATTTCCATATTCGTAAGTGGCTGCTAATTTATCCACAATTTGATCAGAGCTGATAGAGATAATGGATTGAAAAATAAGGTGTCTTCCATACTCGCAATGGTTGCATTCTAACTCAAGGTTCTCGGTGGTGAGTAGAAACAGATCAAACTGAGGAAAGCCGGCTATTTTTTCCACATGAACTGTAATCTTCTGGTTTAAAATATCGTTGATATTAAATGGGATATCATAGGAATCCTGAACAATCTGCTTTAAATTTTCTTGGGTTAAAGTAATCTTATAGGATTGTTCTGATTGGGACTGCTTATATAAATTCCTGGCTAATTCATCAAAAGCCTTTTCATTCCCCGAACGTTCACTTTCTGTTTCTGCATGTTGCCAATGTGTTGCAAAGGGATATAAAACATGTTTATCACCAATTGGCGGGCTGGCAAGCGGAGCTTGCATAATTTGGGTAATAAGATCGTCTTTTTTATTTTTATTAATCGGTTGGCTATTCGCTATTTGATTACTCATAAATAAGAGGGTTATACATGCTATTATCAATCTCATTGCCAATATTCCTTGTTTATTTTTTACAATGTTTCCCCCGTACTTTAAAAAACGCTTGTATAGAATAACGGGTGCAGTATATGAGTGCGGTTTTCAGAATTTATGGAGAGTATATACCTAATTTCAGATAATAGTGAATTTATTTCCGCTTTATTTTAGGTGAATTTTTAATTGATAAGTTACTATGAATATTAACAATTTCTGCCAATATATTTTTTTATTATCACGCATATTATGCACGGCAATCCATAGTGAAAAATCCTGAATAATTATATATCATTTAGTCGCAATAAATTGGTATATCATTATTCAGGATTTTTATGTTGATTTTCTATAAAACTATTTAAAACTAATTCTTTTTTAAAACTATAATTTTCTATTGCCTAATACGCCATATTTGAAGTAATCTTCCATACCTATATTATCCTCAGTATTATAATCAGCAGGTATAGGGCAGTCCAATATTTTGGTCTCAATTGGTAAAGGTTTTAATTTTATTTCCTTAGTGACTTCATAAATTTTTTCAATCTCAAAAAAAACATTTTCTTCATCAAATGTCCCCAAACAAATTCCATTTTTATTATTTTCTAATCGAACATCAATAGAATATACATATTTATTAGCAACGGGGAGCACATCTCTTAAAATGTCATTTTTATCATATAAGAGAATATAATAATTTTTATGATTATCTTTAATTTCAATGGGTCGAACATAATAAAACTCTGTATCAAGACCAAAAGTATCTGGAAGCAAATAGTCTTCATTATTAAGATTAAAAAGCTTGTCTAACTCTTTTGATTTAAAATAATCATTATTTCGATCATATTCTTCATAGACAAATTTTGTATCTATATATTGATTTTCGTAGGCATTACAACTGAATGGTAAAAAAATTGCTAAAAATAAACTAATCAAATAGTTTTTAATTTTAGTGCGGTTTATTTTCATTTTCATCATCTTCATCTTTGGTATTATAGGAATTTAGTCTAATTTTTGCCGATATATTTTTTTATTACCACGCATTTTATGCACTGCAATCCATAGTATAAAAATCTAGAATGGATAAATACCATTTATTATCTAATTGGGTTAGATAAAATATAAAAATATTTTTTTCATGATTCGGTATTATACCTGGAAAGTTTTCTATATAGACAACTTTAACTGTTTTAGGGGCTATTTTATCGGCAATGGCTTGATATTCCTCCCAAACAGGATTTTTTTCAAATTGATAGTGTTTTAGTTCCCAATGATAATAATCAAGCGCTATTTTTAATAGCCTCGATATTTTTTTCTTTTGAATTGGCATACAGACCTAGTTTAGTGACTTTTTCACTACATGGATCAAATGTAGGATATTGTTCATATTGTATTTTAGGATTGCCAGATATTGAAACCCCTAGCAATTCATCGTCTACCCATGACGGTATTGTATTTTCAGTTATCTTATTATTCGATTTAAATTGTTCAATTCTTCTCATTGTTGGGCTGGTACTTCCATTATATACAATGAAAAGACCTATATCTTTATTAATATATTGGTTAATTCCTTTAAAATTTTTTTTATTAAAAAAGTCAATAAGTTGATAAACCGTAGCATCAAAATGTGGGATTGTTTGAGTCACTGCTGATTGATTTTCTATTTTTTGACTACATGCTATATTAGCCAAAGACAATAGAATCAGTAATAATATTCTCATTTTAAAATTCCCATGTTTTTTAGTTGTTTATCTTTCTTTCGAACTTAAACTTCATTTGCCATCAAATTCAACTTTTCCTTGACTTATCCATTGATTATCTTTCCACTCGCCGTCACACATATCTACCCCTGACCTAACAACTTTTGAGTTTTTGATATCGATAATGATACATTGATAGTTTCCGTTTAGTTCCTCTGATGTTCCAACATAACCTTTGCTAATAGTATCCATTTCAACATAATGTTTATTTTCAGATATTTTAAAATCAATTGAATAAATACCTGCATATACGTCATCGTATCCTTCATATCCTTCGATTTTAGATATAACACCATTTCTACTTAGTCTTGGTTCTGAATAAAGTTTGTAATCTTTAATATAATTTAAGAAGATTAATTCTTCTTGATCGCTGATTTTTAGTTTATAGGCATAGCCTGATTGACCAGATAAATGCGTATCAGACTGCAGATCTATCTTAGGAGAAACCTTAGGAGTAGAAGAAGGAGGAGACTCTAAAAAAACCTCAGTAACTACGTAATCATATTCAATGGGAGTGACATGATCATCAGCTTGTTGACTCTCAATTTTTTGACTACACGCTATGTTAGCCAAAGACAATAGAATCAGTAATAATATTCTCATTTTAAAATTGTTTCCTTTTACTATTAAGTCGACTGACAGGAAAAGCAAAAAAATTTAAACCCCAAAAAGTAATATGTGGTAAAAATTGCTTCATAGGGTTTTCTCTTTTGTATTTTTACGTTTTAAAAAAAACAGTATAAGTAAAACTGAAATATAAAGAATTAAAGGAATCTTATAAATCATATCAATGATATTTTGTCCTATCATTTCATTTTCATCAGAAAACAAAACATAATAACTATTGTGACTTAAATAATTAATATAATTATAATTTTCAGAAAGAGGATTCAATTTTAGCGCCAAAAAGACAGTAGGATCATCCTTGCAAATAAGAATTTGGGTAAAACATTTAATTAATAGCAATAGTATTATTAAGATCTTTAATAATTTCATATTGTCATCCATTTATAATCTTATTGAACTGATTGAATTTCGACTTTAATTCGGGGATGTGCTTCATAGATATTAATTTTTCCCTATTCTTTTCTTCCAATAATATAATGATATTCAATATCTACCCAATTATTTTTTACAATATGTCTTTTTTCTACTTGATTAACTTTT
Organism: Gilliamella sp. B2772; assembly: GCF_026536985.1. Lineage (NCBI taxonomy): Bacteria > Pseudomonadati > Pseudomonadota > Gammaproteobacteria > Orbales > Orbaceae > Gilliamella > Gilliamella sp. B2772. The sequence goes on along the minus strand of NZ_JAFNNB010000003.1, from coordinate 61,973 downwards.
GTACTTAGCTTATTTGCTTAATATTGTTTGAGATAATAGCGTAGCAATAGACGAAAATAACTTATTCCAAAATTGATTTGAATTTTAATGATTTCAGCCTTTTCTTCACCCACAAAAATGACAATAAACATGAAATTAGGTTTCCGATTGCCATAGAGATAAAAATGCCATTCATTCCCATTTTTTGAACATAGACTAAATATAGTCCTATAGAAAAAATAATGATCATTCTAATATAAAGGATAATTACCGCAGGTAGGGGTTTTCCTGTCGCTTGAAAGAATGATGCGATTATCCACGTTATTGCCATAAAACAAAAGGTAAATGATACGATTAGCACTTGTTTTCTGGCAAGATCAATCACTTCTGGTATTGAAGTAAATATTGAAAATAACCAAGGAGAAAGTAATACATAAAGTGCTGCAATGATGCTACATAATATCATTATTGTCCTTAAGCTTAGATTTAAAGCTTCTTTAATCCGATCAAGTTGATTACGTCCATAATTTTGCGAAATAAAGACCGTCATTGCACCAGCAATAGCAATCATCGGAATAACTAAAATCTGATCAATTCTCCCAACCAATGTCCATGCATTCATTGCATTTTCATCAAAGGTATTGGTGATCATTTTGTTATATGCAACGATAATGATATAAGTTGAGGCTGTCATTAAAAACTGAGGCAATCCAATTCGAATGATTTCTCTGGCAATTTTTCCGTTAAAGTGAGCAAGGTTAAATGTTAACGGAATTCTTGATTTTCCTTTGTGTATAAAGCGGATTAAATAAATAAAAGCCATAAATAACGATATTGTTGTAGCTAAACCTGCACCAGCCACCCCCACATCGAGTACAAATATCAATATCGGATCAAGTATGATATTGAGCGTTACCATAATCATAAATGATATTGCAGTAACATATGTCAGGCCTTCGCCAATAAGAATACCCCCATAAACCTGTAATAATATTATGAACAGTAAACCTGGAGCTAATGAATATAAAAACTGTAGACTATAGACTGTTGCTTCTAGGCTTAATTTATCACCTGATAATAAATTAATAATTTGTGGGCCAAAAGCATAACACATAATCATAAATGGCACGGTTAGCAGTAAAGCTATGACGACACCTGTAACACCCAGATTTTGATAATGATTAAATCGTTTTTCGCCGATCAATCGCCCCGTTGTAGTACTGAGTCCAACGGCTAAACCTGAGGCGATAGCTTCAAAGACAAAAAATAATGGAAATAAAAGACCGGTTCCCGACAACGGGGCTGAAGAAGTAGGATTGATCAATGAAATAAAATAGGTATTGATTATTAAGTAAGCATAATTTAATAAGTGACCAATGAGAATGGGAATCCCTATTTTTATAATTATTGGCATGATTGGACCTTCAAACATGCCTTTTTGCAATTTTTCTTGAAAATTTGACATAGATTTCTCTTTAAGTTTATTTTTTAAATAGTGATGTTATTTTTTCTCTAGCGCAAAAAAGCTTCTAATCGACATTTTATCGAGAGCAAAATATCCATTATATTTTTCACTTTATAGTACCTGCCCGAACAGCACCTATCCCAACCTAAAACGTTTTGTTAGACAGTTCATGGCGGTAAAACCTTCTTGCCTTTTGGTGGAATGAATCGCAGAAGGGATATTTTATTTACGACGAAAATATTAACTGTCTGTAATTGATGGAATAATATAATCCGCCATGAGTTCCCACCTGTCGATTATCATCTTGTCGACTTTCGATACGATTGCCACTATCAGATCCTTTTCGGGAACACAATAGAGATAAGTTCCGCCTACGCCTGCCGCGAGAAAAGTGTTAATACCCTTATCTTCTCTAAGCCACCACATATAGCCACAATCTTCCGTATGCTGTTTTAGCGATTCAGTTATCCAGTTTTCTGAAATGATCGGCTTATCATTGCAATGGCCTTTATTCAAATACAAATATCCCAAACGAAGAATATCACGCAGAGTTAAAGACAGTCCCCAGCCTCCAGTATTGATATTTTGAGGATCTTTTATCCAACCGGTAATATTTTCACCATAGACCTCTTCTTTAGAAAAGGATTTCATCTGCTGGTCAACGATCTCTTTCACCCCTAAATGGCTGAATAATGATTTATTGGCAAATTCTCGGGTTGATAGCCCCGTACTCCGCGTAATAATCGCTGAAAGAAGGTGGGCATTAGACATATTGAATTGAAACTCCCCAAGCTGGCCTTTTTGTCCCAACATTTCAAGCATAAACATCGTCCAATTCTTTTGCCTTCTCAACCTATCTAATGGCTCACTCTTTTTCCAAAAATAGGGTGCAGTCATGGTTAGTAAATGTTTGATTGTTAGATTTCGCTTTAACATATCACTAGCTTTGGATTTCGCTTCTGGAAAGAAATCCAGTATTGGTTGATCGACGCTTTTTATATATCCTTTATCAATGGCTATTCCCACTAAAGCGGAAGTAACGCTTTGTGTTACTGAAGTGAGATGATGAGTATTTTCAGCATGGTAACCTTTGAAATATTTTTCAAACACAATGCCGCCTTTTCGCAAAATTGCGATTCCTTTAATAATGCCTAGTTGAAAATTCAAGGCGACATCCAGCTCTCTCAATTTATCTGGATTCATATCCACCGATTCTGCATCAATGGTTTCTAATTCTTTTATATTAGCCATAATCAAGTATCCACTTTTTAAGTCGTAGGAGTTAAATATTTTCCGATTAGTGATTTTGGATTTTTCACCAAGTCTTTAGGGGTTCCTTCGGCAATGATTTCACCGCCTTTTAATCCTCCTTCAGGGCCAAGCTCCACGATCCAATCACACGATTCAAGAACTTCATGATTATGCTCAATAACAATCACAGAGTTTCCGCTTTTGATTAATTCATCCAACAGTTTTATTAGCTGAGCTGTATCATAAAGGCTTAAACCAGTAGTGGGTTCATCCATGATATACAAGATATGACCTTTTCGTTGCCGTCCTAATTCCTTCGCGAGTTTTAGTCTTTGGGTTTCCCCCCCGCTCATTGTTGAGGTGGGTTGCCCAAGCTTTATATATCCCATACCAATCCGTTCCATTATCTGTAACGGACGAACGATGAAATCATTATCACTAAATAGGGCTATCGCTTCAGAAATCTGCATATCAAGAATTTCTGAAATATTTTTCCCTTTATACGTGACAGTTAAAGCTTCGTTGTTATATCTTTTACCTTTACATTTTTCGCACGTTGCGTACATCTTTAAGCTACCTTCAGGAAAAATAGCTTTACGTCCACTACCATTACACTCTCGGCAAGCGCCCTCGGAATTGAAGGAAAAGTGTCCAGCCGTTAAATTTAACCGTTTTGCTTCGGGTTGTTCTGCAAATAATCTGCGTATCTTGTCCCATATTTTGGTAAAAGTAACAGGATTCGAATTTATATTTCTTCCTATTGGTGCCTGCGATACTTCAGCAAAGCCAGAAATATTTTCTGCGCCATCAAGCCTTTCGGCTATTGTTTCGATTAATAGTGATTCTTCTTCAAGATCTATTTCTTCTCCATTGCTATTGTTCTTATTGGCGTCTAAGCGAAAATAACTTTTTAACAGGGGCGTAAGCGTGTTCGATATCAAGGAGCTTTTACCACTTCCAGAAACGCCCGAAACCCCAATAAGAACGCCTAATGGAAATGCGATTGAAATATCTTTTAAATTGTTGGTTTTGGCGTGTCGAATGACTAAACGGGGAATAGCAGAATCATCGATATTTTGCTTTAACATCCTTACCGGCATTTTTGCTTTGCCGGAAAGATATTGTCCTGTCAATGATTTATCGCATTTTAACAGACCAGCATAATCACCTTCATAAATCACTTCTCCGCCTTCAATTCCCGCTTTTGGGCCAATATCAATGATATGTTCAGCTATTTCTATCGTACTTCTGTCATGTTCCACAACAATAACCGTGTTGCCCAAATCTTTAAGCGCTTTTATAGATTGTAAAAGTTCAAGTTTTTCTGATTCATGTAGACCTACTGTGGGTTCATCAAGAATATAGATAAGTGACTCAAGTTTGGATTCCAAATGCGAGTTAAGGAAGAGTCGTTGTATTTCCCCGCCACTTAGTGAGGACATTTCTCTATAAAGTGACAAATGACCTAAACGAGAAGCAATTAATGAGTTTGTTTTACCCAAAATATCTTTAAGAAGATTTTTCCCAAATTGCGTTATTTCGTTTAGTTCCAATGCCGATTCAAAAAACGTTTTAGCCTCGTCTAAAGTCATTTTGCCGACTTGACCAATATGTTTATCATTAATTAATATGTTGCGAGCTTCTTCACCTATGCGATATCCGTGGCATTCTGAGCAGAGGGTTATTTCGTACAGACCATTTAAATATTCGCCTCTTTTGTGTTTAGCTTGCAAAATTCTTGATAAGCAGAAGCTTTGATTTGCACTGTTATTGCTGACATAATGGCCGTTTACCACTTTTTCTTTTATTTCATCCGGTATTTCTAAATAAGGCTGATCCATATAGCCTTTGAAATTCCTTTCCAAGACGCGAAGTATACCGGGGGTTACCCCGATAAAATTAAATAACTCTCGAACGGTGGGATTTTTATTTGCAATAAGCTTTTCCATATTAACGTGATAATATGCGCCTCTGCCAGCGCATTTCATACACATTCCGTTAGGGTTATTATAGGAAAAATAGCCTAATTCAAGGCGCTCTTCCTCATGTCCACACTTAGCGCAGACCTTATCTTGTCCAATAGTTTCGTTGCACTCTGAACATTTAACCTGCCCTTCACTTGAATACAGTAGGGCAAGAAGGTTGAATATGTTTGTTTTAGAACCTACTGTTGATCTTGGGTTATTTTGACGTACAACGCTTTGCTTAACAGCAATTGTCGGGCCAATACCCTCTATGCTTGCAAATTTTCTCTCATTTTCAAGTCCCGGAAATATTCCTAATGATTGAAGATACCCTTTACGTCCTTCTTCAAACACTATATCAAACATCAGACTAGACTTTCCTGATCCACTTATACCGGTAGCAACGGTTAATTTGTTTTTGGGAATAGTAATATCAACGTCTTTAAGATTGTGAATGCGAGCTCCTGTTATTTTTATACTTTTCATCTAATCACACCTTGTCTTTTTAATTAAGAAATTTCAACTAATTTATTTATCGTTAAGATCAAACTATTGAGGAAATATAGAGCATTATTTTTTATTAGTGAAATGAAATATCTATATTTTTTAAAATTTATTGACAAAATTGCAATTTTGTGCATTGGTTTTATTTGACCAATATTTTTACTCAAACTTCATCGAAAAATTATCTAATAATTTTATATTGGCTTTCGCTTCTTTTGCCTAGCTAAATTAGGTAACTTAATTAGTAATTAAAAAATTTATTAATAAAAATTCAAAAGGATAAAACTGTTTAAGAAAAAGTTTAAAATTAAAAAATGACATTGTTTTTTTAAATGTCCCAGTATTTATTATCCAAAAATAACGTATTAGAAATTATGTGCATCTATCATCAAACAAAAGCGACTGTCATTTTCGCGCTAAAACCATAAAATCTCTCACAAGAACCAACTTTACGAATTCTAAATCCGACTAAAACAGATTTTTATACCAAATATCTCCCCCACAAAACGCCAAATCTTCACATTTCATAATAAAAGATTCATAATAAACTTCGCGTTTAATTGTCCATATTCGATATAAAATAGAACCCAGATCGATAAGATTAAAGGAGATTTACCAATGCATGTGCACTTTATCATCCACGAAGATTTCGAAGCACCTGGCGCATATGAGCAATGGGCAAAAATGCATCAACACACCATTAGTTATTCTCGTGTTTATCTTGGTCAGCCGCTTCCCGATAAGATAGATAAGATTGATATGTTGATTATCATGGGTGGTCCTCAATCACCAGCAACGACTAAAAAAAAGTGTCCACATTTTGACTCATTAGCCGAGCAAGCCATCATATCTACGGCAATCAAATCACAAAAAATAGTCATCGGTGTCTGTCTTGGCTCGCAACTCATTGGTGAAGCCTTAGGTGCACATTTCGAGCATAGTCCGGAAAAAGAGATTGGCAAATTCCCAATTACGTTGACTGAAGCAGGCAAAAAAAATCCGCTTTTTGCGCATTTCGGTGATAGTTTGGCTGTCGGCCACTGGCACAATGATATGCCAGGTTTAACTCAAGATGCCCAAATCATTGCCTATAGTGAAGGCTGTCCACGGCAAATCATTGCCTATGGTCCATTCGTGTATGGTTTCCAATGTCATATGGAGCTAACCCATGACGTGGTTGAACAACTTATTGCTCACTCTGAAAACGACCTAAAACAAGCCGAGAAATACCGTTTTATTGATACTCCCCAGCAACTTCGTTTACATGACTATTCTGAAATGAATCAAAAGCTTTTTGGATTTCTAGACAAGTTAAGCCTTTTATCACAGACCCAAAAATAATAAATTTGATGATGATATAGAAACAATCCAAAGCTATATCATCAAAAAATCATAAGTAACGAAAATTAAACAAAAATTAGGATAGCCACCAGCTATCTAAGTAATAGTTTGTGAGATATATTGATAGTTCGTATACTCATAAAATAATGTAGTTAATAATTCCGATTAGATGAAAGGAGCGATTCCATGGCTTACACACTACCCCCTCTACCTTATGCTTATGATGCTTTAGAACCTTATATTGATACTGAAACAATGCATCTACACCATGATAAACATCATCAAACTTACGTAAACAATGCCAACGCATTATTAGAAACCCTACCTGCTGAATTAAACGATTTTTGTCCAGAAACATTATTAAAAAATTTAGACAAAGTACCAGCAGACAAATTGACTGGAATTAAAAACAATGTCGGTGGTCACGTTAATCACACCCTATTTTGGGAACTGCTAAAAATTGGAACCGAGCTTAAGGGTGAACTTAAAGCGGCAATAGAAAAAGATTTTGGTTCGGTTGATGCGTTTAAAGAAAAATTCTCAGCAGCGGCTGCAACCCGTTTTGGTTCAGGTTGGGCGTGGTTAGTATTGAAAAATGACAAACTTGAAGTCGTGTCAACCGCGAATCAAGATACCCCAATTATGGGCGAAAAATTTGCCGGCGTGTCAGGCACACCAATTCTAGCGCTTGATGTTTGGGAACATGCTTACTACTTAAAATACCAAAACCGCCGTGCGGATTACATTGGTGCATTTTGGAATGTCATCAATTGGGACAAAGTCGCTCAATTATATGCAGCAGCCAAAAAATAATCATCTCAAATAAACCTAAAAAATGACGCTTTATGCGTCATTTTTATTTTTTACCATAGCGTTAAACGATCGCATTTACTCAAATCGCGAAAGCAAAGTCATTGCTAAGTTATACTTAAATCCGTTACAATGTACGATTAGTTAAAAACAGCAAAAATAGCAAAACATGTTTGAAATTAATCCTATCAAATCAAAAATAACCGAATTAACCGAACGAACGAATGTCATTCGGGGGTATCTTTGACTATGACCTCAAAAAAGAGCGTCTAGAGGAAGTCAATGCCGAACTAGAACAATCCGAAGTTTGGGCCGATCCAGAAAAGGCACAAGCATTAGGCAAAGAACGCGTTGCGCTAGAAGAGATCATCAATACCATCAATACTTTAGAACAAGGTCTGGACGACGTCGAAGGTCTACTTGAACTTGCTATTGAAGCAGAAGATCAAGACACTTTTGACGAAGCCAATCAAGAAGTTGAACAACTCGAAAAAAAGCTAGCCGGTCTTGAATTTCGCCGAATGTTCTCGGGTGATTATGACAGTGCTGACTGTTACTTAGATATCCAATCAGGCTCAGGGGGTACTGAAGCTCAAGATTGGGCTGAAATGTTATTGCGAATGTATTTACGCTGGGCTGAATCGAAAGGTTTTACAACTGAAGTGATGGAAGTATCAGACGGCGATGTAGCTGGCATAAAATCAGCCACAATCAAAGTAACCGGCGATTATGCTTATGGCTGGTTACGCACTGAAACCGGTGTGCACCGCTTAGTACGAAAAAGCCCATTTGACTCAGGAAACCGCCGTCATACCTCATTTGCATCGGTATTTGTCTATCCAGAGGTTGATGACAATATTGATATCGACATCAATCCAGCCGATCTACGTATCGACGTTTATCGGGCATCGGGTGCGGGTGGTCAGCATGTCAATAAAACCGAATCTGCTGTACGTATTACCCACGTACCAACCGGAATTGTGACACAATGTCAAAATAACCGCTCGCAACATAGCAATAAAGATCAGGCCATGAAACAGTTAAAAGCAAAACTGTATGAGCTTGAAATGCACAAAAAGAATGCCGAAAAACAACAAATGGAAGAAAACAAATCCGACATTGGTTGGGGCAGCCAAATTCGTTCGTATGTACTTGATGATTCACGAATCAAAGACTTACGCACCGGCGTTGAAACACGCAATACTCAAGCCGTATTAGACGGCGATTTAGATCAATTTATTGAAGAAAGCTTAAAAGCCGGTTTATAACTGGTGATAAATAAAAGGTAAAATTATGTCAACACAGCAAGAGCAACAAAACCATATTGAAGAGTTAAATAACGAGCTTACAATACGTCGTGAAAAGCTAGCTGCAATTCGCGAACAAGGCATTGCTTTCCCGAATGATTTCCGTCGTGACGCAATTTCAAGCGATCTTCATAAATTGTATGATGAAAAAACTAACGAAGAGTTAATTGAAAACAAAATTATTGTAACCGTTGCGGGTCGAATGATGATGCGCCGTATTATGGGTAAAGCCTCATTTGTATCATTACAAGATGTTGCAGGGCAAATCCAACTCTATGTCACTCGTGATGATCTACCCGAAAACTACTACAACGAACAATTCAAAAAATGGGATCTTGGTGACATCGTTGGTGCTAAAGGCTACTTATTCAAAACCAAAACAGGCGAACTATCAATCCACTGTGAAGAAATCCGCCTACTAACAAAAGCATTACGCCCATTACCCGATAAATTCCACGGCTTAGCAGATCAAGAAATGCGCTATCGTCAACGTTACCTTGATTTAATTACTAATCAACAATCACGTGACACCTTTATTGCGCGCTCAAAAGTGGTAACTGAAATCCGTAACTTCATGTTAGAAAACCACTTTATGGAAGTTGAAACCCCAATGATGCAAGTCATCCCAGGTGGTGCATCAGCCAAACCATTTATTACGCACCATAATGCGCTTGATCTAGACATGTATTTACGAATTGCGCCAGAACTTTACTTAAAACGTCTAGTGGTAGGTGGATTTGAGCGTGTATTTGAAATCAACCGCAATTTCCGAAACGAAGGGGTATCGCCAAGACATAATCCTGAATTCACCATGATGGAAATGTATATGGCTTATGCTGATTATAAAGATTTGATTGTATTAACTGAAGCGTTATTCCGTCGTTTAGCCATTGCCGTGACCGGGAATGCAGTAGTGCAATATGGCGAACACACTTTTGATTTCGGCAAACCATTTATCAAAATGACCATGCGTGAAGCAATCTGCCATTATCGCCCAGAAACCAACAATGCTGATTTAGATGATTTTGACAAAGCTTGTGCCATTGCAAAAGCAGTGGGAATCAAAGTGGAAAAAGGCTGGGGACTTGGTCGAGTGGTAACTGAAATATTTGAAGAAGTGGCTGAAGCTAACCTCATTCAACCAACATTTATCACCGAATACCCGGCAGAAGTCTCACCACTTGCTCGTCGAAACGATGAAAACCCATTTGTAACAGACCGCTTTGAATTCTTTATTGGTGGACGTGAAATTGGTAACGGCTTCTCAGAACTTAATGATGCCGAAGACCAAGCACAACGTTTTGCCGACCAAGTATCACAAAAAGACGCGGGTGATGATGAAGCAATGTTTTATGATGAAGATTACATCACTGCATTAGAACATGGCTTACCGCCAACAGCAGGGCTAGGAATTGGGATTGACCGAACCGTAATGCTATTTACCAATAGCCATACCATCCGGGACGTCATTTTATTCCCAACAATGCGCCCAGTTAAATAGTTTCGACAAAGTTAATCAAACTCACTTATTCACCAATAAGTGAGTTTTTTTATATCAAAAACCCCGGTCCTCAACTTTTTTTGCTATAAAAAAGACAAAAATAAACCCACCAAGGTGGGGGTTTATGTGGACTATGCCCACAAAATTGCTTTTATTGTAAGACCATGCTAAGGCAAAGTGCAAAGCCCTACCGATTTATCATACGAGGGCTCAGCCCAATGTACATGACCATCTTGAGGAAAAACAACGAACCGGCTTAAACCTTTTATATCACTGGTCCAGTACCATCGGACGGCGTCAAAGTTGGCTCGATTATATTTGCCTATATTACCCCACTCCGCAAGCAAGCCTGCACCAATTGTACGCATATAATAATCACCTGATGATGAAGGTGTACCTCCAGTAATTTCATAACGTTTTGCATTAGTTAAATCCTTAACTTTAGGCAAGCGATAACCAATACTGTTACACCAGGATTCCATGCTAGGATAACTGTAATAAGTTTTACCTCGGTTGACAAACCATTGTTTTAACGTAAATCCATATTTAACGATAGCGTTACCACTACTATCTCGACCAACTAACTCGAAGGTCTGGGGCAAAGTAGGCATAGTAATAGGACCAGGATTGCTGGAATTCCATTGAGATTCAGTTGCAACAGGGCCAGTTAAGGTAACCCGTACGCCTGTCGCTGTAGAATTGGTCATAGTCGCCGTGATACCACCACGCGAGACAGGAGACCAAGACAATGCTTGTTTATTACCTGCAATGCTTAAATCAAAGTACATGTTGTTAGCAGCTGTAGTCGGAAAGTTCTTATCATATGAGTCAGTTGACTGAGGCAAAAAACCAAGAGATGGATCAAAAATTTCAGGTGGACCCGCTTTTACACCTCCATTGCCTTCGAAAGATAGATTTGGACTGGCAAAACAAATTTCCTGCCCCTTAGGTTTGACAAAATAAGTGACCCGACTAGGATTGAAATCACTACTATTTGGAATACCATAACGCGTTGTTAATGTACCATTTGTACTAGTTAATATAACCTCATAAGGCGCTTTACAAGGTCTTAACACTGTATTACGTGATACTGTTCTATTTCTTTCATCAAGGAGAGATAACTCTAAAAAACCATTAACATTAATCTCACCATCACCGTCATCATCCCACCAATAATTATTGGGCGAACCAATAAGCGTTTTTAAAGTGATTGAATCTACATTTGTTGGAACGATCATATCTATATCAGTAAAACTTTGACCTGCAACCGGTAACTCAATGGGTTTTGAAGATGATGAAGTATTAGTTGTAGGCGTGTACTGCTTTCCGTTAGATAGTGTAATACCGAGCAAAGCTTCAATATTAAGAGCACGAGTCTTACCACCATCAAAAGTTAAATAAGGCGCATTGCCCTGAATCATATTTGAGGTTTGAGAGGTTAATGCATGGCTAGAATAAAAAGGTATTAGTAACAATCCAAGCGGTAAAAAGATCTGTCGGCATAATTTAGGTCCGAGAGATGTTCGGAATGATAATCCGCGTGACGATCTAATGCGTGATCTTAAATTTTCGTCGATTAATAAGCTAGAGTGAAAAAAAAAAGACTGAGAGTTTAATTTAGGCAAATTTAAATTATAGGTTGCCCTAGGCTTTTGCAAATTGTAATACATATTCGACTATCCTGTCAAGTAAACATTTGATTTATTTACTAATTTATATTTATTGGTTGAATTTTAGCTACTCAGCTAAAATGATTCGAGAGTATAATAACTGGAAAAATATGGCGCAATAAATTTTTCATTTTATATCGTTAATCTTTGTAAAGCTCTTCAGAAAAAGAACTAAACAATTGTTAATTAAATTATGTTTTAATTGATAAATATCAAATTTACAAATCCTTAAAAACCATAATTTTTAATTCTAGAAAAATTTTATTTTTTTGGAATTTTTTTCAATTTATTGATTTTAGGGGGGGAAATGCCAAAAACCCCACTCCTCACTTTTTTTGTAAAAATCAGTAATTTTTTTAGCCGTTAATCAATTTGATGATTAACAGCTATTTATTAGTCAGCTGATTTTTTAGGTAAGATTAAATTTAATAAAATCGCTAAAATTCCACATAAGCTAATGCCTTGTAGTGCATAAGATCCAAAATCAAAGATCATTCCGCCGATCCCAAAAACTAATACTAATGAAACAATACACATATTGCGTGATATAGAAAGATCGACTTTATGTTTGATCAATATATTAATACCGACTGATGCAATCGATCCGAATAAAAGCACCATAATTCCACCCATAACAACTGTTGGGATCGTACTTAAAAAAGCGCCGATCTTTCCAACAAATGACATGAAAATCGCCCAAATTGCCGCCCAAGTCATTACTCGTGTTTTGAAGTTACGGGTTAATGTGACCGCACCAATAACTTCGGCATAAGTAATACAAGGTGGACCACCAAAGAAGCCTGCACTTGAGGTTGCTAATCCATCACCAAGCAATGTTCTTTGTAAGCCCGGATCTCGGGTATAATCTTTTCCGGTTACGGCGCTGATCGCCATAATATCACCAACATGCTCGATCGTCGGTGCAATTACAATTGGGATCATATATAAGATAGCTTGCCAGTGAAACTCTGGAAAGGTGAAATCTGGTACTTTAAACCATGGCGCATCAATAATGGGTTGAAAATTGACTATGCCCATTATGCAAGACAATGCGTATCCCACAACAATACCTGCAATGATCGGGACTAATCTAAAAAAGCCTTTGGCCCAAATTGCTACAATTAAGGTGGTTAATAGTGACGCCATTGAGATCAAAATTAATTGATAGTTTTCGGCGGGTATTCCACTGTCGGTTCCCATTGCCATTTTGACGGCTACCGGTGCAAGTGATAGACCGATAACCATTATGATCGGTCCAGTAACCACTGGCGGTAAAATGCGATCAATTACGTGCTTTCCGTTAATTTTGACCAAAAAGGCAAAAAACATAAACACAAAACCGGCTGCAACAAGTCCACCCAATGTTGCAGGAATTCCCCACTGTGCAACGCCAAAAGAGATCGGTGCAATAAAAGCAAAGGATGATGCTAAAAATACCGGGACTTTTCCTTTGGTGGTGAGTTGAAATAATAGTGTGCCCAATCCTGCTGTGAATAAAGCAACATTGGTATTTAATCCGGTTAATAATGGCACAAGTACTAATGCACCAAATGCAACAAATAGCATTTGAGCGCCGGTAAAAATATCTTGCCACGAATGTTGTGATGCATCATTATTGATATTGGTAGTTTTAGACACATTGTCCTCTCTTATTCCACTTAATGTTAATCATATCTATTTATAATCAAATAGTAGGCATAAAAAAACCGGTTAAAACCGGTCTAAAATTTGAGATTTTATTTAGTGCCGAATATTTTGTCTCCGGCGTCACCAAGTCCTGGTAAAATGTAGCCCTTTTCATTCAACCGTTCATCGATTGATGCGGTATAAAGTTCTACATCTGGGTGAGCTTGTTCTAATACTTTGATTCCTTCTGGCGCAGCAACTAATACAAGTACTTTGATATTTTTACATCCTGCTTTTTTAAGCAGATCAATAGTTGCAACCATTGAACCACCGGTAGCAAGCATTGGATCAACGACTAATGCCATTCGTTCTTCAATATCAGAAGTTAGTTTTTGGAAATAAGGGACTGGTTCAAGCGTTTCTTCATTACGATAAAAACCAACAACACTAATTCTTGCACTAGGTATATGTTCTAAGACACCATCCATCATTCCTAAACCAGCACGTAAAATAGGCACAACGGTGATTTTTTTACCTTTGATTTGTTCTACTTCAACAGGTCCACACCAACCTTGAATTGTGACTTTTTCAGTCGGTAAATTGGCTGTCGCTTCATAAGTTAATAAGCTACCAACTTCACTAGCAAGGTCTCGGAAATCTTTTGTGCTAATATCGTGTTCACGCATTAAGCCGATTTTATGGCGAACTAGAGGGTGTTTTACTTCAACAATTTTCATGGGGGCCTCAGTGTTATTTTTCGATGATCTAATTAGTAGGTATAAATAACCACTGAGAGGTAATTATAGCAGAGTTATCAAATCATGAAAACCCGAAATCCCAATAAAGGCATTATTATTGATGATGTGAATACTTGCTTGTCATTTTTTTATAAACTTTCACCTTCGAGGTATTCAACTGGTAAATCGATAACTTTTTGGTCTATTTTTTCGCCATTGATACGCTTTAGTAGTAATTCAGCAGCAATTTTGCCCATTTCGATTCTTGGTGTTTGAATTGAGGCTAGCTTGGGATTCATATATTGACCAATTTTATGACCATGGAATCCAACGATGGCTATTTGTTTCGGTATTTTAATACCAATACGTTGACATTCAAGTAGCACACCTAGCGCCAAATCATCATTAGTACTAAATATACCATCGACACTTGGGTACTCTTTTAGTATTTGGTGTAAAAATCTTGCGCCTAGTTCATAGGATGAGGCTTCTTTGGTTGCTAATGTTTTAGGCGTTAATCCAGCCTCTTGCATGGCTTTTTCATAACCTTGCTGACGTATGATGCTTCGCTGATCTTGCCTTGCACTGAAGTAGACTATGTTGCGTCGCCCTTTCTCTATCATGTGATGAATCATATTTTTGGTGGCAGTAAAGTTATCAAAGCCAACAGCCATATCTATGCAAGGTGAGATACTGTCCATTATTTCAACTACTGGTACGCCAGATATTTCGATCATTTTGAGCGTAGCCGGATTGTGTATTCTTTCTGTTAATATTAGTCCATCGATGTTATAAGAGAGTAATGATCGAACCCGTAGCTCTTCTTTATCCGCACTGTATCCAGTGTGGGTGATCATGGTTTGGTACCCTTTTACATCAGTAACCATTTCGATACCTTTTAAAATATCAGCAAATACTTGGTTAGTTAATGAGGGTAATACCACGCCAATAGCATAACTTTTGGCGTTAGATAGCATGTCAGGCGCTTTATTTGGAATATAGCCTAATTTATCAATAGCCGATGAGATTTTTAACCGGAGTGATTCTGATACTAGGTTGGGATCTCGCAAAAAGCGACTGACTGTCATTTTGCTGATGCCGATTAAGTTGGCGATTTCTTGTAAGCCAGGGCGACGTTTTTTACTCATTGTTTATTTTCCGGTAATCTTGGTTGCCAATCGATTGGTGTTTTACCATGCTGTGTAATGATCGCATTTGCTTTTGAGAAGTGTTTACATCCAAAAAAGCCACGATGTGCAGATAATGGCGATGGATGTACCGCGGTTAATACATGATGTTTTTGCCGATCAATAAATTGACCTTTTTTCTGAGCCGACGAGCCCCAAAGTAAAAATACCACGCCTTCCAAATGTTTATCGATCGCAGCAATAACATGATCGGTAAAGGTTTCCCAACCTATTTTGGCATGAGAGTGGGCCTGTCCAGCTTCAACCGTTAATACGTTGTTAAGTAGTAGTACGCCTTGAGTTGCCCAGTAACCTAAGTAACCATGATTTGGAATAGTAAATCCGTCAATATCCGTTGAGAGTTCTTTATAGATGTTGAGTAGTGATGGCGGTGGTTTGATTCCCGGTAATACAGAAAAGGATAAACCATGAGCTTGGTTTGGACCATGATAAGGGTCCTGCCCGAGGATTACCACTTTGATGTTATTAAATTCAGTGAAACGAAATGCATTAAACACATCGCGCTGAGGAGGATAAATGGTTTTACCTTCAGCGCGTTGTGTGGCAACAAATTGCATTATATGTTGAAAATAGGGCTTCTCTTTTTCAGAGCCAATAACATCGTTCCAGATTAATTGATTACTCATATTTTACCTTTACTATTATTTTATCTGGTACTGCATTGATAATAATTATACCTAAAAATAATAATAAACCTAATGCTAATCAATGCTGGATGATATTAAATGAACACTCTTAAATATTCAGTTAAACACAAAATTGCCATGGATTGACCATATGGCATCGATGTTAATGGTATTTGTTTGTAATATGCTAAGTCGCTGCCCATTGCAGTGCCAAATGAAACATTGAGTAGTGTTCCGTTGTCATCTATGTTTGTTAATATTCCTTTAATTGCTTTTTCTGCCATTACTGTATATTCATCAGAGATATAACGTTTTCTTATCGATTTTAAAATACCATAGGCAAATCCAGCGGTTGCCGATGCTTCTAAGTAGGAATCTGGATCATCGATGATTGTGTGCCATAACCCATTTTCATTTTGGTATTTAGCCAATGCCTGAATTTGGGCATTTAGTACTTCAATTAGTAGTTTTCGAAATGGATCATTTTGATCAAGATCAAGTAGTTCAATAAATTCCGGAATGACGATGGTTAACCAGCTGTTTCCCCTTGCCCATCTGGCTTTGGCAAAGTTATGGTTGCCGTCAAAAGTCCATCCATGAAACCAAAGCCCAGTTTGGCGATCCATTAGATATTGGATGTGAATCAGTATTTGGTAAATGGCTTCTTGTATATATTCTGGTCTATTGAGTAATTTACCGATTTTGGCGATAGGTAATACACTCATCATGAGCGTGTCATCCCAAAGTTGTTGGTGATTTTCATTGTTGTAGACAATATGTTGTAAACCGCCAAATTTCGTTCTTGGCATTTCATACATTACCCAGTCAGCCCAACGTTCTAAATATGGTAGAAAAACAGGGTTTTTGGTTTCTTCATATCGATAGGCTAACGTTAGAAATGGACAAACCGTATTCACATTTTTGGTTGGTGTTCCTTCTGATAAGCGCTGTGTAAACCAGTCGTCAATAATGTCGAGCGTCGGTTTGTCGCCTGTTTGTTGATAAAATTGATACATACCATAAAGTCCAATGCCATGAGTCCATTCCCAGCCATTCCAACCTTTAGTGTCTATTACACGTCCATCATCTAAGCGTAATAGAAATTCACCGGTTTCATCTTTGATATTAATTAGATTATTAATAATTTTATGTATCAGTTGTTTTAATTCAGAACGTGAAATTATATATTCAGGTTTACAAAGTAATTTGCTATGTTTTACAGGAAATATCTGCATTTTGTACCTCTACTAATCATTAAATTTGAATTCTTTTTTTATTTATTTTTATAACCTATATTGTTATTTCCCCAGAGCTGGGAAACCGGCATACCAGTTAACATTTCTACAACCGGTTTGCCTTCATCACTAATTCGTCTTTCAGAACTTGTTCCAATACCTTTTATATTATTAATTTCATTGATTAAAATATTGTGAGTGGTTAGATTTAATTTGAATTTTAACGAAATGAAAAATCCTAATGAGAGAACGAATATTGTTCCAATCACTAATAAGAATAAGATAGTTAGCGAGACTTGTTCAGGTTGCTGATTTTGGCCACTCACAAAGCCCGACCATTGTAAACATACACCAATCAACATTACTGCTCCCGCTTGTGAAGCTTTTCGGGTAAATGTCATTACGCCGGCAAAAATACCTTCTCGGCGTTTGCCGGTAATAATTTCATCAACATCTGAAATATAAGTGTAGATATTCCAAGGTACGTAGTTGATACCACCTCGACCTAATCCAGCTATTGCGGAGATGGTAACAAGTAAAGTGTGAATGTGGCTTAAGTTGTAATACCAAATGATGCCATAAGAGAGGCAACTTAAGCCAAAGATAGTTACGACAGCTCGGTATGCCGGCGCTGGACCATATTTTATGCATAATGGCATCATACAAAGTACAGCAACAAATTGGGTGATAGACATGGTTCCAATTAGCATTGAAGCAACGGTTGGCTCTTGTAATAGAACGAAAATTACATAATAGGTAAAGACGGCGTTAAATACATCCTGAGCAATATATCCACCAAGATACATGCCTAAATGCTGTCTGAAGATTTTTATTTTGAAGGTGGATAATAATTCGATAACCAAATGGCGGATACTTTCTTTAAAGGATAATGAAGCAGCTAGTTGTTCTGCTTGTAAAGCCTCTTTCGATTTTAGTTCATTTGGTCTTTCCCATGTAAATAGGTATACCATGCAAAGGGCAAAAGAACATAGGATTGAGAAGACTAAACTTGCATAGAAGAATGATATTGCATTATCTTTACCAAAATAGTTGAGTAAAATCCCCGGTAAGAACCCGGCTAATATTGCCGATAATTGTGCCATTGAAATTCGTGCACCGGAAAATTTGGTTTTTTGTTTAAAATCATCGGTCATTTCAGGAACTAATGTTTCGTATGGAACCAGCACCATGGTGTAGACCATGTCAAAGAAGAGGTAGGTGATTAAGTAGTAGAGATAATTCATACCAGGTGCCCACATTACGCTATAGCTAAATATGAGTGGAATACCAAGTAAGATAAAGAATTTACGACGACCAAAACGTTTACCTAATCGAGTTCGGCCAAAGTTATCCGTTAAATAACCCATCAATGGGCTAATCACTGCATCAAGAACCCTTGCTGCCGCAAAAATAAATGTGGCTTCGATAGGCGTTAGTCCACAAAAATTTGTATAAAAATATAATAACCACACAGCAGTCAATGCTGTTGTTCCCGCACCTAAAAAATCACCAGCGCCATAAGCTAAGTAATTTTTTAAACCTATCACTCTCTTTTTCATATTTGCCCCACTCATTTTTCCTTATTTCAAAAAATAAATATCCTTTTCACATTCTTTAGCTAGTCTATGGTGGGTGCTTTTCTTAAACTTTAATATATATGCCAACTTTTTATAAAAATGGCAAAATTTTGAAAGTCGATGTGATTTTGTTCACATATATCTTATTTTTATAAAATAATTTTTATTTGGTAAAAAAATTTATGAAACAATGATTCAAATTTCAATCATTATTATGAGTATTTATGATGAAGATCCCAAAAGTAGGCATTTTATTAGCTGAAGGTTTTGAAGAAGCTGAAGCCATTATTATCTATAACGCACTTTGCCGAGTAAAAATAGCCGTTCATCTATTAGCCTGCCAAGATGATATTGAGGTTAAAAGTTACCATGGTATTGAGATGAGAGCTCATGCATTGCTTAAGGATAAACAAACAACGCTATACGATGCAGTGATTTTACCAGGTGGGCCAGATGGCACAGTTAATTTAGGCAATAATCCCAATGTGATTAATTTTATTAAACGCCACGATAAGGAAAATAAGTGGATTTGCCCGATTTGCTCGGCAGCAGCAAAAGTTTTGAGTAAGAATAAGCTATTAAATGGTCGGAAATATGTCTGTTCTGGTGATTTATATAAAAATGTTCAAGATGGGATCTTTGTTGATCAAGATGTTGTCTGTGACGGAAATCTTTTGAGTGGTAAAGGGCTGGGTATGGCATTTAAATTCGCTTTTACACTAGCAGAATCGTTAAAAATAGATAAAGATGAAGTTCACTTTCAAGCCGAACATATTTATATCAATTATTAACCCCCCAATATAATTGAAGTTTATACCTTATTAATTGTTAAAAAGCTAATCAACGGTAAAACTTATCAGATTAATAGCTTTTTTTGATTTTAATCAAATTTTGAAAGTGCTATATTAGTCTCAATAGTTTAGGACAATAACGTCCAGATCCATTAGGAGGATTTAAAATGATTACAGGTATCCAAATTACTAAAGCTGATAATAAAGCACTACTTAACTCATTCTGGTTATTAGATGATTCAACAAAAGAAGCTCGTTGTGTTGCTGCAAAATCAGTTTATAAAGAAGATCAAGTTGTCCCAACTGCTGAACTTGGTCAAATCGAATATCGTGAAATTCCATTAGATGTAGCACCAACAATTAAAGTTGAAGGTGGTCAACACTTAAATGTGAACGTTCTTCGTCGTGAGACTTTAGAAGACGCTGTTCAACATCCAGAAAAATATCCACAATTAACTATTCGTGTTTCTGGTTATGCTGTTCGTTTTAACTCGTTAACAGCTGAACAACAACGCGATGTTATTGCTCGTACTTTTACAACTAAAATCTAAGTTTCTTATTTGACAATAAGTTTCGCCCAGCTTTATGCTGGGTTTTTTTTAACTTTTAATTTAGGTTTTATTTCACCCAAGTTAACTACTGCGCCGGGTCAAATTTACATTTAATATTTACAGATACATTTAGTCTTGTTTGAGTATCAAAAAAATAGCGAAGTAGGAAACCCTGCTTCGCTATTAAGTGATAATTGATTTTATCCAAAAAACTTTTTCACTTTATCAAAAAAGCTTTTTTCTTTTGGGCTGTGTTTTGAGTTTTTGTCCGCTTTGAAACTTTCACCCAATTCTTTTAGTAACTCTTTTTGTTTGCCAGTTAAGTTTACTGGGGTTTCAACCACTACGTGGCAGTATAGATCACCTACTGCGCTACCGCGTAATGATTTAATTCCTTTTCCACGCAATCTGAACATTTTACCTGTTTGAGTTTCAGCTGGTATGGTTAAGCTGACTTTACCATTTAGTGTTGGTACTTCAACTTCACCACCAAGTGATGCTAAAACAATGTTAATTGGAATTTCACAATGTAAGTTTGTACCATCACGTTCAAAGATTGCATGTGGTTTTACTTGTACCTGAACGTATAAATCTCCAGCTGGGGCGCCATTAAGTCCCGCTTCACCCTCGCCTGAAAGTCGAATACGGTTTCCGGTATCCACGCCAGCAGGGATGGTAACAGATAGTGTTTTCGTTTTCTGAATACGTCCTTCACCATGACATTTTTTACATGGATTTTTAACGATTTTTCCACGACCGTGACAGGTTGGACACTCTTGCTGTACAGCAAAGAAGCCTTGTCGCATTTGTACAACACCAGCGCCATGACATGTATCACACGTTACGACATCAGATGATTTTTCTGTTCCTTGTCCATGACATACATCACAAGTTACCCATGTTGGTACTTTTATCTCTTTACTTACGCCACTTGCTGCTTCTTCTAGCGTTAATGAGATGTTGTATTGTAAATCATCGCCTCGTGACGCGGTTTGACCTCGTCCTCGTCCACCACCGAAGAAATCACTGAAGATATCATCAAATGCAGAACCTCCACCAAAACCACCAAATCCGCCGAAGCCACCGCCTCCAGCACCACCTTGACCTTGTTCAAAAGCAGCATGTCCATACTGATCATAAGCGGCTTTCTTTTGTGGATCGGTTAAGATTTCATAAGCTTCTTTGACTTCTTTGAATTTCGCTTCAGCTTCTGCTTTATTATCCTGATTTTTATCCGGATGATATTTCATGGCTAGGCGTTTGTAGGCTTTTTTTATCTCAGCTTCAGTAGCACTTTTACTTACGCCTAATGTTTCATAATAATCTTTCTTCGCCATAATTAACCTTTAACTTTAATCATTATATAAACAACTAAACGGGCTTGAGTTACCTCGCGCCCGTTTAATGTTTTACATGTTTAAAACTCGTTGAAATAACTCATTAAAAAACATATTAGTTAATGCTTATTTTTTCTCATCATCAACTTCTTTGAAGTCCGCATCAACTACATCATCAGCAGAGTTTGCGCTATTTGCTTGGCTTGCAGATTGATCAGCTTGAGCTTGTTGTTGAGCTAACTCAAGTAATTTTTTTGAAGCTTCCATTAATGCATTAATTTTAGCTTCGATTTCTGCTTTATCTTCACCGCGTGCAGCATTTTCTAAATCACTCACGGCGCTTTCGATAGCGGTTTTGTCATCAGCTGATAATTGATCGCCAGCTTCAGTCACTTGTTTACGAGTTGAGTGAACAAGATGATCAGCTTGGTTACGAATTTGAGCTAATTCTTCAAATTTACGGTCAGCATCAGCATTTGCTTCTGCATCATTTACCATTTTTTGGATCTCTTCTTCACTTAATCCTGAAGAAGCTTTAATGGTAATGTTTTGTTCACGACCAGTATTTTTATCTTTTGCTGATACATGCAATATACCATCAGCATCGATATCAAATGTTACTTCAATTTGTGGCATACCGCGTGGTGCAGCTTGAATTCCATCAAGGTTAAATTGACCTAATGATTTGTTATCACTTGCACGTTTACGTTCACCTTGTAACACATGAATGGTTACCGCAGATTGATTATCTTCAGCAGTTGAGAACACTTGACTATGTTTAGTTGGAATAGTTGTGTTTTTCTCAATCAAGGTAGTCATTACACCACCCATTGTTTCAATACCTAATGATAATGGTGTTACGTCAAGTAATAATACATCTTTAACATCACCACCTAATACACCACCTTGTACCGCAGCACCTACTGCTACTGCTTCGTCAGGGTTAACGTCTTTACGTGGTTCTTTGCCAAAGAAGTCTGCAACGGCTTTTTGTACCATTGGCATACGTGTTTGACCACCAACTAAAATCACATCTTTAATATCAGAAACAGTAAGACCTGCATCTTTTAATGCTGTTTTAACTGGTTCCATTGAGCGTTTAACTAAATCTTCAACTAATGATTCAAGTTTAGCGCGAGTCACTTTGATATTTAAGTGTTTTGGTCCAGTTGCATCAGCAGTGATATATGGTAAGTTAATATCAGTTTGTTGTGCTGATGATAATTCAATTTTCGCTTTTTCAGCTGCTTCTTTTAAACGTTGCATTGCAAGTGGATCATTTTTAAGATCGAATCCTTGTTCACGTTTAAATTCATCAACTAAATAGTTAATTAAACGAGAGTCAAAGTCTTCACCACCTAAGTGAGTATCACCATTAGTTGCTAATACTTCGAATGTTTTTTCACCATCAACATCATCAATTTCGATAATTGAGATATCAAATGTACCACCACCAAGGTCATAAACTGCAATGGTGCGGTTACCGACATCTTTATCTAAACCATACGCTAATGCTGCTGCTGTTGGTTCGTTGATAATACGTTTAACATCTAAACCAGCAATACGACCAGCATCTTTAGTTGCTTGACGTTGTGCGTCATTAAAATAAGCAGGAACAGTAATTACTGCTTCAGTTACTGGCTCACCAAGATAATCTTCTGCTGTTTTTTTCATTTTCTTCAATACTTCAGCAGAAATTTGTGGTGGAGCAATTTTTTGGCCTTTAACATCAACCCATGCATCGCCATTGTCTGCTTTAACAATTTTATATGGCATGATGCCAACATCACGTTGTACTTCAGCGTCTTCATAACGACGACCGATTAAACGTTTAATCGCAAATAATGTATTTTGTGGATTGGTTACTGCTTGGCGTTTAGCTGGTTGACCAACTAGAATTTCGCCATCTTGTGTGTAAGCAATAATCGATGGGGTTGTGCGATCACCCTCGGCATTTTCTAATACTTTTGCTTGGCCGTTATCCATTACTGCAACACATGAATTTGTTGTACCTAAGTCGATACCAATAATTTTACCCATAATCGTTTCTCCTCAAACCTGTATTTTATTCTTTGTATATAAGTCTTAAATATTTAATTTCAAGTCTTTATTTTGACAAAGATATGTAATTGTTTTCACATAAATGGGAACAATATTTTTAATATCAAGGGGCAAAATAAATTATTTTTTCTTAAATCTTGATTATAGAGCTCTCTACACTTATTATTGCCGCCTTTTTTATTATAAGAATTACTTTATAGGATCTTTATGGAACAAACTAAATTAGCAAACCCTGGTCCTCTCGGCTTAATGGGTTTTGGTATGACTACAATTTTATTAAATATTCATAACGCAGGTTTTTTTCCTGTCATGACGGCCATTGTGTCAATGGGTATTTTTTATGGAGGACTGGCACAGGTGATCGCTGGAATTTTAGAATTTCGTAAAGGTAATACTTTTGGTACTACAGCGTTTACTTCATATGGTTTCTTTTGGATCGCTCTTGTTGGTATTTGGTATTTACCGACATCACCAGCAACAGCACCAACTGATGCAACTTTTGTGGGTATCTTCCTGGCATTATGGGGAATTTTTACCGCATTTATGTTTATCGGTACTTTAAAAGGTAATCGAGTATTACAATTTGTTTTTGCAAGTTTAACTGTTTTATTTGCTTTATTAGCAATTGGTAACATTTGTGGTAACCATGACATCATTCATATTGCCGGTTTTGAGGGTATTATTTGCGGTGCCAGTGCTATTTATTTAGCGATGGCTGAAGTGCTAAATGAACAATATGGACGTACAATTTTACCAGTTGGTGCAAAATCTCAGCATTGATAAGAACATCACATCTACTAACAAAATTGGTAGATGTGATTTTTTTGAAAAGGAAAATAAAAAATCTAGCTTTTAATTTTTATTTGAATTTATCAATGATTTACATACATTTAAAAGAGACTGGGTATGTTTATTTATTGTTTCTTCAGATAAATTATTATCTTTTGAGCTAAAAGCGTTATTTATCATAATTTTACCACTGTTATCCATTGTTCCCGATGTCATCATAATGTAATTTGGAAATTGAATGTCCATTGTTCCTTGTTTAAAAACAATATTTTCTAAATGAATGTTTGACCCTTCAGGTTTTAAATAAATCAATTCATCACCATTTCCAATGCTATCAATAAATATGAATTTTTTATTTTTCAATTGTTTTGCATAGCTTTCCAGCATCTTTAGGCCATATTGTCCATTATTACCATCATCATATAAAACAAAAGCAATCTTCTTCTTTTCTTTTTTATCTAATTTATTAATTAAATTGATAATTGTAATAATACTTGAAGAGTTACAAACAAAATTCTTTTGATTCGGAATGCCACTTTTGTATTTCAAAATAATAAAAAATAATAAAATAGTCGAAACAATAGACGATATGCCGGGAATACTAAAAAAACCCTGCGACTGAATTTTTGGTATGAACACCCAGTAATTTAATACCAATGAGGTGATGAATAAGAAAATAATTGGCGAAATACTTATAAAATAGCCTAATTTACTAAAGTGAGGCGTGAATGCATATTTTTTATTAAAATTAAAATTTTTAATACCAGTATCATAATAGGTACAAATGATTAATTCAGCTTGATCTAAATTACCAATATAAGCGTTGTAATAATTTTCATACCGTCTTGTTGCTAACTTTAATTTTGCTAATTTAGCATCAACTATATAGCCCAATTGAGTAAGTTCTTTAGATATCACTCTTAAAAAAGTGATTTTTTCTTTAGACGTAAATCTTTTGCCAAAAATGACACAGTATCTTAGTACAAGGTCTTTAAATTTATCCATTTTTAATAATTATTTAAATTTAGAAGAACTGTTAGTGCGATATTAGTCACACTAACAGCGAAACAAATAGATAATATTAAAATAATAATTATCAAATAATATTATCTATAGAAGATGTTAGTTTAATCAATAATCATCTTCATTTTGAGATTTGGAAAAATTAGCCATATTGCCAATCGCTTCTTGGATATTCTCATGTCCAGTTTCAACACACTCTTTTGCCAAATCAAGTAGTGGTAATGAATCTCTATTACATACAGCATTAATTACCATTGGCAAATTCATACCGGTAATGACGCGGACATTCATACCTAATTTTTCCCATTCTGGCAAACATCGCATTGATGCGTTATAAGGCGAGGCACCCAATAAATCAACAAAAATTAAGACACCTTGCCCTGAGTCTAGAGATTTTGAACAATCAAATAAATTATCTTTTAATTGTTCAATATCTTGTCCTGGATTGAGTGATAGCGATTCAAATTTATCTTGTTCTCCAACAATCATTGATACACTATCTTTAATCCCTTCAGCCATTTTGCCATGACTAACTAATAAAACACCTATCATATTTTCGATACCTATATTATTCAAACATCTTAATCGCTTCGTTTAATGTGACTTTTTTCAACGAAGGCGTCGCTTGAAAATAGATATCCATATTAGGGAAGCTGTTTTGTAAATCGATTAGTAAATCAAGTTGTTCTTTATTAATCGATACTTCTTTAATTATTGAAGTTGCTCCAGGTACTAGCGGTAAACCTCCAATATTAAGATTAGTTATTGGCACACCCGCTTTAATGATTTTATATATAACTTCTATATTTTTTGTTATCAAAATAACATTAAAATCATCATACTGGCGATCATTCCAATATCTTACCGCGCCATCTTCTTTTAATACTCTTATTTTGTGTCCTGTACTTGCCCCAGCACCTAATATAATATTTTTAGTAAATTCATCATTTGCTGAGTAATCATCGGCTACAAATAACGCATTTGCTCCAGCTGCTTTAGAGACATTAGTTGCAACTTGACCATGAATAAGGCGGCTATCTACACGCGCTAACACTACTTTTCCCATAATTTAACCTCTATATTTTTTTTAATTTTATAAAATTCCAATGGCTGCTAATACACCAAGTATTATTGTTAATCCAACTAATGCTTGAGTTACTTTTAACCCTTTCTTAGAAAAATAGAAATATAATCCCATCACGACCATAAGAGGCAATACACCCGGTAGGATTTTATCCAACGTATCTTGGATGACAAATTCTTTACCGGATAAATTGAATTTCAAACTTGATGATACTTTTATGTAGTTAGCAGCTAAAATACCCATCATGAATAGACCTAGAATGGATAAGCCCTCAATGACCATTTGCATTTTATTACCAACCACTTCAGTAGCTGCATTTCTACCCAATTTGAATCCTAACTGAGCAAAATAGTACCCAACAAAAAGTTGATAGATAACAAATGCAATGAAAGGAAATAAAGCACCAATTGCTAGGCCTTCTTGAGCCCAAGGAAGCGCAATTGCAATAAAGATATATTGCACTGTTCCAGAGTCGATTGCGTCACCTATTCCGGCTAAAGCCCCCATTAAACCAGCTTTTGTATTATAGAGAACGTCGTTATCAATGCTGATCGGTTTCTTTTGATAAACTTCATCTGCTCTTACAGCTTCTAGTGACGCCATAATTCCTGAAATTGTTCCGCCACCCCAGGTTAATTGAGTGTTAAAGAACAATAAGTGTCTTTGATAAGCTGCTGAAAGCTCACTTTTTGATTTATATAATTTTTTGAGAATTGGCATCAATCCCCACATTAAAGAAGCGGCTAGATAGCGGTCAAATGAGTGTGGGATTTCATTTGCATAATACCAACGTAACCATGCAATAGTGATATCTTTTTTAGTTATTGCTTCTGGTTTGAGATCAATACTTTCTTGTACGATTTCAGTCATTATAAATTCCTCTTTTTAATTTATTAATCAATTAAAGATTAATAATCGTCATCATCTACTTGATTATTTGAATTACTTCTAGGTTGCTCAGCCGCAGAATTAACCGCTTCATTCTTTGCAAGGACAAAGATAAACGCAACAATAGCGCCGACAATTGCGTAGGTAACCATTGTGATATTCAGTGGTTTTGCAATTACGGCCATGAAGTAAGCTAATAAGAAGAAAATGATGTAATTTTTCTTACCGATAACATAAATAGTTAGCGCAATACCTACTGCAGCAAGACCACCACCAATTACATTAAGGACATGGAAAACAAGTCCACCAGCATTGGATTTAATGATATCTGCAATTATTGGCGCACCAAAATAGAGTGCGACAAACATAAATGGTAAAAAGAGTGCGACACTACAAATGATTGGTAAGATAATAATTGATAAAGTTAATCCCGAACTGTTAGCTTCGTCAGCATATCGTTCAGTTAATTTCATAATCATTGTATTGAGGAAAAATCTTAATTGGTATAAATACGATCCTAACAAACCAACAGGTACGGCTACCGCCACCGCTGCTGCTGGTTGCATATCGCCGAGTAATGCGACAGGTACAGCGACAGCTGTTGCAATTGCGGGTTCTGATGGCATTTGTCCGCCAGGAGAAAACACACCCATATAAATTAACTGTATTGCTGCGGTTATTATCATCGCGTTTGAAATATCATTAAAGACTATTCCAACAATTAACCCCGTCATCATCGGTGAGAATCTGAGTGTTAATGTTGCTCCACCCAGCCCCCGAGACATTACCATTGCAACCCATATTGAAATAATGGTTGCTTGAAGAAACGTTACATGCATTTCTTGCATATATAAACTCCTCGATTTTTTTATAATATTTAAAAAATTTTAAGAAACAATTGATTGTAATTCTTGCTTATTGACAAATTTCTCTACATCTTCGACACATTTCTCACCCATACCCTGCAAACACTCAATGGCATAAGCTGATGTATGTGGAGTAACAAGAACTTTTGGATGCTGAACTAGAGGATTGTCGTTATATGAAGGCTCGACATACATTACGTCAGTAGCATGACCCGCAACAATACCCTCATTCAATGCATGTAATAGTGCATTTTCATCAATTAGTTCAGCTCGAGCTGTATTGGTGATGTAAACGCCTTTTTTCATTAAAGAAAATTGGTGATCTTTTAAGATATGATAACTAGTTTCATTTAATGAAGCATTTAGAGAAATGATATCCGCATGTTTTAGCAAATACTCTAAATCAACAATTTCAATATTATGTTGATTAGCCCATTGTTTATTTACGTTTGGATCTACAACAAGTAAGCGCGCATTAAATCCGTGTTTAAAAATTTCTGCCACACGGCTTCCAATATTCCCACAGCCAATAACGCCAACAACTTTACCCGTAACATTGATACCCAAAAAAGAGGCTCTTTTTTTCCAATCATTTGATTTCACTGCAGCTTGTGACTGAACTGTTTGCCTAATTAATGCAAGTAAATTAGTCACTGCATTTTCGGCTACAGCATCTCGCTCCACTAGAGGCGGTACAATTGTTACAATCGTTCCATGTTCCCTTGCAGCAACAACATCAACATTATTAAAACCTATTCCATGACGAGAAATTAAAAACAAAGGGTCTTTTTTATTATCAAAAAAATCTTTGTTAAAAAAAGGTCTAACACTAGCAATAAAAATATTAAAACCTTCTAAAGCCTTTGCTAATTCCTTCCCTGGTATATCATTATCAAAAGTAAAATGCTTTACTTCACCAATTTTTTCTAATCGTTTTAAATGATCTGGAAAATATTTTCCAAAACTACTTGAGTTAATTATCGCAATTTTATAATTATCCACTCCATACTCCTAATCAATGAATGATAAACGTCACTGCTTTTTATTTAAAATGAACGTTATTCATCCTTTTTCTGACTTAAATGTGACAGGTAACATTGATTATAATTAATATGATTTAAAAAAAAGTGAATTTAGATCACATATTTAACAAATATTATAAAAATCAGCTTTGATAAGGGGATAATTATTTTCTATCAGAAAATATACTAATAATGCTGGAGGGCTTTAAGAATATAGCTTTAGGAATGTAGCATTAGCTAGTTCAAGACATAATAAAAAAGGGCAATCATGCCCTTTATAAAATTTAAGATTGCTATTTTTTATAAGCATCATTATGTACACCAACTGCTGCACGGCCTGACGGATCATTTAGATTTTTAAATGATTCATCCCATTCAATTGCTTTTGCAGTTGAACAAGCAACGGTTGGACCACCTGGTACACAGTGTGCTGCACTTTCAACAGGGAATAATTCGTCAAAAATCTCACGATACATATACGCTTCTTTTGATGTTGGCGTATTGTATGGGAAACGGAATTTTGCATTTTCTAGCTGTTGATCCGTAATTTTGCTTTCAGCAATTTCTTTTAAGGTATCGATCCAACTGTAGCCTACACCGTCAGAGAATTGTTCTTTTTGACGCCATACCACTGATGCTGGTAAGTAAGATTCAAATGCTTCACGAACAATGTGTTTTTCCATTTTACCGTTACTACCACACATTTTATCTTTCGGATTAATACGCATTGCCACATCTAAGAATTTTTTATCCAAGAAAGGTACACGCGCTTCAACGCCCCATGCAGCCATTGCTTTATTAGCACGTGCACAATCGTACATGTGTAACGCGGCTAATTTTCGGACAGTTTCTTCATGAAACTCTTTGGCATTTGGCGCTTTGTGGAAATAGAGGTAACCACCAAATACTTCATCAGCACCTTCACCTGATAGGACCATTTTGATACCCATTGCTTTAATTTTTCTTGCCATTAAATACATTGGGGTTGAGGCACGAATCGTTGTTACATCATACGTTTCGATAAAATAAATAACATCACGGATTGCATCAATACCTTCTTGAATGGTGAAGTTAATTTCGTGGTGAACAGTACCTAGATGATCAGCAACTGCTTGTGCAGCCTTGAGATCTGGGGCACCTTTTAAACCAACCGCGAATGAGTGCAATTGTGGCCACCATGCTTCTGATTTTTCATGATCTTCAACGCGACGAGCAGAAAACTTTTTAGTAATTGCTGAAATAACAGAAGAATCAAGTCCACCAGATAATAAAACGCCATAAGGAACATCTGACATAAG
The DNA here is from genome assembly GCF_026536985.1 of Gilliamella sp. B2772. Taxonomy (NCBI): domain Bacteria; kingdom Pseudomonadati; phylum Pseudomonadota; class Gammaproteobacteria; order Orbales; family Orbaceae; genus Gilliamella; species Gilliamella sp. B2772. Next base: position 31,462 of record NZ_JAFNNB010000003.1, on the reverse strand, counting down.
ATGACTTTTTACAGACTCTTCTAGTGCAACACGAAGTTCATTGATATCTGTCTTATTATCTTTGACGTTATCATATTCCATCCAATCACGTTTGTAATAGGTTTTAATTTCACCTTCTGTACTTGATAAGTAACTTCCAGGAGGAAAAGCCTCAATCGTTTTACAAACCGGAACCAATGCTTTCATTTCAGACGCAACGTAAAACGTGCCGTTTTCATCATGTCCCATATACATCGGAATGATACCGATATGATCACGACCAATAAAATAGGTGCCTTTATTAATATCATAAAGAATAAACGCAAACATACCTTGTAAGTCATCAAGACAGTGTATACCTTTTTCTTGATATAAAGCTAAGATCACTTCACAGTCAGAGCCTGTTTGGAATTCATAACGATCTTTGTACTGATTTCGGAGTTCTTGATGATTATAAATTTCGCCATTAACCGCTAAAACTAATGTTTTATCTTTATTATAAAGCGGTTGAGATCCAGTATTAACATCTACAATTGATAGACGTTCATGAGCTAAAATCGCTTTATCAGAAGCAAAAATACCAGACCAATCAGGGCCACGATGACGTTGCAGGCTTGATAGCTCTAATGCTTTTGTTCGTAGCTGTTCCGGATCTGATTTAATATCAAGAATACCTAAAATCGAACACATTGAATTTCTCCATTTAAAATCGCTATAGCGATACTATTTACTAATAAAATTTATATTAAATATTATTGCAAGCAAATCACAAAAATAACAGGATACACATTATTGATTAACAATTAAAGTACAATATCGTTATACTTTTCCTATAATAAAGATTGCTTTTATTTTTTTATCCACTGCCCTTGCTGTTTGATGTATTGACCAGCAGGCGTTTTTTCTTGAGCTTTACTTCCTGCTTTGTTTTGAACTTCAACTAGTGGCACGTTACTTTCAGCTGATACTTTTTGGTACTCTTGTTTACGAGCCTGATTAATTAATTGGGCAATTTCGCTTGCATTACCTTCATTTTTTACAACGCCTAAATAACCATCGGTTTGTTCTCCAACTAAACCATTTGCTTTTGCTTGAGGTAGTGAATTAATCGCTTGATCTAAATTTAAAGCAAAAACTGGCATAGCTAATAAGATTGATAATAATGCTACTATCGCTTTTTTATTCATAACAGACTCCTTATTAAATACATCGTATTAAGATGAATTAAATATGTAAAAACGGTTGAAATTTAAATGTTTTGCTATAAAAGTCGTGTTTATGCACTCATTAATATTAATATAAACCTGATTTATTAATAATATTATCTAGCGCTTTGTCCACTTTGATATTAATTTCGTGATCAATCTTAACGTTCAAATTGATATTAATTGGTTCATTTGGTGCTTGCACTTTAACCGTTGGCGTACAACCCATTAGTACAGCACTACACACTATAATTGTAATAATAGTTTTAATCATAGAATAACCTCTTATCTATCAAGATTTCCTTTTTAAATACGCTTCAATACGTTTGCGAATAGGTTCGTTAATTTGATCGGAAAGTTGTAAACTTATTAATAGTTTTGCAATATTCTCTTCAAGATTTATATTCAAATTCACCGCTTTACCATTTTCAACATCACGGTTATTACCTTGAATATTTAGTCCTAATTTAGCAATTTCATTTTGATAACTCACCATACCCGACAACTTAGTATAATGAAAATTTTTGATTATATCAGTGAGAATTTTCATATTCGGGTTAGCTTGGGCATAATTTTTCAGTGCCGTATTTTCAAACTGTAAATATCCTTCATTAACCGTAACTAACTGGCCGTTTTTTATGACGACTTCATTAAAAGCTGTCCCTTTTTTACTGGACGGTAATAATGTTATTGGCAAAGTGCCATCAATTGCCCCATCTCCAGCTAAACCATCGGCAGGATATTTAGCCAAGATATCTTTCAATTGTATCTTTTTTAGCCTTAAATTAAATTGTTGGGGTAATTTAGCTAAATTCAATTGTCCCTGATCAAGAAAAACTGAGCCAGAAAAAATAGCGGCTTGCGCTTTCGTCCATTTCACTAACCCTTTACTCGGTGCATTTAGCGATGCTGAATAACTACCTGCTAATCTAATCTTCTCGAAATTAACACCAATATTAACTTGTTGAATAGTCAATGCGGGCGTTGAAATAGTAAATTGATTGTTATTAAATGAAATATCGATGTTGCCAACTGCGGATTTAAATTCACTCGCTTTAAATATGCCATCAAATTTATTAATTGTTAATGTTGATTTTGCATTAATTTGTTTCGATTCAAGCGAAATAGGTATTGTTACTTCAAAGGTCAGCTTTCCTACTAATGGTTTAACAATTAAGTCATCTGAAAATTTCGCTTTTTCAATATTAAAAAAAGCGTTGTCTGAACTCTTTAAAATAACTTTATCGCTAGTTAAAACCCCAGTAAATGGTAAAGTCAGATTACCTTTTTCTATTCCAAATTGATTCAAGGAAGTCGTCAAGACCCCCTCTTTGATTTCGAAGCAAGAATTTAACTGATCAAACGAAAGGTTAGCAGTTAATGTGTGTTGATTATTACTTGATAGATTAAGTTGTATTGTATTTTGCTCTTTAGTGGCCTGAACTTTCAGATTAACTAACTCTTTTTTCTGTTGATAAAATGTTAAAGAGTCGACATTGATATTATTTGGAAGCCAATAAATGATAGTCGATACAGTGGAAGAATTAGAAGAAGATTGATTGAGCTCTTGTGTATCTGTCACCTTTGGCAAGCCTGATTTATCAGTTGAATCGGACCAGTAAATATCAATACTTTTTGCCGTAAAGGTTGACAACGATAGTTTGACATTGCTCGCTTTTAACGATAATTGTGGCTGTTGTGAAATAGTTAGCTCATCAAAAGATAATCCGCCGAGGCCGATATCAATACCTTGCCAATCTATAGAAAGATTATGTTCATCCTTGAATGATAACCAATATCGCCAACCATATAAGCTTAATATCACTATTATGAGTAATATAAGAGATGGAATCCAATAACGTTTTTTTAAGCGAGCCATAATAAACTCTCAACAAGTGGATCGCCGAATAGTATCGGCGATTATTATGCTTGTTCTCTGTTAGCAATATAAGCCAATGCCTTGTCAATTCTTGCTAATGTACGTTTTTTACCAACAGCATAAACAGTTGCGTCAACAGAAGGCGATTGCCCAATTCCCGTCACTGCAACACGAAGTGGCATACCTACTTTACCCATCCCGACTTCAAGCTCGGTGGCTGTTGCCTCAATAGCATGATGAATTTTATCAATTTGCCAATCAAAATCTGAAATTGCTGCAATTTTAGCTTTGATTGCCTCTAAAGGTTCTTTTGCAACAGGTCGTAAATGTTTTTTAGCTGCATCAGCATCAAATTCATCAAAATCTTGATAGCAATAAGTACATGACTCTGCCATTTCTTTCAATGTTTTACAACGTTCACCAAATAGTTTCACTATAGTAATTAAATCAGGACCTTGTGTTAAATCATAACCTTGCTGATTCATATGCCAAACTAAATGCTGTGCAACATAATCAGCATCTAAATGATTAATATAATGATGATTTAACCAAAGTAATTTTTCAGTATTAAATGCACTGGCAGATTTACTTACTGCATCTAATGAAAAGAAATCAATCATTTCTGGTACGAAAAATATCTCTTGATCGCCATGAGACCAGCCTAGACGAACTAAATAGTTAAGCAAGGCTTCTGGCAGATAACCATCATCACGGTATTGCATCACACTCACTGCGCCATGACGTTTAGAGAGTTTTTGTCCATCGTCACCTAAAATCATTGATACATGACCATATTCAGGTAATGGTGCCCCTAGTGCTTTTAAAATATTAATTTGACGAGGCGTATTATTAATATGATCTTCACCACGAATAACATGGGTGATTTCCATATCCCAATCATCAACAACGACGCAAAAGTTATAAGTTGGAGAACCATCAGTGCGACGAATGATTAAATCATCCAGCTCTTTATTGGCAATTTCAATAGGACCACGAATTAAATCGTTAAAAATAACAACGCCATCGACCGGATTAGCAAAGCGAACAACATGTGGTTCGGTATGTGAATGCTGTTTTTGTACTTCATCACAACGACAATGACCATCATAACGCGCTTTTTCGCCTTTTGCCATTTGCTCTTCGCGCAATTTCTCTAAGCGTTCTTTTGAGCAATAGCAACGATAAGCCGTTCCATTGGCTAACATTTCGTCAATAACTTGATTATAACGATCAAAACGTTTGGTTTGGAAATATGGGCCTTCATCCCATGATAATTTTAACCAATTCATACCTTCCATAATCGCATCAATCGCCTCTGGTGTTGAACGTTCAAGGTCGGTATCTTCAATACGCAATACAAAGGCGCCATGCGCATGGCGGGTATAAAGCCACGAATAAAGCGCAGTACGTGCACCACCAACATGTAAGTAACCAGTTGGGCTTGGTGCAAAACGGGTTTTAATTTTCATGAAATAATCCTATTAATAAAGAGCCCTAAAATGTCAATTTATCACTTATGCTCTTTTTATTTAACCGCTTTCCATCAATAGGAAAGGCAATTGCAATAAGTTCAATTTAGTTGCTTATTTTAACACGTCAAAAGGTTTGAGCAAGCCGTCAGTAATAGACAAAATTAGCAACTAATTTAAGTAGTTACTCAATATAAAATCGAGTATAAAAATATAAATTATCAAAGTTATTAATGAGCTTCATCCCAATTATTACCAATACCAACATCCACTTTTAATGGTACTGAGAGTTGATAACAATTTTCCATGATAGATTTAATAGATTTACTATATTCACTAACAAGCTCTTCTTTAACCTCAAATACAAGTTCATCGTGTACTTGCATTAACATTCTGATATTCCCGTTAGGCTGGGTTTTAATCCATTCACTCATCTTGATCATAGCTGTTTTAATAATATCAGCTGCTGTACCTTGCATTGGCGCATTAATTGCTGCACGCTCAGCACCTCGTTTTTCATTAACTCTAGATGAGCTAATTTTTGGTAAATATAATCGTCTTCCTGATAAGGTTTCAACGTAGCCTTGCTCGGATGCTTGTTGACGAATTCTGTCCATATACACTTGTACACCAGGATAACGTTCAAAATAACGATCAATATAGAATTTTGCTTCTTTACGAGGAATATTAATTTGTTTAGATAACCCAAAAGCACTCATGCCATAAATTAATCCGAAATTTACAGCTTTAGCTCTTCTTCGCTCTTCTGCGGTAACTTCTGGCTCTGGTTTACTTAGAATTTCACTCGCTGTCACCCGATGAATGTCTTTATCATTAGCAAAAGCATTTAGCAAACTTTTATCCTGCGATAAATGCGCCATAATACGTAGCTCAATTTGCGAATAATCAGCTGAAATAATTTTATAACCTTTTGGGGCGATAAATGCTTGACGAATACGGCGACCTTCCTCGGTTCGAACAGGAATATTTTGTAAATTAGGGTCGTTTGATGATAATCGTCCTGTTACAGTACCAATTTGGTTATAATTGGTATGAATTCGGTGATCAATTGGACTAATCATCAACGGTAGTTTATCGGTATAAGTATTTTTTAATTTGGCTAACCCTCGGTAATATAAAATTTTACGAGGTAATACATATGTATTTGCTAATTCATTTAATACTTCTTCACTTGTTGAAGGATCACCTTTAGGCGTTTTTTTGAGTACGGGTAATTGGTGTTTATCAAATAAAATTGCTTGAATTTGTTTTGGTGAACCCGGATTAAATTTTTCACCCGCAAGGAATTGTAACTCTTCTTCAGTATCCTTTAATATTTTGCTAAGTTCTTTTGAATACGCTTTTAATTGTTCAGCATCAACAAGAACCCCTGTTCTTTCCATGTCAGCTAAAATAATTGCTAGCGGCATTTCAATGTCTGAAAATAACTTAGTCAGTTTTTCATTTTTTTCTAGCTGTGGCCATAATTTTTGATGTAATTGAAGAGTAATATCCGCATCTTCTGCTGCATATTGGGTTGTTTTTTCAACATCAATAGTATCGATACTTGATTGCTTTCTACCAACTTTAGTTAATTCATCATAAGTAATTGTTTTATATTTCAAATAGCGTTTTGCCATACTATCCATGTCATGTCGTTGAGTGCTATTTAATACATAGGACTCTAACATGGTGTCATAAGCAATACCCTGCACTTGAATGCCATAGTTCGCCAATACACTGTAATCAAATTTGGCATTTTGGACGATTTTTTTAATTTGAGGATTCTCTAATATTGGTTTTAATTTTGCCAATACATCATTAAGCGGTAACTGCTCTGGAACACCTAGGTATTGATGAGCTAGAGGAATATAAGCAGCTTGATGTGGAGTAACACTTAGCGATATCCCAACAAGCCTAGCATGGAAATGATCGACATTATCCGTTTCCGTATCAAATGCAAAGGCTTCACAACTAGTTAATTTTGCAATCCATTCATCTAATTGTGTATTGGTTAAAATACATTGATAATCCTTTTCGTGTACTTCAGTCTCTAGCTCCTCTTGGTCAATCGAGGACAATTCCCCTTCAATTTCGACAGGAATTTGACTTTGCTGATTTAAAAAGTTACCCGTGATTAATTCTTTTTGCCAACGGTGGAAATCATAATAAGCAAACAATTCAACTAATTTAGTTGTATCGATATCACCTATAAGCAATTGTTCCGTCGTAAAATCTAATGGAACATCCGTTTTAATTGTCGCCAATAAATAACAAAGGTCAGCTTCTTTCTTATGATCAGCCAATTTACTTTTCAATGATTTAGCACCACGAATAGGCAATTTTTGAATTTCATCCAAATGGCTATAAATATCATTTAAACTTTCAAAATGCGTTAATAAATTTAGTGCCGTTTTTTCACCAATTCCCGGAACACCAGGAATATTATCAGACGTATCACCTCTTAGTGCTAAATAATCAATCATTTTTTCTGGTGGAACACCAAATTTTTTCATAACACCTTCTGGGTCAAGAATTGTGTTATTCATGGTATTTATTAGTGTGATTTTATCACTGACTAATTGTGCCATATCTTTGTCACCAGTACTGATTAGTACCTCAAGATTTTCTTTTTCCGCTTGTCTAGCCAATGTGCCTATCACATCATCAGCCTCAACTCCATCTACGCAAAGCAGTGGTAATCCCATCGCTTTTAAAATAGTATGAATTGGTTCGATTTGAGGTCGTAAATTTTCAGGCATTTCTTCACGAGTAGCTTTATATTCGCTATAAAGTTCATTACGGAAAGATCCGCCACTTGCATCAAAAACGACAGCAATATGAGTTGGATCATATTGATTTATTAGACTGCGTATCATATTGACCACACCAAAAATAGCCCCAGTAGGTTCACCTTTGGAATTAGTTAATGGAGGGCATGCAAAAAAAGCACGATAAAGATAAGAAGAGCCATCAATCAAAATAATTGGCGTATTATTTGGCATTAATAGTTACCCAAATGTTATTTAATACAGTTATTATTAGTATAACCTAATTAGTAACAATATTCTTGTGAGTACCGATAATATAGTGTAAAAATATTCGAGATCGCATCGATCTTTAAGTCAAATTGATTAATTAAAAATACTGTATATCCCTATATCACTATTATATAATACTGATATCTATTTTCGTCTGAGTATCAAATAAATGACAGAATTAAGTCCTGCAGCACAAGAGGTCAAAAAAGCACTAGCAGCTAAAAATCTTGAAACCCCATCATGTCGTTTACCTATGGACAATAGCGAAAGGAAAGCAAAAATAGAAGCACATTTTCGAGAAATCATGAAACTTATGGAACTCGATTTAAGTGATGATAGTCTTGCTGAAACTCCGCACCGCGTTGCAAAAATGTATGTTGATGAGATCTTTTCCGGACTTAACTATCATAACTTTCCCAAAATCACCCTGATTGAAAACAAAATGCAGGTTGATGAAATGATTACCGTTCGTGATATTACTTTAACCAGTGTTTGTGAGCACCATTTTGTGACCATTGACGGTAAAGCCACCGTTTCTTATATCCCAAAAGATAAAGTGATTGGTTTATCAAAAATCAATCGGATTGTTGAATTCTTTTCCCAGCGCCCGCAAGTGCAAGAAAGATTAACCCAACAAATTTTGGTGGCACTACAGACGCTATTAGGAACAGTTAATGTTGCTGTTTCAATTGATGCTACTCACTATTGTGTTAAAGCTCGAGGTATTAAAGATTCCAATAGTTTAACTACCACGACCGCATTAGGGGGAGGCTTTAAAACTAATCCAAGCACCCGACAAGAGTTTTTACGCGCATTAAATCATTAATAATAAAGGATATTGAATGAAATATTTATCACTCATGTTTATGATACTGTTTATTACAGCCTGTTCTGAACAGGAATCTAATCATAATGATAAATTTATTGGTTTTTGGGTTGAAGGTGGTCCGGATTATAAACATACGGCGTCGATCGCCAATCTTGTTGAAATAAGTAAACAAGGAGACAATTACTTTATCAATGAAAACTACGTTTATGGTAATGGTCAAACCATTGCGATGCGAAAACTCACAAAATCACAAGACAATTTCGACGGACTGGCTTATCCATCAGAAAGAAATTTTGGTTTAGAAAACAAAGTGACTATGGATGATGATACAAAAATCGGTATATTTAATACCCATTTCTTTCGAATTTCAAAAGAAGAAGCAGAGCACATTAAACGCGATGTAAAAGAGTGCGAAGAGATAGAAAAAAACCGTTTTTTTATTCCTAATGAGCAACAAGCTGAATATAAAAAACGGGCAAAAGAACTGGCTTATTGTCGGATTTTTTGGTAACAATCCAAATTCACGCCAATCTAAATTCAGTGGATTTTTGTGACAGTCGTATGGGAATTGATTATTCATCAAAATCCCAAAATCAAATACAACCGAAAATCAACTTTATATTACGTGCATCTTTAAGAAAGATTGGTATAATTCACAGCTATTTTAGTTAAAACATCACAATTAATAGCACGCTTTCATGAAGATCATTCGCGGTATTGATAATTTAAACAATCAATTTACTCAATGTGTACTTACATTGGGCAACTTTGATGGCGTGCATTTAGGACACCAACAATTAATTAACCATTTAATAAAACAAAGTAAGAAATTAAACTTACCAACAGTGGTTATGTTATTTGAGCCTCAACCTTTAGAGTTTTTTTGCAAACAAAATGCTCCCGCTAGGTTAACGTCTTTTAAAGAAAAAGTGGAATTAATTAAAAAATTGGGTATCGACTATATTATTGCGGTGCCATTTACCCAAACCTTTGCCAATATGTTAGCCCCAGATTTTATTCAAGATTGGTTGATAAACAAATTACAAGCTAAATATATTGTTATTGGCGATGATTTCCGATTTGGTCGTGAGCGTAAAGGTGATATTAATCTTTTACAACAATATACTCATAACAATCAATTTGTAGTTGAGAGTATGCCCACGTTTGTTTGGAATGATTTAAGGATCAGCAGTACAGCTGTTCGTGAGGCGTTATTTAATAGTGATTTTAAATTGGCTCATTGCCTTTTAGGCCGTAATTATGCCATTGAAGGGAAAGTGGTTCATGGCAATGCGTTAGCCAGACAATTAGGATTTCCGACAGCCAATATTCATTTAAATCGAAAAAAAACCGCTTTACAAGGCGTCTATTTTGTAAAAGTCAAAAACTGTTGTAGTAATCAGCATTATCATGGCATTGCCAATATCGGTATAAGACCAACCATTGAAGGCAAAAAGGCTATTTTAGAGGTTAATCTATTTGACTTTTCAGGTGATATTTATGGACAATATTTAGACGTTATATTCGTTCATAAGTTACGCGACGAGAAAAAATTTGATTCGCTAACCGATTTAAAACAACAAATTGCACAAGATGTTTGCACTGCGAAACAGATCAGTGCAAAATTAACCAATTAAAAAGTAGTTTCAACAAAAATTAACTGGAATAAATCAGCATGACAGACTATAAAAACACATTGAATTTACCGGAAACCGGATTCCCTATGCGAGGTGATCTTGCTAAACGTGAACCGGCGATGTTGCAAAATTGGTACGATAAAGAACTTTATCGCAAAATCCGTCAAGGCAAAAAAGGCAAAAAAGCTTTTATTCTGCATGATGGCCCTCCTTATGCAAACGGAAAACTTCATATTGGTCATGCCGTTAATAAAATAATTAAAGACATTATTATCAAATCAAAAGGCTTAAGTGGTTATGACTCCCCATATATTCCAGGATGGGATTGTCATGGTTTGCCGATTGAGCAAAAAGTCGAGGAGCAAGTCGGTAAACCAGGTGTAAAAGTAACACCAGCTGAGTTTCGCCAAATTTGTCGCGATTATGCTGCCTCACAAGTTGAACTACAAAAAGCTGATTTTATTCGCATGGGTGTGCTTGGGGATTGGCAAAATCCATACCGTACAATGGACTATGATACTGAAGCGAATATTATTCGTGCTTTAGGTAGAGTGATTCAAAATGGGCATTTAGTCAAAGGTGCTAAACCAGTTTATTGGTGTACAGATTGTATGTCAGCTTTAGCGGAAGCTGAAGTCGAATATTATGATAAATCATCGCCCGCAATAGATGTAAAATTCAAAGCCGTAGATAACCAAGCTGTTGCAAGTAAATTTGGTGTTAATACCGACCTAACTATTTATGCCGTGATTTGGACGACAACACCTTGGACATTACCTGCCAGCCGAGGTATTGCCTTAAATGCTGAATTTGAGTATCAACTAGTACAAATAAACGATAAAGAATGCTTAATTTTAGCCGCTGATCTGGTCGAATCAGTCATGAAACGTGCCGAAATTTCAGAATGGAAAGTACTTGGCAGCTGTAAAGGTGATGCGCTTGAGCTATTACGCTTTAAACATCCTTTCCTTGAGTTTGATGAACCAATTGTACTTGGTGAACATGTGACAGTTGACGCAGGTACAGGTGCAGTGCACACGGCGCCTGGTCACGGTGTTGAAGACTTTTTAGTTGGTCAAAAATATGGGCTTGAAGTTGCTAACCCAGTTGGTGGCAATGGCTGTTATTTACCTGGAACAGGTGTTGGTTTAGATGGTTTATTTGTTTTCAAAGCTAATAAAGTGGTAGTTGAACTATTAAAAGAACGCAATGCTTTACTACACTTTGAAAACATTGAACATAGCTATCCTTGTTGCTGGCGACATAAAACGCCTGTTATCTACCGTGCAACACCACAATGGTTTATCAGTATGGATAAACAAGGTTTACGTGCTCAATCACTAAAAGAGATCAAACAAGTTCGTTGGATTCCAGATTGGGGACAAGCTCGAATTGAAACTATGGTAGCGAACCGTCCTGATTGGTGTATTTCACGTCAACGCACATGGGGCGTGCCTATGACGCTATTTGTGCATAAAGAAACTGAAGAGTTACATCCAGACACACTACAACTAGTTGAGAAAGTGGCTAAATTGGTTGAACAAAACGGTATTCAAGCATGGTGGGGTGCCGATATTAAAGATTTATTAGGTCCTGATGCTGATGATTATCGTAAAGTGCCCGATACACTAGATGTATGGTTTGATTCAGGCTCAACATTCTACTCAGTGGTTGGCGTGCGTCCTGAATTTGCAGGACACGAAGCTGATATGTACTTAGAAGGTTCAGATCAGCATCGTGGTTGGTTTATGTCTTCATTAATGCTATCAACGGCAATTGATAACAAAGCACCGTATAAACAAGTATTAACTCACGGTTTTGTGGTCGATGGACAAGGACGTAAGATGTCTAAATCACTTGGTAACATTGTGACCCCACAAGAAGTGATGAATAAACTTGGGGCAGATATTTTACGTTTGTGGATTGCATCGACTGATTATTCAGGCGAAATGAGTTATTCAGATGAAATCATTAAACGTGCAGCCGATAGCTACCGTCGTATTCGTAATACCGCACGCTTCTTACTGGCTAACTTAAATGGTTTCGATCCAGCTAAAGATATGGTTAAACCAGAAGATATGGTAGTACTTGATCGTTGGGCTGTCAGTATAGCTAAAGAAGCTCAAGAGCAAATCATTCAAGCTTATGAAAACTACGATTTCCATAGAGTCGTACAACGTATTATGCAATTTTGCTCAATCGAAATGGGCTCATTCTATTTAGATATTATCAAAGATCGTCAATATACTGCAAAAAGCGATAGTGTTGCGCGCCATAGTTGTCAAACTGCGTTATATCATATCGCTCAAGCGATGGTTCGTTGGATTGCACCAGTTTTATCATTCACTGCTGATGAAATTTGGCAATATCTACCTGCTTCTGAAAAATCTGAATTTGTATTTGAAGATGAATGGTATACCTTGCTATTTACCTTATCAGATAGTGAAACATTAAACAGTGCTTATTGGGCTCAAATCTTAGCTATTCGAAGTGAAGTCAATAAAGTTTTAGAACAAGGCCGTAATGATAAAGTTATCGGGGGATCACTTGAAGCAGCGGTAACCCTTTATGCTAATAGCGAAATAGCAACGGCTCTCGCTAAATTAGAAAACGAATTACGCTTTGTATTACTGACTTCACAAGCGACGGTGAAACCTTTAGAAAATGCACCACAACATGCGGTACAAAGTGATATTCAAGGTCTTAAAATTGAACTTGCTAAAGCACAAGGCGATAAATGTCCTCGTTGCTGGCATTTTACAGTTGATAACAACCCAACCACTCACTTATGTAAACGTTGTGAACAAAACATTCATGGTAATGGTGAAGTTAGACATTTTGCCTAAGTGATATAAAAATAAATAGGGCTATAAAAATAATTTTATAGCAATTAAGAACACTTACCGCCGACGATTGTCGGCGGTATTATAATAATGAGCATAAATTATATGAAAAAAGATAACGGACTTCTCTGGTTATTATTTGCGGTTGTAGTTTTTATTATCGATATCGCAAGTAAATTCTGGATTATAAATAATTTTTACTTATTTGAATCTGTAAATCTTTTACCCTTCTTCTCTATCACCTATGTACATAATATTGGCGCAGCTTTCAGTATTTTTGAAGGTCAACGATGGATACTTGCTGCCGTAGCTTTTGCTGTTAGTGTCGTAATTGTTTATATGTTATATCGCAGTAACCATAAGCAAAAATTAGAAAATTTTTCATTAGCATTAATTTTAGGTGGTGCATTAGGAAACCTATTTGACCGTCTTTACCATGGATTTGTTGTCGACTTTCTAGATGTCAATTTTGGTGATTGGCACTACCCAACTTTTAATATTGCTGATTGTGCGATTTGTTTAGGTATTGGATTTTACATCCTAAGCAATTATGCTAAAAAGACTGACTAATATGCAGATTATACTCGCTAATCCTCGTGGCTTTTGTGCTGGAGTAGATCGAGCTATTACTATCGTTGAACGCGCGCTTGAGCTATTTGGTGCTCCTGTTTATGTTCGCCATGAAGTTGTACATAATCGCTACGTAGTTAACCGTCTTAAAGAACTTGGCGCAATATTTATCGAAGATCTCAATGATGTCCCAGACGATAGTATCCTTATTTTTTCTGCCCATGGGGTATCTAAAACAGTTCGTGATGAGGCCAAACGTCGTCAGCTACGAATATTCGATGCAACATGCCCTTTAGTAACTAAAGTTCATATGGAAGTCGCCAGAGCAAGCTATCGAGGTGAAGAGGTTATTCTTATTGGTCATGCTGGCCATATTGAAGTAGATGGCACGATGGGACAATATAGTAATCCAGCAGGTGGAATCTATTTAGTCGAATCAATTAAAGATGTACAAAACTTGCAAGTAAAAAATGACAATCATCTCTGTTTTACAACACAAACAACCTTATCGGTTGATGATACCGCAGAAATCATTGAAGCGTTAAAAAATCGATTTCCCAATATTCGTAGCCCTCGTAAAAACGATATTTGTTATGCCACAACTAACCGCCAACAAGCAGTTAAGCAGTTATCATCTCAAGCCGATATTGTCTTAGTGGTTGGATCTAAAAATTCATCAAACTCCAGTCGATTAGCAGAGCTTGCAAGACGAAACAGCAAAAATGCCTACTTAATCGACTACGCCTCAGACATCAATCTTAAATGGCTAGAAAATGCTCAAACTATTGGTGTCACCGCTGGCGCTTCTGCCCCAGAAATTTTAGTTAAACAAGTTATTGAGCATCTAAAAAGTTTAGGTTGCACATCAATGATTGAAACCGAAGGTATTTCAGAAAATATTACTTTTGAAATTCCCAAAGAGTTACGTATAGAAGTTAAAACAACTGATTAAGAAGCATGTGTTAGTTGCTTAAATTTTTCTAATAACTCTTCTTGGGTTTCGACATGCTCTGGATCAGCAATAATCGCATTTTGAATTGGACAGACGCGTTGACAGGTAGAATGATCATAATAACCGACACACTCAGTGCATTTATTTGGATCAATTTCATAAGTATCGAACCCCATTGAAATGGCCTCATTTGGACATTCAGGTTCACACATATCACAATTAATACACTTATCAGTTATTTTTAACGCCATTGCTACAATATCTTTAACGAATAAAAAATTTGCGCCATTATAACGCAATCCTAAATAAATCCTAATACGGATCTACATTTACATTGAGTATTGACAAAACTTTTGCAAAAAATTTTGAGGAACGGGGTTTTTGAAGGTCTAAAATTGCATAAATTTGGAAATTAACGCCTAATGCATATCAAAATAAGTGTTCCTAATCAGATTATCCACCTAAATAGTTATTGGAATTTTAGAATTATTTTAGAAACTTATCAGCTTGACGCGAAAATAGTTTTATTAGTAAATTGAACAAAGGAACGGCTCAAAGCTTCACTAATTTTCATTAGTAAGTTAATTAGGAATTGCTTACTTCTTTTGTGCAATAAACAGGTATTCCTATGTATGATTATCTAATGATATTTATAATTAAATTTTTAAGTACATATTGAAAGAAAGGTGATTTTTTCTATCAATTCAGAAATATCTTTAATACAGTTAAAAATTTTCATAAAAATTACAATTTATTATCTTTAGTTATCATTGCAAATGAAATTAATACGATACAATGCTCAAAAAATAACAAAAACGAAAGGATGAAAAATTGGCAAAATTCTTTAGATTCAAATATATCGTTATCTTTATTGCCACTTTAGTTGTGCTTTATCTAGGAAAATTAATTTTTTTTCCTTCAGAGCAGGCCGTTAATTATATTACGTCACCAGTAACAAAAGGGAATGTTGAGAAAACGGTTCTTGCTGATGGCACTATAAGCGCTTTTAAACAAGTTAGTGTTGGTGCACAAGTTTCTGGACAAATCAAAAAATTGTATGTTGAACTTGGCGATGAAGTTAAGCAGGGAGATATGATAGCTGAGATTGATGATCTTAAACAAAGTAACGATCTCAAACAATCTGAAGCAAAATTAAACAGCTTGGAAGCTCAGCGTACATCTAAGCAAGCAAAATTAGTTAACTATCAACTAACTTATGAACGCCAATTAAAACTAGTTAAAAAAGGGGTTGGTGTCCAATCAGATTTAGATTCAGCAAAAGCCGATCTTGATGCAATCAAAGCTGATATTGCAGCGCTTGATGCAGATATTGTTAGCGCTCAAGTGGCAGTTGATACTGCAAAAGTTAATTTAGGTTATACCAAAATACGCTCACCAATTGATGGTGTTATTGTTGCCATTCCTGTCGACCAAGGGCAAACGGTAAACTCGGTACAAAGTGCTCCGACTATCGTTAAAGTCGCTCAATTGGATAAAATGACCATTGAAGCACAAATTTCGGAAGCCGATGTTATTGGTGTTAAAAAAGGTATGCCCGTTTATTTCACTATATTAGGACAACCAAACAAGCGGTTTGAGGGATTAACATTAAGATCGATTGAGCCTGCACCTGACTCAATTAATAGCGAAAACTCTACGTTAAGCTCATCATCTACCTCCAAAAGCGCAATTTATTACAATGGATTATTTGATGTTGATAATCCTGATCATCTTTTACGTATTTCAATGACAGCTCAAGTATATATTGTGTTAGCTGAAGCGAAAAATGTACTGACTATTCCATCCCAAGCTGTTCAAAAAAATTTAGCAGATAATAAAGCGATTATTTATCTACTTGATCAACATAATAATGTTGAAGAACGAGAAGTCAGTCTAGGTATCAATAATAATATCAATGTGGAAATCAAATCGGGACTTAAAGAAGGTGAAGTCGTCATTATTGGTAGTAACAATGGCGCATTATTTAATCCTAATGGACGCACGCCGAGGATAAGATTTTGATATGACAAATAATCCACTTATCAAACTTGAAAATATTGTTCGTGAATTTCCAGCCGGTGATTCAACCATACAAGTGCTTAAAAATATCAATTTAACGATTAATGCCGGTGAAATGGTTGCCATTATTGGTGCATCTGGCTCAGGCAAATCGACGTTAATGAATATTTTAGGTTGTTTAGATAAACCAAGCTCGGGGGGCTATACCATTGGAGGTCGTACCACCAATAAATTATCACCCGATGAATTAGCTGAATTACGTCGTGAACATTTTGGATTTATCTTTCAACGCTATCATTTATTAAGCGCCTTAACTGCACAAGGTAACGTTGAAATTCCCGCCATTTATGCAGGAATCACTAATGAACAACGAAAAAAACGAGCTATTGAAATATTAACGCGTTTAGGGCTTGAAGATAAAATTAGTAATAAACCCAGTCAATTATCAGGAGGTCAACAACAGCGTGTCAGTATTGCTCGAGCCTTAATAAATGGCGGACAAGTTATTTTAGCAGATGAACCAACAGGCGCACTTGACCGTAAAAGCGGATTAGAAGTTATGGCTATCTTGCGAGAACTTCATAAACAAGGGCATACGGTGATTATTGTAACGCATGATAGCAATATTGCCCAAAGTGCAGAGCGAATTATTGAAATCAGTGACGGAAATATTATCTCAGATTCAATCAATCCTAATTATCAGGTAGAAGAAAAAAAAGATAATCGCCAAGTTAAACAGATTGAAACCACTAAAACCCAAGACAACTTTCAAGCTAAATACAATCGTTTTCGAGACGCCTTTAATATGGCGATATTGTCGATGCGTTCTCAACGATTACGCACTTTTCTAACCATGCTTGGTATCATCATTGGCATAGCCTCTGTCGTTTCTATGGTTGCATTAGGAGAAGGCACAAAACAAAAAATACTCTCGAATATAAACTCATTAGGAACAAGCACGCTAGAGATTTATCCCGGTAGCGGATTTGGGGATCGTAATGCAGATAAAATTACCACCCTTCGCTCATCCGATGCTGACTTTTTAGCGAAACAGAATTTTGTTCATAGCACGACCCCAAATCTGGCAACATCAGTCTATTTTCGAGTCAAAAATTTGGCGATGACTGGTACAGTAAATGGTGTGGGAGAGCAATTTTTTGCCGTTCGTGGTTATAACATCACCCAAGGTATTGCTTTTGACCAAGCTAGTGTTGCATCATCAGCACAAGATGCCGTTATCGATGAAAATACCGTTAAACAGTTATTTAAGAATGAAAATCCAATTGGAAAAATTCTTATGGTGGGTCAATTACCGGTAAGAATAATCGGTGTTGCCGCCAAACAACAACAGGGATTTGGTAATAATGAGAGTCTTAATATCTGGTTACCTTATACCACTGTCATTAATCGCATGGTTGGACAAACATCGTTAAGAAGTATTACGGTTCGGATTAATGATAATGTTGATTTATCAGTTGCTGAACAAGCGATTAATAAAATCATGATACAACGGCATGGTGTTAAAGACTTTTTTATCTTTAATTCAGATAGCATCCGTGAAACGGTTAATTCTTCGGCTTGGCTATTAACATTATTAATCTCAGCCATTGCATTTATCTCACTGTTAGTGGGTGGGATTGGTGTTATGAATATCATGCTAGTATCCGTCACAGAAAGAACCCGAGAAATTGGCGTACGCATGGCAGTGGGTGCACGTTCAAGTGATATACTGCAACAGTTTTTAATCGAAGCAGTATTAGTGTGTCTAATCGGCGGAACATTAGGTATTTTATTATCATTTATGGTCGGTGGAATTTTTAATTATTTTGTCACAATATTTGCAATGCGTTTTTCAATCATTTCAATTATTGCTGCCTTTAGCTGTTCAAGTATAATTGGCATAATTTTTGGGTATTTTCCAGCAAAACGAGCCGCAAAACTTGATCCAATTTATGCATTAGAAAGAGAATAAAAAGCGCTGTTAAAATAAAATCCCTTTGCACGATAAACTGCAAAGGGATGACAATTTGTTAATAACTGTTTAAAAATTAATTATTTTGTTCTTCACTTTCAGTTTTTTTATCGTTTTCTACCTTAACATGCGGATCTAAATCCACTAAGTAGGCAGTAACTCTCGCATAATCTTTGACATAATCAGTGGTATTTTTAGTATTAAGACCACGCGAGTTCACAAAAAACTTACGATTAACCACAACAGTTGGAATTGACTCCGGTGTTAATTGATTATAGGCCTCAGTTTGTTGTGTCATAAACGCTTTAACTAAAAAACTTTGTTTGGTTTTATCAAACTGTTCAGCATCAACACCTAAGTCAGCAAAGACAGCTTTAATATCATCAGCAGTTTTTAATTTACGCTCGGTTTGCACTGCTTTATAAAGAGCATCTGACACTTTATCTTCAATACCTAATACATTAGCCACCGCCCATGCTTCAGCTAGCTCTTTAGCTAATGGACCAAAATTTTCTAAATGGTAACGTTTAAATTTAGTACCATTTGGTAAAGCTTTAGCAATCGCGTCTGTTGCATGATATTCGCTTTCAAATTTAAAACAGCTAGGACAATTGAATGAGAAAAACTCTACAACTTCTTTATCTGGAGAGGGTTCAAATGGTAAAACACCATATTGTTCACCTTGTTCAATCGGTTTTAATTGCTCAGCAACATTTGCTGTAGTTGGTTGAGTATCATTTTTATTATCTGCCGGCGCTTCTTGCGCAAAACAGGTTATAGAAGTTAATAATACTCCAATAGCAATAAGCGTTTTTTTCATTTAATTTATTCTCCTTATTCTTTAATAATTCCGCGAGCTTTTAATATTGCTGATTTAAAATCATCTTCATAATCTTTTTTTAATCCAGGTATAGCTTCGTTTTTATCTGAATTACGCATTTTTAAATGATAAATTAAAACTTCATCACTAAGATCTTTTAAATTACCCTCAAAACCAGCTTCTTTACCCAATTTATCTAAAAGCTGTAATAAATTGAGATCTGAATCATTTTCCCAAGCTGGTTGTAATAACTCAATTAACTCATCAATACGATGACATTTCATAATAACTACCTTTTAATTATTCAACTAAGTTGATAGGTGATGACATAAACCTTTATGTTAATCTTTACTTTACAATCTATATATTAATAAGCTTCTAGTATATACTCGGCTTTAAATTTCAATTGTCCATTTAGAGAGATTCATAAACATATATTTTTTATGTCTAAAAAATAACTTTGCTATATAGTAATGTTATTTTGCTTTTTGGCAATGTAAAAGAGAAAGAATTTATGGAAAAACTGCCTATTACTGCTATTATTTTAGCTGGTGGTCAGAGTAACCGCATGAATGGTGTGGATAAAGGCTTGATGTTATTAGCTGGGAAACCACTTTTTCAACATGTAATTGATCACATCAAACCTCAAGTCGATTTTATAATGATTAATTGTAATCAGCATGCTGATCAGTATGGCTCGCTAAACTACCCTATTTTTGGTGATGATTTAAAAGGATTTTTAGGGCCGCTTGCCGGAATCTATAGTGGCTTATTACGAAGCAATACAGATTGGAACTTATTTGTTAGTTGTGATACCCCTTTTTTACCAGATGATTTGCTCGCTCGATTAGCAAAATTTTCAGCTACTCATCAAGCTATTTTTCCTTTTGATGGTAAGGATAATCATCCAACCATTTTATTAATCAATAAATCTGTCATTGCTCAACTAAAAAAATATTTAGAAAACGGTGATCGCAAACTGATGCTGTTTTTAAAGAAGATTCATGCAACTGCTGTTGATTTTAGCGATACGCCTACTAGTTTTATCAATATTAATACAGTTGATATGCTAGAAAGTGCCAATTTGGCAATTGAGGCGAATAAATAAATCACAAATCGGGCCTTTTTATGCATTAGCTTATTGATTTTTTTGTTTAAAAACCCCGTTCCTCAACTTTTTTTATATTTTAATTATTAACAGTTTGATAGATAAAAACTTACTGTCATTTTTTAAGCAATTTTTTTAATTCTTGAGCAAAGCTTTCTATTTCAACTTCTTGTGTTGACCACGAAGTGCAAAAACGTAAACAAATATGGTTTGGATCACTTTGCCCTAAATTATCCACAGCATAACGTGAAGTAATTTTTTTGGCTAATTGATTCGGTAAATTGACAAACAGCTGGTTGGTTTGTGGTTTGGCTGCAAAGGTGAATCCCTCATTTTCAAATAAGTTTGTAAGTTTTTCAGCCATCATATTGCTATGTTTGCCTAATGAAAGATAAAGGTTATTTTGCATTAACGCTTTAAATTGTACAGCTATAATCCAACTTTTAGCTAATATTGCTCCTTTTTGTTTCATATTAAAACGGAAGTCGCGATTAATATTATGATTATTAAATACCAACGCTTCACCAGCAAAACCACCAACTTTAGTGCCACCAATATAAAATACATCGGTATATTTGGCTAAATCAGGGAAAGTAATGTCATTATCTTTAGCGCCTAATGCCATAGCTAAACGCGCACCATCTAAATAAAGATATAAATGATTTTTTTGACAAAATTGATACAGTTTTTTTAGCTCTTGTTTGGTATATAGGGTACCTAATTCGGTAGTGTTGGAAATGTATATGAGCTTTGGTTGGACCATGTGCTCGTCACAATGATAATCTAAAACAGGTTTTATGGATTCTGGTGTTAATTTTCCATCTTCAGTTTTCACCGTTACAACCTTATGCCCTGTGGCTTCAATTGCACCCGTTTCATGCACATTGATGTGTCCGGTTTCCGCTGCAATCACAGCCTGATATGGTTTTAGCATATGTGAAATGGTTGTTAAATTGGTAATTGTCCCACCAGCCATAAAATGTATGTCTGCATTCGGGGATTTTAATCTTTTCCTAATCTGATCGATTGCATCATTACAACAATCATCTAAGCCATATCCAATCAACTTTTTATTATTGATATTGATAAATTCTTCTAACAATTTAGGGTGTACTGTTTGATTATAATCATTTAAAAAATCGTACATATCATTAATCTTGTATAAAATAATATTTACGTTTAAATATAGCACGTTATTGTTGAGAATCTATGAATAATAAAAAAATTATTGGTATTACTGGATATAGTGGATGTGGTAAAACCACTTTGCTAAAAAAGATTATTCAGTTAATGGTTTTGCAAAATATTAAAGTAGGTTCATTAAAACATGCCCATCATGATATTGAGTTAGATATCCCTGGTAAAGATAGTTATGAGCTACGCAAATCGGGGGCATTACAAACTATTGTTGCCTGCGATAAACGTTACGCATTGATTGAAGAAACACCAGATACCCCAGCAGATCTAAAAACGCTTATTAATCGGTTTACCGATGTTGATGTGATATTAATTGAGGGATTTAAAGATGAACAAATTCCTAAAATTATGTGTCATCTAAAACAATGTCAAAAACCATTATTTATTGATGATTTCACCATTGCTGTTGCTAGCGATGAGCCGTTAATAACATCTTTACCTGTATTAGATATTAATCAACCAGAGCAAATTGTGAATTTTATAAATAATTATTTATTTTGCCGTTAATATATCGTATTTTACTTAACTGTTTTTTTAACTAATATTATCATTATGAAATTTCGACTAAGAAAAACTATAAGCATTGCCAAGAAAGTCCTAATTGGATTAATGCTTTTCTCTGTTTTTCTTATTCTGCTTATGCGTTGGGTTAATCCTTGGGGTTCCATGCTGATGGTCGAAAGAAAGATCGCTAACTGGAATATTAATCAACAACGAATTTGGAAAGATTGGGATCAAATTTCAGATAATATTAAGATTGCCGTTATAGCTGCTGAAGATCAGCAATTTGCCAATCATTGGGGATTTGATTTTAAGGCAATAAACCGTGCGCTAAATTATAATAAAAATAATAGAAAAATCCGTGGCGCCAGTACCATCACTCAGCAAGTTGCGAAAAATATTTTTTTATGGTCATCGCGAAATTGGATCCGCAAAGGTGTTGAATCATGGTTCACAGTTTGGATTGAGCTTATTTGGTCAAAGCAACGGACACTTGAGATTTATTTAAATAGCGTTGAATGGGGGGAAGGGATTTTTGGTATTGAGGCCGCTTCACGCCACTACTTTGGTGTCAGTGCAAAGCAATTAACCAAAGAGCAAGCTAGTTTACTGGCTGCAATTTTACCTAATCCTAGAAAATGGAGTCCAGTTAATCCTAATATCCTTACACAAAAAAAAGCAAAATGGATCCTAGGCCAAATGGAAAATTTAGATACGAAAAAATATTTGAAGAAACTTAATTAATTAACGCTTAATGTTTCTACAAATTCAGGCACAATTTTACTTGCTGGGCCGTAAATTTTGGTTTGAAATAAACTTTCCCCCAAACTCTGCTCTAAATTGAGCTCAACAGTTTTTGCCCCCGATTGATTAGCAACCTCTACAAAACCCGCTGCCGGGTAAACATTGCCCGATGTACCAATCGAAATAAAATAGTCAGCTTGTGAAAGCGCATGGTAAATTTTATTCATCTCTAATGGGATTTCACCAAACCATACTATGTGAGGACGAATAAGCTTATTTTTTACATAATCCACATCTTGATGACAATCAATAATTTGCCCGGTTTGCTCATTACGAACTTTCAATAATTCGCCATGCATGTGAATAATATTTTTAGAACCCGCCCGCTCATGAAGATTATCAACATTTTGTGTCACAATTAATACATTTTCACTGCCGAGCTTATGTTCAAGCTCAGCTAAAGCAAAATGCGCTAAGTTTGGTTTTACCTCAGGGCTTTGTAATTTTTTTCGTAGCATATTATAGAAAGAATGGACCGCAATGGGATCGCGACTATAACCTTCATAGGTTGCAACATCATTAACATCATACCCTTCCCACAATCCATTTTGTGCACGGAATGTCGATAGTCCAGATTCCGCAGAAATACCCGCACCAGTTAAGATAACAAATTTAGGTTTTTGCAGCATATCTATCTTCCTTCTTATTAATAAGCCTTATTATCAATGAAACAGATTATTGACTATATTCTGTCGTAAATATATGTAAGGCTGGTTTGCTTAACTTTTGATATTGACTATAAGCTGTTGCTACTTCAAATTTTATTTCATCTTTTGATTTACCATCCAACCAACTATTGATCATAGCATGAATACTATAAGCTTCTGGCGCCATACGGTGCAAGGTTAAGATCAACGGGTTAATACCTAAACGAGATAGTGGTGGTGTAAAATATTTCTGACTTTTACAAGCAAATACTGCTGCATAGCGTGATTTTTGTTTTTCTTGTACATTTTTGGGCAAAGTGTCCCAGCGTAAATTATCGGGTAAATAATTTCGCCATGACCACTCCATTAAGGAGTCATGACCAATATAAATAACTAAATTGGCTTTTCCCCCTGCGATAATTTGAGTATTATCGATTGAATAAGACGCTTCTTTCTTCCCAGCTGAATAGGTTATAAAATCATTAACAGCATCATCAATATATTTACCATCATAAGCCTGTGCTATAATATAGACATCTTTTGTTTTATGTTTATAAATTATTTCTTCCAAAATTTTACTATTCTCTGGTTTATTTATTTTTATCTGTTGCCACTCTTTTTGTTTATCAAAATAGGTTTTAAAACCATAGGCCGCCCCCCAATAAAGATTATTTTTTGGATCTTGACCATTACCAATTGCTTTAGGAACCGGAGCTATTCGCTGATATTTGTTATCACATAAAGCGACAACAACATGAATCACTTTTGAATCAGCAAAACATGAAAAAGATAAAACTAAACACATTATTGGTATTAATAATAGATATTTACTCATTTTCTCCATTTATTATCAAATCTCCATTCACTTCGTATTTTACAATTACATTATTTTTATACATCATTTCAGAACGAATACATACCGGGGCACCACCGACATTGTTTTTGGTCATGGTATCTCTCCAGATTTCATTTTTTCTATAGATAACACCTTGCCTTTTAATAAAGGCATGCTGCTTTTCATAAACATGATAGCTGTATAGTCTTTCTTCATCACATAATAGCTCACCTTCTAGTTGGTGCTCTCCAACATAAAGCATAATTTGAAATGTTTTATCGGTAGGATTATAAATAATAAGATCAATATAATTATAAAAAACAGCGGCACCCGAACCAAAAGGCAACACTCGACCATCATCAGGAAAAGGATCAAAGCTATGATTTGCTCGTTCAACTATTTGGAGTTCTGAATGGAGAGCTAACCAATGAATTAGATTACTAATCTGGCATATACCACCACCAATACCGGAACGAGCTACACCAAATGAAAGTTCCATTCCATTCAAAAATCCTCGCTTTTTAGTTGGTTTTCCGACTAATCGGCAAAACGAGAAATATTCACCAGGTTTAATTAAGATTCCATTTAACGAATCAACGGCAATTTTTAGGTTTGTGACTTTATTGTATTGAAGCTGAATATCGCTGTTACCCAATCGACATATTAATTTAGAGGTATGTTTTTTATAGCGAAAAGGTAAACGTAAATCATGACTACGTTTTAAGCTATATTGACGTGAAGAACAATACCAAAACAAATGACGAAACAAGCGACGCTGATTTACCCTTAACCAATAAAGTAAGGGATGATAACTGGATAAAGGTTTAGACATTAATTGTTTTTTATCTTAAATTCCAATAAGATAAATTATAACATTAGTACTATCTTTTTGAGAGAAGAGATACATAAACTTTTAATAATAAATTAAAATCTATCTTAAAGAAGTTGTATTATGATTTAGTACGTTAAGGATGAATAAAATGAAAACAATAGGTTTAATCGGTGGAATGAGCTGGGAAAGTACCGTAACTTATTATCAAGTGATCAATCAAATGGTAGGACAATCATTAGGGGGATTACATTCAGCGAAAACGCTTTTATATAGTGTAGACTTTCAAGAAATTGAACATTGCCAAGCCAATGGTGAGTGGGATAAAAGTGCGCTTATTTTAATTGATGCAGCGAAAAGACTAGCATTAGCTGGGGCAGATTTCATCGTGATTTGTACTAATACTATGCATAAAGTCGCAGATCAGATTAAAGCTGCCATTGATATTCCCATTCTTCATATTGCTGATGTTACGGCACAGCACTTAATCAAAGAAAATATTCAAACCGTTGCTTTACTTGGAACAAAATATACGATGGAACAAGACTTTTATAAATCAAAACTGATTAATAAAGGTTTAAAAGTGCTTATTCCCGATGAGCAAGATAGAATGATCATCAATCAAATTATCTATGATGAACTCTGCCATGGCATAATTAAGCCAAGCGCTAAACAAGCTTATCTTGATATTATTGATAAACTTGTTAAGCAAGGAGCACAAGGCGTTATACTGGGTTGCACTGAAATTGGCTTGTTAATCCAACAGGCAGATTGCCTGACGCCATTTTTTGATACCGCTTTATTGCATGCCGAGGAAGCCGCCTTATTTGCAATAAGTTAATCATTTACTCTTTATCAGTATATTCTAATATATCACCCGGTTGGCAATCTAAGTGTTTACAGATTGCCTCGAGGGTTGCCAGTCTGAATCCTTTTACTTTACCTTGCTTTAGTAATGATAAATTTTGTTCAGTAATACCGATTGCGGCTGCCAAGTCTTTGGATTTAACTTTGCGTTTAGCCAGCATTACATCTAAATTTATAATAATTGCCACATTAAGATCCTATTAAATCGTTTTCTAGGTTAACGTCATTGTATCGTACTCAACGTTATTATTTATATGCCATATTTAGATAAACTGTCTATTTTCTTCAGCGATCTGACAGGCCTTTTTTAAGATCTGACCAATTAGCATAATACTGATTGCTAAAAGTAATGTCATAAAATCTTCGCTAGTAAACGATACCGTAAAATAACGCTCAGGTTGATTGTAACTTAATATTGCCGTTATTACCGGTTCTGAAAGTACGCCCATTACCGCCCAAATCACCAAAAATTTACCAAAGTTATAACAGTATTTTGTTGATTTAACAGAAAAATAGTCTGCTTGCGCAAAATTAACCAGCATTAATCGTAGTTGATTAAAAGCATAAATTAAAATAACAATTCTGCCGGTATCAATAAGTGTTGCTAAGGCAGCTTGCCAAAAGTTTAGGTCTGTAGAAATGTCGATGCTATCATCCATTGTCGTGGAAATGAAAAAAGAATATCCATCCGATCCAAACCCAATATTGTTCTTATCAAAAAAGTAAAATAACAAAGGCGATATCGTTCCAATCAGCATACATAATAAGATAGGGATCAAAATTAATACTGACATCAATTTACAATATTGATTTAAGCGAGTCTGATTTTTAGCTATATCTGTGTTCATTTTTATTTCCTTTTGGTTAAATTTACCAAATAGAGTATAAGCTGAGGGAAATAAAAAAACAACAATTTATTAAAGTGAAACGATAATAATTTATCGTTATTCACTTATTTGTGATTATAAAAAAGCCTTACTGTTTAACGGCAAGGCTTCAAAAAATTAACTAATTATTTATGCTTCAATAGCAACACGTAGTTTTTTCATTGCATTTTTTTCGAGTTGGCGTATACGCTCAGCCGAAACACTATATTTATCAGCCAAAACCTGCAATGTTGATTTGCTATCATCAGCATCTAACCAACGCGCTTTAATAATATCTTGGCTACGCTCGTCTAATTGAGATAATGCATCATGTAATTTATCAGTTGCATCATTTTCCCAATTGTCATTTTCAATTGATTTAGAAAAATCAGAATTAACATCTTCTAAATAAAGCGCAGGAGCAACAATTGAATTATCATCGTCATCACTATCAATATCAAATGACATATCTTGCGCTGACATTCGTGATTCCATCTCTAGTACATCTTTACGACTTACGCCAAGCTCATCAGCAACCATATCAACTTCAGCACTATTAAACCAACCTAAACGTTGTTTATTTTTTCTCAAATTAAAAAATAATTTTCTTTGCGCTTTAGTGGTTGCGACTTTTACAATACGCCAGTTTTTTAGTACGTATTCGTGAATTTCAGCTTTTATCCAGTGTACCGCAAAAGAGACTAAACGTACTCCCATTCCTGGATTAAAACGACGTACCGCTTTCATTAAACCAATGTTACCTTCTTGAATCAAATCAGCTTGTGGTAAACCATAACCAGAATATCCACGCGCAATATGCGCAACAAAGCGTAAATGAGACAAAATTAATTGTCTTGCTGCATCAACATCATCATGATAATAAAGTCTTTCACCTAGAGACTTTTCTTCCTCAGCTGTTAGCATCGGATAAGTATTTATCATACGAAGATATGATTCAATATTTCCTTGTGGGATTAAAGCACCTGCTTGCATTTTTAAATCAGTACTCATTTAATTCCCCCCTTAAATTAGACTAATTTTGTTACATCTTACTTGTGTAACAATTTAAATTCTTTCTTTTAATTTAGACCACTAAAAAGTGATTTAGTTCACATTTTTATCATAATTTTTATTATGTAGGATCTGGTAAAAATGGCAAATATTTAATTCACCATTATGAAGCTATAACCATTTTATTCAAATACTTTTTAGTAGCAATAAATGCTGAAAACCAACCTATAATCATCGAGAATAAGATAATTAATAAGCTTTCATCCCATGAAAGACCATTTATATTAACTATTGTTCCAAAAACATCCGATACATGCAACATGGTTGAATCTATTTGAAGGATAAATACTTTCGATAGAACCAAAGCCAAAATAGCACTAATTAATCCAGTAAAAATACCATTATATAAAAATGGTCGTAAAATAAAGCCTTCCGTTGCCCCAATCAATTGCATAACCATAATCGTTTGCCTGCGAGCAAATATATTTAACCGAATGCTATTCCCAATAACCAGTGACACAGCAATGATCATAAAGATTGAAATCGTCCATACTATTGATTTGACCATATTGGTTAATGCTGTTAATCGCGTAAACCAGCTGTCATCAAGCTGTACATCATCGACACCATCTATATTTCGTAATTGTGCTTGTAGATCATGTAATTTATTAGTTTGCTTAGCTTCTTCAACTGGAAAAATGATAGCAACTGCAGGCAATGGATTGTCAGCAAGTAAATCAAGTGCATCATCAAATCCTGACCAAGTTTTGAATTCATCGCGTGTTTCATCTCGAGAAAGATAAGTCACATTTTGAACTTCAGGAATCGTTTTAAATTGGTCAATTAAATTATTAGTTTGCTCTGGCGTTAGTGTTTTATTTATATAAACTGTTACGTTAGGAGTTGGATACCATTGCTCTGCTGCTTGATTTGCATTTTTTAATAGTAAATAGCCTATTGTCGGTAAAGTAATTGAAATAGCAATAACAAAAATAGTCAGCAAAGAGGCAAATATATTTTGATAAAAATAGTTAAATACATTATGCCATGCATAGCCAATCTGCCTTTTCCACCGCCCTAGAAAGCTATTATTCTTTTTTTGTTTAGATGGTTTAATCTTGGCCTTTATCATCAACTTTTAACCTCTAAACGTCCTTGATTTAAATTGAGTATTCGATGGTGTTTTCGACGAATAAGCCCCATGTTATGCGTTGCCATCAGTACAGTTACACCAGTCTGGTTAAACTCTTCAAATAATTTCAATATATCTTTTGAAAGTTTATCATCTAAATTACCAGTAGGTTCATCAGCAAGTAATACGGTTGGGCGATTAACAATAGCTCGAGCTATTCCTACGCGCTGCTGCTCCCCGCCAGATAACTGTATTGGATAAAATTTCATTTTATCAATCAATCCAACTTTATCTAATGCTGCTGAAACTCGTCTTTTAATTTCTTCGGCTGGTTTTCCTAAAATGATTAATGGAAAAGCCACATTCTCATAAACAGTATGATCTAATAATAATTGGTGATCTTGAAATATCATACCTATTGTACGACGCAAAAACGGCACTTGATGTTTTTTTAAACGAGAAACATCAACACCATTAAGTAATACTTTACCATCATTCGCTTTTTCTAAACCACAAATCAAACGCATTAATGTGCTTTTACCTGCACCTGAATGGCCTGTTAAGAAAACCATTTCCCCTTGCGATAAAGTAAATGTTATATTTTGCAAAGCTGGCTTTCCACCAGAATAAACTTTACTAACACGTTCAAATCGAATCATGATTTATCTCTATTCTTCTGCTTCATCAAACAGTGCGTTAATAAAATCATCAGCAACAAATGGTCTTAGGTCTTCTATTTTTTCACCGACACCGATATAACGGATTGGAATATTAAACTGATCAGCAATGCTGAATATAATACCACCTTTCGCAGTACCATCTAATTTAGTCAATGTCATCCCTGTTACACCAACAGCTTCATTAAATAATTTAGTTTGGCTAATAGCATTTTGGCCTGTTCCTGCATCTATTGTTAACATGATTTCGTGAGGAGCAGTTTCATCTTGTTTTTTTATTACTCGTACAATCTTTTTTAATTCATCCATCAGATGTGATTTATTTTGCAAACGTCCTGCAGTATCAGCAATTAATACATCAATATTTTTCGCTTTTGCAGCTTGAATGGCATCAAAAATTACCGATGCAGAATCAGCATTAATGTGTTGTGCGATTACTGGGATATTATTACGTTCACCCCAAACCTGTAATTGTTCAACAGCAGCAGCGCGAAAAGTATCGCCAGCTGCAAGCATAACTGATTTACCTTGTTGTTGAAATTGACGAGCTAATTTGCCAATTGTCGTCGTTTTTCCAACACCGTTTACACCAACCATCAATATAACAAAAGGTTTATGACTTTCTATATTTAGAGGTTGTTGAGCACCATCTAAAATAGATTTCATTTCATTTTTTAATAGATCATGTAATGCATCAGCATCTTTTAATTCTTTTCTTGAAGCTTGTTGTGTTAATGTGCTTATTAATTTTTGTGTGGTATCGAAACCAACATCAGCAATGATCAATTGCTCTTCTAATTCTTCAAACAGTTGATCATCGATCTTTTTTCCTTTAAATAAGCTAAGAAAACCAGATCCTATATTTTGTTTAGTTTTAAAAAGACCTTTTTTTAAACGAGAAAAAAAACCTTCTTTTTTTTGTTCAATCATAAATAACTTATCCCATGATCAATATCAATGATCATTTTATCTTAGTTTTATTATAAAGCCCAACGTATTCGATCAAAGAGAGTCATATTATTGATCTATTTGATCCTTGAATCTTTTAAGGATCGTGAATTAAATTTAATTATTTAATATAAAGATCGTTGAGAGTAATAGATCGCCATTCGCCTTGGGGTAGGTTGTGAGTAAATAAATTATACTTGCCAATCTGAACTCGAATTAAACGTAAGCAAGGAAATCCAACGGCGGCACACATTCTTCTAACTTGTCGATTTTTTCCTTCTGTTATAGTAATACTTATCCATGAAGTGGGAATTGTTTTGCGTTCTCGAATAGGTGGGACTCGTTGCCACAAATTAATAGGCTCTTCCAAAAAATCCACGATTGCAGGTGCGGTGTGAAATTCCTTTAATTGTACACCACTGATTAATTTATCAATCGCTTGCTTATCAATTAACCCTTCAACTTGTACCCAATAGGTTTTAGGTAATTTAAATTTTGGAGAACTAATTTTAGACTGCAATTTACCATCATTGGTCAGTAATAATAATCCTTCACTGTCAGTATCTAAACGACCAGCAGGATAAAATCTAGGCATGGATATATAATCTTTTAATGTCTGATATTTTTCATGAGCAGAAAACTGTGTCACGACATTAAATGGTTTATTAAAAGCGATTAATGAACTCATTCTATCCTCAGAAGAATTAAATAACCTTAGAATGCAAAAAAGCCCAGCATTGCTGCTGGGCTTTCGCTCTAATTTAAAAGTCTGGCGGCACCCTACTCTCACATGGGTAATACCCACACTACCATCGGCACTACGGC
>NZ_JAFNNB010000002.1:0-570491 GCF_026536985.1 Gilliamella sp. B2772 | reverse complement strand
TTCTGGATGAATTATTCGTTGATGGTGTGTATTGCATTCCATTGGATAGCGTAATACTTAATAAACCTTCAGTATCAACAATACGAGTATGACCACCATCGTAAGTTAGATACGGCACACTACCATGAATTATATTGGTTGTTTTAGAGGTTAATGCATGGCTAGATAAAGGGATCAAAAAAAACAAGCCGAGAAAGATCAACTCCGATAAAAGAGATCGTTTAAAGGATCGTAAAAAAGATCGCGCAAAAATTTTGGAAATTTCGCTGAATTTAGCGAAAAAATGAACTTTTGTGAAAAATGAAGATTGAGCGCTTAAGTTTAGCGAATTTAAATTAGAGGTTGGCCAAGTTGCCTGTTGCCTGTTGCCTGTTGAAAATTATAGAACATCTGCGACAATCCTGTCAAGTATATTTATGATTTATTTACTATTTTTCTATTTATTGTTTTAGCTATCCCGCTAAAATTATGCAAAAAGTATAGTGACTGAAAAAACCAGGTGCAATACTTTTTTTACCTTATATCGTTAACTTTCGTAAAGATGATCATGAAAAAACATGATTGAAAAACAACTACCCATTGTTTTAATTGGAAATGTAACATTTACAAAACTTTAATAATCATAATTATTGATCTTAAAAAATGTTATCTTATCGTTTAAAATTAATGATGTTGATCATTAAATAATTTTGAAGTGGAATTTAGAAGCTCAAAAACCCCGTTCCTCAACTTTTTCAAATTCTAGTCGCTATTTTCGATTCCGTTATAAGAAAAAAATATAACTATATATAAATATATTATTTAACCGTTATAGAAAGATTTATATTATAATCTCCAACTTCATAATTTTAATATATAAAAAACAATGCATAAACTAGCCTATCGACTCGATCACTTTTCCGATTCGGTTATCCGTCGGATGACTCGGATCGCTAATCAATATCAAGCTATCAATTTGTCACAGGGTTTTCCAGATTTTGATCCGCCGAAACCTTTAATCGATGCATTAAAACAAGCTGCCGATTGTGGTCCTCATCAATATGAGATCACTTGGGGATCGGCTGAGTTTCGGCGTCTGTTAGCTAAAAAGCAACAAAAGTTAATGCAAATTGATATCAACCCAGACGAAAACGTGTTGGTAACTTGTGGTAGTACCGAGGCGATGATGTGTGCGGTAATGACGGTTTGTAATCCAAAAGATAAAGTTATTATCTTTTCGCCGTTTTATGAGAATTACGGAGCGGACGCCATTCTTTCTGATGCCACCCCAATTTATGTGCCTTTGATCCCGCCGACATTTGAATTTGATAAACAGCAACTTCGTGAAGCTTTTGAACAAGGCGCTAAGGCGTTGATTTTATGTAATCCTAGCAATCCTTGTGGCAAGGTATTTACTAAGGATGAGCTTGATTATATAAGTCAATTGGCGATTGAGTTTGATGCCTACATTATTACCGATGAAGTGTATGAGCATATGGTTTATGCTCCGCATAAACATCTTTATTTGGCAGGTTTTCCAAATATGAAAGAGCGGACTATTTGTTGTAGCTCGTTGTCGAAAACCTATTCGATAACCGGTTGGCGCCTTGGTTATATTATTGCTGATAAAAGAATTATAGATGGTTGTAAGATGATCCATGATTTTCTTACCGTTGGCGCTGCTGCCCCACTACAAAAAGCAGCTTGTGCAGGGTTAGCTTTAGGGGATGATTATTATCAACAATTGACCGAAACTTACACCGCTAAGCGCCGTTTATTTTTGAACGGATTAGATGAGTTAGGCCTTGCTTATTATGAGCCTCAAGGTGCGTATTATGTTTTAGTGGATATTTCGGCGTTTAATCCATTTAAGACCGATTTTGAATTTTGCGAATGGTTAATTAAAGAAGTCGGCGTAGCAGCTGTGCCGGGATCGGCCTTTTTTAAACATCCTGAATATCGTTATATTCGTTTCCATTTTGCTAAACAAGAACCAACGCTGATTGCAGCTTTAGAAAGATTATCCAAACTTAAGGAAAAATTATTATGTTTAAAAAATTAATTGTGGCAAGTTTAGTCATTTTAACTTCAGTATTAACTGGTTGTGATAATGCTAAAAAAGAGAATCAAATTACAGTTGGTGTTGCAGCGGGTCCTTATGGCGACATGTTTAAACAAGCTATTGCGCCTGGATTAGAAAAGAAAGGTTACCATATCGAAATTCGTGAATTTAGCGATTATGTTCAACCAAACTTAGCATTAGCAAATAGAGATATTGATGTTAATTTATTTCAACATTTAACTTATCTTAATAATTTTAAGCAAGCGCGTAATTTAGATATTATGGCGATTGGTTTTGTACCAACAGCTGGCGCAGGAATTTATTCAAATAAAATTACTGACTTTTCGCAATTAAAACAAGGCGATCAAGTGACTATTTCAAGCGATGTGACTAACGAAGCTCGTGCTTTACGCATTTTAGAAGCAGCTGGGTTGATTAAGCTTGATCCAAATGTGGATAAAAACAATTTAACCCCTAAAAACATTATCGAAAACCGTTATGGTTTAGAGATTGTGCCAATTGAAGCACCACAAACTCCACGTTCGCTTGACAATGTTGCGTTATCAGTGGTTAATGGTAATTATGCAATTGGTGCGGGTTTAGATCTTTCTAAAGCGCTTTATCATGAAGTGTTAGATAAAGATCATAAAAATGTAATTGCGATTCGCACTGAATCAAAAGATACATTAGGTAAAGACATTATCGACGTGCTTAAATCACCTGAGTTTGCTCAAGTCATTAATGATAAAAACGGTATTTTCTATACCTTCCAAAAACCTGATTATCAGTTATTTTAATTATGCAGACTTTAATTCAAGTAAAAGATGTTTCTGTAAGATTTAAAGCCAAAGATCAAGTTGTTGAAGCGGTTAAAAAGGTCTCGTTTGATGTCAATCAAGGCGAGATCTTCGGGATCATTGGTTCGAGCGGTGCGGGAAAAAGTACTTTAGTAAGAACGCTTAATCGGCTTGCTGAACCTTCGTCCGGGCAAGTTATTATTAATGGTGTTGATATACAAACCTTACGTGGGCGTGAATTGCAAGCGTTTCGTTTTCATGTTGGGATGATTTTTCAGAACTTTAATTTAGCATCATCAAAAACCGTTTATGAAAATATTGCCTTTGTGCTTAAAGCCGCTGGTAAAAAAGGCGATGCGGTTAAAAATAGAGTCAACGAATTGCTTGCTTTAGTTGGGTTAAGTGATAAAGCGAATGCCTACCCTGCTGAACTCAGTGGTGGGCAAAAGCAACGAGTCGGTATTGCCAGAGCGCTGGCTAATGACGCCAAAATTTTGTTGTGTGATGAAGCCACCAGTGCTTTAGATCCAACTACTACCAGCGCGATTCTTGATTTGTTAAAACAGCTTAATCAAAAATTTGGTTTAACTATTGTTTTAATCACCCATGAAATTGATGTGGTTAAAAAAATCTGCCACCGAGTTGCAGTAATGTCACAAGGTGAAATTGTCGAAATGAATACCACGTTTAACCTTTTTGCCTGCCCTAAACAGCCATTCACACAAGAATTTCTTAATATCGATGAAAATACCCATTTGCCAGATATTATAAAGCAAAATGTAAAAGGAAAATTGGTCCGTTTGCGCTACATTAATGAAAACACTACCCAGCCAATTCTGTATCAATCAGCGATTGAAACGGGTGTGTCATTTAATATTTTGCATGGGTTTATTGAATATTTCGACAATCAAGCTTTAGGTAATTTGGTGATCGAGCTTATTGGTGAATCGACTAATATCCAAAATTTAATCACCAAATTGGCCGATCAAGAAGTTATTATTGAGGAAATAAACTAATGATTAAACTCACCATTAACGAAATAGCGCAAATGTTATGGAAAGCCGCTTACGAGACATTCATTATGGTAAGTTGGTCATTATTAGCTGGTTTGATCTTCGGCACATTAATCGGATTATTGCTGTTTTTAATGTCAAATCAATTCTTCTTTAAAAATAGAATCATTAACAGTATTGCGAATTTTATTGTCAATGCAACCCGTTCAATTCCATTTTTAATCCTAATGGTTACGGTGTTACCTTTAGGCGCGCTATTGGTTGATACCGCAGTTGGCCCTAAAGCGGTAATTTTACCGCTTTCACTTGCCGCTATTGCATTTTATGCACGATTAGCAGAAAACGCTTTTAGCCAAATTGATAAAGGCGTGATCGAAGCTGCGGTAGCAAGTGGTGCATCACATATGCGTATTATTTTTGGGATATTGTTTCCTGAGGCAATGGCGCAATTAATACGACACGCAACAGTTACCACAATTTCA
Source organism: Gilliamella sp. B2772 (assembly GCF_026536985.1). Taxonomy (NCBI): domain Bacteria; kingdom Pseudomonadati; phylum Pseudomonadota; class Gammaproteobacteria; order Orbales; family Orbaceae; genus Gilliamella; species Gilliamella sp. B2772. The sequence goes on along the minus strand of NZ_JAFNNB010000002.1, from coordinate 566,158 downwards.
CTTATCAGCTTTAGCTCAATGGCTGGGGTTGTTGGTGGCGGTGGTATTGGTGATTTGGCGATCAGCTATGGTTATCAACGCTATGTAACCGAGGTGCTTATTTTGTGTATTGTTATTCTTATTTTTATTGTGATGGTGATTCAATACCTCGGTGACAAGTTAGCCAATCACTTTGATAGAAGCGATAAATAGTGGGTAATTTAGTATGAACAATCTTATCATTAAAGATTCAAAACGCATTGTTTTGGCAGATGCCATCCCACAATCCTACTTGACCGATGGTTTAAAGCTTAAATATGGGCAGGCTGATATATTAGTTTATCCTAAAACAACCGAAGAAGTAGCGGATGTGGTTAAATTTGCCAATGCCAATAATCTGAATATTACCACTCGCGGTGCTGGGACGAATTTAGTGGGTTCAACCATTCCTAATGGTGGCATTATTCTTGATTTATCATTGATGAATGAGATTGTTGAGTTAGACAAGGAAACTTTCACTATTACGGTACAGCCCGGCATTTTATTGCAGGATTTACAACAGTTTGTTGAGCAGTATGATCTTTTTTATCCACCTGATCCGGGCGCTAAAACCTCCACTATTGGCGGAAATATCAGTACTAATGCAGGAGGGATGCGTGCGGTAAAATACGGTGTAACTCGTGACTATGTGCAAGCACTTGAGGTGGTGATGGCAGATGGGAGTGTGTTAAATATTGGCAGTAAAAATGTTAAGGACAATACTGGGCTTGCTTTAAAGCATCTGTTTATTGGCAGTGAAGGTACTTTAGGCATCATTACCCAATGTACATTAAAACTGATCGCCAAGCCGAAAGTATCTCAAACATTTGTTGTTGGTTTTAATACTATTGAGCAGGCTATTGCCAGTATCACAACCATTTTACATACCCTAACGCCAACCGCGCTAGAGTTTGTGGAACGTAAAGTTGCACAATGGGGCGAAAAGTATTCAGGATTTCAATTCCCACTACCTAATAGCCAAGCTTATTTGATTATTATGCTTGATGGATCAGATCAACAATCCGTCGAACAGCAACGTAAGCAATTATTAGCGAATTTAGGTGACTGTGACTATTTTGTTGCTGAAGATAGCAATCAAGCTAGTCAAATTTGGACGATTCGCGGTTCATTGGTGCGAGCGGTTGAGGCAGTGACCGAACAAGATCCAATTGATATTGTGGTTCCAATAAATCGTATTGCCGATTTTATTCACTTCACCAAACAGCTTGAAGCAAAAACCAAGGTACGCATGTTAGCCTTTGGTCACGCTGGTGATGGAAATATTCATCTATGCATTTTGCGTAATGATCGTGATGATAAACAGTGGGATACCGATCTACAGCAAGTTCATCAAGCTCTTTATCAAAAATGCCTTGAACTTGGTGGATTACCTTCGGCAGAACATGGCATTGGTACAGCGAAAGTGAGCTATTATAATGATGCTATTCCCAAAGCCAATCGCCAACTTATGCACGCTATCAAGCAACAGTTTGATCCGAAGAATTTACTCAATAATCAGGTTTATATGACGATGATTTAATCCGAGCAGTATTTTAATTATTGCTTTTAGATGAGATAAATCAGTGGCAAATTGAGAATAAATAAAGTTGAGGAGCGGGGTTTTTGAAGTCTTAAAAACCCCGCTCCTCAATTTTTTATTGAAGTGCTAACATAAGTTGTATTGTTGTCATTACGGCACTTTCATTATTTGAACCAGTAATAAATTTAGCTACTGCTTTAGTTTCGTCGAAAGCATTACGCATTGCGAAGCTGTAATTGGCTTGTTCGAGTAGTTCTATGTCGTTGAGCCCATCACCAAATGCCATTGTTTCCTGATAGGTGATATTTAGGATTTGTTGTAGTTTTTTGATGGTGTTGCCTTTGTGGACGTTGTGTTCTGTGATATCTATCCAAGCGGCTTCTGATACGACGATGTAAACGTCATTATCATACGGTGTTAGGTGCTTGCGTGTTTGTGGGCATTGTTCTTTTTCGTCATACACCGTAATTTTGATAAAGTCGTCAGCGACAGTTTTAAAATCATCCACTTCGATGATTGTTGCATACGATCCTCGGACTTTTTGTTTTAGGTGTGCAGGCAAATTAGATTTGATTACTGCACCTTTTGCAGTACATGCAATGATGACATGCTCTTGACTGGCTTGTTCAAGGGTTTTGATGATACGTTGACCAAGTTGATTTTCGATAAAAGAGCGATAGATAAATTCACCTTTATGTTTGATTGTGGTGGCACTATCGCCTACTATCCAAATTTTATCGAGATAATCGGCAAAGAGTTCTTCTACTCGTTCACACTGTTTTCCAGTACATGCAACAAATTGGACGTTTTGTTTTGCCATAAGGTCATAGACTTGGGTAAACAATGTACGGTCATAGTCGCCTTGGCTATTTAAGAATGTTCCATCTAAATCAGTGATGATTAACTTGATCATATTTGTGTCCTTTAGAATGAATTAACTGGCTTTTTATTCATTTTGCCAAATTCTCTATAGAGAAACAATATGATAAAGCCGAAATAGAGATGAACATTTAATTCCACCTTTTTTATTAATTGAAAGGATTAAACCCAAAATATTACCAATTTTTATAGTCAATAAGGCGGTTATTTAGGTTATAAATTTAAGACAAGCATTTTTTCTGATTAGTTGAACTGTCAATTTTAAGTTTTAAGATTTTCTACAAAAAAGTCTGACAAGAAGCTTTCAGGATTTTTATTTTCTAATTATTCCTGCAATTAACACCTCAAAAACCCCGCTCCTCAACTTTTTTTTATTTAATTGAGATGTGCATGGCGCAATTTTAGTGATAAAAAAGCCTGAAAATTTCTTTTCAGGCTTTTTGGCTTATTTATATTGTTGCCTATTCGACGCAATAAGTAAGTAACCTTATTGTTTTGCAACAATATTTCCATCATCTACGTCTAGATGAATCTTTTTACCAGGCACTAATTTACCCGATAAAATTTGTTGAGCTAGTGGGTTTTCAATCTCTTGCTGTATTGCACGTTTTAATGGTCTTGCACCATAAATTGGGTCGAAGCCAACTTTGGCAAGTTGTTCTAGTGCACTATCAGAGATATCCATTTCATATCCACGTTCTTCTAGGCGTTTTTCAACATGAGCGAGTTGTATTTTTGCAATTGCTTTAATGTTTTCTTGACCTAGTGGGTGGAATACCACTGTTTCATCAATTCGGTTAATAAATTCCGGTCTGAAATGTTGGGTTACCACTGTCATAACTAAAGCTTTCATTTCGTCATAACTTAGTTCGACGTGACCTTGAATTAGGTCTGAACCTAAGTTAGATGTCATGATAATGACTGTGTTTCTAAAATCCACAGTTCTGCCTTGTCCATCAGTTAATCGGCCATCATCAAGCACTTGTAATAAAATATTAAATACATCTGGGTGCGCTTTTTCAACTTCATCAAGTAGGATGACGGAGTATGGTCGACGTCTTACTGCTTCAGTTAAATAGCCACCTTCTTCATAACCAACATATCCAGGAGGCGCACCGATTAATCGAGCCACGGAATGTTTTTCCATGAATTCGGACATGTCAATTCGAACCATTGCATCTTCACTGTCAAACATGAAGTTAGCTAAGGCTTTACAAAGTTCAGTTTTACCTACCCCTGTTGGTCCTAAAAATAGGAAGGATCCAATCGGTTTGTTAGGGTCAGATAGCCCTGCTCGACTGCGACGAATCGCATTAGCAACGGCAACAACCGCTTCGTCTTGACCGATTACACGTTTGTGTAAGGCTTCTTCCATGTGAAGTAGTTTATCTTTTTCGCTTTCAAGCATTCTTGATACAGGAATACCCGTTGCTTTAGATAGCACTTCGGCAATTTCGTTATCGGTGACTTTGTTACGCAATAACTTCATGGTTTTGCCTTCTAATTGCGTTGCAGAAGCCAGTTTCTTTTCTAACTCTGGAATTTTGCCATATTGTAATTCGGACATTTTGTTCAAGTCACCCATTCGGCGAGCTTGTTCTATCTCGGTACGCGCTTTTTCCAGCTCCGCCTTGATATTTTGAGTGCCCGAAAGTGCAGCCTTCTCTGACTTCCACTCTTCTTCAAGTGATGCATAATCCTTTTCTTTTTCAGCAAGTTCATCGTTTAACATCTCTAGTCGTTTTTTACTTGCATCATCAGACTCTTTCTTGAGCGCTTGTTGTTCAAGTTTGAGTTGGATAATACGTCTTTCAAGTCGATCCAATGATTCTGGTTTTGAATCCATTTGCATACGGATGCTTGATGCTGCTTCGTCGATTAAGTCGATCGCTTTATCGGGTAACATTCGATCAGAGATGTAACGATGCGATAAAGTTGCAGCAGCGACAATGGCTGGATCAGTAATTTGTACGTGGTGATGCAGTTCATAGCGCTCTTTTAAGCCACGTAAGATTGCGATCGTGTCTTCAACTGTTGGTTCTGCTACATAGACCTTTTGGAATCGACGTTCTAATGCTGGATCTTTTTCTATGTATTGACGATATTCATCAAGTGTAGTTGCCCCTACGCAGTGAAGTTCACCTCGAGCTAATGCTGGTTTTAACATGTTTCCAGCATCCATCGCCCCATCACTTTTACCTGCACCAACCATGGTGTGAATTTCATCAATAAATAAAATTATGCTGCCTTCCGCTTTGGCAATATCTTTTAATACCGCTTTTAAGCGTTCTTCAAATTCACCACGATATTTAGCACCAGCAATTAATGCGCCCATATCTAATGATAATACGCGCTTGTTACGTAATCCTTCTGGCACTTCTCGGTTAACAATTCGTTGTGCAAGTCCTTCAACAATAGCGGTTTTACCAACACCTGGTTCACCAATGAGTACTGGGTTGTTTTTAGTTCTACGTTGTAATACTTGTATTGTGCGACGAATTTCTTCATCACGACCGATTACTGGGTCAAGTTTTCCTTGTTCTGCGCGTTCAGTTAGGTCAATGGTGTATTTTTTTAATGCACCACGTTGATCTTCAGCATTAGGATCGTTCACGTTATCACTTCCTCTCACTTGGTTAACAGCTTGGCTAAATTTTTCTTTAGTAACGCCTGCTTTTTTTAAGATATCTGCTAGGCTTCCTTTTTCATCTAATGCCGCTAATATAAATAGTTCAGACGAGATGTAGCTATCGCCATTTTTTTGGGATAATTTATCGCATAAATTTAAGATTTTAATAAATTCTTGTGATGGTATAACTTCACCACCGATACCTTGAACTTGTGGTAAGCGTTCGATTGCTTGATTTAGTTCTTGTTGTAATGTCGCAACATTCGCGCCTGAAGCAGCAAGTAATGGATTTATACTGCTTCCTTCTTGGTTTAACATGGCTGATAGCACATGTATAGGCTCTATGTATTGATTGTCTTTACCTAATGCCATTGATTGAGCATCAGCTAAAGCTTGTTGAAACTTGTTTGTGAGTTTATCTAACCTCATATTATTTATCTCCTAAGCAATAGATTTGGTTTAAATGTTTAAAACATTCAATCCATTTGCATATTCACTAAATAAGTGTGGAAGAATAAATTTCAAGAGCTGATTAACAATATTTTTGACGATTTTTTGAAACAAAGCTGTATATATATTACTCGTTTCTTCGCGAAAGATAAAGTAGCTTGAAAAATCATCGATTAATCAATAAGGTTGAGAAAATTTAGGTGACACATGGGTTTTTATCCTTTATATTAGCCTCGCTTTTAAGTTAGCCCACCGTGGTTCGTGATCCATCCCACGTAAAAAAACTAGGAAATTATATGTTTAAAATTGCTAAAGAGTTTCAATTCGATGCTTGTCATATGCTTGATGGGCATAATGGAAAATGTCATAACCTTCATGGTCATACCTACCGTTTGTTAGTCGAGATCAGCGATGATCTTATTTCCAGTGGATCCAGCGCTGATATGGTAATGGATTATGCAGATCTTAAGTTGATTGTAAAACAGCAGATTGTTGATCAATTGGATCATGCTTATCTTTATCATCAAGATAATGCTAATGAACGCAAAATAGCTATGCTTTTAGAACAAATGGAACGTAAAGTTTTTGCTTTTCCTTGCCGTACTACGGCGGAAGGAATGAGTAAATTTATTTTCGAACGTTTGTCTCAGTTTTTGCCGGTGTCGATGATTAAGCTTTGGGAGACCCCCTCTTCTTATTGTGAGTATCATCGGAGCGAAAAATGATTGAGTATCGCATTGTTGAAATCTTCGAATCTTTACAGGGCGAAGGTTATAATACGGGTATGCCTGCTATTTTTATTCGGTTTGCTGGTTGTAATTTGAATTGTAGTTGGTGCGATACTAATTTTCGTCATTTTAAGCGCTTTTCGTTAGAGCAATTACTGGCGATGGTCGGGCAATATAAGAGTTCTAATATTATTATCACTGGTGGTGAGCCTACTATGGTTAGAGATTTACCTATATTGTTGTCCCATTTGAAGCAGGCTGGTTATTATATTGCTATTGAGAGTAATGGGCTGGGTAAGGTTGATCCATTAATTGATTATGTTGCACTGAGTCCTAAATTTTGTTATCAAAGCCGTTACCAAAACATTTTGCAATCAACTGCCAATGAAGTTCGAATCGTCGCTGAAAAACAAGCGGGCTTTATCGATTTTTGTCACTTCATTGAACAGCATATTGAAGCTAAGCGTTACTATTTGTCTCCTTGCGAGATAAATGGTGAGATGAATATGTTTGATACCATTGAGTTGTTAGGTCAGATTAACCATAATCGTATCGATAATAAATGGCTGTTAAGTTTACAGACTCATAAGTTTGCTGATATTGAGTAGTTTTTTATTAACTGCCATTAAACTAGTGGTTTATCACTTTTCTTCAAACCATATCATTGTCGCCATTCTTCCCGTTTTGTTTTCTCTTCGATAGGAGTAAAACAGATCGCGCTCAGTATACGTGCAATAATTACCACCATAAATTTGAGTAATTCCGATCGCGTTTAATCGCTGTTTAGCTATCATGTAAAGGTCGGCCAGATATTTTTTGCCTTCGATAAATTTGAATGCATGGTGAGCATTTTTGTCATACTCTTCAAATTGTTCTTTAACTTCAATACCTACTTCAAATTTTTGTGCACTGATTGCTGGTCCTAGCCAGACGAGAATTTCATTGGTGTTGCATTGAAATTTTTTTGCGGTTTCTTCTAAAATACCATGGCATAGTCCTCGCCAACCCGCATGAGCAGCAGCAACTTGATCGCCTTTAACTGAGCAAAATAGTACCGGCATACAATCAGCAGTTAAAACTACACTGACTTGATTAGCTTGCTTAGTGTAGGAGCCATCAGCTTCAAATCGTGTCGCATTGATTGCTGGTTTTACTTTTGTGATATCTAGGACAGTTGTACTGTGTGTTTGATTTAACCAATAAGGTTCACTCGGTACTTTTTCAGCTTGTATTAAGCGATTTCTATTTTCTACGATGTTATTTAAGTCATCCCCTGTTCGACTGCCTAAATTTAAGCTGTCAAAAGGGGGAAGGCTTACCCCTCCAATACGAGTGGAGGTGAAAGCGCGAACATTACTCGGTGCAGGCCAATAAGGATATATTGATTTAATCATTTTTATTTACCAATCAAGTTCATCTTTATGAAGTTCTGTATCTTCTTGTAACGCATGAATTAGTGTTAACATATCATCCGGTATTGGCGCATGCCATTCCATAAGTTCACCTGTAATTGGATGATATAAACGTAGCATTGTTGCATGTAAAGCTTGACGATCAAATTCGCGTAGCGTTTGGATAAAGGATTCACTCGCGCCTTTTGGCGGTCTTGGTCGTCCGCCATAAAGTGGATCACCAACGAGTGGGTGCGCGATATGAGCCATATGTACACGAATTTGGTGAGTTCGGCCAGTTTCTAGCCTTAGCCGTAGTCGAGTATGAAGTCGATATTTTTCCATGACTCGATAATGGGTTACCGCTGGCTTTCCTGTCGGGAATACGGCCATATGCGTTCGTTTAGTAGGATGGCGAGTGATCGGCTGGTCGATTGTGCCACCTGCTGTAATGATTCCCATCGCTACTGCTTCATATTCACGTGTAATTTCACGACGTTGTAGGGATTCAACTAGGTGGGTTTGTGCCTCGATGGTTTTAGCAACGACCATTAGCCCAGTTGTGTCTTTATCTAAGCGATGAACAATACCCGCTCTTGGTACTCTTGAAATATCAGGATAGTGATAAAGTAATGCGTTTAGCACTGTACCATTTGGGTTACCTGCGCCGGGGTGAACAACAAGATCTCGAGGTTTGTTGATAACCAAGATATCATCATCTTCATAAACAATATTGAGTTCGATATTTTCAGGTTGGTGATATGTTTCTTCTTCGATTTCAACGTCTATAGTAATTTTTTCTCCACCGAGAACTTTTTCTTTGGGTTTATTTACAATATTATTATTAACTAACACGTGATTATTGACGATCCATTCTTTAATTCTAGATCTTGAGTAATCAGGGAAAAGCTCCGATAAAGCTTGATCCAGACGCATTCCAAGTTGTGTTGGTTCTATTTCTGATGAAAGTTTTAACTTGTGCATGTGTAATTTATCTATTTTAAGCTGTTATGATTTAGAGTATTATATACTAATCATTGCCTTTAATGTTTAATTATATTTTGGATTAAAACTGAATGAAACTTCGTTTAAATACTTTGTTAGCCATCGCTTTAAGTAGCGCGCTAATTGGTTGTACGAGTACAAAGCCTGATGTTGAAAATGTATCAGAAATTGAGTTACACAATAAAGCCAAAACTGAGCTTGAAGGTGGGAATTTAAAATCGAGTATTACTGTTTTAGAAACGATTGATAAAAATTATCCTTTTGGACCTTATTCACAACAAGTCCAACTCGATTTGATTTATGCTTATTATAAAAATGCGGATTATCCTATGGCCATTGCGTCAATTGACCGCTTTTTAAAATTAAATCCAACCCATCCGAATATCGATTGGGTGATTTATATGCGCGGTATTAACAATATGGCGCAAAATGATAATACTATTCAGGGTTGGTTTAATGTTGATCGTTCAGATCGTGATCCTGAATTTGCGATGGCAGCATTTAAAGATTTTACTTATTTGGTTTCTAGTTTTCCAACTAGTAGTTATGCCGCTGATGCAAAAAAACGTTTAGTATATTTAAAGAACCGTATCGCTCGCTATGAGTTAAAAGTGGCTCAATATTATACTAACCGTGGCGCTTATGTTGCCGTGGTAAATCGAGTCATTCAAATGTTAGCGTTATTTCCTGATACTGATTCAACAAAAACAGCATTATCGTTATTGAGTAATGCTTATAATGAATTAGGTTTGACTGACGAAAGCCAAAAAGTCGATAAACTGATACAAGCTAATCTTGAAAATATGCCTGTTGAAGAGAAGAAATCTTACTTTTCTCGCTTCTTAAGTGTATTTAATGGTGGTTAATTTAGTTCAGATCTAAAAAATAATGGCTATTTAAATATTTAAATAGCCATTTTTTTATCAGTAATTTATAAACAATATATGCCCATGAGTTACTTTCTAACATATAAATAACGGTATTCTCCATGATCATAATTTGTATTTGTTAATGCTTTTGTTAGTTCTTGGGTAAGTTTAGTTGATAACGTTGTATCCGATGAGGATAATGTAAAATCTGGTTTTATAATTTGTTCATCGACATATTGTATAAATTGAAGAAATTGATCAATATCTTTTTTGGATAAATATATACTTTTTGCCACCATCATATTAATAAGCTTATTATCAAACTCCAAAATAATCGTGTGATATAGCACTACGGTACTTTTAAGCATTATTACTGTTTGTAATGCTGACCATTGAAACGTTTGATTCAATTTTTTATGGTCATCAATACTAATCGAATATGAATTGACATTGATCGTCATTTTTTTACGGAACAAGCGAGCAATACATATAGCAAATAGAAAGACAGAAAATAATTCCGGAAAAAGGAGTCCAACAATAAAAATAACCTCAAAGTATTGGTTGGGAATCATCAGCATGATCGCATCAGAGAAAAATAAATACATGAGACAACCAAGGACTAAAACACCAAAGCAACAAATGAGTATCATTAAACTTATAAATGAGCGCCGAGTGAAACAGCGAAATTCAAATGTACGATTTTCCATAAACTATTCCTGATATTTTTTAGAAATATATCTTAAGTTTTTTTAATATATACTGGGAAGCAAAGATTTATTTCTTTTTTTATTTTTATTGTTAACTTTATTGATTTTAATTCATATCAATATTGGTATCAAATCATCCTCCTTGTTTCATATATCGTTTGTAAAACGTGCCAATAACCAATACAATTAGCAGATTATTTTTTATTAGCAATAATAGATAGGACATTAATTCGTCATGCAAGAACAATATCGCCCAGATGAAATTGAAGCCAAAGTACAACAACATTGGCAAGAAGAGAAAACTTTCCACGTTACTGAAGATCCATCTAAAGAGAAGTATTACTGTTTGTCGATGCTTCCTTATCCTTCAGGTCGTTTGCATCTTGGTCATGTCCGTAATTATACAATCGGTGATACGATCTCACGTTATCAACGCTTAAACGGCAAGAATGTTTTACAGCCAATCGGTTGGGATGCATTTGGATTGCCAGCAGAAGGCGCAGCCGTTAAAAATAATACAGCACCAGCTAAATGGACTTATGAAAATATTGCTTATATGAAAAAGCAGTTGCAATTACTGGGTTTTGGTTATGATTGGGACCGCGAAGTTACGACTTGTCGTCCTGAGTATTACAAATGGGAGCAATGGTTTTTTACTAAATTATTTGAGAAAGGTTTAGTTTATAAAAAGACTTCAGCTGTTAACTGGTGCCCTAACGATCAAACTGTTCTAGCTAATGAGCAAGTAGTTGAAGGTTGTTGTTGGCGTTGTAATACTCCGGTTGAGCGTAAAGAGATTCCACAATGGTTTATTAAAATCACTGATTATGCTGATGAGTTATTGAATGATTTAGATACTCTTGAGAGTTGGCCAGAACAAGTTAAGACCATGCAACGTAACTGGATTGGTCGTTCTGAAGGGGTGGAATTTGACTTTGCTGTTGAAAATTATAGCGATAAGTTACGCGTTTATACTACTCGCCCTGATACGTTAATGGGTGTGAGTTTTGTATCTGTGGCGGCTGAGCATCCTCTTGCTCAATTAGCTGCGCAAAACAATCCTAAAATTGCTGAGTTTATTGCTGAATGTAAAACCACGAAAACCGCTGAAGCTGATATGGCTACAATGGAAAAGAAAGGTATGGCGACTGGATTTTTTGCCATCCATCCATTAACCGGTAATAAGGTTCCAGTTTGGATCGCTAATTTTGTATTAATTGAATATGGTACTGGTGCTGTGATGGCTGTACCGGGTCACGATGAACGCGATTATGAATTTGCATCAAAATATAATTTACCAATTAAACCCGTTATCTTAAATCAAGATGGCGAGGCTCCTGACCTTTCTGAGCAAGCTTATACTGAGCACGGTAAATTATTTAATTCAGGTGAGTTTGATGGTCTTGATTTTGATCAAGCTTTCAATGCTATCGCCGATAAACTTATTGGGTTAGGTATTGGTAACCGTAAAGTGAATTACCGTTTACGCGATTGGGGTGTTTCTCGCCAACGTTATTGGGGAGCGCCGATTCCAATGGTGACGCTTGAAGATGGCACTACGATCCCAACACCTGAAGATCAACTTCCCGTCATTTTACCTGAAAATGTTGAAATGAATGGGATAACCAGTCCTATTAAAGCCGATCCCGAGTGGGCAAAAACAACTGTTAATGGTCAACCAGCCCTTCGAGAAACAGATACTTTCGATACCTTTATGGAGTCATCTTGGTATTATGCTCGCTATACTTGCCCGCATTATGACAAAGGTATGTTAGATGAAAAAGCAGCTAATTATTGGTTACCTGTTGATCAGTATGTTGGTGGTATCGAACATGCGATTATGCATTTACTTTATTTCCGATTCTTCCATAAATTGATGCGTGATTTCGGTTTGGTTAAATCAGATGAGCCTGCTAAACGTTTACTTTGCCAAGGTATGGTTTTAGCTGATGCTTTTTATTATACCAGCCCAACTAACGAGCGTATTTGGGTTTCACCAACCGAGGTGACCATTGAACGTGATGATAAAGGCCGTATTGCTAAAGCAATAGATAGTAAAGGCAATGAACTTGTTCATGCTGGTATGACTAAGATGTCAAAATCGAAAAACAACGGTATTGATCCACAAGAGATGGTAGAAAAATACGGAGCTGATACTGTTCGTTTATTTATGATGTTCGCATCCCCAGCTGATATGACGCTTGAATGGCAAGAATCCGGTGTTGAGGGGGCTAATCGATTTATTAAACGTGTTTGGCGTTTAGTTTTTGAGCATTCTCAACTTGGTAAAACTGCTGCGCTCGATATCGCTAAATTGAATGCTGATCAGAAAGCTTTACGTCGTGAATTACATAAAACAATTGCTAAAGTGAGTGATGATATTGGTCGTCGTCAAACTTTCAATACAGCTATTGCTGCGGTGATGGAGTTTATGAATCGCTTACAAAAAGCACCACAAGACACTGATCAAGATCGCGCATTGATGGATGAGTCTTTAAATGCAGTAGTTCGATTACTTTATCCTATGATGCCACACGCTTGTTTTGTTATGTGGCAAGCATTAGGTCATAATGAAACAATTGATAATTCTTCATGGCCAGTTGCTGATGAGTCAGCTATGATTGAAGACGAAAAATTAATTGTTGTGCAAATCAATGGTAAAGTGCGTGGTAAATTTACTGTACCTGCTGATGCTCAGCAAGATTATGTTGTAGAGCAAGCTAAACAAGAGCCAAATATTGAAAAATACTTAGCTGATGCCACAATTCGCAAAGTGATTTATGTACCAGGTAAATTATTGAATCTGGTTGTAAGTTAATATTGTTGGATAACTTGGATATAGGTGGTAATACCAATGAAAAAATATTTAGCTTTACTGATGTTATTGGCGATATCGCTAACGGGATGTGGATTTCATTTGCAGTATGAAACTGAAGTCCCTGCTCGATTTAAAACGCTTTCATATGTTAGTGGTGATCCTTATGGTCGTTTATCGAGAAATATTAAAGAGTTGCTACGCGATAATAAAGTAACTTTGGCTAATATTAATGATCCGGCCAATTACCCATCACTCAGAATAGTGGGTGATTCATTGAGTAAAAGCACCATATCCATTTATCAAGATGGTAAAGCAGCAGAATATCAATTAGTACTAACGATTCAAGCTCAAGTAGTAATTGCGGGTGAACAAATTCATCCAATTAATGTTCGTGTTTTCCGTACGTTCTTTGATAATCCAGCCGCAGCTCTTGCGAAAACAGTCGAGCAAAATCTAATTGAAGACGAAATGTATAAGCAGGCTGCAAAACAGATCATCCGTAAATTAAAATCGGTTGATACACCTAATTAACGATGAAAAAAATTAGTGCAGAAAAAATCATCCATCAGTTAGGATCACCCTATTATTTAATTTTAGGTAGTGATCCTTACTTGCAACATTATGCGCAAACTGAGTTACGTAAAGCTTTTAAACAAGCTGGATATGACGAGCAACTTTCTTTCACGATAAACGCTCAAACTGATTGGCCGGCAATGTATGATAGTTGTCAGGCAATGAATTTGTTTTCTAATAAAACCTTGCTCTGTTTAGAAATTGGTGAAGGTGTGCTTAATGTTTCAGTTGCTACAAAATTAAATACGTTATGTGAAATGTTAACCCCTGATATCGGGTTAATAATCAGCTTAGTCAAGATTACCAAGACTCAAGAAAATTCAGCATGGTATAAAGCTTTGTCTGATAATTTAGTGGTTGTGAATTGTTCAACGCCAGAAGTAGCACAATTGCCATCATGGATAAAAACCTATTTGCAACAAATGCAAATGACAATTGAGCAACCTGGAATTGAATTGCTTAGTTATTATTATGAAGGTAATTTGTTGGCTTTAACGCAAATTATTGAGCAATTAAAATTACTTTACCCTAATCAGACAATTAATTATGAGCAAGTAGAATCAAATATTAATGATTCAGCAATATTCTCGCCTTATCATTGGGTTGATGCAATGGTTTACAATAAATCTAAGCGGGCAATGCATGTGTTACACCAGCTTAAAATGAATGATTTCGAGCCATTGATATTATTGCGTATTATTCAACGTGAGTTGATTTTGTTGATCAATTTAAAATTGGCTTTAGCAGAAAAATCCCCGCGCCAAGTTTTTGACGAATATCGAATCTGGCAAAATAAAAGAAAGATGTATAGTGCTTATTTAAGTCGATTCGATATCAAGCATCTATTTGCTCTATTGGCAACTTTAACTGAAATCGAGATTAGCTTAAAACATAATAATGATTTACCTATTTGGGATGCTCTGTTGAATTTAACTATGCAGTTTATGGGATTAGATAATTGTTAACAGCACTCTTTGGTGGCACCTTTGATCCAATCCATTATGGGCATTTGCGCCCTGCTTTAGCCTTAGCCAAAGAGGTTGGATTGAATAATATTAGTTTATTGCCAAATCGAATCCCTGCTCATAAACCACAGCCAGAAGCCACAACAGAACAACGTTTAGCTATGTTAAAATTAGCTATATCTGATTATTCGCTTTTTTCCATCGATACACGAGAATTAGAACCACAGCTAAACAATCAACCCTCTTTTACTGTTGATACGCTTAGGGCATGGCGTGAACAAAATGGTACCCTATCAGGCTTGGCTTTTATTATAGGGCAAGACTCTTTGCTTAATTTACCCACTTGGAAAGAGTGGCAAAAGTTGCTCGATTATTGTCATTTGCTTATTTGTAAAAGGCCAGATTATCCCCAAACCACCGATGATAGCAATTTGCAAGCATGGATTAATCAACATCAAACAAAAGATAGCCAAGCGTTACATCATTATCCAAATGGTTATATCTATTTTGCTAATACACCACTTGAATCGATTTCAGCGACAGAAATAAGGCTAAATATCGATAATCAACAATGCTGTGAAAAGTTGTTACCGAGCAAAGTTTGGCACTACATACATGAACATGGAATTTATAATTCAAAGAAATGTTAGAAATGACTTTACATCTGTGAGTTTTTTCGGCATTATTTTGCCGCTATATTTAGATAATCTGATTATAGCTGTTCTGTGTCTATACTCATATTCAATGAATTTGCACACACCAAAAATTGGTGATTTAGTTGATAAATTCGCTTTTCTAATTAAACATAAAGAAAATCGGAATATTGATTTGAGTATATTTAATTTGTATTTAATTTTAAGAGGCCCCAATGGCAAAAGAAGATAACATTGAAATGCAAGGTACTATTCTTGATACTCTTCCGAATACGATGTTCCGAGTTGAACTTGAAAACGGTCATGTTGTTACTGCACATATTTCTGGAAAGATGAGAAAGAACTATATTCGTATTCTTACTGGCGATAAAGTAACTGTTGAAATGACACCTTACGATCTTTCAAAAGCACGTATCATATTCCGTAGCCGCTAATATCGTTATCGCACTTGTTGTTTTTGTATTATTAACCAGTTTATTGGTTATTTTCTCTTTCTTAATACAATTCCGTCGACAGATGTCGACGGAAGTGCAATCTAATCTAGATGTGACTTGTTTAGTCCATTTGAGAAAAATCCATCTGATCGTATTTTATCCATTTTGTCTTTTTAACAATCTTATAACCAAAATAAATTGAAAGAAATAATGGGATACCTATATAAGTTGCAATAACGCCATTCCAATCAATGGTATCTTGTAAAAATGCTTCATAATTTTGACCGAGTGTAATAATCAAACAAAGCACAAAAGCAAAAATAGGACCAAATGGGAAACAACTTGATCGGTAAGGTAATTTATTGAGATCTCGTCCTTGTGAGACGTAGCCTTTTCTAAAACGATAGTGGCTAATTGCAATACCAAGCCATGCAATAAATCCTGTCATACCTGACATATTTAGTAGCCATAAATAAACCACTTGATCTTTGTATAACGACGTTAAGAAACAGAGCATAGCCACTAATGTAGTTGCAAATAAAGCCATATCAGGCACGCCTGTTGAAGATAATCGACTGAAAATCTTAGGTGCTTTACCTTCTTTTGCTAATGCATATAACATACGTGTTGAAGCATATAAGCCAGAGTTACCTGCAGAAAGAACCGATGTTAAAATTACCGCATTCATGATAGCCGCTGCGGATAAAAGTCCTGCATGTTGGAAAACTAAGGTAAATGGACTAACGCTGATATCCGTTTCATCATTACGAAGTAAGTTAGGATCAGTGTATGGAATAATTAAACTAATTACTAAGATGGCAAAGATATAAAATAGCAGTATTCGCCAAAAAACTTGTTTCATTGCTTTTGGTATATTTTTTTCTGGATCTTTAGATTCTCCCGCCGCAATACCAATTAGCTCAGTACCTTGGAATGAGAATCCAACAACCATTGCCACACCGATCATTGATGAGAATCCACCGACAAATGGAGCCCCCTCTATTTCCCAATTTTGCCAACCAGCATTTTCAGCACCTTTTAAAATGCCAATTATCATTAATAAGCCAACAACAATAAATAAAATAACGGTGACCACTTTGATTAATGAAAACCAAAATTCTGCTTCACCAAATCCTTTTACAGAAATATAGTTTAAGCAAAAAATAATGCTTAGGAACAATAAGCTCCATAACCAACTATAGGCACCAGCATCGAACCAATAGGAAATAACTAATTGTGCTGCAACTAAGTCAACAGCAACAGTAATTGCCCAGTTATACCAATAGTTCCAACCAATGGCAAAACCAAATGCTTCATCTACATAACGTGCTCCATAAGTTGCAAAGGTTCCCGAAACGGGAAGATAAGCAGCTAGCTCTCCAAGACTAGTCATTAAAAAATAAACCATTATGCCGATAATAGCATAAGATAGTAATGCGCCTCCTGGACCTGCTTGTGCAACTGTTGCACCAGAAGCGACAAATAGCCCTGTACCAATTGAGCCACCAATAGCAATCATTGCTAAATGGCGAGCTTTCAAATCACGCTTTAATTTTTTCGTCATATCAATTTTCTTCTTGTTAATTAAATTTACTAATTATTTTAACTACACCTAATATGATGTAGCTTAGTAACTGATTTAAGCTAATTTATTTAAATATTTATCATTAGCTAATTAAAGTGCGTGAAGTGTATCAAAAAAATTTATGTGCGAGATAAATAATTCTAATAATACAGCCGATATGTTAAATATTAGCAATACTTAGTTGCTTGTAAGCTGTTCTAATTGCGTTAAATAATCTAATGCCTGGCTACGATTTATTCCACACATTTCATAACATGGCGTTAGGTGACTACAAACTTTTGGTCTAGTTGATTTGCCAAATAATTTGCATAATAAATTTTCATCCAAATGGATACATGCAACACCTGCTGGTTTTCCCTTAGGCATACCAGGCATAGCAGATGAGATCGACGGTGCAATACAACATGCCCCACAGTTTCTTCGACATTGGAATGATTCAGTCATGAGATTAGATGAGATTGTTTTATAAATTTTATTGGTGACAATAGCAAGTTAAGGGTAAAATAGCGAGCTAATTTTTAACTCTATTTAATATGAAGAATCTATTATGGCTAAAGCTAATGAAATTAAACGTGGTGATGCTGTCACCTATAACGGAAAGTTGTTACTTGTAAAAGAAATTGATGTACAAAGCCCTAGTGCTCGTGGCGCAAGTACACTTTATAAAATGCGTTTTACCGATGTTAAATCTGGAGGTAAAGTTGAAGAACGTTTTAAGGGTGATGATGTTTTAGACACTATCGAACTATTTCGACGTCCTGTAAGCTTTTCTTATATTGATGGGGATGAATATGTATTCATGGATAATGAAGACTATACTCCGTTTATTTTTAAGAAAGATCAAATTGAAGAAGAACTTCTTTTCATCCCAGAAGGCGGTATGGATGGAATTCAAGTTTTGATGGCTGAAAATGAAGTTGTCGCTCTAGAATTACCACAAACAGTTGAACTTGAAATTATTGAAACCTCGCCAAGTATAAAAGGTGCTTCGGCAAGCGCACGTACTAAACCTGCAACATTGTCTACTGGCCTTGTTATTCAAGTACCTGAATATATTGATAACCACGAAAAAGTTAAAATTCATATTGCTGAACGCCGATATATGAGCCGAGCGGAATAATCTATTAAATCGTAATGAATACATACAATCAAAATAAATTACATAAACGATTGCGTCGCCTAACAGGCGAAGCAATCGCTGATTTCAATATGATTGAAGAAGGCGATCGTATAATGGTCTGTCTATCTGGCGGTAAAGATAGTTATACATTGCTAGACATTTTAATTAATTTAAAAATCAGTGCACCAGTGCAATTTGAATTAGTTGCAGTCAATTTAGATCAAAAGCAGCCAGGATTTCCTGAACATGTTTTACCTGAGTACCTCGAATCTTTAGGTATTGAGTATAAAATTGTTCAAGAAAATACTTATGGTATTGTTAAAGAAAAGATCCCTGAAGGCAAGACCACGTGTTCACTCTGTTCTAGGCTTCGACGAGGTATTTTATATCGCACAGCAACTGAGCTCGGTGCGACAAAAATTGCGCTTGGCCATCATCGTGATGATATTTTAGAAACATTATTTTTAAATATGTTTTATGGCGGAAAACTTAAAGCGATGCCTCCAAAATTAATGAATGATTCAGGTGAACATATTATTATTCGACCACTTGCGTACTGCAAAGAAAAGGATATTGCAAAATATGCTGAAATTAAGCAATTCCCTATCATTCCATGTAATCTTTGTGGTTCACAACCTAATTTACAACGTCAAGTGATCAAAGAGATGTTAAATGATTGGGATAAGAAGTTTCCTGGTCGTATAGAAACCATGTTCAGAGCCACGCAGAATATTACCCTTTCTCATTTATGTGATACCAATTTATATGATTTCAAAGGTATTAAGAAAGGTGATATTGATGTTAATGGTGGTGATTTGGCATTTGATCATGAAGAGTTACCAGCTATGGTCGGATTTGATACATCGGAACTAGATGATAAAAATCTGATTCTTTGGAAAGAAGCCAACTAAAAAAACCTTCAATTTAATTTCTTTTTTTTATCGGCGATAATCTATATCGTCGGTAATCCTTTCTGATATTAAAACAATAATCGATTGTATATAAACTTTGATCTAGCTCACGAATTAACAAAAAAAATTCCATTTTTATTGTGGTTACGATGACATTAAAATAAAATTGAAACGTTCCAATTTTCATAAAATAATGATGTATGAAAAATAAATAAACACAGGAGAACAATGTGAAAATACATTTTTTGGGTACTGCTGCATCAGAAGGTATCCCAAATCCTTTTTGTAAATGTCAGATTTGTGAAAAATCTCGTATTCAAAAAGGTAAAAATATAAGAACTCGAAGTTCGATTCTTATTGATGATATTGTGCAAATCGATTTTGCTCCAGAATTTAGCTATCAAGCAATGAGAGAAAACATTGATGTTACTAAAATAAAGGACTTATTATTTACTCATACTCATCCTGACCATTTCAATGTGGGCGATCTATTTAGTCGTATGGTGGATTATGGTTTTAATATTGACCACCCTCTTTACGTTTATGGAAACGATATTGCCATAAATGGCTGTTTGAATGTGGTACCTGGCTATAGTCCTGAACGTTTTGTATTTAATTTATTAATTCCATTTCAAACTGTTGTAACCTCAGCTGGTTATACCGTTACGGCTTTGTTAGCTAATCATGCTAAATGGGAATTTTGCTTTATTTACTTGATTGAGAAAGATGGAAAAACGTTTCTACACGGACATGACTCTGGCTATTTTCCTGAACTCACTTGGCAATGGTTAAAAGATAGTGGCAAAAAAATTGATATGGCTATTTTTGAGTGTACTTACGGATATAAACAAAATGATAAGACCAATAATCATATGAGTATTGAAACTATTATCGCTACTCAAAAACGCATGTTGGATGATGGTATTTTTAGTTCAAACACTCAACTTATCACGTCTCACCACTCTCATAGCAGTGGTTTTATGCATAATGAGTTAGTTGAAATATTTAAACCTTACAATATTGAAGTAGCCTATGATGGCTTGACGAAGACGATTTAATACGGAGCTTTATATGTTTAAAATACCACGTTTATTGGTAATGATGTTTTTACAATATTTTGTGCAAGGTGCATGGAATATGGTTATTGGGGCAGTACTTGCTGCTTATGGATTAAAAGAAATTGTTGGTTCGACTTATTCAGTTTTAGGAATCGCAACTATTATCTCTCCACTTTTCATTGGAATGATCGCTGATAGGTTCATTGCATCACAAAAAGTGATGGGCATATTACATATTCTTAATGCAGTTGTTTTATTTATCATTCCTAATTTTGTTGAAAGTGGCAATATTGCTGGCTTTTTAATCATGATTTTTATCGTTGGTTTATTATTTTATCCAACAACAGCATTAGCTAATAGCGTTAGTTTTAGGCATATAGATGGTGTGCGCTGGTTCCCAATTATTCGTGTATTTGGCACCATTGGTTTTATGATTGTAGGATTAATTCTTGGTTATACTGGTTTTTCAAGCTCCATTAACTCATTTTTACTTGCCTCTGGTGCATCTGTGGTTTATGGGATTTATTGTTTTACTTTACCTAACACACCACCTACAAGTCGAAATAAGAAATTCTCAATCCGTGATGCAATGTGTTTAGATGCATTATCACTTTTCAAAGATAAGTATTTCACTATTTTTATGCTGTCTACTTTTGTACTAATGATAACTAAAACTGCATATAGTGCTTATTTACCAGTATATTTACCTGTATTAGGTTTAGAGCCTGCTTCAATGATGCAAATTGCCATCGCTACAGAAGTGTTATTTATGTTCCTTCTATCTTTCTTATTAGGTCGTTTTGGTTTCAAGAAAATCATTTTATTCGGCGCAATTTGTTGGGTAATTCGTAGCATGATGTTATCACTGGCCGCAACATCAGAAGGTAATATGTTCTTCTATATTATTGGTACGCTATTGTTACAAGGTATTTGTTGGGACTTCTTCTTTACTGCTGGTGATATCTATGTTGATAAGAAAGCAGGTCCAGAAATTAAAGCGCAAGCTCAAGGGTTACGTTTTATTGTTTCTAATGGCTTTGGTGTATTTATGGCTGCATCAGTATGTGGCTTTATCAATAACCGCGTTGTTACAGAGAAGACATTACCTAATGCTGGTCCACAATGGCAAGAGTTCTGGATCTATCCTGCGGTAGTTGCTGCAATTGTTGCTGTAGGTTTCTGGTATTTCTTTAAAGATAAAGATGTCATCATGACACCTAAAAAAGTAGAATCAGATTAATTTCTTCCTCTTACTTTAATATGGCTAATAATTATTTATTAGCCATACTTTTTTCTATCTCACTATTAATCATCTCAATGGCTTGCTTTGAACTATGTTGATTATTTATCCACTGAGCAAGATACTTTCCAATAATATTTTCAATCAATCTTAAGTTTATTGCATTACCTGTCATACTATTTTCTCGAATGCCATTGGCATATTGTTGTTGCGCCACTGGTAACCATGGATAACTATTTATAATTCGATGATTCTGAAAAATAGTGTTTTGTGCGGTTGCTCCACCAAGTAATGCTATTTGTTCGCTAATTTCGTTGGAGTAAAGCCAATTAAAAAAGGTTTTTATTTGTTCATTTTTTTGGCTGTATTTTGACATACCAAGGGAGCCTCCACCAAATAGTGATTCTTTTCCCGGTACTTTAGCGTATCCAACCAAAGGCAATATATTACGATGATTAATATAGCCAAATAAATTCATATAAACAATTAACATAGCTAGCTTGCCTTGTTCAAATAAATTTACTGATTCTTGCCACCAAGCTGAATGTATATTTTGGGCAACGCTAATGTATGATTGCAAATGATTTAAAGTAGTTATAGCAATTGTGGTATTTAAACCAAATTTATTGCCATTAATTAGTTTTCCTCCTAGAGAATAATAGCGAACTAAAAATTCAGATGCGATAAGTTCATAATTACCGAGCGTAATACAACTACCGAACTCTACTGGCGATTCCGTATTTTGCTGTTGATTAAAAAAGGTCGCAATTTGATCGAACTCTTTGAAGTTTTTAGGGACATTAAGATGTTGTCGATATGCTTCAAAATAAGCACGCTTAATTAATGGATCAGTAAATAAGTCTTTGCGATAAAAGAGCATTTGAACACTAGGATCAAAAGGAATAGCATAAGCAGAATTATCTACATAGCTAAAGCGTTCTACAATTTCTTGTGGATATTTTGCAAACAGTTGATTCAAGTTAATATCTAATTCTGATAAAGGTTTGAATATCGATGGTGCAAACCAAGGTAATCCAGCCATATCAATTCGTATAATATCAATTCGCTGATGTTGTTCAAATTGATTAAGAATATGATATATTTCGTCGAAAGGTTTTATAATTAAATTTACATCAATACCGCTCGTCTTTTTGAAATGTGGTAATAGTTTTTTTACCGCCTGCGTTGATGGGCTGGGTAAGATTAAAAAGTTAATAGTTTCTGAAGATTTAGTTATGTTTGCTAAATTCAAATCAGGCAATAATGAAAAACCTTTATTATCAAGATTGGTTGTGTTTTTGCCTTCTACTAGTTTGATAATTTGTTTACTTAATATGCCATAGTTCATATGGTATTGATAAATGTTATCTTCATAAAAAAAACTGTTATTGGTTAATGTATAAATGGGTGGGCAAGATTTTAAACTTCCAAAATAATTAGCATTACGAATAAAATGTGCTCGTTCCATATCCATGGTAATTAGCGCATCATAATTAACCAGTTCATCTTCAAAAAAACTAAAAGCTAAATTGTAGGTACCATTAGAAGGTTTAGATGCAATACTATTCAATGTCACATCATAATGATGCTTTTTGAACGTGTTTAGTAAACCTTTTTTGAAGTTTTTAGTATGAGTGTGATGCTCTGAATGACTAAATAAGCCAATTCTTCGATACGTTTTTTTGATTAATTCATTAGCAATATCCCGTCCAGCTTTCTCATAATCAAGAGATATGAATTGCAATGCTGAGATAGGTTTTCGATAGACAAAGATAATTTTTTCTTTTGGTAATTTAATTTTTTGGTAATAGGAGTTAGCATCTGATAATGAACTAACAACGATAACAGCATGATCCCGTTTTACAGCTACCTTTTGGATTAATTGTAATTCCAGTTCTATAGAGTCATAAGTTAAATAAAGCGAAAGCTCATAACCAAGTCGGTTGGCTTGACTAAACAAGCCATCATATAAATTAGTATATTGTTCGGAAGTGATATTTGGTAGTATAACCGAAATAGACTTATTTGAACCTTCTTTTAAAATTTTGGCAGATAAATTGATTTGATAACCTAGTTGTTGAATCGCTTGTTCAACTAATTTGATTTTTTTTAAACTGACATTACCACGATCATTGAGTACATTTGAGACAGTACCATGAGATACACCAGCAAGTTTTGCTATGTCTTTGATCGTCGCCATTAGGTATTACACTCCATAAATTTTTACTTCAATCAAATCAACTTTATTAAACAATCACAAGTATATTTGAACTAATTAGTCTTTAAGCCATTTTAGCCAGCTTTGATTCACGATCTCTTTTTCTGATTTGAAACATGAGTCATCAACAATGCTCGGTAAGAGTTGCAAGGATAATTGATGGATTTCATTTCGCATATCAATATAAGCTTTAGTGAGTTGCTGGGCTTCAAGGTTGTCCATAATTTGATAGTTAGCTGCAAGCTCTAAGATCCGTACGTTGTCACTCCATTTGGTCATTTTAGGATATTGATGTGCATAGTTTAGCACTAGATATTGAGATAAGAATTCAATGTCACCAATACCACCTGCATCTATTTTTAAATTAAATTGATGTGGCGCTGTTGTGCCTAAATGTGCCCGCATCTTTTCACGCATCTCTCGAACTTCGGTTTTTAATTCTCTTCCTTCACGGTTTTTACATAAAACAGTATGCCTAATTTCGTTAAAGCGTTTAATAAGTTCAATCTCACCATAAACGGCTCTTGCTCTAACTAATGCTTGATGTTCCCAAGTCCATGCCTCATTCATTTGGTAGTCATAAAATGCACTTAAACTACAAGCTAATAGTCCTGCATCCCCTTGCGGACGTAAGCGAACATCAACTTCATAAAGAATACCAAAGCTAGTACGTACATTGAATAAATGAATTATTCGTTGTACCAGTCGTAAATAAAACTGGCGGCTATCAATTTGTTTATCACCATCCGTTATACTATCAACAGGGCAGTCATGAAGAAATACGAGATCTAAATCTGAACCATATCCTAATTCCCAACCACCTAATTTTCCATAAGCAATAATAACTAACCCTTTTTGATTATCGGTTAAATGTGCTGGCTTTCCATAACGAGCAATCATCTGATTCCACGCCATTTGAACAACAAAATCGAGAAGCGATTCTGCAACATAGGTTAAATGATCACTTACTTTCATAGTATTTAATACATGTTCAACATCAGCAGCAGCTATATGTAGGAGTTGCATTTGTTTAAATTGTCTTAATGCCTCAAGTTGTTGTTCTTCATCATCAACCTGAATTCGAAGTAAGTATTGATAAAGTTCACTTTTATATTCATTAGGGGCAACAGTTTGATAAAGTGAGTGAATATCAATAAGCTCATCTAATAAGATTGGATAATGTGCAAGTTGCTCACTAATCATTGGTGAGGCACTACATAATCGAATTAGTTGTTTTAATGCCGTTGGGTATTCGAGCAGTAACTCTAAATAAGTTGTTCGGCTAACAATATTGACTAGTAACGGTAAAATTCGTGATAGTATTATTAATGCATGCTTATCATTACAAATTAATTCTAATAATTTTGGCATTAGCTGATCGAGTATTTCACGCCCTCTAACACCAATGGTCCGTTTACTGATATCATCACGAAATTGACAAAGCATTTGATAAAGCTGTTTGGCATCATCAGGTGAATAGTTCAATAGTACTGAAGTAACATCACTTAATTGTAAATCAGGCACCCAAAGGTCATTATAGTGATCGTTGTTCGTATTTTGTGTTGATTCAGTTGATTCATCACCAATAAGTTGATTAAATATTTGCCGAGTAAATTGCATTCTTTTAGTAAGTTCAGATACAAATTCATTCCAGCTTCTAAAATTCATGCCTATTGCTATACGTATTTGGTCTAATTCATCTTCTGGTAGTGTTTGTGTTTGTTCATCATGTATAGCCTGTAATAGGTTCTCACAACGACGTAGGAAGAAGTAATTTTCACGTAGAGCATCTACTTCATTAGCATTAAGTAGGGATTCTTGTTCTATCACTTGTAAAGCAGTCAATAAGGAACGTGTTTGTAGGCCAATCACACGTCCACCACGTATAAGTTGAAATACTTGTACGATGAATTCTATTTCTCGAATACCACCTGCACCAAGTTTAATATTGTTGGTTAGACCTCGACGACGAACTTCACGTTCAATCATGCCTTTCATGTTTCGCAATGATTGTAAGACACTAAAATCAATATAACGGCGGTATACAAATGGTTTTAACATTTGGTAAAGCTCTTTAGTGTATAAATCTTGTTGATCACCGAGTATTTTCGCTTTTACCATGGCGTAACGTTCCCAGTCTCTTCCTTGCTCTTGGTAGTAGTCTTCCATCGCTGAAAAACTTAAAACAAGTGGACCGCCATCACCTAGAGGACGTAAACGCATGTCAACTCGGTAGACAAAACCATCTTCAGTAATTTGATCTAAAGCTTTTATTAAACGCTGCCCTAAACGTGTGAAAAAGACCGCGTTATCTAATTCGCGACGACCACCTTGTGTTTGCCCATGTTCAGGATAAGTAAAAATAAGGTCAATATCAGATGAAAAGTTAAGTTCTCCTCCACCTAGTTTCCCCATGCCTAGGATAAGTAAAGGTTGCGCCTCTCCTTGCATATTACAAGGGGTTCCCCACTCTTTACAACTAAGATCATAAAGCCAATCTCGTGCAGTGACAATAATCACCTCAGCTAGCTCAGTAAGTTGTAATAAAATTTGTTCATCGCTACTTGTTTGCGTTAATTGTAACCATTCAAGCCTTACTAAAATATAGCGCCTAAATAATCTCAAAACTTTCATTAATGCCAATTCATCAAATGTCGATGCTAACTTTTCATTTAACCATTGTTGATAATAACTTCTTTCATCAGCTTGAGGAGGATTATTAATAATGTCTGTCAACCAATCTGGAAACCGATAAAAAGCATCAACAATAAAATCACTTTGTACCAAAATATCAAGATTATTTTGTACCGCAATTGAATCACATTGTGATAATTGCGATGTAATTTTCTGTTTTTGCTCTGCAATTAATGGTGAAACTAGCGATATAGGCTGAGACATAATAAGCACTCACTTAAACTTGTTGATAAAATCACCTAATTAACTATTATAAATGACTTTTTAACTTCACATATCTTTTTATTAAACAAATTGTAAAAAAGAATATTGATATCATTTCAATAGTTGATTAGCTGATAATTAATGAAACGATTTGAAAGACGAGTTGAGACTTGTTTATTGAATAAAGTGACTACGCAGGGTAGTCACTTTAAGTTAATGTCTATTTTTTAAATTAATAGATAGTCTCTAATTATTAGAAACTATAACGGTAACCTAAGTTAACTTGTTTTTGGTCAAATTTATTACCGAATGAATAAACAACATCTGTATAGATATGGTGTTGTTTGTTAAACTGTACATCTACACCAATACCGTTATCCCACCAATTGCCACCGAAATCATATTTTTCTTTTGCAACATGGTTAAAGACATAAGATGTTTCACCATCAAACTCTTTCACATAACCAGTTTTTAGGTATACATCAACTATATTATCATCTTGGGTAAAGCTGTTGCCTAGGACAATACTTGCTCTACCAAGTAATGAATTATAACTGTCCAATTTAGTTCTTAATCCATTGGTCGCATTGATGACTGCACTTCCTTGATGAGAATAAGTTAATTGAGCTTGAGGTTCAAAATACCAACCTTGATTTGGTAATGAATTGAAATAGAATCGTTGACCTAGTTCAGTCCCTATTGAAAAACCATTAGTATTACCATCACCTTTTACGAAATAACCCCCACCGGTACGAGTATTAAATTTATTCGACATTCTCATATATTTAATTAAACCGTCGATATAAAACCCTGATTGGTTTAGGTATGTGCCGTAGAGTGCTGCATAGTAGCCTTTAGTGTTTCCATCACCTACATGATGATCTATATTTCCTCGGCTTAAACCACCCATGATACCATAATAGATATCACCATTTGTATTTTCAACTTTTCGATCCACACCAAGTTGTAAGCCATAATAATCCATATCAAAATTCGATAAACGTTTATCGTTGAATGAACTTAATTTACCACCATAAATACGACCCCAAGCATCACCATCAGATGTTTCGCCTTGACGAAGTTTACCCATTCTTTGCATTAAAGTTTGTGTTTCAATGTAACTAATCAAGTAACTGGAGTTTAGAATATTTGCCGCATTTTGAGCTGTATTGGTTAAATTAGGCTTAGTTGGATTTACTGTTTTCTTGTGAGCTGATAATACCCAATCTTCTGAACCACTATTACGTTCATCAGTGACTTTAGTTAGAGTATTAAATTGGTATGCACCAATATCAACTGATGGTGAAGTCAAATTAAAATTAGCACCACCACCTTCAGTTTCAACTAAAGTAAGTTTTTCATTACCAGTAACTGCTGCTGAACCATTGTTGTCATCTCTAATTGAGATATTGTGATTACCAGTTGCTTGTGAAGAGCCAGTAATTTTGAGTAAATCATTAGCAAAACCACTACCGATGGAAGTGCGCAATTCAAATAGCCCATTTCCAGATAATGAATTTGCCGTTAAAGTCATGTTATTTGAACCATCAAGTATCGTATTTGATGTTGCATAATCATGACCAAAACTTACTTTGGCATAATTAGTTAACGTAAGGGAATCAACAGATGAACTATTAGTCATATTCCATTGGCTTTGACTACCATCTATCTTAACATTGATAGTACCTTTATTCGCAGATGAAGATGTATTATCAATTGAAGTTAATAATGTCGAGCCATCAGTTAAATCAAGATTAATCTGTCCTGAACTGGCTGCATAAATATCACCCTTAATATTCGATTTACCATTAACAGCTATTTCACCAGCAGTCGACTGTATTGCGTTATAATTGTTATAACTAGTTGAAACAATGTTATTAACATTTGAGCCACTATTAATGAATAATTTTCCTGCTTTTTGGTCCATGTAGACAGCGGTTCCATTAGCCGTTGTTACATCTAATCCATTATTAAATTTAATAACACTGTCTGCATTTGGGTTAGCACCAGCATATTCCTGGAACGCAACACCAGTCGAATTAGTGCCACTCATATTAATCGTTACTTTTTCGTTAAAGTTTAGATTTATACCAAGTGAATCTGGTGCGTTATTCAGTAAGGATAAAATACCATAACTACCATTTCCTACTGACTGTATGTTAACTTCACCATTGAAGTTGCCTTCAGTTTTTGATGAATTTGAACCGTTATAAGCTCGAATTCCAATGAAACTGCCATTTGAGGTACCGGTCCCTATTATAGTTACCTTTTTATCAAAATCAGCTTTCCCCGTATTAGCAAAATAAATACCGGTACCATCTTTAACATTTAGGCGAATGTCACTTAAAGCATTGACTTTCCCATTTGAAAGAACATGGATATTACTTATTTTATTATAATTACCTGTTGCATTAGTTTGAATTACAAATTCATCCATTCCGGCATCAATGGTTAAAGTTTTACCATTATATCCTGATTTAATACCGTAATCTTGATTGCCTGTAATGTTGATATGAGGTGCAGCAACACCTGTTATATTTTGAATAATAATATCTTCAGTTGAAGAAACAGCTATACCACTATTAGTATGAGTCCCAATATTAGATGCATCTATAATAGTTAAAGCACTTGCAAGATTAGATGTAACCAAGCAAGTACCTAATATTAATTTGACCAAGAGATCAATTTTATTTAAATTACTTTTAAACACATAAACTCCATTTATTTGACATTTACCAACCATTATATTAGTTAATTCAAATCTTAACAAATCAAACAAAAGTTAACTTATTGTTGTAATTTATAAAATTCACCAAAAATGACAAAGTATCAAAAAAAATAGTTAATGTCTATATTGATTATTTAATGATTTAACTAAATGTTTTTTTATAATCTGAAAATAAAAAATTGTGAGCCTAAAATAAATTTCTATAAGATTTAGCTGTTTTTTAACATGAGATGGGAAGTTTTTTTATTTGAGTTTAAAAAACATACATATGAAGTAAGTTTTAAGATGATTATGTATTGGAAGCTAATTTATTATTAGTTACTTTACCAATACATATATACCAACTTGTATTATTGTGTGATATTAATTTTATTATTTTTTGAACCAAATAACAGTTTGGTCATTATTTTAACCATTATAGAGCTTAGAATAAACACTATTCCTATAATGACCCACGTATAACACAATGAAAAATTTTTGGATAATCTATAATATACTTTTAAATATTCATACAGAGAAATTGATACCCAAAAAATTATTGCAACCAATATACAGTTGAAGATGAATATACTTATCGAACTAAATATAAGCTTTTTTAAGTTTAAAACTTCTGTTACACCGGTAAAACATTTTCTTAACAAAAAATAGCCTATCAAATTAGTAATTAACAAAAATATAGCTAAACCTATTATATTTAGAATAATATCTATGAAACTGAAATGTACACCATCAAATGAAATAAAAGAAAAAAATAGGGTGTTAAAATAACAATTATAAAGCAAAATAAATACACCAAGATGTAACCGCTGACTCTCTGATTGAGTTGATCCGTCACAGTCATGAATAAAATTTTTATTCCACAATTTAATACTAAAATAAGTCCATATTGATACAAAAATATAAATATTTATTATCTTAATAAAACAAAGAAGCTCATAAAATGGAGTATGGTAGATATATGTATCAGCAATATGATAATAAATTTCAGATTCAATCCATAAATTAATATTGTTATAAAGAAACCATCGTCCTGCAACATCCATTGATGTAATTAATATAGCAACAAGAAAAGTATTAGTAATATTTCTCGAACTGACTTGATTAATTGAGTATTTATTAAATAAGACTACGGAAAATACAAATACAACAATTGAACTTGGTATTTGGTAATAGAAGTTGATTAATACTTGCTTAGTTAAATTTTTAATAAGTTGATTACTTGTCATATTTGACAGTAAAAAATAATCATCAAATCCAGTAAAATAGACAATAATATATAAAATATTAAATAACCAATAAAATAAAACTAATAATAGTGGTAATTTAAAAAAAGTCCTTTTCAATTTCATTTTTATACCTATATTTTATTTATTTCTGAAATTAGCCTAAGTTTGAATTTTGTGTTTATCTCGCTATAAGCAAACTTTTTAATCGAGTCAATACGCTGTATCGCCATTTGCCACTGCTCAAATTCTGGCTCAATCTGAAAATTCTTATTTATTAATATTTCTTTTATTTGAATAATTAGCTGTTTATAATAAGTTAAATCATTATTTTCTAAAACATATTCTTCATTTTGTTGCCAAAAGTTTAATAGGTTTGGCAAATCCTGTTTTATTTGCGGAGAATAAACGCTAGGAATAAGAGGTACATTAAGAAATAAACGATATCCTCGTGAAGCCTTACTTTGGGAAAACAAATGCAAGCTAAAACGACTTAATTCAATCGCAAAGTTGATCAAATCTTGTTTATTACCCTGTTTTATCTCGAGCTCAACTTCTTGTATTGGCTTAGATTGTCCATTTGAGGTAATGCTACCTATATCTAAAGCAACTTCTATTTCGCTATTGGCAAATGATATCAACCAAGTTTGACGTTTAAAATTAGTCGTAAAAAGTGGATTTAACTGGATTAAACCATCAGGTAATGCCTCTTTGGGCAGCACACTTAAATCTAATTTGTCATTAGGTAAAGGCCGATTAATTTCAATTCGTTCGTGTAAACCACTCACAGAATTACCCTTTGATTTCACGGTAATTTCATAACACTTATTTTGACCATCTTCAGTACTTCGAATACGCAAACCACAACCATTTTGTCTCAATAAATGATCTTCGGTATCATAATAAGTATTAGTTAATTTTAGTTGATTGGTTAAATTTTTTTGTGATGAAAATTCTGCTTCATCACAATAAACCCATTGATTTAAATAACTTTGTAAGTGTTCTATATCACTTTGATTGATTTGAAACTTTAATTCAATTTCGTTACTCATTTGTCTGTTTTCATTATTTATTTTGCCATATGATATACCGATTAGGCTAACAAATATAGGCTATCATCAACTATAATATGATTAAAGCTATAGCGACATTCAGGATGATAAATAAACAAGATAAAATAATTAATACTTTATAGGTAAAAGTGTATAGAAAAAGCAGTAGAAAAGTGGAATTATATAAATTAATTAACTAAACACTTTTTTATAAAACTTATTCTTAATTTTAAACATCACAAGATAACAATCTTGTTTAAATTGTGTGATTTAGGTTAGCTAGTTTTAGCATGGGTATTCCAATAGGTAGGAAAATATCCTATTTATTAGTTAAATTTTAAATAGGATAATAAAAAAATAATTAAGGATAGCTATTTAACAACCCTAAAAGGATTTGCAGGTTTAACATTTTCGGATTGCTTAGTTGCACTTTGTCTTAAGGCTTTGTAGTGTGGTTCATCTTCAAACCCCATCCCTACTCCGTTTTCACGAGCATAAATAGCTTCAATAGCAGCCATTGGCACAACAATATGTTGAGGAACGCCAGAAAATCTAGCATTAAATTCAATTTGATCATTATTTGCCAAATACTGCCCTACTGATTGTGGAGCAATATTGAGTACTATCTGATTATCTTTCACAAACTCTTGTGGAACTAATACCCCATTAATAGACGTATTCACCACAACATAAGGAGTTAAATCATTATCTAAAATCCAGTCATAAAATGCCCTAAATATATAAGGGCGTCGAGGAGTCATGTCATCAAGTTCCATAACGGCTACCTTGTTTAATTGCTAATCTGTCATTAGATAAAATAAATTTTAAGCTCTAATCTTTCTTTCATCTTCAGTTAAAGAATTTATAAAAGCAGGTCGTTCAAATACACGTGCCATATAAGAAAGATAGTTTTTCTCTGCAACTTTTGGCAATTCAATACCAATCAATGGTAAACGCCATAATAAAGGAGCAAAATAGCAATCACACAAAGTAAAATCATCACTCATAAAGTAATCTTTTTCTTTGAACATGACAGAAATAGAAACTAAGTCATCAAGTAAGTTTTTACGTGCCTCTTTAGCTTTACTACTATCAGGATCTTTTAAGATCGTTTCGTAGGCGCTATACCATTCTTTTTTAATGCGATACATTGTTAAGCGGGAATTAGCTCTAACAATTGGGTATACCGGCATTAATGGCGGGTGAGGAAAACGTTCATCTAAATACTCTAATGCAATATGTGTTTCATAAAGAGTTAGATCACGATCGATTAAGGTAGGGATTGAACCATACGGATTAAGATCCAATAATTCTTGAGGTAAAGTATTTGATGTAACAAACTCGATCTCAGCTGTTACCCCTTTTTCTGCCAGCACAAAACGAATCTGATGGCCGTAAATGTCAGTTGTATCACAAAATAATGTCATCACAGAACGTTTATTAACAGCAACAACCATGTTCACTCCAAATATGCGAAATTTTAATTAAGTTTTAATATGGTTACTATTCTAGCAAATTGGATAACAAATTTGTTAAAAAAAATATATTTTCTTTTTGTTTTTTCGAAGAATAATCATTTTTGTACGTTTATTAATTTCAATAAAGTAAGAGAAAGATAACAAAGATTATTATTATCTATTTGAATAAATTATAATTTAATAAAAATAAAATAAATATTACTGCAGTTAGTTTAGAATTATATAGCGATAAAAAAACCCAGCATAGGCTGGGTTTCGAAACAAATTTGTAACGTTGCAATTAACGTTTGCTGAATTGTGGACGACGACGTGCTTTGCGTAGACCCACTTTTTTACGTTCAACTTGACGTGCATCACGAGTAACAAAGCCCGCTTGACGTAATGAAGAGCGTAAAGTTTCATCATATTCCATTAATGCACGAGTAATACCGTGACGAATTGCACCCGCTTGACCTGAAATACCACCACCTTTAACTGTGATGTAAAGATCAAGTTTGTCAGTCATTTCAACTAACTCTAAAGGTTGCATAACAACCATACGAGCAGTATCACGACCAAAGTATTGCTCTAATGAACGTTTGTTAATAATGATATTTCCACTACCTGGTTTAATAAACACGCGAGCAGCAGAACTTTTGCGGCGACCTGTACCGTAATATTGATTATCAGCCATCTTCTATCCCCTTAAATATCTAATACTTGCGGTTGTTGTGCCGCATGATTGTGCTCACTACCAGCATAAACTTTTAGTTTACGGTACATTGCACGGCCAAGAGGACCTTTCGGTAACATGCCTTTTACAGCAATTTCGATGACTTGTTCAGGATGACGTTCAATCATTTCTTTAAAAGTCGCTTCTTTAAGTCCACCGATGTAACCAGTATGACGATAATAGATTTTATCAGTGCGTTTTTTGCCTGTTACAGCAACTTTTTCTGCATTGATAACGATAATATAGTCACCTGTATCAACATGTGGTGTATATTCTGCTTTGTGTTTACCACGCAAACGGCTTGCGATTTCAGTAGCTAAACGACCTAACGTTTTACCTGCTGCATCTACAACATACCAGTCGCGTTTAACTGTTTCTGGTTTAGCTGAAAAAGTACTCATTTGTATTTATCCAAATTTTAATTAATCTCACGTTAATAAATCATTTGATTTATTTACACTTTTTGATTGCAACTATTAGCTAACTAACCCCTTCGAGTCGTTATACTAATACTGACAACCGAAAACAGCGTTGGGAAAAACACTGTTGTAACGTGGGTGGCAATATTATACAGAAATATTAAAAAAGCGCTAGGATTTATGATAAAAAAAGCGTAGCGAGAAAAAACAGTAACTGCTACACTTTTAACTAATATTAAATAACACGATAAAAATTGATGGAAAACTTAATTCAACTTGCTGAAAAAGATTATATAAGTAAAGGTTTACACCGCAAATGCTATCATCATCCCGATGATCCTAATAAATGTATCAAAGTCAATTATAATGAAGGAGCAGAAGAGGAAACAAACCGTGAAATTGCCTATTATAAGCACCTTATAAATCGCAATATCTCATGGGATGTGCTAGCAAAATATTATGGTCCTGTAATGACTAATTTTGGTCAAGGTCATGTTTTTGAACTTATTCGTGACTATGATGGAAAAATTTCTATTCCATTAGAAAAATATCTGTTCGACGAACAAGCAACTAATCAAAATTATGATGCGTTAGTTGTATCACTCAAAGCATTAAAAACAGCCTTGCTGAAAGATAGAATCATTACTATGACAATCAAGAGTAAAAATATTTTATTTCAGCATTTGTCACCAGAGGAAAATCGCTTAATTATTATTGATAACATTGGTAATTCGACATTTATTCCTATCGCTAACTATGTAGGCTTTTTTGCAAAAGCCAAAATTGAACGCACATGGCAACGATTTTTATCATCACTGATTCGAGAAAATAAGCATAATTCATTAATCACTAAGTTAATTGATGATGTGAATCATTAAGTCTGACTTCGGCAATCGTACCCTTTTGGTCTTGCCGATTTCTTAATGTAAATTGGCCATGATGTAATTTAGTAATACGATTAACAATACTCAAACCGAGCCCTATTCCATCATGTTTACGATCCATTCTGAAAAAGGCTTGGGTTAACTTTTCTGTTTTTGACTCGTCAATACCGCTCCCTTCATCTTTAACGGCTATCACAATTTCTTCAGCATCTTTATAAAAACTAATAGTAATTTTACTTTCATTTGGACTATACCGATAACTGTTTTCAACCAAATTACGAATCAGTAAACGAATCAAAGTCGCATCACCATTAAAAATTATATTATTACCCGTAATTTCCCAATCAATACTTTGTTGTTTTTGTACTGTTAACTCTGTCAATTCATCAAAAAGGGGAATTTGAATATCATCTAGAAAATTAATTTTTTGATACTGGCCTAGAGTAAATTTTTGACTTGCTCGAGCAAGCATTAATAGTTGTTCTACGGTATTTACTAAACGATCTATTCGTTCAATTAACTCATGGCAATCTATTTTATCTTTACTTTCTAATAGTTCTAGATGTAATCGAATACCTGCTAAAGGTGTTCTCATCTCGTGAGCTACATCTGCTGTAAATAAACGTTCTTGAGATAGTGTATTATTAAGCCTTTCAAATAAATTATTTAATACCGTAGTAATTGACTTAATTTCACGCATATTACTGATTGGTTTTATTGGCTTAAGATTATCTTCAGTTCTTTTATTTAAATCTTTTTCAAGTATCTCAAGGGGTTTAGTAATCCATTTAATCGCCTTATAGGCCAAAAATAAAGTTACAACCATCATGGAAAATGCTGAGCAAAATAATGCAAAAATTGCTTCTAATTCTTCATGTTCAACCACTTCATCTATTTTATTTTGACTTAACGTTAAGTTAACTAAAACATCAATTTGCTCTTTACTCTCATGCCATAACCAAAATACCGTAATAATTTGGCAAATTAACATTATTGCACCCAAAGTAAAAAATAGATTCCAACGGATACTATGTCGAATATTATTCAAAGACTGTTCAATCATAAATTTGCCATTCAATTAATTTTAAAATAATAACTAATTATTAATATTGAGTTGATAGCCATACCCACGCACAGTCTTAATTAAATCTTTTCCTAATTTATTCCTTAAGGCGTGAATATAAACTTCAAGCACATTTGAACTTGGATCACTCTGCCAATCATATAGATCATTTTGTAATAAACTTCGATGCACTTTTTCACCGGCTTTCAACATCAATCTAGATAGTAAAATAAATTCTTTTGGCGTCAATATCACTTCTTGATTATTTAAAGTAGCTTTTTGAAGTTTAATATCTATTGTAATAGGACCATAGTTAACAATATTATCGGCAGTTCCTTGATTTCGACGAATTAACGCTCTTATTCTGGCTAGCAATTCGGTTAAGGCGAAGGGTTTTATTAAATAATCATCTGCACCAAGATCTAAACCTTCAACCCTATCTTCGATAGTATCGCGAGCGGTTAAAATTAGTACAGGAATATCGATATTTTTTTTGCGCCATCGGGTGAGTAACTCTAAGCCATCACAATCAGGCAGACCTAAATCAAGAATAATTAAACTAAACTGTGCAAACTCAATAAGATCCTCAGCTTGCTTGCCATTAGATGCGACTTCACAAACATAGCCATTAGACGTTATCGCGTCATATAAACCTTTTTGTAATAAACTATCATCTTCTACTATAAGAATTTTCATTATAGTGTTACCTGATTTTGATTTAAGAAATGTAACATTTACAACTATTATACGCTTTACTATTTATTTCCCAATGCTTTAAAAATTTAAGTTCATTTTGATAGTTATAATTTAGCGAATAATTATTTAAAACTTTTTGAGCGTATAAACCATATCTTTTTGACTAAATAAACAGAGATAAAACTTAACAACATACCCACCAGAATATCCAGTGGCCAATGAACACCTAAGTAGATTCGACTCCAACAAACAAGTAATGCAACAATCGTACATAGATAAGTTAATGCTTTAAATTGCTTTTTATAATTTAGATAAAGTGAGAAGCAAATAGTCCAAATAAAAACAGCGTGCTGACTAGGAAGAGAACTCGTTTTATCGTGATTCAAATAGTTCGTACCAATATTAAGAACAAATGGTCGTGGAGAATAAAATAGATGTCGAATAACAAAGGTTACAAACAAGGCTACAGCCAAACCTAAAGCAATTTTTATGATTAATTGTCTATAAACAGGTTTGAATAAAAAACATATTCCCAATATGACTATAGGAACAAAGATTAAATAATTTGCACAAAATATGGCAAAAAGAATAAATAATTTGGAGGCTTGTTCTTGAGCATTAATTAATAAAAAAAGATGAGTGTTCATATCAAGCAACATACAACGACCTATAAAAACAATATTTAGTTGTAATTTAATCAATAAAGCTTAAAAGAACCTTAAAAAGGATTTTGAACATTTAATAAATGATATTTATCGTTTATTTTTTCGAGTAATCAAATGGTATTTCGGCAATATAGAGACAGTAAAATCAAGTGCAGCACAAATAATAAAATAAACAACAATCACAAATAAAAATATTTCAGTAGGATAAACCATACTACGATTATTAATTTGGGTAGCAATGAATGTAAATTCTGCAACACCCACTATATAAGCTAAAGACGTATCTTTAATTAATGATACCCATTGATTAACAAATGAAGGCAGCATCATTTTTAATGCTTGAGGAAGAATAACAAAAATGATGACTTGTCTTTTATTTAAACCTAACGAAAAAGCCGCTTGCCACTGTTCTTTAGCAATAGCTACCATTCCCGCATATACGGAATGACCAATATATGCGCCACCAATTAAAGATAAAGCAAAAATAACTGTTGTAATAGCTGGCACATCAACATTCAATAGCACTGGCAACAAAAAATAAGTCCAAAATATCAGCATAATAACGGGAATCGCTCTTAAAAATCCTAATACGACAACTAAAAGTTGACGTAAAAATCCTTTGCAAACAGTTAGACCAATACCAGCGAAAATACCAAAAATAGACGAAAAGATAATAGCAGCTAAGCTCATCAAAAGAGTCAACACAATACCGCCTGGGAAATTACCCCACATTAGGTAATCTAAATTATTCCAAATTACTTCAAAACCTTTAAAATCCATAAAAAATTAGACCCTGTTTAATCGCTTTGATTGATAAATATTGCCTAGTGTCCCAACAATAACAATGGCTAAAATATATAAAAATGTTGCTATCGCAAAATCCTGAAATGTTTTCAGCGATTCGGTTTCAACTTGACGTGAAACATAAGATAGTTCCAACACCCCAATAGCCATTGTTAAAGAGGAATTTTTGATGATATTCATATATTGACCAATTAACGGAGGAAATGCGATACGAATGCTTTGAGGTAAAATAATAAACCGCATACTTTGCCAACGTGTAAGACCTAAAGCTAATGATGCTTGTTCTTGACCATTGCTTATTCCCAAAATTCCTGCTCGAAATT
The DNA here is from genome assembly GCF_026536985.1 of Gilliamella sp. B2772. NCBI lineage: Bacteria > Pseudomonadati > Pseudomonadota > Gammaproteobacteria > Orbales > Orbaceae > Gilliamella > Gilliamella sp. B2772. The sequence continues at coordinate 527,422 of NZ_JAFNNB010000002.1, read as the reverse complement.
CTTCAGCAATAAAAGCGCTGGAGTAACATGTTAATCCAATTAAACCAATAATAAATTCAAAAGAAGGCATTTTTAAAGAGAAAAAAAACAGCTGGATTTGCGGTTCATCAAATAGCCACATTTTAAATTCTACTGGTAACAAATTACCTATACCAAAATACCAGAAAAAAAGCTGCGGTAACAATGGAGAATAACGAAAAATAGCGTTATAACTAATTACAACGCCTTTGATAATTTTGATATGACTTTGTTGAGCAATAACTAGCAAAAAACCAAATATTGTAGAGAGAATGATTGTTAAAACTGAAATAGCGATAGTGACTAAAAAACCATCCCACAACCACCATAAATAACGAGGTTCCAGTAATTGCTCATACATTATTTATTGACCTTTACCTATTTTGAAATCACCACGAGGCATGGCTGAATTTGTATCAGGTCCAAACCAACGGTTATAGATAGTTAACGCTTCACCATCATTTTCAAGCTTTAATAATATTCGGTCAACTTTTTCTTTCAAGCGGGTTTCCCCTTTTGGAATACCTACAGCTTGATATTCTTGAGTTATACTAAATGGAGATATTTCAAAAGCAGCTCGTTGTTCTTCTGGAACATTAGCAAGTAAACCAATTAACTTTGCGTCATCTTGAGTAATAGCTTGTACAACACCATTGCGTAATGCTGCAAAAGCAAAAGGTGTATCATCATATGAGATTACTTTAGCAGTTGGGTACTTCTCACGTAGAGTAATTTCCATCACTGTACCTTTATCGGCACCTATACGAAGATTTTTAAGATCATCTGCTGTTTTTAGGAATCCTTTTTTAGCTACAAACTTCTGGCCAGTAGCAAAATAAGGCAAACTAAAATCGACTGTTTTAGATCGTTCATCAGTAACCGTAAAGTTTGCAACAATCAGATCTGCTTTTTGTGAGGTTAGTAAAGGAATACGGTTGGCTGGATTAGTTGGAACAAGTTCGACTTTTACATTCAATGCTTTAGCAATTTCATTAGCATAATCAACATCAAGCCCAGCAATTTTATTAGTTTTTTCATCAATAAATCCAAACGGAGGATTACTATCAAAAACAGCAATCTTGATCTCCCCTCGTTTTTCAATATCATCCAAACGATCGGCGTAGGCTGAATTGATACCTAACAAGACCGTAAATAGTGCTGCAGCTGTTAATGATTTAGTTAAAAATTTCATATCGACTCCGAAAAAATGAAGGACTGGTTTATATATATATCAAGTCTATCAATAAAGAATCGTATGGATAAATAACAAATGTTTACATGGTTATAACTTATAGTTATATTGAATTATGATACATATCAGATACGTTGAAAATACATAAAAGTTTTAACTAAAAAAGCAAGCTCAGTAACTGAACTTGCTTTGGCTTACTTGTTGGATGTTTTAGTAAATGATAATTGAATTTAAATAATATCTATGGGAACTTTAAATACAGCTTTTCGTACTTTTTGTGGAACATTAATCATACACAAAGTCTGATGGGCTTCACCAGGTGCAAAAGTAACAAAATCTCCTTCAGTTAAATAAATAGCATTATTTATCTTAGGATTTTCCAAAATATACAAATCAGGTTTTTTCTCATAGCAAGGTTCATTACTAGAATCAATCAAACTGTAACGAATGATTTCTTCACCTTCTAAGATCATTTGAATATCTAAAAATAGCTTATGGAACTCTGTATGTCGCTCTTGCTCAGGCGAAGTATAAGAATCACCGACATTATAAAACCACCTTTCTCCTTTTAGTTGATATTTACCATCAGGTAAAGTCTTTAGATATTCAAAGCTAGCCTCTGGTCGAGCTAAAATACTATATAACGACTTAGGTAGTGTTGCTAAATGTAGAAATTTTGTATTACCAGCAATCATTTCCAATCTCCCTTTGCCAGTTTACTTTTTAAAATTTAAGCCCTTTAAATTTGCTAGAACTTATTATTAATAGTGGACTTAACCCAATCCTCTTCAACCAAAACATATTTAATTGCCATTCTAAAATAGGTATAGGCAATGTGTAACTTACCATCTAAGCCTTGTTTGATACTTGGATATGAAAACTCTCGATTAAGATTGTCTTTTGAATTATTTGACATACAGTAACCATCACCTTCATCCAAATTTCGAATATAGGGCCATGTTTTACCATTATCAGTGGAAATTGCTAACGACATAGGCGCTCTAGGAGCACCCCAGAAAGCATTTTTTTGCCCATCAAGAATTTTTGCTTCTTCTTTATGTGCACTGCTTTCATCTTCTATTTCATCATAAAGAGACACTCGCCTTTCTTTGGCATCTTTGGCACTTGAATTATTAAACACTAAGGCAATATGTCCATTATCTAATACAGTGGCTTGAATTGATGAATTATTATTAGGTAAAATGGTAGCAATTGGTTTTGTCCACGTATAGCCACCATCTGTTGATCTACTTTCATAAATATAATCAGCCCAACGACTTCGAAAAATAGCATACAAAGAGTTATCTTTTAGCATTAAGATATTCATATGCACACAGCCTAGGCTTTCAGGAACATCAATATTTGACCATGTCTTACCTTTATCTTTAGAAATCATCACACCGCTAGTGTCATAACTTCCAACCCACTTTTCACCGGGCTTTGCAATACAGTAAAAAACTGGCAATAACCAATCCCCGTTTGGCATAACAGTAATAGGCTGGCGAATAAAAATACCTTTATTGGGGTCTTCCAATAATGTTTCAATCGGCCCCCAGGTTTCTCCATAATCTAGTGATTTTCGATAACGGACAATCGCAGTATCTTGGTTTCCTGAAATTTGCGCAGTATACAAAATCCATAGAACATTATCAGGATCTAAAAAGAATAATGGATTTTGTTCAGATCGTGTTGGATCGTCTGAAAGTTTAACCGCTTTTGTCCATGTATCACTTCCTTTTTTCAATCTAGAATAATACGCAGAAATGTCAGGAATCCCTTCTTGTGTTCCTCCAAACCAAGTGCAAAGTAGATCACCGTTTGGCAATTGCAACAAATTTGCTGCATGATTTTGCACACATTCGGTCGGCAAATATGCATCAACACGTTTTGTATCATCAGTGTTTTTACATAATCGGCCTGAACAATCTAATCTTACTTTTGTCATTCCGTTATCTCCTTATAAATTATCCGCTTTCACTTTAGTTTTTACAAAAGGACTGATTAGCACTTTGTCTAATAACATAATTAATGCAGGTGAAATTAATGCTACATACATGTTATTAATACCAAACGGATCACCGCAGTAGAACCAAAGAGACGTTATAATTGCAGCACCAACTAAAGCCATATTTGCAGCTCGAGTACTATTTAAAAATGGTAGATAGAAGGCTATCATTGCCACAATGGTAATTGATAATCGAATTGCTCTTGTGAAGAATGATAATTTCAGAACTTCAGGGAAAGCAAGTACAAGTAATAATGGAGCAAAACCAACAATAACCGAAATAATTTTTGTTGCTTTAAATTCTTTTTCTGCTGTTGGCTTACAGTAAGGAACATAGAAATCTTTAACAATTAAAGAAGCTATTGCTAATGCCACTGTACTAACACTGATAAAAATTGAAGCAACTAATGATGTAGTAATAATGCCTGCCATGATAGGATTCATATCTTGAATAAATACAGGTAATGCATATAAACTTTTGATTTCAGGGTGAAGGAATTTTGCACAAACACCGATAATAGCTATTGCTATCGCAATTGGTAAGCAGAAAAAGAAAGCATACCAACAAGCTCTTTTAGCTGATTTAGCATCTTTAGTTGATGATATAGCTTGAATAACAAATTGTGTACAGAATATTGAACCTATAGTACCAATTAACCAGGCGAAAATTGTACTTGCACCGATTGAACCATCCCAAGTCCAATAATGAGGTGGCATTTGTTCAATCATAGGACCAAAACCACCGGTAAGATAAAGCGCCGTTCCTAAAATAAATAACACACCAAAATATTTAACGGCGCTATGAATAATTGTTACATAAGCCACACCTTTCAATCCACCAAAAGCGAAATAAAATGTACTTACCACTGCAGTAATAAGAGCAGCAACAGGTAAAGAGATTTGGAGCACAGTAGAAATAGCTGCAGCTCCACTAATATAATTTCCAACATTTACTAGTGTTAATGCATAAATCATTATTAGAGAAATTAAATTCTTAGTTGAGTTACCATATTTTTGTGCAATAGCACCAGAAATAGTGATTTCTCCAGTGTTATAAATTTTTTTAACTAATATCAAGCCAAATAATGGAAACCCTATTGCAGCACCTATAACTGACCATGACGCTGCAATACCATTATCAAATGCAGACTGAGCTGTTCCTATAGTTGACTTCGCACCAATATACTCAGTCATCAATAAAATACCTACAACAATTGCAGGTACAGCTCGAGAACCTTCCATGAAATCACTATTGTTTTTACTTCTTAAAAAATAAGTCATCCATGAGGTAGCTAATATGTAGAGAACCACAATACTAATTATTATTATTGTGTCCATCGTTCCAAAATAATGCATAAATCACCTTTCATCTTTAATATAATTACAATGTAAATATTTGTTATAGTTTTTTAATAATATTTTTAATTGTTGCTATATGTTCATCAGAGAACATAACTGGATAACGACTTACACCAACATCTTCGCCCATTAGAGTTAATGCTTTCTTCACAGCTGCTGGTGAAAATACTGTTGCATACAAATTTTTTCTTAAATTTCCAACGGCATCTTGAGCAGCTTTAGACTTAGCTAAATCACCCTCTTTAAAATTTCTCCAAATGGCATTGATATAACCCGGAGCTACATTTGCGAGTCCTGAAATTGATCCAACTGCCCCACCAACAAAACCTTGATAAATGAGCGAATCTGGCCCTGTTAATACATCAAATCCATGTATGTTGTTAGCTACATCAAGAAAAGCTTGTAAGCTTTCTGCACTACCTGCACTATCTTTAATACCTAAAATATTGGGATGTTCAGCTAATTTGGCTGCTGTTTCAGGTTGAATTGTGTTACCAGTTCTGACGGGGATATTGTATAAAAAGACGGGAACAGTAAGAGCGTCAGCAATAGCCGTGTAGTGATAGATTAGCTCTTCTTGTTTAACTGGTATAAAATAAGGTGCTATGACTGATACAGCATCAACACCTAATTTCTCTATCTCTTTGCCTAATTTGATTGTTTCACGTGTTGAGATTTCCCCAATATGAGCCATAACTGGTGAACGGCCAGCAACTTCATCAACACAAACTTCAGTCACTTTAATTTTTTCTTGAGTACTTAATACAAAAAACTCACCATTAGTACCATTACAAAAAACACTGTTACCATTAGTTAATTGACGTTGAACTTGTTTACGCATTCGTTTTGGACAAAAATCACCGTTATCATCAAATGTAGTCACGATAGCAGTTAAAATCCCTTCTATTTTTTTTCTCATAATATTTACTCCTAATAGCCAAAGTTTCTATAAAAGCGATTGATAAATAGCTAATACATCTTCTTTGGAAACTTGCTTTGGCACGTTATTCATTAAACGTTTCACATCAAGAGCTGCATCAACTAAATAAGGTAAGTCATCTGGTGAAATATTAAGTTCTTGTAATTTACTAGGTAATGCTAAACGTTTTACTAATTCTCTAAAGTAGTTAACTAAAGCATGCGATTTTTCTTCTGCGGTTAAGGTTAGAACGGCATCAGGTAAAAGATCATAGGCTTGAGCAAATTTATCAACGACTGCATCTCGAATAAATTCCATACAAGGTACAAGTAAAATTGCATTAGCAACTCCATGAGGGATATGGTATTTACCACCAAGTGGGTAAGACATAGCATGAACTAAATGAGTACCAGCATGAGCAATAGCGGCACCACCACAATAAGAAGCCCAAAGCATATTTAATTTTGCTTCTATATCAGTGATATCATTAACTGATTTTTCGAGTGAATTGAATAGCTTTTCCATACCTATCAAAGCATAATTATCACCAACCGAATTAGAGATACTGGCTGTAAAACACTCTATTAGGTGGCATAATGCATCTATACCTGTTGAAGCAGCAATATGCTTTGGCATTGACGTTGTTAATTCAGGTGCTAAACAAACATAATCAGGTAACATGACGGGAGAAATAATACCCTGCTTGGTCATTTTTTCAGGTATAGCTAGAATCGCATTTGGTGTTGCTTCTGATCCTGTACCGGCTGTAGTCGGTATCAATACAGAAGTGCACCGCTTAATTGGTTTTTGCCCATCTAATAATTGTTCAAGAGTAATATTGGAATCTTTAACGCATAAAACAGAAATCAATTTAGCTACATCAAGTACACTTCCACCACCTACACCTATTACGAGATCGGCGTTAGATACCTTCATTTTATTAAGTAAGTTAGTTACATCTTGATGGCTTGGTTCCGGCGGAATATCATCAACTATGGTTACTAAAGCAACATTTTCTTGCACTTTTTTAATGAGTTCTTTTGTTACGGATAAATTAATAATATTTTGATCTGTTATAAACAGAACATGCTTACGATCTTTAAATAAAAAATGAAGATCTTTTAAAACTCCTTGTCCACTAAGAATTGTGCTATTTATATGCATAATCATCTCCAACAAACGCCCCAAAAATGACAATTAAAAATCATATTGATTTCATTTAATCACTAAATGTTAATTTATGTTTGCATTTTGATCAAATTGAATATGAAAAACTATGATCAAGATCACATAATGCAATTTTTGATTTATTTTAATCATAATAATTGTTTTTTTTAATAAAGAATATGTATAATCAGAAAACTGGAATTATTTATAATTAAGAGTTCTTAATGATTAAGTTGATTATTGCTGATGACTTCACCGGTTCTAATGACGCTGGAGTTCAATTAGTAAACAAAGGATTGGTTGTTGATGTAATTTTCAATTGGGAAGAAGCCAACTTATCAGAAAAACATAGTTTTCAAGAAAGTAAAAATAATAATGTTATAGTCGTGAATACTGAAAGTCGCGCCGTTACAAATAAAGAAGCCCAAAGAAGAATACAAAAAGTTATTATTAATAATCCTGACGTTAAGCAAATTTATAAGAAAATTGATTCTACTTTACGAGGAAATATTGGTACTGAAATAGCCACGCTATTGGATAATTTTAAAAATAAAGTTGCGTTGGTTGTTCCTGCATATCCCAATATGAATCGTACGACAATAAATGGAAATTGTTACATAAATGGAATTGAATTAATTAATACTGAATTTGCTAGTGACCCTAAAACGCCTGTTTACTCATCAAATATAAAAGATTGTATTGAACAACAAACAAACTATTCATGTGTAGAGGTCAATTTAGATCAAGTAAGAAATTATAAGTTAAAAGAACATATTGAAAATGCTATCAATAATGGTAAAAAAATGATTGTTGTTGATGCTGAAACAAACGGTGATTTGCAATGTATAGTTGAACAAATCTTACCATTACAAGAGAAATTATTACTAGTTGGATCAGCTGGTTTGATTGATTTTTTACCAATAATTCATCAAGAAAAAAATACAACTAAGCCCAGGATAAGTACTCATCCATTATTAGTCATAGCGGGTTCAATGAGTGAAAAGACACAACAACAAATAAATTATACGGTTAATCAGAATGATAATTGGGTAATTTTTGATATAAATATTACCGAATTATTACCAAATATATCATTATTTACATTAACCCAATTAACAAAAAAGATTCAATCACAACTAGATTATCAAAAACATTGCATAGTCAGAACAAGTTCTAATATAGACGATCGTTATAAAGTTGAAGATTATTGTAAGGAATATAACTTAACTCGAGAACAACTTGGTGAACATATCTGTCAATCTTTAGGTCAATTAGTCAATCGGCTACAGTTTAAAAATCTATTTTTGACTGGTGGAGATGTAGCGATAGCTATAGCCAAGTCTTTAGGAGCTATAGGGTTTAGAATTGAAGGACAAGTAAGTCCTGGTGTACCTTATGGTCAATTAATAAGTAACAAACCTATAAAATATCGTGTATTTACCAAAGCTGGAGGCTTTGGTTCAAATGATATTTTTTTAAAAACATTAGAATTTATTTAAAGGAGAAGTACGATGTCAAAAATCGTAGCGATAACAATGGGGGATCCAGCTGGTATTGGACCAGAAATTATTGTAAAAGCTCTACAATCAGAAGTACTTAAAAATATACATTCTGTTGTAGTTGGTTCTGCTGAAGTTCTGAAAAAGCAATTAAAAATGGGGTTATTTACTAATGTTTCAATTAATGTGATTGAACAAGTTAGTAATGCTATTTTTCAACCTAATATTATTAATGTCATTGATATAAAGTTAGATGATATTGATTCTCTAAAACCTGGTATCATTCAACCGCAAGCTGGTGATTTGGCTTACCATTGTGTGAAAAAGGCGACTGAGCTTGCTTTAAGCGGCGAAGTTTCAGCTATTGCCACCGCACCATTAAATAAAGAAGCCTTATATTCTGCTGGGCATATGTATCCAGGACATACCGAATTATTAGCAAAATTAACTGATAGCAAAGATGTAGCAATGGTGCTTTATACCGATTCACTTAAAGTCATCCATGTCACAACCCATGTCTCATTACGTAAATTCTTAGATACCTTAAACAGTGAACGCATTGAAAAAGTAATTAAAATTGCTGATAATTTCCTTAAAAAAATTAGGATTAAGCACCCTAGAATTGCCGTTGCAGGCGTTAATCCTCATGCTGGTGAACATGGTTTGTTTGGTGATGAAGAGATTAAAATTGTTACTCCCGCTATCGAAAAAATGCGCCAATACGGAATTGACGCCATTGGACCATGTGCACCAGATACTGTATTTTTACAAGCACACCAAGGCAAATTTGATATAGTCGTTGCTATGTATCACGATCAAGGTCATATTCCACTTAAGTTATTAGGATTTTATGATGGTGTAAATATTGCAGCTGGTTTACCTTTCATTCGCACATCCGCTGACCACGGAACCGCCTATGATATTGCTTGGCAAGGTGTCGCAAAACCAGATAGTATGATAGAATCAATCCGATTAGCGGAACTGTTATCTAATTAAGTAAAATAAAAGAGGAGTTTTCAGTGGGAAAATACAATCGACTAGATCAAATCATGGACTATTTAAAAATTCATAATCTAGTGACAGTCGAAGATTTAGTTATTGCTACTGAAGCCTCTCCAGCGACTATTCGTCGTGACTTAATCAAATTAGATCAACAAGGTGTCATTAGTCGAACACATGGAGGCGTGACACTAAACCGTTTTATTCCAAATCAACCCACTACTTTCGAAAAAATTCACAAAAATTTTAATGAAAAACAACTTATAGCAGATGTAGCTGCAAAGCTAATAAAACCTGGTGACTCAATCGCTCTTGATGCCGGTACTACGACATTAGAAATAGCAAAAAGAATTACGCAAATGCCAGTTAGGGTCATTACATCTGACTTACATATCGCGCTATTTTTGTCTGAATTTAAACAAATTGAAGTCACAATAATTGGTGGGAAAATTGATGACAGTAGCCAATCTTGCATCGGTGAACATGGTCGCTCTTTGCTTTTACAAATTAATCCTGACATATCCTTTGTTAGTTGTAACTCTTGGAGCTTAAGTAAAGGTGTAACAGCACCAACTGAAGATAAAGCATTAATAAAATCTAGCTTTGCCGAGAAGGCAGATAAAGTTGTTCTTGTTGCAGATAGTAGTAAATATAATACTTATTCTTTATTTACGTCTATACCACTAAACCGCTTTACTGACATTATTACTGATAATCATCTTGATACAGAATCCGTACAAGCTCTTCAAAATCAAACATTTAAATTACATATTGCCAAATAATATCTTCCACTAATAAGAGATCAACAATGGACTGACTTTATTTGTAGTATTAGCTTTATTGAAAATAATTATCCCACTGATCACTATATTTTCGTCTACATTGATTATCTAACTTTTGTTAAACTTATCTTACAAGCACATTGAACACTGACATAAAGTGTAAATGCTAACTGTTTCCGCCACATTAGATATTTCTGTTAATCCCGATTAAAATAAACCTCAGATAACGATCCGTTACAAATTTAATGGGCAATAATTTAACCACTGAGTTTGTTACTTAATTAATCTGACATAAACTTTAATCGAAATATTTGTCCGCTTTCATCTAATAATAGCAAACGATGAACACCTTTTTTAGCAATAGTTAAGGCCACTTTTTCATTATCTTTGGAATTAGCAACTAAGTTTCCATCTAAAAACCACCATTTTTCCCCATATCCACCCTCTGGAGTTAAATCAACTGTGACTTGATGACTTCCTGGTAATGCTCTAATCAATTGTTTATCACGTAAACCTACAATATTGAGTGAAGCAAAAACATCTTGTCCCATTACAGGGCAACTTTTATCAATTGGTGGTAATAAAGTCCGCCTTTTCTCTTTTGTTAACAAAAAGTTTTCTAATGATACTGGCCATAGGGCAAGTTGTTTTTTTTGTGCTCCGGGGCAATCAGCAGCAACACGTTCACCTCGTTCATTAACCCAAATCGTTATCCAACCAGAACGATAGATATTATTTTTTAGTTCACCATAGGTACTTAATGTTGGCGGTGTCATATTGTTTAAAACCCATGCAGTCTTTTGACGGTGACAATTTACATCAGATTCTGGAAGAGGTTGCCCTAATGGCCAACAAATTTTCGTAGAAGATACTGATGCTGGTTTTTCATAAGTAGTAAGTGGACGATTTAAACGATTTTCTCTATTTAACAAAATAGAATTAACATGTTGTAAAATTGGCATTGCAGACATTGAACCATATTGCCCAACAACGGGAGTACCATCAGGACGCCCTACCCAAACGCCAATTAAATATCTTGGATTGATACCAACTGCCCAAGCATCCCGATAGCCATAACTGGTTCCTGTTTTATAAGCTAATAGATTACTATTAATTAACATTTGTCTTGTTATCCAAGCACTACCATCTGAAATAAAGGGTTTATTAATCAATGGCTCTTTTTGAGTAAAGCGCAATGGACTCACTTCGCCATGCCTAGCAAATGCACTATATGCACTAACAAGATTATCCATCCTTAATGAAGCACCACCTAATATATAGGAGATATTAGGTTCATTGCCTATCGAAGATAAAGGTAACCCAATACCAGCCAATTTACCTGCAAATCGTTTTGGGCCATATAACTCAATTAATTGAACCGCTGGTAAATTTAATGATTTACTTAATGCGTCAGACACACTAACCGGCCCATAGAAACCATCATCGAAATTGGTCGGACGATAATCGGTAGTAATGCGAGGAACATCTTGCAACAGCGATTCAGAATGAATCATACCTTCATCAAGAGCAAGCGCATAAATAAAAGGTTTTAGTGTAGAGCCAGGAGAACGTAACGCACTAATCATATCAACTTGGCCAAAGCGTTCATTGTCATTAAAATCAGCTGAACCGACATAACCTTTTACTGTCATATCAGTATGATCGACTACTAGAATAGCCAATGATGTTTTAGGCGGTAGTTGTTTCACACGATTGATGGCTAAATCTTCTAAATTATATTGAATTGAAACATCAATAGTGGAATGAATAATATCCTCATTAGGGTATTTATTTTTTAAACGATAAGCCAGTAAGGGAGCCACTTGTGGTGCTTTTCGTGGATATACCCAAACCTCATCGCGCCGAACGGTTTCGATTAAATCATTTGACCATACTTTATATTCTGCCAATCGGTCTAATACTTTATCACGAGCTTGTTTGGCTCTTTCAGGAAATCGGTCGGGTCGTAATCGACTTGGGGCTTGAGGCAACACTGCTAATAATACTGCCTCACTTCTTGTTAACTCTTTGGGCTGTTTACCAAAATAAGACCAACTTGCCGCCCCAATACCTTCTATTGTGCCACCATAGGGTGCGTGGTTAATATATAAAGTTAAGATTTCATCTTTACTATAATGTAATTCAAGCTGGAGGGTTCGAAAGATCTGTTTTAGCTTACCCGTTAGCGTTCGATCGTGTGGATATAATAATCTTGCCACTTGCATAGATATAGTACTACCACCGGAAACGATTTTATCATTTGATATATTTTGCCAAGCTGCACGAAATAAAGAAATCGGATTAATACCTATATGTTCATAAAAATAGCGATCTTCATAATTTAATAAAACTTCAAGATAATAGTCTGGCACTTCATCAAGACTGACCAAATAACGCCAAACACCATTTTGATCAGCAAATCGCCATAATGGCGTTTCATCTTCTGCAACAACGGTTTGTGTAGTTTTATTTTGTAAAATAGATAAAGGAAAAAGAGAGTCAGCAATAAAAAAACTACTGCTCAATAAAACTAATAATATCAAAAAAAATTTAAATATTTTATAAAAGCATTTTTTCATTATCTTTATTATGTGACCCAGCCAAATGTATTTATAAATAAAAATTCCGCCAAATATATTGGCGGAATAATTAGTAACGTATATTAATATCTAATTAATTTTCTTCCTGCTTAGGATTTGAAATAGTCATGAAATCAGGTGATTGTCCTATAGCAAAACGGTCTGGACGATACATAGATTCTACATAAGGATAAGGAATCATGTAATCGCCAGTAGTTACTGCTCTAACTAAATACACTAAACGTTTTCGATATTTATTGCGCCCCACATAATTATTAATGTTAACAGCGGCAACATATCTATCATCTCTATATTCTTGATATTTAATATTACTAGCATCATCATCTCCCATTAATTTAGCTATACCAGGAATTGATGATAAATTCACACTACTATTAGAAAGGTTTTGATTTTCAAGCTCTAGACCAGCTGGTAAGAAATCAACAACCAACGCATCATGAACTTGTTCTTTAGCTATTACATCTAAAACCACAACCATCATAGAACCTACATCTAAATCTGCTGGTGATATTTTATTACCCTGCAAATCATAATACGTACGACTGATGTTAAAGAAACCATCAGCTGAGGTTGGCGCTGGAGGTGTTTTAGAATAACCTGTTACAGAGAACTTAACATATAGTGGCTCATCTGATTCTGAATTATCAATCGATAATCCTTGAGTTAATTTATCAAAATCATATGAATGAGAAAATACTGAATCAACTTCATTAACTTTTCCATTCACTGATACTTTAAATTTATTACCACTTCTATGCTGTTCTAATGACCAACCAGCAATAAACAATGAATTTAATTCTTGTGTTGAGAAATATCGTTTACTGTTTAATAAATCTGATAAATTATACAGATAAGTACCTTGTTTATTCTGAGCTATTTTGTTTTCTATTAATAAAGATAGAATTAATGCTTCATCACGTATTTCACTACCGTAATTACCAAACCAGTGATTATTGTATTGATACGAAGTGCTAAAAACTAAAGGTAATAATTTTTCATAAACATTTTGATTACCATTTAATTTAGCAGCAACCGCTAGTTGAGCTATAGGTAATGGCGAATAGATAAATGACTTATCATTACTTATCTTGTCTGATAAATAATTTATCTCGTTACGCATTGCTGAGGTAACTTTATTTTGTTTAGTTAAAACCATTAATGCATAGGCTTTAATTGACAACTTAGAAAACTCAAAACTACGTGAATCTCCATAATAATCAAAATTATTATATGCAGACGTATCATAGATATATTGACCTAGACGTGTCATTGCTGAATCAAGCGCTTTATCACTAACTTGATAACCTCGTTCTTTAGCTTGCAACAAGAAATCTGTTGCATAAACTGTCAACCAATGCTCTTCTTCACTATGACTATTCCATAGCCCAAAGCTACCATTACTTCGTTGCATTGATAAGATACGTGAAATACCTAATTGCACTTTTTCACGACGCTTCTCATCTGAATCAGTTTTAATACCTAGTTCTGCGAGTTGTTTACTATTAGCATATAATGATGGGAATAAACCACTCGTTGTTTGTTCCAAACAACCGTAAGGATATGCAAATAAATCTTTGATATATTGAGCAATATTTAACGGCGGCTGATTAGAAATGACCAATTGCCCTTCAACAGTGTTATCAATTAATCCTGTTAATGCATCGTTTGGTAATTCCCAATTCTCATTGGCATCTAGTGCTAACACATAAGATCTCGTTGTTCCGGCATATGCAGGCCTTACTCCAATTGACCATGATCTTTCAATTTTAGTGTCAGAATTATCTTCAAGTAAAATACCTTTGACCGCTATCGTTACCGAACCAGTACCATAACCATAATCTGCAATAACAGGGATTTGAATGATATCTTTTTGTTTACTATCAAGTTTGACTGATATCGTTTTGGCTTCATTTTGATGAATCAAACCATTAGTCAATACTTCAACTTTCATATTTTGTGTTTTATCTGTCAAATTATGAAGATCTAACGCTAATACAGCGCGATCACCACCAGATAAGAATCGAGGAGTTGATAATTCAACTATAACCGGAGCTGAAACCTTCATTTTTTTATCAGCTTTACCAAAACGATTATCATCCCATGCTTGAGCCATTATACGTAGCTCACCATTAAAATTAGGTAAAGGTAAATTAATAACACCTTCGCCATTGTCATCTAATTGAATGGTTTTGAGTTGTTGTGCAACAATTAGAACTTCATTTGATGGTTTTTTACCGCCAGCGCCCATCGCATCACCACCAAAGCTCATATTTACATTACGACCAGTAGCTTCAATTAAGCTGCCATAGACATCGTTAATATCTACATTAAAACGTTTACGTCCTAAAAACCAAGCATAAGGATCTGGTGTGACATAATCAGTGATATTTAAAACACCTGAATCAACAGCTGAAACCAATACAGTCACTTTTTTATCTTTTTGGACAGATGGCTTATCCATTTTAATTTTAATTGGCACAACAGTTTCAGGTTCTACTTGTACCGGTGTATCAATTGTCACATTTAATTGACGATTAGACGTATCAATTGGTAAATAAAGTAAACCAATTGCTCGTTTAACTGTTTGCACGGAAGCATCAGTCGAAGGGCGAATAATCATAGCACTAATATAGACATCATGTCGCCCCCATTTTTCAATAGGAATTTCGACATCTAAACCTTCTTCACCCACCGTAATTGCTTTTTTCCAAATCGTCCCATCATTGGTTTCGAGAGAAATATAACCAGAACCAGCTACAGGTGCTTGAACATTAACTTTAGCGACATCTCCAGGATTATAAGATGGTTTATCAATACTTAACTTAACTTGGTCTGGGCGTACAGATTTAGTACCATGAGTATTATCTTCCCAATCATAACCAGCCCAGAATCTGAGACTTGATACGACTTTACTGTTTGTATCTACCACTTCAATTCGGTAAGCACCATAATCAGTAGGTTGATAGGTTATTTTTGTGGTACTGCCTGCCTCAATAGATAACTGATCTTCAGAAACCACAAATTCCTTCGAGTTGGAACTTTGACGCCAACCGTCTTCCTCTGACCAAACCCAATAGTAATCATTACGCTCACGAACTAGTCTAGCTTTTAATGATTTTGTACCTAATTTTTCCCCATCCAAATCAACATAAGCGATTTCGAATTCAGCATTACTATTTATGTCTACAGTTGGACGCTCAAAATAATTATCGCTATTCCAATCATAATATTCTGAGTTTTCAAATAATGCTCGGATTGCCGGCAATTTAGGTGCAGGCCAAATAGTTTGTGTTGCATAACGCGTAACTGGTCTACCACCAGAATCTAGCAAACTAGCTTGTAAAACGACTTTAAGAGGTGATGAGCTTCCAGACCAATAATTATTTTCAATATCAATTTCAGTTAAACCATCGCTATCTAACTTTAACTCTAAAGAATCAAGTTCGCGATATGGATTTTCTTCAGTAGCTGATCCAATTTTGAAGTCATCTAATCCTGCAATGGTATCAACTTTCTTTAAATAAAGATTAGCATCTAAGCGATTACCAGATGCTGGCGCACCATATAAATACCAACCTTTTATATCAAAAGAAACATCTTCACTCTTTAAAATTGGACCATCAGATGAACTGTGTATTTCCATCGCCATACGTTCTGGCAAAAATTCTTCAACTTTAAAATTCCACTGACGATAGTTATCATCACCTAAATTGAAACGAATTAACCAATTACCTGTTGCTGCATCAGCAGGGATAACAAATTGTTGTTGATATAAACCATTGGTATTCACACTGCTTTTTAGTTGATAAGTTTTGACAACTCGACCATTAGAAGAAAACACTTCAGCGACGATTGGTTGATCAGGTAATGGCTGTCCATCTGCATCACGTAATAGTGCATTAAAATAGACGGTTTCGTTCGGACGATAAAGGTCACGAGGGCCAAAAACAAATAATTGTTTTTGGTAGAAAGGTTTGCCCGATAAATTGAAATCAGTTAAATTAAGCGCAGCACGATTAACCATCAAAAATGAAGTTTGCTCGCCATCGGTTGCAGTCAATACGCTATATGCCTTGTTGTTGCCATCGATTTCAACATAGCCATCTTTATCTGTCGTTGCCTTAATATTCTTACACTGCTTATTATTAGATTCGCATAATAATGTTAAATTAATATTAGCTAGTGGCTTACCGTTATCTAAAGCATGAGTCGTTACCGCTAATTTACCATTATCATAACGATGATATGAAACCCCGATATTACTTATTGAAAATATTGTTGCAGGATTTGATTCATTATAAGTACCCGCTTCATTCATTACCGCAATATAAACACCTTCTTGATTAAGTTCAGAAACTGTAGAAAGGTTAACGATAATGGTTTCTTGAGCATTCGGTCTAGGATTAAGATCAAATCTTGAAGAATAAACTAAATCAGTATATTCACTCATACTTTGCGAACGCCAAATTGACAACATATCAATAAAACCATAATTATCAAGTAAAATAGGTAATTTTTCTGGCTTAATTTTGAAAAAGTTTATATCAACTTTATCAACATTGAGCGTATTAATCGGCAATCCACTCATGGATTTACTTGGTAATAAAAATCCAGTACTAGCAAAACCAACCATAGGTTGGCGATCTTGGGTGGTTATTTGAGCTTCATAAACAGATGACAAATGGCTATCATTAATCGCTGATAACATCTTATCAATAGTTAAAACCAATTTACGATTTGGCTGAAGGTAGCGAAGTTTTAATTCAAGGCCATTATCAGACAACTCCCACGCGCCATCAACCACACCACTCTCTTTGTCAACCAATCTTAATAAATTTGAAAAATTCAATTTCGGATTGAGAGGAACGGAAAATGTCACGACTAATGTGCTTGAACCATCAATGATTAATTCTGAACTATCGAGAACTTTTAGATTTTTACCTTTATATTTTTCGATTAATTCAGGCGTTGGATTAAATGGGTTATGAGATTGCGAATTTGTACTCGAATCATGCGTTGTATTACTGGTATTACTGGTATTATTTGTAGTTAACTCGGTTTTATTATTACTTACTGAATCTGTCGATTTATCTTTTTGATTATCACAAGCGCATAATGTCAAAAACAAACCCAACACAGCTAAGTGTTTTATCAATCTCATTGTTTCACCTAATCCTTTTTATTCCTGATAAAAATACTACTTATTTTTTGCTCATATTATGCACTTTCACAAAAACTTTAGCAAAGAAACTTTATTAAGATTTTTAATTTATTTTGAGATAATTAAATTTTTTAAATTGGTAAAAAAAGTTGAGGAGTGGGGTTTTTGAGAGGTTTTTTGGCATTTAGAACTTATCATAACGCTGATAAGCTCTAAATATTAACAATTATTCTGAATAATTAAGTAATTAATCGGGTAGTTATAGTGACTTTATAAGCAGTTTTTTTAAAATAAAATTCAAAATAATGCCATAAAGCGGTAAGAAGAATAATCCACAAATCAAAATTTTAAAACTATAGTCAATTGCGGCAATCTCGATCCAATGATTGGCCATAAATTCGTCGCTACTTTGATAAAAGGCAATGGCAAAAAAGACAATAGTATCAATACTATTACCTAACACCGCTGACGCCGAAGGCGCAACCCACCATGCTTTATTCTTACGTAAATAATTAAACACAGTGATATCCATCAATTGCCCAACTAAATAAGCGGCAAAACTGGCTAAAGCAATACGGAAAACAAAACTGTTAAAATCAGATAAAGCTGAAAATCCCAGCCAATGCCCTTCAAAAAACACAACCGAAATGGAATAAGAGAACAGTAATGCCGGTATCATAACAACAAAGATAATTTTTCTGGCAAGACTAGCACCAAATACCCGAATGGTTAAATCGGTGGTTAAAAAGATAAATGGAAAGGTAAATGCTCCCCAAGTGGTATGAAAACCGAAGATATCAAATGGGATTTGTACCAGATAATTGCTTGAAGCAATAACTAAAATATGAAAAAACGAAAGCCAGCCAAGAGCCTTCATTTGTTGAGTATGAGTAAATTTGCTCGTTTGTTCTGAATTAGTGTTCAGATACATAAGTTTTTCCTTTTTTAATGGGGTGAGTGAACCCAGTGTTAATTTGATTGATTAAGGTATTGAGTTAAACCTTTATCTCGAAGGATACAGCTTGGACATTTACCACATCCCCCCTCTACCCCATAATAACAAGTGTGAGTGTGTTGCCGGATATAATCAAGATAACCGAGTTTATCAGCCATTTCCCATGTTTGCGCTTTAGTTAGATACATTAATGGGGTGATGATGTTAAACGTGTAATCCAAGGCTAAATTCATCGAAACATTCATGGATTTAATAAAGATATCTCGACAATCCGGATAACCACTAAAATCGGTTTCACATACCCCAATAATGATATCTTTAATACCGTGCTGTTTGGCATAGCACCCAGCTAACAATAAAAATAGCATATTACGCCCGTCAACAAAGGTATTGGGATAATCCCCTTCTTGGGCTGATTTAATCTCTTGCGAGTCATCAATCAAGGCATTATTAGTTGTTTGTTTGATCACTGAAGTGTCAATGACGGTTTGCTTTACACCAAGATCGTCAGCAATCCATTTGGCTTTTTCAAGCTCAATGGCATGTCGTTGACCATATTGAAAGCTAATTGTTTCAACGTTTTCACGCCCATAATCAGCAATGGCTTGCAGTAAACAGGTAGTAGAATCTTGCCCACCAGAAAATATCACTAGTGCTTTACGATTTTGCATTTTTAACGGTTCCGATTTAATTTGTGTACGAAAAAAATTAACGATTATCGACTTTTTCAGGATAAAGATCGTGATTAGCTAAACGATTAAGCGCAATTTGTTCCCAGTTAGTACCAGGTTTACCGTAATTAGCATAAGGGTCGATAGAGATACCACCACGTGGTGTAAATTTCCCCCAGACCTCAATATATTTAGGATCCATTAATTTAATCAGATCTTTCATAATGATATTAATGCAATCTTCATGATAATCACCGTGATTACGAAAGCTAAATAAATAGAGTTTGAGCGATTTACTTTCCACCATCTTTATATTGGGGACATACGAAATATAAATCGTGGCAAAATCAGGTTGACCAGTGATAGGACAAAGGCTGGTAAATTCCGGGCAATTAAATTTAACAAAATAATCATTACCGGGGTGTTTATTATCAAAGGTTTCTAAAATATTAGGACAATAGTCAGTTGGATAGCGAACAGATTGGTCGCCAAGTAGTGTAATGTTGCTCATTAAATTTTCCTTAGTTTTTTAGCGTGGGAGGTTCACGAACCACGTAATAAGGCGCACACCTTACTCTTTTTAGGCAGAAAAGTCTAGTTTAAGCACATTATCTTTTATCAATAAAAAAGCACCATTAACGCTCGATTAATGGTGCTTATCTAACAAAAAAGTTGAGGAAGGCACTTTTTTGCGTTTAACTTTACTCTATTTGTTGCTAGTCATTTGTTTGTAATAATCAGCAAGTTTATCTTTAGCATCAGATAACTCTTTTTCAGCATCATTTAATTTAGCTTTTAATGCATCAATTTTATCTTGATTTGCATTGAGTTTGTCTTTTGCATATTCTTTAGTCTTTTCTGCTAATTCTTTAGTTTTATCAGTAACATCTTTAGTTTTTTCAACCACTAATCTTTTATATTTTTCTTCTAATGTTTCATCTTTACAATTGGTATTAACTTCTTGAAGTGCTTTTTCAAGACCTGCAACTTCATTAGCATTATTGGCATTCTTAGCTTGATCTATTTTAGTTTGGATTGCTTGTTTTTTTCCGTCACAATTTAACCCTTGGTATTCATCATTATTTGTTGCATAACTGTTTACAGAAAATGCAGTAACTAAAGTGATAATGCTTAACTTACTTAATAACCTAATTGCTGATTTCATATTGATTCCCCTAAGTTTATTTTCTTAATTGAACACAATCTACTTTATGATCTTTACCTTTGGTTAAAATCAAACTTGCTCGTTCCCGTGTTGGCAGGATATTTTCGATCAAATTCAATTCATTAATTTCTCGCCAAAGGCGGTTAGCAATATTCACAGCCTCTTCCTCGGGAAGCTTAGAATAGTGGTTAAAGTAAGAGTTAGGATCACTAAATGCCCCAGCTCTAAATTTTAAAAATCGATTCACATACCAATCGTGTAATAAGGGTAATTGTGCATCGACATATATTGAAAAGTCTACATAATCGGAAACAAACACCCGATTGTTAGCCTGTGTATAATTTATGGTGCCTTGTAAAACATTTAATCCTTCAAGAATTAAAATATCTGGACTGTCGATAGTAATCTGTTCGTCTTCAACAATATCGTAAACCAAATGAGAATAAACGGGTGCTTTAACTTCTGACTGACCTGACTTTACATCAGCAACAAAATTAATTAACTTTCTGATATCATAAGATTGAGGAAATCCTTTCTTATTCATGATACCACGTTCTTCAAGATAACGATTGGGATATAAAAAGCCATCGGTCGTTACTAACGCAACTTTGCGATGTTCCGGCCAACGAGTTAATAATGCTTGTAAGACACGAGCTGTGGTGCTTTTACCAACAGCAACACTACCAGCAATACCGATAACATAAGGTATTTTCTGACTTTTACCTAGAAACTTTGATAAGACTGCCTGACGGCTAAAACTATTGCTTATATAATAATTGAGTAATCGAGATAAAGGCAAGTAAATTTCACTTACTTCATCCATAGACAAATCTTCATTAATTCCTTGTAACGAGGTTAATTCTTCAGCAGTTAAAGTCATCGGTACCGCATTACGCAAACCAGCCCACTCTTGTCGGGTAAATTGCATATAAGGGCTCAAATGATTTTTCATGTTTTATTTGCTCAATATTTAAAAATTATTTGGCTCAGATTATACTAAATCTATTTTTTTACAATCATAAATTCGCATTAACTTCTGCTCATAGCTATATTAATGACTTGCTGGTAAAATATGTTTAAGTAAATTTATAACCAGATATTAAATTGAGATTGTATGTTAAAAAATAAATCGAAAAAAACCCGTCAAGAGATTAATGAAGAGTCTCGAGAACTTAAGCGAAAACGTAAACATAAAGGTTTACCTAGTGGTTCTCGTTTTAACGGCAAACAAAACAATAAAAAAACGTCAAATATCATTAAAGATCCGCGAATTGGTAGTAAAAAACCAATTTCATTAGTGCAAACGGATGATCCAATTATAAAAGTTAATCAACCTAAAAAGGTCAAATTAACACCAGAACAAGAATTAGACCAGCTTGAAAATGATACTAAACTTGACCATTTACTTGATTTAGTTGAGCAAGGCAAAACATTGACTAATGAACAACAATCTTATCTTGATAATAAACTAGATCGCATTGATCAACTGATGAAACAATTAGGTTATGAAGATAATGATTTTGATGACGAGTTAGAAGAGCCTAAAGAAGATATTGTCAGCTTACTTAAACGTAATTAAGTTAGATTTATTTAATATGAACTAGAAATTTATAATTTCATTTTCCAAATAATGTCAATAAAGAGTCATTAACCATGCCAATATTTATTATGCTCGGTTTATATTTGGGATTATTTATCTGCACATTATTGTATTTGAAAAAAATCAATCGTATTAAAATTAAAGCGCAAATTAAAAAGCGTAGTAAAGCAAAATGTGATGGAAACAACAATGTCAAAAGCAGGATTAAATAAACACAATATGATTCAATCTCAGCTATGGGACCAAGCATTAATAGAAAAGTATAACTATTCCGGCCCAAGATATACTTCATATCCAACTGCGCTTGAATTTAATGAGCAGTTCACTGAACAAAACTTTCTTTCAGCTGCCACACGTTATCCTGAACGTTCATTATCACTATATGTGCACATTCCGTTTTGCCATAAACTTTGTTACTTTTGCGGTTGTAATAAACTTATTACCCGGCAAACCCATAAAGTTACCCAGTATCTCGATATACTAGATATTGAAATTGCTAAACGGTCAGAGTTGTTCAAAAATCGTATTGTAAGCCAAATGCATTGGGGCGGAGGCACTCCTACTTTTTTGACTGATGATGAAATGACACGATTAATCACATCAATCAGGCAGCACTTTAACTTTACTCAAGATGCTGAATTATCAATTGAAATAGACCCCAGAGAAATCAGTACACAAACAATCGATCATCTTTCTGAACTAGGCTTTAATCGGTTAAGTATGGGAATTCAAGATTTCAATCATGAAATTCAGAATCTAATTAACCGAGAACAAGATGAAAATTTAATCCGCTCGTTGATTGCTCGAGCACGAAAAAATAATTTTCGATCAATTAGCCTCGATTTAATTTATGGATTACCTAAACAGACCGTTGAAAGTTTTACCGAAACTTTAAATAAAGTTATTGATATTTCACCTGATAGATTAAGCGTTTTTAATTATGCCCATTTACCTAGTCGTTTTGCTGCGCAACGTAAAATCAAAGATTATGATTTACCTAACGCTAATCAAAAATTAAAGATCTTACAAACTAGTATAGAAAAATTAACTCAAGCCGGTTATCAATTTATCGGTATGGATCATTTTGCCAAACCAACCGATGAGTTGGCTATTGCTCAACAAGAAAATAAATTGCATCGTAACTTTCAAGGATACACAACTAAAGGAGATTCAGATTTATTGGGTCTTGGTGTGTCAGCTATTAGTATGTTGGGTGATAGTTATGCACAGAACCATAAAGATCTAAAAAATTATCAAACTTTAGTTAAACAACAAGGTAATGGTTTATGGAAAGGATTTACCTTAAATCAAGATGACAAAATAAGAAGAGACATCATTAAGCAACTTATTTGCCATTTTTACCTTGATAAAAAACAAATTGAACAACTTTATGCGATTAAATTTGATGACTATTTTACTGAAGATTTAAAACTATTAGCACCATTGGAACAAGATGGTTTAGTCCTAGTTGGTAATGATAGCATCGTTGTCCAACCTAAAGGGCATTTGCTTATTCGAAATATTTGTATGTGTTTTGATATTTATATGCGACGATTGGTTCGACAACATCAATTTTCACGCGTGATCTAGTTCACTCTACTCACGCATGAATGTTTGATTATCATTTACTATTAATGACTGGCTAAATAGACTTTAAATTTTGTTGTTTGAGCAATAATTTCAACACTTTTAAAGGTTTCATCCAAAATCGATTGATAAGGCAAAAATGAATTTGCCACAATACAAAGATAACCATTTAATTTTAAGTGTTTTTTAGCCTCTTTAATCAGTTTGTTTACTGCTGTATAACTTGTCTCTTTACCATCATGAAAAGGTGGATTAGAGATGATTAAGTGAAATTTATCGTTGATATCTGAAAATACATCACTAGCAATAACATTTGCAGAAAGATTATTACAAGCTAAGGTAGCTTTGCTTGACTCTAACGCCATACTACTGACATCGGTTAATGTTAAACTTATATCTTGATATAACTTACCTAAAACTGTTGTTAATATGCCTGAGCCACAGCCTACATCTAGGATATTACCTTTAATAATATCACTCTGTTCCATCAATGCATTTAACAGAAGCTCACTACCCGCATCTAATCCTTTTTGGCTAAATACACCTGGTAAGCTTTTAATTTCGATATCTTGGTTTTCAATGGTTAAATGATAACTTAGCCACCACTCTTTTAGTTCAAAAGCTAAACGGCTATCAGCACGAAAATGATACAGACCACATCGCCTTGCACTATCTATTTTTTGTATAGAGCCAAAATCAGCCAATAATCCTTCAACACTTTTTACACCAGTCCGATTTTCACCAATAATAAAAATATCACTCTCTTTAGGCATATTATTTAATAAAAATGATAACTGAAATTGCGCTTCACTCTTAGTTTTAGGCCAATAATATATGAGTGTATTAACATTGTTATAAAAAGACTCGTCAGGATAGAGCGAAAAATTGGAGCTTTCAGCTCGTTTCGAGTGTTTAAAATTTAAAAATGTGTGATACTGCGAGCAGTGAATCTTAACCAAATTAGCTGATATAACAGCTGGGTAATTATCTTGGATATCACCTGCAATAAGAATATTTTTATCATCAAAAAAGGATTGATGACGTTCAAGTACTTGGCTAGCAGGAGTAAATGCGGATATTGCCATAATGCCTCAATGAAAAACCTTTATAAATTGAAGCGAAGATTATACAATTAACTTTCTTTAATCCCTAATAAAAACAGTAATCCGACAATGACAGCAACTGATTGGTATCTAAAGCAATGTGATATTACCCAATATGTTTTACGCAATTCTGCCGTTTTTCAAGGTGAACTTGCTACACATATCGACGATAAAATTCGTTTAATCGTCGTTGCTAAAAAGCAACCAACACAAAAAATTTATTATGATATTTTAAAAGCTATTGATTTAACTGAAGAGCAAGTTTTATTTCTTACGCCTTCGCAATTAATAATACCGGCTAATGAAGTAAAAGTTGTAACTTGGTTTATTGACATAAACAGCCATGAACAATGGCAAAATAAATTAACGATTAAAACCAGCGATTTAGTTTCGCTAGCCAAAGATCCACAACAAAAGCGACAGCTTTGGCTACAATTATGTGAATATGAAAACGATTTCCATCCTAAATGAAAATGATCTAGCAGAAGCCTATGAGTTAGAGCGATTATGCTACCCTATTCCTTGGTCTAAAGAGACTTTCTTTTCAAATCAAGGAGAACGTTATTTAAACCTTAAAATAACCGTTGATAATAAAATTGTAGGCTTTTGTATTTGCCAACAAGTAGCTGATGAAGCAAGTTTATTTAATATTGCCATACATCCTAAATACCGGAATCAAGGGTTAGCAAAAACATTATTAAACCAGTTGATTAATGATTTAATGGCAATGCCAAGTAAAATTTCGACAATCTGGTTAGAAGTAAGAAAATCAAATTCGCCAGCACTTGAGTTATATCACTCAATAGGGTTCAATCAAATAACTATTAGAAAAAATTATTACCCAACCACCGATGGTAATAAAGAAGATGCAATTATTATGGCTTATACTTTAGCGTTATAAAATGTTTTAATGGGAGTAATAATGTTCACAGCACTGTTATTTGTAAATGGCGAACCACCTAAAAATCTACCTTCCCATTTAGGTAATTATAATTATATCGCATGTACTGACGGTGCATATCATAGTTATCTATCTAAATCTTCAATTAAACCAGATTTTATAATCGGTGATTTAGATAGCATTAACTCCAATATGACGATTCCCGATAAAACCCAAATCATTCATACACCAGATCAATCTAAAACTGACTTTGAAAAAGCGTTGTTGTTTTTAAATAGTAAAGGAGTCACATCATTTACCATATATGGTGCATCAGGACGAGCCAGTGACCACTTTCTAGGTAACTTATCGGTTGCTATGCAATATCATCAACAATTAAAAATGCTGTTTTATGATGATTATTGTCACTTTTTCTTCGCAACTAATCATCAAATTATCCGTCATGTTAAATACCATATTATTTCATTAATGCCTCTATCCAAAGTTACAGGGTTAACTATAACCGGTTTTGAATACCCATTACATAATCAAACTTTATCTTTAGGTAGTTTTACTAGTCTACGTAATAAAGCTATTAATGACACTGTCAAAATTTCTTTTAATGCTGGTCATTTATTGATTTTTGTTCAAAATTAAAACTGTTTAGATTGACATCAACTTACATTGCTTTACAATATTGTGACGTTTTATTAGCGATTTTTTAAAGGAACAGCCCATGCTTTTCAAAAAACTTACTGTTATTGCTTGTTCTTCGCTCATGTCTTGCATGGCTTTTGCTCAAGACAATAAAGCAAGTGTAACAGATAAGATAGTCGATACTTTTCTTGCATGTGATAATCAATTTTTCCAAAATCTAGCTGAAAATAAAAAAACATTTAGCGAGTATGTTGATTTAACCACAAAAGATAACGTGACATTTATTCCTGTAGAATCAATTTATCAACAAGATAAAAATAAAGTTATTTTTAAAAAACCACTTAAATATCGTGGGTTAACTATTACGGGATATCAAGACATATATATTCCAACAAATTTATCTGGAAAATATTATTATTGGGGTTTTATTTTTGATAATAGCCAAGAAGAAATTATCAATGCATTAAAAAATATAAAATGGTCAAATTATAATGAAAATGTTTATATTGCTAATGCTAAAATTTATGATCGCAATGCTAAATCCCCTGAATGGGAAGAGAACCTTTATGCAATTGATGGCGTAGTGCCAAGACTTGGGACAATTGAAAAATCTCTATACTTAGAGAACATAGACAACAACTATAATCGCGTTCTTTGCTCTATTCAGGGCGATTTAAAGAAAGATATTCTTTATAAAGATCGTCCAGATATAAAGCCATTTGATGAACAGATAAAAAAAGAACAGCAAGAAAAGATCGAAGCTTATAAATTAAAAAAAGAACAAGAAAAAAATAATGCAACACAAGAATCAAGTGAAGGCAAGAGCTCAAAAGAGGGAGATAACATTTAAATGAAAAAATTATGCTTAGTCTTAATTCTTTTTTCTTTTGCAACTATAAGCTATGCAACAGATGAAAAGCGGCCACTTACTGAAGAAGAGAAAGCTACTCAAGCAAAAGAAGTTAAGGAAATGTTGAGCAATCCTAAAATCGGTGAGCAATTTACACCTATTTCAAAAAATGATGAAGATAATAAGGTTGGTTACTCATTCCTTGATAAAAAATCGATAAAGTTACACTCGTTCAATCCTCGAATTCGTGTCTTTAAAGAAGTGATCAATTATACTCCTGCATTAGTACAAAACATAGATAATGTGAAAACACCCTATCGCACTATTGTCGTTAACTATTATGCTAATTGTGACAAAAAAGAAATTGCTAAAGGACAACTTGATTTAGTTGAAAAAAACTTCGCAGAGGGTAAATTAATTAATAATATCAATATTCCAAATCGTTGGATGCGAGCCGAAAAAAATGATGAAAATTATAAATTATTAATAATGGTTTGTTCATTACCTCTCAATCAGTAACACTGAATTTACCTTCGCCACCTAGCTGTGGCGGAGTCTCTCTATTTATGCTACTATTCCTATATTAATTGCTCAATATAATCACACCAATATGAACGTCACTCAATTTCATACTCTAACAGATCAACTTTTCAATCAAATTGAATCATACCTTGATGATTATGTTGATGAGCATGATATCGATTTAGATTACGAAACTAATGGTAATGTTATTAATATCAGCTTTCCAAATAACAGTAAAATTATCATTAATACACAAGAACCTTTATTTCAAGTTTGGTTAGCAACAAGAAAACAAGGCTATCACTTTGACTTTATTAACAACAAATGGATTTGTAATCGATCAGATCAAACATTTGAAGATATTTTCACCCAAGCTGTAGAAGAACAAGCTGAATAATTTTCATAAAAAAGGCGGTAAATTAATATTTAGCGCCAATTTTATTAAAATAGATGGCATTTATAATAATGTCAGATTTGCTAATTTTATTACTAACCATTTAATACCAACATCAACGAAAGCGATTTGAACTCGCCTATGATCACCTTCACCATCAAGATTGATAATTGAGCCCTCACCAAAACGGTTATGTTTAACCTTTCTACCTAATGTATAACCATCATCTTCCTTTTTCTTTTTAGAATAAGATTTTTTACGTTCTTGATAAAACTCATCATCTTTATTTTGGTAACCAGATCGCCCTCCAAATGAAGAGAAACTACCTTGGTAATAAGTTTCATTTAAGTTTTCAACTGGCAACTCATCTAAAAAACGCGAAGGTAAATTTCGTTCTTCTCGCCCATAGAGTCGTCTTTGTTCTGCCAATGAAAGTGTTAAGTTTTTTCTTGCTCGCGTTATACCAACATAAGCTAAACGTCTTTCTTCTTCCATTTTATCGACTTCTTGAATAGAACGTTGTGTAGGGAAGATACTCTCTTCCCAGCCTACAATAAAGACATTGTCAAATTCTAATCCTTTTGCTGAATGTAGCGTCATCAATTGGACAGAATCTTGGTTAGTACCCACATCACGGCTTTCAAGCGATGTAACCGATAAGAATGATTCTAAAATTGTTAAAGGTTTACCTGTTTCAGCATCTTCAATCACAGTATTTTGATTGACACGGTAAAATTGCTCAGCTGCAGAAACAAGTTCTTCAAGGTTTTCTAACCTTGCCTGACCTTTTATACCCGGCTCTTGTTCATACATTCGCAAGACACCTGATAATGTAATAATCTTCTCTAATTGTTTATAAAAAGGTAAGTCATTAACTTCAGCGTGAATCGATTGCATTAAATGGATAAATCGACTTATGTCTGTAAGTTGTCTATCAGAAAGTCCCTTCTTTTCAATTAACGTTAAGCAAGCATCCCATAACGACATAGCTTTATGTTTAGCAAAATGTCTAATTTTATCTAAAGTAACTTGGCCTATACCACGAGTTGGCGTATTTATAGTTGCTTCAAATGCCATATCATTGTTATGGTCATGTAATAGACGTAAATAAGCAAGAGCCAATTTAACCTCTTGCCTTTCATAGAATCTAATCGAACCATAAATTTGGAAAGGTATGCCATTTTGCATTAATGTATCTTCAAAAATCCGAGATTGAATATTATTACGATACAAAATCGCACAACTAGAGTAATTTTGACCTTGCTCATGGAATTTTTTTATTTGGCCAACAACAAATCTTGCCTCATCGGCATCATTAAAACCTCTGTAAAGCAAGATTTTTTCACCATCGCCACTATCGGTCCATAAATTTTTACCTAACCGATTCTTATTGTTAGCAATCAATTTATTTGCAGAATCTAAAATCAACCCTGTGGATCGATAATTTTGCTCTAAGCGAACAATTTCAGTGTCGGGGTAATCATTGATAAATAATTGAAGATTATCGGCATTAGCTCCACGCCAACTATAAATTGACTGGTCATCATCACCAACAATCATGATATTGGCTGTACTACCCGCTAATTTTTGTACAAATCGATATTGAATTCTATTAGTATCTTGAAACTCATCAATGAGAATATTTGAAAAACGATTACGGCAATAATCTAAAACATTCTCATCACTACAAAGTAATTCATAAGCTCTCAGAATTAACTCAGAAAAATCAACATAGCCAACTTTATCGCAAATTGCTTGATAATCACGATAGATTACTTGCCACATAACTTGTTTTGGATCTTCTGGTACCAAGTCTTTAGCGCGAAATCCTTTCTCTTTTTGCGCAGAAATATAATTAGCACACTCTTTTGCTGACCATTGCTTTTCATCTACTTGAAGTTCTCGGAAAATTCGCTTGATAAGTCGAATCTGATCTTCTGTATCAATAAGCTGAAAATTATCTGGAAGGTTAGCTTGTTGAGGAAACATGCGTAATAAGCGATGAGTCAAACCGTGGAAGGTACCTACCCACATTCCATTTAAATATCTTTCACCAACTAACGATTCAATTCGCTCTTGCATTTCAGCAGCAGCTTTATTGGTAAAAGTAACCGCAAAAATCGAACCGGACGAATAATTCTTCTCAACACAGAGCCAAGCAATTCGATGGACAAGTACACGAGTCTTACCACTTCCGGCACCAGCAAGTACAATAGTATATTGATTATCTGTAACTACTGCAGTTTGTTGTTCTGTGTTAAGGTCTTCTAATAATGATTGCTTAATGTTCATTATGTGTTAATCCATTCCGATTACATAAACCACTATTAATTATTGATACATTGAATCTTTTTAAAATTGCCATTTTCTTTATAATATTTTTGGTGAGTCTATTAAAAAAATAAAGACAGGTAGTAAATGCAAACTTATTTACATCTAACTGTACTGTCTTTTTATACACATATGCGATAATTATAACAGATTATCTAATTCTATCAATCGGCTTATCTCAATATGAGGTAAGCACCTTGCATCAGTAAGATGATAAATATCTTGCTCAAAGATATTTATCCAACACGATAAATAATCATTATTGATGGCGCCATTAACATCAGTCTCTAAATTGTCGCCGACATGTAATATATATTTATTGGGTATGGATAATTTTTTTGCAGCCAAATCAAAAATTTCTGGAAATGGTTTTGAACGTCCATCCGGTCCACCACGTAAAGAAAATTGGAAATAGTCTCCCAATCCGATTTTATTTACATCGACATTACCATTAGTAATTACAGCTAGTGGATATTTTTTTGCTAGTTTAGTTAATAAAGTATGTGTTGATTAAGGAATAACCATCTTATGCCGCCAAACATTGAAACAATCTACAGCATCATCAATTATCTGAGGATGTTGAGACACGGGTATACTAGTTCTATTCAATAATGATTTTATAGTATCTATCCGCCAAACTATCACATCATGATAAACTTCCGGATTGATTGAGAGCACCAAACTTTTTTCTTGGAAATATAAATCTAACGTTAAATTTTGAAACTGTTCATATTTCTGTAAATTTTTTATCATTTCCTCTTCAGCTTTATCTACAATCATACTATTATCATATAGAGTATCATCTAGATCGAAAGTGATCGCTTTAATGCAGTCAATTGAACGATAAAAATGCATTACTTTTTCCCTCTTTTAGCTCGTGGATGAGCAGAATCATAAACTTCCGATAAATGTGAAAAATCCAGATGAGTATAAACTTGTGTAGTGGATAAATCAGCATGACCTAGTAATTCTTGTACTGCTCGCAAATCACCACTCGATTCAAGCATATGTGTTGCAAATGAATGGCGTAGTTTATGTGGGTGAACATGTGAACTTAATCCTTGTTTGATACCCCATTGAGCAAATCGTTTCTCCACATTACGAGGAGAAATTCGTTTCCCCAATTTAGAAATAAATAGTGCATCATCCTGAGGTTTTAATTCATTTCGCATGGTTAACCAATATTCAATCCATTTTACAGATTCTCGCCCTAAAGGTAATTTCCGTTCTTTATTACCTTTTCCCATTACCCGGACTTCCCCTTCCCTTAAATTTAGCTCTCGACAATTAATGTTAACTAATTCAGAAAGACGTAATCCAGAACCATACATAACTTCGAGCATAGCTCTATCGCGCACAGATAATGGATCGTTATATTCAATATCTAGTAATTGATTAACCTCATCAATATCGATATTTTTAGGAAGATGCTGGCCTAATTTAGGGTTAACTACACCTCGAGCAGGATTGACGGAAATCATTTCATTCTTCACCATCCAATCGAAAAAACTTCGCAGTGCAGACAATCGTAAGGAGAGACTTCTTGCTTGTAAACCGGTTTGCCGACTTCTGCTAATTAATAATCGTACAGCTGACGAATCAATAGCTTGCCATTTTTCAATATCCAGATCCTTGGTTAAATCGATAATGGCATAAAGTTGACGGCGATAATTAACTTGTGTGTTTAGGCTAAGTTGTTTTTCTGATTTTAGATAGTTTAAGAAATGCTCAACCGGCTCAGCTAATAAAGTGGAATAATTTGGATTAGTTTTAGCCATCATCGTTCCTTACTTTCTTCGCATAATCCATTTTTCAATCAAAATAGGTAATATCTCACTAACTTTCTCTAATAACAAAGTTCCTTGCCCAACTTGATAATGTTGTGGATCTGGGCTAGTAAACATCAAAAGACCGAGGTCCCCAAATTGACCAAATAATGATAATGCAACTGATCCGACATAACCATGCTGCGGTAATAAAAAATCTAATTCAGTTGTGTTTAATTGACCTAAATAAAATTGACTATACTGTAGATGACGAACACGAATAAAATCAAATTGTAATGAATTTAAGGCTAAATGATGATAGCTAGATGGCGCACTAAGTAACCATTTATCATCGAAAAGATATAAATAAGCACCATTGAGCCCTAAATCTTTAGCCCAATTTTTTAAAGATACAATTAATTCATTAATATCTTTTGCTTTAATTAAGTCGAATTGCAATTTCATTAACTGATTAAAAAGCAGTTCATTAGCACTAGCATGCTCCATTAGCATGGTAATTTCAGACTCTAACTGATTAATTTTATTACGCTGTCTAGCCATGTGCCATTCAGGTAACGAAATAATTCCGCGAACTGGATGTGGTACACGCATTCGTTCAATCTGAGCAGCATTACGAATGAAGAAATCAGGATTATCAATGATATACTGACTGACCATTTCATCATTCAATTTGACAAAGTTTTTTTGTCGACGATGAGGCTTATATTTAACTGTCTGTGCTTTTTTTATGACCATAATTTATTTCTATCGTACTCAGTATCAAATCCTAAATTACATCAGTTATTAAATTGAAATATAACCATCATATACATGTGTTGCTGGTCCAGTCATATAAAGGGGTTGCTGATTGCCTTTCCATTCGATAATTAATTTGCCACCAGGTAAATTAACATTTACTCGTGGATTTAAGAGTCCTTGATTAATACCAACTGCGACAGCCGCACAAGCACCAGTACCACAAGCCTGTGTTTCACCAACACCTCGTTCAAATACGCGCAAATTAATATTATTTCGATCGATAATATGCATAAAACCAATATTTGCTTTTTCAGGAAAACGTTCATGTTGCTCTAACAGTGGACCAAGCGTTGATACTTGAGCTGTTAATATATCATCAACCTGAATAACACAATGCGGATTACCCATTGAAGCAACGCCACACAGAACTGTTTGTTCTTGTGCACGAATAATATAAGTTTTTTCTTCTTTAATGGCTTTGAAAGGAATTTTACTCGGCTCAAAAATAGGGGTTCCCATATTAACACGTACGGTTTCATCATCATTAACCGTCAATACAATATTACCTTTCATAGTACTTACTTTTAAAACACGTTTTTTCGTCAACCCTTTCAAACGAACAAAACGAGCAAAACAACGTGCACCATTACCACATTGTTCTACTTCTGAACCATCTGCATTAAATATGCGATAGTGGAAATCGCTTTCTGGCGAATAAGGTGGTTCAACAACAAGTAACTGATCAAAGCCAATACCGGTATAGCGATCTGACATGCGCTTAATCAATTCGCTCGAAAGATGAACATTTTGCGTTAGTGCATCAATAACCATAAAATCATTACCTAATCCATGCATTTTAGAAAAGTTCATCTTTGCTTACCTTTTTTTAATTACCTATTACTCTAATTAAGTTTAATTAATAAAGCGCTTTATTTGCCAAGCGAATGAGTCCATCGCATCACACACTCTTAAAAGATTATAATACTAATTCACCACGCCATAAATCATCAAACGTCTCACGTTTTCGAATTAACTTATATTGTTTTCCTCCTTCAAGCAAAACTTCAGCTGGACGTGGGTGACTATTATAATTTGACGCCATACTAAAACCATAGGCACCAGCACTACAAATAACCAATAGATCACTTTGTTCAACGGACAACTCTCGTTGATAAGCTAACACATCGCTAGATTCGCAGATTGGTCCAACGATATTGTAACATTCTTTTTTATCAGAACTTTTTGGTTCTCTGACTGGCAAAACTCGCATCCAAGCTTTATAAAGAGCTGGTCGAATTAAATCATTCATTCCCGCATCAACAATAGCAAAATGGTTACCATCTTGATGTTTAGTGTATTCAACTTTAGTAATTAATAAACCAGCATTAGCCACAATTGAGCGGCCTGGTTCAAAAATAATTTCAAGATCAGCATAATTGGTTAATTTCGCGAGTAACTCTGAAACAAGTGTAGATGCAGAAATAGGTGTTTCATTATCATAACAGACCCCTAATCCACCACCTAAATCAATATGTTCAAGGTGAATATTTTCTGCTTTGAGTTTATCAACCAATATTAAAATCCTATCAGCAGCATCTAAAAATGGCGATAATTCTGTTAATTGAGAACCAATATGGCAATCAATACCAACTATCTTAATATGGTTTAAACTAGCCGCTTTGCGGTATACATCAAGGGCTAATTGATAACTTATGCCGAATTTATTTTCACGCAATCCTGTTGAGATATAGGGATGGGTTTTGGCATCCACATCAGGATTAATTCTTAATGAAATTGTTGCAATTTTACCTAATTGTTGAGCAATTTCGTTGATACGATATAATTCCGCCTCCGACTCAACGTTGAAACATTTAATACCAACTTCAAGCGCACGTTTGATTTCTTCAATAGATTTTGCGACACCAGAAAAAACTATCTTTCTAGGTTCGGCACCTGCTTTTAGCACCCTTTCTAATTCACCCTGCGAGACAATATCAAAACCAGCACCAAGTTTTGCCAACAAATTTAAAACCGATAAATTACTGTTAGCCTTAACTGCATAACAAATTAGATGTTTCTTATCTTGAAGAATTTGCTGATAAGCAAGAAATTGTTTTGTCATATGAGCAGCAGAATAGACATATAACGGAGTTCCATATTGCTTTGCTAGATCAGAGATAGCGACTTCATCTGCCAATAACTGACCATTACAATAATGTAAAAATTTCATTGAATTATTCCTTTAAGCTATGTTACTCACATCATTAGATTGAACAAATGTGCTTGACTGCTCATTAGGATAATATAATGGGCCTTTTAAACCGCAACCAACTAATGTCAAGATGGCTAATAATATGGAGAATAATTTGATCATTGATTTCATATAATATTCGCAATTCTTTCATTTTGTTATAATGACCATTATATTACACGATAGGCCAATTAGTGGAAAGAATAAATAAAAATCTCTTAATATTAATATGTTGCTATAAAAGAGTTTAATAAGATCTTAAGGTTAAAAATAACATGTCATTCTGATGCGTTCTGATGACTATTTTTTTAATTCGACTGAATAGATAAAGCCCAAATAAGACATTAATTGAGCTTTATATCATTTTTATTACATGTAAATTAGGAGAATAGTGCATATCCTGCTTGGGATGCCATAGCATTTAGGCTTTGTTGAGCAGTAATAATATTTTGCTTCCAATTATCATCTTTAGCCCACATTTCAATCACAAAAGGAGCACAATAATCCATTAATTTTAATGTATTAAAAATGGCCGGAAAATCAACTTCGCCTTCACCGATAACTAAATCTCGAAATTGCCCAGAATAATTAGATTTAACTTTTTTGGTATCTTTAAGATGAATTTGCACAATATGATCACGACTTAATAATAGTTCGGTGCACACATCATAATTCCAACCAGAAATATTACCAACATCCGGATAAGCCATAAAGTATGAAGACGGTATTTCCCTTTTCAGAATCTCGAATTTACTTAGTGAATTAAGATAGTCAGTATCCATTATTTCTACAGCTAACATAATACCTGCTTTTTCTGCTTGTTTAGCACTCCACTTCATACCTTCAATAAAGCGTTGATGGGTTTGATTACTTGCTGGTTCATAATAGACATCATATCCTGCAAGCTGAATGACTCTGACACCTAATTTATAAGCAAGTACTATTGCCTTGTTCATTATGTTTTTTGCTTGTGCGCGAATATGTTCATCATTGGAACCGAATGGATATTTCCGATGAACACTTAAACAAATAGAGTGCAAAGCTATGCCCATTTGTTCTGACAAATGACGTAATGAATAAATTTCATCATCAGACCAATCCAGCCTTGCTCGACGTTCGTCTGACTCATCAATGGATAATTCAATAAAATCGAATCCTAATGTTTTTGCTTCATTAAATTTTTGTTGCCACGTTAAATCATTTGGTAATGCTTTTTCATAAATACCAATACGAGGCGTGGTTTTTTTGATATTTATTGCTCTTTTTGTCATAATCTAAACCTAATAAAAATGGAACAATATGCATTGCAGTTGAATTGACAACTGTAATATACCAATTACCAATATTTAGCTATCTGCTCTCTTAAAGCTTGTGCAGTTTGTTGACCATTTTGATTAGCAAGAGCGCGACCAGCAATAAAGGCTTTCGTTTTGATTCCAGCAAAAAGATGAATATCTTCAGGTACAATACCGCCCGTGATAGAGAGCTCAAGGCCTAAGTCGGAAAGTTGACGCATTTTAACTAAGTCTTCTTCACCCCATCCAAATCCAGCTAATTCTGCATCACGAGAACGATGATAAATGGCCTGCTTTATACCTAACTTTCGCCAAGCTTTGGCATCATCTAGAGTCCAATGACCATATAACTCTATTTGAATTTCTCCATTAAATTCATCAGCAACTTTTTTGCAGGCTTCAATAGTTGCAATATGTGCAGCCGCTGAAACAGTTAACCAATTAGCACCTGCTGAAAAAGCCATTTTGGCTAAAATCGCGCCACCGTCGGTAGTTTTTAAATCACAAACCAAGATATGGTTAGGGTATTTTTCTCTTAACGTTTTAACGCCACCAATACCTGCTCCAAAAGCAAGAATTGTTCCCACTTCGATAATATCCACAAAACCAGCAACATTTTTTGCAACTTCTAAAGCTGGTTGTAATTCTGTTTGATCTAATGCGATTTGTAGTTTAGGTTTTGTCATTTTATTTGCCCTCTTGCATTCTATTTTTGACCATAATAAGCATTCGCACCATGTTTACGAAAATAGTGCTTGTCCGATAAAGCTTGTTGAATTTTTATTGTTTGATTAAGTTGACGTGTAGAAATAGCCATCATTGCGACTTCTTCCAATACGACTGCATTATGCACAGCATCTAAAGCATTTTTACCCCAGCAAAATGGAGCATGACCAGAAATAACTGCACCCGGCATCGCTTTAGGATCAAGCCCGCGTCGTTTAAACTCTTCAATAATCACAAGTCCGGTATTTTTTTCATAATCATTTGCTATTTCGCTATCGGTTAATCGACGCGTACATGGCACATCACCATAAAAATAGTCAGCATGGGTTGTTCCTAAGGCAGGTACATCGAGCTCTGCTTGTGCCCAAATAGTCGCATAACGAGAATGCGTATGAACAATACCACCAATATCTTTAAATGCTTTATAAAGCTCAAGATGAGTAGCGGTATCACTTGATGGATTGAGATGTCCTTCGATAATGTCACCATTTAGTGCAACCACTACAATATCATCAACTTTCATCTTGTCATACTCGACACCTGATGGCTTAATAGCAATAACACCTTTATCACGATCAATCTCGGACACATTGCCCCATGTAAATGTCACCAAATGATATTGAGGCAATGTTAAATTAGCTGCTAATACTCTTTCTTTTAATGCTTGATACATAAATTAGCCTCCATTTAATGCCTTATCGATGACCGCATAAACATCTTCTTTGTTTTTGCAAGCTCTTAACTTATCAAGATTGACTCCGGTTTCACTGGTTTCATCATCTAACACCTGGGTAACCTCCATTAATCCTTCCATGTGTTGATCTGATGTACTTCCTGCTAAAGTAACAAGCACATCAACAGGTTCTTCTTCGCCATCGAAATAAACTGGTTGATTAAGGGTTACTAAAGCAAAAGCAGTACGATTGACTCCATCTTCTGGTCTGGCATGAGGCATGGCAAAATTAGGTGCAATAATAATATAAGGCCCCATTGTTTTAACGCAGTGAATAATTGCGTCATAATAAGAAGGTTTAATTGCATTTGAAGCGACTAACATATCGGTACCTAATTTGACAGCTTCTTGCCAATTAGCAGCATTTGCTTTTAATAATATTGAATTATTTTCAATTAATGATTCTTTCAAAGCCATCGTTGTACTCCTTTCTTCTCTTTATATTTAATCGATTATTGAGCAAGTACTTTTTTAATAATCTCAATAAGCTCATCACCGAATGTGTTTGGATTAAGCATATTTTGTACACCTAAAGCATGTTGTCCTTCATTAACTTCGATTTCGTGAATCAAGTGTTTTGAAGCAACTATAATGTCAACATTGGGTAAACGCGATTTGTAATCAGTTACCGCGCATGAATCCATCACATTTGCAATACCTTTCTTATCTAGATAATTAGCTATTTTCATTTTCATCATCATTGAAGAACCTTGCCCACTTCCACATACCGCAAGGATACGTATCGGACGACCTTCAGCCACGGCTACTTCATCCATTTTATCTACCACAGCTTCATTAACATCTTGTTGATTATCGTTAAATTCTGGATGATCTTTTTGCATTGCTTCTTCTTGTTTAAGCTGTTTTGCAGCAAAAA
This sequence comes from Gilliamella sp. B2772, assembly GCF_026536985.1. Lineage (NCBI taxonomy): Bacteria > Pseudomonadati > Pseudomonadota > Gammaproteobacteria > Orbales > Orbaceae > Gilliamella > Gilliamella sp. B2772. Next base: position 488,599 of record NZ_JAFNNB010000002.1, on the reverse strand, counting down.
ACATATAAACTAAAGCTAATGCAATTAATAAATAGATGAATAAATGAGAGAATGATAAGCCTTGTAAAATTGGTGGGAATAAAATTGCCCAATCAGCCATACCCATCCAAGCGTCAATAGGAGTACCATTTTGAGCAAAAATGTGAATTACCCAAGCTGAACCAAATACTTCAATCATGCCCATAACAAAACAGAGTTTCATCACCGCTTTCCAACCACCAAAATGGTTTGCAAAAACACCAATTGTCGCATTAGAGAAGAACATTGGAATAAAACCAGGAATAATCATAATGGGTGATTTGAAAATAAGTAATAAAGCAATCGCTAAAAATTGTCCTAATGCACCCCAAATAAAACCAAATACCATAGCATTAGGTGAGAATGCATAAATCGCAGCACAATCTATTGCTAATACTGCATTAGGGATCAATTTTTCCGAAATACCTTTAAATGCCTCAGATAATTCAGCTACAAACATTCTTACCCCACCAACGATAACTTGTATGGCAACAGCAAATTTCAATCCTGTTTCAAGAATATAAATAGTCCAATGAGTAGAGCCAGCCATAGTTTGCAAATTATCCAAACCAAAAGAGAGCAAAATAATGCCAAAAAAGAATGTCATAACAATTGCTGTAGCAGCGATACTGTCATGAAAGATATGTAACCATTTAGGTAATTTAAGATTATCAACAGAATTGGCTTTATCGCCTAATTTTGGTGCCAATTTAACAGCAATCCAAGAACCAAGCTGTTGCTGATGCCCTATTGAAAAACCAGCACCACCAGTCACCGCTTCGGTAGGCTTAAACATCATATTGGAAAATATTCCCCAATATAACGCCGTGATGATTGCTGAATAGATAATTGTTTCCCACATGCCATAACCGAAAAGGAAATAGAATAAAGTAATCAACCCTACTTGTTGGAACATGATATGGCCTGTTAACATTATGGTACGAATACCGGTAATACGGCGAAAAATGACTAAAACAATATTAATTGCTAGTGCTAATAAAACCGCATATCCTACCCACGAATATTGATCACCCATACCGTTTTCAACAGCAACCATTGATGCATAAGTGTCAATGATAGATCCTTTAATACCATGATATTCAGCTAATTTGGCAATAACAGGCTTAAAGGTCGAAACCAACACATTTGAACCCACTTGTAACAACATAAACCCAACAATGGTTTTAATTGTTCCTTTTAAAATTGTGGTTATGTCTTTGCGTAAAAGACAATAACCAAGCATTGTCACCAAGCCTAGTAACAAAGGTGCTTTCGTCATGACTTGACTATAAAAAATGTAGAAAATGTTATAGATTACTTCCATATGCCCCTCTCATTGGTTATTGGACACTGTTTGCATTACAAATCCTTATTAACTTTTCAATGCAGGATAATTAACGCTATCCAGGTGCCACTTATATGGTTGTTTAGTGTGAGGTTAGTTTTTTTCTTAAAACTTAACTCAGTTAATCAATCGTGATTCATTAACTGATATTCATCTTCCATAATCACAATTAATCATTCAATGATTATTTGTGATTATTTTGACATAGATCACTTTTCTATAACAATCAACTGTAAAACTGTGATGGATATCACATTATCGCTAAAAAAAACACCATGCAAATCAAATTATAGCTATATTAATCAATGCATTAAATTATTTCATCTTTAATGAGACATGATCAGTGATTGACAATAAATCCAATGATAATTATTATCACAAATAATCAAATTAGCTCATGATATTATAAGAGGTTATCAATGAATGAAATTGTGCGACACAACGAAATTGTTGCTTTAGTCAATGAAAAAGGTGAGTTAAAAGTCACCGAATTAATTGAAATTTTCTCCATTTCTCCGGCTACAGCTAGAAGAGATATAACTAAACTTGCTTTAGATGGTCGAGTGCGAAAAGTACGTAATGGTATTTTGCGGTTAGAAGAACAAAAACCTATTTGGGCACCAATAGATATCAATAACACCGATCACTATCATGAAAAAGCGCGCATCGCGATACGTGCAGCTAAACTATGCGAAAGTGATGAAAACGTTGTGATTAATTGCGGTTCAACAGCATTTTTATTAGGACGTGAATTGTGTGGTAAAAATGTCTCAATTATCACCAATTACTTTCCATTAGCCTGTTATTTAATTGAACACGATCATGAAAATGTCATCATTATGGGAGGGTTATATAACAAAACACAAAATATCATACTCAACCCTATTGCCAGCTTTACTGATTCTTATGCTGCAAAATGGATGTTTACTAGTGGCAAAACATTAACACCAACTGGTCTTTATAAAAATGAGATCTTAGGTGCAGTTGCAGAACAACAAATTTTAGAAAAAGCTGAAAAATTAGTTGTGGTGGTAGATAGCTCCAAAATCGATACTAAAGCCAACTCCGGCATGCTTTTTTGTCCTGTAAATAAAATCGATATTTTAATTACAGGTAGGCAAGCGAATAAAGAAGTAATCGATTGCATAAAAGAGCAAGGCGTAGAAGTAATATTAGTCTAACTATTAAATGAAGAAAAGGAACATAGTATGAGTAAAGTGAATGAAATTACCCGTGACTCTTGGATTTTAAACACTTTTCCTGAGTGGGGAACTTGGCTTAATGAAGAGATAGAAAATACGGAAGTTAAACCTAATACGTTTACCATGTGGTGGCTTGCTTGTACGGGAATTTGGTTGAAATCAGCTGGTAACACCAATATTTCTGTCGATTTCTGGTGTGGTACAGGTAAAAAAACCCACGCCAATCCTTTAATGAACAAACAACACCAGATGATGCGCATGGGAGGTGTACGTGAATTACAACCTAATTTAAGAACCAGCCCATTTGTTTTAGATCCATTTGCTATTAAACAAATTGATGCCGTCATGGCAACACATGATCATGCGGACCATATTGATGTCAATGTTGCAGCTGCAGTTATTCAAAATTGCTCACCAGAAGTAAAATTTATTGGTCCTAAAGCTTGTGTCGAATTGTGGAAAAGTTGGGGTGTACCGGAAGAACGCTGTATTGTTGCCAAAGTAGGTGAAACCTTACATGTTGGTGATATTACGATTCATATTTTAGATTCATTTGATAGAACATCACTTGTAACTTTACCTAAAGGTGTTTCATCAACAGATAAATCCATTTTAGATGGGATGAATGATCGTGCAGTCAATTATTTATTCGAAACAACCGGTGGTTCACTCTACCATTCAGGGGATTCTCACTATTCAAACTATTATGCAAAACATGGTAATGATTATAAAATTGATGTTGCTCTTTTATCTTATGGCGAAAATCCACGTGGTGTAACCGATAAAATGACTTCGTCAGATATTTTACGCGCAGCAGAATCTCTCAACACTAAAGTGGTCATTCCATTCCACCATGATATTTGGTCTAATTTCCAAAGTGATCCTCGTGAAATAGAAGTATTATGGGATATGAAAAAAGACCGTCTAGAATATCAATTTAGACCATTTTTCTGGCAAGTTGGTGGTAAATATACATATCCTACTGATAAAAATAAAATGCATTATCAGCACTATCGAGGATTCAGAGATATCTTTACCGATGAGCCGGAATTACCATACCGTTCATTCTTATAAATAAAATTAACACTAATATTTATGGACTTATAGATATCGCTATAAGTCCTTTTTTATGAATAACCATCTGCTTTTATTGAATATTATATAAAAAAAAGCTATTGTAGTTCTCAACTACTATCATAATTTAAGCATTAATGTACTTTTCTCGATCAGGTAACCAACATTCAATTAGCTGATGCGCACTTTCGGGATAATTCTTTTGTAAATAATAAGAGGCTTTTTGCACTTCATTAATTAGATGTTGATCACGGATTAAATCAACTACTTTAAAGTTAGCTACCCCTATTTGCCTTGTACCTAGAATTTCGCCACTACCACGAATCTCTAAATCTTTTTGGGCAATAACAAAACCGTCATTACTTTCTCGCATCACCTTCATACGTGCTTGAGCTATTTTACTTAAAGGTGCTTGATACATAAGAACACAATGAGATATTGCAGTACCTCTACCTACTCGCCCACGTAATTGGTGCAGTTGTGCTAAGCCTAAACGTTCAGCATTTTCAATAATCATCAAGCTAGCATTAGGCACATCAACACCGACTTCAATAACCGTTGTGGCAACTAATAATTGAATTTTACCGTCTTTAAAATCCTGCATGACAGATTGTTTTTGATCTGATTTCATTTTGCCATGCACTAAAGCAATAATAAGATGCGGTAAGCGTTCTTGTAATTCTGCAACTAACATTTCTGCAGCTTGAGCATCAAGCGTTTCAGATTCTTCAACTAAAGTACAAACCCAATAGACTTGGCGATTATCAATACAAGCTTGATTGACACGTTCAATAATTTCATCACGACGAGAATTAGGTATCACTATCGTCGATATTGGCGTTCGTCCTGGAGGTAATTCATCTATAATTGATACATCTAAATCTGCATAAACTGTCATCGCTAAGGTTCTTGGAATTGGCGTTGCAGTCATTATTAATTGATGAGGATGACTCTCATCTTTAATACCTTTTTCCCAAAGACTTAATCGCTGGTTTACACCAAAGCGATGTTGTTCATCAATAATCACCAATCCTAATTGGAAAAACTTAACTTTCTCAACAAATACGGCATGAGTACCAATTAACATTGAAATTTCGCCTAATTCAATATCATCATATCGTTGTTTTTTATTTTTTGCGGTTAATCGCCCAGTTAACAACTCAACTTTTATTCCTAGTGGCTCAAACCATCGACAAAAATTATGAAAATGTTGCTCGGCTAATATTTCGGTTGGCGCCATTAAAACAACTTGCTTATTATTTTCAATAGCATTTAGAGCGGCTAAAGCTGCCACTAGTGTTTTACCTGAGCCGACATCTCCCTGAACTAATCGCATCATTGGCACTGACTTAGCCATATCTTGATAAATATCCTGTACGACTCTTTTTTGCGCATTTGTCGGTTCAAATGGCAAGGAAGCAAGGAAAGGCTGAGAATAATGCTTAGTAACATGCATTGGATAAGAATGTTGTTTTTGATTATCAACCTTAATAAACAACATACTTAAATGATAAGCAAGCAACTCTTCAAAAACAAAACGTTTTATTGCTGGATGTTCTCCATCAATTAGCTGATCTACATTCGTTGTTAATGAGGGATTATGAATAATATCTAATGATTCAACAACAGATAAATAACCATTGCTTATTGAAACCGGTAAGATTTCAGCTGGTGGGTTTCGTTTTAACAATATTAATGCAGATTGTATTGCTTTACGGATGACATTCTGAGTTAACCCATAGGTAGTTGAATAAACCGGCGTAAATCGCTCTTCGTTTGGTTCAGAAAAACTAGGCGACTCCTCTTTTTTTGATTGAATATTAAATTGTGGGTGAATCATTTCTGGATAATGGCTCCCCCTCTTTATTTCTCCGTAAGCCCTCACCCATTTACCGGATGCCATGGCTGTCTTCATACCCATGTTGAAATTGATAAAACGTAAAATAGCGATACCAGAATCATCCTGAATATAGCAGAGCAACATTTTACGTTTAGTTGTAATTATTTCACTTTTGATAATTTGACCTAGAATTGTGGTCGTTTCACCAATAGCAACATCACTAATTGCTGAAGATGTCGAACGATCTTCATAACGTAAAGGAAAATGTAATAAGAGATCTTGAACAGATTTAATACCAAGTGCAAAGAATTTTTTTTCTAAACTAGGCCCAATACCAGCTAATTTTGCAAGCGGTATTCGGTTTAGCAAACGATCAACCATAATAACTAATTAATATTACGTGTCACACTCACTACATCTTGTTGTAGTGATAATTTTCGGATTAAATCATTAAGTTGTTGAGTATTTTTAACTTCAATTTGCAAAATAATTGTATAGATTTGCCTATCTTTTTCTTCCGTGTTTAACCATTGAATATGTGCTTTCTCATCATTAATGATAGAAAGAACATGACCTAAAGAACCCTGATTATTAATAATATCTACCCAAATTTCAGCTACAAAAAACTGCTCAATATCTGGTGCCCATTTAAGCGAAATATATTTATCGGGATTATTCTGATAACCACTAACATTGTGACAAGATTCATGATGCACAGTTAAACCTTTTTCAGGGCTAACATGACCGACAATAGGATCATTAGGAATAGGATGACAACATTTTGAAAAAGTAACTAATACCCCTTCACTTCCTGTTATAACTAATGTTTTATTTTCTTCAGATTGATTAAATAAAAGCGCTTTATGTTCAAGACCTTTGACAATAAAATGGCTCATAATATTGCCTAGCCCTATTTCAGCTAATACATCCTCAAACGAAGTCAACTTAGTCAAGCTAACAATACGATCTTTCTGCTTATCAGTTAGCGAGTCGATTCCACCCGATTTAATAAGCGCTAAATTAAGCAATTTACGACCTAATAAAATAGCATCATCACGCTTCAAGGTTTTCAATGCTTGTCGAATGCGAGATCTTGCTTTAGCACTAACCACAAAATTGAGCCAACTTGCATTAGGACGACTTTCTGGAGACGTAATAATTTCAACAGTTTGACCATTGCTTAAAGGTTGAGAAAGCGGGTAAGGTTTACGATCAACTAAAGCACCAATACACTGGAAACCGATATCAGAATGCACGGCATAGGCTAAATCAACTGCTGTTGAACCTTCAGGTAACTGAACAATTCGACCTTTGGGTGTAAAAACATAAATTTCTTTTGGAAAAAGGTCAGATTTAACATTTTCAATAAACTCAAATGAATTACCAACACTTTGCTGAAGCTCCAACAAGCTCTGCATCCAACGCTGGGCTTTAATCTGAGTAGTAGTGTTATTTAACTCATCATTTTCATTATAAATCCAATGTGCAGCAACACCCATTTCTGCCATTTGATCCATATCTTCGGTTCGAATTTGCACTTCCACTGGCGTACCATGTGGACCAATCAATGATGAATGCAACGATTGATAACCATTCGCTTTAGGAATAGCAATATAATCTTTAAAACGATTAAGTCGAGGTTTATATAAGTTATGGACTAAACCAAGTGCACGATAACAAGTATCAACATCATCAACTACAATTCGAAAAACATAAATATCCATAATTGAGTGGAAATGCTGTTCACGAAGTTGCATCTTTTGATAAATAGCATAAATATTCTTTTCAAGCGCTTCCACTTGGGCATTGATATTCGCTTCAGCTAAACGACCTTTAATTTCTGATAAAATTTGCTGAATAAGCTCTTTTCTGGTGCCTCGAGCAATTTTAACGACTTTTTCAAGAACTTTAGCACGATTAGGATGCATCGCCGTAAAACCAAGTATTTCAAGTTCAGTTTTAATATGATGAATACCTAAACGATGAGCCAAAGGCGCATAAATCTCTAATGTTTCTTTAGCAATACGTCGACGTTTATCCGGTCTTAATGCCCCAAGAGTACGCATATTATGCGTTCTATCAGCTAACTTAATTAGAATCACTCGGACATCTTCGGTCATGGCTAAAACCATTTTGCGAAAATTTTCAGCTTGTGCTTCTTGTCGATTTCTAAATTTTAACTTATCAAGTTTCGAGACACCTTCAACTAACACTGCTACATGTTTGCCAAATTTTTGTGTTATATCTTGAAAGGTGACTTGGGTATCTTCGATGGTGTCATGCAAAAGTGCAGCGATGATGGTCTCATAATCCAGCCGCATATCGGCTAAAATGGTTGCTACAGCAACCGGATGAGTAATATAGGGTTCACCACTACAACGGAATTGTCCTTCATGCGCTTGTTTCGCAAAAAAGTAGGCATCTTGAATTAATTCAACTTGTTTAGCTGGAAGATAAAATGCAACAACCTCTTTTAAGCTTTCAAAATATTGCATGGACAATTCTCAGCAATGTTTATTCGTATGAGGGCGTATTTTCTAAAAGTACCGTTTCATGAAGAGCATTACGCACTTCTGATTCTTCATCTTGACGAGCTTGGAATTCAGCAGTATCAAGAATTTGTTTATTTACAAGCCCATCTTCAATTTCGCGTAAAGCAACTACAGTTTCTTTATCGTTTTCTTCTGGAATTAGTGGCGTTTTGTTTTCAACTTGTAATTGACGAGCACGTCTTGCTGCAACTAAAACGAGATCAAAGCGATTACCAATTTTTTCTACTGCATCTTGGACAGTTACACGAGCCATTTTTACCTCTAATATATTAACTTATATGCTTCAATTGAAAGATCCGCTATTCTACTTAATTTTGTAGGGAATTGTCCATAACTAATATTACTAACAAATGAAAAACCCCTGTTAAATCGTTCTAAAAGCGAAAGCAATATTATAAAACTATTTGTTAAAACTATACGATAAAACTAAACCATTAACTCTAACCAGACGTTAGGTCCAATGATAGGCAGATTTAAAAGATAACGACGCAAACCATCTAAAGCAATCGCAGATAAAATTTGTTGTTGAATCTTATTATTTTGAACTCTACCAGTATACTTCAATTTGAAATGCAATTCTTGATTTTTAGTGACAATAACTAAAGTAAATTCAGTATTCTTTTCTTGAAAATTGACTACCCCTAGCGCAATATCAGCTTTTTGATTTTGCAATACTTGTGAAAAGTAATTAAGTGGTTCTTCCATCACAAAAGGTACCACTTCTGATTTCACCACAGGGGCATTGGCTTCTAATAGGTGATAACCAATTACTCCAGCTGATTGTTGTTCAATGACCACAATAGATTGATTCGTTTCATTTAACAACCTTGATACAACCTGAGCTAAACCTGATACACCATGATTAACACCTTCACAAAGTAAATTATCTGCAACAATAGACTTTATTTTGTGCCATGCGCTATCCATTTCACTTTTTTTACTTTCTGGCCCAGTTAATTTCAATTCAATAATAGGCATTGCTGCACGATAACCAACTGTAATAAAGTCAGGAATATCTAATGAAGTCTCGATCTCCATTCCTAAATCACTTTCTGTTCGCCCCATGGTGGTTAATCGATAACAGAGTTTACGTTCGGTTATAGGATAGATCATCTTAATGTCAGGCAAAATTGAAGTTCTAATCATTTCTTTAAATTCAGAAGGAACGCCTGGCGTAAAGAATAATAGACAATTATTTATCACCATCTTAAAGCCACATGCCGTTCCGATTGGATTATCAATTAACGTTGCACTTTGAGGTAACATTGCTTGTTTGATATTGCTTGATGGCATTTTTCTACCGCGATTCAGGAAGTAGCGTTCAAGCACTTTAAGCCACTCATCGTGTAAAACCAAAGACTCATTATTAGCCTGTGCAGCTGCTTGTGCACTTAGATCATCACTTGTTGGCCCTAACCCTCCGTTCACAATTAAAATATCATTGTGCAAGCTACGCTCTTGCAGAGTATAAGCCAATGTCAACAAATCATCCCCTACTGTATGGCGCGAAGTGATAGAAATGCCTTCTTCAAATAAAAAATCAGATAACCAAGCTGCATTAGTATCAACAATTTGACCATATAAAACCTCATCACCAGTACTAAGCATCTCAATTTTGAGTGGATCTTTTATCTGATACATAATTATCCCTAGCTAATTAAAAAATGATTAAAAATTTAATTATTTATATCCTCGTCGTTTTTGCTTTCCATATGTTCTTTACTCTGAACTGACCTAACAGCAAAATAAAGATCATAAGCAAACTCAATATAATCAGTATCGAATTTAATATTCATCTGCTTAAACCAATTCTTCAATGTTTTACGTCGGCCAGATAAAATCAGTACCACATTTCTAACCTTCAACGATTCAACCAACTCGTCAATACCGGTCAAAACACTAACATCTTTATAGGTAAAGCAAGGAATAGCATCAACAATCACATAATTAATTGTCTCAGGAGATTCATCTATATAATTAATAATCCTACGTTTAAAGTATGCAATATTGAAATAAGTTAATGGAGAATTAAAGCGATAAATCATAGTGTTACTTAATGGACTAACATCCGAACCAATTGAATGAATTCGTCCACTTTCATCAACACCTAATAATTGATCATTCGGCCTAAACACACGACGTAAAAATAAAAACAGCCCTAATAAAACGGCCAACGCCATACCGGGAATAATACCAATAACTAACACCGAAATTAACGTAGTTAAGCTTAAATAAAACGCATCACGATCGAATTTAAAAAATCGGATAATAGTTTGGAAATTGATAAGAGATAAAGAAGAATATATTAAAATCACCGCCAAGACACAAGTTGGAATATATTGTAGTGGTGACAAAAAGAACAATACGACAAAGCCAATCAAAACAGCCGCAATGATTGACACTAATTGCGTTTTACCACCATTGGCATCATTAACCGCGGTACGTGATGAGGTACCGCTGACTACAAATCCTTGCGATAAACCTGCAACAATATTAGCCATACCTAATGCTTTAAATTCAACATCGGCATTAGTCTCATAATTATTTTTAGAGGCAAAGCTTCGTACCGTAATCATCATACTTACAAAACAAATAACGGCGATATTGAGCGAAGGAACGACTAAATTACGCATCAAACCCTTATCAAAATCAATCCATGACTCAGCAGGAATAAAATCACTCGTTACTCCACCAATGATTCGAACATTATAATGTTCAAAATTAAACAGCCAAGAGAGAAACGTCATAATAATTACAGCAAACAAAGGGGCTGGATAACGTGGTTTGAATTTTTTCAATACAACCAAAATCGCAAGTGTAAAAAAAGATATAAATGCCGTTAACACATGAATTTCAGATATTTTAAAAGGTAGATAAGCAATGCGTTCAATCAAATAAGAATAATCATACTTAAAGCCAAACATCTTAGCTAACTGATCGACCATAATAGTAATTGAAATCCCATTAAGTAGGCCAATCAAAATTGGCTGACTTAATAAATCCGCCAAAGCACCTAAATGGAGTTTACCGGCAATCAAGCACCAAATACCGATCATAATGGTCAACAGCACCACCAATTGCCAACGTAAAACAGGATCATTAGCTGCTAAAGGAAATACCACAGCAGCAACCACAGCACAGGTAGCTGTATCGGGACCGACAATCAATTGCCTGGATGAACCAAAAAGCGCATAGACAATAAGCGGCAAGATAGTTGAATATAATCCCGCAATCGCACCGACGCCTGTAAGCTCTGCATAAGCGATAGAAACAGGCAAAGAGACTGCTGCCACTGATAATCCCGCTTTAATATCAAAACTAAGATATTCGCGCTTATATCGCAATAAACTCATCAGGCCTGGCATCCAAAAAATAATTTTTTGGAATAATGCGCTACTGGTAAACTTTCCCATGTTTGATTATTTCCCTGCTACACTCATATTTTCTACTAATATTGATCCTGTTTGAATATTACTTCTTGTCTCAATATCACTGCCTATTGCCACAATATTTTGGTAAATATCCTTAAGGTTACCCGCAACGGTAATTTCATTGATTGGATACTGTATTTTACCATTTTCCACCCAAAAACCAGAGGCGCCACGCGAATAATCACCCGTAACATTATTAACTCCTTGTCCCATTAATGACGTAATAACAACACCTTTATCTAATTTTCTTAGCATTGCATCAAAATCAGCATCAGTTTGACTTGGTGAAACTAACCAATTATGTATACCACCAGCATGTCCTGTTGATTTTAGCCCTAATTTTCTGGCTGAATAGTTACTTAACAAATAAGTTTGTAAAATACCGTCTTCAATAATATTGCGCTTAACTGTTTTGGTTCCTTCACTATCAAAAGGTGATGACCCAACTCCTTTTAAAATATAAGGATCTTCTAAAATTGTCAGCCAATCAGGAAAAATCGCATTACCCACACTATCTAATAAAAAAGAGGATTTTCGGTAAATAGCACCACCACTAATGGCTCCAACTAAATGGCGAATCAACCCAACAGCAACTTCTGCACAAAAAAGAACTGGAACTTGCATAGTCTTTATTTGTTTAGCACCTAAATGAGCAACCGCCTTTTCAGCAGCATGATTACCAACCCAATCAGGTGATTTTAATTGGTTAGCAACACGGGATGACGTATATTCATAATTACGCTCCATTTGCCCATTTTGTTCAGCAATAACAGAGCAAGAAAGTGAATGCGAACTTGCACAGTAACCTTGTAACATCCCTAAACTATTACCATAAACATAAACACCATAACGACTATTAAAATAACCACCGTCACAGCTTATTAAAGAAGACCTTGCCAACGCACTTAGTTCAGCCTGTTTTGCCTGTTCAATTGCATTATCAACATTCAAATCACTTGGATAAAACAGATCTAAATCTGGCGCATCAAAAGCCATTAAATCGGGATCGCCAAGACCAGAAGAAGGATCTGCTGACGTATATTGCATAATATTAATAGCCATATCCACAGTTTGGCTGATTGCCTGTGGCGACAAATCACTGGTTGACGCACTACCCTTACGCTGATTTTGATAAACAGTAATACCTAACGCACCATCACTATTAAACTCAACATTCTCAGCCTCACTATCTCGTGTACTAACACTAATCCCTGTTGATTGATTAATCGATACCTCAACCGCATCAACTCGAGCTTTTGCCTGGTTAATAGCATCGGCAACAATTGCTGACAAATGTTGCTTTTGGCTTAACGCGTCTTTTTTAATTTGTTCAATACTCATTTTATTATTTTCTACAATTCTGCTAGTGATACGTTATAATATGCCAGAATTCAATTTTAGTTAACAAAAGAAATAGCATGAATAACAATCAAGAGCCAAATTTAGAACCTGACTTCAACATTGATCCTCAAGACGATGACATTATTTACGTCAGTAAAAGTGAAATCAAACGTGATGCTGAAGCACTTAAAAAGTTAGGTGTCGAACTTGTCAACTTAAGCAAAAATGAAATTGCTAAAATTCCCCTTGATGAAGATCTACTTTATGCGATTGAATTAGCGCAAAAAATAAAAAAAGAAGGCTATCGTAGGCAAATCCAATACATTGGTAAACTACTTCGAAGTCGTGATATTGAACCTATAACATTAGCTTTGGATAAACTTAAAAATCGCCATAACCAACAAGTCGCCCTATTTCATCGATTAGAAAAATTGCGTGACGAACTTATAGAAACGGGTGATGCAGAATCAATAATGGGGCTTTTCCCTTCCGCAGATAGACAGCAACTACGCACACTAGCGCGTTTAGCCAAAAAAGAACTCTCTGCAAACAAAACCCCAAAAACAGCCAGACAAATTTTTCAATATCTAAAAGATTTGAGCGAAACAGAGTAAATTTTTATAATGTTCGCTTTATATTTATCATTAAACACAATTAACAAATAAAAGATAGAGGACACAAAAATGGGACTATTAAATGTACCAGCAGGTAAAGAATTACCAGACGACATCTATGTTGTAATCGAAATCCCAGCGAATGCTGACCCAATTAAATATGAAGTTGATAAAGACACTGGTGCAGTATTTGTCGATCGTTTTATGGCAACAGCAATGTTCTATCCATGTAACTATGGTTATATCAACCACACTTTATCACTAGATGGAGATCCTGTTGACGTATTAGTCCCAACACCATACCCATTACAACCAGGTTCAGTAATTCGTTGCCGTCCAGTTGGTGTATTAAAAATGACTGATGAGGCGGGTTCTGATGCTAAATTAGTTGCAGTACCACACACTAAACTATCAAAAGAATACGATCATATTAAAGATGTAGATGACTTACCTGAATTATTAAAATCTCAAATCAAACACTTCTTTGAACAATACAAAGCCCTTGAAAAAGGTAAATGGGTAAAAGTTGAAGGTTGGGATAACGCAGAAGCAGCTCGAAAAGAAATTATCGAATCATTTGAACGTGCAAAATAAACCCTTCTTTACAAAAAAGTAATCGCTTTACCGAGTCATAAAGAAAAATTTTTATGACTCGCATTTTTAGACTTTTTTTGACTTTCGAAATAACTTCAAGTAGTTATAATATCAGTAATTTGCTATAGATCAAAAAACGATCAATTATCAAAAAATCATATAAAAAACTTCATCCTAAGATGAAAAAAATGTCATGAAACTCTTGCTTTCGATTATGATTTATGAGGTAATAGTCGTGGGTGAACAAAAGAAGCATTTTTATGGAAACGATTAACTTTTTAATTTAGTGGTAAACTGGTTAGATTAGTTTTTGAGTTGATGTAAACAATGTTTTGTTAAGCCTAAACAGCCGATAAGGCAAATTATTAATTATTGTTAGGATGTCTAGTAAATGAATAAAAAAACAGGCCAAGTAAAATGGTTCAATGAAAGTAAAGGTTTTGGTTTTATTACCCCAGCCGATGGAAGCAAAGATGTATTTGTACACTTCTCTGCAATCTCAGGCGACGGCTTTAAAACCTTAGCTGAAGGACAACAAGTCGAATTTGCGATCCAAGATAGCCCTCGTGGACCAGCAGCGGCTGAAGTTGTTGTTATCTAATTAAATTTTAATTAAATAATAAAAGTAAAACGCCTATTTTTTCAAATAGGCGTTTTTTATGCTTACGAATAATCATTCTTAGCAGAAATAAAAAAAGCGACTCAAGGTCGCTTTTTTTATCAATTACAATGCTTCTTATTTTTTAGAAACAACTGCGATTAAGTCTAATACTTTGTTTGAATAACCAACTTCATTATCGTACCAAGATACTAATTTAACAAAGTTATCGCTTAATTGGATACCTGCCTTAGCATCAAATACAGAAGTACAAACTTCACCTAAGAAATCTGTAGACACAACGTCATCTTCAGTATAACCAAGAACGCCTTTCATAGGACCTTCAGCTGCTGCTTTGATAACTTTACAGATATCTTCGTATTTAGCTGGTTTAGCTAAACGTGCAGTTAAGTCAACAACAGAAACGTCTGGAGTTGGAACGCGGAAAGCCATACCAGTTAATTTACCATTTAATTCAGGGATAACTTTACCTACAGCTTTAGCAGCACCAGTTGATGAAGGGATGATGTTTTGAGCAGCACCACGACCACCACGCCAGTCTTTATGAGAAGGACCATCAACAGTTTTTTGAGTTGCTGTAGTTGCGTGAACTGTAGTCATTAACGCTTCAACGATACCGAAGTTATCATTAACTACTTTAGCTAAAGGCGCTAAACAGTTAGTAGTACAAGATGCGTTAGAAACGATATCTTGACCAGCATAATCTTTATCATTAACACCCATTACAAACATTGGTGTGCTATCTTTTGAAGGACCAGTTAAAACAACTTTTTTAGCACCAGCTTGGATATGTTTACGAGCAGTTTCATCAGTTAAGAATAAACCAGTTGCTTCAGCTACAACATCAACACCTACTTCATTCCATTTTAAGTTCGCAGGATCTCTTTCAGCAGTAACGCGGATTGTTTTACCATTAACGATTAATTTACCGTCTTTAACTTCAACAGTACCGTCAAAACGACCGTGAGTTGAATCATATTTAAGCATATAAGCCATATAATCAACGTCTAATAAATCGTTGATTGCAACAATTTCGATGTCAGAACGTTTTTGTGCAGCACGGAAAACAATACGACCGATACGGCCAAAACCATTAATACCTACTTTGATTGTCATAACAATTACCTTCTTTATTTGTGTTAAATGATAAAATAATTGGCAATAAACTACCAAATTTTTGTGGTTTATTCAAGCTGAATTAAAATAATTGGTAAGAATAAATTTAACAGAAAACCATCTTAATTATCACCCGATGATAGCCAGCCTAAATAGGCATATTATAAATCAAAAAGCTAATTTTATTTTCAATATAAACTTATTTTAAATCAAGGATGATAATGCACTAACACTCATTTTATTGATAATGACTTAAACTCACTTCAAGCTCAAAAGCGATAATATCGAATAACTTAAAAAGTTGATAAATGAAATATAATCATTGTCTTAAATCCTACTTCACTCATCGTTTTAATTATTTACAAAAATTCGACTCATTTTCATTACATCATATAAAATGATACAATCACCAAACAATATACAATATCGAACAGAATAATAAGTTAAACCAAATTTTAATATTTTTAAGCCAGTTACCTTATTTACTTTAAAAGTAAAATCGAAGATTGAATAACAAAGTAAGAAAGGTTAGAAATAATAATCGCCTGAGTTTAGATAAAAAGAATTAATAATATGACCGAATACGACAACCTCACCGACCACACACCAATGATGCGACAATACCTAAAATTGAAAGCTGAAAATCCGGATATTTTACTGTTTTATCGAATGGGTGATTTTTATGAGATGTTTTATGATGATGCCAAACGTGGTTCGCAACTCTTAGATATATCGCTGACTAAACGAGGCTCATCAAATGGACAGCCAATTCCTATGGCTGGCGTGCCTTATCATGCAGTTGAAAGCTACTTAGCTAAACTTATATCGCTAGGCGAATCAGTAGCAATTTGTGAGCAAATAGGTGATCCTGCAACCAGCAAAGGACCCGTTGAACGTAAAATTGTTCGAATTGTTACACCAGGCACAGTGAGTGATGAATCACTATTAGAAGATCGTAAAGACAACTTACTCGCGTGCATATGGCAACAAAAAGAGCACTTTGGTTACGCCACTTTAGACATAAGTTCAGGCCGTTTTTTTGTATTTGAATGCGATAATCCAGAAGCTATCCAAGCAGAATTACAGCGAACTAACCCAGTTGAGTTACTCTACCCAGAAGATTTTCAATCAATGAACCTAATTGAAAATCGTCACGGATTAAGACGGCGACCAATTTGGGACTTCGATCTCGAAACCGCCAAACAACAACTCAATTTACAATTTGGAACTAATGATTTAATTGGATATGGGGTAGAAGAGTGCCATTATGCATTATGTGCAGCAGGCTGTTTATTACAATACGTAAAAGATACTCAACGCACAGCCATGCCACATATTCGCTCAATAGTTAAAGAATCGCCAGTTGATTTTGTCGTGCTCGATGCATCCACTCGCAGAAACTTAGAAATTACCGAAAACCTATCAGGTGGAACAGAACATACTGTAGCTGATATCTTAGATAAAACCCAAACTGCAATGGGTAGTCGAATGCTTAAACGCTGGCTGCATTCGCCAATCCGTAATCTAGCAATATTACAAAACCGACAGCTAGCAATTCAAGAACTGCAAAACCATATCACCGACCTACAACCGCTATTAAAACAGATTGGTGATCTTGAACGAATTTTAGCAAGATTAGCATTGAGAAGTGCTCGCCCGCGAGATTTCGCTCGCCTACGCGATGCCTATAACCTATTGCCAACGCTTCAACAACAGCTATCCGAATTCAACGCGCCATCACTAATTGCATTACGCGCCAAAATTAACCAGTTTGACCAAATTGCTGATATCTTAAATCGTGCAATAGTCGAAGCCCCACCCGTTATTATTCGAGACGGAGGCGTAATTGCGGCTGGTTATCATCAAGAATTAGATGAACTACGCAATTTAGCAGATGGTGCAACTAACTACTTAGAACAACTTGAAATTCGAGAACGTGAAACCTTAGGAATTGACACCTTAAAAGTAGGTTTTAATGCGGTACATGGTTACTACATCCAAATTAGCCGAGGTCAAAGCCACCTAGCGCCAATACACTACACACGAAGACAAACACTTAAAAATGTTGAACGCTACATCATTCCTGAGTTAAAAGAGTACGAAGACAAAGTCTTAACGTCTAAAGGTCGTGCATTAGCACTAGAGAAACAGCTTTATGAACAACTGTTCGACCTACTTATGCCAGAATTAGCTAATATGCAAACCAGCGCGGATGCCATTGCCGAGCTTGATGTACTGACTAATCTTGCTGAACGATCCCTAACGCTCAACTACCAATGCCCAACATTAACCAACAAACCGGGTATTGAAATCAAAGATGGGCGGCACGTTGTGATCGAGCAAGTATTACAAAAGCCATTTATCGCCAACTCACTCTCACTATCATCAGATAGAAGAATGCTAATTATCACTGGCCCTAATATGGGCGGAAAAAGCACCTACATGCGCCAAGCAGCGTTGATCGTCTTACTTGCTTACATTGGTAGCTTTGTCCCAGCTTCGAAAGCAATAATAGGCCCTGTTGATCGTATCTTTACCCGTATTGGCGCATCTGACGATTTAGCATCTGGGCGTTCGACATTTATGGTTGAAATGACCGAAACCGCCAACATTATGCATAACGCTACACCAAATAGCTTAGTTTTAATGGACGAAATTGGCCGAGGAACATCAACCTATGATGGTCTCTCATTAGCTTGGGCGTGTGCTGAAAATTTGGCTAACGAAATCAAAGCGATGACACTATTTGCAACCCACTATTTTGAGCTAACCCAACTACCTCAACAGATACAAGGTGTCTACAACATCCATTTTGACGCGATTGAACACGACAATACTGTCGCTTTCATTCATGAAGTATCTGAAGGTGCAGCGAGCAAAAGTTTTGGTATAGCTGTGGCAGGATTAGCCGGTGTGCCTAAAACGATATTAAAACGAGCCAAACAGAAGCTAAAAGAGCTAGAAGTTCTCTCAACAGCTGACAGCCATATTGAAAGCTCACAACTGACCTTGATCAGTGATACTGAGCCATCAGAAATCGAGCTAGCTCTACAACAGCTCGATCCTGATGCATTAACGCCAAAACAAGCGTTAGAAGCAATCTATCAACTAAAAAAATTACTCTAAATAAAAAAACCGCCATTAATTCAATAATGGCGGTTTTAATGTTCAGTTTAGTTTCTAAATCATTTCCAAAATTTCTTTTTAGATGTTTTACCAATACCCGGATTAAAGCTATTAGTTGGATCTAACTCATGATAGAAATTTTTCAAATCAGAATTAGCATGATACAAATGACCAACATTATGTTCGGCCGGATATTGTGCTCCACGCTGATCAAGTATCGCCAACATCTCCTCTTTCATCTTAGTACAGTCAGTCCCTTTTTTAGCCAAATAGTCTTGATGGAACACTGAACAGAAAAAGTGTCCATAATACAGCTTATGAATAAAATGCTGACTAATACTTTCTGGTAACGTTTCGAACCACTCCTTATCATTACGACGCAAAGCAATATCTAGAGCGACCAAATCCTCGACAGTCTTAGTATGAACATTACGATAAACCGTAGCAGCACCCGCTGTTGCAAAGCGGTGTAACATAGCAGCCTCAGCTTCCTTATCATTACAACGGAAATAACTACCACTACGTTTCTCACTATTTGCAAAATACTCCTTCAAATATTCCTCAGCTTCGGCAATGCCGTCATCAGACATTTTCAAAATAAGATGATGCTCATAGCGATCACGATAATCACGCATCGATTTTGGCAAATGCTTAGGTAACAACTTACACACATTCACCGCAAACCAATCAGAAAAACTGTTAGGGAAGAAAGGGATTTTTCTCACAATACGATCGACAACATTCTTAAACGCATACAAACGAGGGATCGTATCGGTACCCAATTTCTGAATAGCTAAAAATAGATGTTTGCCATATACCGCAGCAATATCAAATGCATCACGATGAATATATTCACCTGAAATTGGCAGATGCTTAAAAGTTCCTAAAATATGACGACGAATATCATCTAGCTCGCTGGTATCATTAGTTCCAATGTAAAATACCGCGGTCTTTTCTTCTAAAGGAAAAGTATCTAACCGCACCGCAAAAACCATCAAACGACCAGCACTACCTGACGCTTCATAATGACGACTTGGATCGGCATTATATCGAGCGGGTGTATCAGCATCGATTTGTCGTACATGATCACAATAATGGTGATCATGGCCTAAACCAGCATTAGGGTTAACATCGTTATCGGTATAAGCACGTTTTTGTAAATTTTCTAAAATTGCTTCTGGTGTGTCACCCAATTCAATTCCTAAATGGTTGACTAAATGTAGCTGACCTTGCTCATCCAACTGGGCAAATACCGCCATTTGCGTATAAGCAGGACCACGTTGAATCAAAGCACCGCCGGAATTGTTGCAAACGCCACCTAAAACCGAAGCACCAATACAAGACGAACCAATTACAGAATGAGGACCACGGTGATATTTTTTTAACTCTTTTTCTAAATGGAATAACGTACTACCCGGTAAACAGACCACCTGATCACCATTTTCAATCACTTGAATCCCATCTAATCGTCGAGTACTAACAATAACTATTGGCCGGTCATAATCATTACCATCAGGAGTAGAACCACCAGTTAACCCCGTATTGGCAGACTGTGTAATGACAATCACATCCGCCTCAACACAAGCTTTTAAAACTTCCCACTGTTCTAAAAGCGTACCGGGAATAACGACAGCTAATGCATCCCCCACCCCAAAACGTGCACCTTGGCGATAAGGTAAAGTCCGATTTGGATCAGTTAAGGTATATTTATCACCAACAATATTTTTTAATTTTGCAACCAGATCTGATGTACTATTTGCAACCATATTATGTTCCCTTCCTTGAATTATTATAAGTAAACTCAACCAATTTTGGATATATTATAACCAATATAATCTATTGAAAAGAGGGTATAAAACTTTATAGCGCAAAATATCAAAACTGACACAAAAAGCTAAAAATAATCAAAAAAAGCAAAAATATAATTGACCTATTTTGCTGACGAAGAAGTTACTGTTTTTATATTAAAATTTAACTAAACGCTTAGGAAAAGACGATGAATAGGCAGTTAAAATAGACTTGTTTAGTATAAAAAATTATATCAAATAACCACAGATTGATATTAGAAAAGATATAAAAATGAGCGATTTTAATATTCCAAAAACCCCACTCCTCAACTTTTTTTTCTAAAAAAATCCTTTATCCGATAAAAACAATTCCACATAAAACTAAATTTGCGACATTTACTCTTTTTTAATTTTTTAAATTCTTGTACAGACTTAATTAATGGAACATCGGTTTTGAATATTTTTTTCGGCGTCTTTCGCTTTTGACTTTCTCTTTTTTTTAAATAGGCATCAAAAGTATTGAGTATATTAATCATTATAAAAAACAATACGAAGATTAATTCCACAATCCTTAAATAAATAAATTGCTCAAAAGTGACTTTAAACATTCCTTTGCCGTTACTAAGTAAAAAAATCGATCCAGTATAAAATATAATTTTATATTAAACAATTTTAGCCAATAGTGAGTAAAACGTTGGGCGCTTAATAGCTTTAGCACCCTTTCCTCAACTTTTATAAACTAATTTTAGGCGATGGAAAAAGTTAACTAATCCAATTTAGGATGTTGATCGACAAGTTCTTGTCGCTTATTTTGTAGCTCCTCGAGCTGCTCATCAATATCTTCAACTTCCTCTTCAATCGAATCAAAATGTTCAGATAGAAGTGATTGCGCTTCGTCTCGATTGGCGGCGGTTGGATTAGTGCCGTGTAAAGGTTTATTTGCTGTTTCATGCATAGCAAGCCCAGTAATCACACCAATGAATCCTGCTAACATTAAATTGTAAGCGGGCATATATAAATTACCAGTTGATTCAACAAGCCATGCCACAAATGTTGGTGTTACCCCGGCAATAATAATGGCAACATTGAAAATGCTTGCAATAGCACTATAGCGAATATTAGTTGGAAACATTGCGGGTAATATTGAGGTAATGATCCCAGTAAAACAGTTGATAAACAGGGCCAAAATGAATACGCCTAAAAAAACCAAAGGTATTTGCTGGCTATTAATTAACATAAATGCAGGATAAGATAATAGCAATAAACCTATACTTCCGATTAAAATGAAAGGCCTACGACCCACCTTGTCACTTAATAACCCGATAATAGGTTGAATAATTAACATACCGACCATAATCGCAATAATAATAAGCAAACCTTGTTCAGTATCATAATTCAAATTATGCGCTAAATAGCTCGGCATATAAGTTAGCAATAGATAAAACGAGACATTTGTTACAATAACCAATCCCGCACAAATTAAAATATGCTGCCAATATTTACCGACAACTTTTTTTAGTGTTAATTCAGCCTTATCTTGCGACTCTCTGGCTTCAAGGTGTTGTTGGAAAGTTGGTGTCTCTTCTGAAATATGATGTAGGATAAAGCTAATGATCCCAAGC
Organism: Gilliamella sp. B2772; assembly: GCF_026536985.1. Lineage (NCBI taxonomy): Bacteria > Pseudomonadati > Pseudomonadota > Gammaproteobacteria > Orbales > Orbaceae > Gilliamella > Gilliamella sp. B2772. Next base: position 466,318 of record NZ_JAFNNB010000002.1, on the reverse strand, counting down.
GGTAAGGCTATTAAAAACGGAATTCGCCAGCCCCAACTAAATAGCGCCGATTGACTGAGTAACATTGATAAAAACACCACTAGCCCTGCACCAATTATAAAACCCACCATTGAACCAAAATCAAGCCAACCACCAATAAAACCACGTTTACGATCGGGCGAATATTCGGCAACTACCGTTGCTGAGCCAGAGTATTCCCCACCGATTGAAAACCCTTGGGCTAATTTAACAATCAACAGCAACACAGGCGAAGTAATACCAATCGTTTCGTAAGTTGGAATCAACCCAATACAAAATGTGCTTAACGACATTATCACTAAAGTGATAGATAGCACTTTTTGGCGACCAATATTGTCACCAATTAAACCAAAAATAATCCCCCCTAAAGGGCGAACAAAAAAAGGAATAGAAAAAGTCGATAACGCAGCAATAATCTGCACGCTAGGTGAAACATGAGGAAAAAACACCTGCCCAATAATATACGCCACAAAACTGTATACCCCAAAATCATACCACTCAATAGCATTACTAAACGCCGATGCCCAAGTGGCTTTTTTTAGCTGATTGTCATTAATGATAGGGATATCATCAATATCCAAAGGTTTATTATTCGATTGCGCCATGAAGTACCGCCTTTAAAATTCATTAATATAAAAATAAATAACCGGCTACCATGCCAAAGATAAACTAAATCAAATTATGCGAGTCAGATGAGGTTTTAAATTTAATCACACCAATTTTACTTATTCAATTGATGCGATATAGGTAAGAATTATATACCTAAAAAAAGCAAAAATAACCCATTTATCACATCCTCTTTTTATGATGAGTAGTGCTAGTAACCTCATCTATTATCCTTTAGAATGATGTTACCAAAACTGATGAGGTATTCCCTATGAGATGGAGAGACCAAAGAGAGAGTGATAACATTGAAGATCGCCGCTCACAATCAGGAAGTGATATTGGGACACGCATCCCAATTGGTGGTAAAGGTAAAATTGTTTTATTTGTTGTTGTATTAGTGGCAGGCTACTATGGCGTTGATTTAACTGGTTTGCTCGACAGCAATGTGATTGATTTGGATGATTCCACATCAACAAGCCAGATTGACAACACCCAACCTAACGATGCAGATAAATTTACTTCAGTAATATTAGCAAGTACCGAAGATTTCTGGCGCGAACAATTCCAAAAACTAGGCAAAACCTATATTCCCCCTAAACTTGTACTCTATAACGGAGCAACCCAAACCATGTGTGGCACCGGGCAAGCCATGATGGGACCATTCTATTGCAATCTCGATAAAACGGTTTATCTTGACTTATCATTTTATCAAGAGATGAAAAGACGCCTAGGTGGCGGAGGTGACTTTGCACAAGGTTATGTTATTGCACACGAAGTTGGGCACCATGTACAGAATTTACTTGGCACATTTAATAAAGTTGAACAATTATCGCAAAATCAATCTACACTAATCCGTAACCAATTGTCGGTCAAACTTGAATTACAAGCTGACTGTTATGCGGGATTATGGGGCAATGGCGTGAAAAATATTTTAGACGCGGGTGATATTGAGCAAGCCCTCAATACTGTGCAAGCAATTGGCGATGATCGCCTACAACAAAATAATGGTTATATTGTTCCTGATAGCTTTACTCATGGTACATCAAAACAACGCTATACATGGTTTAAACGTGGTTATGACAGTGGGTCGATGGATCAGTGCAATACATTTATTCAATAAGGAAATATAAAAAAGGAACCAATATGTCAAAAAAATTAGTCAACCGAGTACTTTTAGTCAATGATGATGGCATTGATGCCCCTGGAATTCAGATTTTAAAAAGCGTGGCTGAAAACATAGCAAACGAAGTTTGGATTGTCGCACCTGTTGTTGATCAAAGTGGCGTTTCTTGTTCAGTTAGTTTAAAGTCGCCATTTCGCGTTCAAAAACGTAGTAATACAGAATACGCAGTCTACGGCACCCCTGCTGACTGCTCACTATTTGCCATAAAATCACTAATGGCTAATCAATTACCCGATCTCGTGCTGTCAGGAATTAATAATGGATCTAATTTGGGATTTGAAACAATATTATCGGGCACAGTGGGGGCAGCAATGATGGCAATGACGCTAGGCGTGCCAGCCATGGCGCTAAGTCAAGTCAGCAGTGAAGATAACACACCAACCAATTGGCACTGTTCAACTCATCTTGCTGAATCGATAATCAGACAACTCTACCCCCTTTCAGATAAGACTTGCTTCAATATCAACTTCCCTAATTGCCAAGCCGATCAAATAAAAGGGATAAAAATCACAAAACAGGGCGAGCCGGATGTAAGCCAATTTGTTATTGCAGAAACTCAAGATCCAGAAGGTCATGACTACTTTTGGTTTAGAGCTAAACGTAACCAAAGTGTAAAGGTTGATATCGACAAAGAGCTTGATGCAGCTAATGATGGTTATATTGCTATTACACCGTTAAATTATGAACGTACTAATTACTCGTTATATCAAAAAATAAAAGCAACGTTTAAAGTATAATACTTAGATATTGTCTATACGTCTTCCTAAATCACTCAGGAAGACGTAAATAAATTATTTCTTCACTAAAGCACAGAATAAAAACGAAATCGTCACCATCACTAAACCAATCCAATAAATCACTTCATGCCCGTAAGCTTGTGAAACAAAACCTTGAATGATACCAGCTAAAATGACACTGCAAATAATACCATTATTAAATAGCGTTGAAGCCACGCCCATACGAGTTGGTAGCAAATCTTGGAAATAGATAATACCAATGTTAGCAACAATCCCAATAAACAGCCCGTTAAAAAGTTGCAACACATATAACATGGTTGAATCTTTAAAAAGAATCATCCCAACATAAAACAAAATTCCGCAAATTATAGCGATAAAAAATAGATTTCGCTTACCTAACACGGGGACCAAATAACCCGCAATAATCATAATAGGAATTTCAATCCCTGCCGCTAACCCCATCAACCCACCAGGTAATGAATCAGATAAGTGCAGAACCGTTTCTACATAAATCGGCATATCGATGATATACATCATATTAGCGGTCCACATAAAAATGGTAGAAATTAGCAAACACATGACATTACGATTAGTAAAAATTGATTGGTTTGCCACCGCTAACTCATTAGCAGTAAACGAACTGATAACCTTTTTTTCAATGGGTGGTAAATAGATTGCTACCACAATCATCGAAATAATAAACATCGACATTGCACACAAATACATGATGGTAAAACCGTACTTGATCGCCAAAGCAAAAGATAATGGGGGGCCAATCACCCACGCTAATGACAACTGTGCACGAATCAGAGAATTAAAGGCAACCGCATTACGTCCACTCTTTTCTGCATACTCACGCGCCATAGCAAAAATCTGTGGCATCGCGGCGGACGCTAATGCAGCAAAAAATACGCCCAAAGTAATTAAGACATAATAGTTGCGTGAAAAGGCAAAAGTCAGACTATTTGCCAACCCCATCAAACAACAAAAAATAACAATCTTACGCCTATCACCCTTATTGTCTGAATACTTAGCTAACAGATAACTACCAATAATACTGGCTAACGCATTAATCGAATAAAACGCCCCCACTAAGCGAGGGTCAGCGCCAACTTCAAACGATAAAAAACGACTTAAAGTAGGTGATTGCAAAGCACCAGCCACCCCAATAATAAAGGTTGCTACTAAAAAAGCACCAAAAACAACACCCGATTTTCGAAGGAATGAAGAAGTCATAAAAGCCGATTTACCATGAAATTAAGTGCATCAATTATACCCCTAAAATTAGTGGGAATATAGGCGTATTTAAATAAAGGCTTTTTAAACAATCCATCAACATTAATACTATAAATGTAATAATAAATGGTAGATTTAAGGCTTAAAAAACCACGCTCCTCAACTTTTTTTTTAAAACGTCTAGAATTTAATCCACATATCAAGTAATTCAAGCATCTCTACAAAATCGCATTTCATCGTTGACTCTTCAAGTAAGCTATACTTTTTAACACTATAGTTCCTAGCACTTATTCCCTCGTTCAAAAAATAAAAAGGCTAAGGCCAGACACAAACCATCAGACCTGTAAAGTAATTCGATGAAAATAGAGAAGCACCTACCGAGCCATTTCTTGGATTAACAGTATATTTACGGCTTTTTCCCGGTAACATATGCCCTTTTTCCTCACTAGTCCAGTAGTCATCGAATCCAAAATTAGCTTTAGAATATAGGCCCATTGTGCCCCACTCACTAAAGAATCCTGCGCCAATTATACGCTGAAAGTAATTATTCGGTGATGAAGGTATTGCGCCGACTGCTCTTATACATTCACTATTAACATTTAACCCATTACAAGAGGCATTAGTTAAATCTTTAACCGTAGCTAAACGTAAACGTAGGTCACTACAGCCAGATAATGCTTTATCATAAGTATAACGTTTATCATAGGTATAGAACCACTGCTTTAACACAAAACCATACTTAACAACTTCATTACCACGACCGTCACGACCAACTAATTCAAAAGTCTGGGGTAAAGATGGTCTAAATAGACTATTTAAACCGTAACGTGTTAATGTAACTCGAACACCTGTTCTTGATGAATTTGTCATAGTAGCAGTGATGCCTTCATGTGAAACAGGAGCCCAAGATAAAGCCTCATTACTACCAGCAATGTCTAAGTCAAAATACAAATTGTTAGCGCCAGTAGTCGGAAAATTTAAACCATAAGATGACGGATTAGTTGATTGAGTTAAAAAGCCCTTATTTTCATTCCAAATAGAAGCAGGACCACGGACTTCATTAGAATAATCACGTTCATTAATTAAAAAATACTTTAAATTAGGTCTAGCAAAACAAACCACAGCCCTTGCTTGTGGATTGATATAATAAGTAACATTACTTGCGCTGAAACTACGACTCCTTGGAACGCCATAACGAGTACTCAATGTACCGTCAGTGCTGGTTAATTTAACCTGATAAGGCGCCTTACAAATATCTGGAACAGTATGACGTGTGACGGGCTGATTATATTTATCAACGATAGATAAACTTAAACTACCAGTAGCGGTAACGTCAGTATCTCCATCATCATCTCCCCAATAATTATAAGGCGGACCGATTAGAGAATTTAAAGCAACTGAATTAGTATAAGCTGGAACCAACATACCAATATCAGCAAAACTTTGACCTGCAACAGGCAACACGATTGGCGTTGTAAAGGAAGTATTAGTTGAAGGCGTGTATTTAACACCATTAGATAACGTAATCCCAAGCAGAGCATTAGTATCAACAGCACGAGTACGACCACCATCAAAGGTTAAATAAGGCGCGCTACCTTGAATCGGATTTTTTGTAGTCTGTGAAGTTAATGCGAAGCTAGAAAAAGGATGTAAAATAACCGAACCTAAAAAAACCCACCAAGATAATTTAAAAAAATAAGAGGATCGAAAAGCGGATCGCGCGATAATTCGCAGAATTCCACATAATTGCGTGGAAAAATAAATCTCGGTATAAAATGAACGTTGGAAGCTGAAATTAGACGAATTTAAATTAGAGGTTGGCCAAGTTGCCTGTTGCCTGTTGCCTGTTGGAAATTATAAAACATTTTCGACAATCCTGTCAAGTAATTTTCTGATTTATTTGGAATTTTATACTTAATACTCAATTTCTGGTCACTTAACTAAAACCGTGTAAAAAGTATAGTGATTGGAAAAACACGATGCAACACTTTTTTTTCACTCAATTACGTTAATTTTCGTAAAGAGGATCTGAAAAGGATCTAAAAAATAACCGGTTATATGCTGTTTTAATTGAATATATCATCATTACAATTTTTTAAAATTAAGCTTATTGATCCTTGAAAATTTTATTCTAGAGCTTTGAATAAGAAATTTAGTAATTTTGATATTCTAATAATTTTTTTAATAAAATTTAGAACCTCAAAAACCCCGCTCCTCAACTTTTTTTGATGTAAAAACGGTTACTGAAAAACGCCACAGTTTAAAGCGGAATTATTTACTTGAGGCAACATTGCAAAGCAGAATTTAGAACCCCAAAAAACCCTTTTCTTAACTTTTTTTAAGATAAAATACCTAAAAAAATAAACCCGCCGAAGCGGGTAATTGAAGCGTCGCTAAGCCACAAAATCGCTTTTTTATAGCTCAGCAACATTGAGAGTCAGCTTACTTTTAGTAACTTAATATTATCTTTCCCCACCCTACCCTAAGAATTAAGGTCGAAGAAATAAATACTAAGGATAGGCACAAAGCCCGTAGTCGTTGTTGCTCGACCTCGCATCACCGTAGATTGTACGCACGCTAAACTGGTGACCACTATTATACTGGTCGCTAGTCAAGTAATAACCATCGAGGAAGCCAGCACCAGAATACTGGGGCATAGTGCCCCACTCCGTAAAAAAGCCAGAACCTATATGACGCATAATATGATTACCAGGTGAGGAAGGAGTGGCGCCAGGGATAACTACACTAGATGAAAGAGAAGCGTTGGTTAAATCCTTTACCTTAACAAGACGATAACCAATACTATCACACCAAGATAAAATATTAGAATAATTGTCCCTCTTCGCACCACGATGAACAAACCACTGCTTCAAAGTAAAACCATATTTAATAACTGGATTACCATTATTGTCACGACCAACCAACTCGAATGTCTGAGGCAGAGAAGGAGTAGAAACACTGCCAGGACTAGATGAACTATGCTGGGATGTAGTAGCGTAAGGACCAATTAAAGTAACGCGTACGCTTGTAGCAGTAGAATTAGTCATGGTAGCAGTGATACCACCACGAGAAACAAGAGACCAATACAAAGGTTGATTAACACCACCAATGAGTAAATCAAAGTACAGATTGTTAGCACCAGTAGTAGGAAAGTTTCTACCGTAAGAGGATGGGCCAGTTGACTGAGGAATAAAACCATCATAAGGGTCCCACATCGAGGCCGGCCCAGCATAAGGACCTGAAGCGAACACCGTATTAGGTCTGGCAAAACAAACTACAGGTGTAACCTTAGGATTAATGTAATAAGTCACAATACTGGCACTGAAATTACTACGATTAGGAACTCCGTAACGAGTAGATAATGTGCCGTCAGTACTGGATAATGTAACACGATAAGGTGCGTTACAAACTGTTAGCACACTACTACGTGATACAGCTTGATTGTATTTATCAACGATAGATAAACTTAAAGAACCTGTAGCTGTAACACCAGAATCACCATCATCATCCCCCCAATAATTATAAGGAGGACCGATAAGAGAACTTAAAGCGACTGAATTAGTATCAGTGGGAACCAGCATACCAATATCAGCAAAACTCTCACCGGCAGTAGGCAACTCAATTGGTCTTGAAGAAGATGAAGTATTGTTTGAAGGTGCGTATCTTGAGCCATTAGATAAAGTAATCCCAAGCAGATCGTTAGTATTAACCACACGAGTACGACCACCGTCGAAAGTCAAATACGGCGCACTACCCTGTATCGCATTCCTAGTTGTCTGTGAAGTTAATGCGTTACTCGAAAAAGAAAGAAAAATCGCCACGAAAAAAATAATCTGCTGGGATAATTGGGCAAAATGGAAGGATCTAAAAAAGGATCCGGAAAACGATCGCGCGAAAATTCGCAGAATTTCACTTGATTGAGTGGAAAAATAAGTTTCAGTGAAAAATTTAAGTTGGGAGCTGGACTTAGACGAATTTAAATTATAGGTTGGCCATGTTGCCTGTTGCCTGTTGCCTGTTGAAAATTATAATGCATTTTAGACTACCCTGTCAAGTAATTTTTTGATTTATTTGCACTTTTGTACTTTTTTATCAAATTTTAGCTTCTTTGCTAAAATTGTTAAAAAAGTATAGTGATTGGAAAAACACGATGCAACACTTTTTTTCACTCAATTATGTAAACCTACGTAAAGATGATCTAAAAAGGATCTAAGCGTCAAATTATTACATATTGTTTTAATTAAATATATTTAAATTACAAATCTTTAAAAATGTAATTAATGATCCTATTAATTTATTCTGGTTTTTAAAATTAGCGATTTGGATCATTTAATAAAGTTTAAACGTAATTTATAACCTCAAAAACCCCACTCCTCAACTTTTTTTGATGCAAAAAACAGCTACTAAAAAACGCCACAGTTTAAAGCAGAATTATTTATTTGAGAAAAAATTGCAAAGCACAATTTTGAACCCCAAAAACCCCGCTCCTCAACTTTTTTTAGAAAAGTGGGTTAAAAATATTTCTTTTTGTTTTTTTGAGCGTACAATAAAAATCATCCACAAATAGAGGTAACGTTATGTTATATAATAACAAATCTACGCAATCCCATCACGATAATCACGACCATTGTCATGGAGATTGTCATAATATTGCACATAATCATATGCATGATTCTCATAACGAAAGTCCAACAGTATCTTGTGATGGACATAATCATGGACATGGACATGAGATTGAAGATCCTCCCGAAGAGCCTGAGCGGAGTTGTCAAGGCGTTAAATTAACTTGGAAAATTCAAGGTATGGATTGTGCACATTGCGCAAGTAAAATCGAAAACGGTGTTAAGACACTGCCCAATATTAATCAAACCAAAATTATTTTTTCAACCGAAAAGTTAATCGTTTTTGTTCCAAAGCATGATGATGCGGTAATAAAGATGATTGAAGATAAAGTCGTAGAATTGGGTTATACCCCGATTTTTGAGGCATCAGCTAACCAATCCCATCACCACGAACATTCACATAATTTTGATAAAAAAGCATTTATTCCGTTAGCCGTTTTAGGTACTTTAATTGTAGTAAGTTATCTTATTTTGTTGGTGAATCATACAGCTGGCGAATATGCCTTTATTGTGACGGCTATTGTTGGAATTATCCCCATTTTGAAGGAGGCGATTGTTTTAACCCGTAGTGGCACTCCATTTGCAATTGAGTCGTTAATGAGTATATCCGCTCTTGGTGCGCTGTTTATTAGAGCAGCGGAAGAAGCTACCATGGTGATCTTTTTATTTATGATCGGTGAGATGCTCGAGGGCTTTGCAACGAGTAAGGCGAAAAAAGGAATTTCGTCACTAGTAGAATTGATGCCTGATGAAACGGTGATTATTATTGATGGTAAAAGAAAAACAGTTGCCAGCCATACGTTAAAACCTAATGATATTATTGAAATTTCATCTGGTGGACGATTACCTGCTGATGTTATTTTGGTTAGCGAACAAGCCAGCATTGATGAGAGCGCATTAACAGGTGAGTCGATTCCAGTTAATTATTTAAGTGGTGATAAAATTTTAGCTGGGTCATTAGTGGTGGATAATACTATTCAACTCAAGGTAATTTCGGAATCAGGACAAAATGCCGTTGATCGGATTTTGCAATTGATTGAGGATGCCGAAGATCGTAAAGCGCCTATTGAGCGTTTTATCGATAAGTTTAGTCGTTATTATACTCCAGCAATTACGCTATTTGCGTTTTTGGTGGTAATAATTCCACCATTGTTGACGGGTGCCGATTGGTATACTTGGATTTATCGAGGATTGACGTTGTTGTTAATTGGTTGTCCTTGTGCATTAGTGATATCTACCCCCGCTGTTATTACGTCGGCTTTGTCAACCGCAGCCAAACATGGGGTGCTGATTAAGGGCGGTGCAGCACTTGAGCATATTGGCTCAATTAAGATGGTGGCATTTGATAAGACAGGAACATTAACTGAGGGTAAGCCACAGGTAACTGATGTCATTAATCTTCATTGTTCTAGCGAGGAGTTGTTAACAATTGTTGCCTCGATTGAAAGTGGATCACACCATCCTTTAGCTAAGGCTTTAGTTGATTATGTTAAGCAAAAACAGATCCATTTTGAAGAAGCCCAAAATCGTAAGGCGATTGCTGGCGTTGGGATTCAAGGTGAATTAGATCAACAAATTTACTTTATTGTATCTCCTAATAAGATTGAAACCGTATCAACGGCTATAAGTGCTAAAGATGCTGAAACTATCACTCAACTCGAAAATGGTGGTAAGACCGTTGTGGTGGTTACAACCCATCAGCAGTTGTTGGGGATTATTGCTTTGCAAGATGTGCTACGAAGTGATGCTTTAGCTGCTATAACTGAGCTTAAGCAACTTGGTTTACAAACATTGATGTTAACCGGCGACAATCAACGTGCAGCAAAAGCAATTGCAGGACAATTAGGCATAGATTATCGTGCTGAGTTGTTGCCAGCAGATAAGTTAGCAGAAATCGAAAAAATAGGTCAACATACGTCTATTGCGATGATTGGTGATGGAATTAATGATTCCCCTGCTATGAAGGCTGCAACTGTCGGTATTGCTATGGGTAGTGGTACGGATGTTGCACTTGAAACAGCCGATGCCGCTTTAACCAAAAATAGTTTATTAAGCTTACCTAAATTAATACGTTTAACTCGCTTCGCTAATCGTAATATCAAACAAAATATTACAATTGCCTTAGGAATTAAGTTGGTATTTTTAATTACTAGTTTATTTGGTATTACTGGGCTTTGGCTTGCAGTATTAGCTGATTCGGGTACCACAGCGATTGTTACAGCCAATGCTTTAAGATTGCTTAAGGTAAAAAAATAAGGGTGAACAGCTAATTTTAACTGTTTCCTAAAGGATAAGTTTCCGAACTTTTTATAATGGCGTAATCTATCTTTTATTCTTAAACCTATTAAAGAAGGGATGCTGTACGCAATCCCTTCTGGTAAATCCTTATTTAAATGGAACGCTTTGAAGTTAACCACTGCGATTCATATACAAACCGTTTATCGCTACTTATAGAGAATACTCGTCTATTTTTTTACTTGCTCGATCGAGGCGGTTTATCCCTATGCATATAGGGAACACGTGTGTGCGCACTGGTTGATACTCCACCTACTCGGTTTATCCCTATGCATATAGGGAACACCCTCGAACTCATCTATAACGCGTTTTTCTTCACGGTTTATCCCTATGCATATAGGGAACACGCTCTAAATGCTGCCGGTATTAAAACCGATGGCGGTTTATCCCTATGCATATAGGGAACACATTAGCTTTAGCAATCATCAGTTTATATTGTGCGGTTTATCCCTATGCATATAGGGAACACGTTAATTGACCGTCTGGTAATTCAATGCCGCACGGTTTATCCCTATGCATATAGGGAACACTCAGGAAAACACGCAGTGCGATTTCCCCACAGCGGTTTATCCCTATGCATATAGGGAACACGTAAACCGGGGCATTAAAGTGGTTTCGAACACCGGTTTATCCCTATGCATATAGGGAACACGGGTAGATATTTCTAATAATTGGCTGATCAGGCGGTTTATCCCTATGCATATAGGGAACACACTAATTATAACCTATTGTTTATTAATTAAAATACCAAAATGAAAAATTCCACCAATTTTTTGGGTGCTTTTTTAAACAGCTGGTTTAAGACGAGATTATCAATATAATTTGAAATTTATTAAATGGTTAAGTCAAGATAAAAAGGGATTTAGAGCTGCATTATTTTTTGCCGCTTACCTATGTACCGATTTATTTCCGATCATAAGATATACTTTTCAGTAATTCATGTTAATCAATTACCGGTAGATATTTCACTCATCACTGCGTAATGAGATTTCGCCACCAATAAATGCGTTCGTTTTGCCATTTTGTTCTAAGAGTAATGCACCCTGTTCATTGATGCCTTTGGCTACGCCACGGATCACATCGTCACCAATTAATAATTTAACAGGACGCCCTACAAAATTGTCGAGCCGTTGCCAATCGTTAAGAAACGGTGTTAGTCCATGTTGTTCGAAGTCTCGAAGTTTTACTTTTAGATTTTTCGCGACTTTTGCTACTAATAAATTGCGATCAACTTTACCTAAATTAGCCCACTTTTGGTTGACGATAGTTGTATCGGGATTATTCATCATTAGGTTGACTCCAACACCAATAACAACATGTGCACAGTCTCCCGTTTTGCCTGCAAGTTCAACTAATATGCCTGCAAGTTTTTGGTCATTAAGATAGAGGTCATTTGGCCATTTTACTTTAATATCTTGCCCCGAGATTTCTCGTAAAGTATCGGCTATCACAACACCAACGACTAAGCTTAGCCCCATGGCTGCTGCGATGCCCTGTTCAAGTCGCCAATACATTGAGAAATAGAGATTACTGCCAAATGGTGCAAACCATTGTCGCCCACGCCTACCTCGTGCTTTTGATTGAAACTCGGCAACACAGCTGTCGCCAGTTTGTAATTTCTCAATATTATCTAATAAATATTGGTTGGTTGATTCAATAATAGGCAGTACTTCCACATGACTATCAGCACCATAGTCGTTGTCGATTTTAACTTTATCAAGTAGATCTATTGGTGATGCTAAGCAGTAACCTTTACCTTGCACGGATGATAAGGTGATACCCCATTCCCGTAGCACTTTGATATATTTGTTGATGCCAGCTCGCGTTATTCCAAATTGGTTGGCAAGTTCTTCACCAGAGTGAAACTGCCCATCAGCTAATATATTGATTAATTTCAATGGATTTTGGTTACTGCGCATTAAACCCTCACTTTTTAAGTGATAATAAAACAATAAAGTAAAGCGAAATTATAGCAAAACTAATAAATAAATAGGTATTGTTAAATGTGTCCATTATAAAGGCAATTACCGCTGGCGCAACTAGGCTACCAAGTGTATTGGTTAATAGCATAGCTTGATTCATTGATACAATTTCTTGTTTGCGAACACACGAGCAAGCCCACGCCATTGAGATTGGGTAGATAGTGTAAATGGTCGCACCAAGTAAAATGATGGCTAATACGCCATAGAGGTTAAATATCAGTAAACAACAAGCTATCATCATTAAGATTGATTCAACCAACAAAACAATACGACGACCAAACCTATCTGCGCACCAGTTGGCAGGCATTTGTGCGATTACCCCAGAAAGTATTAGTAAAACCATCCAATTTGCGACTTGGTTATCTGTATAACCTAGATGTGAGTAGTATGCTGGCATTAGAGAGTATAGCGATCCAATTAACATACCAGCAATCGCACAACCAATTAAACCAACTCGAGAAGGTTTATACAATATCATGGGGATGATGTTGAAACTGCTTTTTTTCTTTTTAGGTAATTTGTAATGGGTTAGTAATATAAATAAGATGGCTAACCCCATTAGCACTGCTATTACTAGGCCAAAATAGAGTACGTTTTGCGGAAAGTATTGGAGCAATGCTTGCCCTAAAACAGTACCTAAGTAGTAGGTGGTTAGATAAACCGCCAGCATTTTACCGCGAGTACGGACTGTACCCGTAACTAAGATACAGCTTTCAATGACCACCCAAGTAACCGCACAGGCTATTCCAATAAAAAATCGCCATATCGCCCAACTATAGAAATCCATTGAAAAGCTTAATCCAATAGTTGCAATCGCAAAGATAATACAACTATAGGTGTAAGTGAATCTGGCGTTAAATCGGCTAATAAACCAATTTGCCATAATCGTTCCCACTAAGTTACCTGTAAAGTAGCTTGAGCCGACTAAACCTATTTGTCCTAGTGAAAAATGTTCACGCACTAGCCAAAGTGGCACTTGGGTATTAAGTGCTGATAAGGCGATGGTTACAAATAATAAACTTGTTAATAAAATAGGAAATGAATACGAATGTTTCATAATTTTGTTGTATATAAGCTGTTTTATTGTCTAATAAACGTTATTTACGTTATAGAAATTTATCCACGTCAATCTCACCAGTTGCGCCCATAAATCGAATTTCAGGCGAGAGGTGCACCGAGAACTTTTGTAATACTGCATTTATGATATAACGCGCTAACGCAACGACATCTTGCGCTGTCGCATTATCTTTATTGACTAATACAAGAGCTTGTTGTTGATGCACTGCTGCACCACCAATTTGATAGCCTTTTAGACCACACTGATCAATTAACCAGCCAGCAGCTAATTTTATTTGATCATTTGTTTGTTGATATATTGGCATTGTTGGATATTTTTCAAGTAGTTTATCAGCAAATTTTTTGTCTACTACTGGGTTTTTAAAAAAGCTTCCACCATTTCCTAATACATTAGGATCAGGCAGTTTGCTACGACGGATTTCGCACACTTTGTCGAAGATCATTTTTGGGGTGACACTTTCTGGATCAAAATTCCTTAATTCACCATAAGTTAACACCGGGCTCCATTGTTTTGGTAATGTGATGCCAACATATACAACCGCATAACCATTAGCATATTTTTGTTTGAAGATGCTTTCACGATAGCCATATTGGCCGTCAGTTACGCGAATAATTTTACCCGTTGCAAATTCAAGTAATTCGACATAATCGGCTACTTTTTGAAATTCAATGCCATAAGCGCCAATATTTTGAATTGGTGCAGATCCTACACATCCTGGTATTAGAGCTAAGTTTTCAAGACCAGGAATGTTTTGATTAATGGTGTTAGCAACTAGATCATGCCAATATTCACCCGCACCCACTTTTAAATGCCAGTGTGTTGGGGTTTCGGTTATAGTTAATCCTTTAATTCGATTAACAATGATTGTACCAGCAAAATTTTCAGTAAATAGTGTATTACTACCTTGTCCAATAATCATAATTGGTTGACTGTCGGTATTAGTTTTCCAAACTTGCATTAGCTGTTCCACAGTTTCGACTGTTTCTACTTGGTTGGCATAGACATCTAAAGCAAATGTGTTAGGAATTTTTTGGTTCATTAATGACTACCTTTTATTAGAAATACTTTTAAATTCAATTAAATTAGTTTTATTCGGCATTTTTTATGCCTTTTTTTATTTAAAAGTATCAAATCAATGCCTTTATCTATTTTGATAAAGCAATTTATTCTATTGTGTCGATTGTTTATTTATTTGCTATATTATCACAACGCAAAACGATCTTTTATGCATTAAAATTTTTTTTAATGATCTTAACTACTTTTAGCTTGATATATGTGTCAAAAAATTAGACAAATAGTCTACAAATTGGACACTTTCCCTTTTTTGTTTTTTTTTATCATGTATTATAGCTACCCAAACGATCTTATTTATAAATTTAGTTAAAATCTATTTTACTCAACCTTGTGGTAGACGTTATTATTAATGAAATTTAAAAAATAAGTTATCGATCACGGTTTTATATAACTTTATGTTTTAAGATTGTTGCAATATTTAGTGGTAGTTGTGATTTAGAGGAAATTATGAAAAGAGTTTTTATTATGATCCTCGATTCCTTTGGGATCGGCGGTGCTGAAGATGCAAAAAAATATGGTGATGAAGGTTCTGATACCTTAGGCCATATTGCCGAAGCTTGTGCTTCAGGTAATGCAGATCATGGTCGTCAAGGCCCATTAAAATTACCTAATTTAGGAAAGTTAGGTTTGATAGAAGCCGCTTATGAATCAACTGGTTCATACCCTAAAGGAATGGCTACCGAAGGTGAAGTTATTGGTGCTTATGGCTTTGCCAGTGAGATTTCGTCGGGTAAAGATACGCCTTCAGGTCACTGGGAAATCGCGGGTGTTCCTGTTCTGTTTGATTGGGGCTATTTTACCAATACTACCAATAGTTTTCCTAAAGAATTATTAGATAATATTGTTAAACGTGCTAACTTGCCTGGTTATCTTGGTGATTGTCATTCATCAGGTACAGTGATTCTTGATGAGCTTGGGCTTGAGCATATGGCTTCTGGTAAACCTATTTTTTATACCTCTGCTGATTCTGTTTTTCAAATTGCCTGCCATGAAGAGACTTTCGGTCTTGATAAACTTTATGAGGTTTGTGAGATAGCTCGTGATGAGCTTAATAAAGGCGATTATAATATCGGCCGCGTTATTGCTCGTCCATTTTTAGGTAATAAGCCAGGTGAATTTGTGCGTACTGGTAATCGTCATGATTTAGCCGTTGAACCACCAGCTCCGACAATGATTAAAAAGCTAGTTGAAGAAAAACAAGGTACTGTTGTATCAATTGGTAAAATTGCCGATATTTATGCCGAAGTGGGTATCACTAAGAAAGTTAAAGCTACAGGTATTGAGGCTTTATTCAATGCTACGCTAGAAGAAATCAAACAAGCGAAAGATAACACGATTGTGTTTACCAATTTCGTTGATTTTGACTCATCTTATGGTCATCGACGTGATGTTGCAGGCTACGCTGCGGCTTTAGAATATTTTGACCGCCGTTTACCTGAGATGTTAGCCCTTATTGAACCAGACGATCTTTTAATTATTAGTGCCGATCATGGTTGTGATCCAACCTGGCCTGGTACGGATCATACTCGTGAGCATATTCCAGTTTTAGTTTATGGTGATAGTGTTCCAGCTGGATCATTAGGTCATCGTGAAACATTTGCTGATATTGGACAAAGTGTTGCTGATTATTTTGATTTGTCACCAATGGATTATGGCAAGTCATTTATTCGTAAATAGCAATTGTTTAGGACGTTTTTTAGTAATAAATCAGGAGAGTTAAATGCCTACCCCTCATATCAACGCCGCCGATGGTGCTTTTGCTCAAACGGTATTAATGCCCGGCGATCCATTACGAGCTAAGTTTATTGCCGAAACTTTTTTAGATAATGCTAAAGAAGTAACGAATGTCAGAGGAATGCTCGGTTTTACTGGTCTGTACAAAGGTAAACAAGTTTCTGTTATGGGGCATGGAATGGGTATCCCATCTTGTTCTATTTATACAACCGAATTGATTAAGTTTTATGGTGTCAAAAACATTATTCGTATCGGTTCGTGTGGTGCAATTAGCCCAAATGTTAATCTTGGTGATGTTGTTATTGGTATGGGCGCTTGTACGGATTCTAAAGTGAATCGTTTGCGTTTTAAAGATCATGATTTTGCTGCCATCGCTGACTTTGGTCTTGTTTGTAATGCAGTTAATGCAGCTAAAGATTTAAATGTTAATGTGAAGGTTGGTAATATTTTCTCAGCTGATCTGTTTTATAGCGTTGAGCCTGATCTTTTCGATATCATGGAAAAATACAATATTTTAGGTGTCGAAATGGAAGCTGCTGGTATTTATGGTGTGGCGGCTGAATATGGCGCAAAAGCGTTGGCGATTTGTACGGTATCAGATCATATTCGAAAAGGCGAAGCGATGTCTTCCGAAGAACGCCAGCTAGGCTTCAAAGAGATGATTACTGTTGCGTTAGAGTCGGTATTACTTAATTCAGATTAAATTAATGGCAGAATTTCTGCCATTTTTTTTGTTTAAGAAATAAAAGTTTTACATTGACTGTCATTAATTAATTTTATCAGTAAATGTGTTTAACGTTATAACTAACGCATCGATAGTAATAACAATTTTTATTTATTCATTAATTTTATCTAATAGGTTAGAAGAGAACTCATTTAATAAGGAAACGAAATGAATATTAAGTTCAAACTTAAAGTTATATTTTTCTTGCAATTTTTTATCTGGGGTAGCTGGCTTATAACTTTAGGCTCTTACATGATGGAGACCTTGCATTTTACTGGAACAACAGTAGGTACAGTTTATGGTACTATGGGCATAGCATCCTTATTTATGCCTGGTCTGCTTGGTGTTGTTGCAGATAGATGGATTCCTGCTAATCGCTTATTCATGCTTTGCCACTTATTTGGAGCAATAACCCTTTTTATTGCCGCTTCAGTCACAACACCATTTATGATGGTCGTGGTAATTTTAATTCATTGTTTAGCATTTATGCCAACTATCGCGATTTCTAACTCAATTTCTTATTCTTGTTTAGAATCAGAAGGTCTTGATGTTATATCGCAATTCCCTAGTATAAGAATTTTTGGTACTATCGGCTTCATTGTTGCTATGTGGCTTGTTAGTTTCTTAAAAGTTGGATTAAGCAATGTACAGCTCTATATTGCAGCTGGCGGTTCGATTTTACTCAGCCTATATTCATTAACATTGCCATTAATTGTCATTGCTAAAGATGAGTCAAAAAGAAAGTCGCTTGTAAGTTCTTTAGGTTTAGATGCATTTGTATTATTCAAACAACCTAGAATTGCTATCTTTTTTGTCTTTGCTGTCTTCCTTGGTGGTATTTTACAAATTACCAATACTTTTGGTAATCCGTTCTTACTTTCATTTAAAAGTATTCCGGAATATGCTGATAGTTTAGTTGTGCAATATCCGTCAGTATTGCTATCTATTTCACAAATGTCAGAAGTTGTATTTATTTTATTTGTACCATTTTTTATGAAAAGATTTGGTATCAAGTATGTCATGTTAATTAGTATGTTGGCATGGGTTGCTCGGTTTGGATTATTTGCTTTTGGCGATCCATCACCTGTAGGTTTCACGTTACTTCTTCTGTCAATGATTGTTTATGGTTGTGCATTTGATTTCTATAATATTTCGGGTTCTATGTACGTTGATAAAACAGTTTCACCAGATATCCGTAATAGTGCACAAGGTTTATTTATGATTATGACCAATGGTATTGGGGCTTATTTAGGTTCAACTATCAGTGGTGTTGTTGTGGATCTTTACACTGTAAATGGTGTCATTGACTGGCGTACAATTTGGTTAATTTTTGCAGGATATTCTTTATTACTTGCTATTATTTTTGTCTTTATTTTCAAGAATGATACTCTTGATAACAGAAATTAATATCAAACTCAAGGCAAGGTTAATATAGATAAACTAAATTAACCAATTTGGCCACATCAATAAACAGGCAACTCATTTGTTGCCTGTTTATTGTTGCCACTTGATTTCAAAGAAGTTGATAAGTCACACAAAATGTATGGAAAATAATTGTCTTATCAAGGTAGAATAAGATGCTTGTAAAAGTTGTATCAATTTAGTCTGATGAATAATTTACAAGTGCCCTATAAGCATATACTTAAACAGATTAGAACTAGATGAATAAGCAAATAATCCCAAAAGTTATACTTCATGAGCATGTGGAAGGTAGTATTACACCATTTATGGCAAAAAAACTAGCCGATAAGAATCATCTGACTTTTCCTGATTCATTGTGCTATCGACCCGGTGAATATGATGCAAGCGATTATAAAAACGGTCGATATAATTATGATGAATCCGATTTTGTTTCATTTATCCAAACTTATGATACTGTCTCTAATTTTGTTAAACATCCCGACGATTATTACCTAATTACTTACGATTTTTTAAGCAGAAATGCCAAGCAAGGATTAATCTATTGCGAGCTATTTTTGTCTCCCTATCATATTTGTGCCATGGAAAGCGAAGGTAAATTAGTTTGGGATCAAGAAAGATTTAAACAAACGCTTAATCAAATGGATAAAGCGATTATTGATGTTCAAAAAGAACATAATATTACTGTAAGATACCATGTGATTGGCGTGCGCCATCTGGGTGCCGATGTGGTATACGATACACTGCAATTTATTGAGAATAACCCCCACCCATTTATTACCGGATTTAATATCGCAGGTAATGAAAAAGCAGGTCATTTTGATGATTTTGAAAAAGCCCATCAACTTGCTTCTAAATTAAATTTAAAAAAATCTTATCATGCTGGTGAAATTGATTCTGCTGAAAGTATTATCCAAGCGCTTAAACATGGCGCGAATCGTATTGGACATGGTATCGCCGCCATTGAAGATGATAAGTTGATTGAGAATTTAATTGATAACAAGATCACTTTAGAAATAGCGCTTACTAGTAATCGTATTTTAGTCAATAAGTTAAATGGTGATATTCTTAATCACCCAATTCGACAACTTTATGATAGAGGGGTCAGAATAACGCTTAATACCGATGACGCAGGCATATTTGGCACCGATATAGAGAAAGAATATCAGCTCGCTGAGCATTTTTTTCATTTTTCTCGATTGGAACTGTTTGATATTACACTTTGTGGAATTGATGCTGCATTTATTGAACCAACCGAAAAATCACGTTTGTTTAATGACGTTTTAGCCTTTTTTACTAGTAATGATAAGCAATGTCTACAACAGGCAATCAACGTTCAGCAATATCACCCTGCTATTATTGAACGATTTAAGAATTATCTCGTTTTATTATATGTTAATGATTAACAACATCAGAGAAATAGGAGATTGATATGAATAAAACCCGATTAAGCCTACTAACCCTATTAATATCTGGTTCACTTCAAGCAGCAACAGTAGATTTAAGAATTATCGAAACTACCGATTTGCACGGTAATATGATGAATTATGACTATTTCAAAGATCAGTACATTGATACTTTTGGTTTAGCTAAAACAGCTAATTTAATTCATCAAGCACGAAAAGAGGTAAAAAACAGTGTTTTAGTTGATAACGGCGATTTGATTCAAGGCAGTCCAATGGCTGATTATGCTTTGAATAAAGGTCTAAACAAAGGTGAGACTCATCCTGTTTATAAAGCACTTAATACGCTAGATTATGTAGTTGGTAACATCGGTAATCATGAGTTCAATTTTGGTTTAGATTTTTTACAAAAAAGTCTAGCTGGTGCTAATTTTCCTTATGTTAATGCTAATGTTTTTGATGCGAAAACAAATAAACCTTACTTTAGGCAATATATTATTTTAGATAAACCGGTCGTTGATAGAGAAGGTAAACAACACACTATTAAAATCGGTTATATTGGTTTTGTGCCACCACAAATTATGCAGTGGGATAAACTTAATTTGGAAGGTAAGGTAATTGTTAAAGATATCACTGAAACCGCGAAACAATTAGTGCCTGAAATGAAAAAGCAAGGTGCAAATATCATTGTTGCAATTCCGCATTCAGGTGTTTCTGCCGAACCATATAAGGCTTTAGCTGAAAATTCAGTCTATTATTTAAGCCAAGTTGAAGGTATTAATGCTATTATGTTTGGTCATTCTCATGGGGTCTTTCCTAGCGAGGATTTTAAATCATTGCCTAATACTGATATTAGTACCGGAAATATCAATCATGTGCCCGCAGTAATGCCTGGACAATGGGGAAGTCATTTAGGTGTAGTTGATTTAGTTATTGAAGGTGATAAAGCTAATTGGAAAGTCATTTCTGGTAAATCAGAAGCTCGCCCGATCTTTGATATTAAAAATAAAAAAGCATTAGTTGGATCAGATAAAAATATTACGAATGCGTTAAGAGACGACCACGAAGGTACCCGTGAATTTGTTGGTAAACCAATTGGCAAGGTTTCAACCGATATCAATAGTTATTTAGCATTAGTCGAAGATACTTCTGCTTTGCAAATTATTAGTGATGCGCAAATTGATTATGTGAAACAGTTTGTTCAAGGTGATCCAGATCTGGATGGATTACCCATTTTATCGGCAATTGCGCCATTTAAAGCTGGTGGTCGTAAAAACGATCCTTCAGCTTATGTTGATGTTAAAAAAGGTGATTTAACTTTTAGAAATGCAGCTGATATCTATCTTTATCCTAATATTTTATCTGCAGTAAAAATAACGGGTAAAGATGTTAAAGAGTGGTTGGAATGCTCAGCAGGTGTTTATAATCAAATTGATATCAATTCGTCACAACCACAATATTTGATTAATTGGGATAAATTTAGAACTTATAATTTTGATACCATTGATGGTGTGAGTTATCAAATTGATATTACTAAACCTGCACGTTATGATGGTAATTGTCAGTTAATTAATCCTGATTCAGAACGTATCGTAAACTTAACTTATCAACAAAAACCTATTGCTTCCAATCAAGCATTTTTAATTGCCACCAATAACTATCGTGCATATACCGGAACATTCCCTGGTACTGGTGGTAAAAATGTTAAATTTAATTCTCCGGATGATTTAAGGGTCATTCTTTCAGCCTATATTACTAATCACACTAAAAAACAAGGTGAAGTGAATGTGAAGGTTGATAATAACTGGCGAATTGCACCAATTACCAGCAAAATTAATTTGGATATTCGCTTTGAATCTTCCCCAACTGAAGAAGCCAAAGCTTATATTGAAAAACATTCATTGTACCCAATTAAGTTTATTGAAAAAGATAATTTAGGCTTTGGTGTATATCAACTTAATTTACAAGCACCAACAAAATCGCAAAACTAAAAATCTATTGATGATAACAAGGATTATGAATATGAAGATTGAAAAACTAATTGAACTAGCTAAAACAGCACGCTCAAAAGCTTATGTACCCTATTCTAAATTTCAAGTAGGTGCAGTATTAATTACCGAAGATGACGAAGCTATTTTAGGATGCAATATTGAAAATGCCTCATATGGCCTAGCCAACTGTGCTGAACGAACTGCGATTTTTAAGGCGGTATCAGAAGGTAAAACAAAATTTAAAAAATTAGTTGTAATTGGCGATACTGATGGACCAATTTCACCTTGTGGAGCTTGTCGCCAAGTCATTAGTGAATTTTGCGCCAAAGATATGCCAGTTATTTTGACAAATATGCATGGTAAAATCCAAGAAACCACTGTCGGTGAATTGTTGCCTTGGTCTTTTTCACCTAGTGATTTAGATTAGTATTATTTCTGAATAAGAAAATTTTAACTATCAAAAAAATTGATAGAAAATAATAAAAGAGAGTGATGAAGCTAAGATCAGAATTATCATCAATCCATATAATGGATGAAAAAATATAAACCTAATTTGATTTATTGATATTAAGAGAGAAGTGTAATGAGATTTGTAGATATTATTGAAAAAAAACGTGATGGACATGCCTTAACTACCGAAGAAATTCAATTTTTTATTACCAATTATACTAATGGTACGATTCCTGACTACCAAGTAAGTGCTTTACTTATGGCTATTTATTATCAAGGTATGACTTCGAAAGAATGTGCTGATTTAACTAGTGCTATGATGTATTCCGGTGATACTGTTGATCTATCATCAATTAAAGGTATTAAAGTAGATAAACATTCAACCGGAGGTGTGGGTGATACAACCACTTTAGTATTAGCACCATTAGTTGCTGCTTTAGATATTCCTGTTGCCAAGATGTCAGGTCGAGGATTAGGCCATACTGGTGGAACAACCGATAAATTTGAAACTATTCCCGGCTTTAAAATCGAATTAGGTAAGCAAGAGTTTATCGATCAGGTTAACCAAAAAGGTGTTGCGGTTATTGGTCAATCAGGTAACTTAACCCCAGCTGATAAAAAACTTTATTCATTACGTGATGTAACCGGCACGGTTAACTCTATTCCGCTGATTGCCAGTTCAATCATGAGTAAAAAACTGGCTGCGGGTGCTGACGCTATTGTGTTGGATGTCAAAACCGGTGACGGTGCTTTAATGAAAACGATGGAAGACTCTGAGAAATTAGCACATGAAATGGTTAATATTGGTAATCAAATTGGTCGTAGAACCATGGCGATTATCTCAGATATGTCTCAACCTTTAGGTTATGCTATTGGTAATGCCTTAGAAGTTAAAGAAGCCATTGATACATTAAATGGTCATGGTCCTGCTGATTTAACTGAGTTAGTTTTAACGCTTGGTAGTCAAATGGTTGTATTAGCCAATAAAGCTAAGACATTAGAGGAAGCAAGAGAAAAACTTCAAGAAGTCATTAAAAATGGTAAAGCGATAGAGAAATTTAAAACGTTAATTGAAGCTCAAGGTGGAGATAACTCTGTTGTTGATCATCCTGAAAAATTAGCCAACGCCCCTTACCAAATCGATCTACCTGCACAAAAATCAGGTTATGTATCACGCATTATTGCCGACCAAATTGGTATTGCGGCGATGCAATTAGGCGCTGGACGTGCAACTAAAGAAGATGTTATTGATCCAGCTGTTGGTATTGTTTTACATAAAAAAGTGGGTGATAAAGTTGAAGTGGGTGAACCATTATTAACTATTCATTCAAGTAGCGATAAGATTGATGCAATTAAACAAAAATTGTATGACAATATTACTATCAGTGATAGTGCTAAACAACCACAATTGATTTTCAAAGTAATTACGGAATAGCTCTAATAAGGATTTGGGAGATGCCATGTATTGTTTTAAATTTAAACTGTCACTAGTTATTATTTTAGGTCTGTTCTCAGTTAATTCATTCGCAGCAGTTGCAACCAAGCAATCTACTGCACCTACTTGGGAAAAAGATAAGCCCTATTCTTTTACTATTTTGCATACTAATGACCATCATGGCCATTTTTGGCAAAATGACATTGGTGAATATGGTTTAGCTGCTCAAAAAACTGTAGTTGACCAAATTAGAAAAGAAGTATCCGAAAAAGGTGGGAAATTACTTCTGCTATCTGGCGGTGACATTAATACAGGCGTTCCTGAATCCGATGTTTTACAAGCTAAACCCGATTTTATGGGTATGAACAGTATTGGTTATGATGCAATGGCTGTTGGTAACCATGAGTTTGATCATCCTTTAGCAGTTATTCGTGAACAACAAAAATGGGCTCACTTTCCATTTTTATCAGCAAATACTTACTTCAAAAATACTGATAATCGCGTTTTCGATGCTTATAAAATGTTTGATTTAAATGGCATTAGAGTTGCGGTATTTGGTTTAACTACTGATGATACAATTTTCCTTGCTTCACCTAAAAATACTGACGGTGTTGAGTTTCGCAAAACCTTGCCTGAAGCAGAGAAGGTGATAAGTCAAATTAAAAATAATGAGCGCCCAGATATGATTATTGCGGTTACTCATATGGGACATTATGAAAATGGTGAACATGGTTCAATGGCACCGGGTGATGTTGAGTTAGCACGGGGATTGAAACCAGGTGATTTAAATATGATTGTAGGTGGTCACTCTCAAAAACCTGTATGTATGGCTAGCCCTAACAAACGTATTACTGAGTATGTTCCTGGCACGCCATGTGCACCCGATCAACAAAATGGAACTTGGATTGTTCAAGCTCATGAATGGGGTAAATATGTTGGTCGTGCCGACTTTGTCTTTTTAAACGGTAAAATTACACTGGAAAATTATCAGTTAATTCCTATCAACTTGAAAAAAGAAGTCGACAATGGCAACGATACTAAACGTCTTGAATACTACACTAGTGAAATAGAACAAGATAAAAAATTGTTAGAAACACTTAAACCTTATCAAGATCAAGGTAAACAGCAATTACTCACTAAAACAGGTGAATTAATCGGTCGTTTAGAAGGTGATCGTAGTGTAGTAAGATATCAACAAAGCAATATGGGACAGCTGTTACTCAGTGCCTTTATTGAAAAAACGAATGCTGATGTTGGCATTATGGCTGGCGGTATGATTCGTGATTCACTTATTGAAGGAAATATTACTTATCGTGATATTTTGAAAGTTGAGCCTTTTGGTAATACAGTTGTTTACTTTGAGTTAACCGGCCGTGAATTGGTGGAATATCTTAAAGTTGCATTAAGTAAAAAACATGGTTCTGGTGGTTATACTCACTTAAAAAATATCACGCTAGCTAGCAATACGATTAGCGATATTAAAATTAATAATGAGCCAATTGATTTGCAAAAATCTTATCGTATTACCACGTTAGATTATTTAGCGGCTGGTGGAGATGGTTATCCCGTTACCAACACTTCACCAACTTATGTCGATACAGGTTACCGAGACGCGGATGTGATAAGAGAATATATTGAAGCGCACTCACCAATTAATGCGGCAGATTATGAACCGGTTAATTTCATTTTGGAAAAATAACGGCTTTAAAAAAGAAATGTAGAATATAAATGGCACGGGTAAAATTGGTATTATAAATTAGCCATTAAATTTAATTTTTTGCTTTCAACATATAGGTAATATAGAGGTATTTATGAACATGACAGAATTTCAAAAAAATTGTTACGATATTGTGACCGATCCCAATCTGTCACCTAAACAAAAAGCGAACCTTCTCGCTTTAGCAGCGGAAAATAATTTACCTTATGTTGATTTGGATAGTGAAACTAAGCAAGCCTTAGATGAGCGTGTAATTTGTGACATGTACGAAGGTCATGCACCGTATAAACCTCGTTATGTGTTACCAGATTATGCAAAATTCCTTAAACAAGGATCTGAGTATTTAGAGCTTGAGCCTGCAAAAAATTTTGATGATGCCATAAATATGCTGACAATTGCTTATCATCATGTTCCTTCGGTCACTGGTATGCCTGTTTATTTGGGTTGTTTGGATAAAGTGTTACTACCTTATGTTGGCAATTTAACAGAAGAAGAGCTTTATCAGCGATTAAAACGTTTTTGGATTATGCTTGATCGCAATCTTCCTGATGCATTTATGCACGCCAATATTGGTCCAACTGACAATGTGATCTGTCGAGTAATTTTACGTGTTGATCGTGAACTCAAACAAGTTGCGCCTAATTTAACATTTATTTATGATGAAGATATCACCCCAGAATCTTTACTAAATACAGCAATTGAGAATATTTGCCAAACAGCAAAACCACATATCGCTAATAATATGATGATCAAAAAAGATTTTGATGATAAAGGCTATGGTGTTGTGAGTTGTTATAACTCTCTCCCTGTTGCGGGTGGTGGTAGTACTTTATCCAGAATTAATTTAAAAGAAGTCGCATTAAAAAGTAACAGTATTACCGACTTTTTACAAAATACCCTGCCTTATTATTGCCAATTGCAATTGAACTTAATCAAAGCGAGATCGGAATTTCTTTATGAAAAATCGAATTTCTTTCAAAATAGTTTTTTAGTCAAAGAAGGACTAATTGACGCAACTCGATTTGCACCAATGTTTGGTATTTATGCTATGGCTGAAGCGGTTAATATTCTACAAGAAAAATCTAACTTAGCTGGTCGCTATGGTGTTGATGAAGATGCTAATGAACTAGCTACCACCATTTCTGAGCAATTAGCCGACTTTATTGATAATCATAAAATTAAACATGCATGGCAAGGTAAAGCGATGTTACATGCGCAGTCAGGTATCAGTACAGACCGCGGTGCAACACCTGGTTTACGTATCCCTTATGGACATGAACCAGATCCTGTTACCCATATTATGGCATTATTTAAACACCATAAATATTATACATCTGGCATTAGTGATATTTTAACTATTGATGAAACGATTAAAAATAATCCATTAGCCTTAGTACAAATTTGTAAAGCAGCATTTAAATTTGGTTTCCGTGAATTTACGGCTAATATCAGTGGTAATGATCTGGTGCGTGTAACTGGTTATATGGTGAGATTATCAGATATCAAAAAATATAAAGAAGAAGGTTCGCGGATTAATACCACATTTTTAGGTAGTGAAGCAGCCGAAGATACAGTGAACAATAGTTACTTATGCAGGACCCCTAGGGTAATAAGCCATGAACAAGTCATGGGCAATCGTTAATAAAATTTTACCCTTTTCTTGTGTTGATGGACCGGGAAACCGGTTAGTCATCTTTTTACAAGGCTGCAATTTTAAATGTTTAAATTGCCACAATCCTTATACCATTTCACGGTGTAAGGAGTGTGGTGAATGTGTTGCTTCCTGCCCCCATCAAGCATTATCATTTATCAACAACAAAGTCATTTGGCAAAGTTCAACTTGCCAGCAGTGTGATACTTGTATAAACACTTGTAACTATCAGTCAACACCGATGACTTATCGATACAGTATTGAAGATATTTTAAAACTTATCCGAAAATATCTACCTTTTTTAAACGGAATAACCCTAAGCGGTGGTGAGGCAACACTGCAACTGGCGTTTATTGAACAGCTTTTTAGTGCGATTAAACAAGCTCAGGATTTAAAACACCTAAGCTGTTTTGTTGACAGTAATGGATATTTACCTCAATTGGGTTGGCAAAAAATAGTCAACGTAATGGATGGGGCAATGATTGATCTTAAAGCATGGGATAATCAAGTACATGAAGCATTAACCAGCAAGGGAAATTTAAGAGTTAAAAAGTCAATTGAATATCTTGCAAAAATGAATAAATTATATGAAGTCAGATTTCTAATTATTCCTAAGCATACCGATTTACAACAAAACGCTGAACAGTTAGCTAATTTTTTAAAGCAATTTGATGCAAATATAAAAATTAGAATCAATGCATTTCATAATCATGGTGTGAGAGGTGAAGCCAAAACATGGCAGAGCGCCTCAAAACAACATATCGAAAATTTTGCTATGGAATTAAAACAATTTGGTCTGAAAAATATTGTTTTACCAACTGTTTATTTATCATAATAGCGTTTTTTTAATAAGTGTGTGCCTAATTAGCCATTAACAGGCTTATTATAAAAATTCCAAAATAATGGCTTAAATTTTTTACCCCATGAGATTATTGAAATAAAAATGAGCAGGTTGAAAACCTGCTCATTTGATTAACAGCAAAATCAAAGATTAATATAAATCATTAATATCTGTTAAGATTTTTTAAAAAATAGCTAATTGTATATCAACGTTAATATTTAACACATAAGGTATATGCTACATCTGGTTCAACAATAATATTACCTTCTACCATCCCTACACTGTAATATCGATAATTACCTAATGCATCTTTTACCGATGATGGTTCACTGGTAAAATAGAAATCATAATTGATTAAACTTCTTAAATTTGGCGCACCAGACATCATATCTCGCCCAATATAATCAAGTGGCGAATAAAAGTAGACTTTACCCCATTCTGGCAATAATCCTTCACCTATTGCTCTTCTATATCCATTATTTTTTACATAATAGAAATCATTATTTGTTGAAACGGTAGCAAAAGGAGAATTGGATAACTCAGCTCGTATTGGTAATCTATCATTATTATTTTGACAATATGTATTTGCGCTTTGCCAATTGCCAGCCAAGTTATTTGTAAAATATAACCAATGTTTTATAGAGAAAGTGTAATAAAACTGTGCTAACGTTCGATTATTGGTAACTAATATTACAAATTTATCATCTTGAGCTGGTACATTTTCGGTAAATTTAAATTCACTTTTAGAATCAGCGCTTGAATCACGAGAAGCACTAATTAGTGAATTATTCGGATTTTTAACCAAGGTATAACTATAATCTGAAATTGGATTTACCGGCACAATTCTAAAACGTGCATCCGGGAAACCATATGTTGGGAAGTAATTGCCGTTTTGATCTTTAGCGGAGGCCTTAAAACCTTTATGCATAGTAAATTGGTCTACGTTATAAGGAACATCAAGATCTATCGTATCAGCACCATAAGGAGCATAGTTATCCCCTTCATCCCATCCATTGTGCATAATCAGAGCCAATACACCAGGCCTAATATAACAGATACCATCATCAGCACTGACTTGAAATGTTTTAGAGACTTCTCTTGGTTCTGACTGATCAGGAGCACCGTACTGGGTTTTAGCAACAAATTGAATCGTTACTTTTACTGATGATTTTGCATTAGCCGTCGATGAATTACACACATCACTACCAAGTTGGGAAGTAGAATCAGAAGGAATTATGTTATTGTTTGAGTCCCGCCATTCAGTATTAATAGACTGAATGATAAAACTGCCGGTAGTAGCCACTTTGTCACCATCTACATCATTTATATCACTATCATTCAAACTTGAAGTATCTACCCCAAATGAATAAATACTTGGTGAAGTGTTGTAAGCAACAGAAATCTTATTATCAGTACCAGGCAAAACAATCACAGGATCAATACCATCAATATTTAATTTAAATTGAATTCCATTTAAGATTTTTGTATCAGCAGATTCTAGAATTTCAGGCGGATTACCGTGAATATATTGCGTAGTGGTTGCAGCAAATGATAATGCTGCTAGAGATGTATGGCAAAAAAGGCAAAAAAAAGAAATAGCTGTAATATTAAATATTAATTGCATCAAATAAAATTTTGGGGAAACAAACATTTTACTATTCATGCTAATTCCTCTACTCATAAACTTTCCTGCAAATTAGAATAAAGTTATTGATTTAAAGTTTTAATAAACTACAGAATTATCAAATGATTGATAAAAATTGTTACCTATTTCAAATTTTAAAAACGCGTATAAGCAATAAAAACCATTAGAAAGTTATTAAATTGCATCCATGTAACGGTATATTTTTATTTAATATCTAGAGCAAAAACGACTATGTCGCTATCGAAAAAGTGTAATATTCAAATGTTGTTAATAAACTAATTTAAGAATATCAAAATAAGAAATGCTATTAAAAAGATCAGCGCAAAGTAGTTTAACTTTACTAACAGGCTGATTAAATCAGATAATTAATTGTATATGTTAAAAATAATCTACACAATTGTGCATAGTATATAATAATATATACAATATGGAATAGCGAAATATCAATTTATTGATATTTAATGGTTCTCAAATGAATATTTATTAAAATAATAATTCTAAATAAAGTGATTGAGCTCCTGATTTGATTTTTAATCACTGGATTTATCATCAATAATTTTATTAAAATATTTTGAAATTAGCGTTAAATAAAAAGGAGGCATTAACCTCCCTTTACAAATAAAATATAACTGAATTTATTTTCCTTTTTTAAAAGCTGCAGCAAAAGCATTACCCATTGCACTATTTGTAATAGGCGCTGACTGTCCACTTTTAGAAGTGCCGGTTGATTTATTCGTTCGAGCTTTGGCCCCTTCTACTTTTGGCGTTGTTGGATCATCAAGTCGCATCGATAAAGCAATACGTTTGCGGGCAATATCCACTTCAATCACTTTAACTTTCACAATATCACCAGCTTTAACAACCGTTCGTGGATCTTCAACAAATTTATCAGATAATGCTGATATATGAACTAAACCATCTTGATGTACACCAATATCAACAAAAGCACCAAAATTGGTAACATTGGTTACCGCACCCTCCATAATCATACCTATTTTTAAATCTTCCATTGTTTCGATGTTATCAGCAAACTGGGCAGTTTTAAATTCAGGCCTTGGATCTCGTCCGGGTTTATCAAGTTCTTTAATAATATCAGTGACAGTTGGAACACCAAAATGGTCATCAACGTAATCAACCGCTTTTAATGATTTCAGATAATGAGTATCACCTAAAATTTCTTTTAAAGATTTATGATTTTTCTCTAAAATTCGTTCGACAACCGGATAGGCTTCAGGGTGAACAGCCGATGCATCAAGTGGATTTTTACCCTCCATTATGCGTAAAAAACCAGCACATTGTTCAAACGCTTTCGGGCCTAAACGACTAACTTTCAACAACTGTTTGCGATCGGTAAATTGACCATTTTCATTACGCCAATCTACAATATTTTGAGCAATAACTTTATTCAATCCTGCGATACGGGCAAGTAACATCATTGATGCAGTGTTTAAATTTACCCCTACCGCATTTACTCCATCTTCAACCACCGCATCAAGTTTTTTAGCTAATTGGGTCTGACTAACATCATGCTGATATTGCCCCACCCCAATGGATTTTGGATCGATTTTTACTAGCTCAGCTAAAGGATCTTGTAAACGACGAGCAATGGAGACCGCACCACGAATTGATACATCCAGATTAGGGAACTCTTGAGCAGCAAGCTCTGATGCAGAATAAACAGAAGCCCCAGCTTCGCTGACAATAACTTTTTGCCCTTTTACTTCCGGATACTTTTTCTGAACATCAAGATAGAAACGTTCAGTTTCACGAGATGCTGTGCCATTACCAATTGCAACTAATTCCACTTGATGTTTGATGCAAAGTGCAGCAACAATCATTGCTGCTTTATCAGCTTGTCCTGTATGAGGATAAATCGTTTCGGTCGCAATAAGTTTACCTGTAGAATCCACAACAGCAATTTTTACACCTGTTCGTAAGCCTGGATCCATTCCCATGGTGACTTTCATACCTGCAGGTGCAGCCATCAACATATCGTGTAAATTTGCTGCAAATACGTTAATTGCTTCCTCTTCAGCACGTTCACGCAAAGTGGTCATAAGCTCGGTTTCCATGTGCATTAAAATCTTAATTCGCCATGTCCAATTAATAACTGCTTTACGCCATTTATCTGCAGGTTGATCATTAAAATGAATCCCTAAATGCTCTGTAATAATTTGCTCGCAATAGCTCTCTTTTGGCGTTTCTTCAAATTGCGGATCGGCATTGAGTGAAAGTTGTAAAAAGCCTTCATTTCGTCCTCTAAACATCGCTAAAGCACGATGAGAAGGCACTTTTGAAATAAGTTCACTTTGTGCAAAGTAGTCTCTAAATTTAGCACCGTCTTCCTCTTTACCAGTAATAACTTGAGATACAAGATGCGCGTTATTCCAAAGATAATGACGAACTTTAGCAAGTAAAGCGGCATCTTCAGCAAAACGCTCCATTAAAATATAACGGGCACCATCTAAGGCAGATTTAGTATCAGCAATGCCTTTATCTGCATTGATATATTTTTCAGCTTCAGTTTCTGGATTGAGATCGGGATTTTGCCATAAATCGTCAGCGAGAGATTCAAGCCCCGCCTCGATTGCTATTTGACCGCGGGTACGACGTTTTGGCTTATAAGGAAGATAAAGATCTTCTAATTCCGTTTTACTAAGCGTATCAGTAATTTTTTGGCTTAATTCTGGGGTTAATTTACCCTGTTCCTCAATTGATTTTAAAATTGTTTGTTTACGATCTTCTAGTTCTCGCAAATAACTTAAACGGCTATCTAAGGTACGTAATTGGGTATCATCCAGACCTCCGGTCACCTCTTTACGATATCGAGCAATAAAGGGAACGGTACTACCATCATCTAATAACTGAATGGCAGCTAAAACTTGTTCTGGTTTTACGGTTAATTCACCCGCTATAATATGGCTAATTTGATTATTTATCATGATATCTCTGTATATCTCGTCGATTAACGGAATTTATATTCATTATGCAAAAAGCTAATTATATAACAAGAGAGGGCTACTTGGCACTCGATCGTGAATTGAAATATTTATGGAAAGAAGAACGGCCTCGTGTTACTCAAGCTGTTTCGGATGCTGCAGCCCTTGGCGACCGTAGTGAAAATGCGGAATATATTTATGGAAAAAGACGTCTTCGCGAGATTGACAGACGTGTTCGCTTTTTAACCAAACGTTTAGAAATATTAACGATTGTCGATCCTGACCCAAGACAAGAAGGAAAAGTATTTTTTGGGGCTTGGGTCAAATTGGAAGATGATTCAGGAAAATTACATATCTACCGTATTGTTGGCAGTGATGAATTCGACCCCAAAAGAAATTGGATATCGATTAATAGCCCTGTTGCCAGAGCTTTAATTGGTCATAAAATTGATGATGAAATAGCAGTCATCACACCAAACGGTAAAACGTTTTATTATATTATTGATATCAGTTACCAAGAATTTGTTTAGATATTTTTACTTAAATAATAGATTCTCAAATTCAATTGTATGTTCAAGCTAACTAAACTAATTTATCCTTCATTAGGCAACCAGTCTGCTTGAATAAAAATGAGGAGTAACATAGCAACTAAACAATTAAAATATATCAATACAAATCTAATAGCAAAAAATCTTATCTAGTGATGAAAAAATAGAGAATTCATTAAATATATAGCTTAGAACATTGCCCGACTAAAACTTGAGGAAGTCACATATCTTGAAGATGATACCCCATGCGAACATAATACCTCTTTTATAAAAGCAGAATATCATCCTATACAAAATATCATTGAACGACGATTGTAAGATAGCTTAGGAATGAATTTATGGCACTTAAATATATAAATCCCTAATAATTAAATATATAATTTGATCAAAATAATTAAATATTTGCCGATATGATTGCCGTTAAACAACTCTTTATCTATCCGATTAAATCAATGCAAGGTATTGCATTGACGCGTGCCAAGAGTATTGATGGTGGCTTTGAATATGACCGTATCTTAATGATAAGTGAACCAGATGGAACATTTATAACTGCCAGACAATATCCAGAGCTGTTAAAACTTAAAACGGTAATAATTGACAACCAAGTGCAGGTGTCATTACCAACTAACGAATCAATCGTGATTAATCTCGATGAGTTTTCACTAAGTAATGAAGCAACCGAAGTTTGGGGAAATCACTTTACATCACATATTGCGCCAATTAAAGTTAATCAATTTTTTAGCCAATTTCTTCAAAAAGATGTGCAATTGCGTTGGATCGGCAAAAAATTGAGTCGAAGAACTAAACGTTATCCAGATGTGCCAGTTAGTTTTGCTGATGGTTATCCTTATTTGTTGTTAAATCTTGCATCATTTAACTATCTTGAACAACAGTGTCCTGAAAAATTAGATATTCGCCAATTTCGTGGCAATATTATTATTGATGGCACACTCCCTTTTGCAGAGGATGGATGGAAAACCATTAAAATTGGTGAGTTAATATTTGATATCATCAAACCTTGTACTCGTTGTGTATTAACCACGTTCAATGTCAATTCAGCCAAAGCTTTACCTAATAATGAACCGTTAAAAACTTTAAGTTATTTTAGAACTAATTTGGATGGTAAAATTGATTTTGGTATGAATATGATTGCTCGAAATCATGGTACTGTATCGATTGGTGATAAAATTGAGGTACTTGAACGCCAACCAGCTAAAAGCTATATTAAAAACTTTCCTACAGAATCAATAAAAGACTATCAACCTTGTACAATTACTTTCCAAGATAAAAAAATTAAAGGTAATAATCAGCAAACAATTTTAGAACAACTTGAACAACATCATATTACAATTCCTAACTCTTGTCGGGCTGGTGTATGTGGTCGTTGCTCAGTATTATTAACAAAAGGGAATGTAAAACCTTTAACTCAGTCAGCGATTAAACAAAATAAACATATTCTAGCCTGTAGTTGTGTTCCAAAAGGTGATATCACTATAGAATAGAAAAATAATAATTTTTATTATAAGACAAAGAATTTAATTTATTAAAATAATGGAATAAATATTAGGCTACAGTGGATGTTAAAAAAATTATTTTTATTTACGCTTCTCGGTTCCCTTTCTACATCTGTATTTTCTTTAGATCATTATAAAATGGTTTTCGACGATATAAAGGAAAAAAAGGAACATAAAGTACTTAAAGAATTAGAAGAAGGCAATACAACAAATCTAACTTATCTTACTCAGCTAGGGATGAGTTATATTGAATTGGCTAATACAATTCACAACAAAAGTTGCAGTAAAATCTATAACATTCATGATTTAGTATCTACTTGGAAAAATCAATTTATTTTGACTAATGATATCTATTATGGTGAGTATGATGAAGAGGATGATCGTGATAATTACTTGCCTTATAGATGTAAAAAACTAGAAATTGACAAAATAAATGGTTTCATAAAACCTAAATTAATAGATAAAGGATTATCATTAATACGAATTGCAATAATGAATGGTGATTTAAACGCCATTAAATTAGTAATGACTTTAGAAGATAGTAGAAAAAACCCAATTTACTATTATTTTTATGATTTTATTGGATATATGGAAAAAGAAAATAATCAAAAAGTAAATGGTTATGTATCTTTTTTAATTGGTCAAGCACATCTTACTGGTAGATCTATTGATAGAGCTCCTAATAGAGCGCTTTGGAAATTTTCTGAAGCTAGAGATATTGGTGAACCATCTTTACCCTATTTTATTGCTCTTGCTAAAATTGAAGATCGAATTGATACTTTATTGAATTATGAATATCTGTTTGATGAACAAATTTATAAAAAAAGAAACACAGAGGTTGATAAAAGTATC
Organism: Gilliamella sp. B2772; assembly: GCF_026536985.1. Taxonomy (NCBI): domain Bacteria; kingdom Pseudomonadati; phylum Pseudomonadota; class Gammaproteobacteria; order Orbales; family Orbaceae; genus Gilliamella; species Gilliamella sp. B2772. The sequence continues at coordinate 430,624 of NZ_JAFNNB010000002.1, read as the reverse complement.
TTGAATGGTATGCAAGATAACGCATTTCGAGGGGATATTCCTTCCTTACTTTATTTGAGTGGCTACTATTTAAATGAAGTTAAAATGAACAAAGCTTTAATGTATTTTAAAAAGGCTTGCACATTGTCTTCTTCTTCAGCATGTGAAATGTATAAGAACAATCTCAAATATTCATACCATAAAGAACTCTATCCGTTATTGGAAAAGTTCGACAAGGATAAACCTGATCCTAAAACCGCCACGAAAATCGCTGAATGGTTTGAAAAGCGTCATAAATATTTAACCGCCATTTATTTTTACACTTATGCTGCGGATAATGATCCTAAATTATTTCTTCACATAGCTGACTTATATTATAAGACTAGACTTACTGATGATGAGCAAGATCAAAAAATCGTGGAAAATTATACTAAATATGTGAATTACGTTAAAGATCCTGAAATCATGCGGAAACTTCATTATAAGAATAGGGATAAGGATAAAAAAATTTATTGGATAAAAGAATCTGCAAAGTATGGATCGCTATTTTCCCAAGAAGAATTAGCTAGAATGTATATGGTCGGTTATCTTTTGCCTCAGGATTTTCATAAAGCAATTTATTGGTACAATAGATATTGCTTTGATATCGAGAGAGAATATCTATCGTCAACTTGTTCAACCTTAGATGAATTAAGAAAAAATCCACAATTACAACGTGATTTAGAAAATAATGATATGAATGCTCAATCCAGAGTCGGTTGGATGTTTACTCGACATTTAGACTTATGGGAAGCTGGAAGGGATTATTTACAAAAAGCAGCAGATCAAGGTCTTTTTGAAGCAGAAATAGGTTTACAGCTAACGTCGGATAAAAATCCTTTTACCATGTATTAAACAATAAAAGATAAGTTTTAAACGGTAAATGGGTAGTAAACTACCCATTTTAAACTATGTTAATTAAGAAATCGCTTTTAATTCTAACTGCTCATTATCCAAAGCTGTGGCGTTTTCTGTTTTTATGAACGACTGAGCTAAAGCTAATCTATCATTCATCACTTTAATCGCTTCTGAAAAATAGAAAGTTTTGTTCATAGCGATGAACGTAGGTTGTGCAATAATACAAAGCGATGCGTTTTCACCAGCTTCAACAACCAATAAACATACTCGTTGACCTGATTCTTGCAAGTTTACCTCCACAATATCAGCAACTTTTGGATTATACAGCATAGGTTGCTGAGAAAAATACCAACTCTTAGGCATTTGTGGTTTTAAAAAATTTGAAGCTACGATTGCATTGATTGATAATTCAATTTTTTGAGAGTCACTTAAAGCTAAAGATTGGCAACTATCATAAAAGAGATAATAAGCCGTCGCGTCATCAACAGAAAACGAAAACTCATCAAATACATCTGGTATTAATATTTTGCTTGCATAATTACAACGAAATAACATTTCTGATGAAATTTCAAGCATTAAGCTGTCGTATTCTTTATCAAAATACCAACGCCAGCTATCAGTTGGTCGAAAAGCCATTTTCATTGATATTTTATCCTTACAAATTGAACTAAATTTGAACAAAATATACCATAACTAATATAAAAAATAAATAAAAAGTTAAAATAAAAAATTTTTAATTATTTAATTTTTAAAAGTTTTATGAAAATTTTAGAAGGATCCGAATGATCTAAGTCGGATCCTTTTTTTGATCCTTGATCCTTTGTGATCAAATCGTAATTTTACAAAATATTAAATGCAGTTAAAGCTTGATGTTAAGATACTTTAGACATAAAAAAAGGTGCTTATTAGCACCTTTTTCATAACTGATTAAGATCAATTAACTTGCTACATTGATCCTTTTCATATCTGTCATATAGCTACGAAGTTTACGCCCAACGATCTCGATTGGATGGTGACGAATAGCTTCATTAACATCACGTAATTGTGCATTGTCAACACTGCCTTCAGGTATAGCTTTACCTAAGTCACCTGCTTGTAACATTGGCATGAATTTCTCTTTTAATAATGGAACAGCTGCATTAGCAAATAAATAGTTACCATATTCAGCGGTATCAGAAATAACCACATTCATTTCATACAAACGTTTACGAGCTATTGTATTTGCAATAAGTGGTAACTCATGTAGTGATTCATAATAAGCTGATTCAGGTAAAATACCAGATTCAAGCATAGTTTCAAATGCAAGTTCAACCCCTGCTTTAACCATTGCTACCATAACAACACCTTGATCAAAATAAGCTTGTTCGTCAATCTTACCTTGATATTCGGCAGCTTTTTCGAATGCAGTTTCACCCGTTTCTTTACGCCATTTCAATAAGTTAACATCATCGTTAGCCCAATCTTTCATCATCGTTGATGAGAATTCGCCTGAAATAATATCATCCATATGTTTACGGTAAAGATCAGTCATGATCACTTTTAATTCTTTAGCTAATGCATTCGCACGTAATTTAGCAGGATTAGATAAACGATCCATCATTAACGTAATACCACCTTGTTTTAATGCTTCAGTGATCGTTTCCCAACCAAATTGTAATAATTTACAAGCATATGCAGGATCAACGCCATCTGCGACAAGTTTGTCAAAGCAAAGTAATGATCCAGTTTGCAACATACCACATAAGATCGTTTGTTCACCCATAAGATCAGATTTAACTTCAGCAACAAAAGAAGACTGTAAAACACCCGCTCTATGACCACCTGTTGCAGCAGCCCATGCTTTAGCAATTGCTAAACCTTCGCCTTTAGGATCATTTTCAGGATGGACAGCGATCAGAGTTGGTACACCAAATCCACGTTTATACTCTTCACGAACTTCTGTTCCAGGACATTTTGGCGCAACCATCACTACTGTGATATCTGGACGAATTTTTTCGCCAACTTCAACGATGTTAAAACCGTGTGAATAACCTAATGCTGCACCCTTTTTCATCAATGGTTGAACAGCTTGTACTACAGCTGAATGTTGCTTATCTGGAGTTAAGTTGATAACTAAATCAGCGGTAGGAATTAATTCCTCATAAGTTCCAACTTTAAAGCCATTTTCTGTTGCTTTTTTCCATGATGCTCTTTTTTCTGTAATAGCTTCTTTACGTAAAGCGTAAGAAATATCTAAACCAGAATCGCGCATATTTAGCCCTTGGTTAAGACCTTGAGCACCACAACCAACGATCACAATCTTTTTGCCTTTTAAAAAATTAGCTTCTGATGCAAATTCATCACGAGCCATAAAACGGCACTGACCTAGTTGTTCTAATTTTTCGCGTAAATTTAATGTATTAAAATAGTTAGACATTATTCTCTCCATGAGTTGAATTATTTTTAATCAGAGCACTATAGCGTAAAATCATAATTGCGAAAATTGATATATTTAGAACACTATATTGCATAAATTGCAATAAACTTGCCAAGTTAAATACTTTCTTTTACTCTAAGTCCCCCAAATTAATTAACCATTTATTTAATATGGATACTCGTTACAAGCAGGCTAATAAAGAAGCAAAGCTTTCATTGTTACTTACTCTTATCTATTTCGCTGCATGGGTAATTAGCGCTTATAGTTTAAAAGATCAAAAAGGTTTCATAGGTTTACCATTATGGTTTGAGCTGTCATGTATAATGGTACCATTCGGTTTTATCTTGTTATGTTATATTGTGGTAAAAAAACAATTCAAAAATATTCCATTAGAATAGGCCATTAAGCGTGCAATTAGATATTATTCTTCCTCTTATTATTTACCTTATATTTGTATTTGCGTTATCAATTTACGCTTATATAAAAAGAAAGAAAGTAAACCAATTTACTGACTATTTTATTGGTAATCGCACCATGGGCGGTTTTTTACTGGCGATGACCTTGGCTGCAACTTATATTAGTGCTAGTTCATTCATCGGTGGGCCAGGGGCTGCTTATAAATATGGACTTGGCTGGGTGCTTTTATCAATGATCCAAGTCCCTACTGTATTACTTTCACTGGGCATTTTAGGTAAAAAGTTTGCTATTTTAGCCCGTAAATACAATGCAATAACGCTTAGTGATATGCTCTATTCTCATTATAAAAGTAAAATGATTGTATGGTTTGCAAGTATCGCTTTAATTACTGCTTTTGTTGGTGCGATGACAGTACAATTTGTAGGAGGAGCACGTTTATTAGAATCATCTGTCGGTATTCCTTATGACAATGGATTAATTATTTTTGGATTCGGCACAGTAATATATACGGCTTTTGGTGGTTTTAGAGCCAGCATTTTAAATGATGCTTTCCAAGGCTTAGTTATGATAATCGGTGCCATTTTACTTTTAGTCGCAATTATTTACGCTGGTGGTGGGATTACAAATATTATTGACCGTTTATATACAATCGATCCGGCTTTATTAACACCACAAGGACCAAATAATTTTATGGACTTCCCTTTTATGGCTTCTTTTTGGGTTTTAGTCTGCTTTGGTGTTGTTGGTTTACCACATACTGCTGTTCGTTGCATGGCCTATAAAGATAGTAAAGCGGTACACCAAGGTATTATTATTGGCACTATAGTTGTAACAATTATCATGTTAACTATGCATTTATCTGGAGCACTAGGTCATGCGATAGTGAGTGATTTAACGATTCCGGATCAAATTGTACCCACATTAATTATAAAAGTTATGCCTCCTTTGGCTGCAGGAATCTTTTTGGCTGCACCACTTTCAGCTATAATGTCCACAATTAATGCCCAACTACTACAAGTATCATCGGTTATTATTAAAGATCTATTCCTAACGATAAGACCAAATACCAAATTTAGTGATAAAATGCTAACTCGATTATCAGTTACCATTACCTATTTCTTTGGTGGATTATTGATATTAGCCGCATGGAAACCACCCGAAATGATCATCTGGCTTAATTTACTAGCATTTGGTGGGCTTGAAGCAGTATTTTTATGGCCATTAGTACTCGGATTATACTGGAAAAAAGCGAATGCAACAGGGGCACTTTGCTCAATGTTAGCTGGTGCAATAAGCTATACTCTTCTCGCTGTTTATAACATTAAGATTTATGCTTTCCATCCAATCATACCATCGTTACTGATCGGATTAGTTGTATTTATTATTGCCAACCTATTTGGCCAAACAGGAAAAAACTATGCCTTGGATTCAACTCAGAATTAACACTACTAATGAATTAGCTGAACAAATCAGCGAGCAACTAGAAGAATCAGGTGCTGTATCAGTCACTTTTCAAGATACTTATGATAACCCTGTTTTTGAACCGTTACCTGGTGAAACGAAACTTTGGGGAAACACCGACGTAGTTGGACTTTATGACGCTCAAATAGATATTGATGAATTAAAAGCGATACTAAATCTAGACCAATATTCCTATAAAATTGAACAGCTAGAAGATAAAGATTGGGAAAGAGAGTGGATGGATAACTTTCATCCAATGCAATTTGGTAAAAGATTATGGATATGCCCTAGCTGGCGAGACATTCCTGATCCTAATGCAGTCAACGTAATGTTAGATCCTGGTCTAGCATTTGGAACGGGGACCCACCCGACAACAGCATTATGTTTAACTTGGTTAGATAGTCTAGATCTAAACAACAAGATAGTGATTGATTATGGTTGCGGTTCAGGTATTTTAGCCATTGCTGCATTAAAATTAGGCGCTAAGCGAGTCATTGGAGTAGATATTGATCCTCAAGCGATCCAAGCAAGTCGTGACAATGCTGAGCGAAATAATGTTAGTGAAAAAATTGAACTATATTTAGCAAAAGATCTTCCTAATAATTTACAAGCAGATGTTGTTGTCGCAAACATATTAGCTGGCCCTTTAAAAGAACTTGAACCACAGATCAATAACCTTGTAAAAACTAATGGAAAACTAGGATTATCAGGTATTTTAGCCACTCAATCTCAAAGTGTATATGAAGCATATCAGACTCATTTTGAACTTGATCCTATTATTGAGCAAGAAGAGTGGTGCCGAATTACTGGTAAAAAAAAGTAAAAATGTGACATTACCCCCTTTTAACTTAGAGGAAAAATGCGTAATATAGCCGACCTTAATTTGCTTAGCATTGGCAAGGTCACATTAAAAAACAATTTAATTGCGGCCCCTATGGCAGGAATAAGCGATAAACCATTTAGAAATTTATGTCATCGCTTTGGTGCAGGAATGACTATTTCTGAAATGTTTTTAGCTAATTCAGATGTTTGGCATACTGACAAATCAGCATTAAGAATGATTTCAACTGATGATGTAGGTATACGTGCAGTCCAAATTGTTGGCTCAGATCCAGATGAAATGGCTAGAGCTGCTGAATTTAATGTCAAACATGGTGCTCAATTAATTGATATTAATATGGGATGCCCTGCTAAAAAAGTAAATAAAAAATTAGCTGGTTCTGCATTAATGCAGCATCCAGATCTAATAAAAAATATTTTGCAAAAAGTTGTTGGCTCAGTTGATGTGCCAGTAACACTAAAAACTCGGACTGGATGGGATAAAAATAATAGAAATTGCATTGAAATCGCACAAATTGCGCAGGATTGTGGCATAAAGGCTATTACTATTCATGGGCGAAGTCGTGCATGCTTATTCAATGGAGAAGTCGAATATGACTCCATAAAAGCAGTGAAAGAAAAGGTAACGATTCCGGTAATTGCAAATGGTGATATTTGTACACCAGAACAAGCAAAAGATGTTTTCAAATATACGCAAGCTGATGGTATAATGATCGGCCGAGCGGCACAGGGGCGACCTTGGATATTTGAAGAAATTGCATTCTATTTAGCACACGGACAGTTAAAAAAAAATAAAACAATTGATGAAGTCGAACAAATTGTATTAACACACCTTGAAGATCTTTATCAATTTTATGGAGAATACAAAGGATTAAGGATTGCCAGAAAGCATGTAAATTGGTATACCAAGAGTTATGCTGATAGTGATCAATTCAGGCGCTTATTTAGTGTACTTAGCAATACAAGTGAGCAAGTAAAAACACTAAAAGCATTTTTTAGTCAAATTAGAAACAAATAAAAGAGTTAAAAATACTATGTCAGAACAACGCGTTACAGCTGCAGCACTTAAATTTACAACTGTAAACTCTCAAGACCAAATAACACAAAAGCCTTTACGAGATTCGGTAAAACAAGCTTTAAAAAACTATTTATCACAATTAAATGGTGAAGATCCTACTGATCTATACGAATTAGTGTTAGCTGAAGTTGAACACCCATTCCTTGATATGGTTATGCAATATACTCGTGGCAATCAAACTCGAGCAGCAAATATGCTTGGTATCAACCGTGGTACTTTACGCAAAAAATTAAAACAATATGGAATGAGTTAGTAAAAATTTTAAACCATATTATTTAATAGATTAAAAGCGCTGCTTGATAGGGCGCTTTTTTTATTTTTTACTAACTAAAAATTTATTCAAGCCTAAGAGCACTAAACAAGTGTTGTACAAAGCTTATATAGCGATTTTTTAATTATCAATACAATTTAACGTTATATACCTATAAGTACTATTCTTTTCAAACTTTCAGCAATAAATAAGACCAATGTTGTATATCCACATACTCAACTTTTATTGAAATGACTCTAATAAAAACTTTATTATTAACAGCAGAAAAGGAATAAAGAGATTGATAATGAACTTTAGCTAAAAGTTTGTTAAAATAGCTCGATTTTTAAATTATTTAATCTGGAGAATTTTATGGCAGGTCATAGTAAATGGGCCAATACCAAACATCGCAAAGCAGCTCAAGATGCTAAGCGCGGTAAAATCTTTACCAAAATTATTCGCGAACTTGTAACAGCAGCAAAACTTGGTGGTGGCGATCCAGCGTCTAACCCTCGTCTACGAGCTGCTATGGACAAAGCATTATCTAACAACATGACTCGAGATACCATGAACAGAGCAATTGCTCGTGGTGTTGGTGGTGAAGATGATACTAATATGGAAACTATCATCTATGAAGGTTATGGACCAGCAGGTACGGCAGTAATGGTAGAATGCTTAAGTGATAATCGTAACCGCACGGTATCAGAAGTTCGTCATGCTTTTACTAAAACTGGTGGAAACCTAGGTACTGATGGTTCTGTATCTTACTTATTCACCAAAAAAGGCGTTATCTCATATCCAACTGGAACTGACGAAGATCAAGTCATGGATGCTGCGCTTGAAGCTGGTGCTGATGATGTTGTGACATATGACGATGGTGCTATTGATGTATTTACAACACCTGAATCATTCGGTGAAGTTAAAGATGCACTAGATGCAGCAGGCTTAGTCGCTGAATCCGCTGAAGTTTCAATGATTCCAGCCACTAAAGTTGATTTGGATATAGAGTCTGCACCAAAACTACTACGTCTTATTGACATGCTTGAAGATTGTGATGATGTTCAAGAAGTTTATCATAACGGAGAAGTGTCAGACGAAGTTGCAGCAGCGCTCTAATGACTATCATTCTGGGGATTGACCCTGGTTCTCGTTTGACGGGTTACGGTGTAATTCGCCAAACGGGACGACAACTAACCTATCTTGGCAGTGGTTGTATCCGTACTGCAGTTGATGACTTACCAACGCGTTTAAAACGTGTCTACGCCGGAGTAAGCGAAATCATCCTCCAATTTCAACCAGACATGTTTGCTATTGAACAAGTGTTTATGGCTCATAATGCCGATTCCGCACTAAAATTAGGTCAAGCACGAGGTTCTGCCATTGTTGCAGCGGTTAATAATGATTTACCCGTTTTTGAATATGCCGCACGATTAGTTAAGCAAAGCGTAGTTGGAACAGGAGCAGCGGATAAAAAGCAAGTACAGCACATGGTTAAGTTATTACTTAAACTACCTGCAAGCCCTCAAGCAGATGCCGCTGATGCGCTCGCAATCGCGATTACCCATGCGCATATGACCCAACACTTAGTTAAATCACATCGATAAAGTCCAATCTTTAAAAAAATCACCTCAATATCTGTTTTATATCACTCAAAAACCCCGCTCCTCAACGCAAAATTTAACTGAATACAAACTTAATTATCGTTTAAAAGATTAATCCAAAAAGCACATAAAAAAAGCACCAAGACTATTGGTGCTTTTTAAATCTAACCTATTGGTTATTTATTTTCAGTGTTGCCTGTAAAGTTAGTTGGCAATACGACTTTATTCTTATGTTTAGTAAATAATTTAGTTACAAATAAGAAGAATAGCGGAACATAGAATATCGCCAAGAATGTTGCTGTCAACATACCGCCGATTACTCCTGTACCTACCGCATTCTGGCTTACAGAACCAGCACCACTACTTGTTGCTAATGGATACACACCAAGAATGAAAGCAAACGAAGTCATTAAGATTGGACGTAAACGTAGACGACAAGCTTCTAACGTTGCATCGATTAATGATTTACCTTCTTTTTCAAGTGCATCTTTAGCAAATTCCACAATCAAAATAGCATTCTTAGCCGATAAGCCCATCGTAGTTAAAAGACCAACAATAAAGTAAATATCGTTATCAAGACCTCTAAACATCGTCGCATATACGGTACCGATAATACCTAGTGGGATCACAAATAGGATCGAAATAGGTACTGTCCAGCTTTCATATAAAGCTGCTAACGACAAGAACACCACAATGATTGAAATATAATAAAGTGTTGTAGTTTGAGAGCCTGTTTGACGTTCTTGATAAGAAATATCTGTCCAGTCAAACGAGAAGCCCTTAGGTAAGTTTTTAGATAATTCTTCCATAGTCGCCATAGCCTGACCAGAACTCAACCCAGGGGCTGCCGAACCACTAATACCCATTGCCGCTACACCATCATAACGAACAAGTGATGGTGAACCATAACTTTTCGTTGTGGTTGCAAAAGCATCATAAGGTACCATTTCACCTTTTTGATTTTTTACATGCCAGAAACTAAAATCATCAGGAAGCATTCGATAAGCCGCATCAGATTGTAAATAAACCTTTTTAACACGGTTATTATAAACAAAGTCATCAATATAAGCTGAACCTAATGCAGTTGAAAGCACGGTATTAACACTACTTACCGCAACACCAAGCGCTTGAGCCGTTTCGAAATCCACATTAATTTTATACTGTGGAACATCTAACATACTACCAGGACGAACTTGTTGTAAGTTAGGATTTTGAGAAGCTTGTCTCAATAGTTGGAAAAATGCGCCCATCAATGCATCATGTCCAAGGCCAGAGGTATCTTTTAACATATATGAGAAACCATTAGCCATACCAAGTGACGGTACTGCTGGTACATTGGTAATAATGACACGACCTTCAGTTATTGTTGAAGCAAACCCCCAACCACTACCAACTAAGGCATCAACTTTTTGGTCTGGGCGAGTACGCTCATCCCAATCTTTTAATCGAATAAAGCCAAGCCCCATATTTTGACCACGACCAACCATACTAAAACCAGCAACGGTAAAGATTTCCTTCACTGAGTCAGCCTTTTTCTCCATATAGAAATTAGAGGTTTTATTCAACACACCCATGGTTTGTTCTAATGTAGAACCGGGTGGTAATTCAACCATGACAATTAATACCCCCTGATCTTCATTTGGTAAGAAGCCAGTTGGTAAGCGATTAAATCCAAATATTAAAGCAACAACAATCAACCCATAGCAAATAAATGAAACGAGAGGATATCGAATAAATTTAATTACACCTTTTTCATAGGCATGTAAACTTTTGTTATATATATTATTAAATTTACTGAAGAACCATTTAGTTCCAATTGAAAGCCAGCTAAATGGCGGCACACTTTCTAATTTTTCACCAACCGTAGCTTTCTTAATTTTGCTTTTTGACGGCGCTTTTAAAATTTGAGCACAAAGTGCTGGTGTTAACACAATTGCCATCACCACTGATAATGACATTGACGTTACAATAGTGATTGAAAATTGACGATAAATCCCCCCTGCTGCACCACCATAAAATGCCATTGGTACGAATACTGCTGAAAGTACCACAGCAATACCAACTAAAGCAGAAGTAATTTGTTCCATCGATTTAACGGTTGCATCATAAGGTGAAAGCCCTTCATCATGCATAATACGTTCAACGTTCTCAATAACCACAATGGCATCATCGACCAGAAGACCGATGGCCAGTACCATAGCAAACATGGATAACGTATTAATGGTAAATCCACAGATATATAGAACCGCAAACGTACCTAACAATACTACCGGTACGGTGATGGTTGGAATAAGTGTAGAACGCAGATTTTGTAAAAACACATACATAACGATAACAACCAAAATGATTGCTTCGATTAAGGTATGTACTACGTTGTTGATCGATAATTTAACAAATGGTGTTGTATCATAAGGATACGCAAATTTAATATCCTCAGGAAAAATATGAGATAACTCTTCAATTTTTTTGTCAACTTTCTCAGATGTATCAAGTTGGTTAGCACCTGTTGCTAAATAAATACCTAAACCAGCTGATGGTTTACCATCATAACGAGAAAGGAAATTATAATCAGCTGCACCAATTTCAACTTTAGCTACATCTTTTAATAAAACATTTGAACCATCTGTATTAACACGAAGTAAAATATTTTGAAATTGCTCCGGTGTTTTTAAACGTGATTGAGCAGTAATGGTGGCATTAAGTTCTTGCCCTTCAGTGGCTGGTAAAGCACCTAATTGCCCTGCAGTAACCTGAGCATTTTGCGCTTGGATAGCACTAATAATTTCTTCAATCGACAGATTAAAATAATTAAGTTTATTTGGATCTAACCAAATACGCATTGCATATTCAGAACCAAATAACTGTGTATCACCTACCCCTTGTACACGACGAATCTGATCTTGTACAGTTGAATAAATAAAGTCAGCTATATCTGCTTGTGTTTTTTGAGGATTGGTTGAGTAGAAGCCGATAACTTTTAAGAAGTTAGTGTTATTTTTAGCAACCGAAACCCCATTTTTTTGAACACTTTCTGGTAGACGAGATTTAATACTTTCTACTTTGTTTAATACCTGTACCTGAGCAAAATCAGGGCTAGTACCTGGTGCAAAAGTTAACGTAGTTTGTACCACACCTTGAGCACTACTGGTTGATTTCATATAAATCAAATTATCCAAACCAGTTAAGTTTTGCTCAATTAACTGCGTAACTGTATTTTCAATTGTTTGTGCATCAGCACCTGGATAAACCGCTGAAACCGTAACAGCAGGTGGTGCAATATCAGGATACTGTTCAACAGCAAGTAACTTAATACACAAAGCACCGCCCAGCATCATCATGATAGCAATTACCCATGCAAAAACAGGTCTATCAATAAAAAACTTAGCCATAATTAAATCTACCTTATTTCACGCTGTTTTTGATGAGACTATCTAACTGCTCTTGAGTCAGTTCAGCAGGCTTACCAACTGCAACCGCATTCATAGCTGTTCCTGTTTCAACTCCAGTTAAATTAAGTAGGCCTGTTGTAATAACTTCTTCACCGATATTAATTCCACTAGTTACCACCCAATAACCACCTATACCGGTATAAATTTTAATATCTTGGCGATATTCAACTGCACCATCTGATTTTAAAATCTTAGCTGTATATTGGCCTTTTTGGTTACTAGTAATACCTTGTTGAGGCACTAACACTGCATTTTTAATAGTACCTAATGTCATTTGTGGTTTAACAAACATACCTGGTAAAATTTTACCTTCACTATTTGAAAATTGTGAACGCAACGTAACAGTACCTGTAGTCTCATTAACTGTCATATCTGAAAATTTAATGCTACCTGATAATGCGTATTTAGAACCATCATTAAAGAACAGATCAACGTTATTGCCTTTAGCGGGTTCATAAACAATATTTTCATCTTGAAGATATTTATTATAGCGAGTCGCCGCTTCAGTCATATCAACATAAATTGGATCAAGTTGTTGAACTAGTGCAAGTGGAGCAGCTTGTCCAGCAGAAACTAGCGCACCTTCAGTCACACTTGATTTACCAATATAACCATCAATTGGCGAATAAACTTTAGTATAATCTAAATTAACTTTAGCAGCGTGTTCTGCTGCTTGAGCAACTAAAACACTTGCTTCAGCTTGTTTAGCATCAGCAGCAGCTTTATCATATTCTTGTTGGCTGATGGATTTAGTATTTAATAGCCCTGCATAACGTTTTAAAGTAAGTTGCGCAATATTAGCATTAGCTTTTGCACTTTCTACACTTGCCACCGCACTATCATAATTAGCTTGATAAATAGCAGGATCGATCTGATAAAGTGATTGCCCAGCTTTAACATTCGAACTTTCTTCAAATTCACGATTTAACACAATTCCGCTAACTTGTGGGCGAATTTCAGCTATTTGCGATGCAACAACTCGTCCAGGTAAACTAATTTTAAGGGTATAATCTAAAGGTTGGACTTTAAAAACAGTTACCTTGGGTAATTGGCCATTAGCTGATTGGGATTGATTATTATCACAACCAGTTAATAACAATAGACCAGATAATGCCAGCGTAAGTAATAGCTTATTAAATCTCATATAAAAAAGACCTCGGTAACTTAATAATTATTTTTTAATAAAAAACAATGAAATCATTCAAAAGTGATCGGTGATTTTACAAAAAATATGCATTGATTGTAAGTATCTTAACACCTTAATAGCACAGAGTTCTAAAAATTTACTAAATTTAACCATAACGAAACAATAATAATAAAAAAATTATGATTGATATTATGATTATTTGGAGAAATAAAGTAATATATGCGAATTGATTTTTAGTGCTGTAATAAGTGAGTATGGATTTAGCTTACGAATAAAAAGTAAAAAAATTTAATTGTGGTATTTTTTAATCCTTTTTTTTCAATTATATTATTGAATAATTTAAATCTATATTTAATTTAATTCTGAGATGGGTATTATGGATAATTTACGTACTGTTCTAATTGTTATTGCGTCCTTAGTCATTATTGCATTATTGATTCATGGGCTCTGGATCAATAAAAAAGAACGTTCTTCTTTATTTAAGTCAGGCAAAAAAGATAAATTCACACCAAATACTCAACAATTTGAAGACATCTACGGCGAAGAAGACGATGTAATATTACTCACACCTAAAAATAAACAGGATGAAAGTAATAACCCAGTTGAGTCAGTAGTAGTTGAAGAAGAGAACGTTAAAGAAAACGTGAAAGAAGAAGAGGAAGAACATTTACCTCTTCAAGAAGATCTATTTTCAAATAATAATGACGAAGAAATTGACGATAAGGCTGATAACGAGCCTACAATCAACTTTCAACAAGAAATTTTTGCTGAAGAACCTGAAACACCAAAGGTTAAAGAAGTCCAAAAAACGGCTCAATCAGTATCTGAAGAACAAAGCAATCAAAAACTAGATGTGGGTGAAGACAACCAAACTGAAATTATTGTCTTAAACGTAACCGGTATAAATGGCAAATCATTACAAGGTGATGTACTGTTAGCTAGCATAATGCAATCAGGATTCCAATTTGGTGATATGCAAATTTTCCATCGCCATGTTGACCCTGCCGGCAATGGCCCAATTTTATTTAGTTTAGCTAACATGATTAGCCCAGGTTATTTAGATCCTGAAACCATGCACGAATTTACCACACCGGGTGTATCAATATTTATGGTTGCGCCAACTCATGGTAACAATCAACAAAACTTCAAACTTATGTTACAAACTGCGCAACGTATCGCTGACGATGTCAATGGTGTAGTACTTGATGATGAACATCACATGATGACACCACAAAAGATTGATAGTTATAAAGAACGCATTAAAAAAGCTTGTAACGAAATTTAATCATCAGAACTCTTTTTTTAAAACTATTCCACTTATGAAAATTAGTGGAATAGCTAGTTTATGTTGGTTTACAAACTATATTTATCAACACCTATTGTACTAAATTTAGTTACGTACTATTTTATTGCTAATTCTAAAACTTTAGTTTTAATTTAAGAGTTAAAAATCATGCCAAATATAACTGAAAATTCAGTAAATGATTCTGAATCTCTACACGAGGTAACAGAACGGATAACTGCTTTACGCAATCTGATAAGACATCATGAATATTGTTATTATGTGCTTGATGCACCAGAAATTCCCGACGTAGAATATGATAAATTAATAAAACAACTCCAAAATCTAGAACACAATCACCCTGAACTCATCACATCCGACTCACCAACACAACGTGTAGGAGGCACACCTCTGTCACAATTTGACTCGGTAAAACATGAACTACCGATGCTATCACTTGATAATGTATTTGATGAATTAAGTTTTAACGCCTTTAATAAAAGGGTAAAAGATCGCTTACATCTCACTAGTAGCCAATCAGTTGAATACTGCTGTGAGTTAAAACTTGACGGGTTAGCGGTAAGTTTATTATACGAAAATGGACGATTCGTTCGAGCAGCAACGCGTGGCGATGGCACTACTGGTGAAGATATAACTTCAAATGTAAAAACCATAAGAACTATTCCACTGGTATTAAAAGGTGAAAACATACCTACTCGATTAGAGGTACGTGGCGAAGTCTTTATGACACACAAAGGTTTTGCCAAATTAAATGCAGATGCGGAAAAACGCAAGGAAAGAACATTCGCAAATCCTCGGAATGCCGCCGCAGGTTCATTAAGGCAATTAGATCCTAAAATCACCGCCAAAAGACCGCTCTCTTTTTTCTGTTATGGTGTTGGCATTAATGAGGGCGCAACTCTACCTGATAACCACTATGACCGTCTAATGCAATTTAAAGCTTGGGGTTTACCTGTTAGCGACAAAGTCCAGATTCGCCAAGGTGTCCAAGAAGCACTTGCCTACTTTCATGAAATTGGTGAGGAAAGAATGTCACTTGATTTTGATATTGACGGTGTAGTTATCAAAGTCAACAGTATTGCACAACAACAAGAGCTTGGTTTTGTTGCCCGTGCACCTCGTTGGGCCACAGCATTCAAATTTCCAGCGCAAGAAGAAGTAACACAGCTTAAAAAAGTCGACTTCCAAGTTGGTCGTACCGGTGCCATAACACCAGTAGCAAGACTAGAGCCGGTATCGGTAGCAGGGGTTATCGTCAGTAATGCAACACTCCACAACAGTGATGAAATTGAACGTTTAGGTATTCGAGAAGGTGATTATGTCACTGTACGCCGTGCAGGTGATGTGATTCCACAAATTGTTTCAGTCATCCAAGATCGGCGACCAGCTGACACCAAAGAAATCATCTTCCCAACCCACTGCCCTATTTGTGGCTCCCTTATTGTTCGCGATGAAGGTGAAGCAATCTCTCGTTGTGCCGGTGGATTGATTTGCCCAGCACAGCGCAAAGAAGCCCTAAAACACTTCGTATCTCGCCGGGCAATGAACGTTGATGGACTCGGGGATAGAATAATCGAACAATTAGTAGACAAAGATTATGTCAAAACACCGGCTGATCTTTACAAGCTAACCTTACCAATTTTATGTTCATTAGACAAAGTCGGGCAAAAATTAGCCAGCAACCTAATTAACGCATTAAATCAATCTAAAGACACGACCTTAAATCGATTTATATTCGCCTTGGGCATACCAAATGTTGGTGAAGTCACAGCTGAAAATTTAGTTAACCAATTTGGTAACTTAACGGCGATCGAAAACGCTTCATTAGAGCAACTACAAACTGTAAGTGATGTTGGTGAAGTGATCGCTGAAAGTATTATCGACTTTTTTCAAGAACCCCATAATCGTGATGTCATTGACCAACTAACCAGTCCGGAAATCGGTATACATTGGCCTGATGTCGAAGTAGAACCATTAACAATTGACTCACCATTCTCGGGCAAAACCATTGTATTAACCGGAACATTATCACAATTAACCCGTGACGAAGCAAAAGACAAACTAAAAAAACTCGGTGCTAAAGTTACTGGAAGCGTTTCTAAAAAAACTGACTTAGTGATTGCGGGTGAATCAGCCGGTTCAAAGCTAACCAAAGCAGAAGAGCTAGGAATAAAAGTCATTGATGAACAAGAAATGTTAGATTTATTAAATCAATGAATAAAAAAGGTGGAATAAATCGAGCTAATTAATCAAAATAGCTTGATTATAAACTAAGGAGAACATTATGCCTTTATTAGACAGTTTTAAAGTCGATCATACTAAAATGAAAGCACCTTTTGTGCGAATAGCTAAAACCATGGCAACCCCTAAAGGTGATGACATAACTGTATTTGATCTTCGCTTTACCATTCCTAATAAAGCACTATTACCTGAAAAAGGGATTCATACATTAGAACACCTATTTGCTGGCTTTATGCGCGACCATTTAAACAGTGATAATGTCGAAATTATTGACATATCCCCAATGGGATGCCGTACTGGTTTTTATATGAGCTTAATTGGTAAACCTAACGAATCGTTGGTAGTTGATGCTTGGTTAAAATCCATGCATGATGTGCTAAATGTAAAATCACAATCAGAAATTCCAGAATTAAACGAATATCAATGTGGAACCTACACAATGCACTCATTAGAGGAAGCAAAAGCGATTGCTGAAAAAATCATACAATCCGGTATTGGTATTTGCCATAATCAAGACATCGCATTAACTGATGCACAACTTGCCACAATTAATCATTAGGAGATATTTATGCCGAATGTCGTTATCGACTTCTTAGAAGGACGCACCATCGAACAAAAACGTGAAATGGCTAAACGAGTAACAAATGCAATTGTCGAAACACTCAACTGCAAACCTGAAGCAGTACAAATTATCATGCACGAAATCTCTAAAGACCAAATTGCCAACGGTGGAGTGCTTCGTTGCGATAAAGATTAATTAAACGATTAATCGCCCCAAAAAATCAACCTCAATATTAAATATTGAGGTTAAACAATTTAAAATATTAAAAACTAATGACGATGTAAATGCAACAAATGCCCTAACTTATTGGCTTTGGTTGCTAAATAATGCTCATTATTCGGGTTCTCCCCTACTTCTAAAGGAACGCGCTCGGTAACCTGAATTCCTGCTTGTTCAAGCACTTTAATCTTTTCAGGATTATTGGTTAACAGACGAATTTTTGACACCCCTAACAGCGTCAACATATCGGCACATAAAGTAAAATCACGCTCATCTGCCGCAAACCCTAATTGCTCATTTGCTTCAACCGTGTCTAAACCTTGATCTTGAAGGGCATAGGCTCTGATCTTATTTAATAACCCAATATTACGCCCTTCTTGGCGATGATAAATTAAAATCCCTTTACCTTCTTTAGCGATTTGTTTTAACGCGGCTTCTAACTGAAAACCACAATCACAACGCAAACTAAATAACGCATCACCGGTTAAACACTCTGAATGAACACGCGTCAAAATTGACGTTTCATCATTGATATCACCAAACACTAATGCTACATGATCCTTACCTGTTGCAATCTCTTCAAAACCAACAATGGTAAAACATCCCCATGGTGTTGGCAGTTTGGCTTGTGCAACATGTTTTAATTGCATTATTATCTCCAAATTTAGTAAACACATAGATAAGATTTTTTAAAAACAAATCGTGCTTCCATGTTAAAATAAATCAAATTTTATGCTTAATTGAGTTTTTAAATGGGGTTAGTAATAAAAAAAACAATAGCGGCATTATTCTTATTTCTAATTATACCGTTATCTGTAATAGTCGTAAATTGGCATTGGCAACCGTCAGCACTTAATAATTCATCTGAATATTTTTTTTGGATAACCGAAACAGCAAGTTATCCTTGGGCAATAATCACATCAGGACTATTTTTTCTACTGTTCTGTCTACTATTGGCCAATAAAAAAAATATCTTAGTTATATTGTTAATTTTAGTCAGTGCAATGTTGGGTGGACAAATCATTAAAAGTTTAATCAAACAACAAACAGCTGAATCAAGACCATATGTTCTATGGTTAGCTAAAGAGTATCATTTTAGCGACAAACAATTTTATTCCCAAACAAGAGCTGAACGAAAAGCCAACATAGAACAGCTACTGACTAATACAACTACAATACCATCTTGGTTGTCAAAACATTGGCAACAAGAAACAGGCTATGCTTTTCCATCTGGACATACATTATTTGCAGCAACATGGGCTTTTTTAGCAATAACATTACTTAGTTTTAGACGACATTTTATAATTGTGACCGCCATCGTAGTCTGGTCAACACTGATTGAAACAAGTCGGCTATTATTGGGTATGCATTCGGCTTATGACCTTATATTAGGCGTTGTTCTTGCTTGGTTAATTGCATTAATAAGCTGTTTTTATGCTAGAAAATGGAATATAGTAGTCAGATGATTTTATAAACAACAAATTTTACAAAAAAATTTTAGTTATTTAGAGATTTTTAATAAAATAAAAAGGTTAAAATTATGAAATTAGTGATATCAATTTTATTGATAATTCTTATTTTCGCCATATCGATAACAATAGGTTCAGCTAATAACCAATTAGTCACCTTCAACTATTTAATTGCTAAAACAGAAGTTAGGTTATCGGTATTACTTGCTATTTTATTTGGTTCAGGCTTTTTAGTTGGTTGGATATTAACTGGAATTTACTTCCTAAAATCAAAATTCCAACACTCATCAACAAAACGTAAACTAAATAAATTACAGAAAAAATATGATGAAAATACGCATCAAAATTTAACCAAATTAGAAAAATAGGTAATTATGTTTGAATTGTTATTTCTATTACTCCCCATAGCAGCCGGATACGGCTGGTACATGGGAGATAGAAATGCCAAACAAAAATATTTAAATGAATCTAACCGACTATCTCGAGAATATGTAGATGGTCTAAACTTTCTTTTGTCAAACCAAAAAGATAAGGCTGTTGACCTCTTCCTTGACATGTTAAAAGAAGATGAAGGCACACTTGAAGCCCATCTTACCTTAGGTAACTTATTCCGTTCACGAGGCGAAGTAGACCGCGCAATACGTATTCACCAAGCATTAATGGAAAGCGCCTCATTAACCTTTGAACAAAGACTATTAGCTATTCAACAGCTTGGCCGAGATTACATGGTGGCAGGTTTTTACGATCGCGCAGAAGAGATGTTTTTACAGCTAATCGACGAAGAAGACTTTCAACAACATGCCTTACAACAACTGCTAGTCATATATCAATCAACTAGCGAATGGAATAATGCAATTAACGCTGCCACCAGACTGGTCAAACTTGGTAATGTAAAATACAAAACCGAAATAGCCCAATTTTATTGTGAGCTTGCTGCCATCGCTATTGCTAATAATGATTTGGATCAAGCTTACACTTTACTAAAAAAATCAGCGGCTGCGGACGCTAATTGTGCACGAACATCATTAATGCTTGGGCGAGTATTTATGGCGCAAGATAAAGCTGAACAAGCAATCGAGTCTTTCCAACAAATATTAAATCAAGATAAAGCATTAATCGGTGAAGCGTTAACATTATTAAAAGCATGTTACGCAAAACTTAATCAACCTCAGTTATTTAAACAATTCCTCGAAATTTGTGTCAAACAAGATACTGGCAATGTTGCCGAATTGATGCTAGCCGACATTGTTGAAAAAGACAATGGACTCGATGCAGCGCAATATTACCTTTATCGTGAATTATTAAAACACCCAAATCTAAAAGGATTCTATCGCTTAATGGATTACCATGTTGCCGATGCTGAACAAGGAAAAGCTAAAGAGAGCTTATTACTACTTCGAAACATGGTTGGTGAACAAATAAAATCAGTTCCCAATTACCGTTGCCAAAAATGTGGATTTACGGTTAACACCCTCTATTGGCTATGTCCGAGCTGTCGCTCATGGTCAACCATAAAACCAGTTCGAGATTTCGAACATCATTCAGATAATTAAAAAGAGTAAAATATGTTTCTAATTGATTCGCACTGTCATCTAGACAGTTTGGACTATACAAACAAATCGATTGATAGCGTATTGCAAGAAGCACAAAACAACGAGGTGAAACATTGCCTAAGCGTGGCAACCACACTTTCAGGCTATGAATCGATGAAAACAATGCTCATGCCATACCAAAAACAGTGCTCATTTTCATGTGGAATTCACCCACTCAATTTGGATGATGAGCCCTACGATGCCGAACGTTTTGCTCGCCTTGCTCAAGAAGACAATGTTATCGCTTTAGGTGAAACAGGTTTGGATTATTACTACCAACAAGATAATATTGAATTGCAACAAGCCAACTTTATTGAACATATAAAATTAGGCAAGCAACTAAAAAAACCGATTATTGTTCACACTCGGAATGCCAAGCAAGACACCCTAAAACTCCTAAAAGAAGAGCAAGTTTATTCCGGTGTACTACATTGCTTTACTGAAGATATTGATACGGCCAAAGCCTTATTAGATATTGGCTTTTATATCTCATTTTCTGGCATCATTACCTTTAAAAATGCCGAACCGTTACGAGAAGTAGCAAGATATGTTCCATTAGATCGCATATTGATTGAAACTGATTCGCCTTATTTAGCCCCCGTTCCTTATCGCGGGAAAGAAAACCAACCCGCTTATGTTCGGGAAGTGGCTAATTACTTGGCGGCATTAAAAGGCGTATCTCTAGAAAAAATTGCAAAACAAACAACCACTAACTTTTGTCAATTATTTAATTTACAAGGGGCATTCAATGAGTAACAAATTAACTATCGATTGGGATGATTTTTTAACCAATTATTGGCAAAAAAAGCCGGTCATCTTGCGTGATGCTTTTAGCCACTTTATCGATCCAATCACCCCAGAAGAACTAGCTGGCCTTGCCATGGAAGAAGAAATTGAAAGCCGAATCGTTACTAACAAAAACGGCATATGGGACGCCGCCTACGGTCCATTTATCGATTATAGTCACCTAGGTCAAGACCATTGGAGCCTCCTTGTACAAGCAGTTGACCATTGGCATGAACAAGCAGCCACATTAGTTGAACCATTCAAATGTATTCCTCAATGGCAATTTGAAGACCTAATGATCTCCTATGCCACACAAGGTGCAGGCGTTGGACCTCATATTGATAATTATGATGTCTTTATTATCCAAGGCAAAGGTTGCCGTCGTTGGCAGGTTGGTGATCGTAATCCTAATTACAAACAGTTCAGTGCTCACAAAGCGCTACTGCATGTAGAAGATTATGAGCCAATTATTGATGAAGAAATCACTGCGGGTGATATTTTATATATTCCAATTGGCTTTCCACATAATGGGGTATCAATTGGAGAATCGCTCAGCTACTCCGTAGGATTTAGAACTCAAACATCACAAGAACTACTCAGTGGTTTTGCTGATTATGTGATTGATAACTTACCCAATGGCATCTTCTATCAAGACCCAGACTTAAAATTACCAAATGATCCTTATCGAATCCAACCATATGAATTAGAAAAACTACAAGGACAAATGATCGACCTTATCAAAAACCCAGACTTATTCAATGACTGGTTTGGTAAACACATCACTATTCCTATGCATGATCTCAACATCATCCCAGTTGATCCCTCATATGAGCTAGATGAATTTGAAGAAATCCTAAAATCTGGCGCTGAACTCTATCGTGTACCAAGTATACGTATTGTAAAAATAGAGGATACGGCTTATATCAACGGTAAAAAAATACCACTCCCCATGGAAACCATCGACCTATTATGTGAAACCGATGTACTTTACTACGAACAATTACAAGATGAACAAACCCTAAATGTCATGTTGAAATTTGTTAATCTTGGTTACTGGTATTTTGACGAAGAATAAATTTCGCTCAAAAACTATTGACTAAAAAAGTCATCGAAAAAACCACAAAATGGTGAAATTATCGGCTAATTTGTCTCAAAAATTAGATATTTATCAGAATTAGTCGAATAATTTCGCCAAAATAGAAATAAACAGAATAAAACCCACGAATTTCGGCTTTTCATTTGGATTTTTATCATTTTTAAGTATATACTTGCCCCCGTTTTGAATTCCCGCCTTCATTTAATAATAAATGCTTATCCATTATAAATAACTTGAGGTAAACATGAACACTAACGTAAACCAGGCCGAGCACGCTGAAAGTGAACAAACTACCCCCTATCAAAAACGAACCCTATTTGCATCAACAGTAGGTTATGCATTAGATGGCTTAGATATGATGATTTTAGGTGTATGTTTTAGCCTAATTGCCGTCACCTTCAACCTAACTAATGCTGACCTTGGCACCTTGACGTCAGGCACATTATTAGGGGCCGTATTAGGCGGAATCTTTTTTGGAATTCTTGCTGATAAATATGGACGAGTCAGAGTATTTTCATGGACAATCCTAATCTTCTCATTATTCACCGGTCTTTGTGCTATCTCACCTAATTATGAATGCTTCCTCATTTTTCGTTTTCTAAGTGGACTGGGTCTAGGTGGTGAATTTGGTATCGGCATGACGCTAGTTTCGGAAAGCTGGCCAAAGCACAAGCGCTCAAGGGCAACCTCAATTGTCGCACTAGGCTTCCAAGCCGGTATCATCCTTGCAACACTAACTGTCAATTTTATTGGTGAAGCACACGGATGGCGCTGGGCATTTGCGATGGGAGTATTACCAGCGCTATTTGTTGCTTGGACGCGTAAAGGCCTTAAAGAGCCTGAAATCTGGCAAAATCTAAAAGACCAAAATAAAAACAAAATTGCCATAGGCAAACTATTTAAAAACCCGAGAATCACCGCAACAACTATCGGATTAACCATTGCCTGCGCAGTACAAAATTTTGGCTTTTATGGCATAATGGTTTGGATGCCAAACATGATCGCTTCTGAATATCACTTACCTTTCAAAAACACCATGTTTTGGACTATCTCAACAACTATCGGCATGTCATTAGGGATCTTAATTTTTGGTTGGTTATGTGACAAATTTGGACGCCGACCTTCATATATCGTATTTTTATTGATTTCCGCCGTATCAATCTGGTTCTACTTCCAACAAAAAGAGGTTGCCATTTTAATTTTATTTGGCTCAGTGATTGGCTTTTTTGTGAACGGCATGATGGGTGGATATGGTGCATTACTAGCTGAACACTACACGACTGATGCGCGCTCAAGTGCTGAAAACATTATTTTTAACGTCGGTCGTGGGATTGCTGGCGTATCGCAAGTACTGATTGCTTACTTAGCAACCATCTACTCAATCAGTTATGCATTAGCACTACTATCAGGCGCTTACTTATTATCCGCTGCCGCCTTTATATTCTTAATACCAGAAACCAAAGGCAAAGCATTAGAATAGCGATATATAAAAAAAGGGCTTAAAAAGCCCTTTCTAAATCATGTTTACCTCAAATTAATTGATATGCATACCGCCAGTAACACCATAAACTTCACCAGTGGTATAGCTTGACTCTTCCGATGCCAAATGCACATAAACACCCGCAAGTTCAACCGGTTGTCCTGCACGTTGTAATGGAGTCTGTTTACCAAACTCAGGAATCGCCTCGCTTGGCTGACCACCACAAATTTGTAACGGTGTCCAAACCGGACCTGGCGCCACACTATTTACCCGAATACCTTTACTACCTAATTGAGCAGATAAGCCACGAGTAAATGCAATAATCGCTGTCTTGGTTGAAGCATAATCCAACAAATTGCCACTTGGCTGATAAGCTTGCACAGAAGAAGTGGTAATAATCGTCGAGCCAGATTTTAAATAACCTAATGCCGCTTTGGTTACCCAAAATAGTGAAAACACATTAATTTCAAACGTTTTTTTGATTTGCTCAGTAGACAAATGCATAATATCTTCTACCGCAGTTTGCTTACCAGCCACCAAGGTTAAATTATCAAGTCCACCTAATTTTTTATGCGCTTCTTCAACTAATTTTTTACAAAATGACTCATCGCTTAAATCACCAGGGATAAGCACAGCCTTTCGACCCGCAGACTCAATGATTTTAGCCACATCTTCGGCATCTTTTTGTTCTGCTGGTAAATAATTAATTGCAACATCAGCACCTTCTCTTGCATACGCAATAGCTGCTGCGCGTCCAATACCTGAATCACCACCGGTCACCAACATTTTTAGACCTTCTAAACGTTGATGACCTTGATAACTTTCCTCACCACAATCTGGAACTGGTTTCATCTCATATTGCAAACCAGGAGGATTTTGTTTTTGTTTAGGAAATTTATCATGAAAATATTTTGGATTATGCTTACTCATATAATATTCTCCTAAGTTAAACATGCATTTAAATTCAAATTTAACATAATAGAATCAATTAATAATCACAAAATCCTATTGTCGAGTATATTTTATATCTTTAAAATACTTAATTAATTCAATTAATTATACTGTGAAAAATAAAAATCATTGATAACGAGAAAAATAACTTACTTGGATGGTTTAGCGAGGACAAAAACAACAAATGCTAAAACCATTATGGGTGAAAAATTAAACACCAAACACAGTGTAACAAATAAATATACATTAAGCTAGTAATGCAGAATTAATGATAGCTATTTTTTGAAAGAACAATCAGTCGTAACATCCACAATAAGAATTCTTTTACCATCAATGTAATACGTATATTTAGCCCCCTCATTAAAATATTTCTTCAATTTACGTATTTGAGGTGAATCGGAACAATAAGATTCAACAATAGCCTTTGTAACCAATTCCCTAATATCGGGTAAAAGAAATTCGTCTGGAGTGATCCCATTAATTTCATATTTATAAACGACAACATTACCTTCAGCGTTAACATCGGATAAAGTTGTGTATTCATCTAAAGTGATGGGTAAGATTTTTTTAACTACGCTGATGGCAGCCTCTCTATAATAATCTGACTCATCAGTCTTATTATCGTAATCTAGGTGCTTTTTATCAGGATATTCATCGATGAGTTGTACTAATCTCTGGGTTTTTTCAGTACCAATAGTGTCCACAAGCTTATCAATCCCTTTATCGCTATACTGTGAATACTCAAAACTTAATTGCAGCAATAAAAAAATAATTGTTATCATTCTTCACTCATCCATAATCAATAGAAGCTATTGCCGACTACCTTTTGTCTGACAATCAGCTGGCGTTAATTCAACCACAACAATCTCTTTATTATCAATAAAATAATGATAGTATGCCCCATCCGGGAACGCCGTTTTCAATTGTTGCATATCCTCCGTATTTTCACAATAAGCAGTAAAAAGTGCTTGGCGAATCGTATCGAGCGTACTGGGTAACAACATCGTATGCTCTGGCGTATTTTTAACATCATATTGATAATTGATGATATTACGATCCTTATCCTTCTCAACGCCAACCAAAGTCGTTAACTCATCAACCTCAATGGGTAAGGCTTTTTTCATAGGCTCAATCATCGAATTTTGTATTGCTGCAAGGGAATCATTTTCAACTGGGGTATTTTTTTTAGCATTATCACAACTTAACAGCAAAAAACTCACTACAAAAAAAGCTAGCAATTTAAATATTTTCATAATGATATCTCACATAACGTAATAAATAGTAATTATGAATAAAGAGTTAAAAAATGCTCAAAACAATTTAGGGAAGATGAAGAATAGTTATACACCAACCTTCATTAAAAAGCCAAAACAATCCTATTTAAATCATCAAAAACCCCGCTCCTCAACTTTTTTTAACGAACATATAAATGAATTGATGATGCTTTTTAAAAAAACAACAAAAAAATTGTTGCACTTTTTTTTAAAACGAGTATTTTGGATAAATATTTTTAAAAAATTAACGAAATAATTACAAATGAACTTTTCACTCATCGTCGTCCTCATTAACATTAGCGTGGTCATTATTCCAACGCGGGGGCGTCTTTTGAGTTAAATATATGGTCGTCATATTTCAAAACCCCCGCCACAAAAAAGCGGGGGTTTTTTTTTGAACAAATGGCTAAGCAAAAAGTGAGGAATGAATGTTAGGAACACAGTGGATTGTAAAAACCTTAAAAGAAAAAGGCATTACTACCGTTTTTGGATATCCTGGTGGTCAAATTATGCCTCTATACGATGCGCTTTATGATGGCGGAATTGAACACGTACTTTGCCGTCACGAACAAGGCGCAGCCATGGCAGCCATTGGTTATGCCCGTGCCACCGGCAAAATTGGCGTTTGCATTGCCACATCAGGCCCCGGTGCAACCAATATAATTACCGGCCTTGCGGATGCATTAATTGATTCTGTACCAATTATCGCACTAACCGGCCAAGTTCCAACGACACTTATAGGCACTGATGCCTTCCAAGAAGTTGACGTTTTAGGATTATCTTTAGCGTGCACCAAACATAGTTATTTAATAGATGATGCCACCCAGTTGCCAAATACCTTACAAGAGGCCTTCAACTTAGCCAATTCGGGCAGGCCGGGACCAATATTAATTGACATCCCGAAAGATATCCAGCTTGCCGACCATGATTACCAAACCTATTTAACGCCAACATCCATAAAAACGCCTTCTGATAATGCTCAACTCTACCCAATCTCACCTGATGAGATAAAACAAGCCAAACAAATGATCAGCCAAGCCAAAAAACCGATGCTCTATATTGGTGGCGGTGTTGGGCTTTCTGGTGCTATCAATGAACTACGCGAATTTATGACGCTAACCCAAATTCCTAGCGTATCGACCTTAAAAGGGCTTGGCGTTGCTGACCTTAACAACCCTTATTACTTAGGACTTATCGGGATGCACGGCGCCAAAGCGGCTAACTTAGCCGTACAAGAGTGTGACTTACTGATCGCTTTAGGGGTTAGATTTGACGACCGCGTTACTGGCAAACTTAACGAATTTGCTAAACATGCAAAAGTGATCCATGTCGATATTGATCAGTCCGAAATCAACAAACTACGCCAAACCCATTTAGGTTTACAAGGTGATATTAAACACGTATTACCGATGCTTAACCAAACGGTCTCAATTGATGACTGGCATAACAAAATAAAACAACTGAAAGCCCAGCATCCAACACGTTATGATCATCCGGGTGACGCCATTTATGCGCCAGCACTGCTCAAACGCATTTCTGAGCGCAAACCAGCTAACACCGTCATCACCACCGACGTAGGTCAGCACCAAATGTGGACAGCGCAACACATGTCCTTTACCCACCCACAAAACTTTATTACCTCAAGTGGGCTTGGCACTATGGGCTTTGGATTACCAGCGGCAGTTGGCGCACAAATGTCTAGACCAAACGACATGGTAATTTGCGTATCGGGTGACGGCTCATTCATGATGAATGTACAAGAATTAACAACGATTAAACGCAAAAAATTACCCGTCAAAATCGTTCTTATTGATAACCAACGCCTAGGCATGGTAAGGCAATGGCAAGAGCTATTTTTTAATGAAAGATATAGTGAAACCAACTTATCAGATAACCCCGACTTTTTAATGCTAGCCAAAGCCTTTGATATACCAGGGCAAACCATCAGCAAAAAATCGGAAATCGAAGGCGCACTCGATAACTTATTCAATTCGAAAGGTGCTTATCTACTGCACGTATGTATCGATGAGCTAGAAAACGTATGGCCACTGGTACCACCGGGCGCGGCAAACGAAAACATGTTAGATAAAAGTAACAAGGAGTAAGTGATGAATCAAAAAGCGACACATCAATTTACCATAACTGCCAATGATAAATTGGGTTCACTTGAACGCATTTTACGCGTTGTTCGCCACCGTGGAGGCCATATCGAACAGATGCAAATGCAATCAATTGACAATCAATTATTCACCTTGACACTGACATTAACAACCGAACGAACGCTATCGTCACTGCAAAACCAAATTACCAAATTGGAGGATGTGATAACGGTAGCGTAGTAAAGAACAAATAGATTCTTTTGTAAAAAAGACAAATTAAATTAATAAACTATAGCAGTTAAACAAAGTTATGTATAATGCACAAATTAATAAAAGCAAAATACATGCTTAATAAAAGTAAATTTAAGAGGAAAACAAAAAATGGGTACTACAGCAAAATCTGATTATATTTGGCTAAATGGCGAAATGGTTCCATGGGCTGATGCAAAAATACACGTAATGTCACACGCCCTACACTATGGAACTTCAGTATTTGAAGGTGTTCGTTGTTATGAAACTAACAACGGCCCAGCAATTTTTCGCCATAAAGAACACGCACAACGCTTACTAAACTCAGCCAAAATTTATCGTTTTCCTGTCCCTTATTCTCTTGAAGAGATCATGGAAGCAACTCGCCAAGTCATCAAAAAAAATAACCTAAAAAGTGCATACATTCGCCCATTAGTCTTTATTGGTGATGTGGGTATGGGCGTCATTCCTCCTGCTGGTTACAAAACTGATGTCATGATTGCAGCATTCCCATGGGGAGCCTACCTTGGTGAAGATGCGTTAGAACAAGGTATTGACGCAATGGTATCATCATGGAACCGTTTTGCACCAAACACTATCCCAGCAGCAGCTAAAGCGGGTGGTAACTACTTATCATCACTTCTTATCGGATCAGAAGCGCGAGCTAATGGCTTCCAAGAAGGCATCGCATTAGACGTAAACGGTCAGCTTTCTGAAGGTTCTGGCGAAAACTTATTTATCGTCAAAGATGGCATATTATTTACCCCATTACTATCATCATCAGCACTACCTGGTATCACCCGTGATGCAATCATCAAACTTGCACATGATCTAGGCATTGAAGTACGTGAACAAACTCTATCACGTGAATCACTCTATCTAGCTGATGAAGTATTTATGACCGGTACCGCTGCCGAAATCACACCAGTACGTAGTGTTGACCGAATCCAAGTTGGTATTGGTCGTTGTGGCCCAATCACGAAGAAAATCCAACAAACATTCTTCGGATTATTTAATGGCAAAACTGAAGACAAATACGGTTGGTTAGATCCAATTAAATAAAATAAATACACCGCAGCAAAAACTGCGGTGTCGTCATTATTTAACGATTTATTAATCATAGAAATACGTACCGAAAGAAATCGGTCGCTTGCATAAAAAAATTGGGAGCAACAAATGCCTAGATATCGTTCAGCAACCTCGGTTGAAGGTCGCAACATGGCGGGCGCCCGCGCTTTATGGCGTGCAACAGGCGTAAAAAATGAAGACTTTGGTAAACCCATTATCGCGGTGGTTAACTCATTCACACAATTTGTACCGGGTCATGTTCACTTAAAAGATATTGGTCAACTGGTAGCAAAAGAAATTGAAGCGTGTGGTGGCATTGCCAAAGAATTTAACACAATTGCTGTCGATGACGGTATCGCCATGGGGCATGGCGGTATGCTTTACTCACTACCCTCACGAGAACTGATTGCCGATTCCGTTGAATACATGGTTAACGCCCATTGCGCCGATGCCATGATCTGCATATCAAACTGTGACAAAATCACCCCCGGCATGTTAATGGCGTCACTACGTCTAAACATCCCAACTATATTTGTATCAGGCGGACCGATGGAAGCGGGTAAAACCAAACTATCTGATAAAATCATCAAACTCGACTTGGTTGATGCCATGATCCAAAGTGCCAATCCAAATGTTAGTGATGCTGATAGTGAAGCAATTGAACAATCGGCTTGTCCAACTTGCGGATCATGCTCAGGCATGTTTACTGCTAACTCAATGAACTGCTTAACCGAAGCATTAGGTTTATCATTGCCGGGTAATGGTTCACTGGTTGCGACACACAAACAACGTGAAAAACTCTTCTTAAATGCCGCTAAACGCATTGTTGAAATCACCAAAAGTTATTATGAACAGGATGATGATTCGTACTTACCGCGATCAATAGCCACCAAAGCGGCCTACGAAAATGCCATGTCGCTCGATATTGCCATGGGGGGGTCAACCAATACCGTATTGCACTTACTTGCTACTGCACAAGAAGGTGAAATCGACTTCACCATGTCAGACATTGACCGACTATCACGCAAAGTCCCTCACCTATGCAAAGTAGCGCCAAGTACAGCTATCTATCATATGGAAGATGTGCATCGCGCTGGTGGTGTCGTCTCCATATTATCAGAGCTGGACAAAGCAGGATTACTTAACCGCAATGTCCACAACGTGCTTGGTCTAAACTTACAAGAAACGTTTGCAAAATACGACATCACCCAAACCACTGACGAAGAAGTCAAAAAAATGTATCGCAGTGGCCCAGCAGGTATTCGCACTACCAAAGCTTTCTCACAAGATTGTTACTGGGATACGCTTGATGACGATCGCCAAAACGGCTGTATCCGCGACAAAGCACATGCTTATAGCCAAGATGGCGGACTAGCAACCCTATACGGTAACGTAGCCGAAGATGGCGCAATCGTTAAAACGGCAAGTGTTGCAGCTGAAAATTTAGTCTTCCGTGGCCCAGCTAAAGTCTATGAAAGCCAAGAAGATGCGGTTGATGCAATCTTAGGTGGACGAGTCGTTGAAGGTGATGTAGTCGTCATCATCTATGAAGGACCAAAAGGTGGACCAGGGATGCAAGAGATGCTCTACCCAACCAGCTACCTAAAATCAATGGGTCTTGGCAAAGCTTGTGCATTAATTACCGATGGTCGATTCTCTGGTGGTTCATCAGGCTTATCCATTGGTCACATATCGCCAGAAGCCGCCAACGGTGGCGTGATTGGTTTAGTTCGAGATGGAGATATTGTCGATATCGACATCCCAAATCGAAAATTAAACATCCTCGTACCTGAAGATGAATTAGAACGTCGTCGCGTAGCTGAACTCACTCGCGGTGATAAAGCCTTTACACCTCATAACCGTAACCGTTATGTCTCATACGCACTAAAAGCTTATGCAAGCTTAGCAACCAGTGCTGACAAAGGTGCGGTGCGTGATAAAAGTAAATTAGGTGGTTAACGTGAATAATAACAAACTAACCGGCGCTGATTATCTAAAAGCCACGCTATGTAGTGCGGTATACGATGTCGCTCAAGTGACACCACTAGAACATATGGAAAAAATCTCCTCTCGCCTAAAAAACCAAGTGTTTGTTAAGCGAGAAGATCGCCAACTCGTTCACAGCTTCAAAATACGGGGCGCGCAAGCCATGATTGCCAGCCTAACGCCGGAAGAACGTAAATGTGGCGTGATTGCTGCATCAGCCGGCAACCATGCGCAAGGTGTCGCGTTTTCAGCCACAAAATTAGGCATCAATTCCCTCATTGTCATGCCATTAACCACAGCAGATATTAAAGTCGAAGCGGTAAAAGGATTTGGTGGAGAAGTGCTACTTTATGGAGCCAACTTTGATGAAGCCAAAGCCAAAGCAATGGAATTAGCCAAAGAACAAAACCGTATATTTATTCCCCCTTTCGACCATCCCCTTGTCATAGCAGGGCAAGGCAGTATCGCCATGGAACTACTGCAACAAAATGCCAAACTTGACCGCATCTTTGTCCCCGTTGGGGGTGGAGGGCTTGCAGCCGGTATTGCCGTATTAATCAAACAAATCATGCCATCAATTAAAGTCATTGCGGTTGAACCTGAAGACGATGCCTGCCTAAAAGCAGCACTCATTGCTGGTCATCCCGTTGACCTTGATCGCGTGGGCTTATTTGCTGAAGGCGTCGCGGTTAAACGAATTGGTGACGAAACATTTAGACTTTGCCAACAATATATCGACGACATAATCACTGTCGATAGTGACGAAATTTGTGCCGCCGTTAAAGATCTATTTGATGATGTGCGCGCCATTGCCGAACCGTCTGGCGCAGTGGCGTTAGCGGGAATGAAAAAATATGTTGAACAAAACAACATCTGTGGCGAAAACTTAGCCCATATTCTATCCGGCGCTAACTTGAACTTCCACAATCTACGCTATGTATCAGAACGTTGCGAGCTAGGCGAAAAACGCGAAGTCCTGTTAGCGGTCACGATTCCAGAACAAAAAGGCAGCTTCCTCAAATTCTGCCAACTGCTCGGTGGTCGTGCTGTGACCGAATTCAACTACCGTTATCATGACGACAAATCAGCTTGCGTGTTTGTTGGCGTTAAAATTGCCAAAAGCAACGAAAAAGACGAAATCATGCAAGAACTGACCGCAGCCGGTTATCAAGTTGTTGATCTAACCGATGACGAAATGGCAAAACTGCATGTCCGTTACATGATTGGAGGCAAACCGTGCCAACCGATTAATGAACAAGTCTACAGCTTTGAATTCCCTGAATCACAAGGCGCACTACTCAAATTCTTACAAACCTTGGGTACCAATTGGAATATCTCAATGTTCCATTACCGTAGCCACGGCACCGATTATGGTCGCGTGCTAGCCGCCTTTGAAATCGACAACGCCAGCCACAGCACCTTTACCAAACATTTAACTGAATTGGATTACGGTTTTAATAACGAAACAGAAAATCCTTCACTTAAACTATTCTTAACCGGTAAATAATTCAACCGCCCCAATCAGGGGCGGATTTTGTCTCAACACATTATAGATTAACGATTAACTAATTATTAACCATGCTATTTTATTATTGATAAAAAGATTGGATTAATTTTAGTCAGATCAATGACTGAAAAACCCCGCTCCTTAACTTTTTTCTTCAAAACGTCTAGAAATTAATCCTCATATCAGGTAGTTCAAGCATCTCTACAAAATCGCATTTCATCATTAACTATATGACTAAACTACACTTTTTAACGCTATAGTTCCTTCCCCTATTCCCTCTTTCAAGAAATTAAAAAGGCTAAGGCGAGACACAGAGCATGGGACTAGAACTCTTAATGGAAAAACGTGTTATCGAACCATTTCTCGGACTAACGGCAAATTTACGGTTCTGAGTAGGAGTTATTGATGATTTACGGCCTTTTAAAGGAGGCATTATTCCATCACTAGTCCAGTAGTAACTGAGGTCAAAAAAACCGATGTTATTATATGAGTGCGTTGAGCCCCACTCACTAAACAATCCTGCACCAATTATACGCTGAAAGTAATTATTAGGTGATGAAGGTATTGCGCCGACGGCACCTTTACACTCACTACGAGAATTTATCCCATTACAAGAAGCATTAGTTAAATCTTTAACCGTAGCTAAACGTAAACGTTGATCACTACAGATAGATGATGCTTTATCATAAGTATAAGCTTGGTTAGAAGGATAAAACCACTGCTTTAATACAAAACCATATTTAATGACAGCTTTACCACTATTATCGCGACCGACTAACTCGAATGTTTGTGGCAATGTAGGCGGCTTAATTGCAGGAATCTCAACAGCAAAATTGCTAGAATTCCATCGGGATTTAGTTAAAACCGGACCGGTTAAAGTGACGCGTACACCTGTCGCTGTAGAACTAGTCATAGTAGCAGTGATGCCATCATGCGAGACAGGAGCCCAAGATAAAGCCTGATTACTACCAGCAATGTCTAAGTCAAAATACAAATTGTTAGTGCCAGTAGTTGGAAAATTTAAACCATAAGATGACGGCGTAATTGATTGAAGTAAAAAGCCCTTAGCAGGGTTCCAAATAGAAGCAGGACCAGATACGTGATTAAAATAATGATATTCATTCTCAATAATTAAATATCTTAAGTTAGGCCTAGCAAAACAAACCACAGCCCCTGCTTGTGGATTGATATAATAAGTAACATTACTTGCGCTGAAAATACGACTACTTGGAACGCCATAACGAGTACTTAATGTGCCGTCAGTGCTAGCTAATTTAACCTGATAAGGCGCCTTGCAAATATCTGGAACAGTATGACGCGTGACAGGTTGATTATTTTTATCAACGATAGATAAACTTAAACTACCAGTAGCGGTAACGTCAGTATCACCATCATCATCTCCCCAATAATTATAAGGTGGGCCGATAAGAGAGCTTAAAGCGACTGAATTAGTATAAGCAGGAACCAACATATCAATATCAGCAAAACTTTGACCCGCAACAGGCAACACGATTGGCGTTGTAACGGAAGTATTAGTTGAAGGCGTATATTTAACACCATTAGATAACGTAATCCCAAGCAAAGCATCAGTATCAACCACACGAGTACGACCACCATCAAAGGTTAAATAAGGTGCGCTACCTTGAATCGGATTTTTTGTAGTCTGTGAAGTTAATGCGAAGCTAGAAAAAGGATGTAAAATAACCGAACCTAAAAGAATCCACCAAGATAATTTAAAAGAATAAGAGGATCGAAAAGCGGATCGCGCGATAATTCGCAGAATTCCACATAATTGCGTGGAAAAATAAATCTCGGTGTAAAATGAACGTTGGAAGCTGAACTTAGACGAATTTAAATTAGAGGTTAGCCAAGTTGCCTGTTGCCTGTTGCCTGTTGGAAATTATAAAACATTTGCGACAATCCTGTCAAGTAATTTTATGATTTATTTGAAATTTTATACTTTTACATTAAATTTTAGTTTCTTAACTAAAACCGTGTAAAAAGTATAGTGATTGGAAAAACACGATGCAACACTTTTTTTCACTCAATTACGTTAGCTTTCGTAAATATGATCTAAAAAGGATCTGACTATTAATTGGTTAATTACTGTTTTAATTAAATATATTGCAATTACAAATCTTTAAAATTTGGTATGTTTATCCTGAAAAATTTTATTTTAGTGTTTAAAATCGTCGTTTTGATCATTTAATAACTTTTTAAAGTAGAATTTATAACCTAAAAAACCTGCTCCTCAACTTTTTTGAGTTATAAAAAAATCAAGAAATCCTTTCAGTTTGTTTAAACTGGCGAAACATTCAATCAGACTAATATGCTTTATATGATAAAAGTATGCGTTAACTTTATGCTAATAATTTGATTTTTAACCATAAAATTTATTATTTTGGGATATTAAAATACGTGAATTTTAATCGCAAAAAAGTCAAAAAAATTTTTCATGCCCCTATTGTTTTTCTCAATGATTGAGAGCATATTAATTGCATATTTATCAGACAAGTTTTTGCCTTGTTGATGGATGATGATAAATAATTAAGGAGTTCATCTTTTACCCCCGTCGTTTTCTACCATTACTCATTAAACATCGTCAAATTAACTGAGAAATTTAATCAATAGTAAGATTAATATTAAGTATAAGGATTATTCATGATAAAGATAAATGGTGCTAAAAAATTTTATTTATGGCTTGTTGCCACAATTTTATTAATCAGCGGGCTGTTTTTGACCATTAACGGTGTGCGACTTGTTGCCGTTGGTGGTAGTTGGTATTTTTTATTAATGGGGTTGGTGCAAATCGTTTCCTCATTTCTTTTATTTAAGCAAAACACTAAAGGTGCATGGCTTTATGCTTTAGCTTATGCCTTAACAATTGTTTGGGCATTATATGAAGTTGGTTTGCAGTTCTGGCCGTTATTTTCTCGTTTAATGGTATTTGGTGGTTTTGCAATGCTTATTGCATTTGCTTATCCAACATTAAAGAAACATGAAACAGGCGATAATAAAGCTGGCAAAGGTGGGTATGCTGTCGGTATTTTTATTTTTGTTGCGCTTTGTGTTTCGCTCGGATTTATGTTCCAGGAACATAATGTGATTAAAAATGCAGTACCTTTAGCCAACAATCAATTGAAACCTACAGACAATCTGCTTGATTGGAGACAATATGCGAATACCACTAAAGGGACGCGTTTTTCCGGAGCGGATCAAATTAACAAAGAGAATGTAAAAGATCTTCAAGTCGCATGGACTTATCGTACCGGTTATGTGCCTTATAACAGCGGTTCAGGTCCGGAAGATCAAAATACGCCATTACAAATTGGCCAAAATGTTTATCTCTGCACCCCAACAAATATTGTGATTGCTTTAGATGCAGATTCAGGTCAACAAAAATGGCGCTATGATCCTAAAGCATCAACTCCAAACTGGGAGCGTTGTCGAGGCTTAGCTTATTATGAAGATAGTTTAGATAATGTTAGCAATAGTAATGCGACTTGTTCAGCTAGAATCATTATGAACACTATTGATGCCCGTTTAATGGCAATCGATGCCAATACCGGTAAATTATGTGAAGATTTTGGTGATAAAGGTGTTGTGGATCTTAAGAAAAATATGGGTGATATTCCGCCAGGCTATTATGAACCGACTGCTGCACCGTTAGTAGCCAAAGATGTTATTGTTGTTGGTGGACGGGTTGCCGATAACTTTTCAATCAATGAACCTGGCGGGGTAGTTCGAGCTTTTGATGTTCATTCTGGTAATTTGGTTTGGGCGTGGGATCCAGGTAATCCAAATATCACCGATGTACCACCTGCAAATGAAACTTATACTCGCGGTACCGTTAATGTTTGGGCAACAACAGCTTACGATCCAGAGCTTGATCTTGTATATGCTCCAACCGGTAATGCAACCCCAGACTTTTTTGGTGGTGGCCGAACTCATTATGATGATGATTTTAATTCGTCTATTGTGGCTTTAGAACGTAAAACCGGACAAATTCGTTGGACATTTAGAACGGCTCATCATGATTTATGGGATTATGATTTACCTTCTCAACCATTACTTTATGATATTCCAAATGAAAATGGTGGCGTGACTAAAGTCATTGTGCAAACCACAAAATCCGGTCAAATTTTTATGCTTGATCGCGTAACGGGTAAACCTGTTGCAGAAGTCCAAGAAAAACCAGTTCCGCAAGGTAATGTTCCGGGTGAATATTATTCTCCGACTCAACCATTCTCAGTGGGGATGCCTTCAATTGGTAATGAAACCTTAACCGAGTTCGATATGTGGGGAGCAACACCATATGATCAGCTTCTTTGTCGTATTGACTTTGTTGGTTCTGAATATCATGGTCTGTTCACTCCGCCGGGTATGACTAAAACGTTACAATATCCAGGATCGTTGGGTGGTATGAACTGGGGTAGCGTGGCAGTTGATCCTCAAAACAATTTAATGTTTGTTAATGATATGCGTATTGGCTTGAAAAATTGGATGATTCCTCAAGATCAAATTCCGAAAAATTCAAGCGGGATTGAGATGGGTATTGTTCCACAAAAAGGAACACCATTTGGTGCAATGCGTTTAAGATTTACCTCACCTCTTGGCGTTCCATGCCAAAAACCACCGTATGGTACAATGACAGCTATTGATCTTAAATCACGTCAAGTAGTTTGGCAAAAACCTTTAGGCACTGTTATGGATACGGGTATTTTAGGTATACCTATGCATTTACCTGCTCCAATCGGTATGCCGACCATTGGTGGACCAATGGCGACTAAGTCAGGTTTATTATTCTTTGCTGCTACGCAAGATTTTTACCTAAGAGCCTTTGATTCGGTTACAGGTGAAGAAGTTTGGAAAGCGAGATTACCGGTGGGTAGTCAAGGTACTCCAATAACCTATATCTCACCAAAAACAGGTAAACAATATATTGTGATTTCCGCTAGTGGCGCAAGACAATCTCCTGTGCGTGGCGATTATGTTATTGCTTATGCATTGCCAGATAAAAAATAGTTTTTGGCAAAATAGATAAAATAAGCTTAATCTAGAAATGCCATTATATCGTTTAGTGTTAACGATATAATGGCAAATAAAATACAATCTAGTCAGTTTAATTTAACTATTCTATTCAACTAAACCTGATACCTTTCTTAAATTCATTGGCGAAATTGCTGCTATCACAACACCACTTTCCATTATTTCTATAATTTCCAATAATTATCCCATTACTAAATGCTTTAGTCTCGATCAATAAGATAAATCTGGATTTTTGGTCAAAACTAATGCCATAATTTATCTACATAATTAAATAGTTATGAAGATGTAACATTGCAGAAAGAAAAACTTATTTCATGAAATATACTGACTGCAAAAATTGTAAATATTTAGCAATAAAAAGGATTTTATAGGAAAATGAAAAAAATAGTTTCTACTTTATGTTTAGCCATATTTTTTACTCTGTTTAACACTCATGTAGTGTTTGCCAATGATAACTCATATAATCATAGAAAGCATTTTGATTCCTTCGATGACTTCTATCAAAGTTTACCTGTTTTATCTATGCCTATTGATAGCAATAATACCGTCACTGGAATATATGTTGATAGCAAATTTTTCCATTTCGATGATGATGATTATAGCTATTATGATAAGCCTATTGTTGAAACCGACAACTATTTTACGCTAAAAAATCTAAAAGCTATTGGTCGCTTTGAAATGGGTGATATCAAATTCATACTCTATGATTTTACTTTTGATGGTATAGGCGAAGGTTTCAACGAAGATATCAAATTAATTAATGCTTTTGACAAAAATGGAAAATATCTAGATGAATTAATGGTAGCGGGAAAAACTGGACATGAAGATCACATATTTTACTTTTCATCCACGATTAAAGATCAGCTATTTCATATCAAACTAGACGCTGTTTATGAACTCGGCTATGTAGCGGAGGTAAAAGACGATATCTATCAATATAAAAAAGCTATTGATTTAACTTATCAGTTTCATGACAATCAGTTTTGGTTACAAGCCTCTCCGGTAAACTGTCAAACTGAAAATTTACAGCAATATTTGAATAAACTTACCAAGCAACAGTTTGCCGATATTGATGATATCGTGTCATTTAGTCATTATATTGACTGTTATCCTATATCCGATAATTTACAAACATATAAACAAATAGCTGATTATATTAAAAATTCTATTAATTATTTTCTAAGTACTGCTGAATTGAAAAAATTGCAGGAAACAATTCATCTTATTGAGGAGTAAGAACGTCATTATCCAAAGATGGCGCACTGACTGGTTATCTCTTTGAGTGTGTTCAATGTGGTAAGAAAAGATTGCATATTAATTGCAACAAAATGACTATAGACCATTTTTATGACGTTAATTTACCCAATCATCAAAAATCAAATTGTACAAGAAGCCGATTTATTAATCGGCTTTAAA
Organism: Gilliamella sp. B2772; assembly: GCF_026536985.1. Taxonomy (NCBI): domain Bacteria; kingdom Pseudomonadati; phylum Pseudomonadota; class Gammaproteobacteria; order Orbales; family Orbaceae; genus Gilliamella; species Gilliamella sp. B2772. The sequence goes on along the minus strand of NZ_JAFNNB010000002.1, from coordinate 390,742 downwards.
TAGAATCAGATAAAATGCTTATCGCTATTGGCTGATAAAAGTATGACATAAGTTTTAACTTTAATAAGATTAATTAATATGTTGAATATAACCTTTCACAATATTAATACTTGTATCAAATAGCTGTTTTTCCTGATCGTTAAAATCAAGTTGTATCACTTTTTTAATACCATGCTGATCTAAAATTGCCGGTACCCCTATAGCGACATCTTTATACCCATATTCACCCTCTAAAATACAACTTAATGCTAATGCTCGATGGCTGTTGGTGAAAATGTGTTGGCAAATTTCAGCAATCGTGCTGGCAATGCCGTATTCGGTGCAGTGTTTGTATTTGACGATTTCAAAGCCTTTATTTTTAGCTTTAGTACCAATGTCAGCAAAATTAATTTTATTTTTTTCAAGTTGATTAAGATTTATGCCATAAATTGAAGAGTGTGACCATACCGGAAATTGTGAGTCACCATGTTCTCCCACAATAAAAGCATCAATACTTTGTGGTCCGATATCCATTTGTTCGCCGAGTAATCGTCGCAGGCGAACTGTATCGAGCCAAACACCCGTACCAATGACGCGATGACGAGGTAAACCAGATAGTTTCCAGACTTGATAAGTAATTGCATCACACGGGTTTGTGGCAATTAGGAATATGCCTTTGAATCCGCTTTTCATCATGTTGGGAATAAGATTAGCCATGATTTTAGATGTGCCTGACAGCTCTTCTGCCCTGCTTTTTTGTGCCAGTCCTGAGGTGACAGTAATAATGGCTATATCGATATCAGCACAGTCCGTCGATTCACGTAAACTGACTTTTATCATGTTTTGGCGATAAGCGGCGGCATCGAGTAGATCTTGTGCGTGACCGTAGGCTAAGTCTTTATTAAGGTCGACTAGTGCGATCTCTTCACAAAATCCACGATTGACTAATGTATAAGCGGTGGTTGAACCGACATTTCCTACACCAATAATCATTACTTTACGTAGTTTCATATTTAGCCTCGTTATTTATAAGTTGTCATTCTACTTTTTTGATGGAGTGCGATATCATCTCCAGTTTAACACTACATTATCTATCGTTCTAATAGATGTAGCTGGCTACGCTTTTTTTGTATTTTTGTTTAATATTGAGTAATAAAAAATTTGACTTTTATTTTATTAATGATAATAATTCTCATTAACATTTAAAATATCATTTTTGCATTTTTAAAGTAATAAGGAGTGATCTAGAAAAGGATTTCGTACATTTCTGATCGTTTATCTACAGCTTATTTTCTGTACTTGATTGAGTTCGAACAGATAGTATACAATAAGGATTAATCAATGAAATTCAATTTTTTTAAAAGCCGTAAGACATTATTAAATGCGATTTTAGCATCGCTACTGGTTTTGACGGGTCTGACCAATTCATCATCAGCTGATGAGAAAAAATTTAAAGTAGTTACCACATTTACTGTTATACAAGATATTGCCCAAAACGTGGCTGGTGATGCCGCGGTTGTGGAGTCAATCACTAAAGTTGGCGCCGAAATTCATGAATACGATCCTACACCACAAGATATTAATAAAGCACTGTCTGCCGATTTGGTGTTGTGGAATGGTTTAAACTTAGAACTTTGGTTTGAACGCTTTTTTGAAGATATTAAAGATGTGCCTTCAGTTGTCGTAACAGAAGGCATTGAGCCAATGCCGATTCAAGAAGGTAGCTATAAAGGTAATCCAAATCCTCATGCTTGGATGTCACCAACACTTGCTTTAACTTATGTCGAAAATATTCGTGCGGCTTTGGTTAAATATGATCCGAAAAACGCCGAAATATATAATAAGAATGCCGCAGAATATGTGGCAAAAATTAAGGCGCTTGATGCCCCACTTCGTGAGCGTTTAGCTAAGATCCCTGAATCACAGCGTTGGTTAGTGACCAGTGAAGGCGCTTTTAGTTATTTAGCACGTGATTATAATCTTAAAGAGGCGTATCTCTGGCCAATTAATGCCGAGCAACAAGGTACACCTAAACAAGTTAAGCATCTTATTGATTTAGTACGTGCTAATAATATACCTGTTTTATTTAGTGAGAGTACGATTTCTGATAAACCTGCTAAGCAGGTAAGTAAAGAAACTGGCGCTACTTATGGTGGTGTGTTGTATGTTGATTCACTTTCTACTAAAGATGGCCCTGTTCCTACTTATATCGATTTATTAAAAGTGACGGTTGAAACAATCGCTAAAGGATTCGAAAAATAATGACTCAAATTTGCTTAAATGTTGATGATATTACCGTGACCTATAATAATGGTCATACAGCAATTCATGATGCGAGTTTTCGTTTGAATGGTGGCACTATCTGTGCACTTGTCGGCGTTAATGGTAGTGGGAAATCGACACTATTTAAAAGCATTATGGGGATGATAAAACCCACTAAAGGACAAGTGACGTTTAATGATATTTCGGTAAAACAAGCATTAAAGCAAAATATTATTGCCTATGTTCCTCAAACTGAAGAAGTCGATTGGGATTTTCCGGTTTTGGTATCGGATGTGGTGATGATGGGGCGTTATGGTCATATGTCTTTTTTACGAATACCAAGTAAGGAAGATAAAAGACAAGTCGATCTGGCACTAGAACGAGTCAATATGTTGGATTTTAAGCATCGCCAGATTGGTCAACTTTCTGGCGGTCAAAAAAAACGTGTCTTTTTAGCTAGAGCTTTGGCTCAACAAGGTAAGGTGTTATTGTTAGACGAGCCATTTACGGGCGTTGATGTGAAAACCGAAAATGCCATTATCGATCTGCTTAAAGATCTTCGTGATGAAGGCCATTTGATTTTAGTTTCTACCCACAATTTAGGTAGTGTGCCAGAGTTTTGTGATCAGGTAGTGTTGATTAATCAAACCGTGTTGGCTTTTGGTGAAACTAAAACAACATTTACCCCACAAAATTTGATGATGACATTTGGTGGCGCACTACGTTATTTAAGCTTGTCTGGTGAACAATTACACCAAGATGAAGATCCTCGTAAAATGTCTATTTTAACTGATGATGAGCGGGCAGCTATATTTTATGGTGAAGGCAATGATGACTCGGCTCACAAAGATTTTCTAGTCGAACCAACTGTTATTGAAACTAAAGGGCAACACTAAATGGAACTGCTTCTTGAACCTTTTACTTATGGCTTTATGTTAAAAGCCATTTGGGTAAGTAGTATTGTTGGTGCAGCTTGCGCATTTTTGTCGGCGTTTTTGATGTTAAAAGGCTGGTCTTTAATGGGCGATGCCCTTTCGCACTCAGTAGTGCCCGGTGTGGCGGGTGCTTATGCGCTTGGCTTACCTTATTCAGTGGGCGCTTTTTTTACCGGTTTGTTAGCGGCTTTATCAATAACAATTGTACGTGCTTTCACTCGTTTAAAAGAAGATGCCATTATTGGTTTTATCTTTTCGACCTTTTTTGCTATCGGTCTTTTAATCATTTCACTAAATCCAACTTCTGTTAATGTGCAAACTATTATTTTTGGTAATATTTTGGGAATTGATGATAGTGATATGTGGCAAGTGCAAATTATTATTTTAGTTTCACTGATTTTACTACTGTTTTTTTGGAAGGATCTGTTAGTGGTCTTTTTTGATGAAACTCATGCTCGTTCAATTGGCTTAAAACCATTACAGTTAAAGATTCTTTTTTTTACTATTTTAAGTGCCTGTACTGTTGCTGCACTGCAAACGGTCGGTGCAATCTTGGTCATAGCGATGGTAGTAACCCCTGGCGCGACGGCTTACTTACTTACCGATAGATTTTCACGGTTGTTAATTATTTCAGTTATCATCGGTGCGCTGACGAGTGCAATTGGCGCTTGGATCAGTTATTTCCTTAATGGTGAAACAGGTGGTGTGATTGTGACATTACAAACTTTAGTCTTTTTGGCAGCATTTTTATTTGCACCAAGACAAGGGTTGATTTCACGCCGAATCAGCCAAGCAAGACAAGGAGGTTCAGTATGATATGGGAACTTATTTATCATCCTCTTACAATTCCTTTTGTTCAACGTGCCATTCTAGCTGCGCTAGCTACTGGTATTGTTTGCGCCCTACTGTCATGCTTTTTAGTGTTAAAAGGCTGGTCGTTGATGGGCGATGCTATTTCTCACGCGGTATTACCCGGTATTGTACTTGCTTATTTAGCTGGGATCCCTTTAATAATTGGTGCATTTGCGTCGGGGTTATTTTGTTCGGTTGCTACTGGTTACATTAAAGATAACAGTCGAATAAAGGAAGATACTGTAATGGGCATCGTTTTTTCGGGAATGTTTGCTTTTGGTTTAGTGCTGTTTTCTAAAGTGGAAACGTCGCAACATTTGAATCATATTTTATTTGGTAGTGTGTTGGGAACAAGCTATCAAGAACTCATCCAAATTATTACGATTGCAAGCATTGTTTCGATTTTAGTTATCATTAAACGCCGTGATTTGATGCTGTATTGTTTTGATGCCGTGCAAGCAAGAGTAGTTGGTTTGCCAGTTAAATTATTACATTACGGTTTATTAAGTATTTTAGCATTGACTATTGTTGGATCACTTAAAGCTGCAGGTGTTATTTTAGTTATTGCGATGTTAATTGCGCCTGGCATAACCGCATTTTTATTGACTAAACGTTTTGAAAAGATGTTAGTGATTGCAGTAATTGTATCGGTATTTTCGACAGTAACTGGTACTTTAATCAGTTTTCATATAGATGCGTCAACCAGTGCTTGTATTGTGATTTTACAAGCAGTGATTTTTACTCTTGCCCAGTTTTATCGGATCTACGCTAATAAAAAAATAAGGCGTTAATTGAAGTATTGTTTTTCACATTTACGATACTTCAATTATTCGTCATCCAAATATTTACCCGCATCAGCGTAATTATCAAACCTTGAGAATTGACCTTGGAAAGTTAAGCGTACTTTACCAATTGGACCATTTCGCTGTTTACCTAAGATGATTTCTGCAATACCTTTATGTTCTGATGCTTCGTTATATACTTCGTCACGATAGATGAACATAATTACATCGGCATCTTGTTCGATAGATCCTGATTCACGTAAGTCGGAGTTAACAGGTCGTTTATCGGCGCGTTGTTCTAAGCTTCGGTTTAGCTGTGAAAGAGCGACGACCGGAATTTGTAACTCTTTGGCTAATGCTTTTAATGAGCGGGAGATCTCGGCGATTTCAAGCGTTCGGTTTTCTGATATGTTTGGTACTCGCATCAGCTGTAAGTAATCGACCATGATCATACTTAATCCTTTATGTTCACGGTAAATTCGTCTTGCTCGTGAGCGTAGTTCCATAGGAGTTAATCCTGATGAGTCATCAATGTAGATGTTTTTCTTTTCCAGCAGTAATCCCATGGTGCTCGATATTCTTGCCCAATCATCATCTTGTAGTTGGCCTGTACGAATACGAGTCTGATCAACACGTGATAACGAGGCCAGCATACGCATCATAATCTGTTCTGATGGCATTTCTAAACTAAAGATTAGTACCGGCTTATCTTGCATCATAGCGGCGTTTTCACAAAGGTTCATCGCAAATGTGGTTTTACCCATTGATGGACGAGCTGCAATAATAATTAAGTCTGAACGCTGTAATCCTGCGGTTTTTTTATCTAAATCAAGGAAGCCGGTTGAGACCCCTGTCACGCCATCATGTGGACGCTGGAATAACTCTTCAATTTTTGCGACAGTAGCTTCTAGCACATCGGTAATATTTTTCGGTCCTTCACCCTGCTTAGTACGGCTTTCGGCAATTTGGAAGATTTTGCTTTCAGCTAAGTCTAAAATTTCGGTACTGTCTCGGCCTTCAGTTGAGTAACAGTTATCAGCAATTTCATTTGAAGCACTAATCAGTTCCCGCAATATCGCTTGCTGGCGGATAATATCGGTATAGGCCACTACGTTAATGGCGCTTGGTGTGTTTTTCGATAACTCAGCTAAATAAGCAAATCCCCCCACATCAACAAGTAAGTCTTTACTTTCTAAGCTTTCAGACAAAGTGATTAAGTCAATCGGGGTACCACGACTGACTAAGGTATGCATTTCTGAAAATATGAGTTGGTGATGACGAGAATAAAAATCACGGTCGGTAATCATTTCAGCAACAACATCCCAACGCTGATTATCCAGCATTAGGCTACCAAGCACAGCTTGTTCTGCCTCGATTGAGTGAGGTGGTAATTTTATATTTTGTACTTTTGATTTTTTTGCGTCTTGATTTTTGAGTTCTTTATTTGAATCATCAGTATTCATTGCATTCATCTTTTTATTTAATTTAATCTATAGCTAATTTGCTTACTTTATAAATAATGGCCCTAAAGCGCAATCAGGAATTTGATATTCTAATGGATAATCTACCTGAACCAAATATAAACCTTCAGGTTTCGCGGTTGCTGCAGCTTGAGTACGATCTTTCGCTTTTAATAGCTCATCAATCCACTGCGGTGGTTGATTACCTGCACCAACTTCTAACAAACTTCCGACAATATTGCGTACCATATGATGTACAAAGGCATTTGCTTTGATATCGACAATAACATATTCACCCTGTCTTGTAACTTGAATATGATGAATATTACGCCAGGGCGTTCGCGATTGACACTGTGCAGCTCTAAATGATGAAAAATCATTTTCACCTAATAAATATTGCCCCGCTTGGTGCATCAGTTCTTCATTTAATGGCAGATAATAATGCGTTACGCCTTTGGACAAAATTGCTGGACGATAACGATGATTATAAATCACATATCGGTAACGCCGAGCCGTTGCGCTAAATCTAGCATGAAAACTGTCATCCACACTTTTTGACCACCGTACAGCGATATTGTCAGGAAGATGAGAGTTTACGCCCATTATCCATGCTCCCTCACCGCGCTGAGCGTTGGTTTCAAAATGAATTACTTGCCCTGTGGCATGTACGCCAGCGTCGGTTCGGCCTGCACAAAATACGGCTATTGGCTCGTTAGCTATGACAGACAAAGCCGATTCTAATCTTTCTTGAATAGAGTCAACGTGCTGTTGTCGTTGCCAACCAAAATAGCCACTACCATCATATTCGATACCTAATGCAATTTTAGAGGTAGTCATTAATCAGGATCTCAAGTGTCTCGATTAACATTAGTCCACCTAAGTAACGGATATTATCTGCTACTGACCAAAATTGAATTTGTTCATAATTTCCATAGCTGTGTCGTAAATTAGCGAGTTTAATGGTTAAGTTCTTTTCACCTTCGGTATTGACTTCGGTTACTGGGGTTGGTAAATCTTCACTTTTTACTTCAACGCCAAATTCACTAAAACGAGCCATGTCTAATTCAATGGGTAAGCTACTGGAAACATTCACCGCTTGAGCTAGTCCATAAAATACCGGCACAATAACAGATTCAATTGAGATAGGTAAATCATAATTACTTATCACTTTACGAATTTGGTTAATTTGAGTGTGTTCACCTAAACTTTGGTGATCAGACTCATGCGAAAGCGGTAATAAGTTAAAGGCAAGTTGATTGTCAAATAGCTCGTTATCAACTGGCATTCCATTGAGTAATCTAGCGCTTTGTCCTGCCAGTTCATCCACACCTGGCTTGCCAAATAATGATGAAGGAATAAAGCTGGTTAAATGAAGATTAGTCAGTAATTGAATATCGGTTAGTGATGCAACGCAACGTAATAATTGAGATACGGTTGGGCTTGCAACAGCAATGATATTTTCATTGCGATATTCGGTTAATACGCTGTTATTTACTTTAGGTACAATTAATGGGATATGGTCTTGATCAGCAAAAAATCCGCTCGCATCAATAACGATACAGCCTGCTTGAGCAGCTGTTTGAGCATATTTTTCGCTAGTTTTAGTACCTGCAACAAAAAAGGCAAAATGGCATTGGCTCCAATCCATTTGCTCGCTATCAATGACGGTTAAATTTTTACCGGCAAAACGAACTACTTCGCCAGCGCTGTTATCGCTACCGACTAAATAAAGATTTTCAATTTCAATAGTTATTGAGTCATTTAATAACTCAATTAGCGCAGAACCTACTTGTCCTGTCGCACCAACAATGGCGATATTCCATGCAGACATATGATAAACCCGAATTAAAGTATTTAATGGCAATTATACCACTTTATTGTTAAAGATTTTGGAAAAAAGATATTTTCTAAATTTTGGAATCTTGCTCGAAAAATTGAATTTTAGTTGATTACAATTTTAATAATCCTCGTTAAAGTAATTTTATATTTAACTAAATTTATAATTATGGCGAAGATCTCATTATCAATGATAGCGAAAGAGGCAAAGGTTTCAATCGCATCTGTATCAAGAGTATTAAGAACACCCAACCTAACATCTCCACAAACTCAATTTCTGGTTTATCAGGCGATGAAGGCTTTAAATGTTGATCTATCAAAAAATTTAAAAGATTATCAACCCGTTCATGAAAGCAATAAAATTTTAGTTGTTGATAATCAGCTTATCTCTAAAAGCTTAATCAATTTTGGTATAGAGCAAGTTTTACATGAAGCTGGGTTTCAACTGTTTTATTTACAATTTCCTTATAAGGTTAAAAATGATCTCTATTATTTAATTCAATATATTAAGCAAAATTGTTTTATTGGCATTATCATTATAAATCAAGCTCCCTACCTTACCCAGCTATATAGTTATAAAAATTCATTACCACCCATTGTATTTGTTAATCATTTTAAGAAGAATTTTACCTGTGTTCATTTCGATCATCTGACAATTGGATATCAAACCACTCAGCATTTAATTGAGCAGGGGCATAATAAGATCGCAATTTTTATTAATAGCGATAAAAATACTAACTCCTCATTTTTCTTGCAAGGCTATCAACAGGCTTTTCAACGAATCAATATGCCGATCGATAGTGATTATGTCATTCAAGGTTGCCTTACGTATGAAAATGGGCGAGATGCCATTAAGACACTACTTCAAAGCAATAAGCCGCCGACAGCCGTTATTTTTGAGGATTTGAGTAGTCTCTCTTGTTATGATTGTTATCATACGCAAAATTATTTATCGAATTATCGTTCACTTTTTGGCGCATTACACCAAGTCAAAAAGAGCCAATCACAATTACTACATCCGCTGGCGATTACTTATATTAGCCATACCAATGATCTTCAATATAATGAATTAGATCAATTGAGTAGAGTCAATAAGCCTTTATACAAAATGGGATGTAAATCAGCACAATTGTTATGTGATCTTCTTGAACATAATATGACATCATTATCACAATGCCATACTATTGATACCGAAATGTTTTTTACTAATTGCTAATATTTTAAATTGATTAACGATTTAATTAGGATGTTGAAATTAATCTTTTAGGTGACAATTTATTAAGGATTTGAGTTCCTGCACCAATAAATTGTTGGCCTTGATAAATTCTTACTAATGTTTCAACACTTACACTGTTTTCAACAATTACGGTTCTACCTAATAAAATGTCTTTACCTTGGCTTTCACTTAATACCACTTTAGGGCGGTCTTGTAGTGGGCTATCGACTGGCATAAGCAATGGTTCATTTTGCAATTCATCTAGGGTGATCATGTTATCGATAGGATAATTTGATACTTGTAGACGTCTTAAATAAATTACATGTGCACCACAGCCAAGTAATTCACCTAAATCATCAACAATGGTACGAATATAAGTCCCTTTTGAACAATGGATTTCTAAGGTTAATTCGTGCTTAGTTGAATCGTATTGGATAAACTGGTTGTCATAAATTGTAATGGGTCTAGCTTCTCGCTCTATAACAATACCTTGGCGAGCATATTCATAAAGTGGTTTGCCTTGATATTTTAAAGCCGAAAACATGGTTGGAACTTGTAAAATATCACCGCGAAAATGAGTTAATGCTTCTTCGATTTGTGATTGAGTAATATTAACCGATCTAGTTGAAATTATTTGACCATCCGCATCAGACGTGTCAGTACGCTCACCCAATTTGGCGATCACGCGATAGCGTTTGTCAGAATCTAATAAGTATTGTGAAAATTTCGTCGCTTCACCAAAACAGATAGGTAACATCCCAGTGGCTAATGGATCTAGCGCGCCAGTATGCCCTGCTTTTTTTGCGTTGAATAATCTTTTCACTTTTTGTAAGGCATCATTAGATGTCATGCCTTGTGGTTTGTCTAATAACAAAACGCCGTGAACATCACGGCGAGTTTTTTTTATATTCATCATCGATATTTTATTTGAAACGGATCACACTCCTCAATATTTTTTACAATATTGAGCAATTTTATTATTAATCTTTATGACGTTCGTTATCTTGTTTAATAACATCAGATACTAGAGTAGACATCTGCATACCTTTAACAAGTGATTCATCATAAAAGAATTTAATTTCAGGAATAATTCGTAAACGCATTGCTTTACCAATGAGTGTTCGAATATACCCTTTAGCATCATTTAAGACAGTCAATCCTTGCTCGATAACTTGTGGATCATCATCGTTCAAAAACGTTACAAACACTTTTGCATAAGAGAGATCACGCGAAATATCTACACCCGAAACCGTTACCATGCCTAAACGTGGATCTTTGATTTCACGCTGTAAAATAATCGCAATCTCTTTTTGTAATTCGTGTCCGACCCGAGATGATCGATTAAATGCTTTTGCCATATCTATTTTCCTTAAAATGTGAATAAGCAAGGTTTATAAAAACCTTGCTTATTTAGCGTATTAACTAAATAGTACGCTGGATTTCGACAGTTTCAAAGACTTCGATAGTATCGCCAACGCGAACATCATTGTAGTTACGAACACCAATACCACACTCCATGCCGTTACGAACTTCGTTAACGTCATCTTTGAAGCGGCGTAATGATTCAAGTTCGCCTTCATAGATAACCACGTTATCACGTAATACACGGATTGGGTTATGACGTTTAACTACGCCTTCAGTTACCATACAACCAGCGATTGCACCAAATTTAGGTGATTTAAATACATCACGCACTTCAGCAAGACCAATAATCTCTTGCTTGTATTCTGGAGCAAGCATACCGCTCATGGCTTGTTTAACTTCATCAATTAAGTCATAAATAACTGAATAGTAACGTAAATCTAAGTTTTCAGCTTCAACAACTTTACGCGCTGAAGCATCGGCACGAACATTAAAACCAAGGATGATAGCATTAGATGCTGCTGCAAGTGATGCATCAGTTTCGGTAATACCACCTACGCCTGAACCAATGATTTTAACTTTAACTTCATCTGTTGATAGTTTAAGTAATGAATCAGAAATTGCTTCAACCGAACCTTGTACGTCAGCTTTAAGGACGATATTAAGTTCAGATACGTCACCTTCAGTCATGTTAGTAAACATGTTTTCAAGTTTCGCTTTTTGTTGACGTGCAAGTTTAACATCACGGAATTTACCTTGACGATATAAGGCAACTTCACGAGCTTTCTTTTCATCACGTACAACTGTTGCTTCATCACCTGCTGACGGTACACCTGAAAGACCTAAAATCTCAACCGGAATTGATGGGCCCGCTTCGGTAACTTCTTTACCTAATTCGTTGCGCATTGCACGAATACGACCATATTCAAATCCACATAATACGATATCACCTTTACGTAAGGTACCTGATTGAACAAGTACTGTAGCAACAGAACCACGACCTTTATCAAGGAATGATTCGATAACGACACCGCTAGCCATACCTGATTCATAAGCAGTAAGTTCAAGTACTTCTGCTTGTAATAAAATCGCTTCAAGTAGTTGGTCAATTCCCGTACCAGCTTTTGCTGAAACATGAACGAACTGAGTATCACCACCCCAATCTTCTGACATCACGCCATATTGAGCAAGTTCACCTTTGACACGTTCCGGATCGGCTTCTGGTTTATCAATTTTGTTTACTGCAACAACGATTGGTACATTTGCCGCTTTCGCATGTTGAATCGCCTCAATAGTTTGTGGCATCACACCATCATCAGCTGCAACAACTAATACCACGATGTCAGTTGCTTTAGCACCACGAGCACGCATTGATGTAAATGCAGCATGGCCTGGAGTATCTAAGAATGTGATTTCTCCGCTTGAGGTTTTAACATGGTAAGCACCGATGTGCTGAGTAATACCACCAGCTTCGCCTGAAGCAACTTTTGCTTTACGAATATAGTCAAGTAGTGAGGTTTTACCATGGTCAACATGGCCCATGATAGTCACAACAGGTGCGCGAGAAACTTTTTCTGCACCAGTATCACGGTCGCTCATTAGTGATTCTTCAAGTTCGTTTTCACGACGAAGTACCACTTTGTGTCCCATTTCTTCAGCAACAAGTTGAGCGGTTTCTTGGTCAATAACCTGATTGATGGTTGCCATTGCACCCATTTTCATCATAGTTTTGATTACTTCTGAACCTTTTACTGCCATTTTGTTAGCAAGTTCGGCAACAGTGATGGTTTCACCAATAACCACATCGCGGTTAATTGCTTGTACTGGTTTAGTAAAGCTTTGTTGTAAAGTACTTTTGCCTTTCTTCTTGTGGCTACTACGCGTTACAGCACGCGCTTCTTCACGTTCTGCTTTACCTTCTGATAATTTGCTCGATTTTTTCTGTTTAGTCTGTTTACTACCGCGTCCACGACCACGACCACCTTCAACTTCACGGTCGGTATCATCTTCAGCTGCACGAGCATATTTAGATGTAGTGACATGATAGTCATCATCATCACTGTTATCTGTTTCGTCACTATCGCTATATTGTTCAGCAAGTTTGCGCGCTTCTTCCGCCATACGTTTGGCTTCTTCTTCAAGTTTACGACGGTTTTCTTCTTCCGCTTTACGCTTGATTTCGTTTGCTTCAGCTTCTAAGCGAGCTTTTTCTTCTTGCGCTTTTTTCACTTTTGGATCAGCTGCTTGTTCTTGAGCAACTTTCGCTTTTTCTTCTTGATTGCGTTTTTTAGCTTCGGCTTCTTCGCGTTTCTTCTGTTCTTGAGCCTCTTGTTTAGCTTTTTCTTCAGCCTCTTTACGTGCTTTCAATTCAGCTTCTTGTTTCGCTTTTTGTTCCGCTTCAAGACGCGCTTTTTCTAATTCAGCAGGATCTTGTTTCACGATAGTGCGTTTTTTACGAACTTCAACTTTGATTTCTTTACTTTTGCCACCACCGCTTGACACATTTAGTGTTGAATGTGTTTTACGTTGTAAAGTTAATTTTGTTGGGCCTTGCTGAGGTTTTAAATGCGCAAGCAAAGCTTCTTTTTCCTTTTGAGTAACAGTATCTGATGCAGTCTTTTTCATTCCGGCATCAGCAAACTGTTGCAAAAGTGTTTGCACTGGTGTATTTATTTCTTGAGCCAGTGTTTCGATTGATACTTTGGTCATGTATAACTTTCCCTCAATTATTCATTTGCAAACCAACAAATATTACGGGCAGCCATAATAAAATCGCCAGCTTGTTTGCTTGTTAAACCTTCAATGTCTGTAAGATCATCTGTACCTTGTTCAGCTAAATCTTCTAGAGTCACAATATCTTGTTGTGCTAATTGATAGGCTAATTCTTGTGTCATACCTGGTAGATCTAATAGATCTTGTGCAGGTCGTTTATCACCACTGTGAGCAAGTGCGATAGTCGTTAAGGCATCTTTTGCTCGATTTCTTAATGCATCAACCAGTTCTTCATCAAGTTCTTCAATTTCAAGTAACTCATCTACTGGTACATAAGCAAGCTCTTCAAGTGAAGTAAATCCTTCTTCAACTAAAAGTTGTGCAAGATCTTCTTCAATATCTAAATGTTTCATTAGGTTATTGATTGCTGCGAAAGATTCTGCTTGGTGTTTTTCTTGAAGATCTTCAGTACTCATGACGTTTAACGTCCAACCAGTAAGTTGTGATGCTAAACGGATATTTTGTCCATTACGGCCGATAGCTTGCGGTAAGGTATCTGCATTAACGGCAACATCCATAGTGTGCTTGTCTTCATCAACTACGATAGATACTACATCGGCTGGTGCCATAGCATTAATAACATATTGAGCTGGGTTATCATCCCATAAAACAATATCAATACGTTCACCACCAAATTCATTCGAAACAGCTTGAACGCGAGCACCTCGCATACCAACACATGCACCAACAGGGTCAATACGGCGGTCATTACTGCTAACAGCAATTTTAGCGCGAGAACCTGGATCACGAGCAACACTTTTGATGTCGATCATCTCTTCGCCGATTTCAGGTACTTCTATACGGAATAGTTCTTCCATCATTTCAGGATTTGAACGACTAACACAGAGCTGTGCTGGTTTATTATCTTGTTCTACAAGATATAAAATACCTCGAACACGGTCACCAATTCTGAAGTTTTCACGTGGTAACATATCATGGCGAGACATCATTGCATCAGCGTTATTACCTAAATCAAGGATAACACTATCACGGTTGGTCTTTTTAACAATACCCGTTACGATATCACCAATTCGGTTTCTAAACATGTCAATAACCATAGCACGCTCAGCTTCGCGTACTTTTTGAACGATGACTTGTTTAGCTGTTTGTGTTGTAATGCGGTCGAATGCGACTGATTCAATTTGTTCTTCAACATAGTCACCTACTTTTACATTAGGATCTTCAAATTGAGCTGCTTCCAATGTGATTTCTTTAGTAGGTTGAGTCACTTCATTAACCACTAACCAACGACGGAACGTATCATAATCACCCGTTTTGTGGTCAATTTTTACGACAACATCTATATCAACAGTATGTTTCTTTTTAGTGGCCGTTGCTAACGCGGTTTCTAGCGCTTCGAAAATTTTGTCACGTGTAAGTGCCTTTTCATTAGATACCGCTTCAACAACAGCTAAAATTTCTTTATTCATCCTTTACACCCGTACTCTATTTAAGGTTAAAATTAGGTACAATGTTCGCTTTTTGTATATTACTAAAAGCAAACACTTCATCATTTTCATCCACGATTAATGTAATCATTTCATTATCAATGGATTTAATCTTTCCTTTCCACTTGCGGCGATTGGCAACAGGAATACGCAAACTTATTGTGACTTCTTCACCAATAAAACGTTGGTAATGTTCAAGCGTAAACAAAGGTCGATCCATACCTGGTGAGGAGACCTCAAGATTGTAAGCATCTTTAATTGGGTCTTCTACATCAAGTACCGCACTAATTTGTCGACTAACATCAGCACAATCATCAACGGTAATACCATTTTCACTATCAATATATACGCGCAAAACTGGGTAACGACCACGAATGTATTCAACCCCAACTAGCTCAAAGCCAAGTGCATTAACAGGCTCTTGGATGATTTCGGTCAATTGCTGTTCTAAATTAGCCAAACAAACCTCCACTGCAGAAAATAAAAAAGGGCATAAAGCCCAACATTCCTTTTAAACTAACGTTTAAATCATATAAAAAAACCCCGACAAGCGAGGCTACATATAAAACATAATATAATGAAGCCACTTGATTCGAACTTTCAGACAATAAAAATAGGATAGATTAATATGAATGAAAATTTAAGTGGTTGCGGGGGCTGGATTTGAACCAACGACCTTCGGGTTATGAGCCCGACGAGCTACCAAGCTGCTCCACCCCGCGATAGATGGCTGAAGATTATACTGTATTTTGTAAAAATTGCAACCCAAAATCATATCAGAATTCACAAAAAGCTTAAAGTTATTGAAACTAAGGGGCTATGATTTTTAACTGGTGAACAATTATGATTAATCTATAGTTAGGTTTTATATATGTATAATTATTCGTTTTTCAAGTGAATTAATCCGCCTAATATTCAGCGGATTAATCATTGGTTAATGTTACTTTTGCGTTGCTGCTTTCATGGTTTTAACGAAAGTTGATAATTCACTCAGCATTTTGTCTGGATTATTAAGATTGTTTTCAATGATTTTAACCGTTGCCGATCCAGCAATAGCTCCCGCTGCACCCGATTTAATTGCTTCACTAACTTGAGCGGGTTCTGAAATACCAAAACCTTGAATTGCTGGTGGTGCTTTAAATTCAGTTAGTTTTTCGAGTAAATGAGTGAGTGGTTTATTAGCACGGTTTTCTGTACCGGTTACTCCTGCTCGTGATACTAAGTAAGTATAACCTTTGCCTCGTTTAGCAATATTTTCAATCACTTCATCGTCCGCATTAGGTGGACAGATAAATATTGGTGCGATGCCATGTTTTTCAGCAGCACCCGTAAACTCTTCGGCATACTCTACAGGTAAATCAGCAATTAATACTGAATCCACCCCTGCTTTAGCACACTTCGCATAGAAGTTATCAATACCATTTTTAAATACTAAATTGGCATAGATTAATAATCCAACTGGAATATCAGGATTGTTTTCGCGGATTTTGGTTAAGATTTCGAAGCATTTGGCAACGGTTATGCCACCATTAAAAGCACGAATATTAGCATTTTGTATAGTTGGACCATCTGCCATTGGGTCAGAAAAAGGAATGCCTAGTTCTAACGCATCAGCCCCTGCATCAATCATTGTTTGAATAATTTGATAGGAAAGCTGTGGATTAGGGTCACCAACTGGAACAAAAGGAACAAATGCACCTCGTTTTTCGACTGTTAAGCGGTCAAACAGTTTTTGATAACGGCTCATTCTATTTCTCCTTTTGCTTTTAATACATCGTAAACCGTAAAAATATCTTTATCGCCACGACCTGATAAATTGACAATTAATAGTTGTTCTTTGTTTGGATTTTCTTTAATCATCTTAAGTGCATAGGCTAAGGCATGAGATGACTCTAAAGCCGGAATAATTCCTTCATTGCGTGATATGGCCTGAAACGCTTCAAGCGCTTCATCATCAGTGATAGAAACATAATCTGCCCGACCAATACTATCTAAATAAGCGTGTTGAGGTCCAACAGCTGGAAAATCAAGGCCTGCAGAAATCGAATAAGACTCTTCAATTTGGCCTTCTTCGGTTTGCATCATTGGGGCTTTCATACCGAAGTAAATACCGAGTTTACCATGTTTAAGTGATGCACCATGTTCGCCACTTTCGATGCCATGACCTCCTGGTTCAACCCCAATTAATTTTACTGACTTATCATCAATAAAATTAGCAAACATCCCAATTGCGTTTGAACCGCCACCAACACAAGCGATGACAGCATCAGGTAATCGACCCTCTTTTTCCAAAATTTGTTGTTTCGCTTCACGGCTAATTATTTGTTGGAATTCACGCACTATGCTCGGGAATGGGTGCGGTCCAGCAGCTGTACCTAACATATAGTGAGCGGTTTCATAACTACCAGACCAATCTCGCAATGCTTCATTACAAGCGTCTTTCAAGGTTGCAGAGCCGGTTTCAACCGGAATAACTGTTGCCCCCATGAGTCGCATTCTAAATACGTTCGGAGCTTGGCGTTTAACATCTTTAGCCCCCATATATATTCGGCATTTTAAACCCAATAATGCACACGCCAATGCTGAAGCAACGCCATGCTGACCTGCGCCAGTTTCGGCAATAATTTCAGTTTTACCCATTCTTTTAGCGAGTAATGCTTGGCCTAATACTTGATTAGTTTTATGCGCACCACCGTGAACTAAATCTTCACGTTTTAGATATAGTTTTGTTTTGGTCCCTGCGGTAAGATTTTTACACAGTGTTAATGCTGTCGGGCGACCAGCGTAGTTAACCAAAAGATCGTTAAATTCTTTTTGAAAACTTGGATCGTGTATCGCCGATATAAAAGCATCCTCAAGTTGTTCAAGCACAGGCATCAATATTTGTGGCACATATTGACCACCAAATTTGCCAAAATAAGGATTTAATTTAGACATAACCATTCCTTTAATGTAATCAGTTAAATTTGTTCAAATACTAATTTGATTTTTTGTTTATCTTTAATTCCTGGTGAAACTTCAACGCCCGAATTAAGGTCAACACCAATAACATCGGTAGTGAGCGCCTCACTCACATTTTGCGGATTAATACCTCCAGCCAAAATGACATTACTTAAATCTTTGTCACGCAAAAGTGACCAATCAAAACTTTTACCTGTTCCACCGGCACCATTATCAAATATGTAACGTGATACTAGTGGGTTATCATGATTTGGGATGTTATCGCTAATACTTAACGCTTTCCAGATCTGACAGGTTGAGGGTAATTTTTGGCGAAGTGTTTTGATATAGTTATCATCCTCATGACCATGCAATTGCACTGCATAAAGTGATAGTTGTTTAGCTATTTCGCATACTTCATCTATATCACTATCTTTAAAAACACCAACCCAATTCAAGGGTGCCGATGCGATAACACTACGCGCTTTAGTCGGTGTTATATATCTTGGTGATTTAGGCACAAAAATTAATCCACCATAAACCGCACCAGCTTGGTAGACGGTTATTGCATCTTGTGGTTGGGTTAAGCCACAAACTTTATTTTCACCTAGCATTACTTTACGGATAGCTAAGGTTAAGTTTGGCTCAGACATAAGTGCACTACCAATTAAAAAACCGTTAGCATAATGGCTAAGATCTTTAACTTGATTGTGCGTATAAATACCTGATTCACTAATAATGATTCGATCATCAGGGATTGTTTTTGATAAAGTTTTTACCCGATTGAGATCAACCGACAGATCGCGTAAATTACGGTTATTAATACCAATCACTTTAGCGCCAAGTTTGATAGCTCGTTCAACTTCTTGTTCGGTACTAGCTTCCGTCAGTACCCCCATATTAAGTTGGTGAGCAACTTGGCTTAAGTGGCGATATTCATCATCATTGACTACCGATAACATTAACAAGATGGCATCAGCCTGATAATAACGTGCTAAGTAAATCTGATATTCATCGATAATAAAGTCTTTGCAAAGTACGGGTTGGGTGACTTCATTACGTACTATTGGTAAAAACTCAAAACGACCTTGAAAGTATTTTTCGTCAGTTAAAACTGAGATTGCCGAAGCATAATCTTTGTAAACTTTGGCTATACTTGCTGGGTCAAAATCATCTCGAATTAATCCCTTGGATGGCGATGCTTTTTTACATTCTAAAATAAATACCGTTTTCGGTTGATTTAACGCTTGGTAAAAATCACGATCACTAGGTACAACTTTATTTTTAAAATTAGCCAGTGGATTTTTAATTTGTTGCTCGGCAAGCCATAGCTGTTTATCTTCAATGATCTTTTTTAAGACCGTTGCCATTTCAACATTTTCAGTTAATGCTGCAATTGCCATCTTATTCTCCACTCATTATCTTGCTGCTAACTTTTGTAATAGCTCATAAGCTTTACCGCTACGCATTAATTCTATTGCACGCTTAGCATTTTGTTTTAAGTCTGGTTCACCAAATAGGCTAATTAACATCGCCACATTTGCAGCAATAGCTGCTTCATGCGCGGGTTTACCATGTCCTTGTAAAATCGCTAACAATAAATCACGATTCATTTCTGGTGTTCCACCTTCAATATCTTTCAAAGTATATTGCTGTAGACCAAAATCTTCTGGTGTCAAAGTAAAATAGCGAATTTCACCATTTTTTACTTCGGCAACTTGAGTTTCGCCATGAATAGCGACTTCATCCATCCCTGAGCCATGTACCACATAAGCATGGGTATAGTTTAACATTTTTAATGTTTCTGCAATCGGTTTTATCAAGTCAGGATGATAAACACCAAGTAAAATACGTTTTGGTCGTGATGGATTAATCAACGGCCCAAGAACATTAAAAATTGTTCGTGTTTTAAGTTGCTGACGTACTGGTGCAGCATGGCGGAATCCTGAGTGATATTGCTGAGCAAACAAGAAACACACACCTAATTCATCAAGCGCTTTTCGAGATGCTTCCGCTGACATGTTTAGTTTAATACCTAAAGCGGATAAAACATCTGATGATCCTGATTTGCTCGACACACCACGGTTACCATGCTTAGCAACTTTATACCCTAATGCCGCAGTAACAAAAGCACTGGCTGTGGAGATATTGATGCTGTTAGTTCCATCTCCACCAGTCCCAACGATGTCGGTAAAATCATAATCAGGCACTTCAAATGGATCAGCATTTTCAAGTAAGGCCTGAGCTGCTCCGGCAATTTCATCAGGTTTTTCACCCCGAACTTTCATACTAATGATAGCGGTTGCTAGTACCGTTGGTTCTATTTTACCTTGAATAATTAAATTAAACAGTATTTTACTCTCTTCTTGAGACAATACTTGCCCTAAGTACAATTTATTTAAAATCGGTTGAATATTGTATTCTTGCTTATCAACAATGGCTTCTTGTTTTGCTTCTGGCTGTTTTTGTGGTGGATTCAGTGCCCATTCAATGGTTTGTTCTAATAATTTTACCCCTTGAATCGTTAAAATTGATTCAGGATGAAATTGAAAACCGCAAACCCGATCTTGGTCATTACGTACTGCCATAACGATGTTATTACACATGGCATTGACGGTTAATGTTTTCGGTATGTTTTCACCTTTTAATGAGTGATAGCGCGCAACCGGTAATGGATTGGGTAAGTCTTTAAACATCGCTTGCCCATCATGTTCAATTAATGAAGCTTTTCCATGTAAAATATCGCCCGCAGGGACAATCATACCACCATAAGATTCAACAATCGCTTGATGTCCAAGACAGATACCAATGATCGGTAATTTACCTTTTAAACGTTTAAGTAATTCAGGCATTGAACCTGCTTCACTCGGTGCTCCAGGTCCTGGTGATAACATTAGGATAGGATTTTGTATTTGTGATAATTTTTCGATGATCACATCAGCTGGAATTGTGTTGCGATAAATTGTCACGTTATGTTGATTGTGACGTAACTGATCGACTAAGTTATAAGTAAACGAATCAACGTTATCAAGAAATAAGATATTAGCCATTAGAATACACCTTCTACATTATGTGCTGCCATAATCGCGCAAACAACAGCACGTGCTTTGTTACGTGATTCATCCGATTCTGCTTGTGGTTCTGAATCTAAAACCACGCCACATCCAGCTTGTACGGTTGCAACACCATCTTCCACATAAGCACTGCGAATAACGATACAAGTATCAAGATCACCATTGGCAGTAAAATATCCAACTGCCCCACCATAACTACCCCGTTTTATTTTTTCCGATTCGGCAATTAACTGCATTGCCCTAACTTTTGGCGCTCCAGTTAATGTTCCCATGTTCATGGTAGCTTGATAAGCATGTAGTGCATCAAGATCTTGACGTAGTTGACCAACAATTCTTGAAACTAAATGCATAACGTAAGAATAACGATCAACTTTTAATAACTCTTTGGTATATCGCGTCCCTGGCTGGCAAATTCGAGCTAAATCATTTCGTGCTAAATCGACCAACATTAAATGTTCAGCTAACTCTTTTTTATCGGTGCGCATTTCCAACTCTAATCGACTATCCAAATCGTAATCAATCTCGCCATTAGTGTTTAAACCACGTGGGCGAGTACCAGCAATTGGATAAATTTCAACTTGATTATTGGCTTTATTATATTTGAGTGCACTTTCAGGTGAGGCACCAAATAAAACAAAATCCTCGTCTTGCATATAAAACATATAAGGGCTTGGATTATTATTTTTTAAGACTTGATATGCAGATAATGGTTGAGGACAAGGTAATGAAAAACGTCTAGATGGAACAGCTTGGAAGATTTCACCTTGTTGAATCGCATCTTGCATTTTCTTAACAATGGTATTGAAATCATCATCACTCTTATTACAAGCAACATCCATTTCAGCCAACGATTGCCTTTTAATTGTGCTCATTGGTTGATTGAGTTTATTTTGAAATTCATCTAATCGTTGATTTAAGCGTGCAATCTCATCAGTGCAAGAAGTAAAGGCCGTTGCTTTTAATAATGAAACGCGATCTTTGTGATTAATTTCCAATAAAGTTTCAGCTAAATAAAAACGAAAATCCTGACAACGTTGTTCAGTTGGTAATATTGGTAAATGTTCAAAATTTGTCACTAAATCATACGCAAATAATCCACCGACAAAAACGGCATCTGAACTCGCTTTTTCGGGAATATTAACGATATTTAATAATGTTCTTAATGCATCAAAAATAGATAATGACTTCAAGCGAGAATCTTCATCTTGCAAACCATCAATAGGTGGAAACACTAACTTAAGATTATGTTCATCTATTTTTGTTTTAGTGACGTTATCAGGAAATGCTTGCTCTAACAAAGGTAATAATTTTTGTCCGTTGCTGGTTAAAGCTTGAAAAGTCACTTCGTTGTTTAGGGCCGAAATAGTTAAAGCGCTATTAATGATCATTACGCTTTTAATCCCCTGTTTATTATCAATTTCGGCAGATTCAAGCAACAATGTTGCCGGTTTATTATCACAAAGTTGATAAAATACCTGAGTCGGATCCTGATAATAACCAATGGTTTTGATTATTTGTGTTAATGTAGGCTTATTCATTGTTGACTCTCTTTATATAAAATTATTTTTTATCTTTTTTTTAAACTAAAAAACCCGCATTTAGCGGGTCTTGTGAAAAAAGGACATCATCACATCACCCGCAGAAAGTGATGCGCCACCAACTCAAAACAGTAGTTTTTTTATAGTGAGTTAAAGGATTTTGATGATTTATCATTATTATATCTGCTTAAAAAAGATGTTGTACTATTAAACTAGTTCATTAGTGTGTTGTCAAGCGAATATTTTATATTCAATAAATAAAATTAGCCTTTATAAAAAATAGGTTTATTTAGACTCATTTTTTAAATTAATGACATTGATGATTGAACGATTTTAACCTATATGATTTCAGACCAGCGAATAAAGCAGTGCTCAATAACTTATGATGAAATTAAAATCGAGGAGCTAGGTTGATCTTTTCAAGATAATTTTCCACGTTGCCGTATTTAACAAATGATCTATTAGGCTATTTTGATTTCACATGGTTAAAAACTAATAGTTTGTCAAATATCCTAATACCAATTAGAATAATCAATACATTAATAAAATTTAGAGATTTTGATATATGCCAATATTTTATATTCTTATTGCGATAATAGTTTTATTAGCTATCGTAACCGTTTTTAAAGCTATTACCATTGTTCCACAAGGATACCAATATACCATCGAGCGTTTTGGTAAATACACTCATACGCTTGAGCCTGGCTTAAACATCATTATCCCATTTATGGATGGTGTGGGTCGCAAAATTAATATGATGGAACAAGTTCTTGATATCCCATCTCAAGAAGTTATTTCTAAAGATAATGCGAATGTACAAATTGATGCGGTTTGCTTTATTCAAGTACAAGAAGCTGCAAGAGCTGCTTACCAAGTTAATCAACTTGAGCGTGCGGTTATTAATCTGATGATGACAAACATTCGTACCGTACTTGGTAGTATGGAACTTGATGAAATGTTATCACAACGTGATCACATCAACTCAAAACTTCTTAGCATTGTTGATGATGCAACTAGCCCTTGGGGAATTAAAATTACCCGTATCGAAATTCGTGACGTTCGCCCACCAGCAGAACTTATTGCAGCCATGAACGCGCAAATGAAAGCTGAACGTAACAAACGTGCTGAGATCCTTGAAGCAGAAGGTATCCGCCAAGCGGCTATTTTACGCTCTGAAGGTGAAAAACAGTCAGAAATATTAAAAGCAGAAGGTGAAAAACAAGCTGCATTTTTACAAGCAGAAGCGCGTGAACGTGCTGCCGAAGCCGAAGCAAAAGCTACACAAATGGTTTCAGAAGCGATTGCTGCTGGTAACATTAATGCGATCAACTACTTCGTTGCTCAAAAATATACTGAAGCTTTACAACAAATCGGTGCTTCAGATAACAGTAAAGTAGTGATGATGCCACTAGATGCTTCTAGCTTAATGGGTAGCATTGGCGGTATTGCAGAATTAATTAAAAACTCTAAATAATTTGCTTTAGTGAAACAATTCTTCCTAATCTAATTAGGAAGATATTATATTTCAATAAATTAGGTAACAATCAATGACTGATTTTTTAACGGTTATTTATGATTATCCTCACTGGGTATTTATTGCTTTAGGTGGTATTTTACTGATCCTTGAGCTATTGGGAACTTCCGGATATGGGCTTTGGAGTGGAATTGCAGCCATTGTTGTTGGTTTAATAGCTTGGGTTGTCCCTTTATCTTGGCCAATTCTATGGATTTTATTTGCTATTTTTACTTTGGTATCGGCTTATCTTTGGTGGGTGTGGTTAAAAAAACATGGTAAAGATAAATCTGGTAAAAGTGAAATAAATCAACCCCAACAAGAATTAATCGGAATCAAAACCATCGTTACCGAGGCTATAATTAATGGTTCGGGTCGGGTAAAAATAAAAGATGGCACATGGTCAGCAAAATGTAACCAAGATCTAGAAGTTGGACAACCTGTTGAAGTGATTGCTGTTGATGGATTAGTTCTGAAAGTAAAAGCACTCAATAGATAATTGTAATAATAAATGGATTAAATACGAGTCATTGACTCGTATTTTTTTACCTTAAAAACGTAAACGATATCAGTAAATAATCTTATATATTAGTCTTAAAGGTTGAAAGATTGAATAAAAGAACTAAACCGTCGATTAAAACCGACGGTTTTTGTATTTACTTATCAAGTAAAGTGAATGTTTGCTTTTGTTTGGTTGTCGAATCTGAGCCTACAAACACATTAAATTTACCTGGTTCTGCAACATATTGCATTTTGTCATTCCAGAATTTTAACATGTCATATTTGATAACAAATTTTACTTGGCCTTTTTCGTGAGGTTTAAGTGCTATTTTCTCAAATCCAACTAACTCTTTGACAGGACGGCTAACTGAAGCAGTCACATCTTGCAAGTATAATTGGACAACTTGCGTCCCCTCTCTATCACCAGTATTTTCTACATTGGCTATCACTTCGATTTCACCATTTGGCGACATTTCAGTTTTTGATAGTGAAAAATCAATCGTAAAATTGGTATAACTCAAACCATAACCAAATGGAAATAACGGTTCGTTTGGACTATCAAAATAAGAAGTGGTGTATTTACCCATATTGACCGTACCATGAGGTCGACCAGTATTTAATTGACCATAATAAACAGGAATTTGACCAACATTATCTGGGAAAGACATCGGTAATTTACCTGATGGGTTATAATCACCAAAGAGAACATCAGCTACAGCATTACCACCTTCAGTACCTAAAAACCAAGTTTCAAGCATCGCATCGGCTTGTTCATATTCTTCTTTCACGGTAAGTGGGCGCCCATTCATCAATGCAATAATTAGTGGTTTACCTGTTGCTTTTAATGCTGTAATTAAACGTTTTTGGCTTGCTTGTAAATTGAGGTCAGTTCGGCTTGATGATTCATGCGCCATCCCTTCGGCTTCACCAACAAATAAAACAACAGCATCTGATCTTTTAGCTTGAGCAACCGCTTCGGCAATCATTTTATCAGCAGGTCTTTTATCAAATTTAGTGATCTCTTCATATAAATTTAAGAATTTATAAAGATTTGGATCATCTGAAATATTGGCACCCCATGCATAGCTAACTAATTTTGGATTAACCACAGCATTCTTAATCCCTTCCAAAGGGGTTACGGCTAAATTAGCTCGCCCAGCACCAGACCAACTACCCAAAATATCGCGTTTTGAATCTGCTAACGGTCCAATCACCGCAATTTTTTTATTTTTGCTCAACGGTAAAACATTGTTTTCATTTTTTAACAATACAATACTACGACGCGCAACATCCCTTGCTTCTGCACGATGTAAACGATCGTTGGCGAACATGGTTTCAATATCAAAATTAGGATCTAAATTTCGATGAGGATTTTTAAATAATCCCATATCATATTTCAGTTCTAATACATGACGACACGCTTGGTTAATCTGCTCTTGAGAGATTGCACCTTCATTAACTAGTTCTGGTATAAACTGTAAAAAATACTCATCATTCATACTGATATCAATACCAGCTAGGATCGCAATTCTAACTGCATCTTTAGCGTCTTTTGCCACACCGTGATTAATTAATTCACGAATAGCACCATGATCACTAACCACTACACCATCAAAATGCCATTGATCACGCAGTACCTCGGTTAATAACCAATGATTAGAGGTAGCAGGAATACCGTTTACACTAACAAGTGCAACCATAACCGCTCGGCTGCCTGCATCTACAGCCGCTTTATATGGTACAAGATATTCTTGGAACATTTTTCGTTCACTCATATCCGTACTATTATATTCACGACCAGCTTCAACCGCACCATATAGCGCAAAATGCTTAACGGTTGTCACTAATGATTTTTTATCCTCAAGAGACTGTTTTTGCATTTTTTCGACAAAAATACGTCCTGCTTCCGACGCTAAATAAGGATCTTCACCAAATCCTTCTGACACTCGGCCCCACCTTGGATCTCGCGTAATATCAACCATTGGCGCCCAAGTTACATTAAGTCCATCAGAAGTTGCTTCATCAGATGATACTTCAGCAACTTTACCTATCGCATCACGATCCCAAGTTGCAGCAATCCCTAAATTAATAGGAAATACCGTACGATGACCGTGAATAATGTCAAAACCAAAATAAACAGGGATTTTATTCGGCGATTTTAATGCTCTTTCTTGCATTCGAGATAGATCAGGCTCAACTACAGTATTAAAAATACCACCAATTTCACCCGCTTCAATTTGGTCAAGGACTTTGTCTAGTGTAAGATCACCACCCACACTGATTAATCGCAGTTGCCCTACTTTTTCTTTAATCGTCATCTTTGACATCAAGTCATCAATAAACGCTTTCTTTTCTTCACTATTGGGATTTTGAGCAAATAAAGGGGATGAAAAAATAAAAAAAACGAAAAATAACACGAATTTTTTCATAATAATAAGTATTTTTAAATTTAAGAGGATAGACAAGCGGATAGCATAACGTATTTAACTAAAAAAATCTCGTTATTTAGAAATAACATCCCTAAAAATAAAGATAAAAGCATTTATTCTTAAAAATATAAGCTTCAAAAAGTGCGTTCCTCAAATTTTTTTAAGATTTATTAAGAAAATAGATAAAAAAATATTGCCGAAAAATGCTTTAAAAAGGAGTCATCAAGTCGGCAATAATCATGAATGAAGATCTATTAATCGCGGAAATTAGTAAATTGGAAAGGTTGCCCTAATTCACCATTTTTGACTAATGCCATGGCAGCTTGTAAATCATCACGAGACTTACCTGTAACGCGAACCTGCTCACCTTGTACTTGAGCTTGCACTTTAAGTTTACTGTCTTTAATCAACTTAACTATTTTTTTAGCTAACTCTTTATCGATACCTTGTTTTAGTTTGACCGTAATACTATAAAATTTTCCGCTATGTTCCAGCTCTTCAGGAATTTCTAGCGCTCGGCCATCAATACCACGTTTGGCCAATTTATCACGTAAAATATCCAATAGCTGTTGAACTTGGAAATCGGATTGGCTAGTTGCTTTGATAGTTTCATTTTTTTCATTGAGCTCAAAAGATGCTTCGACATTTTTGAAGTCCCAACGAGTAGTCAGTTCACGAGTCGCATTGTCGACACCGTTTTTAACTTCTGGCATTTGAATTTCTGACACAATATCAAAAGAAGGCATAAATTTTCCTCTTCTAATCGTTATAAGTATTACTTATTTTAAACAACTCTTTTAATTGCCGCCACAATATTTACGGCGGCATTATTATTAAGATTAATCGATAGTACGAAGTAATTCGTTAATACCAACTTTACCTAAAGTTTTAGCATCAACTTTTTTCACAATAACAGCACAATAAAGGCTATATTTGCCATCTTTAGTTGGTAAGTTACCTGATACCACAACCGAACCAGCTGGAACACGTCCGTAATGAACTTCACCAGTTGCTCGATCATAAATTTTAGTACTTTGACCAATAAATACGCCCATTGAGATCACACTGCCTTCTTCAACAATCACACCTTCAACGATTTCACTACGAGCACCAATGAAACAGTTATCTTCGATAATAGTTGGGTTTGCTTGTAATGGTTCTAACACACCACCAATACCAACACCACCAGATAAGTGAACATTTTTACCAATTTGTGCACATGAACCAACTGTTACCCAAGTATCAACCATCGTGCCTTCATCAACATAAGCACCGATATTTACGTAAGATGGCATTAATACGGTATTACGAGCAACATAAGCACCTTTACGCGCAATTGCTGATGGAACTACACGGAAGCCTTCTTGTTGGAAGCGAGCTTCATCATAATCAGCAAATTTTAATGGCACTTTGTCATAATAATTTGTTGCGCCACCATCAATAAGTTGATTTTCATTAATACGGAAAGAGAGCAATACCGCTTTTTTTAACCATTGATGAGTCACCCAATCGCCATTAATCTTTTCCGCGACACGCATTTTACCGCTGTCTAATAGAGCGATACATTGATTAATTGCATCACGTGTTACAGTATCAACATTCAAAGGCGTAATTTCAGCACGACGTTCAAATGCTGCCTCAATAATAGTTTGTAATTGTTGCATTTCTCGTTTCCTTTAACTTTAAGTCCGTTAGCAAATTTAATTGGGCAAACAGTATAATATAATATGAAGTTATTTTTAAGTGGTTTATCGTATCAGTGAGATTTCTCAAAAAGGATAAATTATTTGGAATACCTTTCACAAAATCTGAACAATATTTAATACAGTTGTTTTATTTGAATATAAAGTTGAATCCTCATTAAATCTTATAACAAAAAATAATGCAAAACGATGGATTTTCTTTAGTAGAACTTTTATTTGTTATCTGTATTGGTGCTATTTTGGCTTCAATAGGTGTGCAACATTGGAAGGAATTACAGCTCCGTAACGAACTTACTACTACCACAAAACAGCTAGCCTATTTTCTGGAGGAAGTCCAAGCCAAAGCTTATAACGCTAACGAAAATGTCCACATCTATTATTTTTTGACGCCTTGGTGCTTAAGCATCAGCAAAGGCGAAAAACCAGCGACTTGCCAAGAAGGCTCTAGCTATTTTATTAAACCCAACAATTCTGTTGAATTAAATGATTTAGCCGATAAAAAAACCATCTCTTTTTGGGGGAGAAAAAATATGGCTCAAACCGGTACAT
This sequence comes from Gilliamella sp. B2772, assembly GCF_026536985.1. Classification (NCBI taxonomy): domain Bacteria; kingdom Pseudomonadati; phylum Pseudomonadota; class Gammaproteobacteria; order Orbales; family Orbaceae; genus Gilliamella; species Gilliamella sp. B2772. The sequence goes on along the minus strand of NZ_JAFNNB010000002.1, from coordinate 361,591 downwards.
TCGAATTGCATAATGCCATTGGCACCACACAAATTATTATTTCATATCGAGGGCGGATTCGGTTTTGTAAGAAAAATAGTTATTTACCAGGGCTGCCGCGATGTTAAAGCAAGATGGATTTTCGTTATTCGAAATGATGTTAAGCATCACCTTTTCTAGCTTAATTTTCATTGGCATCACAGCTTTTTATAGTAAATTACAATCGATTATACTTCAGCAAAATCTTAATACCCATCTACAAAGGAATATTCATCAAGGTATTGTTAGTATTTCCAAAGATTTGAAACGTGCTGGATTTATCGCCAATAAACCAGAAAAGATGAGTCAGCAACCAATTGAAATCAACCCAGCAAAAAATTGCTATATCTTCCGTTACGATAGCGAGATCCGCAATGATTGGGTTCATAATACGGCTATTCCAACCAAATCAGATATCTTTGCGTATCGGCTTTATAATAATAATTTGGAATATAAGGTTGGAACAATCAATTGCGAAGGTGTCAATTGGGAGAAAATTTTCGATCCTCACGACATTAAAATCACTCAATTTTCAATCAAAAAACAAAATAATCATTTTGAGATAGATATTAGTGCTCAATTGAAGAAAAACAAAAAAATTAAATATCAAACAACAACCATTATTAAAAATGAAAATCCCTTTTAATCGTTCAGTAACTCAATATGATGGCTTTAGCACGCTTTTGATGGTGATCATATTGACCATTGTTGGACTTCTTTTGCTAACGGGGTTTCAAATTACCATTGATTCGATAAAAAGGAGCTATTTGATTGAAATCCAATATTATCGTCAATTTAATCAAGCTAGTTCCAGTTTAAATTGGGCAACCAAACAAATTTGGCAACCGCCAACCGAAGAGTGGCAATGCTTATCTGATACTCAATATCAATTAAAAGCATGTATAAAAAAATCGCGATTAAAAGTGGATAACTACACCCTAGTACGTGGACAGGCTAATGATGATTATTACCTTTATATGTTAACGCATTTTGAAGATAACCAACTTATTGTTGAAAAAGGTCATTGGTTAGATTATTGCCCTGAAAAGAAGATGATTGATTGTGAATAGTAAAAATATCAGTAATAACAAAATAGCTGGATTTAGTTTAATTGAAGTTATGTTGTCATGTTTAATGTTTGCCATCATCATGCTGGGTTTTATTCGTTATTTAACCTCAATTATTCATCAACACCACTATTTTCATCAACATTTCAAAGCACAGCAAATGGCATTTGCTTTACTTGATAGTTACCCTCATACGGTAGATAAAATCATACCAAAAGAGTGGCAATATCAAGTTTACAGCCAACCTTATATTGCACCTTGTAAAATGGTTTTTATTGATATCACCCCACCGAATCATAAAACGATTAAACAACAACGTTTGTTATGTGATTGATGTTCATTTCTAAAAATAAATTACGCTGTTTATTTTCAATTTTTTCATTCCATGCAACCGCAATATCCCATCCCGTTTGAGCTAATTCAAGCGTGACAAGTTTTACACCTTTAGGTAGAAAATGATAAACACTAGCGGGCACAAAAGCAATGCCATTTTTGGCAGCAATTAAAGCCAAAAGAGAGGGAAGATCATTCGTCGCCCCACCCTGTTTTGGTATAGCGTTTATAGCCTCAAGTAATAATTTTGTTTGCTCGGTCAAACAAGGCGCCAAGCAGGGGTTTATATGTAATAAGGGATGCGTTTCTAGTACATCTTTAAGATTGTTCCTACTGACTTTTAGATTATTTGGAACTGCTAGCACGATATACTCTTTAAATAACATAATTGAACTCAATGACTCTGGCACAGGCATACGGAGAAAACCAATATCTAATTCCCCCTGCATTAGCAGAGTAATTTGCTCGTTTGAAGGAAGTTGTTTTGCTGAAACATGGCATTGCGGATTTCTTTCAGAAAAAGTTCGAATCCATTTAGGAACATGTTGAAAACAAGATATGCCAAAACCGATTGAAAGAACTCCATTCATGTTTTTTTTAATATTATTAGCAAAGAGTAAAAATTTCTTATTCTGTTGTAATAGCTTTTTTACTTCAGGATATAGCACCTTCCCAACTTCAGTTAATTTTGCGCCATTTCGACCACGAATAAACAGTCTTCGATCAATTGCTCGTTCAAATGCTTGAATTTGTTTAGTTAACGCGGGTTGTGTTATAAATAATTGCTCAGAAGCGATACGGTAATTCCCTACCTCTACAAGTGCGACGAAAGCTCGTAGCAACTTCATTTCAATGTCCATATCCATTCCTAATTGTTATCAAATCAGTCATTTTTTTCATTATACATAATTACTTTTACTATTTATATTAATTTCAATAAGCACAATTAGTTATGAATAAAATTAAGATATTTATTGTTAAATGGACTCTCTCCTATAGCCCAAAGATTCAATGTAAATAGTTAAATTCTTGGCTAAGGTTAACGCACGGAGTAAAAAACTTATGAGTAAGTCAATAAAAAAAATTTCTGCGGTTTTATTTGATATGGATGGGGTTCTAATTGATTCAAATACCGTTATTGAAAAAGCATGGATTGAGGCTGGCAAGTTATATGAAATAACCGTCAAGGATGACGATATTGTTAAACATATTCATGGCCAACCCGGGCCACATACGATTAAAGCACTGTTTGGGCATCTATCAACTGAAGCGCAAAAATGTGTTCAAGACTATATCATGCACGCTGAAAATACTGCTGATTATGATCCAATACCAGGTGTTGCACAATTAATACATGCCTTAGCGAAAGCTAAAATTAGGGTGGGGATTGTAACCAGTGGTTGGCGCGACAAAATAGATCGAATAATGGCAATGTTGAATATTCAGGAATGTATTTCTGTGATAGTGGAACGAAACGATGTGGCTCATGGAAAACCCTACCCCGATCCTTATCTTCTTGGCGCTAAACGCCTTATGCTACCACCCGCTGAAACGTTAGTATTTGAAGACTCAATAAGTGGCGTGACTTCAGCAGTTGAAGCTGACGCCTATTGTGTTGGAATAGGCGATGCTGAGCTTATCAAACACGGAGCACAAACTGCGATCCCAGACTTTTCAAAAGTTAAAGTGATAAATGATAGCATTATTGTGTTGGATGACGACCATAAGCTCATTTTAAACAATGCATCAACCACAATCGATTAGATGAAGCTTTTAATGTTTGTATGTAAAAGTTGTAAAACTTGCTGAGTTTTTTCTGCATGAACATTATGACCAGCACCTTCTACTATTTCAATTTGAGCATTTGGAAATTGGCTAAATATTGCTGGATAATCCTTATCAGTAATATAGTTTGAATTTCCACCTCGGATGAATAATGTCGGTACGTTACAAGGTGAAATTGTGTGCCAATCGCATATATTGTCATATTGATCAATAATGACTTGAGCATTAAACAACCAATGCTGATGTTTAAAAGATTTAAGTAAAAATGAAATGGTCGGGGCACTTAAATCATGCATAAGTTCAATAATCTGCTTTTTATCAGTTAATTGTTGATTAATACATTTTTCTAAAGCGTTAAGAACAGGTGCATTTGCCGTTTGAGTATATTTAACTGGCGCAATATCAATGACACAGATTTTAGAAACAGGAATAAGTTGGCTTAATTGCATGGCAACTTTTCCTCCAATTGAATGGCCGATTAATATAATATTTTGTAACTGCAAATCATGACATAACTCAGCAACATCTTCAGCCATCACTTCATAATTCATGACATTTGACCATGGAGATTGACCATGATTGCGCAAATCAACCTGAATAGTTTGGTAATGACTAGACAGATCTTTAGCTAACATATTTAAATTATCTAGGCTTCCAAATAAACCATGCATCAATAAAATTGGTTGATTATCACCCTGTATTTTATAGTTTAATTTCATTATGCCACTCTACAATTTATTGTAATTAAGAATGTTTCGTCATCACTAATAAACAATTCAATAACCCCAAAAGCATAACTATGATAGAATTTAGTTCAAATTTTTCAATTAATATTAAAAACTATGTTTCAAAATAACCCTTTACTAGCCCAACTAAAAAAAGAATTATATGAACAAAAACCTCGTGTTGAAGGTATCGTCCGAGCACATGAAAAAGGTTTTGGCTTTCTAAATGTTGACAACAAAACTGACTACTTTATTGCTGTTTCGAAAATGAAAATGGTTTGTCATGGTGATAAAGTTTCTGGCACTATTTCCACCATTAACGATAAAACATCATTTGAACCTGAAGTATTAATTGAAAGTAGTTTACAAAAATTTATTGGCAAAATTGGTTTTTTAGATAATGCGATGGTCATTTATCCCGAAAATATACCTGTCAATTTTGTCATTCGCTGTAAAGTTAATCCTGAAGTAACGCAAAAATTAAAGGAAGGTGATTGGGTTGTTGCCACCTTACAATCTCATCCATTAGAAAAAAATAAAAATCATTTTCTTGCTGAAATAACAAAATTTATTGCCAGTGCTGATTCAATTTATCAACTATGGCTTAAAACTTTGGCTCGTTATAATTTAGAAGACAAAGCTCCACAAGCTGAATCTTTAACAATTTCAGAGACTGAAAAAGAAAATCGTCAAGATTTAACGGATATTCAATTTTTTACAATTGACAGTGAAAATACCGAAGATATGGACGATGCGATTACCATTTCACAAGATGATATGGGTAATTATAACCTGATGATAGCCATCGCTGATCCAACCGCATATATTGAGCAAGATAGTGAAATCGACAATATCGCAAAAAACCGAAACTTTACCACCTATCTGCCCGACTTTAATATTCCAATGTTACCAAAACAGTTAGCGGACGATCTTTGTTCATTAAAAGCTAATCAAAAACGTCCAGCTATGGTTTGTAAAATTAAAATTGATAAAAATGGCGAATTTACGAATGATGATATCAGTTTTTTACCCGCATGGATTGAATCGAAAGCTAAGCTTTCTTACCACAATGTGTCTGAATTTTTAGAGAATCGTGGTGATTTAAATATCGATGACGCGGCAATAAAAAACCAACTAAAATTATTATCAGAATTGGCAAAAACACGGATAAATTGGCGCCAACAAAATGCGTTAGTTTTCAAAGTGAACAATGATTATCGATTTATCCTTGATAATAATCGTCAAGTAAAAACAATCATTAAAGAATCACGTGGCATCGGCAATAATATTGTTGAAGAAGTGATGATTATCGCTAATTTAGCGCTCACCATGTATTTGAAAGAAAACGTAGGTACTGGCGTATTTAACACTCATTCAGGCTTTGATACCAAATACATTGAACAAATATTAAAAATATTAGCAGACAATGGCATTACAGATTTTGATAAAGAATCTCTTACTTCATTTGAAGGCTATGTTAAATTCCGCCGATTAAGTGATGATAATGACTTCTTATCAACACGATTAAGAAAGTTCCAAACACCTGCTGATTTCTCTATAAAACCAGAACCTCACTTTGGTTTAGGATTTGATGCTTATGCAACATGGACTTCACCAATTCGAAAATATGGTGATATGATAAACCATCGTATACTTAAAGCCTCGCTTAAAGCAGAAGCCTTAACAGCTCCATCCAACGAACAATTAGAGAGCATGGCTGATAGACGTAAAAAATTACGTTTAGCTGAGCGTGATATTGCCGAAAACCTTTATTGCCAATATTTATCTAACAAAATAGGACAAGAGTTCGCAGCGGAAATATTAGATATCAACCGTGGCGGAGCAAGAGTTCGTTTAAATGATATTGGCGCATTAGCATTTTTACCACTGTCAATGATTCATGCCGTACGCGATGAAATATCAACTAGTCCGGATGAAGGGCTAATTAAAATTAAAGGCGAAACTGCATACAAAACTGCTGATTTGATCACTGTTAAAATTCATGAAATTAAAATGGAAAATCTATCGGTTATTGTGAAACTGAATGAATCTAACTCTTAAATTCCCTAGTCAATTTAATCAGTTACAAACTATGATTAATAACCCTGATAATTATCAGGGTTAAGCTAAAAAATATTAATAATATTTTTAACATTTATCCTCTTTTTTTTAATAATAATATCTGCTATCTTTCACCGCTCAAAAAAATAAAAAATAAAGCTAGTTTAAACTGCTATATGGAGAGGAAAAAAGATGTCAATTCACGGCCACGAAGTGTTACAAATGATGGATGGGAATGATTATACTGAATCATCTTTACTTGAAGCCATACACAAAAAATTCGGTACCGAGGCTAAATTTCATACCTGTTCCAACTCCGATATGAATGCCGAGCAACTTATTGCCTTTTTAAAAGCAAAAGGAAAATTTAAGCCGGCTTCAATTGATGATTCACAATTTACCGTCGATGTTCGAAAAATATGTCGACATTAATAAAAACTTACAAAAGAATAATAAATGCGTTTTTATAAATTTAATGTAATCATCTAGTGTTTTTAAAAGAATAAGAGTATATAATTTCGCGCTACGGCTCCACTAAAAAGTGTAAGTTGCTCATCCTGAAATTACAACTCAAGAATATGTTCGTGGAATTTGATATATGAAAATAAGTAATATCCTTACATGCGCCATTGTCTCTATTCTTGCCGCAGGCTGTGTAAAAAACAATACGTCTTCAACCGATGGTAAAACTGAAGTTGATCAGTTAGCGATTTTAAAGCAACAATCTGAACAAAATAATTCGTTTGTTGTGGACGCAAAAAAACAATTACTTCAACTCGTTGGAGACAAACACTTTGACAGCTATATAACCAAACACGGTATTTTAAACTGTAAAGGTGACAGCAACCAATCTTCCTGTGTCCTTAATTTTTATCTCAAAGAATTCTACAAGCTAAAATATGACATTCAACTTAAAAGAGTCGTCGAGGAAAACCAAGCTGAACATAATCTTGAGTTGAAAAAAATCACACCAACTGATGGTAATGTTAAAAATTACTGTCAATGGTCAGCAGATTTTATTGAAGCAGTTTATACCAATGATATCAATAATATAACCCAAAGTTATCAAACTTTATTTAAGATGTCAGTGCAAGATTTGGCCGCTTTAAAAGCTAAAATTCTCAAAGATAACTACTCTCACTTTTTGATTGATGAAAACCCAAGTATTCTTCAAGAGATGAGAAGCGACTTTATGGAAAAATGCTTAAGTAGCCCTAAAGACAATATTATCAATTACAACAATATTTTTAGATAATACTCAAGTGAGTCTTTTTATGTACAATTTATTACCTATTAGTCGATTTAGTAAAACATTAACTTGCAAGATAGTTTGTATCGCATCTTTATCTTGTTTAAGTTTTTCTTCATGGGCTTTTACATTTAACGATGTTGTGACACAAGCAGAAAAACTATCAAAAAAAGCTTATGTCCAACCATCTAAAAATATTCCTAGTGAATTATCGTCACTACAATTTGCCGATTATCAAAAGATTTATTTTAAGCATGATAAAGCATATTGGAGCGATCGCAAAAGTCGTTTCAAACTCGAATTTTATCATGAAGGCATGTATTTTGATGTACCTGTCAAAATTAATGAGATTGTAAACAATCAAGTTAATGAAATTAAATTTAGCCCAGATTACTTCGATTTAAGTCCTATTAATTTAGATAAGTTAGATACTAAAAAACTAGGCTTTGCTGGATTTAAAGTGCACTATCCAATCAATAACCCAGCAAAAACCGACGATGAAATATTTACCGCACTAGGTGGTAGCTATTTCCGTGCTGTTGGTAAAAATCAGCATTATGGTCTTTCAGCGCGAGGGCTTGCGATTGATACAGGCGAAATGTCTGGCGAAGAGTTTCCACGTTTTAAAGAGTATTGGATTGAACGCCCAGAACCAAATCAAAAACATTTAGTCATTTATGCCCTACTTGATTCTAAAAGTGTAACAGGGGCTTACAAAATTACCTTAATCCCAAGTGTTGATACTACTATTACTGTAGAAGCCAAAGTATTCTTCCGTGATTCAGTTAAAAAACTTGGTGTGGCACCATTGACTAGTATGTTCTTATTTGGCCCTAACCAACCATCACCACTATTAAACTATCGTCCAGCAATGCACGATTCTAATGGACTTTCAATCCAGGCCAAAAATGAGTGGATTTGGCGTCCATTAAATAATCCTAAACGCTTATCTTTTTCATCATATAGTTTAGAAAGCCCTAAAGCATTTGGTTTAATCCAACGTGACAAAGGTTTTGATGACTATCAAGATCTCGACGACCATTACGAACTTCGTCCAAGTGTATGGGTTGAAATATTGAATGATTGGCATAAAGGTCGAGTTGAATTGGTTGAAATCCCCACCGCAGATGAAACCAACGACAACATCGTTACTTACTGGGTACCCGAAAAACAATATAAAGCTGGTGATGTGTTAGATGTTAAATATCGATTACATTATTCACTCAACGAACAACAACGTTATCCAAAAAATGAAGCTAGAGCAGAAAGTACGCGCTTATCATTAGGTGATATAAAACAAGCAAACTTAATACGTAAACTTGATGGTTCTAATGCTTATGTTGTGGATTTTGTTGGTCCAAACTTATCAGAGCAAGACCCAGTTGACGTTATTTCAAGTATTAATAATGGTTCAATAGTTAGCTGTGATACACAATACAACTCTGTAACAAAAGGTTGGCGAGTACTAGTGCGATTCAACGTTGAAGATAACAAAAAACCAACTGACATTCGCCTTCAATTATCGTCGAAAAAATCACATACGATCGTGTCCGAAACTTGGAGCGGACAATTTCCGGCTCAATGATCTTAATAATAAGCACATAACATGAAAAAAGATTATTTCGAAAACCTATCTGACGCCGAATATTGGCGTCAGAAATCGGAAGACTTGCCAAACGATAAACTCGAATTTCTAAAATATCGACTCAATCAAGTTGGCAATACTGATCATTTTAATGATGAAAGAAAACAACAACCAACTTATCCAAAAGTTGAGCGTGTTTCGGTTCAACCACAAATTTGGAATGAACGTTATAGTCCTCAATCCAAACCTGGTCTGAATATCATCGCACTTATTCGTCGTTTAATTATGTTTGTGCTTATTGCCATACAAACTTATTACGGCACAACTTACTTATCAACCTTATTACCTTATCAAAGCTGGCAACAAATCAATTTTATGGCAAATTGGGATATCAACCCAGAACTTGCCATTTACAGCATCATTCCTTATATCATACAAGGTTTTATCATTGCCTTATTTGCTATCCTATTTTGTTGGATTTCAATAGGATTTTGGACTAGCATCATGGGGCTTATTTTGGCGGTGATCAAAAAAGATCGCTACACTATTGCCATCCCCAATGATCCTGCTAACCACATTGACGCCAAACATCGTACTGCATTAGTCATGCCAATTTGTAATGAAGATGTTTCACGGGTATTTGCAGGGCTAGAAGCAACTTATGAATCGCTAGTTGAGACAGGACATGCGCAGTGTTGTGATTTTTATATTCTAAGCGACACCAATGATCCCGATCTCTATGTCAATGAATTAAAAGCATGGGCTGAATTTAACGCTAAAAAAGCTGACAATGGTTGTAATATCTTTTATCGCCACCGTAAGCGTCGCGTAAAACGTAAAAGTGGTAACATCGATGACTTCTGCCGTCGTTGGGGGCACCAATATGAATACATGATGATTCTTGATGCCGACAGTATTATGACCGGTGATTGTATCTTAAAAATGATCGCAATGATGGAAATGAATCCAAAAGCAGGTATTTTACAGTCTCCGCCTAAATCGGTCAGAATGACAACCTTATATGGTCGTATTCAACAATTTGCCAATCAAATATACAGTGATATTTTTTGCTCAGGTACTCACTTCTGGCAATTAAGTGAAGCCCAATATTGGGGTCACAATGCTATGATTCGCCTAAAACCATTTATTGAGCACTGTATTTTATCGCCATTACAAAAACGTAAAGGCCCTATTCATATCTTATCGCACGATTTAGTTGAAGCGACGTTAATGCGTCGTGCGGGTTATGGCGTATGGATTGCGTATGATATGAATGGTAGTTATGAAGAGCTACCAGGAAACATGATAGAAGATCTCAAACGCGATAATCGCTGGTGTATGGGTAATTTGATTAATTTGCGATTAATCTTCAAAAGTGGAATTACTTTAACTCACCGTGTAATGTTTTTAACCAGTGGTATGGCTTACATCTCGTCACTATTGTGGTTAATCTTCTTGATCTTCTCAACACTCTTATTATTAGTGTTCAATATATCTGAACCACAATACTTCTTCCAACCTAACCAATTTTATCCAACGTGGCCAAAGTGGGATGAACAATTAGCTATTCAATTACTTTCAACCACAATGGTATTACTTTTTGCACCTAAACTGTTTAGTTATGGCATTATTATTGCTCGAACAGGTGCAAAAGATGTGGGTGGAATATTCAAATTATCATTATCGATTTTAATTGAAATGGTATGGTCGATGATCCTTGCACCAATCCGCATGATCTTCCACAGCAAGTTTGTGGTTAAAGCATGGCTGGGTAGCAAAATTCAATGGAAATCACCAGCAAGAAACGATGATGCCTTAACTTGGGGCGAATCATTCTACTTCTGTTGGCCATTATCGCTACTAGGCATAGTTTGGTTATGTGTGATTATTTGGTTAAATCCTCAATTTACTTATTGGTATATAGCGATATTAATTCCATTAACCATTTCACCATTAGTTGTTCGTATTTCAGGCTTATCAAGTATTGGTATGAAAGCCAAAAAAGCAGGGTTATTCTTAACACCGGAAGAAACCCATCCGTCGCGAGCAGTAAAACTAACTGGTGACTATTTAGTCCAAACCGAAGCTGCTTTTATTGAACATGGCTTTATTATGGCGCTTGTCGATCCTATTTATAATGCGTTAGCCTGTGCATTATCGACTTCTCGTCATTTACCTAACTCAAAAAATCAGCAGTTGCGAAAACAACTCATTGAGCATTATCAACAAGTAGATTTAGAAAAAATTAGTAAAGAACAACAATTAGCGATCTTAGAAGATCCAATTATTCTTTCTGCACTTCATCGCCATATCTGGCATCAACAAGAAAAATACGACAATTTGTTCACATTGTGGCAAAATGAATGCCAGAAATAAGAAATAGGGCTTAATGCCCTATTTCGTCTTTTAGAAATTAATCAATATGCATGGATATTTTTTATGACTTGGCAACCTACTGCATCTATTAATAATTTACTTAAGCGCGCTAAAATTGTATCTAAAGTAAGACAGTTTTTTGCTGACCGCTGTATTTTGGAAGTGGAAACCCCGACCCTAAGTCAATATGCGGTAACCGATGTACATCTTAGTTCATTTCATACCTTATTTTTAAAACCTGGTGAAAACGATGAACAACAAGGGCGAAAAATGTCATTAATCACCAGCCCTGAATATCATATGAAACGGTTATTAGCTGCTGGCAGTGGACCGATTTATCAAATCTGTAAATGTTTTCGCAATCATGAAGAAGTAAGCCGTTATCATAACCCTGAATTTACAATGCTCGAATGGTATCGTATTCAATTTGATATGATGCAAATGATCAACGAAGTCGATGATCTACTGCAAAGCATCCTAGATTGTGAACCTGCGGAACGAATCTCTTACCAAAAGGCATTCCAACGTCATCTTAATATTGACCCACTAGAAGCTGATCACGCAACTTTAGTTGAAGCTATCAAACAGCTAAATATTGAACTCAATACTGATGATTATGATCGCGACACCTTATTACAATGTTTATTTAGTTTTGGCGTTGAACCGCATATTGGACAAGAAAAACCTATCGCTGTTTATAACTTCCCTGCCTCACAGGCAGCTTTAGCAGCGATCAGTTCAGAAGATCATCGTGTAGCAAGCCGTTTTGAGTTTTATTACAAAGGGGTTGAACTAGCTAATGGATTTAAAGAACTTACCAATCCGCAAGAACAAAAGATGCGTTTTGAACAAAATAATATTGATCGAGCAAATCAAAACTTACCACCACAAAACATCGATATTGAATTAATCGCGGCTATGGAAGCGGGTTTACCCGATTGTGCAGGTGTTGCCGTTGGGCTTGACCGCTTAATTATGTTAGCACTTGATGCAATGAATTTAGATGATGTGATTTCATTCACGTTTGAAAGGGCTTAATCATGTTAGGAAGTTTAGGCTTAAGTGAATGGGCAGTTATAATTATTGCCATTATCGCCTTTGTTTTACTAATTGCCATGCTAAAAGCGCAATTTAAAGCGAATAACCTACATGCCATATATGATTTACAACTTAATCAAAGAAATAAAGAAAATCAGTCATTAATGGCAAATATCACTCAATTAGAACAAGAGTTGAGCCAATACCAACAACAAAATGTTGCTCAAAATATCAAAATTAGTGAATTAAAAACGCGCTTAGAAGAGATTATCAATGCCGCTCATGAAAAACAGACAGTTTTAGAACAAAGCGAGCAACGATTAACCACGCAATTTGAAAATTTAGCAAATCGAATTTTTGAGCACAGTGGCAAAAAAATTGAGCAACAAAATAAACAAAGCTTAGAGTTTTTACTCTCACCACTTAAACAACAATTAGAAGGCTTTAAAAAGCAAGTTCAAGATAGCTTTGGTCAAGAAGCCAAAGAACGCCATACCCTAACTCACGAAATTCGCAACTTGCAACAGCTCAACGAACTCATGACGAAAGAAGCCACCAATTTAACCAATGCGTTAAAAGGCAATAACAAAACCCAAGGTAATTGGGGTGAATTTATTCTTAGTCAAATATTGGATAATTCCGGATTGCGTCAAGGTTACGAATATCACACTCAAGTTAATCTAACTAATGAAGATAACCGACGTCTACAACCAGATGTAATTGTTCACTTACCCCAAGGCGGTGATGTGGTCATCGATTCCAAAGTCACCTTAGTTGCCTATGAACGTTATTTTAATAGTGATGACGAAGAGACAAAAACTAGAGCCATTGCTGATCATTTAATTGCTGTGCGTAATCACTTAAAACAACTTAGTCAAAAAGATTACCATAAACTAAATGGCATTCAATCATTAGACTACATTCTAATGTTCATTCCTGTCGAACCGGCATTTTTATCCGCCATCGATCAAGATCCGTCATTAATCAATGATGCATTAAAAAGTAACATCATGATTGTTAGCCCAACTACCCTATTGGTTGCCTTGCGAACTATTCATAATTTATGGCGTTTTGAATACCAAAATCGCAATGCTGAGCTTATTGCTGATAGAGCCAGCAAACTATATGACAAAGTACGTGGATTTATCGAAGATATGGAAAATCTAGGCAACTGTTTGGATAAAGCCCAACAAACCTATCAAAACTCAATGAACAAACTCTCGAAAGGGCGTGGTAACGTGATTGGTCAAATAGAACGATTTAGGGAATTAGGGATTGAAGTAAAAAAACCAATTAATCCAGATATAGCTCAACTATCAGTTGATGAACTTGAAAATGAAAAAGAACAGCTTAGTTAAATTGTTAACTAAAACATCTTAATTCACCATCATAAAAAATACGTGTATACTCATTTGGTATAAGAAGGAGTACGATATGTCAAACAATAATGAAGTCAGTTTCGAAGAAACCATCAAGCAACTTGAAGCAATTGTCACTCAACTTGAAAATGGTGATTTACCATTAGATGAAGCACTAAATGAATTCGAAAAAGGCATCAAACTAGCTCGTTCTGGTCAAAAACAACTTAATGAAGCTGAGCAACGCATCCAAATTTTATTATCTGAAAACAGTGATGCACAATTATCTGAATTTTCCATTGATAATAATGAATAGCCTAAAACCATTACAAGAACGTATTGATAACTATCTAACAACATATATTTCGCAGTTTGCACCATCTAATTTGCAACAAGCGATGAGTTACAGCCTGCTTGCTGGTGGCAAGCGAATACGCCCTATTCTGGTCTATTTAACCGGACAAATGTTTAATTGTCCGCTAACCAAACTCGATTCAGTTGCTGCTGCCATTGAATCGATGCATACCTACTCATTAATTCATGATGACTTACCCGCAATGGATGATGATAATCTAAGGCGAGGAAAACCAACCTGCCACATAAAATTTGGCCAAGCACAAGCCATCCTCGCTGGTGATGCACTACAATCACTAGCATTCAGCCTATTATCCGAAAACCAACAAATCAGCAACCAAAGCAAAATAAAAATGATTACTGAACTAGCAAGTGCAAGTGGCCTTGCTGGAATGTGTTTAGGTCAATCACTGGATTTACAAGCAGAACACCAAACAGTCACGTTGGAACACTTACAAACTATCCATAACTATAAAACTGGCGCCTTAATTCAAGCGGCAGTAAGACTCGGTGCTTATTCATGCGATGAGGTAGCTCAACCCTATTACCCAATGTTAGACAACTATGCTAAAGCAATTGGACTAGCATTCCAGATACAAGATGACATATTAGACGTCATTGGTGAACAAGAGCTGATGGGTAAACCACAAGGCTCTGATCTTAAGTTGGAAAAAAGCACTTATCCAGCATTGATGGGTTTACAAAATGCCATCGACATGACACACAAGTTATATCAACAAGCTATCGATAGTCTGACGCAAATACCTTATAATAGCCAACCATTACAAGACCTTGCTGGTTTTATTATTAATCGAAATAGTTAACTAAATAACTAGATGATAAAAATGAATTTAGACAAATATCCTCTATTAAAGCAAATCAATTCACCTGCGGATCTTAGGCGATATCCGCTCGCACAATTGCCAGCAATTAGTCAGGAACTACGACAATTTTTATTAGACAGTGTCAGCCAATCTAGTGGTCATTTAGCTTCAGGTCTTGGTGTGGTCGAATTAACAGTCGCGTTACATTACGTCTATCAGACACCATTTGACAAAATTATATGGGACGTAGGTCATCAAGCTTATCCACATAAAATTCTAACGGGTCGCCGCGAACAGATGCTAACTATTCGCCAAAAAGGGGGATTACACCCGTTTCCTCACCGAAATGAAAGTGAATATGATGTATTAACAACAGGACATTCATCAACCTCAATAAGTGCAGCGCTGGGTATTGCGATCGCAGAGCAAAAAAAACAGTCAGGTAAAAAAGTCGCCGCTATTATTGGTGATGGGGCCTTAACTGCTGGTATGGCATTTGAAGCGATGAACCATGCTGGGCACATAAAACCAGATATGCTAGTTATCGTTAATGACAATGATATGTCCATTTCAGAAAACACAGGTGCACTTAATCAACACTTGGCACAAATATTATCAAGCAAAGCCTACACCTCACTTCGTGAAAGTGGCAAAAAAGTGCTTTCCAATATTCCACCATTAAAAGAACTATTCAAAAAAACGGAAGAGCACCTAAAAGGCTTAGTCACTCCGGCTATTTTATTTGAGGAATTAGGTTTTAACTATATTGGCCCTGTTGATGGACATGATATTGAAACATTAGTTGCCACCTTACAAAAAGTCAAACAACTAAAAGGCCCACAATTACTGCATATTATCACCCAGAAAGGAAAAGGTTATGCTCCAGCCGAGCAAAACCCAACCTTATGGCACGGCGTTCCTAAATTTAATCCAAATGAAGGAATATTACCAAGCACAAATAAAATTACCCCAACTTATTCCAAAATCTTTGGTGACTGGCTATGTGAAATAGCAGAGCAAGACAAACGCCTAATGGCAATCACACCAGCCATGAGCGAAGGTTCTGGCATGACTGAATTTGCTAAACGATTTCCAGATCAGTTCTTTGATGTCGCCATTGCTGAACAACATGCAGTTACATTAGCTGCCGGCTTTGCTATTAGCGAATTAAAACCAGTGGTTGCTATCTACTCAACCTTTTTGCAACGAGCTTACGATCAAGTCATTCATGATATTGCCATCCAAAACTTACCGGTTTTATTTGCGATAGACCGCGCGGGCATTGTGGGGGCTGACGGTGAAACCCACCAAGGTGCATTCGATCTAAGCTTTTTACGCTGTATTCCAAACTTAGTCATCATGACCCCAAGTGACGAAAACGAATGCCGACAAATGCTCTACACAGGCTATTTACATGATGGACCAGCATTAGTACGCTACCCTCGAGGCGAAGGCACTGGCGCACATTTAGAGCCACTAAAAACAATACCACTAGGACAATCAAAATGCTGTCGAGAGGGCAAAGAGATCGCTTTACTCAATTTTGGCACACTATTACCTGAAGTTTTACAAGTAGCCGAACAAATAAATGCTACAGTGATAGATATGCGTTTTGTAAAACCACTTGATGAAAAAGTCCTTTTGCACATTAGCCAAAGCCATAATATACTGGTCACCATCGAAGAAAACAGCATCAAAGGTGGAGCAGGAAGCGCTGTTAATGAATTTTTGTTATCGAAAAAAATAAAATGTGATATTTTAAATATCGGATTGCCTGATATTTTTATCCCGCAAGGCTCACAGCAAGAAATGCGCGATGAAGTCGGATTAAACGCTAAACATATAATCGACAAAATTAATAAATTTATCAAACTATAGGTTAAATATGGAAAATCAAGCTGTCACCGTTCAGATTTTTGGGCGAACGTTAAAATTTAATTGTCCAGTCGATGAAGTTGACGCACTTACAAATGCAGCTAAAGATTTAGATGCGCGATTAACAAATTTACGAGAAAAATCCCCCCAAGTTGGAAGCGATCAACTTATCATGACTGCTGCATTGAATATCTCTTACGAACTAACGAAAGAAAAAGAAAAAAGCGATGAATTTGCCAATCGACTAAAAATGCTACAGCAATTACTTGATTCCGCATTAAATACTAACAATTAGTTAGATGAAATGTAAATAAACCACAAAGACTATTGTATGATTTTCTAAATTTTGTATCATAGTAAACATCTCTGAGATGTTCGCGATATGGGTTAGTCCCCTGAGCCGATAATCTTTAATTTAGAATGGTGTGATTTTTAATTGGTGTGTATGCCTAATTAACTTAGGAAACCTAAAAATTAAAACATGCTATTCACCTTGAACCTCGGGTTCAAGGGTTACGCCCCTAACGGCATCTTGGAGTCTTTATTCCTTCTCTCTTTCAAATAAAAACTTATGGACATTCGGCAAACTATACGTCAAAAAAGACGTGAATTATCTCAGGCACAACGCGACAGCGCACAGGCCATAATCTACCAACAAATAAAAAACCATCCTGCCGTCAGCCAAGCACAACATATTGCAATATTCTTATCATTTGATGGAGAAGTCGACACTAAACCGATTATTGAATATCTATGGCAACAAAATAAATCGGTCTATTTACCTGTCCCAGTTGCTGAGCATAAACTAATCTTCTTAAATTACACCCCAAATACACCACTAGTAAAAAATAGCTTTGGTATCTTAGAACCAGTAATCGATAAAACTAAAATCATAGATATTGAACAACTTGATATCATCTTTACGCCACTTGTGGCTTTTGATGACCGAGGATTTCGTATCGGTATGGGCGGTGGCTATTATGATCGCTTGCTTGAAAACTACCAACAACAGCAAATTTATCCTATTGGGCTAGCATTTGCCTGCCAAAAAGTTGATCATGTTGATAATCAGCATTGGGATGTTAAATTACCCGAAATCATTTATGCTTAATCGGGTTAAGGACCCATTTTTATATTCACTATCGCTCATTACTAGATTAAAAAATAATTAATTTGTTTTTCTACAATTAACAGTCAATTTAGTTATATAATAAATCGAGCAATATCTTTTTTTACACGCATCACCGTCTTTATCTTATTCCTTAGTAAATTAGTTTTTCAATAAAATCAATCACAACTCTTTAACTATAAAGTTACAATCTAATAAGGAGTATTGCAATGTCAGAAAAAAAAGAACTCACCACCAATAATGGTGCCCCTATTGCCGACAATCAAAACTCTCGCACTGCTGGCCCTCGTGGACCGGTATTGATTGACGACTATCAATTAATCGAAAAACTCGCTCAGTTTAACCGTGAAAATATTCCGGAAAGACGAGTCCATGCCAAAGGCTCTGGCGCACACGGAACATTTACCGTCACCAATGACATTACTCAATATAGCTATGCCAGCATTTTTGCCGAAGTTGGCAAACAAACTCCCGTTTTTGCTCGATTTTCAACTGTTGGCGGTGAACGTGGTTCATCTGACACGGCACGTGATCCACGTGGATTTTCAGTAAAATTTTACACAGATCAAGGTAACTGGGATATCGTCGGTAATAACACGCCAGTATTTTTTATTCGTGATGCACTCAAATTCCCAGACTTTATTCACACCCAAAAACGCGATCCTAAGACCAACTTAAAAGATCCGCAAATGATGTGGGACTTTTTCTCTTTATCGCCAGAATCACTTCATCAAGTAACAATTCTTTTTTCTGACCGGGGCATTCCAGACGGATTTCGACATATGCATGGTTTTGGTAGCCATACTTATAGTTTAATCAACAAAGATAATGTACGAACTTGGGTAAAATGGCATTTTAGAACGGAACAAGGCATTAAAAATATTCATCCTAAAAAAGCCGCAGAACTCGACGGTAGCAACCCTGATTCAGCGCAAGAAGATCTCTTTAATGCCATTGAACAAGGTAACTACCCTAAATGGCGACTTTATATACAAGTGATGAGTGAAGAACAAGCCAATAACCATCCAGAAAACCCGTTTGATGTCACTAAAGTTTGGTCGCAAAAACAGTTTCCGCTTATTGAAGTCGGTGTTATGGAGCTTTACCGTAATCCGGAAAACTATTTTGCTGAAGTCGAACAATCCGCATTTGAACCAAGTAATATTGTACCTGGTATTGGCTTATCACCGGATAAAATGTTACAAGGGCGAATTTTTGCGTATGCTGATGCGCACCGTTATCGTATCGGTACAAACTACCAACAATTACCAATCAATGCACCTAAATGCCCGGTACACAATTATCAACGTGACGGAGCTATGCGCTTTTATACGCCAGATAATGCACCAAACTATGAGCCAAATAGTGTTGATAGTGCACCTAAACAACAACCCCAGTATGCTGAGCCACCGATGCATGTCCCTGCCGGCACAATGGATAAATACGATCATCGTGTTGATGGTGATTACTATTCGCACCCACGTGCATTATTTAATTTAATGCGTCCAGATCAAAAACAACTGCTGATTGATAATATTGTCACTTCGATGAAAAACGTCGATCGTGATATTCAAATTAAACAGCTTAAACACTTCTATAAAGTCCATCCCGATTATGGTTCAGGTGTAGCAAAAGGGTTAGGTGTTGAAGTTGATCTAATCAAAAGCTAAAAAGTAAAATAATCGTGCCGACACCATTGTGTCGGCATTGACCTTTGACTTGATAGAGATAAATGTTAATAGCTTTACTGTCTCTCATCACATGTTTCAAAGACCTTGTCAAACTTATCGGGCTGATTAGTCATTACTAAAGAAATTGAATTGTATAAATGCCAAATTAAGGTATTTTCATCCTTAACTTCATAACTTATGCTATCAGAGTAGCTACATTTTGATTCTAAATCGATAAATTATTTGCCGCCTTTAAAGTAGCTCGATTTTATCTCACATGAAATCATTTCTTGCCCGGTATAATCATCCAGTTTACCTTTTTGATAATTTATAAAACGATTACCGCAATAACAAGACTCATAAATCACATTTTTATTATTTAACTCGGTCAACATCTCCCACTTGCCATAATTTTCATGATCCAAATGAGGCTTAGCATTTACTACAAACATAAAAACAATAAAAATAAATAGCAGTCTTTTCATTGTTTAGCTCATTCAACTTGACTGATTAGAAATGGCTTATCATAATCTTTGATTGCTAAATTGAAAGAATTTTTTGTATTTAAAATGTTATTGAGAAGATAAACGAAGATATAAAACTAACCTATTTCACTATTGATCCATAACTGCATATTCCTACAATCAAATCTGATTTATTTGCTTATCACCCTAAATATAATGCCGATTAACGTTAATCGGCATTTATGATCTAATAAAATTACTATTTAACGATTTGTTTCAATTTTTCCAATAAACCCGAATAATCAACTTGATTAAAATGGGTAACATCCACTTCGAGCAATTGCCCCAAAGCAAACTCGTCGTACTTTCTAGTTTGACAGATTTGATAAAATTGTGATTTAGTGACTAAATCGTCGGCCAAACTACGATCTTCAAGTTTATCTCCATAGTGATAGTGCTGCATAATATGACTCAAATGCCGTTCCGGTGAGCGGTCTCGTTGATAACGACGTTGCCATAACACCTCAAAATCAGCAATTAAGCGAATTGTGATCACTTGATAATGATACTTTTGCGCCAACTCACTCAACCGGTGTTTCTGCTTATCACTAAAGGGATACTCAGAAATAATAACGTGTTTACCAGCATCCATATACAGTTGTAAAACACCATAATAAAAATGCCAAACTTTGTGCTCAAGCGCCTGCTTTTCAGCTTTCGAATTGAAACCGACAGAGTCAGCATATAAAACTTTAGCCTCATCGGGTGTTATCACAAAACTGTCTGTAAATTGTTGTTGCAATTTATTAACCAGATAAGTCTTTCCTGTACAGGGGCAGCCAGCGAGTAAAATTAGATATTTACGCATATCAACTCGCCTCCTTTTAGTTTAGACATTTATTACTGTTAAGAAATAAACGCATTTTATGCTTCACTATTTCTTTCACTGCCTCATTAGCTGGAATAATATTATGACGTAATGATCGATTAATTTCAGTTTGGGCAAATTTATCTTTTGCAACTTGTGTCCAGTTAACTAATAACTCCGTGCCAACATTAAATTTACGAATACCGTTATTAATCAGTTCCGGATAGTCCTCCTCTTTGACCCCTGTTCCACCGTGAATGACCAAAGGAATATCAACCGTAGCATGAATTTCTTTCAATAACGGTATATTTACCTCTGTTTTTGACTTAAATTGTCCATGATTAGTACCTATAGCAATGGCTAAAGCATCAATTCCCGTTGCTTTTACAAATGCCAGTGCATCTTCCGGTTTGGTATAAACTTTATCGTTAACATCAACATGAATTCCCTCTTCGGTCCCCCCGATTGTTCCTAATTCTCCTTCAACTGATACACCATGAGCATGAGCATATTCAACCACTGCACGGGTTTTTAATATATTTTCTTTAAATGGTAGTGAAGAGCCATCAAACATAACCGAAGTGAATCCACTATCAATTGCTTGTTTTATATCATCAAAATTTTTAGCATGATCGAGGTGTAATACCGCATCCACTATCTCTTCATCTACAATAGCTTTTACTGCATTAACTAAAACTTTAAAGCCAATATACCTTGCAGTATCAACGCTTGTTTGGATGATAATTGGTGCGCCAACCTCTTTTGCAGCCTGTAACATCGCAGGTAACATTTCTAAATTATGCGTATTAAACGCACCAACAGTGAAATTTAATTTTTGGGCTAATAAAGTTACATCTTTAAGTGTGGTGTACATAATTATTTCCTTTAATCTCGTTGAATAGTCATCTGTTTAGCAATATTACGCATAGCATCCATTTTGTTCATCCAAATATCGATATCAGCCAATGAGCCATGCTGAGCAGCTTGAGCTCGCTTAGAGTTATACAAATTCATTAATGTTTTATAACCGTCGCCAATTGATTTCTTATGCTGTTGGCTCTTTTCTAAATACTCAATAGCCAAATCAATATGATTTAATTGATGATAAAGCAGGCCGATTTGTTCACATGATGAGGCTAACATCAGTAAGTTTTCGGTCTTTTCGATCTGCTGTAATAATTGGTTAATTTTTTGCTCAATCTGTTCCATTTGCTGTGCTGTCAGACTGCTTTTAACCTCTGAGTCGGGGGCTAAATTTGTTTTAGGCGCCTTTTTTTTAAAAAAGTTAAACATGTCAAACTCCTCAACTAAAAGTGCTTCAACATTGGGCTTAATATCCACGCATAAAGCAGTGCCACTGTGACAGTATCAACATCAGTTGCTGTTGCATTGATAAACCCCATTTGATTAAAAATGGTAACAAGTAAAGCTGGCAACAGCGTAATGAATATCCCATGAGCAATACCGCCGATAAGCGCCCCACGGCGACCACCAACTGCATTACCAAAGATACCTGCCGTTCCACCAGCAAAAAAGTTGGTTAACATTCCCGGTAAAATCATCGCCAATCCAAATGCCGGTAAAGTCAACATTGCAATCACTGTACCTATAGATGTGGTAATAAAACCTAAGATAACTGCATTAGGGCTATATGGGAAAAATACTGGACAATCAAGCGCCGGAATTGCATTCGGAACAACTTTCATGGCAATTCCTCTAAATGCCGGCACAATTTCACCGAGTAATAACCTCACACCGGCAAGTAATACATAGATTCCGACGACAAAAATTATCGCTTGGGTAAAGGCGTAAATGACGTAATTTTGACTGCCGGATAAGGTTGAAGCATACGCTTCACCGGCGAAAAGAGCGGTAATAATATAAAGTGGGATCATAACCACCATGACGGATAAATAAGTATCTTGCAAAAATTCAAATGACTTAGGCAACTTCATATCTTCAATTGAGCGCTTGTTTTCACCTCGCTCCCCTACCAGATAAGCTACACCAGCCTCGAATAAATAACCGATTGTACAAAAGTGTCCTAATGCAATGTCATTTGATCCTGTCACTTTACGAATAATGGGTTGGGCAATGGCCGGCATAAATACAGCAAAAAGTGCACCAATAAAACCGCCAACCAAAATTAGTGTTACCCCAGACAATCCGGCAAAACTACCAAATACCGTTGTCATTGTTGCCATCCATAAAATGGCCTGCCCTGTTAGAAAAATATATTTCCAACGGGTAAAACGAGCAATAAGGATGTTAAAAATAAAGATCATCAAAAATGTTAGTGCAATATCACGGCCTAATCCTAACTGATTCATTGCTTGCCCGTTAATCGCTTCAATAGAAGGAATAATGCCTTGCATATCAAATCCAGCGGTAAAAATATGACCGAAATAGGTTAAACTTCCCACAATAATACTTGACCCGGCATTGAGCACTTGAAAACCCAATAAGGTTTTCAGTGAGCCTGAAATAATTTGTCCAACAGATTTACGTTGTAAAATCAACCCAAACATAGCAATTAAGCTAATGGTTATCGAAGCTTGAGTTAAAATATTGTCGATAATAAAGTTAATCACATTCATGGTATTCTCCTTCTAATGGATTTAAAGCAATCCCTTTTGTTGCAATATTGGACTTAACTTCTCATCAATTTCCGCTTTAGATACTATATTTTTAAGATAGACCACTGCGGTTTGTTCACTGATATTGAATTTAGCAAACTGAGGGCGGAAATTTTCGGCTGTAATGATGATATCGGCTTTAGTTGAGGCTGCTGATGAAATATCGGTATGATCTAGTTTAGCGTCAATACCTTTAGCTTTTAAAACATCTTCGGTTGCCATTTGTGCAGCAAAACTACTGCCTAACCCTGCACCACAAACAAATATAATGGTTAAATTACTCATGTTCTATTCTCCTTCAGATTTAGGTATTTAATCCGATTTTGCTTAATTAAATAAAATTGACTTAAATTGCGCTACACTATGACAGTTGGTTAAACGCTCCAGTTTTTGTTCATCATTAATTAATTCAATCAAACTGCGCATAATGTTGAGATGAGAAAACGAATCGATAGCGGCTAAACAAAATATAATTTTCACTGGCCCCATTTCATCATTACCAAAATCTACTGGGCGGCTCATCGTCACTACGCTCAAACCTAATTGATTTACTCCGTCTTCAGGTCGAGCATGCGCTAAAGCTAAATTTTTACCAATCACAATATAAGGACCATATTGTTCAACCGATGTGATCATGGCATCGACGTAAGAAGGTAAAATAAACTGTTTTTTTAATAATGGTTCAGCAGCAATTTGGATAGCCTTTCGCCAATCATGGCAGTCTTGATGTAATAAAATGTCATCATCAGTAAGAATATCTTTCAACATAGGCTGGATTTTCCTTTTATTGATTTTAAGATTATTGAGAGCTAAACACTTTTCAAGTTGGTTATAGATAGGCTCGGACACAATACCGCCACTTTCTTTAATTAAATTAACAAGTGAATAGAACAGATCCGTTGCATCCGTTAGGTAATTGATACGTTGATTAGCACGATGTTTAGTTAAAAAATCTTTAATGATAGGATGATTTTTTTCTTTTAATATGGGTTCTAAAACTAATACTGGATGAGCAAAATGTTGCAAAGGAAAGGTAGAAAATATTAAATCAAAATCAAGTTGCTCCAACAAATTTAAATCGTTACGCCCTAAGATTGCTAATACATCTATACTAAAAAACTCTTTAAGTGTCTGTGCCAGCAGATTAGAAGTTGCTATACCATGACAACACAACACCACTGCTTTAAAATAGTAACTACGATCTTGGTTAATGGCACTGGCAAAGGTTGAAAAATGAATTGTCAAAAAAGCAATTTCATCATCGGAAATCTTATGGCTAAGTTTTGTTTCAAGTTCATGCATAAAAGTGGTAATCGCAGCATGAATTTCACCGTAATTTTGTTTAATACTATCGAGCAATGGATTAATAATATGAATATTATTACTCACTCTGGCAATCAGCCCGGCTAAGTGCTTACAAAGGTTTTCATATAACTGTTCTTGTTTAGTTGAAAACGGGATTAGCGTTTTTTCTTCTACATAATTAACTAATTTAATGGCTAATAACTGCGCATTAAGCCATTCGACATAATTATTGATATCCTTAGTGTTAAATGCCTCTAGCATGTAAATGATATATTGGCGTTCTTGCCAATTTACCTGTAACGCAAAGTACTGGCACACCAACTGAATAAAGTTCGCTATTTGTCCTTGTTCATTATTATTAAAGTCAGTCCTGACCATTGTCAGATGATGTTGATGCTGATTACGAACAAGCCAAATAGCGGTAAAAATCACAATTTGTTGGACATAAATTTCATCATGTATCTGACTGATAGTTTGATGCGCTAACTGCAATAAGTTATCAATCAGTGATTGAGGAATATAATTAAACAAATGTTGCTGTATTGAGCTTAATTCAGGTAAAGGCTTATCTAGTTCTAAATTGCCGGCAAATTGGTTAATAGCTTCATACATCATTAAGCGAATCGAGCGCTCTAATCCAACAAATTGCATCCCTTGCTTCGGTTGGCTAATTAATTCAATATCATATTTTTTTAATCGTACTTTGATTTTACGAATATCTTCATCTAATACACTTTTTGAAACGAAATAGACCGCTTCTTTATGGCTTAAAATAACAGGCGTTTTAGCAAAAGCAATCGACAATAACAAATCAAACTGTCGCTCATCTTTGCTTAAAACGGTAGAGGATGGCACACCCAATAACGCATCGTGAATCAGCTGTTTCTGCTCTTGATCAGCATTGATGATAAACCCTTTATTACGCACAGTAGTAATTAAAGTGAAATGTCTTTTAGATAAAAACTCATTAATTTCTTGAATTTCATTACGAATAGTTCGAGCACTAATTTGAAACTCTTCTGTAAGCATTTCAATGGTTAATGGATAGTCGATTGAAATGAATTTTTTACATAATTCAATGGTTCTACTTCGCATAAACTTCTCACCTATTTACTTCTTAATTTAAGTATAAGTGAGATGAATTTGCTTACCTAGTGGGTATTTTTGCAAAGATAAATTGCAAAATTGTTGGTAATAAATAGTGCTATTTAAGGAAGGAAGTAAATTAAGTTAACAAAATTGATTGAGTGAATCGATATTACAGCTTCAACTCAATCAATCGTTAAAGTTAGCGCTTTTTGCGACGGTCAATTGCAGCCATTAAAGGACGATGACACTTATAAATCATATCCGGTGGCAGCATAATTAATTCCGCTAATGGTACTGTCCAATCAGGGATTTGCGTATTTTCTGGGTGTTTAGGATCGATGGGAGTATCAACATTATAAAGCTCAGTGTTAGCAAATAACGCTTCTTTTTTAGCGACATCAACATCATCACTATCGCCTAGCATTTTGCAATTATCTAATAACTCATTCGCAAATTGTTCCGGCCAATCTTCGGCAAAATGCCTAAATTTAGCTAAACCTGAAATATGTCTTAACATATCACGAAACAGCAATAAATAAACCATCTGAACGTTCCGTCCGGACAAATTAGCCAACTGCTCATCTGATAAAGTATTATTGATAACTGCAGGACCCCATTTAAAAAACAGCGTGTCTCTATACACCTTAATTACACGTTTAAGAGGACGGTATTTCAATTTAACTAAATTATCAATCTCACGCGATAATTGCATTGTCGGATATCCGACACGATTACGACCATTCAAATCTCGCTCAGACAGCGACGGAGCATTTTTTTCTTTATTCCCTGATAAAAGCTTTTTCAAAAATCCTAACATACTATAACTCTAACTATTTATTTTTTTGTCTAACAAGCTCAAATAAGCAAACGCCGGTAGCAACAGACACATTAAGCGAAGAAACAATACCAGCCATCGGTATACTGACTAACTCATCACAATGCTCTTTGGTTAATCGACGCATCCCCTCACCTTCTGCCCCCATCACTAAGGCCAATGCTGTTGAATTTTTATAAAAGTCAGTTTGGTAAAGTGTGCTGGTTGCTTCACCGGCAGTGCCCACAATCCAAACTTGATATTCATCTTGTAACATACGCATAGTACGCGCCAGATTGGTGACTCTAACCACTGGCACGCTTTCAGCCGCGCCACATGCAACTTTCTGAGCGGTTGAATTAAGTGGTGCAGAACGATCTTTAGGAACAACAATAAAGCTCACACCAGCGGCATCGGCAGTACGAATACAAGCGCCTAAATTATGTGGATCAGTCACACCATCTAAAATTAAAATAATTGGATTGGAATTTTGCTCCATTAATAATGGAATATCATTTTCCTGATAACCACGGCTTGGTTTAACCATCGCCAAAATACCTTGATGAACGCCATTTTTCGTTTTTTCATCTAAATACTGCCTATTGGTCACTTTTACTGCTAAACCCAACTGCTCCAACTCACGAACAAGGGCATTAAGGCGCTTATCTTCTCGGCCTTTAACGATAAAAACTTCAATAATTCTTTCTGGTGCACGCGCTAACAAAGCTTCAATCGCGTGGATACCGTAAACTGTTTCACTCATCTATTTTTTACTCTTTTTTCTCTGATTGCTTGAGGTCGATGCTGATTTAGACGTTTTTTTAGCAGCTGTTTTTGGCTTACTGCGTTTTTTACTCTTTACGACAACCTTTGCGCCCGTTTTTTTACTATTAGCTTGGCTTTTATTTTTGCGCTTAACTGGCAGTTCAGCATCACTATCGACTTTCTTCGCCTTATCTTTGGCTGTCTTACCTTGGCGTTGTGACTTATTATTACTGCCAACCAATGAAAAATCAATTTTACGCTCGTCAGGGTTAACATTTACGACTATTACTTGAACTTTATCACCTAAACGATAAATAAAACGGGTATTTTCACCAATTAAACGATTACGTGATGCATCAAAAATATAATAATCATTTTCGAGTGATGAAACGTGCACTAAACCATCAATAAATAGATCATCTAATCGCACAAAAAAGCCGAAATTAACAACACTCGAAATAGTGCCATTGAATACCTCGCCGACATGATCTTGCATATAATCACATTTCAACCAATCAACGACATCACGAATCGCTTCGTCCGCTCGGCGCTCAGTCATTGAACAGTGTTCACCAAAATAGAGCATCTCGCTAGTCGTATAACGGTGTCCACCGGTTTTATCATGTTGTTTACTATGTTGCTGATCAGCAATAACCCATTTAATCGCACGATGCAATAACAGATCAGGATAACGACGAATTGGCGAAGTAAAGTGCGCATACTCCTCAAGTGCTAACCCAAAGTGCCCACGATTTTCAGGATCGTAAATTGCTTGCTTCATTGAGCGCAAAATGACCGTTTGCAACATCTCATGATCAGGTCTTGCTTCAACCTCAACCATCAACTTAGCGATATCTTTTGGACTGGTACCCTTGCCGAGAGACAAACCAAGTTCACTTAAAATACTGCGTAAATTATTTATGCGATCTTCATCCGGTTTATCATGCACACGAAATAGCGACGGAATCTCAGCATCAATCACCAATTTTGCTGCGGCAACATTGGCCAAAATCATACACTCCTCAATGATCTTATGCGCTTCATTTCGCTGAACTAACTCAATGCTCTCAATACGTTTATCAGCATTGAAGATGAATTTAGGCTCTTCCGACTCAAACCCGATTGCGCCACGGGCAATTCGAGCACTATTAAGCACCTTATAAAGACCATAAAGATTCTCAAGGTGAGGAACCAACTCACGATAATGCTCACGCAAATCCTTATCACCTTCCAAAATCTTAGCTACCTTGGTATAAGTTAAACGCGCGTGTGAATTCATCACCGCTTCATAAAATTGATAACCGGTCAAACGCCCTTTATTCGACACGGTCATTTCGCACACTAAACACAAGCGATCAACTTGTGGGTTGAGCGAACAAAGGCCATTGGATAAAACTTCCGGCAACATCGGAACCACGCGCGACGGAAAATAGACTGAAGTCCCACGCAAACAAGCTTCTTTATCAAGCGCCTTACCGGTTCGTACATAATAGCTCACATCAGCAATCGCTACCCACAAACGATAACCACCACCACGATTCTTTTGACAATAGACCGCATCATCAAAATCTCGTGCATCTTCACCATCAATGGTTACTAACGGCAAATCACGTAGATCCTTACGGCCTTTCTTAGCGCTTTCAGGCACTTGCTCACTAAACTTGTTAGCCGCGTTTTCAACCGCTTTTGGAAATTCATAAGGGATCTCATGATTACGTAATGAAATATCGATGGCTAAATTCGTGCCCATTATTTCGCCAAGCACTTCCTTAATCACTCCGACCGCTTTTTGGCGTCGTTCAGGCCTTTGCTGCAATTCAACCACAACAACTGAGCCCATTCTAACCGTACGATTTGGCTTGCCAGCGATTAAAATATCAAAATTCAAACGGCTATCATCCGGCACCACAAAACCAACACCTTGCTCAATAAAATAACGACCAACAATCAGATTAGTACGTGGCTCTAAAATCCGCACCACTCGCGCTTCAGTCTTACCACGGTATTGACTACCGATTGGCTGAGCCAAAATAACATCGCCTTGTAAAACCTTTTTCATCTGCTCGTGTGACAAAAAATAGTCTTCCGGCTTACCTTCAACCCGTAAAAAGCCATAACCATCACGATGTGCAATAACACTGCCCTTAACCATATCGAATTTTTCAGGTAAGGCATAACATTTACGACGCGTGTAAACCACCTGACCATCACGTTCCATCGCTCGCAATCGGCGATGTAAAGCCTCTTTTTGCTCGTCAGATTTGATTGATACGGCTTTAGCTATTTTTTCTAAACTTGCTGGTTTTGCTTCTTTGGTAAGATAATCCAAAATCAGTTCACGACTGGCGATCGGCGATTCATACTTTTTCGCCTCACGATCATAAAATGGATCTTTTATCATATAGAACGTCCTGTGATCGAATGTTGCGTTAAGGATAACATAGAGTTGTATAACTTAAAATGGAGATTGCTTTTTGGAACTTTAAAAAAAGGGTTACTTAATGTTTTAGGGGATGAAAAGTGGGGTATTCGGCTTTGTATCGTTACAAAAACCCCGTTCCTCAACTTTTTTTGCGATAAAATCGCCTCAAAAATAAACCCGCCGAGGCGGGTAATTCAAACGCCGCTTAGCCGCAAAATCACTTTTTATGGCTAAACGACGTTGACTCCTTGAGTCAGCTTACTTTTAATCACCTAATACTATTTTTTATCACTCCCCCCCCAGCCTAAGGATTAAGGACGAAGAAATAAAAACTAAGGATGGGAGCAAAGGCCGTAGCTGTAGTCGTAGTCGTTGTCGTAGGCCCAACCCACGATACCGTTGTATGTGTACACGATAAACTGGTTACTACCATTCCGGTCACTAGTCCAGAGCCGATTGTTGGTGAGGCCAATGGTTGTATAATCAAACATACGACCCCACTCAGTGAAAAAACCAGAACCTATATGACGCATATAATGATTATCCCGTGAGGAAGGGGTGGCGCCAGAGATAGCAGGAGATTCTGTACGAACCGCGTTGGTTAAATCCCTTACGCTAGGCATTCGATAACCAATACGATTACACCAAGATAATGTATTAGAATAAGTGTCAGATATAGTACCTCGGTTGACGAACCACTGCTTCAAAGTAAAACCATATTTAACAACAGGAGTACCATTAGTATCACGACCGACCAACTCGAAGGTCTGAGGCAAAGTAGGTTTAGAAATAGGACCAGGATTGTTTGACCAATGCTGGGATATGGTAGCATAAGGACCAGTTAAAGTAACGCGAACGCTTGTAGCAGTAGAATTTGACATTGTGACTGTGATACCACCCAGAGAAACAGGAGACCAAGACAATGGCTGACTACTACCACTAATATCTAAATCAAAGTACAATCCATTAAGACCTGTAGTAGGAAAGTTTTGACCGTAATAGAGAGGGTCTGTTTTTTGAGTGAGAAACCCCCTATCAGGGTCCCACATCGAAGCTGGGCCAGCAAAATCCCAAGATGGGTCATAAGGATCATCACCAAGCTTACCATACATTAAATTAGGTCTGACGAAACAAACCACAGGCGAAGCCTTTGGATTGACGTAATAAGTCTCACTACGGGCACTGAAATCACTACGATTAGGAACGCCATAACGAGTTGATAATGTACCGTTAGTACTGGATAACTTAATCCTATAAGGTGCGTTACAAATTGTTAACACGGAATTACGTGATACCGTTTGACCGTTTTTATCGACGATAGATAAACTTAAAGAACCTGTAGCAGTAACGTCTGAATCACCATCATCATCCCCCCAATAATTATTAGGAGGACCGATAAGAGTACTTAAATCGACTGAATTAGTATCAGTAGGAACGAACATACGAATATCAGCAAAACTCTGACCCTCAACCGGCAAGACGATTGGGGTTGTAGATGATAAATTGGTAGAAGGCGTGTAATTAGTTCCGTTAGATAGTGTAATCCCAAGCAGACCGTTAGCATCAACTGCACGAGTACGACCACCGTCGAAAGTCAGATAAGGTACACTACCCTGTATCGCATTCCTAGTTGTCTGTGATGTCAATGCATGACTGGAAAAAGAAAGGAAAATAGCCACGAAAAAAACAATCTGACGGGATAATTGGGAAAAAGATCGAAAACAGGATCTGAAAGAGGATCCGGAAAACGATCGGAAAAAGGATCGAGAAGAGGATCGCGGAAGCGACCGCGCGAAAATTCGCTGAATTTCACTTGATTGAGTAGAAAAATAAGCTTCAGTGAAAAATTTAAACTGGGTGCTGGACTTAGACGAATTTAAAACATAGGTTGACCAAGTTGCCTGTTGCCTGTTGCCTGTTGAAAATTATAGAACATATGCGACAATCCTGTCAAGTAATTTTTTGATTAATTTACAATTTTATTTCTGCTAAATTTTAGCCTAGTAGCTAAAACCGTGTAAAAAGTATAGTGATTGGAAAAACACGATGCAACACTTTTTTTCGCTCATTTACGTTAACTTTTGTAAATAAGATCTAAAAAGGATCTAAGTTACAACCGATTAATCATTGTTTTAATTAAATATATCGTAATTACAAATCTTTAAAATTAGAGCAATTGATCCTTAAAAATTTTATTTTTGGGCTCTGGATTAGAAATTCAGTGATTTGGATCATTTAATAATTTTTAGATGAGATTTAAAACCTCAAAAACCCCGTTCCTCAACTTTTTTTGATGAAAAAAGGATTTCTAAAAAGTGCCACAGTTTGAGCGCAATTATTTATTTGAGGCAATATTGCAAAGCAGAATTTTGAACCCCAAAAACCCCGCTCCTCAACTTTTTTTGCGATAAAAAACTCAAAAAAACCGCCCCAATTGAGGCGGATGGTTTAAGTTTCGACACCATAACTTATTAGAAAAATATAAGCTATTTTACTATCTCTCCCTCAAAAAATAAGAATTAAGGGTTGAGATCTGAAACACAAACCCCGTTGTAGAAGGTTGCAGGATCTACCCAATGAATAAGTCCGTGGTCGGCGTGTGCGTAAAAGTAATACGTGTAACCACCATCATGGGAGTACGAGTCATTAGTCCAATAATACAAATTAAAGTTAGTATTCGCGTAATATAACAGAAAGCCCCACTCGGTAATAAGACCTGCCCCAATGGTACGTTGGTAATGATTACCCGGTGATGGAGGTGTAGCGGTAATCAATTGGTCATTTGATGGATAAACCGCATTGGTTAAATCCCTTACATTAGGAAGGTGATAACCTATATTTGTACACCAAGATAATTGGTTGTCGTGATTTCCTATAACGTTTCCACGATTGACAAACCACTGCTTTAGTTCAAATCCATATTTAACGACAGCCTTACCACTACTGTCACGACCGACTAACTCGAATGTCTGGGGTAAAGATGGTTTAGCTACTTTTTCCGGATTACTAGAATTCCATTGTTCTAAGGTTGCAGCAGGGCCCGTTAATGTAACGCGGACACTAGTATTTGTTGAATTGGTCATCGTCGCAGTAATTCCACTATGAGAAACCGGATCCCACGTTAATGCCTGATCATTATTGCTAATATCTAAATCAAAGTACAAACCATTAGCGCCAGTAGTCGGGAAATTTAAACCATAAGATGATGGCGTCGCGGTTTGAGTTAGAAAGCCTTTACCATAATTCCAGATAGTTTCGGGACCTACATAGGGAGGTGCGGTATACGCTAGATTATTTGGTTTAGCAAAACAAATCGCAGGTGATTCTTTAGGTTTAAAATAATAGGTAACACTACCTGCTCCGAACTTAATGCTATTAGGAACGCCATAACGAGTGGTCAATGTGCCTTCAGTATTAGTTAATGTCGCTTTATAAGGCGCTTTACAAAACATAGGTACGGTATTTCGTGATACAGTTTGATTGTTTTTATCAACAATAGACAAGCTTATACTGCCAGTAGCAGTGACTTCACTATCTCCATCATCATCCCCCCAATAATTATAAGGTGCAGCAACAATGGTGTTTAAATCAACGGTATTACTATCAACTGGCACCAACATGCTAATATCAGCAAAACTTTCATCAATAGTTGGTAATTCGATAGGATTAGTTGCACTAGAATTATTATTTGATGGCGAGTATTGTTGACCATTAGAAAGATGGATCCCGAGCAAACCTTCGATATCCGTTACTCGTGTATTACCACCGTCGAACGTAAAATAAGGCACATCACCGTGAATAAAATTGGATGTTGTGGATGTTAACGCTGTACTAGTAAATGAAAACGCTAACAATATGCTAAGTACTAAAGGTAATAGGATCTGTCGGGATGATATTGATCTATGTGAGGATCGCGCAAAATTTTGCGTAATTTTATAGATCTTGGTGAAAAAATAGACTTTAGTGAAAAATGAAAAATAAGAGCTTAACTTTGACGAATTTAACTTATAGGTTGGCCATGTTGCCTGTTGCCTGTTGCCTGTTGAAAATTATAGTGCATATTACATAATCCTGTCAACTAAATTTATTATTTAT
The DNA here is from genome assembly GCF_026536985.1 of Gilliamella sp. B2772. Taxonomy (NCBI): domain Bacteria; kingdom Pseudomonadati; phylum Pseudomonadota; class Gammaproteobacteria; order Orbales; family Orbaceae; genus Gilliamella; species Gilliamella sp. B2772. The sequence continues at coordinate 327,686 of NZ_JAFNNB010000002.1, read as the reverse complement.
TTACTATTTATGTTTTTACTTAAATTTGGAACGCTTATATAAAACGATGTAAAAGTATAGTGACTGAAAAAATACGATGCAACAATTTTTCACTTTAGATCGTTAATCTTTGTAAAGAAAAACATCTAAAAAAACAAAAATAACCGAGCAGATGCGGTTTAATTAAAAAACAGTTCATTTACAATTCTTTAAGTATCACATTTTTAAGATAAATCGTTTGGTGTTAGAAATTAGACGTTTTAGTAAATTTAAGATTTTCAGACAAAATTTTAGGGTTAAAAAACCCCGCTCCTCAACTTTTTTTGAGGAATCGGGGTTTTAAAGATGTAAAATAGTGATTTTAGGTTAAACCTTTTACAGTCCGTTTCCTTGTCTAAAAAATAACTTTTCCATGCCTTTCACGACATTTTTGGAGAGTTTTTCGGACAGTTTTTGTTTGCGTTGATAGTTTACGGCAATGATTTTATGCGTTTCTAGGTGCGATAAGATAAAATCATCACTGGTGCTAATTTCGTCAACCAGTCCCATTTCTTTGGCTTGAGTAGCAAACCAGTGTTCGCCTGTTGCAACCTGATCTATATCGATATTTGGTCGATATTCTTTTACAAAGTCTTTAAATAATAGATGCGTTTGTTCAAGTTCTTGTTTGAATTTTTGGCGACCTTCGTCCGTGTTTTCACCAAACATGGTTAGGGTTCGTTTGTATTCTCCTGCCGTTTGTAATTCAATATCGACATCATGTTTTTTTAGCAATCGGTTGAAGTTAGGAATTTGGGCAACAACACCAATTGAACCAACAATTGCAAATGGCGCTGCGACAATTTTGCTAGCAGTACAAGCCATCATATAACCGCCACTGGCTGCAACTTTGTCAACTACAGCAGTAAATGGAATGTTACGCGTTCTAAAGCGTAATAGTTGGGAGGCAGCAAGGCCATATCCATGCACTACTCCACCAGGGCTTTCAAGTTTTACGACCACTTGATCTTCAGGTTTGATGACAGCTAGGACTGCGGTAATTTCTTGACGCAGTTCTTCAACTTCATGTGCATCCATACTGCCGTTAAACGATAAGACAAATAATTTAGGCTTTGCATCTGATGATTTAGCATTATCATCTTTCTTTTTAGCCGCTTGTTTAGCTTGTTTCTTTTCAAGTTTTTTTTGTTTTTTGAGATCTTTTGTAAACTGTTTAGCTTCGATTTCATCCATGCTCGACGTTAACATGTCATCTTTGACTTGTTCATATTCTTCGCTAATATCTTTGACAGATAAACGTCCAGCAATTGTTGATGATTTTCGGCGTTGACTTAAAATAAAAATTAATACCGCTAAAATAGCAATAACCACCGTTGTTGTTTCAGCCAAGAAGAGAGAATACTGCGAAAACCAGTTCATTTAATCATTATCCTTTAGTTGAAAATTTTCGCTATTATAACAAGATAATTAGAGATTGTGCCGAAAATCAATAAAGATTAAATTGTTGCTTTATTCGGCATTTTAAATTCTTTATACTGACAGCCTAATTTATTGTTATACGAGAATGAAAATGCCACTACGCCCAATAACTGAAATCGCTAAACAATGTCAGATCCCTGAACAATACGTGCTTCCTTACGGTAAATATGTTGCCAAAATTGATTTATCAATCCTTAATGCGAAGGAAAATCGCGCTAATGGTAAATTAGTTTTAGTTACCGCTATTACACCAACACCATTAGGTGAGGGTAAAACCGTCAATACCATTGGTCTAAGTGAAGGCCTTAATTATTTAGGTAAATCAGCTATCGCTTGTATTCGTCAACCAAGCTTAGGACCTGTTTTTGGCGTAAAAGGCGGTGCAGCCGGTGGTGGGCAAGCAGAAGTTTTGCCGATGGAGACGCTAAATCTTCATCTTACTGGTGATATTCATGCAATAACTGCAGCACATGATTTAGCATCTGCCGCGTTGGATTCTCGTCTTTATCATGAAGATCGTCTTGGCGATGAGTTTACCGCACAAACCGGTTTACCTCGTTTAAATATTGATGTTAATCGCATTGTTTGGAAACGGGTTATTGATCACAATGATCGCGCTCTGCGTAATATCACTGTCGGTGTTGGTGGCGGTGTGAATGGTGTTGAACGCCGTGACGGATTTGAGATTACGGCAGCGTCTGAGCTAATGGCAATTTTGGCTTTGGCTTCTGATTTACATGATATGCGTGCGCGTATTGGTCGTATTATTTTGGCCTATAATACGCAAGGCGAGCCAATCACAGCTGAACAGCTCGAAGTTGCAGGCGCGATGACAGTACTTCTTAAAAATGCGATTAATCCTAACTTGATGCAAACCGTTGAGAATACGCCTGTACTAATCCATGCTGGACCATTTGCTAATATTGCTCATGGTAATTCATCAGTTATCGCTGATCGCATTGCAATGAATTTAGCCGATTATGTGATAACCGAAGCAGGTTTTGGTTCTGACATGGGTATGGAGAAATTCTTTAATATTAAATATCGTCAAGCTGGTATTAAGGCTTCTTGCGTGGTTTTAGTGGCAACGGTTCGTAGCTTAAAATCTAATAGTGGTAAATATAATATCAAACCAGGACAAGCTATCCCTAAAGAGATTTCAGAATCAAATGTGGAGTTACTTGAAATTGGTGCGGCCAATTTAGCTTGGCATATTAAGAATGCCAAGAGCTATGGTTTACAAGTAATTGTTGCGATCAATCGATTCCCACATGATAGTGAAGAAGAGTTGGCGTTTTTACAAAAATATGCCGTTGAACATGGTGCTTTTGCTTGCGAAGTGAGCGAAGTGTTCACTCAAGGTGGTAAAGGTGCTGAAAAACTTGCTAAACATGTTATTGAGGCATGTGATATGCCAAGTGAAATCAAATTACCTTATCCTGACAGTATGCCATTGATGGATAAAATCCAAACTATGGTTAAAAAGTACGGTGCCAATAAAGCGAACTTGTCAGAAACCGCGCTTAAGAACATTAAAGAGATTGAAGCGTTAAAACTTGATCACTTACCACTTTGTATTGCCAAGACGCCGATGTCGATTAGCGCTGATGCTAATTTAAAGAATGTACCAACTGACTTTGATGTTGATATCAGCCATTTAGCCATTTCAGCCGGTGCTGGTTTTATTCGAGTTTATGCTGGTAATGTGATGACAATGCCAGGGCTTGGCACTAACCCAGCTTATCGACACATTGATATTGACAAAGATGGTAATATTGTTGGTTTAAGTTAATTTAAATTTTATTATGCAATATAAAGCCTTTATTGATGAAGAAAATTGTATTGGTTGTGGTAAATGTATCCGTGTTTGCCCTACTGATGCTATTGTTGGTAGTAAACAGGTGTTACATACGGTATTACCGCAATTTTGCACTGCGTGTAGTAATTGTATTAATACCTGTCCAACTGATTGTATTACCTTAAGCACTCTTGGCGTTGAATTAAGTGAGCAAGAAGAGTTGCTGTTAACTGAGAAGAAACAACAACGCTTAAATCGTAATCAATTGGTTCCGCCGACTATTTTATTTCCTAAGTCGATGCCAGCAAGCAGTGCGACTACTCAGAAAGATCGTAAACAATCGATTGCCGATGCTATTGCTCGCGTTAGAGCTAAAAAAAACCTCGCTAATTAGCGAGGTTTTGTTGTTTGATTATTTAAATCATAATTCACATTATTCTTTATTACTTCTAAATGCACGCTTACGATCGTTTTCAGTTAGATGACGTTTACGTAGACGAACAGATAATGGTGTTACTTCAACTAATTCATCATCATCAATAAATTCTAACGCTTGTTCTAACGACATTTTTACTGGTGGTGATAAGGTAGTCGCTTCATCAGTACCTGATGCTCGCATGTTAGTTAATTTTTTACCCGTTAAGCAGTTAACGGTTAAATCATTTGAGCGAGTATGGATACCAATAATTTGCCCTTCATAAACTTCAGCACCATGACCAAGGAATAATTTACCACGATCTTGCAAGCTATAAAGCGCATAAGCCAAAGCTTTACCAGTACCGTTTGAAATCATTACCCCATTATTACGTTGGCCGATTTCACCCGGACGCACATCATCGTAATGGCTAAATGTTGAGTAAAGTAAACCAGTACCTGATGTCATGGTCATAAATTCAGTTCTAAATCCAATAAGACCACGGCTAGGAATCACATAATCTAGACGTACACGTCCTTTACCATCAGGTAACATATTGGTCAAATCACCTTTACGTAAACCTAAGGCTTCCATCACTGAACCTTGGTGTTGCTCTTCGATATCTAAAGTAACTTGTTCGAAAGGCTCTTGTTTTTTGCCATCGATTTCTCTGTAGATAACTTTAGGACGAGATACCCCAAGTTCATAACCTTCACGACGCATATTTTCAATAAGAACAGATAAGTGCAATTCACCACGACCAGAAACTTTAAATGCATCCGGATCTGGGGTTTCTTCAACACGAAGAGCCACGTTATGTACAAGTTCTTTATTTAGACGTTCAAGAATTTGACGAGAAGTTACATATTTACCTTCTTTACCTGCAAATGGTGAACTATTTACATTAAAGAACATGGTAACTGTTGGTTCATCAACGCTTAGTGCTGGCAGAGCTTCAACACAGCTGTTATCACAAATTGTGTCAGAAATACCAAGTTCACCTAATCCAGTGATAGCAATGATATCCCCTGCTTCTGCAACTTCAGCTTCATAACGTTGTAAGCCTAGGTGACCTAATACTTGTCCAACTTTGCCAGTACGTTTGTTACCTTCGCTATCGACAATAGTAACTTGTTGATTTGGTTTAACGCGACCGCGTTTAATACGACCAATCCCAATAACACCAACATAATTGTTGTAATCAAGTTGAGAAATTTGCATTTGGAATGGACCATCTAAATCAACTTTAGGTGGTTCTACATGTTCAACAATTGCTTCAAATAGTGGTGTCATGTCTTGTGCCATATCTTCATGATCAAGACCTGCAATCCCCATTAAAGCTGATGCATAAACGATTGGGAAATCAAGTTGTTCATCAGTTGCACCAAGGTTAACGAATAAGTCGAATACTTGATCCACAACCCAATCTGGGCGCGCACCCGGACGGTCAACTTTATTAATAACCACAATTGGTTTTAAACCATGAGCGAATGCTTTTTGAGTCACAAAACGTGTTTGTGGCATTGGTCCGTCCATTGCATCAACAAGCAGTAGTACAGAGTCAACCATTGACATTACACGCTCAACTTCACCACCAAAATCGGCATGGCCTGGAGTATCAACGATATTAATTCGGTAACCATTCCAATCGATAGCCGTATTTTTAGCTAAAATAGTAATACCACGCTCTTTTTCAAGCGCATTTGAGTCCATTATTCTTTCATTGTCATCACCACGCAAATTATCAAGCGTGCCTGATTGTTTTAATAGTTTATCAACCAAGGTTGTTTTACCATGGTCAACGTGAGCAATAATGGCTATATTTCTTAAATTTTCAATCACAATTAAAATCCCAGTTAGGAGACAGATTCTTTAGGCGCAATATTGTACACCTTTTTAGTAAAAAAGTTGATCTATATCACAAAGTTTCTTCAAAACAACTTTAAGACTTGATATTTAACGAAAATAGTGACTTATTTTATCAAGATAACTAAGACTAATTATCAATAAGTTCCACAAATTGCTCGGCAAATTCATCCACTTTTGTCCAATTTGTGTACTCTATTACTTCTTTTGTCACATCTGTATCACCCTTACCTAACCACATAATAAATCGAATCATATTACGATCAAACCAGTTATATTTAGGATAATAAAGCGCACCAGCAAATACCGCTTTGATAGTCGGTTGCCAGGCAATTTTGGCAAGGAATTTTTTAGTATATAGGTTTGTTTCAGGTGTATTTTTATTTGGTTTTCTAGCCACCACATTTACCCCAAAAAAACCTGATTTTAACGCATTTAATTGCTGATAATTGGCATCAATAAACTTCTTCATGGTTTTACTGTAAAAACCATATCGAATTGAACAACCAATTAATACGGCTTTGTAGTTACCAAGATCAATCTTGGTATCGGGCAATAACTCAATCAAATCACAATCACATTTACCCTCAAGATGTGTTTTTATTCGTTGCATAATTTTAAGGGTTTGCTTTTCGTGAGTGGTGTAAAGCAATAAGACCTTGGTAATGCTATTCATAACAATGCTTCCTTTTATTAAAACACTTGGTAAATTTCAATAATTCTTTTTTTAGGATAAAAATTAACAATTACGGGATGATTTCGTGGAAAACTTTGATTATAGTATTAGCCTTATTTAACCAGACCGGAACTGATTATGGCAATTTCACCTCCAAAACGTAGTGCAATTATTTTGGCGGCAGGAAAAGGCACACGGATGTATTCTAACCTACCTAAAGTTTTACATAAAATCGGCGGTAAGCCGATGTTACAACATGTTATTGATACAGTTCAACAACTTAATACTGATCGCATCAATATTGTTTATGGTCATGGCAAAAGCGAGTTAGAAAAATCGTTACAAGATCAACCTGTGCAACTTGTTTATCAAGAAGAGCAGTTGGGTACAGGACATGCTGTTCAACAAGCTATTCCCTTTATTGAAGATGATGAAGATATCTTGATTTTATATGGTGATACACCTCTTATCTCAATTGAAACCTTACAGAATCTAATTGCCAGTAAACCACAAGAAGGCATTGCCTTATTGACAGTGATTTTAGATGATCCTACTGGCTATGGGCGAATCGAACGCAAAGATGGTAAAGTGGTAGCGATCGTTGAACAAAAAGATGCCAATGTTGAACAACAAAAAATCAACGAAATTAATACCGGTATTATGCTGGTTACCGGCAAGTTACTTAAAAAGTGGCTATCTCGTTTAACCAATAATAATGCGCAAAAAGAGTATTATTTGACCGATATTATCGCCTTTGCCCACCAAGATGGTTACGACATTTTAACGTCTCACCCAGTTAAAAAATTCGAAGTTGAAGGTGTCAATAATCGCTTGCAACTTGCAACTTTAGAACGGCATTATCAACAGCATCAAGCTGAGCAACTTTTACTTGCCGGTGTCACGTTGCTTGACCCTGCGCGTTTTGATTTACATGGTAAATTGACTCATGGCAAGGATGTCACTATTGATACAAATGTGATTATTCAAGGTGATGTTACATTGGGTAACAATGTCGTTATCGGTTCAGGTTGTATTTTAAAAAACTGCACCATCGCTGATGATAGCGTAATTAGCCCTTTCTCAGTAATTGAAGATTCAATCATTGCCAAACACTGTACTATCGGACCTTTTGCTCGAATAAGACCTGGTAGCCAACTGGATGATCATGCCCATGTTGGTAACTTTGTCGAATTGAAAAAAGCTCATCTTGGTCATGCTACCAAAGCAGGACATTTAAGTTATTTAGGTGATAGCGAAATTGGCTGTAACGTCAACATTGGCGCAGGCACAATTACTTGTAACTATGATGGTGCGAACAAATTTAAAACCGTGATCGAAGATGATGTATTTGTGGGTTCCGATACTCAACTAATTGCACCAGTCAAAATTGGCAAAGGTGCAACCATTGCAGCGGGAACAACGGTAACCAATGATGTCAATGACAATGAGCTTGTGGTTAGCCGGGTAAAACAGAAACAACTTGCAGGTTGGAAAAGACCAACTAAATTGAAAGAGGAATAAACAATGTGTGGTATTGTGGGCGCGATCGCCAAACGTGATGTGGCAGAAATATTATTAGAAGGTTTAAAACGATTAGAATATCGTGGTTATGATTCTGCTGGGCTTGCTATTATCTCTCCAACAGGTGAATTACAGCGAGTAAGACGTGTCGGAAAAGTAAAAGCGCTTAAAGATGCGGTAGATGAGCATCCAATCAAAGGGTCAACTGGGATTGCTCACACTCGTTGGGCGACGCACGGCGAACCGGTCGAACACAATGCACACCCTCATATATCGGGTTTTATTGCCGTTGTGCACAATGGTATTATTGAAAATTTTGAGCCTCTGCGTGAAACACTCATCGCGAAAGGATATCAATTCCGTTCAGAAACCGATACCGAAGTTATTGCCCACTTAATTCACGATATTATCTCAACCGAAGATTGCTCACTTTTTGAAGCAGTACAAAAAGCAATCCCACAATTACGAGGTGCTTATGGCACCGTTGTAATGGATACGCGTAATCCCGATATTCTCGTCGCGGCACGCTCAGGTAGTCCACTAGTGATTGGTTGTGGCGTTGGTGAAAACTTTATTGCTTCAGATCAATTAGCTTTATTACCGGTTACTCGTCAATTTATCTTCTTAGAAGAGGGTGATATTGCACTAATCACCCACCGCACTGTTAATATTTTTGATAAAAACCATCAAGAAGTTAACCGTCCATGCATCGAATCTGATGCGAAATATGACGCAGGCAGTAAAGCTGGCTTTAATCACTACATGCAAAAAGAGATTTACGAACAACCTAATGCTATAAAAAATACCCTTGAAGGGCGAATGGCTCATGGCAAAGTGGATTTATCTGAACTTGGCGATGATGCGGAAAATATTCTTAAGCAAGTTGAACATGTGCAAATTGTTGCTTGTGGTACCGCCTATAATGCCGGAATGGTTGCTCGTTATTGGTTTGAGGCATTAGCTGGTATTCCTTGTGATGTGGAGATCGCTTCGGAATTTCGCTATCGAAAACCCGCTCGCCGTAAAAACAGTTTATTCATCACCCTATCACAATCAGGTGAAACGGCAGATACGCTTGCAGCATTACGCTTAGCAAAAGAGAATAATTACTTAAGCACTCTTGCCGTTTGTAATGTGGCTGCCTCTACCTTAGTTCGTGAAGCTGATTTGGTATTACTAACCAAAGCTGGCGTTGAAATTGGCGTTGCTTCAACTAAAGCCTTTACCACGCAATTAACCGTATTATTGCTTTTAGTTGCCAAATTAGGCCGACTTAATGACATGGCTGAAATCACTGAACAAGCGATCGTCCATGCCTTACAAACTTTGCCAAATCGCATTGAGCAAGTGTTAATGGCCGAGCCAGAAATCAAAAAACTTGCTGGACACTTTGTCGATAAACATCACGCCCTATTTTTAGGCCGTGGCGATGAATATCCAATCGCAATGGAAGCGTCATTAAAACTAAAAGAGATCTCCTACATTCATGCAGAAGCGTATGCCGCAGGTGAATTAAAACATGGTCCTTTAGCGCTTATTGATGCAGATATGCCAGTTATTGTTATGGCTCCGACCAATGACCTACTCGAAAAACTTAAAGCTAATATCGAAGAAGTTCGTGCCCGTGGTGGACAACTTTATGTATTTGCAGAGCAAGATGCAGGCTTTGTGAGTGATGACACAATGCATATCATCAACTTACCTCATATTGAAGAACTTACAGCGCCAATCTACTACACGGTACCAACCCAATTGCTTGCTTACCATGTAGCTTTAATCAAAGGCACAGACGTCGATCAGCCTCGTAATTTGGCAAAATCTGTGACTGTGGAGTAAAGTTCGTTGTATTAAATGTGAGAAGTTAGTGTATGTTTTTGATATCATAATCAAAACCAACGCTCTCACATTAAATCAATTACATATAAATAAAAATCACCATTTCAAGTTGTTAAAAAAGATTTTAACTCTAGTTAATAATGGATAGTATTCAAGTAAATTAGCAAATCATCTGAATTTATTTAGAATGGCTATACACCGAATATTTTCTCAACATCAGCCCGAATTTATTTTATCGGTGTAATAAAACTCAATGTATTTCAATAAAAAATATATCTGATTTTATTGTAAGTTATTTTGCAAATTTGTATGTAATATTACTTATTAATAGAATATTTAAAGGATGTTTTACTAAATAATAAATACAAAAATACTAATAAAAATATATTTTAAAAGCAAATGAAGATTTGTTTTTGTAATAATATTGATAACGCCTAGGTAATTATAATCTATTTAAAAAGGCATCATTTAGGATGCCTTCACATTTAACTAAAATTACTTAGGCTTAAACCTTACTGAGTTTCACCCTTCTTTTTATAATCTTCATAAATAAATACTATGTTATTTTTTAAAAGAAAATCAACGGAAACATTTGATAATCGAAATATATTATTTCCTTTTTGAAGTACATATTGGTTAAGAAGAATAGGATTTTCATCAATATATACTGCATTTGCAGAAATATTTCGTTCATTACCAGAATCATTATTAAGATTTATTTTAATATCGAAGTCTAACTTTCCTGCTGGCGATTTTTTCATATTACTCATTTTATTACTCAGTTCTTTTGAAACAAGTACAATCATTCCATCACCCCAGTTACCATTAGTGATCTGAATATCACCAGCTGGTTGTCTACCACCAACAACAACAGGAATTTTGAATAATGCTTTTGAATCAAATTTTTCTTTGTAACATTCGACATATTCTGCATTTGGAAATATTTGTGTAATTTTTTGTTTTGCTTCAATTAAAGAAGAAGATTCTTTTCTAGAATCTTTATAATCACCACAAGCAGTAACTTCTATAGTAAGATCTGATTTAACTGTTTTAGGTGTTTCACTACCCAGATCACTTAAATTAACACTTGGTGATAACTCTACTTTACAAGCGGATAACAAAACACAACAAGACAATAATACTAATAATTTTTTCATTATTTTCCTCTCATAATTATTGCTTTATCGGTTCAATATCAAATATTGAATCTTTTACAATAATCGAATAAATTGACATTTACGATCATAATAACGTATTCTTAATCGCATACAAACGATTTAATTTCATTTTTGCAATAAACAATATAGCGTTTTTAGACGTTCCTTTGAATATTTCTAAAATAATTTTCCTGCTGTAACTGGATAATATTTGTTTCTTTACATTTAATACGTTCATCCTCAACATCATTTAAATAAATAGAAAAATACTTTGCTTATATTTTTTTAGAGATAAAAAGCGTTATAAAATATGATAAACCCTAACACAATATGTCCCTCATATGAAACAGATACATGCTGACTCCATTTTCTCCTGTGCTATGCATTTCAGATGCAATGAGTGCTAATATTAATGAAAGAAATTCAGTACTGATTAAATTACTATCAAATCCCTCTATCTTTATTCTAACTGATAATAAAATGTGATCCAAATCACAAAATCAAAAAATACCCTACTTTTAACAGTGTGATATATGTCACATTTTTTGATTATTTTGGATGAATCGAGTAACTAAATGCTTCTACAATAACAGCATAATGATTATATCAATCAATAAGGAAAGATTTGTATGACTACATCAAACATTAAACTTAAAGTCCAAAATTTTGGGCGATTTCTGAGTAATATGGTGATGCCCAATATCGGCGCATTTATTGCTTGGGGCTTTATTACTGCAATTTTTTTATATAACGCTAACGACCCATCTGCTGGAGGATGGTTTCCAAATGAAGGCGTATCAACTGCTTTTATTGGACCAATGATCACTTATCTACTTCCATTATTAATTGGTTATACTGGTGGTAAATTAGTTTACGGTGATCGTGGTGGCGTAGTTGGTGCGGTCACCACAATTGGGGTAATTGTTGGCGTAACGATTCCAATGTTTTTAGGTGCAATGATATCTGGACCTTTAGGTGGATGGTGCATTAAACAGTTCGATAAATTCATTGATGGTAAAATCAAAAGTGGCTTTGAAATGTTAGTTAATAACTTTTCAGCTGGCATTATTGGTATGATTCTTGCGCTTATCGCTTATTTTGGAATCGGTCCAGCTGTTGCTTCGTTAACTAATGTACTTATTGTTGCAGTACAATTCATGGTTGATCATGGTTTATTACCACTTACTTCTATTCTGGTTGAACCTGCAAAAATACTATTTCTTAATAATGCTATCAATCATGGTGTATTTACTTCACTAGGTGTAACACAAGTAGCAGAAACAGGTAAGTCAATCTTCTTCTTGATTGAAGCAAACCCAGGTCCAGGTTTAGGTTTATTACTTGCTTATATGTTCTTTGGTAAAGGTGCGGCAAAAGGATCTGCTAGCGGTGCGGCAATTATTCACTTCTTTGGTGGTATCCATGAAATTTATTTCCCTTATGTTTTAATGAATCCTCGATTAATTATTGCGGTGATTTTAGGTGGTATGACAGGTGTATTTACTTTAACTTTATTTAATGCAGGTTTAACTGCACCCGCATCACCAGGATCTATTTTTGCGGTAATGAGTATGGCAAAAGGTTCATATTTAGGTGTAACGTTATCTGTGCTTGCAGCAACTACAGTTTCATTTATTGTGTCGGCTATTTTATTAAAAACAACAAAAGATAATGGCAAAAGTTTAGACGAAGCCATGTCTGATGTCACTGCAATGAAAAGCGAAGCCAAAGGAGTAAGCGAAAATAGTAAACTTGATCTTGCTAAAGTGAAAAAAATCATCGTTGCTTGTGATGCAGGTATGGGCTCAAGTGCTATGGGTGCGGGTGTTTTACGTAAAAAAGCAGAAGATGCTCATTTAGATATCAGTGTTACCAATTTAGCAATTAATAACTTGCCAACTGATGCTGATATCATCATCACACATAAAGATTTAACCGCACGAGCAAAACAATATGCACCAAACGCTTATCATATTTCATTAACTAACTTTTTAGATAGTGATTTATATACTCAGTTAGTGAATGATTTAGTCAAAGCAAAAGGTAGTCAACAAGTTGTACAACCAACACCTACCCACCAACCGCTGTTTAAGTTGAATGCAAATAATGTCTTCTTAGGTTTAACCGCGCAAACTAAAGAAGAAGCCATCCGTTTTGCTGGCCAAAAACTAGTCGAAAATGGTTACGTAAAAACAGCTTATATTGATGCCATGTTAGAACGTGAACGATTAACATCCACCTATTTAGGCGAATCGATTGCTGTACCTCACGGCACAATTGAATCTAAAGATGATGTGATTAATACAGGTATCGTATTTTGCCAATATCCAGCAGGTGTACAGTTTGGCGAAGAAGAGCAAGATAAAGCAAAAATCGTAATTGGAATTGCTGCTCGTAACAATGAACATCTTGATGTTATCGCCAAGTTAACCAATGCACTTGATGACGAAAAGATTATTGCAAAACTGACTACCACTAATGATATTGAAGAAGTCCTAGCAATATTAAGCTAACTTAACCACTTCCTACGAAGGTAGGAAGTGTTTTAACAGATTAAAAATGATTCAAAATTAAGGATTATTATTATGCAAGCATTACATTTTGGCGCCGGCAATATTGGCCGTGGTTTTATTGGTAAATTATTATCTGATGCCGGTGTCCACGTCACTTTTGCAGATGTTAATCAACAAGTTATTGATGAACTTGCTAGCCGTCATCAATATCCAGTCAATGTGGTTGGTGAGCAGTCGGTTACCGAAACGGTGAAGAATGTTGATGCCATCAACAGTACTTCACCTAAAGTCGCTGATTACATCGCGAAAGTTGATCTAGTTACCACTGCGGTCGGTCCTCAAATTTTAGCGCGCATTGCGCAAAGTGTGGCACAAGGCATTATTGCTCGACATGCTCAAGGTAATAACGCTCCACTCAATATTATTGCTTGTGAAAACATGGTACGTGGCACAAGCCAGTTCAAACAGGAAATAGTAAAGTATCTACCAGAAAATCTTCACCAATGGGTTAATGAGCATATTGGTTTTGTTGATTCTGCGGTTGACCGCATTGTGCCACCTGCAACTTCTAAAACAGGTGATATTTTAGAGGTGACGGTTGAAACATTCTCTGAATGGATTGTCGATAAAACTCAATTTATTGGCACAATCCCTCAAATCAAAGGTATGGAGCCCGTTGATAACTTAATGGCCTTTGTGGAGCGTAAACTATTTACCTTAAATACCGGACATGCTATTACAGCCTATCTCGGTTTTTATAACAATATTGCGACCATTCGGGATGCGATTTTAAACGATAAAATTCGTAAAATTGTACGTGGAGCCATGGAAGAAAGTGGACAAGTACTGATCAAACGCTATGATTTTGATCCAGCCAAACATCAAGCCTATATTGAAAAAATCCTAACTCGATTTGAGAATCCTTATCTACATGATGATACCGCACGAGTAGGACGTCAACCAATACGCAAACTAGGTCCTGGCGATCGTTTGATCAAACCATTACTTGGCACATTTGAATATAAACTTAGCAATCAAAATCTGCTTATCGGTATTGCAGCTGCGCTTAACTATCGTAATGATGACGACGAACAAGCAATCGAACTGGCAAATCAAATTGCTAACAAGGGTTTAAAACAAGCATTTTGCGATATTTCTGGTATTGAAAGTGATAATCCAGTTGTTAGCCAAATCGAACAACTTTATACTGCTATGCAAAATCATCAATTTTAAGTGACAATGCAAACATTAGCAGAAGACACCATCCTCGAAAAACTCAATCAGCAAGCTGATATACACAGCTTGCTAAAGGTTGCGATCAATTTGATTAATGACAGTGTCAATCAATTGATTTTAAAGGTTTTTCGTAAAGAGCCTCATGCTATCAAGTTTGTTATTCCATCATTGGTGGGCAAGAATGGCCCACTTAATGATACCTCTGTCTGTTTGAAATTACTTTATGCACTAGGCATCATCACGCGTGAAGATTATGAAGATATTGAATTGTTAATGGCAATTTTAGATGAGCTAGAACAAGACGATAAAAATTACACCTATCTGGATGACGAAATCCTAGGTCCAATCAGTTTATTGCACGATATGATACTTCCCCCTAACTCTCCATTAAATAACCCGCAAGAGAACGGCATTGTCGATACCTTAAAATCATCCATGTATCAAAACCGTTATCAACAAATGATTCGCTCAGCGTTGATCATCGCTATTACAGACTTAACCTTACGTATCGTAAATAAACAGAAAATTGATTATTTCCCTGAGTAATATTAATTTATAGAGATGAATTTTAAGTATTAATATAAAAAGGATGTTAAGTAGATAGTCAAAAATTGAGCAATTTTTAAGCTCAAAAACCCCGTTCCTCAACTTTTTTTTGATTACTTTTTAGTTAGATTGGCTATTGTTTAGGGCAATCATTTCCCACTCTGGTAATTAGTCGGTATAATGCCTGCAATTTTATTGTTAAGTGGATTATGCATGAAAACGCTATTTGCCAGCACATCACGCGGGCTTGAAGAGTTATTAAAAAAAGAGTTGGAAAATATTGGGGCGGATAATTGTAAGGTGGCGCAGGGGGGTGTCTATTTTGATGCTAATGAGTCAATTATTTACCAATCGTTATTGTGGTCTCGTTTAGCCTCTCGTATTTTATTGCCAATTGCCGAGTTTGACATCTATAGTGATTTAGATCTTTATTCATGTGTGATGAATATCAAATGGACCAATATCTTCGCGGTAGATAACTCATTTGTTATCAACTTTGTTGGTGTTAATGACTTTATTCGTAACAGCCAATATGGTGCGCTAAAGATCAAAGATGCCATTGTTGATCACTTTATGCGACAAACCAATCAGCGCCCAAATGTTGCAAAGCAAAATCCTGATGTTCGTTTACATGCTTATCTTAGCAAAAATCGAGTTACACTATCATTAGATCTTAGCGGTGAAAGCTTACATCAACGTGGTTATCGCCAACAAACAGGGCAAGCACCGTTAAAAGAGAGTCTAGCCGCGGCTATTATTCTCCGTTCTGACTGGCGGTTTGATGAACCACTTATCGATCCAATGTGTGGTTCAGGAACGTTACTGATTGAAGCTGCGATGATGGCGTCTCATATCCCGCCTGGACTGCTACGCAAACAATGGGGATTTTTTGCTTGGAAAGAATTTAACCCAACACTTTGGAATGACTTACTGTTCAGCGCTAAGCATAATGTAAAAAAAACTAACACCATTTTTATCGGTTATGATAATAACCCAACAGTACTGGAGCGAGCCAAACAAAATGCGATCCAAGCAGGGGTTGGTGATTTAATTACTTTTGCATTGCAGGATGTGACACAATTAACCAATCCTCTTGATCACCATATACATGGCATGATCATCAGTAACCCGCCTTACGGAGAACGATTAGAAAGTGAGCCAGCATTAGTTGCCTTACACTCAGCACTCGGTCGCCAAATTAAACAACAATTTGGTGGGTGGAGATTATCGTTATTTAGTGGCGCGCCACAACTTTTAGATTGTTTACAAATGCGTGCTGACAAACAATTTAAAGCCAAAAATGGCCCTTTAAATTGTCTACAAAAAAATTATTCGATTGCGGATCGTCAAGTGGATCAGGCGGTCATATCAACAAATTTACCAGCTGCCGACTTTGCCAATCGTTTACGTAAAAATTGTCAAAAATTGGAAAAATGGGCCAGCCAAGAACAACTTGAATGTTACCGTCTTTATGATGCTGATTTGCCGGAATATAATGTGGCTATCGATCGTTACAAAGATAAAATTGTGGTACAAGAATACGCTGCACCTAAAAATATTGATCCACAAAAAACGCGACAACGACTGTTTGATATTATTAATACTACTATGTCGGTATTGAAATTAACCGCCGATCAATTGGTACTAAAAACCCGTGAAAAGCAAAAGGGAAAACAACAATATCAAAAACTTGGGCAAAAACAGGATTATTTTTTAGTCCATGAATATCCAATTAATCACAAAAAAACGCAGTTTTGGGTTAATGTGGTGGATTATTTGGATACTGGTTTATTTTTAGATCACCGCTTAGCCAGAAAAATGATCGGACAAATGAGTGCAGGCAAAGACTTTCTAAATCTATTTGCCTACACGGGTAGTGCAACCGTCTACGCAGGTCTTGGTGGAGCAAAATCGACCACGACAGTTGATATGTCACGCACCTATTTAGAGTGGGCCGATCGTAATCTAAAACAAAATGGCTTAACCGGTAAAAATCATCGATTAATACAGGCTGACTGCTTGCTCTATTTATCTCAAGCTGATGAGCAGTTTGATTTAATTTTTATCGATCCTCCAACATTTTCCAACTCTAAACGGATGAACGATACTTTTGATGTTCAGCGCGATCATCTTAAATTAATGAGTGATTTAAAACGATTATTAAGACCAAACGGTGTAATTGTCTTTTCTAATAACAAACGAGGCTTCAAAATGGATGCCGACGGTATGCAAAAATTAAATCTGACGTTTCAAGACATCACCGACAAAACCTTATCGCTCGATTTCAGACGCAATAAACAGATCCACTGCTGTTTTCTTGTTAAACATCAATAATAAAATACCGCCGAAAGGCGGTATAATCTTAGCTTAGCTATGATGTTCAATTCTTTAGGAAAGCCCCACGAGAAATCATGTCGGCATACCCCCTACTCCATCATTCCATCTTCGCGTACACTAGATTATGCCATTAATTATCTCTAATTTATAAAAAGACAACCTTTTGCACAACAATCTTATTTGGAGTAAATAAATTCTTTATTATCGTTTCCAGCACTTACTTTTTGTGAATATATTGGAGCTTAAAATCTTTTTTAAAATCAAAAAAGGTTGAAGATTTTGAGCAAAAACTGATGTCCTTTTGGAGGACATCAGAAAAATAAAAATTAACGTACTACTAGCACTGATGTTTGTGCACCTCTCACTACACCAGAAGCATTTGATCCAAGTAGATGTGTTGAGATATTTGGGCGTCTAGATCCTATGATGATTAGATCGGGCTCGATCTCTTCTGCTAGATGTAAGATCTCATCTCGTGGATTACCAAACGCAATTGAAAAAGATAAATTTTCTCTTGGTAAATTAATTGAGTCAATCAAGCGATGTAGCCATTGCTCTGTTTGTACTGTTGCTTGATCTTTAAACTCATCAAAACCAAATGAGTAAGCATTTACAATAGCCGATGCAACCGGTAAGGTATGAAAAAAGATAACTTGCGCATTGGATAACTTCGCTAAACACTCAACATGGGGGATCACTTTTTGAGTGAGTTCATCTTCAAGGACATCAATCGGAACTAATATTTTTTTGTACATACCGCCTCCTCATTTAAACTTATCTTTTTTAATTAATTTAAGATGGTACTAATTTTAAATTAAATCTAATATTGTTATCCTAACGCTAATTTAAAATATTGAAATAACTTTTTTGCAAAATCATGATGGAGATCAACTATGGATAATATTATTTATCGCCATGATATCAAACCCAGTATAGAACAAGCGACATTATTATATTCTCGCTGCTCATTGGCGGAACGTCGACCAATAAGTGATAAACCTCGTTTTCAAGCAATGTTAGATAATGCTAATTTAGTCATTACCGCATGGCATGATCAGAAACTTGTCGGTATTGCCCGCTGTTTAACAGACTTTGTCTACATAACTTATTTAGCTGATTTAGCCGTTGATGAAGCTTATCAAAAATCAGGTATTGGTAAACAGTTGATAAAAGAGATTCAAATTCATACCGATAATCAATGTGCAATTACTTTGCTTGCAGCACCTCAAGCAGTCGATTATTATGGTCATATTGGTTTTAATGCTCATCCTTCCGCATGGATTTTACAAGAACAGTTAAAATGAAAATTATCCTAGCATCAACATCACTTTCACGTAAAAAAGTACTTGAAAAATTAGCTATTCCTTTCGATTGTGTGCCACCGATTTGTGATGAAACACCTCTACCAAATGAAAGTGCACAGCAGCTGGTGGTACGATTGGCTAATGCTAAAGCGCAGTCATTGGTGGCAAGCAATCCTGATAGTTTAATTATTGGTTCCGACCAAGTAGGTGTTTTAGATGGAAAGATTGTATGTAAACCCCTCACTATTGAAAACGCCCAGCAACAATTAAAAAATAGCAGTGGCAAAGCGTTTTACTTTTATACAGGAATGACGGTCATTAATACTCACACAGGCCAATCGCAAACGATTTGTGAACCGTTTAAAGTCACCTTTCGTCAGTTAACTGATGAAGAAATCGATGCTTATATCGCTAAAGAGATGCCACTACAATGTGCTGGCAGTTTTAAATGTGATGAGTTAGGGATTACTCTTTTCGATAAGCTTGAAGGCGATGATATTAATTCTTTAGTCGGATTACCGCTAATAAAGTTAAATAAAATTATGATTGATATGGGCTGTAATCCGCTGTTTTTATAATTGCTGATAATGACATGCCCTAATTTAATCGATTAACCGCCCTGCTGACATTTTCAGTGTTTTTTGGCTGTAACTTGCTACATCATTATCATGAGTAACAATCAATAGTCCTGTGCCTTGTTGATGAATATCGGCTAATAATGCCATAATTTGTGTTGAACTTTCATCGTCAAGATCGCTGGTGGGTTCGTCGGCAATGACTATTTGTGGCTGGCAAATTAGTGCACGTAAAATAGCTATTCGACGCATTTCACCACCTGACATGTTGGCTGGATAAGCATCTTTTAAATAGCTAATTTGGGCTTTTTCTAACAGTTCCATTGCAGAATTTAAGCTCGATTGGTTTTCACGTTTCGTTAAAGAAAACGGTAAGCGAATATTTTCCAGAGCAGTTAGATTAGGTAACAAACTACTGCCTTGTGGAATGTAACCAATATTTTGATTACGAAACGCCGATACTTGTTTGTCATCAAGATCGAATAAATTGGTGCCGTTAATCGTGATTTTACCTTGAGTTGGCGTTAGTAACCCAGCAATCATATTAAGCAACGTCGTTTTACCACTACCTGATTTACCCATAATGCTGATAAAGTCACTTTGTGCCATTGAAAAACTAACATTATTCACTGCTGAAAAGTGTTGAGATCCGCGTTTATAATCTTTACGAAGGTTCTTGACATCTAATAACATTATTCACCCTCTCTTAATGTTTGATAAGTATCAAACTTAGTTAATGATAATGCTGAATAAATACTAGACAGCGGACCAATAATTAATGTCAGCAAAAATACGATGAATGCATAAATTAATCCATCTGTAATTGAAATATTCATACATGGCAAACCTATCGTTTGGCATATCAATAAGCTGAAAGCATAAATTAATACGCCAGCAACCACTATACCAGCAAGACCACCTAAAGCACTAATGATAAGGGATTCTCGCAGTAACATTTTAACCAGATCACTGCGCGATGCACCTAGAATACGTAATAAGCTGATTTCGCGTTTTCGTTCATTAAGGGATGAGGAAAATATTACAAAGATCACAATAATCGCTAACACCCAAAATATCGCCGATAAACTATAGACAATAGTTGAAAAACTATTTAACCATTTGGATATATTACTTAACATGCCTTTGGTCATCACAAAATCAATATTGTAATCGATAGCATATTTGGGCATGATTTGATTAACAATATCTTTAGACTGATAGTCAGGGTCGACTTTAACAAAAATCGATGACACATAGTTAGCAAAGTGGTCAGTATCGCCTTCAATTAAATTGGTTTCTTTCATAAGCGATTGTGCAGCAGGAATGGTCATAAAAACTGAGGTGTCAAAACCCATTCCTGTGCTATCCATTTTAGCGGCAATTTTAAAGGGATGATTAAAAAATTTAATTTCATCACCGACATTTGAGGTAATTTTACTGCCTACCACTACCTGATTGTCTTGCAATGGTTGTTCTAATTGTGTTTGTAGCCAAGGTTTAATTACAAAATCACTTTGCTGATCAAAACCAATTAATTGAACTTTAGAAGTACAACAACCAGCACTTAACGAAGCAATAAATAGTTGTGGTGAGACCGCTTCGATTCCTTTGATTTCTTTGATTTTATCAATTAATTCAGCTTTTAGATAAAAGCTACTTGGTTCGCCTCGTAATAAGGCGACTTCAAGATTTTTTTCATAACCATAAGGTACTATAAGAATGTCCGCACCTAACCGATTAGCCATGCCTGAAATGCCTAAGCTTAGGTTTTTCATCAATACACTACCGCCAAATAGCGTAGCGGAAAAAAGCATAATGATGATAATCAAGCAACAACTTCGAAAAGGTCGTCGTTGGATATTTCGCCATGCTAAATTCGCTATAGTTATTTCTTGCATGTTGGATTTCTCTATAATTGGTGTTAAGGCTGACTAATGCTTTTTATCAGTTGCTAACCGTTACTAGCGATTAGCTTGTTTATTTAAATATATCACATTGATAATAGCAACAATTGCTAATACTATTGACAATAATATCAATGCTGGCTTAGCTCCCATATTGCATCGCATCATTTCATTACCACATACACCTATTAAAATAGTTGGAATCGCTGCTGCTAAGACCGCAGTACAAGCTATAGCCATACTTAATCCCATACGTACAAATAACGAACGGCTAAGTAATACTAAGGCACCGAGGACTATCACTAAACTACCAATACCTATTTCCGCCCTTGATGTCCAAAAACATTTCATGATTTTGCCACCAGCATTGTGCATGTGCCCATCCATTGGCGCAGAATGCATAGCATCGGCTGGCATAGATTGCACATCCGGTAGTGGGCAGACAGGTAAAATATAGAGCGGGAACAGAATAAGTAACGCTCCGATTAAGATAAATAGTACAGATGAAACAATGCGATTTTTCATAAATATAGACCTTTTAATCATTAATTATTGATAATACTTGCTACTTTACCATGTTCAAGAACTACCGTTGTTTGCGCATGTTTTGATACTTCGGGCGAATGCGTAACAACGATAATTGTGCTTCCTTCTTCGTGAAGTTGATGTAGTAAGTTCATGACCATTGCTTCATTGCTTTCATCTAAATTACCAGTTGGCTCGTCAGCTAAAATCAGTTTTGGGTAATTAATTAATGCCCTAGCAATACAAACGCGTTGCTGTTCCCCACCCGATAATTGACGAGGTAAATGTTTGGCCCGCGCTGCAAGCCCCACACGTTCTAATGCTTGTAAGGCTTCCTTTTCATCTACCATACTGTGATAATATTGCGCCACCATTACGTTTTCTAATGCGGTTAGATAAGAGACAAGATGGAACTGTTGAAAGATTAAACCAATTTTATCACGCCGAATTTCCGTTAGTTGGGGTAATGAAAGTTGGGTAATATCTTGTCCATCTAGAATTACTGAACCCAGCGACGGTTTATCCATACAACCAATAATATTCATTAACGTGGTTTTACCACTGCCTGAAGGTCCCATAATGGATAGCCATTTACCTTCTTCAACGGTTAAGTTAACTTCTGACAAGGCATGTAAAGAGCCATAGATCTTTGAAACATTATTAACTTCTAGCATATTCATACTTTACTATCCTATTCGCCACGTAAAACTAATGCTGGTTCAACTTCAAGTGCACGTTTTACCGGAATCAAACACGCAATGATGGTTACCACAGCCGAAATAACAATCGTTGTTGGTATCAAATAAAATTCAATGACAATTGAGCGCCCAAATACATTGGCGCTGATTACTTGAGCAAAAATTAAACCACAAATAACCCCAATCACCCCACCAATAATACCTAAAATCATCCCTTCGGCTAAAAATTCTTTGGCAATACTTTTATTGGTTGCACCAATAGCTTTTTTCAGCCCTATCTCTTTGCGACGCTCCATTACTACCGTCATCATGGTTGTGGCCACACAAATCATAGTCAAAATTAACACGACTAAGGTTACTAAGTAGAGTAAAGATGACAGTTTACCGAGCACTGATGCTTCGGACTGTGTCACCCATTTTATAAGATGCGGTTCGATTGTGGTTGAGTGATCTTTAATGGTTTGAATATAGTGTTGCAATTCATCTTTGGTTGCAGTGATACTAATTTCGACCACTTCGGCCTGATTGCTTTCTTCAAGTAGGTTTTCAAGATCGTTCAGATCGATAAATATAAAATTATCTTCTGCACGACCTGTCTTGACGATGCCAGTAACAGTTAAGTCCTCATCAAAGCGAGAATTTTCTTTAGATTTTCCTGAAATTGGCATGGTACTTCCAATACTAAGTTTAGCAAACTGGGCAATATCCGTACCAATTATAATTTCGTTCGGATTTTTTGGTAGTTCACCTTCTATCTTCCAATATGGACTAGTTTTAATAACCTGATCAAATTGGGTGCCAACGATGGTATAAGGCTGTTGGTTACTGCGGATAGAATTATAACGAAATGGTGTAACACCTAATACTTTGTCTTTCGGTAATACGCTAATAGCTTTTTCTACCTCAACCATTGATATAGTCGGTTGATTATTAGCTGGCATTAACAATAAGTTAGCTCCATAAGAACGAAACTCTTGTCCCATTTGTCTTGGAATATCATAACAAAGCGTCACCATACCTAGTAACACTGTCGCCCCAATCGCAACACCAAGTAAGGCAATTGCAATCCGAGAACGACGGCGAATTAATGAGCTAAATATCGTTTTTAAAATAAAGCGTTGGTTTTTATTTATCATCACTTAACCTCGCTTACCGACCATGTAATACATCCGTTGGACGTAAGAACATCATAATACGTAATGCCGGCAAGCTTCCTAATAAGGTAATGAGACTTACCATAATTAATACCATTGGGATAATAATCATTTTAGGCTCAACAAATGAACCAAATACCGTCTGTCCAATAATTTGGGCAAAGCCAAGACCAATAAAATAGCCGACCATACCACCGAATAAAGCAATGATTAGTATTTCACTAAGAATTAACATCGCTACCGAGGTATTAGTTGCCCCTAGTGCTTTTAATAAACCAATTTCAGTACTACGTTCAATCACGTTAGCAGTAACTAAGTTAGATATCGCCAAAGCCGAACAGATCAAAGATAACACTGTCAGTAATAACATCAATAATTGTGTTTTTTGTAAAATAGAGCCTTCTGAGTCGGCAACTTGCATTATCGCTTTAACCCGAACATCGGGCATTAATTCTTCCAACTGATAGGCAATCGAACTGATATAAGCGGTGCAGTACCATCGATCCCATTCGGCACGCGATAAACTATTGGGATCTTGCGCCGCTTTGCGAGCTAAATCGTTTTCAGGTGTGGTAAGAGCGCTCACTTCAACCCGTTCAACTAGACCTTGTTTATTCGCTAACATTTGAGCAACTGGTAGCGATACATAAAGCTCGTTATCTTCAAGACCACCACTATGAAAGATATTATTTACAATTAGCGTCATTTTTGGGGAAGTTAGCTCAATACTATCGCCTAATTTAAGATTTAATTGCTTGGCAAGTGTTTCACCCACCATGGCACCTTGCAAGTTATCATCTTTCATTGGCTTGCCTTCTATCGACCACCACGACTTCATGGCTAACATTCCTGTGTCAACTTCATCACCAGTTGGAATAGTCAGATGCTTATTAAACCATGTTCCCACTAGTGTAATAGGTCTATCATTAACGGTCACTTGGGTCGTTAAATAGGGGGCAAAATCAACAATGTTATATGCCCAGAAAATCATTTTAATCTTGACTAAATCATCTTGCTTAATATATTGAGTTGCGTTTTGTTTGTCATCGAGTTGATATAACTCATTTACCATCGCTGCACTTTTGGGCACAATATTTAAGTTAGCACCATAGGCTTTTAATTCTTGATTAACTTTATCACCAACATCAAACATCACATTTAACATGGCTGTCGCTAGCGAAACCCCTAAAGCAACGGTTAAGGCAATTAAAAATAGCTTCTTTTTTTGGCGAACTAACACACTAAGTAACATTCTTCGAAACATATTTTCTTCCTTTTCACACCTTTACTTAAAGCGACTTTTTTCAGCTTCAAGATGAGCTGGACGAATAATCATATTGCCATCTAAAATTTCATATTTAAGCGGTACTGGATTACAACCGCCTGAAAAACCAATTGTTGCAATATTCATTACCACATCACACAAAATACAGACAACTTGATTACCTCGTTGATAATAACCACTTGCACCACAGATATCACAAGCGTCAAAACCTACACCATATGCATTTTCGCTTTTCTTAATGACAATAAATCTAATTAAGGTGCCATCTACTGCTTGATAACCATAACGGTGTAAATTGCCGTCATTTATTTTATCTAATGGAATCACAATCAAACCATCCGCATTAGGTTTAACTGGCTCAGCGGGTGATAACTCCACACCTTTTTGGAGAATATAGCGTGCGCGAGTAACGGTATAAGCCGTTATGGCAATACCTGCCATTAATAATAATGAGGTACGGCGATCACGTCGTAAACTTGCTTTGAGTTTACGCACTTGAGCAGGATTACTACCTACTAATGAGGTAGTTTTGGATTTGGTGTATAATAAAATAGTAAGTAGTAACACCAATGCCATAAAGATGAAAGTAAATAAATTGACATGAGCTAAAACAAAAATAACTAATTCCATCATCCATTCTTGTGGTGAGATAAACCGCCGCACAATCAAAATTTGTAGAAAATTAATTATATTCTGTGTAGTAAAAATAATAATCGCTAATGAAGTAATAACAGTAATAAATCGAGTTGAAAACCTTTGGCAAAGCCGATAGATAAACAATCCAATTAAAATACAAACTAATAAAGCGAAACTGTAACCAATCCATTTAAACAGATAATCATTATTGAAAATTGACTCCATGCCAACATCAAATTCAAATGGATAAAGTAAAATATTCGGTAAACATTGTGCTGTAATAAGTCCAATTGCAATAGATACTATGATGAAAACTAGAAAATTTCTAAAAGATAAGCAGATCAGCAATGGAACAACAATAATGCACCAAGTAACAATCACACCAAGATCATAAAACTCACGAACAGCAAAACCCGTATTTCGTTTTAATATTGCATAAATAAGAGCCGACAACATCCCCAATACAAATCCCGTGATAAGGTATTTTTTACTTGATTGAACAAATACAGCACTAAGTAGTGCCAACATAATCACAGGTACAAAAGTATTATCAGTAACATTGATAAGGTATTGGAGCATAATGATTGCCTAAAAATTACAACGTATATAGGCGAGTTTTGACACTCGCCGATAGTACAACTAATTATTTAAAATTAAATTTAATTAAAAATAATAATTACCATGCACGTGGGATGAAGTTAAAGTCCCATGAAACTTCAATTGGTTTAGTCCAGAAACGACCTTCAACACCAGTTTCTTTATCAACATGTAATAAATAACCTTGTTTTTCAGGGTTTTCGATAGTAAAGGTTACTTTATATTTGCCTGCACCATCTAACTTAATATTGTTACCATAGTGAGGACCATCTGAAGCATTCATAGGCATAAAAGTACCTTCGATAGCTTTATCACTGCCTTCTTTTTGGATTTTATATTTTACAGTTAAGTAAGGCACGAAATCACCAGTACCAAAACCTAAGTTATTACCTTCAGCCGCTGAAATATCAGCTTCAATATGCATATCAGATTTTGAAGCAGGTAAACCACCCATACCAGCTGGTTCCATATCAACAGGTTGGAAATAAACTGCACCGATGTGTAAAGGACCAACAGTTACTTCATCACCAATTGGAAACTCTTCGAAGCCTTTTTCTTCACCTGGTGCAGGTGCAGCAGCATAAGCCATTGAAGAAAGTGCAAGTATTGATGAAATACCAGCAGAGACTAATAGTTTTTTCATTGAAAACTCCTTAATTTTGTTTTTCACTTTTGATCACTAATCAATAAAATCATGACTAGCTAATAACAATTTACTACCAATGTATTTACGATTTATCACTAATCATTAATCGTTTTTATTGTTTTATATTATTTATTTCTTTTATATTTTGTGGAATAGATAATCGACCCTATCACTGCCACTACCATGAACAACTGTGGTAATAATGTTTCAACTGTTGGGTAGATACCCAATATCTCAACCGAATGAACAAAATCGACCGGTGTAACCTGAATAATATCAGCTTCTTGTAACTCTTTTACACCGCCACCAGCAAACGCAATCGCCATCAAATACATCAAGGCACTGGTACAAATAAAGAAAGGTTTAAGTGGTAATTTGACCGTACCAAAGCGAATAATAACAAACACAAACGCTAATATAATCATTCCCACACCTAAACCATACCACACCATATCCATATGGTCATTAGCATCTGCTAACATGGCTTGATAGAAGATGATAGTTTCTGCGCCTTCACGAAACACTGCTAAAAAGGCAGCAAATCCTAAAGCAAAACTACTGCCGGTAGAAACCGCATTTTGCACCTTACCTTCCACATAGTTTTTCCAAGCTATGGATTCTGACTTAGACAGCATCCAATTACTAATAAAGAACAGCATTACCGTTGCCAATAACATGGCGCAACCTTCCATAATTTCTTGGTTGGCACCGCTTAATCCCACAATTGTATGTAACGCTATCGCCGCTAAAATACTAGCAAATACCGCAAACAAACTGCTAAGATAAACGACTTTAAGCATCGGTTTATTATTTGAGCGAACAAGATAGGCAGAGATAGCTGCGATAACCAATATCGCTTCCAACCCTTCACGGAAAATGATGATAAACGACGCCAAAAAGACACTCCAACCACTCTCTTTTTTACCATCTAACTCGTTAGCATCTTCATGGAGCATTTTTAAAATAACGTCAATTTCTGCGCGCACCGTTTTATTCGGCGCATTTTGTGTCATTAATCGTTTGATTTTTGCAAACTGGTATTCAGTGTCAGTACCCCGCTTACCTGAAATATAAGACATCACTGCACGCTCAACACCATGCTTTTCGTAAAATCCAA
The DNA here is from genome assembly GCF_026536985.1 of Gilliamella sp. B2772. Lineage (NCBI taxonomy): Bacteria > Pseudomonadati > Pseudomonadota > Gammaproteobacteria > Orbales > Orbaceae > Gilliamella > Gilliamella sp. B2772. The sequence continues at coordinate 299,886 of NZ_JAFNNB010000002.1, read as the reverse complement.
AGTAAGCATTATTAACACGGGCTTTAGCACCTTCGACATCTTTCATAAAATAGATGTTGTAGGCATCATTCAAAATGATATCCATCTCATCAATAATTGCATTCCAGCTTTCATATTTCTTTTCGGCTGCATAAGAAGGGGAACTAAAAACAGCTAAACTTGCAATTAGTAGAACAACTAAAGTTAAATACTTTTTCACTTCCAACTCCTTTATTTTCCTAACAACATAATCCCTATTGGTTTGCTGTTTTCGGGCAATTGTAATGATTGACTAATAAATTCAGGATTGATTGAATGGATATAACGTGTGCTGAGTTTTAATGCTGTCGCCGATAAATAAACATTTTGGCTCATTGCGCCAACAGCAATTTGACTAAAATCATTGGCTTGTTGGGTATCATAATCTTTAAGATTGTCACCATCAGACACAAAAATAAAAATATAAGGTGCACGTTTAGTAAAACTTTGTTTACCGATGTCGCCACGAATATCTTGATTATTGATCTCACGAAGATAGTGCCCTTCCCACTCGTATATAAAGGTTCCCTTTTCACTTGCAACATACAGGCGAACATAAGGCGCTTTACCACTTGCCATTGGTACTGTCCAACCGTTTTTACCTCGATTTAAGCCACTGGCTGCCCAAAGTACACTTGAAAGCTCCTCGTCAGACACCATGCCTGTTGGAAATCCTCCCCCCGGCGTTGACGCACGCTTTTTAAGACTATCAAATAATCCCATCCCCTCTTTATTTTGTGGGGCCGGTAAAGTGACATCAGCATAGCTATAGGAAAAACAAGATAACAGCAAAACAATGGCAAATCTACGTAACAACATAGCGTAAACCTTTCAGCTTTAGGAAATAAAATAATTGTTGCTATCTTATTGCTAATGCTTTCAATTATCAACAACAAACAATAATAATTATCATTAAGCTTGTTACATATAATAAAATCAAAGCATTAATATTACCTTGCAATCTGCGATTTTTATTTTTCTGATTAAAACGTATATACTGATGCAATAATCCCGTTTTAAGAAAATCTGAGTATCATTAACTATGCCGTTTTCGACTTTAATTGTATTACCACTTTTTATCTTAACTATTACCTTAGCTTCTTTTTTTAAACAAAAAAAATGGCAACTGCTCACCATTGTCTTAATGACCGTCATCATTGTTATGGAACTCACCTCTATCTATTTTAGTGGTGGATTTATTGATTATCAGTTTTACGTGAATTTAAATGTGAATGACATTATTGAAGGATTATTTATCTTCAAGTTACAGGCTGTATTAGTGATTGTAGTCTTTTTAGGATTAGTTTTGATAATCAGTAAATTAGCCAACTTATTTCGTAACAAATGCCGATTATTATGGCGCTTATCGTTTGCTGTCATCGCAATTGCTTCAATTAGTTATCATAATGGTCCAATTAGTCGCCTCTATGAAATCTATCAAGTCACCTGCGCGCCAAACGCAACCTTTGAGCAAGCATTACAAACGCTCAATATGAATGATTATGTTGCAAAATCACAGTTAAAAAGTCAAAAAGGCAAAAATATTATTGTGTTATCGTTAGAGTCTTTCGAGCAAGGATTTTTAGATTTTGCTGATATCACCCCAAATTTAAGACAGCTTAAGCAACAATATACCTTCTTTCCAAATATGCCAATGAGTGCAGGTAGTACCTGGACAACCGCCTCAATGTATACTTATATGACTGGTGTACCATTTTTAATTGGAGAGCACTCAACATCCCCTTTAAAAAATGCTAACTCAACTAAATTAGTCACTTTGGGCGATGTGTTAAAACAAGCAGGCTACCAAACTCGTTACGTTATGGCTGGTCCTGAATTTGCAAGCATTGGTCACACAGCAGAAGTAGTTGGAATGCAAGTGGTATCTGAAAAAAACTATCCAGACAAATACCCAAATGCGCCATTTGGGTTATATGATAAAGATATATTAGATATCGCCGAACAGCAAATACAAGAGATGAAAAATAATGACAAACCATTTGCGCTATTTGTTTCGACTGTTTCAACCCATGCACCAAATGGCTTTAACGATGAACGCATGACTTCTGTTATTAGCCCAAAGCATGACAACATGTCTTTTGTAGCCGCATCTCTCGATTACAATTTAGGGCAATTTATTAATCACCTAAAAGAGCAAGGTTTACTAGACAATACCGTATTTTATATCTTCCCTGACCATTTAATGATGGGTGCGGGTACCGAAACCGTTAAAAAATTGTCGGAAAAAGAACGCAAATTGTACTTATTAACCAATGCGAATAGTGATGATTTACAAAAATCATCCAACCAAACCATTTACCAAATCGACTTACCAAGAATGATTTTGAATGGTGCACAAATTAAAACGAATGCAAAATTCTTAACTGATTACTTAATTGATGAAAATTTCGATAAAAAGCAATTTATCGAACAACATAAATCAAACATCGCCACGTTAAACAATGCAGCACAAGAGCAAAAATGACAGTCGATACCTTAATTTTGGTCATAACCATTAGTTGTTTAGGCATGATATCACCCGGGCCAGATTTTTTTCTGGTCTTAAAAAATAGTTTAAGCTACAACCGAAAAATAGCATTAATGACCTGTTTAGGAGTAATTAGTGCTATCGCCATTCATATGAGTTACTGCGTGGCAGGCATTGCTGTATTAATCACCGCCACCCCTTGGCTCTATAATGCATTACGTTATGCCGGTGCCGCTTATTTGTTATGGATTGGCGTTAAAGCGTTACTAGCCAAAAGCCGTGGCACCGCCTATGTTTCCAAACAAACGCAGGAACTGGATGTCACAGCCAAATCTGCGTTTATGCAAGGGCTATTATGTAATTTACTTAATCCAAAAGCCACGCTGTTTTTTCTAGCTATCTTCACTCAACTACTTAATGCCAGCTCAACGATGGTAGATAAACTGGTAGTTGCTTTTATAATCTGGCTTGAAGCTGCAATTTGGTGGCCGATGGTAGTATTCGTCTTCCAAACCCAAATTGTCCAACGTCGTTATTTTAAGTTACAGTTGATTATTGATAAGTTGTTAGGCGTGATATTAATCGTGCTTGGAGTTAAAGTTGGATTGGGATTCTAAAGCTTTAAAAACCCCGTTCCTCAACTTTTTTTAATCTAAAAAGTGCGTTCCTCAATTATTTCTTATCTTTTTATTCTAAAAGGCTTTTGAATATTGAATAGTTAATTGCTAGACTATGAATAATTTAATCAATATATATTTTTTAGTTTTAATTTGATGAGTGGCTAAAAATGGACAAATTATTACAATATGGTCGAGAATTACTTGAACTTGAGCTTCATGAGGCACAGAAGCTACCAGCTCGGCTTGGTGAGAGTTTTGTTAAGGCCTGCCAGTTAATTTTGTCAACAAAAGGCAAAGTTGTAGTGTCAGGCATTGGTAAATCTGGTCATATTGGTAAAAAGATCGCAGCATCATTAGCCAGTACTGGTAGCCCAGCATTTTTTATGCATCCATCTGAAGCATTACACGGTGATTTAGGAATGGTGACCGAGAATGATGTCGTGATTTTGATTTCTTATTCAGGACGAGCTAAGGAATTTCAATTTATTTTACCCATTCTTGCAGCAATGAATATTCCAGTTATTGCCATAACGGGTGGGCTTGATTCCCCATTAGCATTAGCTGCGCAAGCAGTGCTGGATATTTCAATCGAAAAGGAAGCGTGTCCAATGGGATTAGCTCCAACCTCAAGCTCAACTAATACGTTAATGATGGGCGATGCGCTGGCAATTGCCGTTATGCGAGCTCGTGGATTTAAGGAAGAAGATTTTGCTCGTTCACATCCAGCTGGCAGTTTAGGCGCTAAACTATTAAATCATGTAAAAGATATTATGCGTAAGGGTGATTTAATTCCTAGAGTACCACAATCAGCAACAGTACTTGATGCCATGTTAGAATTAAGTCGTACTGGTGTGGGGTTAGTTGCAATATGCCAAGATGATAATAAAATAGTTGGCGTTTTTACAGATGGCGATTTACGCCGTTTGCTACTAAAACATGGTACATTACAAGATAATATTGTCGATGTAATGACAAGTCCAGGCCATCAAATACCTGAAACTTGGAAAGCGGTCGAAGCTTTAAAATCATTTAATGATCATAATATTACTGCTGCCCCTGTGGTAAATAATCACGGCGAATTGGTTGGTGCGCTGAATATTCATGATCTGCATCAAGCAGGTATTAGTTAATCGATTAATAAATACCTGTTGCAAAATGGGGCTATCTATTGAGATAATTACCGACCTAAATTTTTGTCGTTAGACGGAGATCCAAGTAAGTTACACAATTCAATACCGAAATGATGAGTTATTTAAGTCATTATAAATTGATATTGTGTTGTAAATTTTAACCAAAATTAATAGATGATGAAACTACAATGGCAGAAAAGCGAAATATCTTTCTAATTGGCCCTATGGGGGCAGGAAAAAGCACAATAGGCCGACAAATTGCACAACAGTTAGGTATGGAATTTTTTGATTCTGACCAAGAGATCGAGAAACGTACAGGTGCTGATATTGCATGGATTTTTGACTTAGAAGGTGAAGACGGATTCCGAGCCAGAGAAGAGAAAGTCATTAATGAGTTGACTGAAAAACAAGGTATAGTTCTTGCTACTGGTGGTGGTTCGATTTTATCTAAAGAGACACGTAACCGTTTATCAGCTCGCGGTATTGTAGTTTATTTAGAAACTACAATAGAAAAACAGATGGCAAGAACCCAGAAAGATAAGCGTCGTCCTTTATTACAAGGTGGCAATACTCCCCGTGAACTTTACGAAGAATTAGCCGAAGAGCGTGATCCACTTTACGAAGAGATCGCTGATATTACGATTAAAACTGATGAGCAAAGTGCCAAAGGTGTTGCTGGATATATTATTGAAAAAATAGAACAAATTTAAAATTTCAATTTTTTAAATTCGGCTGGCCATGAGGCAATAAACCATTTGAAAGGAGTTAATATGCGTGTAGATAAAGATGATCGTTATATACCAGAACAATCAAGTAAGTCTTCTACGCCTTCTTTTAGTATATCAACTTTTTTTCAGCATTATTCGAAGAAAAAATTGATTATTATGGGATTAGCTTTAGCTATTATTGTCTTGTTGGTTTGCTTTGTGATATCTCGTCCATCAAAAAAAACAACCATACTGACTCCTCCGGAAGTCAATGGTGTTTCGTCGACGCAAACGCCTGATTCAACAATCAGTGGCGATAGTGGGGCGTTAGCGCAAGGTCAACAAAATTCTGCACCTGTGCCACCAGCCCCAATTAATAGTAATGTTAATGAGCACGATAATGGGGTTAGTCAACCTCCAGCATCAACACAGTCAACATCGGGTTCTAGACCAGATCTGCAACCAACGGGTAACAGTACAACTCAAAATACTAATGGTTCATCAACTAATTTAAATAAACCAATAAATCCAGATAGAGGCAATCCTACTGTTTCTAACTCAAATAATAGTGTAATAACAGGTAATAATTCAACTTCGATTGCCAAAATTAAGAATGATCAGTTTTCAATTCAACTTAGTTCTTCTAGTTCAGTTGATGGTTTGAAAAGATTGGTTAAAGAACATAATCTTACTAATTACCAAATTTATGAAACCAAACGAAATAATGTTAAATGGTATATCTTAGTTAAAGGTACATATGATTCTGCTGACGAAGCCAGAAAAGCGATCAAATCTTTACCAAGTGCACTACAAAAAGATAAGCCTTGGATTAAATCTGGCGAAACAATTAATAAAGAAAAATCAGCAAAATAGGAGTTTCCGTTGAAGAAGCAACGAGCCTTTTTAAAATGGGCTGGAGGAAAATATGAGCTTGTGGACACAATTAAACAATATCTACCAGAAGGGGACCAACTCATTGAGCCCTTTGTAGGCGCTGGTTCTGTTTTTTTAAACACAAACTTTAAAAGTTATATTTTAGCTGATATCAATCATGATCTAATTGCGTTATTTAGGTTATTACAATCCAATCCTGATAAGTTTATTAATGATCTTAAGCTATTATTTAATCATCAGAATAATCAAGCTGAGGCTTTTTATCAGCTACGAGATGTCTTTAATTATAGTAAAGATCAATATCTACGATCGCTTTTGTTTGTCTATTTGAATCGCCACTGTTATAACGGTTTATGTCGCTATAATAATAGCGGGCTTTTTAATGTACCTTTTGGACGTTACAAAACTATCTATTTTCCTGAGAAGGAGCTCTATTATTTTGCTCAAAAAGCACAAAAAGCTGAGTTTATTTGTACTCCTTATCATGAAGCAATGAAAATGGCAAAACGCAATTCTGTCATTTATTGTGATCCGCCTTATCTTTCTCCAAATGAATCTATCGGTTTTACGGCTTATTATTCCAATAATTTTGGTTTTGAAGAACATAAGCGATTGTCACAATTAGCTGAAAAAATTGCTTATAAAAAAAATATTCCTGTACTACTATCAAATCACGATACAGAGTATACCAGAACGTTATATAGTAAAGCGCGCCATCTTTACCGTGCAGAAATGCGACGCTCAATTAGCTGTGCTGGCGAAGGACGCAAAAAAATTGATGAAATATTAGCCTTGTACCAAAAATAACCTATTTTATGTATAAGGTTTTATTAGTAGAGGTATGTTATGAAAGAGTTTATTATTGCACCATCAATATTATCCGCTGATTTTGCTCGACTTGGAGAAGATACGCAGAAAGTATTAGACGCTGGTGCCGATGTTGTCCATTTTGATGTAATGGATAACCATTTTGTACCAAATTTGACGATGGGTAGTATGTTTTGTAAGGCTCTTCGTGATTATGGTATTAAGGCTCCGATTGATGTTCATTTGATGGTTTCGCCTGTTGAAGATTTAATTACCTCATTTGCCAAAGCTGGCGCAACTAATATCTCTATTCACCCTGAAGCAACTATTCACCTTGACCGTTCTTTGCAATTAATTAAAGATCATGGTTGCAGTGCGGGAATTGTACTTAATCCTGCAACGCCGTTAGATTATTTAGATTATGTGATGGATAAAGTCGACATTATTTTATTAATGAGCGTTAATCCAGGTTTTGGTGGACAATCATTTATACCAAGTACACTAAAAAAATTACAACAAGTTAAACAGCGCATTATTGAGTCTGGTAGAAAGATTCGTTTAGAAATTGATGGTGGTGTTAAAGTTGATAATATCGCTGAAATTGCCAGAGCGGGTGCTGATATGTTTGTTGCTGGTTCAGCAATATTTGGTCAACCGGATTATAAAGCTGTAATTGATGCAATGCGTAAAGAATTAGAAGGTGTTAACCATGGCTAAGTTAAATGATATTCAAGCTATTGCTTTCGATTTAGATGGAACTTTAGTCGATAGTGTGCCTGGCCTTGCCTTAGCTGCACAAAAGATGTTAGCAGATTTGGAGTTACCCACCGTTACTAATGAACAAGTAAAAAACATGGTCGGTAATGGCATTGATGTCATGCTCGAGCGCGTGTTCAACGTGATTGGTCGCAATCCGTCTAAAGAGGATTTCAACAAAGCGAAACAGTTGTTTAATCATCATTATGATAAGGTTATGGATGAGCAAACAACGCTATTCCCGCATGTTAAAGAAACCTTAAAAACGCTTTATGAAAATCATTATCCCTTAGCTTTAGTTACCAATAAACCTGCGCAATTTTTACCTGCTTTATTGACGTCATTAGGTATTAAAGAATACTTTTCATTGGTACTTGGTGGTGGTGATGTGATTAAGTTGAAACCACACCCTGCCCCACTTTATCAAGTCATGGCAACCTTTGGATTGTTTAGTGATCAGTTGCTGTTTGTTGGTGATTCAAAGAATGATATTACTGCTGCTAAAAATGCTAATTGCCCGACTGTAGCATTAAGTTATGGTTATAATTATGGGGTGTCGATTGCATCTAGCAAGCCTGATTTTTTATTTGATGATTTTAAAGATATATTAACCTTATTACCTCAGCCAAAGGCTGATGCAAAAAAATAATGAGTATAAATTAGGAATAAATTATGAGTAAACCAATTGTATTTAGTGGCGCTCAGCCATCAGGAGAACTAACATTAGGCAACTATTTAGGGGCTTTGAAGAATTGGGTGTCTTTGCAAAATGAATATGATTGCGTTTATTGTATTGTCAATCAACATGCGATCACGGTCCGTCAAGATCCTAATAAGTTGCGAAAAGCAACACTTGATACGTTAGCGCTTTATTTGGCCTGTGGTATCGATCCACAAAAAAGTACTATTTTTGTTCAATCACAAGTACCAGCTCACGCTGAATTAGGTTGGGCGTTGAACTGTTATACTTATTTTGGTGAACTGAGCCGTATGACGCAGTTTAAAGATAAGTCATCTCGTCACTCTGAAAATATTAACGCCGGGCTATTTGATTATCCAGTATTAATGGCTGCTGATATTTTGTTATATCAAGCTAATTTAGTTCCTGTAGGTGATGATCAGAAACAACATCTCGAGTTATCACGTGATATCGCTATGCGTTTTAATGCACTTTATGGCGATATTTTTACTGTTCCTGAGCCGTTTATTTCTAAAGTAGGTGCTCGTGTGATGTCTTTACAAGATCCAACCAAAAAGATGTCTAAATCAGATGATAATCGTAACAATGTTATTGGTTTACTTGAGAATCCGAAAGATGTCGAGAAGAAGATTAAACGGGCAATGACCGATTCAGACGAACCACCTGTTGTACGTTATGATTCAAAAAACAAAGCCGGTGTTTCAAATCTGTTAGATATTTTGACAGGTATTACAGGTAAGCCGATTGCTGAACTTGAAAAAGAGTTTGAAGGCAAAATGTATGGTCATCTAAAAACCGAGGTGGCAAATCAAGTTATCGAGATGTTAACCGGTTTACAAGCAAAATATCATCAATATCGAGATGATGAAAATTATCTTCTTTCAATTATGCAAGAAGGAGCACAAAAAGCTGGCGCTAAAGCAGAGCCTACGTTGAAGAAGGTTTATGATGCAATCGGTTTTGTATAATCTAAAATAAGATTGCGATTATTACTAAACAATATCAAACGGCTTTAATTGATATGAGCTCTATTGTTCTAATAATGAGTTAGGTTGAGGCCTTTTGATTATAATAGGTTTATTATGAAAATTATCATTCTTGGTGCAGGCCAAACTGGTAGTGCACTTGCTGAATATCTAGTAACTGAAAAGCAGAACGATGTGACTGTCGTTGATGAAGATCATGATAAATTGCAATCTTTGCAAGAGCGTTTTGATTTACAAGTCATTTGCGGTAAATCCTCTTACCCACAAGTATTAGAGAGTGCTGGCGCGGAATCAGCCGATATGTTAGTTGCCGTTACCAATTCTGATGAAGTAAATATGATGGCTTGTCAGATTGGGCATGTGATGTTTAATATTCCACAAAAAGTTGCTAGAATCCGTGCTCCTGAATATAACGATGAAAGATACCCATTCTTCAATAAAGATTGTATCAACATCGATCATATTATTGCTCCTGAAAACTTAATTACAAATCATATTAGCCAATTAGTTCAATATCCTGGTGCTCTACAGTTTGCTTCGTTTTATGATAATCGTGTCTGTTTGGTTGCTGTAACCGCTTATTACGGTGGTGCGTTAGTGGGGAGCGAACTGTCCGAACTTAAAGAGCATTTACCACATGTCGAAGCGCGTGTTGTTGCTATTTATCGTCAAAATCGTTTTATTCGCCCAATAGGTTCGACTTTAATTGAAGCTGGAGACATGGTTTATTTTATTACCCCTCCCCTCAATATTAAAGCAGTAACCAGTGAACTACAAAGGCTAGAAAAACCTTATAAACGTATTATTATTAGCGGTGGCGGTGGCGTTGCCATTGCTTTAGCTAAACGTTTAGAGAATGATTATCAAGTTAAGTTGATTGAACGTAATGCAGAAAAAGCTGAATTAATAGCTGAGCAGTTAGTTAATACCACCGTGTTACATGGAGAATCATCAGACCAAGAATTATTATCACAAGAGCAAGTTGAGTTAACCGATCTGTTTGTGGCGGTCACTAGCGATGATGAAGCCAATATTATGTCATCTATGCTGGCAAAAAGAATGGGGGCAAAAAAAGTCATCGTTCTTATCCAGCGACAAGCCTACTTAGAATTGATTAACGATAGTGTTATTGATATCGCGATTTCACCACAACATGCCACTATTTCAGAACTACTAAGCCATGTTAGGCAAACGGGTGTAGTTAAAGTTGTCTCATTACGCCAAGGTGAATCAGAAATTGTCGAAGTAGTTGCTCGTGGTGAAGCGGAAAATTCAAAATTAGTCGGTAAAAATATTAACAGTTTAAAATTACCTTCAGGTGCTACGATTGGTGCCGTGGTTCGTGGTGAAGATGTAATTATAGTAAATACGGATTTAATGATTGAAGATGGCGATCATTTAATAATTTTCTTGCCGGATAGACGAGCCATTAGTGATATAGAAAGATTATTACAATAACTTGTTTAATTTTTAAACTCAGTTCATAATAGATTCAATTTTATCCAAATTTGTTATTTAGACTCGGGGTGTTTTTTGTTAGAGCAAAAAACTGAGAATTTACCCGTTGAACCTGATCTGGATCATGCCAGCGTAGGGAAGTCTCTGTCTTAATTAACGCTTTTGACACATTCTTCCCTTAATATTATTTATTAGATAAGGAAAGAATATGTCGGTAATTAAATTATTTTCAAATCAAGATGCCATTCCTTTTATTGAGCAAGTTCATCAGAAGCGACCTTTAATCCATTGTATTACCAATGATGTGGTACAAAATTACACCGCTAACGTTCTTTTGGCGATTGGGGCTTCACCAGCGATGGTGGTAGCTGAGCAAGAAGTTGAGGACTTTGTTGCCATTGCAAATGGTTTGTTAATTAATATTGGCACGATCAATAGTCATAGCGCTAAAAGCATGTTACTAGCCGCCGCAAAAGCTAATCAAACTCCTTGGGTATTAGATCCTGTCGCAGTTGGAGCAGCATTGAAATATCGTACTGAAATTGCTAAGCAATTATTAACATTTAAACCGACAGTTATTCGAGGAAATGCTTCAGAAATTCTAGCTTTAAGTGGTCAACAATCATCATCAAAAGGGCCTGATGGGCTGGATTCTACTGATTCTGCATTAAATGCGGCAATGCTATTAGCCAAGAAATATCAAACCATTGTTGCAATAACAGGTGAGACCGATTATGTCACAGATGGTGAGCAGGTTTATAGCATTGTTGGGGGTGATATCGCGCTAACACAAGTAACTGGTACTGGTTGTTCATTATCTGCGATTGTGGCAGCATTGATTGCAAGTTCTGAAGATCATTTAAAGGCTACTGCTTCAGCCTGCTTTATGATGAAAAAAGCGGGTGAACTCGCTAATAAACAGCAAGGCCTAGGTACTTTTGCTATGTCAATTATTGACCAACTTTCTCTTTTCACCACAAATAAGGATTTTTGATGAAGAAGCAACTTGATTTAACACTCTATTTAGTACTTGATCCATTACTTTGTGATGGCATAAATGGTATGGTTAATACCACTACGTTTGCAGTTGAAAATGGTGTTACTGCCGTTCAATTACGTTCAGAACAAAAATATTCAGGTAGAAATTGGTATAAAGCCGCCCAAGCTTTAAAAGAAGTATTAATCGACACTCAAGTTCCACTATTGATTAATGATCATATTGATATAGCTTTAGCTGTCGATGCCGATGGTGTTCATGTTGGACAAAGCGATCTACCTGTCGAAATTGCACGACGATTAATTGGAGAAGATAAATGGATAGGGCTTTCAGTCTCTAATTATTCGCAACTTGAGCGCGTTCCTTGGCAACTAGTCGATTATCTAGGTATTGGCCCTATCTATCCAACCCCCACCAAAAAAGATGCAGCAGAAGCAATAGGCATCGCCCAATTGACTGAACTTGTTAAAGCAAAACAATGCCCTGCCGTTGCGATAGGTGGTATCGGTGTAAACAATTTAACTGAAGTGATTCAAACTGGCATTGAAGGTATTGCCGTTGTATCCGCAATTTGCGGGCAAGGAGATATTGCTAAGGCCACATCTGATTTGATTAGAAAAATAAGACAAGCAAGATAGGAAATTAAACCATGACAACAGTTTCATTAACTATAGCTGGTAGCGATCCTAGTGGCGGTGCAGGTATTCAGGCCGATTTAAAAGCCTTTTCAGCGCTTGGCGCTTATGGGATGTCAGTCATTACTGCTTTAACCGCACAAAGTACACAAGGTGTTAATAGCATATACCCAGTGCCACCCGAATTTGTTGAGGCTCAATTTAACACACTTTATCAAGATATCCATATTGATAGCGTTAAAATCGGTATGCTGATGAATAAAGAGATTGTAACCACGGTTAATCATCTATTAAGCAATAATCCTATTGCCAATATTGTTCTTGATACGGTAATGATAGCCAAAGGGGGGCATCCTTTATTGAGAAATGATGCCATTACCGCTATTCGAGAATTGCTATTACCATTAGCCACCATCATCACCCCTAACCTTCCAGAAGCAGCAGCATTACTTGATTGTCATGAGGCACAAAACGAAGATGAAATGCAACAACAGGGTTATGAGCTACTCAAATTAGGCTGTCAGGCAGTATTAATGAAAGGGGGACATTTGCCAAGTCAAGAAAGTCCGGATTATTTAATCACGCCAACAAAGATCATCAGAATGGCATCACCACGTATCCAAACTAAAAACACTCATGGTACAGGTTGCACATTATCGGCAGCCATTTCAGCATTACTACCAAAATATGAGTTAGAAGAAGCCGTTAAACAAGCAAAAAAATACCTACAAGGTGCCATTGAAAATGCAGATAATTTGAAAATTGGTAAAGGAATTGGACCTACTCACCATTTTTATCAATGGTGGAACACCGCAGGAAAAGGCTAGAAAGCTAAATGTGGTATTTTCGGCAAACGCTATTTTCAACAGCTATATACTTCATCGACAATCCGTGCCAATGAAGTATATGAAAACTTTTTTAGTGCATCATCTAGTAAAATAGAGGCTATTGGATATTTTTATTATCTAGTATTTAAGCGATTGTCTTAATCGTTTAAAATGAGAAATTGTAAATAGTATTGCCTTAATACGAAATACCCACAAACTCAAACCCCGCTTGATTAACGGCTTGAATTGCAGCTTCTTGTGAGATAGTACCACCTTCTATATCAACCTCATGCTTCGCTAAATCAACGGTCACTTTAGCTTTAGGATCAATATCATTAATTGCTTTAGTAATGGTTTTAACACAATGTTGACAACTCATATTATCGACGATTAATTTCATCATTATCCCCTTTTGTTATCTAATAATTCATCTAGTTATGTTGCAACGTTGGAACATCTATAATTAAAATAAATTTGCCTGCCATATAAAGTATAGTGATTATATTACGCCAATAAGCCTACAAAAAAAACACCTCAGAATAATGAAAATTTATAAGATTTATATCTGTTATTAATAAATCGTAATGATTGAGCGTTTCTGCTCCTTTATACTCAAATAAACCATCGTGCCAAGAAAAATAAGAAAGGTTATCCTTCAAGAATAAAAATTGAATAACAGAAATAATCGACTTATACAAAATTAGATTGTATATTTATTCATCTATGTGGTTTTGATAACAAAGTTAGTTTTTGTTTTTAAATATAATTTTAACTTAGATGTATAGTTCCATTTTTATTTTTTTCTCATAAACGATATTCAGGTTAATTAGGAGCCTAAAATGCAGCATATTATGGAAACGATTAGAAAAACAGAACAAGAATTTGTTGATATTCGACATCAGATTCATAAACATCCTGAGTTAGGTTTTGAAGAGAAAAAAACCAGTGATTTAGTTGCAAATAAGCTATCTGAATGGGGCTATGAGGTTCATCGTGGTCTAGCAAAAACTGGCGTCGTTGGTGTTTTGAAAAATGGCGCTAGTAATAAGAACATAGGTATTAGAGCTGACATGGATGCATTACCTATTGTTGAAGCTTCGGGTAAACCTTGGAGCAGTGTTAGCCATGGTAAATTCCACGGTTGTGGTCATGATGGGCATACCACTATTTTGCTATGTGCAGCTAAATATCTTGCCGAAACACGCAACTTTGATGGGACTTTACATGTCATTTTTCAACCAGCTGAAGAGTTGTTATATGGTGGGAAAGTGATGGTCGATGAGGGTTTATTTAAACAATTTCCTTGTGATGTGATTTTCGGTATTCACAATATGCCCGGATTTAAGGAAGGCCATTTTTATTTTAAAAGCGGTGCTCTTATGGCTTCATCCGATACGATACATATCACCATCAAAGGGAAAGGTGCTCATGGAGCCATGCCTGAGCGAGGAATTGATGCGACGCTTGTTGCTTGTTATATTGGCATTGCTTTACAAAGTATTGTTTCCCGCAATGTTTCACCCTTTGAGAAAGCTGTTATCACGATTGGTTGTATTCAATCTGGAGAAGCCCCCAATGTGGTGAATAGCGATGCATTGATGAAGCTAACCGTCAGAGCATTAGATAATAATACCCGGACTTTATTGCTCAAGCGTATTACCGAAATTGCCACTTCGCAGGCGGAAAGTTTTGGCGCCTCAGTTAAAATCGAACATATCAATGGTAGCCCTGTTTTACATAATGGTGCTAATGCAACAAAATTTGCATTAGAAGTTGCTCAGAAATTAGTCGGTAAAGATCGTGTTCATGATAATTGCCATCCTTTTATGGGCAGTGAAGATTTTGCTTTTATGTTAGAGAGCAATCCAAATGGTTGTTACATGATTATCGGCAATGGAGACGAACCAGGATTTTGTAGTGTTCATAATCCTGGTTATGATTTTAATGATAAATGTATTGTTCCTGCTGCGTCATATTGGGTTGCATTAACTGAAACATATTTAAGTAAATAAGGATAAATCGCTTCTATGTCTGGTTTAAATATGTCAACTTCAAAGAATTCTAGCACCAAGCAATTTAAAAGTTATAACCGGTTAACATTAGGTATTGTATTAGGAGTTATTACTTTTTGGCTGTTTGCTCAATCAATAGTCAATGTTGGACTGGCTGTTCAGCATACTGTTGGTATCACTCCAGCCTCTTTTAATTTAGCAGTAAGTTTGACTGCACTTTTCTCTGGCTGCTTTATTGTGGTTGCTGGTGGTTTAGCTGATCGCTTTGGACGAGTTCGTTTTACTTACTTTGGTTTTATTTTAAGTATTATTGGTTGTCTTTGTTTGATTTTCGCCCAAGGAGAAATATTATTTACCTTTGGACGCATTATTCAAGGCTTATCTGCAGCTTGTATTATGCCATCGACTTTAGCATTAGTGAAAACCTATTATCAAGGTAAAGATCGTCAGCGTGCATTGAGTTTTTGGTCGATTGGATCTTGGGGCGGCTCGGGCACTTGTGTGCTTGCTGGCGGTGCAATAGCGACTTATTTAGGTTGGCAATGGATCTTTATAATCTCTATTATCTGTGCTGTATTAGGTATGCTTTTGTTGAAAGGAACTCCTGAAACCAAAATTGAAGATCCTTCGAGTCTGCCAAAATTTGATTATGTAGGGCTATTTGTTTTTGTTATTACGTTAGTTTCATTAAATCTTGTGATAACCAAAGGTTCTACTTTTGGATGGACTAGTCTAACAACATTATCGTTGGCTACCGTTTGTTTTGTTTTTATGATTTTATTTTTTGTTATTGAAAAAAGTAAAGCGAGTGGCGCTTTCATTGATTTTGCATTATTTAAAAATATCCCTTACCGTGGTGCTACCTTATCCAACTTTATGCTAAATGCTGTTGCAGGCACGTTAATTGTGGCCAGCACTTATACCCAACAGGGGCGAGGGTTTACCTCTTTCCAAAATGGATTATTAACTATTGGTTATTTAGTTTCGGTTTTATGTATGATTCGTGTTGGTGAAAAAATCTTACAAAAGGTAGGTGCGAAAAAACCAATGTTAATGGGACCGTTAATTACTGGTTCCGGAATTGCATTGATGACGCTGACATTTTTACCAGATATGCTTTATATCATTTCAGTATTAGGTGGCTACATTTTATTTGGTCTTGGTTTAGGTTTTTATGCGACACCTTCGATCGACACAGCAATTTCTAGCGCCCCTGAAGATAAAGTTGGTATTGCATCAGGAATATATAAAATGGCAAGTTCATTAGGCGGTGCTTTTGGTGTCGCCATTTCAGCATCAATTTATGCTGCAGTTATTGCCAGTGGTCAAAGTATAGCAACTGGCGCAGCAATTGGATTATGGATTAATGTCGGATTTTGTCTGTTATGTTTTATTTCAATTTTATTTTTAGTTCCAAATAATGCCGGCAAAAATAAATAGCTTAAGTTAATTTTTAATTCTTAAAACACTTCATAGGGATATGACTTTTTATTTATATCCCTATATTTCTAACCAACATTATGTTCAGCTTATTTACCAATGCAAAATGAGCTGAATATGCGCCCTAGTAGATCATTGGAGGTAAATTCGCCAGTGATTTCACTCAATGACTCTTGCGCAAGCCGAAGTTCTTCTGCTAATAGTTCGCCAGCATGAAATGTTGTGAGCTGGTATTTACCATTATTTAAATGCTCTGCTGCTTTTTCAAGTGCTTATAAATGTCAGTGATAAGCCAAAAGTCTCATCCCGTGCTACTCATAAAACACATTACCTGTTTGATATAATCACATATTTAGGTTAATAGCTGATCCTTTTCGTACTAATTGAATGAGGGAATAGCCATAACGAGTACAAATCTACTTAACCGTCATTGCACAAAACATTAAATGACATTTTACTCAAAAAATCTTTAAACAAAAAAACTCTCGAACTTATGGTTAATTATGTCAAATAATGATTATTGAATTGTGATATTAGGACTTTTTTAACGATTAATTTTTAATATTTGATAAGATCCTGTCGCATATATCACTCCACTTATAACTAAAAGGGCTCCAGCTAACTGTAATAAATTGGGTATTGTACCGGTTATAAAAGCGAGTAATAAAGTAAAAACAGGTACGAAATTGAAAAACAATGAAGTATTAGCTGCACCGAGTTCTTTTATCCCAACATTCCAAAATAAATATGCTAATACTGAACCAACAAGTCCCATATAAATAAGAATAATTTGATTGTATGTTGAAATTTCTTCAATCTCTTTTATTAAGTCACTTTGATAAAAAGAAAATACAACTATTCCTATAGTACCAAATAACATCGTAAAAGCTGTTGTTTGTAATGGTGTCGAATCGGATATAAATCTACGACATCCAACAGTGTAGGTTGCCCAAGCCAGATTTCCCAATAAAATAATCAAATCACCACGAGTAAAATGTAATTTAAATATATTATTTATATCACCATGGCTTATCACTAAAATTACACCAATCAAGCTGATCAACATCCCTACAGTTTGTGGCAATGAAACACGGTGTTTTTCTGTAATTGATGATATTAATATGGTTGTCACTGGCGATGTAGCCATAATAAGTGCACCATTTAAAGCGGATGTAGTTTGTAACCCGATAAAAAAGGCTAAATTGAAGCCTGTAATGCCACATAATCCAAGTAAAATTAATGGTTTCCAATTTAATTTAAATGCATTGATGTTGCCTTTATCTTTAATGATCATAAAAACAAAAATAGCTAATGTTGCAATAATAAAACGTTCAGAAGCTGCTGTAAGTGGCGATACGGAAGAGACAACTATCGAACCAGCATTAAAATTAGTTCCCCAAAAAAAGGTTGATAGTATAACAAGTAAAATTGTAATTTTTTTTTTCATTTTAATCTCTATTTTATTCATAAAAAGGCATCTAATGGTATCAAGTTAGTCCACGTTGCTTAAGGTAGGTCAATAACTGATAGATTTTGATTTTATGAATAATTCATTCATAGTACAATAAACAAAAAAACAAGGTTAAATTTCAAAAATGAAATTATCATTAGATGATTTGGTCATTTTCGTTAATGTAATCAAAGAAGGTAGTATTGTTAAGGCATCGCATAAACTTTGTATGCCTTCACCAACTATAAGCAGACGTCTAACTCAATTAGAAGAGGCTATTGGCGGTCTTTTGATGCATAGAAGCAGTAGGAAGATCACCCTAACGACATTAGGACAAATGTATATTGCTAAATTTACTACCTTAGTTGAGGAGTTTGTTGAAACAGCTGAAGATTTGTATGATTTTAACCAAAAGTTATCCGGAACAATAAGAATAACTGCACCATTAAGCCTAACACATCAATGGTTTGGAAACTGTGTGTTTTCATTTATGAAAACATACCCTGATATAAAAATAGATTTAATGGCTACGAATCAGATAGTTAATTTAGCCGATATGAATATAGATATTGCCATACGCGTGGGAGATTTGACCGATAGTGATTGGATAGCAAAACGAATACTATTGTCGAAAAATATTTTGTGCTCATCCAAAGATTATTTAGAACAAATACCTATATGTACACATCCCATTGATTTACTCGATAAAAATTTAATTAATATAAGTCATAACTTAAGCTGGTCACTCACTAATACCACAAATAAAGAATATTATGAGGTACAAGCAAATCCTTATTTGATTATGGATGATACTGAACTAATAATTGACGCAACCAAAGCAGGAATGGGGATATGTTTTGTTCCATCTCAGTTTGTTCAAAAAAGTTTAGTTAATGGAGAGTTAGTGCAAGTGTTACCTAATTGGACCGGTAGCATTCGACCTATCTCTTTAATATTCAAGGATAGAAATTATATGCCAAACAGAGTGAAAGTTTTTAAACAATACATTGAAAATTATGTAAATTTAATGCTTTAGAATCCATACCTAAACGATTATCTCTCGTATTTACTGAGTATATTTTTTATCTTTTTTTGAATAACACTGAATTATTCCAGACATTACAGTCGTTCAACTCTTCTATGTCTTTATGTTCAAAAACCAAAACAACTGAATTCTGGTTTTTGACAAGTATTAGCTCGTTAACTGTAAAACTTGAATTATTTACCAATACAAAATGAACTGAATATTCTTCCTAATAAGTCATCAGATGTAAATTGACCAGTGATTTCACTCAGAGATTCTTGAGCTAATCTGAGTTCTTCCGCTAATAATTCGCCAGCATGAAATGTTGTGAGCTGGTATTTACCATTATTTAAATGCTCTGCAGCTTTTTCAAGTGCTTGTAAGTGTCGTCGACGAGCTAAAAAGCCCCCTTCTGTACTACTAGTAAAGCCCATTACCTGTTTAAGATGATCACGTAATAAGGTAATACCTTCTCCAGTTCGTGCTGATAGTTGGATAAGGCAATAACCATTTTGTTCACTATAGCCTAATGGTTCACCTGTTAAGTCTGCTTTGTTTCGAATAACGGTTACTGGCATATTTTTAGGTAAGCGTTCAATAAATTCTGGCCAAAGTTTTTCTGGGTTGGCCTCATTGGTTGTTGTGCTATCAACCATAAATAACACCCGATCCGCTTGGTCAATTTCTTGCCATGCCCGTTCAATCCCGATTCGTTCTACTTCATCGCTGGCTTCGCGTAGTCCGGCAGTGTCAATGATATGCAAAGGCATACCATCGATATGAATATGTTCACGCAAAACGTCACGTGTTGTCCCTGCTATGTCAGTAACAATAGCCGCCTCACGACCGGCTAATGCGTTAAGTAAACTTGATTTACCCGCATTAGGTCGACCGGCAATGACAACTTTCATGCCTTCCCGCAGTAATGAACCTTGTTTGGCTTCATGACGAACTTCATTTAATCGTTGAATAACTTGGTCAAGCTCTGCTTCTATTTTTCCGTCAGATAAAAAGTCTATTTCTTCTTCAGGAAAATCAATAGCTGCTTCAGTAAAAATACGCAAATGAATAAGCGATTCTACTAATTCATTAATCTTCTTGGAAAACACGCCTTGTAAAGATGACAAAGCAGATTTGGCCGCTTGTTCTGAACTCGCATCAATTAAATCTGCGATGGCTTCAGCTTGTGCAAGATCTAATTTATCATTTAAGAAAGCTCGCTCTGAAAATTCACCCGGTCTTGCAATACGCACACCAGAAATTTCTAAAATACGTTTTAAAAGTAGATCTAAAATAACTGGTCCACCATGGCCTTGTAGTTCAAGTACATCTTCACCAGTGAACGAGTTTGGATTTGGAAAAAATAAAGCAATGCCTTCATCTAACGTTGTACCATCAGCGGCTAAAAAAGGCAGATAATGAGCGTATCGTGGTTTAGGTAAGATACCTAAAACGACTTTAGCTACCTCTTGTGCTTTAGGTCCAGAAATACGCAATATACCAACACCACCACGACCAGGTGGTGTTGCCTGTGCAACAATTGTGTCTGAATTCATATTTATTAATTGTAATTAAAAATAGCAATGATTAATCATACCATGACTATCATTAAAAATCTGTAAAGGCAAGCTATCTAACTTAATTAGAATGGCTAATTATTATTTTCAACATAATCTAATGGATGGTCAAACAACCATGAATTAAGTAAAGCTAATGGCTCTCTTATCATTGCTATATATTTATCAATATTGGTATAAGCTAACGGTGCAGGTAAACCAGTAATATCACTAATACCCGAGCGTTTAGCTAGCATAATTGAACGAAGAATATGAAAATCATTGGTCACAACAACTGTTTTGCCTAGTGGTAAAATTTGATTAGCATAAACAAACTGTTGAGCCGTTCGCCTTGATCTGTCTTCAAGATATACTCTTGAGGAATCAATACCTTTTTTAATTAGGTAATCAGCCATCACACTTGCTTCAGTTGCAGATTCATCGCTTCCTTGCCCACCACAAACAATTACTTTGGTATTTGGATTACTCTGCAAATAATTAAATGCTGTATCTAAACGATTTTGTAAGGTAAGTGGCGCTTCAGCTGGTGTTCCAACCACTTGTGATCCTAATACGACTAAAGTATCAGCATTAGTTGATGGCTTTTGATTAGCGTAAATAAAAATAATGATATTACAAACGATAAAATAAACTAATATTAATATTAGGCAATATTTTATTAATTTCATGATTGTCATCAATTTCCCCTCATTTTTTAAAGCAATCTTCGAAATGGTCGTTAACTAAGCCCATAGATTGCATAAATGCATAGCAAATTGTTGATCCTACGAATGAAAATCCTTTCTTTTTCAGTGCTTTTGACATTTTATTGGATATTTCTGTACTAACAGGAACCTCACTTTTATCTTTGTAGTGATTGACTATTGGCTTACCATCAACGAATGACCAAATAAATTGTGAGAAGTCCTCATTATTATTTTGCATAGCTAAATAGGCATAGGCATTTTTTACAATGCTATTAAGTTTTAAACGATTTCGAATTAATCCTTTATTTTTGATTAATGACTCTATATCAATAGCGTTTAATTGAATAATTTTTTCTGGGTCAAAATTAAAAAAACATCGACGATATTCTTCTCTTTTTTTTAGTACGGTAATCCAAGATAATCCAGCTTGTTGTCCTTCAAGACAAATTTTTTCAAATAGCTTAAGGCTATCATATTGTGGATACCCCCATTCATTATCATGATAATTTATATATAACGGGTCATTTGTAACCCAACTGCATCGTTTTGCCATTATTTTTATCCAAATATTTTAAAATTATTATATGCGATATATAGATAGAATTTTAGCTTAATATCATTTTTTATACATATTATAAATCAAACAAACATATCGTTATTGTTGATTAAATTTTTTTATGATTAAACAAAAGACTACTTTTTATGGCAGAATGCCTTTTCAAGATTAAAATTTATCAAAGAATAGTCATTTCCTTTACTGGCTATATTCATTTAATAATAAAAATAAGGTTTTTTCATGAGTCAATCTGAAATTAACGCTGAATGGCAACCGGTCGCCCGACCATTGAATAGTAAGGATTTTAAAACATTAATATTGTCATCTTTAGGCGGAACGCTTGAATTTTATGACTTTGTTATCTATGCGCTATATATTGATACCATTGTCAAGCCACTATTTTTACCACATACCTTGTCACCATTAACTTTAGATTTATTTGCATGGGGGATTTTTGCTGCTGGTTATTTAGTTCGTCCTGTTGGCGGAATTATTATGGCCCACTTTGGAGATAAAGTTGGCCGAAAACGGATGTTTACCTTAAGTGTAGCAATGATGGCTTTACCTACTTTTATTATCGGTATTTTACCGACCTATGAAGCAATTGGTATTGTAGCACCATTATTATTGTTGTTGATGCGTATGTTACAAGGCGCAGCTATTGGTGGAGAAATGCCTGGTGCATGGGTATTTATCGCAGAACATACACCAAAACAACGCTATGGTTTGGGAGTTGGTACGTTAACATCAGGTATTACAGGCGGAATTTTACTTGGATTTTTCGTTACAATTATTGTTGATCTCTATTTTACTAGCCAAAATATTTTAGATTATGCTTGGCGTATACCATTTATTATTGGTGGAATTTTTGGTGTTATTTCAGTCTACTTACGAAAATTTTTATCTGAAACGCCAATCTTCAAGGAATTAGCTGCACGTAAAGCATTGGAAAAAAGCATTCCTGTTGTTACTGTACTAAAAAAACATAAGACAGCTTGTTTGATAGTCGCTTTGTTAACTTGGTCATTATCAACAGCAATTATGGTTGGTATTTTAATTACTCCTGGCCGTATCGTTGGCGGTATGTATCATTTTGCTAATCTGGATTGGCGTATAGGTGGATGTATTGCTGCCTTAACATTATCTATTGGCTGTGTTATTTCTGGTTGGTTAGATGATAAATTAGGCACAGCAAAAACAGTCGTCATAACTTGGGGTGGATTGGCTGTGGTAAGCATCTATTTCTATAGTTCACTAACGCCAGATATGTCATTAGCTAAACTATATTCGATTTGGGCGATATTTGGCTTATTTATCGGATCAATCGCTATGACACCAATTATAGGAACTAGAACCTTTCCACCAGCCATTCGCTATTCTGGTCTATCATTATCTTACAATTTAGCCTATGCATTGTTTAGTGCAATAACGCCGACTTTAACTATTTACTTATTAAGTCCCGATCATATATTAGGTGAATACAGTTATCTGGGAGCAGGTATTTACATCTCAGCAGTGGCTTTACTTGCTGTTTTAGTTGGTTTTTCATCATTAGCTCAAAAGGGTTGGCAAAATAGATTAGATAATTAATCACTTAACACCATATAAAAACAGGGCTAAAGCCCTGTTTTTTTTTAACAAGATATAATAAATTTTCTATACATTAGCGCATTGTAACAAACTCTTCTGCCGCTGTTGGGTGAATGGCGATGGTGTTATCAAAGTCTTTTTTTGTTGCACCCATTTTTAATGCGACAGCAAAACCTTGTAAAATTTCGTCCATACCATAGCCTATACCATGAATGCCGACTATTTTTTCTTGTTCACCAATACAAACTAATTTCATTTTACACGGTTGGCGATGAGAAGTTACGGCAGTATACATAGCAGTAAACGTAGATTTATAGACCTTCACGTTTTCAGGGCCATATTGTAACATTGCTTGTGGTTCTGTTAACCCAACTGTCCCGATCGGTGGATGGGTAAATACCACCGTTGGAATATTAGTATAATCTAGATGTTCATTTGGTTTATTGTTGAAAAGTCGTTCAGATAAGCGTCGACCAGCAGCAACTGCAACTGGTGTTAATGCCGCTGCTCCAGTATCATCGCCAACAGAATAAATTCCTGCTACATTAGTATTTTGATACTCATCAACAATAATAAACCCATTACTGTCAACTTTAATACCAGCTGCAGATAAATTCATTTCTTTAGTTGCAGGTTCTCGTCCTATTGCCCAAATTAAACAATCAACAGTATAACTTTTACCATCTTCTAATGTTAACGTTAATGATTCATCAATGTTTTTAGTGACAGAAGATGGAATTGCAAAAGTATGCAAATGCTGACCATCATTAGTTATAACTTCCATTAATGTTTCAACAATTAATGGATCGAAAGCACGTAATGGTGTGCCTTGCCGAACAAATTGATGAGTTTCAGCACCTAGCGAGTGTAAAACACTGGCAATTTCACAAGCTATATAGCCTGCACCAACAACGGCCACTCTTTTTGGTAATGCTTTTAATTCAAAGAATCCATCAGAAGTAATTCCATATTGCGCTCCGGGAATATTGGGTATACTTGGCTTACCACCGACAGCAATAAGAATATGATCGGCACTATAATGCACACCATTGACATCAAGCGTTTTGCTATCAATAAATTTAGCATATCCATGAATAACATCGACATTATTATTGTTTAATACTCGATCATAAGATTGATGAACACGATCAATATAAGCTGTTCGGCTAGCGATTAGTTTATCCCAATCAAAATGATTAATTGTCGTATCAAAACCATAATCAGGGCCATAATGATTAATCGCCTCAGCAATTTGTGCACCATACCACATAATTTTTTTGGGAACACACCCAACATTGACACAAGTTCCGCCTAATAATTTAGCTTCAATAATAGCGCACTTTTTACCGTAAGATGCCGCTCGATTAATTGAAGCAATACCCCCACTACCACCACCGATAGCAATATAGTCATAGTGTTTAGTCATAAAAGAAATCCTTTAAATAAATTAGCATTTGGTAGTTGATAGGTTTGCATAAAGCAGATAATAAAAAAAGTATTAATTGTGAAATTTAACGATAGTTAATACCTATTGATTGGTTTTAAAATATACCCAAACCTAAATTATTCGATAATTGACTAATTAGCTACTTAAATAAATAGCTAATTATTATATTATTTATTTCCGTTTAATCTTATCAATGATGTTTGTGGTCGAACAACCATCTTCAAAATTAAGGACTTTAACTACTCCACCTGCTTCTATAACTTCTTTTCCACCAGCGATATCTTCAGGTTTATAGTCACCACCTTTTACTAATACATCAGGTAAAATACTGGCAATCAACCTTTGTGGAGTCTCTTCTTCAAAAGGAACAACCCAGTCAACTGAATCAAGTGCACCTAATACTATCATTCTTTGCATTAATGGATTTATTGGTCGGGATTCCCCTTTCAATTGTTTTACTGAGGTATCACTATTTACTGCTACAATCAAACGGTCACCAAGCTTGCGAGCATTAGCAAGATATGAAACATGCCCAGCGTGTAAAATGTCAAAACAGCCATTAGTCATGACAATTTTTTCACCACGTAATCGTGCTTTACGAATTTCTTCTTTTAATTCATCTTCAGTCATCACCCCAAAACCATCATCTGCACGAGCCCGAATAGCATTACTTAATTCAACTTGCGAAACAGTTGATGTTCCCAATTTACCGACAACTACACCGGCTGCAGCGTTTGCTAAATAACAGCTTTCTTCAAGTGATTGCCCTGCAGCTAATGAAGCTGCTAAAGTTGCGATTACAGTATCACCCGCACCGGTAACATCAAATACCTCTTTAGCTTGAGTTGGTAGATGGTAAACAGGTTTATCTAATTGTATTAACGTCATGCCTTTTTCACTACGAGTAACAAGCAAGGCTTTAAGATCATATTGCTTAATAAGTTGAGAACCTTTTTCAATGATCTCTTCTTCTGTTTTACATGTTCCAACTACAGCTTCAAATTCAGACATATTTGGTGTCAGTAATGTTACACCACGATAACGCTCAAAATCAGTACCTTTAGGATCAACCAATATTGGTACATTAACTTTTCGTGCTTGTTTTATCATTTCTTGTACAGCAGTTAATGCACCTTTGGCATAGTCCGATAGAACCATTACTTTAGAAGTTGTAAGTGCGGTATCAATACGCTCTAAAATAGGAGTATGATCCACATTATTAAAACCTTCCTCAAAATCAATCCTTATTAATTGTTGATTTCTTGATAACACTCTTAATTTAGTAATAGTTGGATGTGTTGAGACAGATATAAAATCGCAATGAACATGTCGATTAGTAAGTTGCTCATCAAGCACCTTAGCAGGTTCATCCATTCCTGTAAGACCAATTAAACGCGCTTTACCTCCGAGGGAGGTAATATTGAGTGCAACATTAGCTGCACCGCCAGGACGTTCTTCAAGAGAATCAATTTTAACAATTGGTACAGGTGCTTCTGGTGATATGCGATTGGTACCGCCATACCAATAGCGATCTAACATAATATCGCCAACAACAAGAACATTTGCCAGATTAAACTCAGGAAGAGATGTTTTCATTTAGTTATCCTTTACTCGTATTCATTGGATCAATTATCAATCTATTATTCATCGTCTATATTTTTATCATCATCTTGTATGATTTTTTTTCTTGGTTGATAAAACCGGGCAAAGAATGTCCCAACTTCAAATAATAAACAGATAGGTACAGCTAATAAAATTTGTGAAAATACGTCTGGTGGTGTAACAAACATAGCTACAGCAAATACTGCTACAATAATATAAGGTCTTTTTTTACGTAGATTTTTAGGGGTTGTTACTCCTGTCCAGCACAGCAATATTATTGCAACAGGGACTTCAAATGCAAAACCAAAGACTATAAATAATGTCATGACAAAATCAAGATATTTAGTTATATCGGTATTTATCGCAACATCAACTGGAGCAGTATGAATAAAGAAGTAAAAAGCGAGAGGAAATACTGCAAAATAAGCAAACGCAATACCAATATAAAAAAGTACCGTACTTGAAATTATCAATGGCATAATTAGACGTTTTTCATGTTGATATAATGCAGGTGCAATAAATCCCCATACTTGATACAAAATATAAGGAATCGAAATAAATATCGAAACAACAGCAGTCAGTTTAATAGGAGTAAAAAATGGTGCCGCAATGTCAGTTGCAATCATGCTACTACCTTTTGGCAATTGACTAATAAGCGGATTAGCAACAATATGGTAAATATCATTCGAGAAATAGAGTAAACACGTTAATACAATTAATATACAGATGATACATCGTAAAAGCCGTGTTCTTAGTTCTACTAGATGACCAATAAGTGGTTGTGTTGCGTCGTCTGTCATAATTTATCTTTGTCTGAATGAATTGTTGTATCTATTTGAGAGGCGGAATCGATCTCTTTTTGTAGTGTTTCGGTTACGCGTTTTAATTCATCAATGGATTCTTGAATTTCCGGTGTTAGAGTATTTAGCCCACTTTGTTCTGCTTTTTTTAAACTATCTTGTAACTCTTGTAATTTAAGCTCTTTATTCAATTCTAACTGAACAGTTGCAGACATACGGCGGAGTACTTTTATCCAGCTTGCAACAGTTTTAATTGCAATAGGTAGACGCTCTGGCCCTAATACGACCAACCCGATAATTAAGACTAATAGTAGCTGACCAAAGCTAATATCAAACACAAGTTACTCTTTATTGGTGTGGTTATCATCAGATGAGTTAAGACGTTCCACTTTTTGTGAATCATCTGTCTCTTTTTGATCATCGTCGTCATTCATAGCTTTCTTAAAACCTTTAATGGAAGCCCCAAGATCAGAGCCCAATGAACGCAATTTTTTTGTTCCAAATAATAGAACGATAACCGCTACAAATATGAGTAATTTGGGCAAACTTGGCATATGATAAGTCTCCAATAGCTTAAAATAGTAAAATTATACACTTAAATGGTGAGATTCCAAAAAATAACTCGCTTAATGCCCGACAAGTAAAGCAATACATAAAAGACTAAGAATACTAATTGCAAACATTAATCTTTGTTGGTTTCTTTTACTACGTTGAAGTTGTTGATTAATCTGTTTTAACTGAACATGCATCAGCTTAGTCATCCGAGCCTGATCATTCAACTTTTCCGGTAGCTCAACAACAAGGTTTTTCCATTCTGGTAAGGAAGTCCAAACTTGATGTAATAACTTTTTAGCACTGTATTTATCTTCATACCAATTTTCTAAAAATGGTTTAGCCGTTTGCCACAAGTCAAGTTCTGGATAGAGTTGACGCCCTAACCCTTCTATATAAAATAACGTTTTTTCAAGTAAGGTTAATTGAGGTTGAATATCCATCTCAAATTGACGTGCAACTTGAAATAGTGATAATAAAATTTGCGAAAAGGAGAGCTCACCAAGTGGTTTAGCAAATGCAGGTTCGCAAACATTGCGCATAGCCATTTCTAATGCGGCAACATCCGTTGTTTCAGGAACCCAACCAGATTTGATATAAATTTGTGCAATTTTTCGATAATCTTGGTTAAAAAATGCAAGAAAATTTTCAGCCAAATAGCGTTGATCATCTTCAGTCAAAATACCTACAATTGCACAATCTATCCCAATGTAACGAGGATTTTGGGGTTCGCTTATATCCACAAAGATATTGCCCGGGTGCATATCTGCATGAAAAAAATTATCCCTAAATACTTGGGTAAAGAAAGCTTGAACACCACGCTCTGCTAATAACTTCATATTGACATTATTTCTTTTTAATTCATCAACATTAGCTATCGGAGTACCGTAAATTCGCTCTTCAACTAAAACATTTTTTCGGCACAAATCTTGGTACACATAGGGAATATAAAGGATCTCACTATTAATGAAATTGTCGCGCAAACGAGCTGTGTTATAGGCTTCTTTCTGAAGATCCAATTCTTTTAGAAGCGTGTTTTCATAATCACTGACAATTTCTACAGCCCGTAACTTTTCACCAAATTTTATCCGTTTAGTAAATTGGTTAGCAATCCAATACATTAAGCGAATGTCAGATTTAATTATAGGTAAAATATTTGGTCGCAAAACTTTGATTACCACTTCAGCTTGGCTACTTTTTAAAGTTGCTGTATGAACTTGTGCGATGGATGCTGATGCTAATGGTTGATCATTAAAATCTGAAAAATAAAAATCTATAGGACACCCTAGAGCAGTTTCAATAATTTGTTTTGCAATTTTTCCATCGAAAGGGGTAACTTGGTCTTGTAATTTGGCTAGAGCATCGACAAGATGTTTTGGCAACACATCGCGTCTTGTTGAAACCATTTGCCCAAATTTTATCCATACCGGGCCTAGCTCTTGTAAGGCTTGACGCAACCTTTCATCAATCTCTTGTTGATTTGATTTAGGTCTAACCCAAAACAAACAAAACAATAATACTCGTAACCACCTTGAGACACGGTGTTTTGGTAATAGCTCTTCTAATCGATAAGCTCGAAATATGGTTAATATTTTATAAAGTCGAAAAAATGTCATTATTTGTTTATCACATTAAAATTTAAAACCAGTATGTAAGGCTACAATACCGCCTGTCATATTGTGATATTTAACATCGACAAACCCAGCATCTTCCATCATTTTTTTCAGTGTTTTTTGATCTGGGTGCATTCTGATAGATTCAGCTAAATATCGATAACTATCTGAATCATTCGCTACGATTTTTCCCATTAATGGCAACATAGTAAATGAGTAAAGATCGTAGGCTTTATTTAAAATTTGGTATTGTGGTTTAGAGAATTCTAGAATCAATAAACGCCCTCCTGGCTTTAAAACTCGCCACATAGATTCTAGCGCTTTTTGCTTATCAGTCACATTTCGTAGACCAAATGAGATAGTGATACAATCAAAATAGTTATCTGCAAATGGTAACTCCTCTGCATTTGCTTGTACATATTCAATATTTTTAAATAAGCCTTTATCTCGTAGTTTATCTCTACCAACCTTAAGCATCGACTCATTGATATCTGCTAATACAACTAAGCCATCATCTCCAACTATTTGTGAGAATTTAGCTGTTAAATCACCTGTACCACCAGCTAGATCAAGGACTTTTTGTCCTTTCCTAACACTACTATACTCAATAGTTATTTTTTTCCAGATTCGGTGAATACCAAATGACATTAGATCGTTCATGATATCGTATTTATCTGCAACAGAATGAAACACCTCTGCTACGCGTTTTACTTTATCTTGTTTTGGAACTTGGGTGTAACCAAAATCAATTTTATCCTGATTTTCATTTGGTTGAGAAGATTGAGACATAAAAATTCACCTATCACAAAAAGTTAGCTTATTTTAACATAAGCTAACCTAAATGTGATGAGCTAAATCAATAACGATTCAACCATTTTAGAAACAATTTCAAAATGCTGTAATGGAGTGGAATTCGCCGGTAATTCGTTTTCATAAATAATTAAATCAAATTGGTAACTACTTTTTAGTCCAATTAAGACTTCATTAGATTTGCCAAAAATTTGCTCGTAGTAGTTAGATAATGTCCCAAAATCGATCGAAGTAAAGAGAAGCTTATTAGCATTTTCTAATGATTTACTCATTCTCTCTACATGTAACATTGCAATTCTTAGATAATCATTTTCACTTAAGTAACGTTTATTTTCTAGAGTGGAAATTTCTCGTTGAATATAATTTATATACCCATTTGAAACATATTGTGTATTATAAATATTAGCTAATTTTACGGGCAATTCATTAAATTTATCATGTCCTATGATGGCGACTTTTTTAACAAAAAAAGGTCTAGCTGCTTGGGCAATAAAAGACCAATTTTGATAAGGATTTTCTCGAATTTTGGTTGCACTGATATTAACGAATTCACGATTAGCATCAATAACAACTACAGGGCAACCAAAATAGCGCTCATGCTCCGTTACATCTTGTGGTTCACTAGTAAACACAACAGATGGTTCAATTTTATTTTCTGATAATATATGTTTAATACTATCACTCCACTCTTTCCAACCATTAGGATAATAGTTAATTCCAGTTTCATCAGAAATATAAATATGAATATTATGTCTATCTTTGAAGGTATCTTTTAACCATGAAAAACGATCACTAACTTGTGGCTGTCTAGGTAAACGACTTTTCTCAAATAGTTGTTTATCGCGAGTTGCTTCACAACCAAGCATTACATGTAATTCATCAACTTGCGTTAACGCTTTTTCAATAAGATAAATGTGGCCACTGTGTAATGGATAGAACTTACCAAAAATTAAACCAACTCGATGTTTAGATGACATAATAATTACCAATACATTAAAAAACTCGATACCAATGTACAGAAAAAACAACCATTTTCTAACCAATTGATGCTATTTAATATAATGAGAAGATAAAAGTGTTAACTTCATCAAAATATTCAAAAATAACTAGAGCAATATCAATTAAGATTGATATTTAATAGTAGATAAAACAATCCCTGCTGCAACAGAAATATTTAATGCCGACATATTATCATTACCACTCAAATGCACAACATTATCAGCACAATTAATTAACTTTGTATTAATTTGTTGAAATATAATTAATACAACTTTCTTTTTAAATTCAAGTTGTGATAATTCGGTTGATTTAATGGATTTTGACTGACATGGTAATAAGGCAATTATTTGATAACCATTCTTTTTTAATATATCTATGGATACAATAAAATCATCACTTTTAATTGGTTCAATCGCTTCAATACCACCTTCAGCGACTCGCATTGCTGATCCACTATCAAGCAAATTAGTTTGACGCAAAATGATACCATTAACGCCAAAAAAAGCAGCGCTACGAACTAATCCACCTAAATTATGAGGGTTATTAACATCATCAATCGCAAGAATACAATCACGAACTCTATCATCATGTTCATGTAAATAATCAAGTAAAGAGAGCGGTATCCGTTTTTTAACAATTAAACAGACTCCACCATGATGTAGGTTTTGAGTTATTTTAGTAATTTGTTCTGTTGATACAACGTCATAACCTAGTCGTTGTTTGACTAACCAATTAATTAAATCTTTAAACTGGTAAGTCATTTCTTGAGTAATAAATAATTTCACTATAGCAGAGCGTCGATGCTTAAATACAGCTCTACAACTGTTTTCACTATAAACTAAAGTCTCTTCTTTTTTTTGTCGATACTCATCGTAACCAAATGTTGGAGTTTGATCGTTATCTTTAACTTTTTTTTGCCAAGGAGAATCATGTTCATCTGATAAATTTAAGTTTACTTTAGATGACTTTATAGTTTTATTTGATGATTTTACTTTAAATGTTTCAATTCGATCATTTTTTGCATTTGAATTAGACTGAAAACTATCATTTTTACGCTTACTTCGATGATCATTGCCTTTGTTTTTTACAGATTTCACACTTGATTGACTATTTTTGGCATAAAAAATTGAAGGCCTGCTTTTTTCGATCGTGTCGTTCATAATATTCCCAATTTAAGACAGTTATCGTGTACGAATAGTTGGAGCAACTTTATCCAATACACCATTTATAAATTTGTGGCTTTCTTCTGCGCCAAAAGTTTTCGCCAGATCAATTGCTTCATTGATAACCACTTTATAAGGGACATCATGTCTCTTCATTAATTCATAAGTTGCAATTCGTAGTACCGCTAATTCAATTTGTCCTAACTCATCAACAGTTCTTTCTGTTAGGTAAGGTGCCATTTTTTCATCTAATTCTGCTGTGTTTTTGGCAACACCATGAAGTAATTCTCTAAAATATTTACTATCAACACCTTTCATATCTTGTTCAGCTATAAAACTGCTCTCAACATCAGCAAGATCATTTTTAGAAATTTGCCAAGAGTAAATGGCTTGAACGGCACACTCTCTTGCTCGACGACGAGGATTAACTAACGCCACTAAATTACCCCTTAATTGTTTTGATAACATTTAACATTTCAAGTGCGGTTAATGCTGCTTCAGCACCTTTATTACCCGCTTTAGTTCCAGCTCGTTCGATCGCCTGCTCAATACTTTCGGTGGTTAAGATTCCAAAACCAACTGGTATTGAATACTCTAAACTAGCATTCAATAAACCTGAACTTGATTCTCCAGCAACGAAATCAAAATGAGCCGTACTGCCACGAATTACCGTACCTAATGCTACAATGGCATCATATTTTTTTGATTGTGCAGCAACTTTTGCTGCTAAAGGAATTTCGTAAGCGCCTGGTACCCAAATAACTGAAATGTTTTTATCTTCAACTTGACCAATACGAGTTAATGCATCTACTGCTCCATTAACTAAACTTTCGTTAATAAATTGGTTAAAACGTGCCACGATAATGGCTACTTTAGCTTTTGGTGCAGCAACTTTACCTTTAACTATTTGCATATTTATTCCTTATCGATAGATTCTAGATGCAATTTTATAATCACTTTTAGTGAAAAATTTATAAGCCAATTATAGCACAGATTAAAGGGTTATCCTATTAGCAAAAATGGGGAATTAACATGTTTATAACAAGCATAAGTAAGTATGATTATTTGAAAGTTATTGTTTGTAAATTTACTGTTTATAAAGTGTAATTTTTACATTTATAAATTATCATTCCTTCAACAAAGATTTATAAATTTTTAATAATTGCATCAAAGTTTTTTCTTACTATAAGAAATTTCATTTTTATTACTTGCAAGCTGTTATTAACGAATTACAATGGTAAGAAAAAAGCTTTCTACAAAAGAGGTAAAATTGATGTACATTAACACTATTCGAGATGAGCTAAATCAAGCAATTGAAGTTTTAGCCAATTTCATTTCAAATGATGAAAATCTTAAACAAATCCAACAGGCGGCCATTTTAATCGCAAACTCATTTAAACAAGGTGGTAAAGTACTTTCATGTGGTAATGGAGGTTCTCATTGTGACGCTATGCATTTTGCTGAAGAGTTAACTGGCCGTTTTCGCGATAATCGACCATCCTATCCTGCCATTGCAATTTCAGATGTAAGTCATATATCTTGCGTTGGTAATGATTATGGTTTCGATTCTATTTTTTCTCGCTATGTAGAAGGTGTTGGTCAAAAAGGTGATGTACTACTAGGTATTTCAACTTCAGGAAACTCAACTAATGTCATTAAAGCGATTGAAGCAGCAAAACAAAAAGGTATGAAAATTATCACGCTTACCGGTAAAGATGGTGGAAAAATGAATGGTTTGGCTGATATAGACATTCGTGTACCTCATTTTGGTTATGCTGATAGAGTGCAAGAAATCCATATAAAAGTGATTCATATTTTGATTTTACTCATTGAAAAAGAGATGGCTTAATATGTGCGAATTATTGGGTATGAGTGCCAATGTGCCGACTGATATCTGTTTTAGTTTTACCAGTTTAATCAAACGTGGCGGTGATAAAGGTCCACATAAAGATGGCTGGGGAATAACATTTTATGAAGGTAAAGGATGTCGTACATTCAAAGATCCTGAACCTTGTAGTTTTTCACCTATAGCTAAATTAGTTCAACAATACCCAATAAAATCAACGGCAGTAATTGCTCATATTCGTCAAGCTAATCGAGGAGGAGTAGCTCTAGAAAATACCCATCCTTTTACTCGCGAATTATGGGGAAAAAATTGGACTTTTGCCCACAATGGGCAATTAACTGATTACGAAAAGCTGCATATGGGAATTTTTCAACCAGTTGGATTAACCGACAGTGAATATGCTTTTTGTTACTTAATTAATCAGTTACATAAAAAATATCCCAAACAACCTACCGATGATATTGAACTTTTTGATTATATTCGAGAGTGTGCGATTAAATTAACCGAACTTGGTATTTTTAATATGTTACTTTCAGATGGTGAATATGTATTTGCCTATTGCTCGACTAATCTTCATTGGATCACCCGAAAAGCGCCATTTGGTAAAGCAAAATTAATTGATGAAGATGTTGAAATCGATTTTCAAAAGCATACTACACCAAATGATATTGTCACTATTATTTCAACTATGCCGTTAACCTCAAATGAAACTTGGCATAAATTAAACACTGGTGAAGCAATTTTATTTAAATATGGTGAAATTAATCAATTTTTTTCATCTTGACTAAATTAAAAGGTGGTTCATCCTTAAATAAATATTGTAAATAACCTAACGTTAATAAACCAACTAAAGTTAAAATAATCCACGGTAAATGCGGAAAACCCATCTTGATTGCAATTTCATAAAGCCAACCGGCACCGGTATAACCAACAAACCCACCTAAAGCAAGCCCTAATCGACTAAATCCCATATAACTACCTTTGGCTTTTGGATTAGTTAACACGGTTGCTAAAGTTTCTCTAGCCGGCTCAGCAATAATTGCACCAAGGTAAAAAAGCGCAATCAAGGATAGCAAAATAGATAATTGGGATGTAAATCCGATTATTATAAAGGCAAACGACATCAAAAGTAATCCAAATTTAAGGCGTTGATCTAATCTAAAATATTTTTCACTAAACCGAGCAATAGGATAAAGCAGAGTTAGTGAGATAGTTGCTTCAATCACGTACATCCATTTCACATAGCTTGAACTTCCTGAAATATTGGTAATAGTTAGAGGTAGCATCAACATGACTTGCACCCCAAGCACATAATAACCAGTTAAAGTAAGCACATAATGAGTAAACTTTTTATCTTTCAAAACCATTTTCATACCATTAATAATTGAAGCTTTACCAATTGCAATATGATAAGAGGGTAAAAAAAACAGATTAAAAATACCACATAAGAAAAAGATAAAAGCACCACACCAACAAACTAATTGGAAATCATAATCTATTAAGATACCACCAATAAGAGCACCAATAACTGCACCGGCATTATCTTGTATCATTAATAATGATATAAATTTGCCTCGTTCGTGAGGTCTAGTAAATTTTATGGTTAATCCCATTCGAGGTGGATCAAATAACAGTCCACCCAATGCAGACAATAAGCAAGATACAAGTAATAACCAGTGTTCAGTTGCTAAAGCCATTGAAATAAAGCCAATCGACCGCAAAAACATACCTGTTATGATCATAGGTTTTGCACCAAATCGATCAGCTATAGCACCACCAATTAAGCCAAAACCTTGTTGAACAAATTGACGAAATCCTAAAGCAAAACCAACAAATAGTGCACTCCAACCTACTTGGCTAACAAAGTGCGTAGAAACGAGCGGAAATACGACATAAAATCCCAATACAATAAACAGATTATCAAATAATAATATGTATCTACCTGTTTTGCGAACTTGTGAAGGAATTGGCATCTATTTTACTCTTTCATTTAAATAGCCTTGATAATCAGGGATCTCTATCTCCACTTCTTGAGTAAATATTGAGGACTGTATTAATGCGTTAGCTGTTGCTTGATTAGTTGCAACAGGAATGTTCCAAACCGTTGATAAGCGTAACAGTGCTTTTACATCTGGATCATGAGGAACGGCATTTAGAGGATCCCAGAAAAAGATAAGAATATCAATTTTACCTTCTGCGATTAAAGCGCCGATCTGCTGATCGCCCCCCATTGGACCACTAAGCATTGGCGTAATATTTAATCCGGTTTCTTTCTTAATTAATGTACCTGTTGTACCTGTTCCACATAAATTATGATGAGAGAGTTCTTCGCGATTTGTTTTGCACCAATTTAATAATGCTTCTTTCAAATGATCATGTGCAACCAATGCAATGCTTTTCTTTGCAGGTAGCTTTCGAGTAATATAAAGCATCAAATAATCCTAATTCCTTATTATTTTTTGTATTTTTTAACAAACTATCTATAAAAGTGCAAGCAGTATTTGATCCAGAAAGACAAGAAAAAAGGCACCGAAGTGCCTTTATCAAATCAAAAGATAAAATAATTAGAATTGATAAATTAATCCTAATGCAACAGTATCCTTAGCTGTTGCTTTAATTTGAGATTTACTAAATGTACCGTCTTCATATAAAGCACGACGTGCGCCAATATCATTCTTATCTAACAAGTTGATTTTATAATCAACAATGGCTGATAAATTTTTATTGAAATCGTAAGTTAAGCCAACATCAACATATTTAACTAAATCATTACCTTTAAGGCCTGCATCACCACTTCTTGAGAAGCTTGAAGCATCTTGTACTTTATGTTGAATATATGCAACAGAAGGTGTTAAACGGCCAACTTCAAAGTCAATACCATATTGTGCAACTAATTCAAAACCTTTGGTTTTCAAATCATCAGTGTTACTTGTACTTGACGCTTTTTCCCAACCATATTTTTGTTTACCTTGAATATAAAGTGCAGCTAAATAAAGATTGTCGTTATTATATTTAGCACCTGCTGACCATGCTTTAGCATCTTTATGTCCACCAGTTTGCGCATAACCTGCACCAATAGATAAACCACTATCAAGCACATCCCAATCAATTACAGAACCCCATGCTTCTGCACTATCATGGTCAGTACGATCATGCTTATTTAGATATTGAGTTGAACTATTATCTCCGTTATCTGCATACTGTACTGCAAAACGTAAACCGTTAACTAATCCAAAAAAGTTTGAATTACGGTAAGTCGCTACAGCTTTTGTTCTAGCCGTTAATGCGTAAATATCATTATTTGAAGCATCACCACCAAATTCAGGTAGAACGTCAGTATAAGAAGTTAAAGTTTTTAATACACCGTCGTTACGACCGTAGTCAAATGAACCAAAATCACCGAAATTTAAACCAGCATATGCATAACGAGTTTCGTTATCAGCATCTGATCCAGTTTTTGCTTCATATTCCCAACGACCATAGCCACTCAAACTATCTGAAATTTGCGTTTCACCAGACATACCTAAACGAGCTGTCGTTTTGTCACCTTCACCAGTTTGATTATTTCGATCAGTAAGATAATTTAAAGCATAGACTCGACCATAAAAGTCAACTTTATTGCCATCTTTGTTCCACACTTCAATAGAAGCGCTAGCTGTTCCGGCAATTAATAGTGCAGGAATAGCAATTGCTAATAGATTACGTTTCATTTAATTACCCTCTTAGGTATTTTATTATTTAAAAAAGATACAAAAATATTTGTTCTTGGTTTAATAAATAGTTGCTTTCAAATAGCAACTAAATTATTACTGGGATATCTACTATTGAATACTAGATTTTTATTGAAACACTGTAGATTAACAATGTTTATCACATGTAATTCTGCGAATTAGGACTATTCTATGACTTAAAATTAATTTTTTTTAAGCATAAAATGTTTTTTTGTATGGTTTGATATTTAATAGACGAAAAAAAAGGCACCTAAGTGCCTTTTTGAGATATTTAAGGATATTAAGAGATTAGAATTGGTAAATTAAACCAACACCTAACACGTCTTTAGTACCTGGTTTGTATTTATGACGACCATTGCTTTCACGAACTGTATTATCTTCAGCTCCTTGATCGTATTTTTTAAGAAGATTGAATTTATATTCAACGATAGCACTGAAGTTCTTATTAAGGTCATATGTCATACCAACTGAAACATATTTAGCTAAATTACGACCTTCTTTATGGTTATCATCATAATACGCATCTTCAATATTGCTAAGTTTATGTTGAACATAAGCTAAAGATGGAGTTAAACGACCTACTTCTAAATCAATACCATATTGAGCAACTAACTCAACACCTTTGATTTTAGGATCATCATAACGATCACCGCCAGCAACTCTCTCATTCCAAGTATTGAATTTAGTTTGGAAATAGTTTGCTGCTAAATATAGGTTATAGTTATCATATTTGATACCTGTGCTCCAAGTTCTAGCTTTTTTAGTCTCGCCTTCATAATATTTAGATTTACCTGCAGTTTGTGCATAACCAGCACCAACGGTTAAACCTGTGTCAAAGATACGCCATTGAACATTAGCACCATATGCTTCGCGGCTATCACCTTTAAATCCGTCGAAATTATCATGTTCATCAAGTACTACTTTAGACTTTTTACCATCATAGGTTAATGAATTATCACCATTATCTGCATATTGTAATGCAAAGCTGATATCGTCAGTTAAACCGAATAAATTGTTGTTACGGTAAGTTGCAACAGCTTTAGTACGAGCTGATAGCACGTTCCATTCGTTGTTTGCTGCGTCACCACCAAATTGTGGTAATACGTCAGTATATGCAGTGATTGCTTTTAACACACCGTCATTACGACCATAATCGAATGAACCAAAATCACCAAAGTTTAAACCAGCGAATGCATAACGAACTTCGTTATGAGAATCTTTACCTGCTTTAGCTTCATATTCCCAACGACCGTAACCAGTGATGCCGTCAGTGATTTGTGTTTGACCAGACATACCTAAACGAGCTGAAGTATCATCACCTTCACCTGCTTGTCCACGGTCAGTGATGTTGTTAGCAGCTTTTACTCGTCCGTAAAAGTCTACTTTGTTACCATCTTTATTCCATACTTCGATAGAAGCATTTGCACCTGCTGCTACTAAAAGAGCAGGGATAGCGATTGCTAATAGATTACGTTTCATTTCTTACCCTCATGGTTATTTTTCTTAAAAGACACGTCTTTTGGGTTGTGTCAATTTTGTTACAATGATTATTCATCCAAAAATAATGTTTTTAACTAATGTTTATAACTATTATTTTTATCTCAATTTTCACAGTACTGTAAATTATGTATAAAAATTTATTAAAATCAAGTGAACTTTTCCTAAAACTTCGTGTCTAAGCTTAAAATTACATCCGTTTGATTAATTTTTATACGATTTTTGTATTTTATTTATATTAATTTTTATATCAACTGACAAAAAGTCAGTTGAAAATTTGAGCAAATTTTAGAAATTTGCATTACGCGGTGTTCTTGGAAATGGGATCACATCACGAACATTTTGTACACCAGTGACATACACAATCAATCGTTCAAAACCAAGTCCAAAACCTGAATGTGGAACAGTTCCATAACGACGCAAATCACGATACCACCAGTAGTCTTCTTTTTTAAGACCTAACTCATCCATACGTTTATCTAACATATCTAAGCGTTCTTCACGTTGCGAACCACCAATGATCTCGCCGATTCCTGGCGCTAATACATCCATTGCTGCAACAGTTTTACCATCATCATTCATACGCATATAGAATGCTTTGATATCCTTAGGATAATTTTTAACAACAACTGGCGCTTTAAAATGTTGTTCAGCCAAATACCGTTCATGTTCAGAGGCTAAATCAATTCCCCAACTAACAGGATTTTCAAATTTTGCATCACAGTTTTGTAAAATAGAAATGGCATCGGTGTAATCAACTTGAGCAAAATCAGCATTAATAAAGTTTTCTAAACGATTGATTGCTTCTTTATCAATATGCTGAGCAAAAAACTGCATATCATCAGCGCGTTTCTCTAGTACCGTCTTGAAAACATATTTCAACATATCTTCGGCGAGTTTTGCATTATCGTTAAGATCGGCAAAAGCAACTTCCGGTTCCATCATCCAAAATTCGGCTAAATGGCGAGTAGTATTTGAATTTTCAGCCCTAAATGTTGGACCAAAAGTATAAACTTTAGAAAGTGCACAAGCATAAGTTTCTGCATTGAGTTGTCCCGAAACAGTCAAAAAGGCTTCTTTACCAAAAAAATCTTTATCAAAGTCAATTTTACCATTATCTGTTTTAGGTAGATTTAACATATCAAGAGTTGAAACTCGAAACATTTCCCCTGCACCTTCAGTATCTGATGCAGTAATAATTGGTGTTGATAACCAGAAGAATCCACGTTCATCAAAAAATTGGTGAATAGCTTGGGCTAATGTATGTCGCACACGAGTGATTGCTCCAACAATATTGGTTCTAGCTCGTAAATGGGCAACCTCACGAAGATATTCAATTGAGTGACGTTTAGCGGCCATAGGATAAGTTTCAGGATCATCAACAAAACCATAAACTTCAACATTCGTTGCTTGCAACTCATATTTTTGACCTTGACCAGGAGATTCAACTACTTTTCCTGTTACTTTTACTGAACAGCCAGCAGTTAAACGTAAAATATCCTGTTCATAATTTGGTAGTTCTTTTTCTATAACAGCTTGAATAGGATCAAAGCATGAGCCATCATAAACAGCCAGAAATGAAATACCGGCTTTCGAATCACGGCGCGTTCGTACCCAGCCTTGAACAGAAATAGTGCTACCAACAGCAATTTTGCCTTGTAACACGTCAACAATAGGAGCAACTGAATTCATTTTAATTATCCATCTCTATTTTATTATCTATATAGTTAATATTATTAAAAGCAATATAATTTTAAAATGACTAACCATAAAAATTTTCTTTATGATTAATAATACCGGTTAATGATATATTACTTATTTAATTTTTAGCATTAATAATCTACTTTTATTATTAATGATTGACTTTGAACGTTCTTTTCAATTCGTCAATAAAGGCCAAATCTTTCGAAATCGTTTTTCCAGGACTATCTGATAATTTAGCCACAGGTTGATTATTACATTCAGTGAGTTTTAACACAATATTCAAGGACTTGGTATTAAACTCTGTAGACGGAATGTCACAAGCTAAAAAACCGCCTATACCAAAAGATAATTTTACTCGGTTATTGAAGTATTGATAGATTTTAAGCGCTTTATCAAAGTTTAGGCTATCAGAAAAAACCAGTAATTTTGTTTTAGGATCAATTCCTAATTGCTGATAATGACGAATCGCTTTTTCGCCCCACTCTATCGGATCGCCTGAATCATGGCGTAATCCTTGATAATGAGAGGCTAAATAATAATCAAAATCCCGTAAAAATGCATCCATCGTAATACAATCAGTTAATGCAACACCCAAATCATGTGGATACTCATCTAACCAAACTTGTAGTGCCGTCTTCTGGCAGTCTTGTAAATTGGTACTTAAACGCTGATGAGCTTGAAACCATTCATGTGCTTGAGTACCAACCGGTGTCAATCCTAAACGATATGCCAATAAATAATTACTAGTACTATTAAAATTGGTAAAATGGTTTTGCAAATAACTAACAACGGCTTCTTGTACAGCAAAAGAGTAACGTCTTCGTGTGCCAAAATCCATCAAATTGAAACCAGATATATCGATATCATTAGTATCAAATATTGCTAATTTATCTTTAAGTCTTACTAGTGCTTGATCAACACCAATATTAGGAGAACGATCTTTATGAATAATCTCACTAATTACTGCAAGCAATGGTACTTCCCACAAAATCACATCGACCCATTTACCTTCAATTTGAATAACTAGCTGACCATCTTCATTTTTAATCGTTAACAATTGACTATTAAAATGCCAATTTTTTAGCCAATTTAAATAATCTGGTTTAAAAAAAGAAATATGCGACAAATAAGCGAACTCATCTTCAGTAAGAGCTAGAGACTCCATTAATTTAACTTGATGAGCAATTTGATCAGCATACTGACCAAGTAAATCATCACTACGACACAGGAACTGTGCATTCACAGTCACATCAGGATAATGATGAAAAACAGCTTGCTGCATATGCAATTTATAAGCATCAGTATCTAATATTGATGTAATTATTGCGGGTAACATGTCTATCTATTATCAGTTCTTTCAAGAAAATTCTGGAGATTATAGCAGAATAATAATTAAGATATAGATTAATTATCTAATAAGATTATTTTTAATACGCTATAATAGCCAATAAAGATATTTTGATAAATTAATCCATATCTATTCCAAAATGATTAATATTGATAATTCATTTACTTTTATCTGATTAATAAATGAAAGTGAAAGTAATTAAGACCTATTTTGATGAATTCAAATACATGATCAGCGTATCACTTTAGAAGGCAAAGAAAAATGAGTACAACTGATATCCAACCAATTGCTAAATTTCGTCATGACTATAAAACACCCGACTTCACGATTACTGATATTGACCTCGATTTTGATTTAGCTGCAGAAACAACTACAGTTATCGCTCGTAGTCATGTTATTAATAAAAATCCTCAAGCTGACGATTTAATTTTAGACGGTGAAGAACTTAAATTAGTTTCAATAAATATTGATGAGCAACCTTGGAGTGATTATCAAATCACAAAAACCGGATTAATCATTAAAAATGTCCCATCTGAATTTACTTTAACCATCGTCAACGAAATCAAACCAATTGATAATACCGCACTTGAAGGACTATATGTTTCAGGTGATGCACTTTGTACACAATGTGAAGCGGAAGGTTTCCGTCATATCACTTACTACCTTGATAGACCCGATGTATTAGCTCGTTTTTCAACTCGAATTACTGCCAATAAAAAACAATATCCATATCTATTATCTAATGGAAACCGCATTTCACAAGGCGAACTAGCTGACGGTAGACATTGGGTTCAATGGCAAGATCCATTTCCTAAACCAGCCTATTTATTCGCATTAGTAGCTGGTGATTTTGATATATTAAAAGATTACTTTATTACTCGCTCTAATCGAAAAATTGATTTAGAAATTTATGTAGATAAAGGTAATTTAGAACGTTCACAATGGGCAATGACCAGTTTAAAAAATGCCATGCGCTGGGATGAAAATCGTTTCGATTTAGAATATGACTTAGATATTTTCATGATTGTGGCTGTTGATTTCTTCAATATGGGCGCAATGGAAAATAAAGGACTAAATATTTTCAATTCTAAATATGTCTTAGCTAAACCTGAAACCGCGACAGATGACGATTACATTGGAATTGAATCCGTAATTGGTCACGAATATTTTCATAACTGGACTGGTAATCGCGTTACTTGTCGAGACTGGTTCCAACTTAGTTTAAAAGAAGGATTAACTGTATTTAGAGATCAAGAATTTACTTCTGACCAAGGACTTAGATCGGTAAAACGTATCAGTGATGTCAAACTACTACGAACCGTACAATTTGCTGAAGATGCCAGCCCTATGTCTCATCCTATTCGCCCTGAACAAGTAATTGAAATGAACAATTTCTATACTGTTACCG
Source organism: Gilliamella sp. B2772 (assembly GCF_026536985.1). Classification (NCBI taxonomy): domain Bacteria; kingdom Pseudomonadati; phylum Pseudomonadota; class Gammaproteobacteria; order Orbales; family Orbaceae; genus Gilliamella; species Gilliamella sp. B2772. Next base: position 256,008 of record NZ_JAFNNB010000002.1, on the reverse strand, counting down.
TATATGAAAAAGGTGCAGAAGTTATACGTATGATGCACACATTATTAGGTGAAGAAAACTTTCAAGCAGGGATGAAACTCTATTTCAAACGACATGATGGAAGTGCTGCAACCTGTGATGATTTTGTTGCAGCTATGCAAGATGCATCAGGCATTGACTTAACACAATTCAAATTATGGTACAGCCAATCGGGCACACCAGTTTTAACAGTAACTGACAGTTACGATCCACAAAATCATCAATATACCCTAACTGTTGAGCAACATACGCCAGCAACGCAAGATCAAAGCCAAAAACAAGCACTACATATTCCATTAGATATTGAACTTTATCAACATGATGGCGAAGTGATTAGATTGCAATATCAAAACAAATCTATACATCATGTATTAAATGTAACACAAGCAAAACAACAATTTGTATTTGATAATATTAGTGAAAAACCAATTATATCTTTATTGCGTGATTTCTCAGCACCGGTAAAACTCAATTACGATTACCAAGATGGTGATCTTATATTCTTAATGCAACATGCTAGTAATGCTTTTAGTCGTTACGATGCTGCGCAAATGCTATTAGCAAAATATGTGCGTTTAAATGTCAGTAATTATCAACATAATCTACCCATGACTTTCTCTGAACTTGTTTTGGATGCTTTTAGAGGAATACTATTATCAGACTCTGTTGAGCCTGCACTTATCGCACAAATATTGACATTACCTTCAGAAAATGAATTAGCAAATCTGTTTGATATTATTGATCCGATTGCGATTTATCAAGCACGCCAATTCTTATTAGGAGTGTTTGCTAATGAACTTTATGATGAGTTAACAGCGGTCTATCATCATAATCAAACAGCTCAATATCATATTGAACATTCAGATATCGGCAAACGTATGCTGAAAAATTGTTGTTTATCATTATTGGCTTATGCTAACGATAATCAGCAAGTAGATGTCTTAGTCAAAAGACAATATGAACAAGCGAATAATATGACAGATTCATTAGCTGCACTTACCACAGCGGTGAAAGCACAGCTTGATTGCCGTCATACTTTACTTGTCGATTTTGATAATAAATGGCATCAAGATGGTTTGGTTATGGATAAATGGTTAGCCTTGAATGCAACAAGCCCTGAGCAAAATGTATTATCAACAGTAAAAAAACTACTCAATCACCGCTCATTTTCACTGAATAATCCAAATCGGATTAGAAGCCTAATTGGTGCTTTTGTAAATAATAATCCTATCGCTTTCCATGCGGAAGACGGTAGTGGTTATCATTTCTTAGTAGAAATATTAACAGAGTTAAACCAAAAAAATCCACAAGTGGCATCACGACTCATTGATCCACTTATCCGTCTAAAACATTATAATAAAGACCGTCAGAAAAAAATGACAGCAGCTTTAGAAAGCTTATTGAAGTTGAATAATTTATCTAAAGATCTTTACGAAAAAATTAGTAAAGCTTTAGCTGCATAATAAAATCCCATCTTGTCATTCTTTAGCAAGATGGGATTTTTAATAAAAAATACATAAAATAGCGTTCAAAAACCCCGTTCCTCAACTTTTTTTAGATAGAATGAGTTTGAATAATGTCAATAATAAAAGAAATAACACCTTTGCAACTAAAACAACAGATCGATAATAACGTACCGCTTTTTTTACTTGATGTACGCGAACCTAATGAAGTAGAAATTTGTGCAATAGCAGGAGCAATACATATTCCTATGAATCTCATACCACTTTATTTAGATAAAATCCCAGATGAAATTGATATTATTATTTATTGCCATCATGGTGTAAGGAGTCTTAACGTTGCAAATTATTTGGTTGAAAATGGATTTGATTGTGATTTTCTCTACAATTTAACTGGTGGCATTGACGCTTGGGCTCGAACTGTTGATACCAGTATGCCTAAATATTAAAAAGCCCGTATTTAAACGGGCTAAATGATCACTATTCTTGTGGCATAACCCAATAACCATTTTGATTATGTGTTTGCATGTAATCTTTAAATTGTTGTGATTGGTAAATACGCTTTATATCTTTTGCCCATTGACTATTTTCATTACCTTCATTAACTACAACCATAATTTCTAAATCAGGAATAATTGTTTCAGACAAAAGTGCTTTTTTCGAGTCAATATTAGCGGAATAAACGATACTGCCTGGAATGACGGCGAAATCTAACTCATTTAAAACTCTTGGAATATTGGCTGAATCCATTTCAACAATATCAACACCCGCAATATTTTCGGCAATATCATTTTTGCCGACAATAATTGGATTACTATTTGGTTTTAACTTAATCCAACCAGCTTTTTCCAACAAGTTGTAAGAACGTGCTGCATTTGATGCATCTTGAGGAATTCCAATTTTAGCACCCGGAAAAACATTTTTTATCGACGTATACTTATTCGAAAATATTGCAGCTGGAACCGAAGGTACATGCACCACTGGTTTTAAATGAGCTTTGCGTTGACTATTAAACACATCCATATATGCAGTATGTTGAGCTACCGTTAAATCAATACTGCCTTCACTTAATGCCACATCTGATTCTAATAAATGTGGAAAATTAACTAACTTAACTTTATAGCCTTCTGATTCTAGTATTGGTTTAACCGCATCATTAAACAGATCATTGTACGGTCCTGGTGAAACGCCCATACTGATCTCTTTTTTAGTTTGATTATCGGTTTTCGATGATGAGTTATCACATGCTGTAATAAAAAAAAGAGAACTAAATAAAGCTAACACCACAACATTATTAACTAATTTTTGCTTGATGAACCTCATTTTCATTTGAACTATCCTCAGTGAAGTGTAAATTTTAAAACTACTCTAACACATAAAAAATAATTCATTTATTCCATGTAATTCTATCTTATAACTTTTTGGAATAAGTTATAAAAAACGATTATTAGAGCCAAAATATCAGCTGTGCTACTGTAAAAATATCAATATTTTTATCAATTGGACTTACCATGACAAAAGCTATTGCACCCATTATCGAGCAGCTTTTTCTCGACTTACATCAAAATCCAGAGCTTTCAAATCAGGAGTTTGAAACAACCAAAAAATTAAGGTATTACTTAGAAAAAGCGAATATTCGCATATTAGAGCTAGGCGCAAAAACTGGTGTTATTGCTGAAATTGGTTCAGGCTCACCAGTCTTAGCCTTAAGAGCCGATATTGACGCCCTACCCATTTTTGAACAATCAGATTGCCAATACCGTTCAACCCAAAAAGGAGTAATGCATGCTTGCGGTCATGATCTGCATACATCTGTTTTAATGGGAGCAGCTTACTTATTGAAAGCCAATGAAGAGCATTTGAAAGGAACGGTTCGATTACTTTTTCAACCGGCTGAAGAAAATTTTAGTGGTGCATTACATTTCATAGAAATTGGTGCGCTTAATGGCGTTGATGTTATTTTAGGAATGCACAATAATCCTAATTTAACCATTAACCAAATGGCTTCACGAGCTGGCCCCTTTTCAGCAAACGTTGACCGAATTGAAATCACAATAAAAGGTGTTGGAGCCCATGCGGCAAGACCTGAGTCAGGAATTGATCCAATTGTTATTGGTTCACAAATTATTAGTGCTATCCAAACAATATCAAGTCGTACAATAAGTGGGCTTGATGCTGTGGTTGTCAGCATTACAAAATTCTTAGGAGGGAACACATGGAATGTCATTCCTGAAATTGTTGAGATGGAAGGCACTGTAAGAACGCTAACTCCTGATATAAGGTTAAAAGTCAAACAACAATTAAAAAGCATTGTTGAAAATATTGCACTTAGCATGGGAGCCAAAGCAGAGTTGAGATGGTTTGATGGCCCGCCATCAATCATAAATGTTGCAAAGTGGGTCGATTTTTGTCAAAAGATTGCCAAACAACAAGGATATGATGTTGTTGATTTTCAACCGCAACTTGGTGGTGAAGATTTTGCCCACTATTTGAATCATGTACCTGGCGCATTTATCAATCTTGGTTCACAAAGCCCTTACGCCCTACATCATCCAAAATTTTTAGTTAATACTGACATGATAATGCCAGCAGCCAACTATTTAGCCAATCTCGCTAAGCAAGGATTAATTGAAGTAGCACAACATTGATAGGTATCACATAATGATAAAATTTGAAAATGTATCGAAACAATACGAACGAAATGGAGTTACCACCCAAGCATTACAAAACATCAACTTAACTATCCAAAAAGGCGATATCTACGGCATTATTGGTTATAGTGGTGCAGGAAAAAGTACGCTAGTTCGTCTGATAAACTTTCTTGAAAAACCAACTCAAGGCAATGTTGTTATTCAAAACCAATCATTGAATCAGTTATCAAACGCTCAATTACGCCAAGTTCGCCGTAAAATAGGCATGATTTTTCAACATTTCAATTTACTTGAATCCAAAACCGTATATGAAAATGTTGCGATCCCTCTAGTCCTCATCAAAAAAGATAAACAAACAATTAAACAGAAAGTTCATGAACTGCTCGAATTTGTTGGATTAAGCGATAAAGCTAATAGCTATCCTAAAGAGCTATCAGGTGGGCAAAAGCAACGTATTGGAATTGCTCGGGCCTTGGCGAACGATCCCGATATTTTACTTTGTGATGAAGCCACATCGGCACTCGATCCACAAACTACTCAAGCTATTTTGGAATTAATAAAAAAAATTAATGATAAATATAAAATAACTGTCGTTCTAATTACCCATGAAATGCATGTAATACAGCAAATATGTCACAAAGTAGCAGTTATGGAAAAAGGTAAAATTATCGAACATGGCAATGTACTTGATGTCTTTGGTCATCCAACGCATAAAACCACACAAAAATTTGTTAGTTCAGTTATTAATGACCAAATCCCTGAAGGTGTTGTTGAAAATCTGCTAAAAATTGAGGGTGATAAACATAATATTAAGTTGTTTAAGCTTGAATTTTTAGGTCGTTCGGCCTCAGAGCCAGTTATGAATGCATTGATCTTACAGCAGAAAGTAGTAGTGAATATTTTATTTGCCCATATGTCTGAAATCGAAAAAACGGTATTAGGCAGTATGTTTGTTCAATTAAAAGGAAGTGATAATAATATCGAACAATCGGTGCAATTTCTTCGCGAAAATGGGGTTAACGTTACAGAAATCAAACATGGGGAGAACAACTAATGGAAATAGTCAACGATTTTATCAATTATATAAATACTAATTTTCTAACCAGAGTAACCGTTGAGCAATATGCACAAGCATCATTAGACACATTATATATGGTTGTTTTTTCATTAATATTAGGCGCATTAATCGGCGTTCCATTAGCGATCTGCTTAGTCACCACCCGACCATCTGGTTTACTCGAAAATAAACGGGTTTATCAGATTATCAACCCAATTATTAATTTTGTTCGCTCATTACCTTTTATTATTTTACTCTTTTCACTTCATTCATTTACTTACTTTATAGTTCGCACATCAATCGGTACGACAGCAGCAATTGTGCCCTTAACTTTTTATGTTGCTCCTTATATTGCTCGGCTTGTTGAAAACTCATTATTAGAGGTAAAAAGTGGTATTATTGAAGCAGCTGAATCGATGGGCGCAACGCCAGTACAAATTATTTGGCACTTTATGCTACCAGAAGCATTTAGTTCATTGATTTTAACTTTCACAACCGCCACAATTGGTTTGATTGGGGCAACAGCAATGGCAGGGGCTATTGGCGCAGGTGGTATTGGAGATGTCGCCTATTCGCAAGGTTATCAACGTTTTGATGATACCGTCATATATATCTGTGTTGTGATCTTAGTTATTGCAATACAAATTGTACAAAGCATTGGTAATTATTTGGCACGCAAGGCAAGACACGAATGATCCCAACTATTTAAACCCTATTGCAACACTTTATACTGGCGTTTACTTCAAAACGCCACTATTTACCACAAAAAATCAATAAATATAATTCAATATTCTCATATAGTTAAAATATTAAAAAAGTTTTAGCATAAAATGACGAACAAATAAGTTCAGCATATTTTATGATTACCGTCACTAAATCAGCTACTTGGTTAATACATTTGTTTATTTGTAATAATCAAGTAAAATAACCAACATTTAATTATGGTAGTGTAGGAACTCATTGTGACCAACACATTACAACAAAATCTGGTCGAAATACACGATATGTCTTTTTATCGTGGGACTCGTCCAATTTATAAAAATATGAACTTGACGGTTCCCAAAGGCAAAGTTACCGCAATTATGGGGCCATCGGGAATAGGTAAAACTACACTATTAAGACTGATTGGCGGGCAACTTAAGCCACAATCAGGTCAAATCCTATTTGATGGTGAAGATATACCTAGTATGACTCGTTCAAGGTTATATGAAGTCCGTAAAAGAATGAGTATGTTATTCCAATCTGGGGCTCTATTTACTGATTTATCAGTATTTGATAATGTTGCTTATCCATTAAGAGAACATTTTAATTTACCAAAACCTATTTTACATAATTTGGTATTAATGAAATTACAATCAGTAGGACTTCGTGGTGCAGCTAACATGATGCCTTCAGAACTATCTGGAGGAATGGCACGGCGGGCAGCATTAGCCAGAGCAATAGCACTCGATCCTGATTTAATCATGTTTGATGAACCTTTTGCTGGGCAAGATCCTATATCCATGGGCGTAATTGTCAAACTTATATCTGAAATTAACCAATCACTTGGATTAACCTGTATTGTTGTTAGCCATGATGTTAGTGAAGTATTAAGTATTGCCGATTATGCCTATATTGTTGCTGAACAACATATTATTGCTGGCGGTACATCTGAAGAATTACGCAATAATGATGATTTACGAGTAAAACAATTCCTTGAAGGATTAGCCGATGGCCCAGTACCATTTCATTATCCTGCGGATGATTACAAATTAGACCTAAGTAGAGGTGCAAACTAATGTTAAACTTAATTGCAAAACTTGGGCGATCAATAATCAATATTATCGCGATGCTAGGTCGCTCAGGCGTAATGCTATTTGGTGCACTTATCGGTAAACCTCAATTTAGCAAACAATTCCCATTACTTGTTAAACAATTTTACTTTGTCGGTGTACAATCGCTATCAATTATTATCGTATCCGGTCTTTTCATAGGAATGGTACTAGCGCTACAAGGTTACTTCATTTTAACCACCTTTGGTGCTGAAGCCAGTTTGGGGATGCTAGTCGCACTTGCGCTGTTGAGAGAACTTGGGCCTGTAGTAGCAGGATTACTATTTGCAGGCCGTGCCGGCTCAGCGTTAACCGCTGAAATTGGTCTAATGAAGGCCACCGAACAATTATCAAGCATGGAAATGATGGCGATCGACCCATTAAGACGAATTATCGCGCCACGATTTTGGGCTGGATTTTTTTGTATGCCGTTTCTAACAGCAATTTTTGTCGCTGTTGGCATTTTAGGTGGTGTATTAGTAGGTGTTGATTGGAAAGGGATTGATGCAGGATTTTTTTGGTCATCCATTCAAAGTAATGTCGATTGGTGGCACGATTTAGGCAATTGTTTTATTAAAAGCTTTGCATTTGCAATCGCTAGTACTTGGATTGCTCTATTTAATGGCTATGATTGTGTGCCAACATCAGAAGGAATCAGTCGGGCAACAACGAACACCGTTGTCTATTCATCATTAGTTATTTTGGGGTTAGATTTTATTTTAACCGCATTAATGTTTAGTAATTGAGGTCATTAAACATGAGTCGTAAAGTTGAAATTACAGTAGGGTTATTTATGGTACTGGTTATCTGCTCAGTGCTGTTTTTATGTTTTAGAGTTACCGATCCAACGTCTTTCGCTCGTCATAACTCCTACCGTGTTTATGCTGTATTTGATAACATTGGTGGATTAAAAGTAAGATCACCAATTAAAATTGGCGGTGTAGTGATTGGTCGTGTAAGCAATATTAGTCTTAAATCAGAAAAAGGTGCAACGTATAAACCTTATGTCACTATGGATTTAGATGCTCAATACAATAGAATTCCAAGTTCTAGCTCGCTTTCAATCAAAACTTCTGGCCTATTAGGTGAACAATTTATTGATATCAATTTTGGGTTAGATCAAAGCATTGAACACGAACTTGATTCATTAGATTCTGATACCACTACAACAACGAGTAATAGTAATAATAAACCAGCTTATCTTATAGATGGTTATGTCATTAACAATACAAAACCAGCCATGGTGATCGAAGACTTGATTGGACAATTTTTATATAGCACAGGCGGATCATCAGATAAAAAACAAGATACCAATGATAGTAAGGAGTAACTATGTTAACCAAATTTAAACAAGCCCTTTTTTTAGTACTTACATTAGTAATAAGTTCTTCAGCATTTGCAAACGATCCTTATAACGATATGCAAGTTGCTGCTGACAAAATATTTAGTACGATGAAAGCTCAATCAGCATCAATTAAGTCAAATCCAAATAAACTTAAAGATATTGTAAGAGCGGATTTATTGCCTTATGTCCAAGTTAAATATGCAGGCGCATTAATTTTAGGTGATGCTTATAAATCAGCAACTGACGCACAACGAACAGCTTATTTCAAAGCTTTTGAAAACTATTTAGTTCAAGCTTTTGCTCAAGCACTTTCTATGTACAACGGTCAAACTTACCAAGTTGAAGCACCAAAAGATTTAACTAACAAATCACTTATTTCAATTCGCGTGCTTTTAAATCAGCCAGATAAAAATCAACAACCTATTCGTATCGATTTCCAATGGCGAAAAAATACAGTAACAGGTGAATGGAAAGCTTATGACTTAACAGCTGAAGGAGTAAGCATGGTTACAACTAAACAAAACGAATGGGCAGCTATTCTTCGCCAAAATGGAATAGATGCATTAACCAAACAATTAAATGATCTATCCAATCGCAAAATTGATCCAAACGCTAAACAAAAAGGTTAGTTCATTATGTCGCGAATCCAAGCAGAAAAACAACAAAATGCACTTAATTTAATCGGTGAACTTGATTTTCACTCTTTAAATGATTTATGGATTGCTCAAGATACACTATTAAGCAATATAAGCCATATTGATGTATCTAGAGTAACACGGGTTGACTCTTCTGGACTCGCGACACTTGTCTATTTTTGTAATCAATATAATGTAAAATTGATTGGGATCAGCCCACAATTACAAACACTAATTGAGCTTTATGATTTGCAAACAGTGATTAATCATTAAAATTGATGCAATTTGAGAGCTCAAAAACCCCGTTCCTCAACTTTTTTTTATAAAATAGTTAATACTGAGTTTAAATAATGGATAAACAAGAAATTATAGCTAAATTAAAAAATTCACTTAACCTCGACGATGTGCATGTACTGACAAACGACGGCAGCCATTTTCAAGTTATTGCCGTTGGTGAAATGTTTGCTGAATTAAGTCGTGTAAAAAAACAACAAGCTATTTATGCACCATTAGCGGAATTTATTAATGATAATCGAATCCATGCATTATCAATCAAAACCTATACACCAACTGAATGGCAACGTGAGCGAAAATTAATGGGTTTATAATCACCCTCCATGAACATAGAAACTTGAATAAAGTTTTTTTAGCCACATGTTTTATAAATAAACATAATCATTGCATAAGGTATTCCAGAATGACTAACCCACTATTAAGTAATTCATCATTACCCCTATTTTCACAAATCAAACCTGAGCATGTTTTACCAGCGATTAAAGAGACATTAAACAATTGTCGTAAAACGATTGAATCTGTGCTTGAACAAAATAGTGAATACACTTGGGATAATCTTGTTCAACCCATTGATGAAATGGATGAAAAATTTAGCCGAGCATGGTCACCGGTTAGTCATCTTAATTCAGTGAAAAACAGCCCAGAACTACGTGAAGCATATGAAGCTTGCTTACCTTTGCTATCTCAATACAGTACTTGGGTAGGACAACATAAACCACTATATAATGCTTATAAACAACTTAAAGATAGCAAACACTTCGAAAAGTTAAGCAAAGCACAAAAAAAGGTAATCAACAATGCATTGCGGGATTTTGAATTATCGGGTATTGGATTGGCGGATGATAAGCAAAAACGTTATGGTGAAATTGTTGCCAAACTTTCAGAATTATCATCTCAATATAGTAATAATGTATTAGATGCCACTATGGGCTGGTCAAAATTAATCACGAATATTGAAGATTTATCCGGAATGCCTGAAAGTGCCTTAGCCGCAGCTAAAGAGCAAGCTAAGGCAAAAGAGCAAGATGGTTGGTTATTAACGCTCGATATTCCAAGTTATTTACCTGTAATGACTTATTGCGATAATCGAGATTTACGATTTGAACTCTATCAAGCATACAATACTCGAGCGTCTGACCAAGGACCTAATGCCGGTAAGTGGGATAATACAGAAATCATTAAACAAATTATATCGCTTCGAGCTGAACTTGCTCAGTTACTTGGTTTTGACACATATGCCGATAAGTCATTAGCAACTAAAATGGCTGAAACTGTTACGCAAGTTACCGCATTTTTAACCGATTTAGCAACCAAAGCTAAACCACAAGGTGAAAAAGAATTAACCGAACTTAAAAGATATGCTTATGAGTATTTTGGTGCAAGTGATATCAAACCATGGGATATCGCTTATTACAGCGAAAAACAAAAGCAACATCTTTATACCATCAATGATGAAGAACTTCGTCCATATTTTCCAGAGGATCGAGTTATTAGTGGATTATTTGAAGTCGTTCGTCGTATTTTTGGCATTACTGCAAAACAGCGTCATGATGTTGAAGTTTGGGCACCTGAGGTAAAATTTTACGATTTATATAATGCCAATGGTGAATTAAAAGGTAGCTTTTATCTTGATTTATATGCTCGTGAACATAAACGCGGTGGTGCTTGGATGGATGATTGTATTGGTAAAATGCGTTTTGCTGATGGCCATATCCAAAAACCTGTTGCCTATCTAACATGTAATTTCAATCGACCAATCGGTGATAAGCCAGCATTATTTACTCATAATGAGGTAACCACATTATTCCATGAATTTGGTCATGGACTACATCATATGTTAACTGAAATTGATGTGTCATCAGTGGCTGGTATTAATGGTGTTCCATGGGATGCCGTTGAATTACCGAGTCAATTCTTAGAAAATTGGTGCTGGCAGCCTGAAGCTTTAGAATTTATTTCAGGTCATTATCAAACTGGCGAACCATTACCACAAGAAATGCTAGAAAAAATGCTTGATAGCAAAAACTTCCAAGCTGCATTATTTATTCTGCGTCAGTTAGAATTCGGTTTATTTGATTTTAAATTACATCGCGAAAAAACACCTGATATTTTAGAAACTTTAAAACAAGTCAGAGAACAAGTTGCAGTAGTACCAACCGTAGATTGGGGACGATTCCCTCACGCATTTAGTCATATTTTTGCAGGAGGTTATGCCGCAGGTTATTACAGTTATCTATGGGCTGAAGTTTTATCTGCTGATGCGTTTTCTCGCTTTGAAGAAGAAGGTATCTTCAATGCAAATACAGGTAATGCTTTCCTAGATAATTTTTTATCTCAAGGTGGCAGTGATGAACCAATGACATTATTCAAAAATTTCCGTGGCCGTGAACCGCAACTTGAGGCATTACTTCGTCACTATGGTATCCACTAAAGTTAACACTGCTCAGCTCAAAAAGTTAGCTGAGCAGTGGCTATTCAAGCATCCTGATCTTCCATTTACTCTCGTTAATCAAAACAATCAACTTGAGTTACAAAAAACTGATGAACCTAAATTAGGCGCAATCGCGGTTAATTTTGTGTCTGGTGCGATGGCTCATCGTCGTCAATTTGGTGGTGGTCGTGGTGAAGCGATAGCTAAAGCTGTTGGCGTTAAAGGTAATTATTTACCCACTATTATTGATGCAACAGCTGGATTAGGACGAGATGCATTCGTATTAGCTTCTATTGGTTGCCATGTTACTATGTTTGAGCGACATCCTGTTGTTGCTGCCTTGTTAGAAGATGGGCTTAATCGTGCTTATCAAGATCCAATCATTGGTCAGCAATTACAAAAGCTGTTACATTTAATTTATAATTCAAGTTTACTTGGGCTCAATTCACATCAAGAAAAACCTGACGTTGTTTATCTTGATCCGATGTTTCCGCATCGACAAAAAAGTGCATTAGTGAAAAAAGAGATGCGAATTTTTCAACAATTAGTTGGTAACGATCTCGATGCAGAAAGCCTACTTGAACCCGCAAGACGATTAGCTAAAAAACGCGTTGTGGTTAAACGACCTGATTATGCACCATTTTTAGCCAATCAAAAACCAACGGCGGAAATTAAAACTAAAAATCATCGTTTTGATATTTACACACCATGTTTATAGGAATAGTATTTGAATATGCGACTGGATAAATTTCTAGCTCACCATCTAGGGGTAAGCCGAACAATAGTCAATAAAGAACTGAAAGCCCAAAAGGTAACTGTTAATGGAGCTGTTGTAAAATCAGGTGCTTACCATATCTCAGATGATCAAATTGTAGAATATGATGGTTTCGAAATTATACCTATTACCGAAAATCGTTATTTCATGCTCAATAAACCACAAGGTTATGTTTGTTCTACTGATGATCCTGATCATCCAACTATCCTCTATTTTATTGATGAACCTATGTCTGAAAAGCTGCATTCAGCAGGTCGACTGGATTTAGACACCACTGGGCTAGTTTTATTAACCGATGATGGTAAGTGGTCACATCGCATTACTTCTCCTAAACATCATTGTGAAAAAGTTTATCAAGTAACCGTTGAGCAACCTCTTAATAATGATCTTATTGAGATATTTAAACAAGGTATTCAGCTAAAAAGTGAAAAAACACTTACTCAACCAGCTAAATTAGTTATCCTTGATGATTACCATGCAGAACTTACAATAAGTGAAGGCCGATATCACCAAGTGAAACGAATGTTTGCAGCTGTAAATAACCATGTCACCCAGTTGCATCGTAAACAGATTGGCAATATTATTCTTGATATACCTGAGGGCGAATACCGCCCTCTTACTCAAGATGAGATCAATTCGTTTAATTAGCCGTTTGATTCTTAACTAATGTTTTCTTTTACTAGGTTTTATAGTTAAAACTTAGTAACTTTGTATCCAAAGGAATGACAACGTGCAAACACAAGAACCACAAGTAGAAATTAAAGTTTCTAAACAAGCACTTATCTTTGTTCTTGGTTTCATTTCAATGTTAATGCCATTATCTATTGATATGTATTTACCAAGTATGCCAACTATTGCGAACAAATTTAATGTCGCCGATTCAACTGTGCAGTTGACAATCAGTTTCTATTTATTAGGATTTTCATTAGGTCAGCTTTTGTTTGGTCCACTCACCGATAGTTACGGACGAAGAAAAGTTTTAACTGCTGGACTAATTATTTTCATAATTGCAGCATTATGTTGTGGTCTTGCTGCTAATATAAATCAGTTAATCACAGCCCGATTTTTTCATGGAATAGCAGCATCAGCAACCACTATTGTTATTAATGCATTAATGAAAGATATCTATCGCGATCGTGATGATTTTTCTAAAATGATGTCTTTTGTAACATTGATATCGAATGTTGCCCCATTACTCGCACCGATTATTGGTGGTTTTATTCTTTATTGGTTCAATTGGCAAGCTAACTTCTATGCACTTTGCTTAATGGCGATTATTTGTTTTGCATTAGTAACAATCAATATCCCTGAGACATTAGCCAAATCCAAACGTGATAAATTCAGTATAATTCGAATTTTAAGCAACTTCATTGCCCTATTTAGACATAGACAAGTGTTTACTTACATGATGATTGGTGCATTTTCCGGAGCCGGATTATTTTCATTTCTAAGTTTAGGACCATTTGTCTATATGAACTTACATGGTGTTGCATCAACCAATTTCGGCTATTACTTCGCTATTAATGTTATGGTCATGGTTTCAATGAATACACTCAATAGCCGTATTGTAAAACGGGTTGGTTCTATTAAGATGATTCAGTTAGGCTTACTCCTCCAATTTATTACAGCCATAGGTATGGCTACAGTGAGTATATTTGACTTAGGTTTTGTCTTTTTAGTGGCATGTATTGCTGGTTATATCGGTTGTATTTCAACCATAGGTGGTAATTGCATGGCTGTAATACTCGATTATTATTCTCATATAGCAGGCACAGCCTCCTCGCTTGCAGGCACCATCCGCTTTGTCGTCGCTGGCGCTATCGGAGTCTTACTTTCAACACTCGTTTCAACTCATAATACAGCAACTGTTACGAATAATTTAACAGAATGGCTAATGGTTGGCTCAATGGTTATCTGTAACTTTTTTGCGGCTGGATTGTTTTTGAGTGTCAAAAATATAAAAAGGAATTAACCATGATTTATCAATTAGAAAATCTAAAACCACAAATTAATTCTAAGTGTTTTATTGCTAAATCAGCAGACATCATTGGTGATGTTATTTTAGAAGAAGGCGTATCTATATGGTTTAACGCAGTTTTGCGAGGTGATATCGCAACTATTCATATTGGTAAAAATAGTAATGTTCAAGATAACAGTACTATTCATACAGAAACTGACATTCCCTGTATTGTTGGTGAGAATGTCACCGTTGGCCATAATGTTATTTTGCATAGTTGTAATATTGAGGATAATAGTTTAATTGGTATGGGAAGTACTATTTTAAACAATGCTAGAATTGCCAAAAACTGCCTAGTAGGTGCAAACTCACTAGTTACACATAGTCTACCTTATGAGGAAGGTTGTATGATTATGGGATCACCAGCTAAAATTATTCGTAAACTCACAGATGAAGAAATTCAAGCAAATATTAAAAATGCTCAACATTACGTGTTGAATGCAAAAAGATTTAATCAAACCTTAACGCTATCGAATTAATAGTTGCTAATAAATTAGTTTTTATACACCTTTCACGCTATGAGTAGGTTCAATTTATGATAAAATACTCAAAATTTTTAATTAAGATAGTTTTTAGGTACGTGTTTGAAAAAATCTAAAATTACAAGAAGACAGATTGTTGCACAATTAATTCTATTATCATTAATAGGCCTGTCTGTTTACTTATTTTTATCACTGTTTACTTACAACCCATCAGATCCTGGCTGGTCACGTACAGCTTGGCACTATCCTATTAGCAACTTAGGCGGTTATATTGGTGCATATATTTCTGATATCTTATTTCAGTTTTTTGGATTAATCGCCTATAGTTTACCGGTTATTATTATCTTTTTTTGTTTACAATTAATGGGTTACTTTTACCGCCATGCCAGTGATCCTATTAACTATTTTAGTGTTTCTTTCCGAATTATCGGCATTTTAGCTTTTGTACTTAGTTGTTGTGGTTTTTTTGCTCTTAATATTCGCGATCCAGAACAATTCCAAGCAGGTGGTTATTTAGGTTCGATAGTAATTGAAAGCCTTCTACCTGTTATGAGTAGCTTAGCTACCTCTCTAGCTTTGCTTGCAACAACACTAGCATGTATTACGCTTTTAACTGGTTTCTCTTGGCTTTATCTGTTTGAAAAAATTGGTGCTTTAGTTATGTTCATCCTGTCACCAATAAAATGGTTATTTACTCCGGATAAAGTTTCACAACCAGCTGATTCGAAGCAAGAAGACAAATTAACAACAGAAAAACAGCCTCAATTTGATCTACCTATTGATGTTGATAGTAGTGATAATATTGACTCAACCAAATTGGCGACAGAATCAGATATTAGTACAACTAAACCTATTTCATTAAAAGATGATGAAGTATTTATAAAAACTGCTGCTCAATTATTGCAATCTATTGAGGCAAATACATCTCCTAACGAAACTAACCAACCGACTAAAGATATATCTAAAAAAGAAATGGATCCTGACGCGATTTTAGCGCGAATGGAAACTATTTTGAAAAATATGAATGAAAGCACCACGAGTGATATGAGTTCAACAGAATCTGATGGAGAAATTAATAGTCGTGAGGCCTTAGAACCTTTTGAAGAAGATAAATACGCTATTGCCGATGCACCAAGTAAACCTTTATTCACTATGGAGCATAATGAGCCAAAAATTAATCTAAATCATATTGCATCTCAAGATTCAGTTGATCCAATTGTAATCGAACCTTTAGCGGAAACATCACCAAGTATTACACCTGAATATCATAATACTAATGATATTCCAGCCGAATTTGAGATACCCGAAGATGTTGATATATCACTTCTTAAAGAAGAAAACCCTCTCATTGATGACATATATCAAAATGAGGTAGTAAACGAATCAAATGAACAACAAACTAAAAATGAAATAAAAGAAGTTACGGACGAGGATGAGGATGAGGAAGAAAGCCTTATTCATCCTTTGCTAAAACGCAATGATAAGCCTTTACCTAAACCAACAACACCGTTACCTTCGTTAAATTTATTAACGCCACCACCAACAACTCGAATTGAAGTTGATCACGCGGCATTAAATGCAATGTCAGAGCAAATCGAAAAAAGCCTCTCTGATTATCGAGTAAAAGCTAGAGTTGTCGATTATTTACCTGGCCCCGTTATTACTCGCTTCGAAATTGAACTTGCACCAGGCATTAAGGCAGCAAGAATTTCGACACTTGACCGAGATTTAGCTCGCTCATTATCAATGCCTTCAGTACGGGTGGTCGAGGTTATTCCAGGTAAACCGTATGTCGGAATTGAATTACCAAATAAAAATCGACAAACTGTTTATTTCAGAGAAGTATTAGATAGTCCACAATTTAAAAATGCACAATCTCCTTTAACAATTGTATTAGGAAAAGATATCGCAGGACAATCAGTGGTTGCAGATTTAGCTAAAATGCCACATTTATTGGTTGCAGGAACGACCGGTTCAGGTAAATCAGTAGGTGTTAATGCCATGATATTAAGCATTTTATACAAATCACAACCTGAAGATGTTAGGTTTATAATGATTGATCCTAAAATGTTAGAACTATCTATCTATGAAGGGATTCCTCATCTATTGACTCAAGTAGTAACTGATATGAAAGATGCGGCTAATGCTCTTAACTGGTGTGTTAATGAAATGGAGCGTCGCTATCGATTGATGTCAGCATTGGGCGTTCGTAACATTGCTGGTTTTAACGAAAAAATCAAACTTGCCGAAGAAATGGGACGACCAATTCCAGATCCTCTTTGGAAACCCACTGATAGTATGGATCTTGAAATGCCAACGCTTGAAAAACTTCCATATATTGTGGTTATGGTGGATGAATTCGCCGACTTAATTATGGCCGTTGGAAAAAAAGTCGAAGAGCTCATTGCACGACTTGCACAAAAAGCTCGAGCGGCTGGCATCCACTTAGTGCTTGCAACCCAACGCCCATCAGTTGATGTAATTACTGGTTTAATTAAAGCCAACATACCAACTCGAATAGCATTTACTGTTTCAAGCAAGATTGATTCACGTACAATCCTAGATCAAATGGGGGCAGAATCACTTCTAGGTATGGGTGACATGCTCTATTTAGCACCAAATAGCTCAATTCCTATTCGTGTTCATGGCGCATTTGTACGTGATGAAGAAGTTCATGCAGTTGTACAAGATTGGAAAGCGCGTGGCACACCTAAATATATCGAGAATGTAACAGTTTCAACTGATGATAATGAAGGTAATAGCTTCGATATGACCGACGAAGAACTCGATCCACTTTTCGATCAAGTAGTAGCATTTGTGGTTGAAACCCGTCGAGCATCAATATCAAGCGTCCAACGCAAATTTAGAATTGGTTACAATCGCGCTGCACGAATAGTAGAACAAATGGAAGTGGAAGGCATTATAAGTGCGCCAAGTCATAATGGTAATCGCGAAGTACTTGCACAAGCATCACCTAATGATTATTAGGCTAAATTTCAATAGTAAAACCATTTAACTAATAAGATAGTGTGTCACTATATAAAATTTTAAGTGATCTACTTTCTAAATTTTAACCAGTAAATCATTGATAAAATTGCGCCTATTATTGCTATACCGGCTAAGGCAAAATAGGCGATTATCATCGACCATTTCAAACTAATTATTCCAACAATAATTGGAAATAGCGTCATACCTAGTGCATAAATAGCTTGAAATAATCCCATGGCAGCAGAACGGGCATACGATGGCACATCTATCATCGCTTCAAAATTTAAAAACGAAAATAGTATACCCGTCCCTATACCAGGGATAATTTGCAATAGAAGAATAATATAAACAGAAGAGACCTGAGGTACTAAAATACAATAAAGTGCTAGTAATAGAAAAGATAAAATTACCCAGCTTGAAATTCTCATCAGATTAATCCACTTAGTCGCCCCCAATTTAGCAAATAGAACTGAAGATAACATATAGACAATTGAAGAAATGCCAATTAAAAAGGCATTCCCCCCTAAATCACTCAATATCTGATTAGTAAAAGACATTGTGGTAGACATTTGAATCCCTTGCTGAATTAAAGCAAGAAATGAGAAAAACAATAATTTTCGATTACATAATGCGCTAAACAAAAGATGATAGTTAAAATCATGATGGATCTTTTCCGGATATTTTAGCTTTATTGCTAAAATAAAAGCCAATAACCCACTAAAGCAACTGAGCACACAAATTCCTACCATATGAATATAATCATACAATAATGTACTTGTTAAAAAGGCTAAAAACACACCTAGATTATTAACCATTATAATTAAACTAGTTGCATACCCTTTTTTAGATTTGGGATAAAAACCTAAAAAAAGCACCATAAAAGAGATCCACATTGCACTGGCGAAACCTGAAATTATATTACCAACGAGAAAACCAGTTCCATTCGGTTCAATAATACGAATCACCGATGCAATTCCAGCAAAAAAGGTGCCTAATACAATAAAAATTTTATGTTTCTCTTTTACATTGGCTAATAAACCAACCGGCAATCTTAAGAATAATTGCGAAAATCCATAAGCACTAACCACCATTCCGATCATAGTAGTCGATATATTTATCGCCGCAAGATAAGGGGTTTGATAAGGAATATAGATATATTGTGCATACCAGAAAAAAAACACAATACACAACAATAAATAAGACTTCTTCTTGGCTGACTTCATTTATCCACAATTTTAATACTGATAATTTTTGCTCTAAAAATATATCTAAATAAATTATTTAGCAATCATTATGACAAACTTGTCTAATTTTTTAAACTATGCTAGCTTGAAGTGAATTAAAAAGTGATAAAAATTGATCTTACTAAATTCATAATACAAACATCTTAACTTTATGATTTATATAATAATGATAATTTTTAGTGTATTAAGCTTTTTTATCAATGAATAACCATTCTTTAAGTAATGGAGAAAATAATGGACTATCAAAAAATTGCACAGCAAATACTTGAATTAGTAGGCGGTAAAGAGAATATTATCAACTTAACACACTGCTTTACTCGCTTACGGTTTCAATTAAATGACAGTAAAAAAGCTAATCGCGAAAAATTATTACAGACAGAAGGTGTGATTTCCGTTGTTGAAAGTAGTGGTCAATACCAAGTAGTATTAGGCAATAAAGTCACCAAAATTTATGAGCAACTCCTTCCTCTAATTGGTGAGTTAGAACAAAGTAATCAAACGGAACCTAAAGTTTCATTAGGGGTAAAAATACTTAATGCTTTTGCAGCTATTTTTACACCAATCATCCCAGCTATTGCAGCATCAGGTATGTTAAAGGGAATTTTAGCTATAGCGGTTATGATAGGTAATTATTACTATCAAACTGATATCAAAACTTATAACACCTACACGATTTTACATGCTGCATCAGATGCAGTTTTCTACTTCATGCCAATAATACTTGGCTATACCGCTGCTAAAGTATTTAAAGCTCATGAATTTATATCGATGATAATTGGTGCAACATTATGTTATCCATCAGTTGTCAATTTAATGGCTAGTAAAACTGAAGTCACTCTGTTTACCATTGAATTAACCAAAGCAAGTTACACGTCTAGCGTTATCCCAATTATATTAGCGGTATTTATTTTAAGTTATGTACAAAGATTTTTGGAATATATTATCCCTGAAGTATTAAAAATTATCATGGTGCCAACTTTTTCATTACTTATCATGATACCAGCTACTTTACTTATTTTCGGTCCTATTGGCATCTATATTGGCGAATTTATAAACTGGATCTATTACTACATTATGGGCGTTAGCCCTATATTATTAGGAGCATTTATTGGTGGTGTATGGTGTATTTTAGTCATCTTTGGCGCACATCGTGCTATTGTACCAATCGGCATTAATGACGTAGCTCAAACTGGACGCCAGAACTTACTTGCTTTCGCTGGAGCGGCGAACTTTTCACAAGCTGGAGCCGCATTAGGTGTATTTTTCAAAACCAAAAATAAAAATTTAAAAACCGTTGCCGCATCGGCAACAATCACAGCCTTGTTCGGCATTACCGAACCAGCGATTTATGGCGCTAACTTAAGATTGAAAAAACCAATGATTTGTGCGGTTGTGTGTGGTGCACTTGCTGGAGGATTAATGGGTTGGGGAGGATCTTATGGTACAGCCTTTGCCAACCAAGGGGTATTAACAATACCTGTTTATGCGGAAGCAGGTACAAAAGCGTTCTTATGCTATTTAATTGGTATAGGCTTTGCATTTTTTGGTTCATGCATTATGACAATGATTGTTGGATTTAATGACATACCAAACGAAAAAGAATCAAAAACAATTCAAACTCCATTAACCACTGATACAACTATTCTATCGCCTGTTGAGGGTGAGGTCATTGCCTTAAATCAAGTCAAAGATGAAGTATTTGCTTCAGGAGCGATGGGCAAAGGGATCGCGGTTTATCCTAAGGTAGGAGAAATAGTTGCACCAGCGGATTGTACAGTATCAGTACTCTACCCTACTTTACATGCTATTGGTCTAACATTAGATAATGGTATTGAACTGTTGATTCACATTGGAATTGACACCGTTAAATTACAAGGTAAATATTTTAAATCCTATGCACAAGCAGGCCAACACATTACAAAAGGAACCAAAATAGTTTCATTTGATATTGATAAAATAAAAGAATTCGATTTAACGACTTCGGTTATTGTCGTTAATTCGGATCAATATAAAAATATAGAATATTGTCAAGAAGATCACGTCAGTAAAAAAGACAATTTATTATTTATTCAAGTTTAGAGGTTAATATATGAAAGCTTTTGCTAAGGATTTTTGGTGGGGAGCATCATCTTCTGCTTTTCAAATTGAAGGTGGATGGGATGCTGATGGAAAAGGGATGACCGTTGCTGATTATAACTCATTTCAACGCTCTGCAGTGCAAGCCGATAGCAAAGTTGCCAGTGATTTCTATCATCATGTAGAGAGTGATATTGCTTTGTTTAAAGAATTGGGATTAAAAACTTATCGTTTTTCAATATCATGGGCACGTATTATTCCTGATGGGGACGGTGAAATAAATCAAGCTGGAATTGATTTTTATAATCGAGTAATTAACGAATTAATCAAAAATAATATCATTCCATTTATTACTCTTTATCACTTTGATTTACCATTTGCCTTAGTTGATAAATATAATGGTTGGCAAGACCGCCGTTGTGTCGATGCGTTTAGACGCTATGCTCAGGTCTGCTATAAAGCATTTGGTGATCGGGTAAAAAACTGGCAAATCAATAATGAACAAAATTTGATGATTCGTGTTAATGAACGAATGAACATGTACAAAGTCGCACCAGGCGACACAGAAAAAGTGAGAGCTCAAATGGATTATCACATGTTTGTTGCTCATGCGATGGCAACAAATGATTGTCATGAACTAATTGCTGGAAGCAAAGTAGGACCAGCGGTATCATCCACCATGACCTATCCTGCAAGTAATAAACCAATGGATGTTTGGGCAGCTAAAATGAATGATAATTTTAAAACTAATTATGCCCTAGATATGTACTGTTTTGGTGATTATCCGGGATACTATAAACATTATTTGCAACGTTGTGGTATCTACCCTATCACACAACCAGAAGATGCCGAAATATTAAAACAAGCTAAACCGGATTTTATTGCCGTAAATTACTACCGAACATTAGTCGCAAGCTATTTACCGGAAGATGATGCTCATCCATTTGGCACTAAAGAAAAAGATATTGATTTCGATCTATATGGCTATTTCAAGATCGAGAAAAACCCAAATTTAACCGCTTCTACTTATGGCGCACAAATTGACCCGATGGGGTTGAGACTAGTATTAAATGAATATTATCGCCAATATCGTTTACCATTAATTATTACTGAAAATGGATTAGGTACTCCAGATACATTAACTGCTGACAATAAAGTACATGATGATTATCGAATTGATTATATCAAATCGCACATATTAGCTTGTCATGATGCAATTGAAGATGGGGTTGAACTATTTGGATATTGTCCATGGTCAGTATTTGATTTACTAAGTTCTCATCAAGGTTTCAAAAAACGTTATGGCTTTGTTTATGTTGATCGAGATGATCATGACTTAAAAACACTTAATCGAATTAAAAAAGATAGTTTTTATTGGTATCAGCAAGTCATCAAAGATAATGGCATTAAAGATTAAAAACAGGGATGGGCTTTAAAAAAGCCCATCATGATAGTTGTTGAAACAAACAGCTATACTGGGAATAATTGTTTGCCTAATCTCTTGTCATAACTTCAAATATGAACTACATCACTGTATTAGCCTGATAATAATTCAGTTTTAATGTAAATTAGATGATTTATAGATATGGAGTGATATTGAATTTTTGAGTTGAGGAACGGGGTTTTTGAGGCAAATATAAACACTAATTTAACCACTTTAGTTAGTCAAAAAGTAAAATAGTGCATTATTATGAAAGTAAAGGAAAATAGGATTGATAAAATCAATTATTTCTCAATCCTATTGATCAGCAGATAAAATTTAGATTTGAGCTAGTGCTTGTTCTAAATCATTAAGAAGATCACTGATATCTTCAAGACCAACCGAAATACGTAATAATTGATCGGATATACCTGCGGTTTTACGTGCTTCAGCACTAATTCCTGAATGAGTCATAGTTGCAGGATGACAGATTAAACTTTCCACACCACCAAGTGATTGGGCTAATGTAAATATATTGAGTGCATTTAAAAATTTCGGCATAACATTAGCATCACCTGCTAATTCAAAACTTAGCAGTGAACCAAAACCTTTTTGTTGTCTTTTCGCAATATCATGTCCAAGATTTGAAGGTAATGATGGATGAAAAACTTTTGCAATTTTAGGGTGATTTGCTAAAAATTCTACCACTTTTTGCGCATTTTCTTGCTGTAATTTAACTCTTGCTGCTAGCGTTCTTAAACCACGTAATAACAAATAACTATCAAATGACGAGGTAGATGTTCCGATATTATTGGCCCACCATAGTACATCCGTTGCTAATTGTTGATCTTTAAACACCAATATTCCAGCGAGTAAATCTGAATGGCCATTTAAAAACTTAGTACAAGAATGGCTAACAATATCAGCACCAAGCTCCAATGGTTTTTGTAAAATTGGTGTCATAAAAGTGTTATCGACTAAAACCAAAGCACCAACCTCATGAGCTTGTCGAGTGATCGCTTCTATATCGACAACTCGTAACAAAGGGTTACTTGGTGATTCAATTAAGACTAATTTAGGTTTTAAGCTAAGTGCTTCTTTCAAAGCAACAGAATCTGATTGGTCAACAAATTTTGTTTTAAAATAGCCTTTTTGACTCAAACTATTAAATAATCGATAACTACCGCCATAACAGTCATGAGGCGCAACAACAACATCATTTGGACTAAGTAAGGCAACGCTAATTAGATGTATTGCTGACATACCGCAATTAGTTAAAATAGCATCCGCCCCATCTTCTAATTTAGCAACGGTTTCTTCGACTAATCGTCTACTTGGATTGGATTTGCGACCATAATCAAACTTCCTCGGTGTTGCAAACTCTTCATAACGATAACATGTTGAAGGCGTAATAACAGGAACTACGCTACCAAATTGATCATCTGTATTAATTCCACCACGAACAGCTATCGTGCCTTGGCTAAAATTAGCACCTTGTCTTAGATTTTTAGAATCACTAGCCATAACAACCTTCCTACCAAGCATTTTATATATCTAATAATTGTATAAGAATAGCACAATAAAAAAAGACGTCAACATGTCTAGACGTCTAACTATCTTGGTGTATAGATTGCAGCTAAATAAAAAAAACGCTAAAATTACCCACATTATTTGTGATGTGATTTGGTGAAAAATATGATGGAATGGAACGGCGATTATATCAGCCCTTATGCTGAACATGGTAAAAAAAGTGAACAAGTAAAAAAAATTACAGTCTCAATTCCGTTGAAAGTACTTAAAATATTAACTGATGAGCGAACAAGGCGACAAGTCAATAACTTACGTCATGCAACGAATAGTGAATTATTATGTGAAGCCTTTTTACACGCTTATACTGGTCAACCACTCCCTTGTGATGAAGATCTTCAGAAAGATCGTGATGATGGAATTCCACAACAAGCACAAAAAATGATGAGAGATTTAGGCATCGATCCGGATTTAATCGACGAATGATTGAATTAAAATAGAATAGTAGATACAAAAAAGGCGCTTAAAGCGCCTTTTTGACAACGTTAGTTTAGTAAAACTATTTTTTACCACCAACCATTGCAAAACGTTGTTTGAATTTATCAACACGTCCGCCAGTTGCAACATCACGTTGTTTACCAGTATAAAACGGGTGACATTCACCACATACGTCAAGATGAATATCATGACCAATAGTTGAATGAGTTTTAATTGTGTTACCACAAGAACAAGTTGCTGTAATTGCAGTGTATTCTGGATGGATACCTTCTTTCATAATAAACCTCTAAAGTTTGTTCGTATCGCTATATAAACGGCTTAATCGCAAAATCTATACACCATACGAGTGTTAAATAACATGATAAGGGTGCGAATTATACGTCCTATATGAAAGATAATCAAGTAATAATCGACCAATCTAAACCGGTAATTGCCCGATAGTTACTTGAAGTTCAATCTTTTCTCCATTTCGCAAAACTAATATGGGGACGATTGTTCCTGGTTTCAACTCTGCAATTTGATCCATAGTTTCTACTATGGATTTTACTGGTTTATTATCAACCATAATTAATATATCATTTGCTTCAACGCCAGCCTGTAATGAAGGTCCTTCAGCATTGGTAACTAATATACCTAATACCTTCGGTAAATCACTAGGATTTTGCGTTGGGGCGAATTCTAACCCATCAATGCCAATATAGCCTCGAATCACTTTCCCATCTTGAATTAATTTATCCATTATTTTAACGGCTAATGCTGTTGGGATGGCAAAACCAATTCCTTCAGGAACATCATTACCGAGATTTTTAGCAAATGTTAATGTATTAATGCCTACCAACTCACCTTTAGTATTTACTAAAGCTCCACCTGAATTACCATGATTAATCGATGCATCAGTTTGAATAAAGTTTTGTCGACGATATGGGCTTAATCCGTCACGCCCTGTCGCACTAATAATACCTTGGGTAATCGTTTGACCGATGTTGTATGGATTACCAATAGCTAAAACAACATCACCAATTTTTGGGTCTCGTTTAGAATTAATAGGTATGACCGGGATATTAGTTGCCTCTATTTTAAGCACAGCAATATCAACCAACTTATCGGAACCTACAGGTAATGCTTCAAAAATTCGACCATCTTGCAAGGCAACAATAATTTGTTCAGCTCCATCAACAACATGATAATTGGTAATGATATAGCCATACTCACTCATAATTACACCAGAACCTAGCGGTGTAATTGGGCCATCTTGTGATTGTTTTGGAACAGAATTAATCGATCGACTGTAGATATTTACTACTGCTGGAGCAGCAATCTTAACCGCGTCAGAATAACTCATAGGTTCTTCATTAAAAATAGATCTAGAAAAATCTGATTGTGTTCCATTTCTTAAAGAAGGGAAAATAATGAGTAATACTATCGCTAACACACCACCAATTAATATTGGCCAAAGAAACTTTTTAAGCATAATTATTATAAAGATGAGAATAGTTGATAGGATTCTATCATATCTAACTGATGGTTAAAATGAAGTTTTCGTCGATGCAAAGCATCGACGATTTTTAGCTATATAATTACTTAGCGTAAGATAAGATATAAACGGCTATCTCCTCGGACAATATTTAAAGCGATTGCAGAAGGATTGCTATCAATCACTTTACGTAGTTCAGAAATACTATTAACTCTAGACTTATTGACCCCAGTGATAAGATCACCTTCTTGTAAACTTAAACGTGAAGCAGGAGAGTTTTTAACAATACTCTCAATTAATACACCTTTTTGTCCTTTTATATCACCATTAACAAGTGTTGCACCTTCAAGTGCTGGATGTAAAGATTTTGCTTCGGTACTGGATGCATCACCGTTTTTCAATTTAACCTCAACAGAAATCTCTTTGCCATCTCGAATCAAACCTAATTTAACTGTACGACCAGCTCCAGTTGTCGCGATTTTTGCGCGTAACTCTGCAAAACTATCAACCGGTTTACCGTCCATAGAAATGATGACATCACCAGATTTAATTCCTGCTTCTTTTGCAGCAGAATCATCTATAACTTCACTAACAAAAGCACCTTTTTGTACTTCAAGGTCAAAAGCTTTAGCAATATCTGATGTTAATTCATTACCTTTTATACCTAAAACTCCTCGTTTAACTTCACCATACTCAATAAGTTGAGAAGTCAAACTTCTAACCATATTACTAGGTATAGCGAAACCAATTCCTACATTACCCCCACTTGGCGCAATAATAGCAGTGTTTATCCCAACTAGTTCACCATTTAAGTTAACTAAAGCACCACCGGAATTACCTTGGTTAATTGACGCGTCAGTTTGAATGAAATTTTCAAAGCCATCCATACTTAACCCACTACGAGCTAACGCAGAAATGATACCAGAAGTAACAGTTTGACCGATACCGAATGGATTACCAATCGCAACAACGTAATCACCAACTCGTGTTTTATCTGAATCAGCAAGTTTGATTGAGGTTAATTTTTTTGCATTATCCACTTTCAATAAAGCAATATCACTTTGTGGATCTTTACCAATTAGTTTTGCTTGATATTCATGACCGTCATTTATTACTACCGTAATTTTATCGGCGCTATCAATTACATGATTATTGGTAACAATATAACCTTTTTCAGCATCAATAATGACACCAGAACCTAATCCCGAAAAAGGCCTAGATTGACTATCCGGATAGCCGAAAAATCGTCTAAATTCTTCCGGCATATTATTTTGCATTTGAGCAGTGCCTTCAACTTTAATACTTACTACCGAAGGTAAAACGGTTTCCAACATTGGTGCCAACGATGGTTGTTGTTGGTTATTATCCGTTGGTAAAAATGGGAATGCCGCATTGGCATTAGATAATGTAGCTAAACTTAAACCTAAACTTAATGCAATTATACTTAATAATTTTTTTGGTTTTCGTAAAGAATGACTCATCATAAAACTCTCTTATTTAAGAAATTTGATATTTAAAACATAAATAGCCTAATAAAACTAAGAAATGTTGAAAATTAATTAAGATTTCACTTCATCATTTTTGAATAATCCTGAAGGATTATCTGAATAGTCTTTAGGCTGCTTTTCAAGTGTTAATTCATTTTTGACACTGATATCATTATTGACGGCTTCTAAATCAATCATAGGCATATCATCAGAAGTTACAAATTGCCCAGAAGTTTCAGCAATATGTTGATATAAGCGACGAAAATCTTTGGCCATATTATCCAATATTTCAGCACTATGAGAAAAATGTTTAACCATCATCTGTTTTTGAGATGCTAATTCTTCTTGGGCTTGTTCCAATTCGCGTTTAACTTTGGCATATTTACGTCCTTTTTGAGAAACAAAATTGATGAAAATTATACCCACAATAAAACCAATTATTAGGCCGATGATAATATAGGTCATCATACTTTTATCCATATTTCACTCCTGTATCTTTTCATTTATTATTTCTAAATATTGTTTAGCTTATTTTGCATGGTTAGCAAGTTTTATCAATTGTTTTTTTAGTTTTTCAGGTGCTTGCTCAGCCAAAGCATTTAAATATATTGCTGTTTGAATCGTAATCACATTATTAATTTTAGCATTCTTATTTGAAAAATTAACTAATTGTGAGTTATTTGTCGCAATAGTGGGATTAATCTTATATTGAATAGAGGATAACGAAGGTAAGATTTTTTGACGTATACCTGAAATCAAATTACTTTGTTCGTATTTTATTCTTGTTAACCAGTTAGCTGAACTAACTTCAAGAATAAGAATACCTTGACGATAATTTGCGACTCTATATTGCTGATTCAACGGTGCTGGAAGCAATTCATCAATAACCTTCGTTAATTGAGTCAGTGCTAATGTCCTTTCTTTTATTTGGGATAATAAAGCCCCTTGTGACAAAAGGCTGGTCAACATTTTTGGCTCATTATCACGCATGAATTAGGCTCATCCTTAGTTCTTGCTAAAATTAAAACAAATCTATTTTTAATATAAATAACTCAATACTCAATAATTTACCTGATCTATTCAAAAAAGTCGTGTAAAAAAATAATATTTACACATTATTTGAACTATTAAAAATGAAATAAATAATAAGGCTAATTAAAATAATTATTCAATTTCAAAAAAATAGGTAGAATCAAAAATTTTGATCCTACCTATGTTAGTTATTATTAATTATTTGTTAGTTATCTAGTTATGATTAATTAGTGGTACTTTGATTAACTTGGTTCTCGCGAATAAATGTCCAAAGCACAATTGCACCGATTACATCAAAGAAAGCTAATGCAATAAAGAAAGGACCAAAACCAATTATGCCTACAAATGCACCAATAAAAAGGTTAAATATTAATTGACCTGTCCAAGCACAAGCACCGGCCATCCCAACTGCTGTAGCAACCTGATTTTTCTTAAATAAATCGCCGCCTAAAGTTGATGCAACAGTAGATAACAATTGATGTGAAAAACCACCAAGGCTGATTAAAAATACCGCTAAGTATGGGTTTTCAACAATACTAACAAAACCAATGGTCATCATTAACACAGCGCCGATGGTAAAGGTGATCAATCTTGAATTGATTAATGATATTCCACGGTCATTAAAAAACTTCGCAACAAAACCACTTGCTAAACAGCCTAGATCAGCCATCAAAAACGGTAGCCAAACAAACATAGCAATTTCTTTTAAACTAAAGTGTAATGTTTCAACGAAGAAAATTGGCACCCAAAAATTGATTGTCCCCCAAGCTGGATCTGCAAGAAAACGTGCAATACCAATACCCCAGAAATTACGCTGAGTAAGGATCGTTTTTAAAGATACTTTTTCTTTATCATTGTCTAAATATTTTTCTTGACCTGCTTCAATATATTCTCTTTCTTCAGGAGACAATATTTTTGAATCTTTAGGGTCACGATAAAAAATAAACCAAGCAAGAGCAGCAATTAATGCTAACGAACCAGAAACAACGAAAGCAAATTCCCAACCTTGGAATAAAATACACCAAGCGATTAGAGGGGGAGCTAACATAGCACCAAAAGATGTCCCCATATTAAACACACCTGATGCGATCCCTCTTTCTTTTGCAGGGAACCATATAGAGGCAGTTTTTATTCCTGCTGGGATAGCTGATGCTTCACTAAAGCCCATTACACCGCGCATGAAAGCTAAACCTTGCCATGTACCTGTCAATGCATGACCCATGGTTGCTAATCCCCAAATTACCGCACAGATAGCAAACCCAAGTCTTAGACCTATAGTATCAATAAAAAAGCCCATGATAGGTTGACCTATCGTATACGCTAACTGGAATGCGCTAACAATCCAAGAATATTGCTCTTTAGTAATACCTGTGGTTTCTAAAATTGTCGGCGCGGCAACGCCTAATGCCGTTCGATCAAGATAATTGATTATTGTAATAGCACAGACAAGTAAAATCATGTACCACCGAAATTTTGGAATTGTTCTCATTTTATTTCCTTCATCTTATTTATTGTTAATTCGTGTTATTTAGAAAAATAATGATTTGCATTGTTAAAACAAATATTTCTAATCATGTTGCCAACTAAGTCAAAATCTTCAGGAATTTCTCCATTTTCCATCCAATTCCCCACCATATTACAAAGAATTCGCCTAAAATATTCATGTCTTGTAAATGATAAAAAACTACGGGAATCAGTTAACATACCGACAAATTGACTTAATAATCCCATTTGAGAAAGTTGCATTATCTGACGTTCCATTCCATCTTTTTGGTCATTGAACCACCAGCCCGAACCAAATTGAATTTTTCCTGCAATATTTGAACCTTGAAAGTTACCAGCCATAGTCGCTAAGACCTCATTATCACGAGGGTTTAGACAATACAAAATAGTTTTAGGAAGTTCATCAGTTAAGTCCAAAATACCTAATAATGAAGAAAGTGGTTCAGCAATGGGGCTATCGCCAATCGAGTCAAACCCAGCATCAGGACCAAGTATTTTAAACATTCGTTGATTATTATTACGCAAAGCTCCTAAATGTAATTGCATAACCCAATTACGTTTATGATATTGCTTACCTAACCAAACAAGTACTGCTGTACTAAATTGTGCAATTTCCAGTTCAGAAAGGGACTGATTAGCAAGACGTTTTACTATTATTTGATCAAGCTGTTTTTCCGAAGGAATATCAGCATAACGGAGAATTTCGATGCCATGATCTGCAGCTTCACAACCATGTTGTTCAAAATGATCTAATCGTTTGGTTAACGCACAAAGTAATTTTTCAAAACTATTAATTTCAATATCAGTTACTTTTCCTAATTCAACAATATAATCAACAAAGCCTGTTAGTTCTATTTTAAAAACTCTGTCTGGTCGCCAACTTGGTCTTACTTTAGTATTAAATGAAGCATCTAAAGCGATTTGTTTGTGATATTCAAGTGAATCAATAGGGTCATCAGTTGTTCCTACTGCTTTGACATTCATTTGTGTCAAAATACCTCTGGTTGAAAATTCAGCAGTCGCTAATTTATCATTAGCCTCAGACCAAATTTTGTCAGCTGTTTTTTCGTTAAGAAGAATATTTTTTATACCAAATGGTCTTTTTAACTCTAGATGAGTCCAATGGTAAATCGGGTTTCCAAGCGTTAAAGGAACAACTTTTGCCCAAGTAAGATATTTTTCATAGTCAGATGCATCACCTGTGATATATTTTTCATCAATTCCAGCTGTCCGTAACACTCGCCATTTGTAATGATCACCAGCTAACCAAATTTCAGCTAAATTACGGAAATTTTTATTTTCAGCGATATCTTTTGGTGGTAAATGGCAATGATAATCGTATATAGGTTGATCTTCAGCGTAATCAAAATAAAGCTTTTGTGCCGCATCAGTTTGTAACAAAAAGTTATCATCTAAGAATTTTTTCATTGTTTTTCTTTCCAATTTATAAAGCTAAATCCTTAATAGTCTGTTTGGCACCTTTTTTCATTAAAGAAAGATAATGTTCTGTTATTTTTTCTCTGAATAATGAATTGGCTGGTAAATCTGGTCCAAAAACAGCTTCTAAACTTAATAACGAGTTAACTCTTTCTACCCCATCATCACTCTCAGCAACAAGTTTTTTCAACTCATCAACCATTGGATCGCGAATATCGATTACTTGTTTATGGTCATCAATACCACCAACATATCGCATCCAACCAGCTACCCCTAAAGCTAGTAATGAAAAATCAGAATTATGTTTAATATACCAACGGATAGAATCAAGTATGCGTTGCGGTAGTTTTTGTGTACCATCCATAGCGATTTGCCATGTTCTATGTTTTAGGGATGGGTTACTAAATCTTTCAATAAGTTTTTCAGCATATTGTTGTAAATTAACATGCGGTGGAACATTTAAGGTTGGTGCTTGCTGTTGCATCATTAACGATAAAGTCGCTTTTTTATAATTTTCGTCATTCATACAATCATTGATGTGCTCATAACCAGCTAAATAACCTAAATAGGCTAAAAATGAATGGCTACCATTTAGCATTCGAAGTTTCATTTCTTCATATGGCACTACATTATCAACAAATTCAGCACCAGCTTCGTTCCAATTAGGTCGTGAAGTGACAAAATTATCTTCAATAACCCATTGAATAAATGGCTCACAAGCAATACCACACGGATCATACATTCCACCTAATACATCTTGAATTTCTTCTAAGGTTTCAGATGTTGCAGCAGGAACAATACGGTCAACCATTGTACAAGGGAAAGTTGTATTACTTTCAATCCATTTAGCAAGCTCTGGATCGCGAGCATTTGCTAAATCTAAAATAGCTTTCCTCAAAACTAAACCATTTTCTGGCATGTTATCGCATGATAAGGCCGTAAATGATTTCAATCCTCTTTGCATTCTTCTATATAAAGCTTCAACAATAACACCTGGTGCTGACATAGGTTTACTTGGAGAAGCTAAATCTGCTTTGATTAATTCATTATTCAAATCCAAACCAGTTCCACCAGGCAACATACAGTAACCTTTTTCAGTTACCGTTAATGAAACAATTTCGACAATAGGATCAGCCATTTTTTCTAAAATTGTTTCAATACCGTCTGTTGGTGCTAGTAATGATTCTTTTACACTTCCAATAATATAGGCTTGTTTAGATGTCGCACCTTTTTCAAGCACTGTATATAGATGATCTTGTTTTCTAATATCATTGATTAACTCTTCACCACCAACAATATTTACCTCGCAGATAGCCCAATCACTATTACCTTTATTCAATAAACGATCAGTAAATAGTGCCTGATGTGCTCTGTGAAATGCACCAAAACCTATATGTACAATACGAGCGGTCATTTTCTCCCTATTGTATAAAGGTTTATTTTTGATTGATTGTGGTATTTCTAATAAATTCAACATGTTATACACCGTAATTAACTAACTGCAATATTTATTGGTTAGACATATTTTCATTTGTTGACAAAATTTTCATCTTTATTTTTCAATTTTTGTGATTCGCGTCACATTTTTTGGTTTATTTTATAGGGATGTTTGCTAAAATCTTTATAATGGCCGACAATATTGGTAAACCAATTTAAAGATGTAATGGATTTCTTTTATTATTAACTTAGAGGAGTTTAATAATTAGCGTATAATTATCTTCAATAAACTTAATAGTATTCTGAGGATTATAGATTATGCCAAGAGGCAAACGACTCTATCAAGAAATTGGTAATGAGTTAAAATTGTTATTAAAAAGTGGAACTTTTAAAATTGGTGACCGTCTACCACCAGAAAGAGATATTGCTGAGACCTTTGATGTTAGCAGAACGGTAGTTCGAGAAGCATTAATTATGTTAGAGCTTGAAAAATTAGTTGAAGTAAAAAAAGGCTCTGGTGTTTATGTAATTGGTTTACCAAGCGAGTTCCTGTCTGAAAAAGACAGGGAAATAGAAGAAGAGGATTTTGGTCCTTTTGAATTATTACAAGCGAGACAATTAATTGAAAGTAATATTGCCGCTTTTGCTGCCTCACAAATTGTAAAAGCTGATATTGTAGAGTTAAGAGCTATATTAGAACAAGAACGTCAAATTTTAGAACAAGATGTACTTGATGACTATAGTGCTGATGAAATGTTTCATATTGCAATAGCTCGAGCCACAAAGAACTCAATACTTGAGCGGTTATTAGAAGATCTATGGACAAAACGTTCATCAAGTAAAATGTGGGACCAACTACAAAGTAGAATAACCGATCATAGTTATCGAAAAAAATGGTTATATGATCATGAAAAAATTCTACAGGCATTACAGTTAAAAGATGCAATGGCTGCACGCCATGCTATGTGGCAGCACTTAGAAAATGTTAAACAAACATTAATGACTGTTTCTGACAGTGAAGATCCAAATTTTGATGGTTATTTATTTGACTCTATACCGGTCACTATCGTTAACCAATAGAAACAAATATGCATTGTTTATGGATCTTCATTTTAGAATAATTTTGTAAATGAAGTATCTTTGAGGAGAATTTAAATGGAACAAACAATGCGTTGGTTTGGACCTAACGACCCTGTATCATTGGACGATATTAGACAATCAGGGGCAACAGGAATTGTTACAGCTTTACATCATATTCCCAATGGTGAAATCTGGACAATCGACGAAATTAAAAAACGAAAAAAAATGATTGAAGACAAAGGTCTAACTTGGTCAGTTGTTGAAAGTATTCCTGTTCACGAAGAAATTAAAACCCATTCTGGCAACGTTGAACAACATATTGCCAATTATCAACAATCAATTCGTAATTTAGCCGCTTGTGGTATTGATACTGTTTGTTACAATTTTATGCCAGTATTAGACTGGACTCGCACCGATCTAGGTTATGAATTATCTGACGGTTCAAGAGCTCTACGTTTCGATCAAATTGCTTTTGCTGCATTTGATATTCATATTTTAAAGCGACCTAATGCCGAAAAAGATTATTCACAAGAAGATCAGATTTCAGCAAAAAAATATTTTGAAAATATGACGCAAGCCGATAAAGATAAACTTGTTGGAAATATTATCGCTGGGTTACCAGGTGCCGAAGAAGGTTACTCACTAGATCAATTTCGAGCACATCTTGCAACATATGACGGTATTGATAAAGCTAAATTACGTGAGAATTATGCTTATTTCTTGAAAGCTATCGTTCCAGTCGCCGAAGAAGTTGGCGTTGTTCTGACAGTTCATCCTGATGATCCTCCTAGACCTATTTTAGGTTTACCACGCATTGTTTCAACTATTGAAGATATGCAGTGGATAAAAGAAACAGTTGATAGCATTCATAACGGATTCTGCTTCTGTACTGGTTCTTATGGCGTTCGTAGCGATAATGATTTAGTTACAATGGCTGAAAAATTTGCTGATAGAGTTCACTTTATTCATTTGCGCGCAACAGTTCGTGAAGATAATCCATTATCTTTCCACGAAGGTGATCACTTAGCAGGTGATGTTGATATGTATGGCGTAATTAAAGTGCTTATTGCTGAAGAAGAACGACGTAAAAAAGCGGGAATCAAACGTTTAATACCAGTTCGTCCTGATCATGGTCACCAAATGCTTGACGATCTTAAAAAGAAAACCAATCCAGGTTATTCTGCAATAGGACGCTTAAGAGGTTTAGCGGAAATTCGCGGCGTT
Organism: Gilliamella sp. B2772; assembly: GCF_026536985.1. Lineage (NCBI taxonomy): Bacteria > Pseudomonadati > Pseudomonadota > Gammaproteobacteria > Orbales > Orbaceae > Gilliamella > Gilliamella sp. B2772. Next base: position 220,605 of record NZ_JAFNNB010000002.1, on the reverse strand, counting down.
GAATATGCGATTAGACGTGCATTTTTTGAATAAAGACTAATCGCCTTTGACTAGAAAAGCCCATAATATTGGGCTTTTTTTAATTTGAACATAAAAATAGCGTGATATACACGCTATTGTTTTTATATAGTTAGAATGTCTTTATTTTAAATCATGATTTTAAATATTTATTATCGATATTTTTTATTTAAAGCAACACCAAAAAGATAGCCGAATAAGCACTGCTTAAAAAATATCATATTAAAGAAAGAAATTTTACTGTCTATCCAATTATTTATTCAAATAAAATATAACCAATAATTGGTGAACCAAATACTACTATTATTTTTAGTCGCTGTATTGAGTTATTTATTGAATTTGTGATGTATATCACAATACTTTCTCAAATTGGTATAATAAGTTTTTTTGATTGTCGATAGCTTTAATTAATTTGAAAATATGAGCTATTGAATAAAAATATATTTCTAAAACCCTAATAGCATTATCACAAAAAATGCTATTGGTTCATTGTTGCTTTGACACAATTTATATTTAACAGCTATACTTTAGGGGATATTTTCTACATCTATATCGTTAAGCAGTTTTTTAATAAGCAGTTTAAACATAAGGGGTGTAAAATGGGTATCTTAAATAATATTTTTTCTAAAATATTTCCAAGCGCACAAGCCGCTGTAGGTCATGCAAAAGATGCAGTGAAAGAGCAAGTTGATAAAATCACTGACACCGTTAAAGGCAACACATCAAGTAACAACACAAATAGTAATACTGAACAAAATCAACAAAATACATCAGAAAATAAAAACCCAATTTCTGAAATCGATGTGATGTCAATCTTAGATAATTTAGCTAAAAAATTTCCTGAAAAACTTAACTGGAAGACATCAATTGTTGATTTATTGAAATTATTAGGTATTGATAACAGTTTAGATGCACGTAAAAAATTAGCAACTGAACTTAATTATACCGGTAGTACAGACGATACAGCAGCAATGAATACATGGTTGATTAAAGAAGTTATGAAGAAAATTGCTGAAAAAGGTGGTAACGTTACTCACTTATTTTCTTAGTCTGGAATAAATACGTGATTTGTCATCCACCTGTTAATCAGGTGGATTTTTTTTAAATTTTGTTGATTAAAGAAAATATTAATCTTAGCAAATTTAAGCTTTGAATGAATGCAAACGATTCATTGCACTTTCTACTCCATCTTTCAGTAAGATATCTGTGCAATATACTGATTCATCGATTGCTTTATCAATTAAATCTTGTTCTGGTTTAGATGGTTTATTTAATACATAACCAACTACTTTATTCTTATCACCAGGGTGTCCAATACCAATTCTTAACCGATAAAAATTCAAATTATTGCTAAGTTTATTTGCAATATCTTTCAATCCATTATGACCGCCATGACTACCACCAAATTTCAATTTAGCAATACCTGGATTAAGATCTAACTCATCATGAGCAACTAATATCTCATCGGGCTGAATTTGATAAAAAGAAGCCATTGCTTGAACAGCTTTACCACTTAAATTCATAAAGGTAGTTGGTACTAACAAACGGACATCATGACCATGAATATTAATCCGTGAGCTATATCCAAAAAATTTAGGATCAATTTTTAGCGGTTGGTTATAACGTTCAGCAAGAAGATCTACATACCAAGCTCCTGCATTATGGCGAGTTGCAGCATATTCGTTACCTGGATTAGCTAAACCTACAATAAGTTTAATTGTTGTCATAATAGTCTGTCGTCAATTATTATTAGCAAAAAAGCCCCTAGAAGGGGCATTTATCTAATTCAGAAAAAAAGATTATTGATGGAACATTGCTGAAATTGATTCTTCGTTACTAATACGTCGAATTGCTTCAGCAAGCATACCTGATAATGTAAGTTGGCGTACATTTTTCAATGCTTTCACTTCTGCTGTTAATGGAATTGTGTCACAAACTACAATTTCATCAATGGCAGAATCTTTAATGTTACTTACCGCTTTTCCTGAGAAAATAGGGTGAGTTGCATAAGCGAAAACACGTTTTGCACCACGAGCTTTCAATGCATCAGCCGCTTTACAAAGTGTCCCGGCAGTATCAATCATATCATCAACTAAAATACAATCTCTGTCGGCTACATCACCAATAATATTCATCACTTCTGCTTCATTTGCACGTTGACGACGTTTATCAATAATGGCCATGTCAGTATCATTTAAAAGTTTTGCAATTGCACGTGCACGAACAACACCACCAATATCTGGTGATACCACGATTGGGCGTTCAAAATCACGTTGTAGCATATCTTCTAAAATTACAGGGCTACCAAATACGTTATCAACAGGTACATCAAAAAAGCCTTGAATTTGTTCAGCATGAAGATCAACCGTTAAAACCCTATCTACACCAACAGTTGATAAAAAGTCTGCAACAACTTTAGCTGTAATAGGCACACGGGCTGAACGCACTCGACGATCTTGTCTTGCATAACCAAAATAAGGAATAACAGCAGTAATACGACCGGCAGATGCTCGACGCATCGCATCAATCATTACTAATAATTCCATTAAATTGTCATTTGTAGGCGCACAAGTTGATTGGATAATAAAAACATCTTCACCACGGACATTTTCATTAATTTGGACATTGACTTCACCATCACTAAAACGGCTAACAATAATATCACCAAGAGAAGTATAAAGACGATTAGCTATACGTTTTGCTAGTTCGGGTGTGGCGTTACCAGCAAAAAGCTTCATATCAGGCACGAGAAATCCTCAAGCATGTAATCATGATTACATAAAACGTAATCGGTTAAATCGGAGTGATAATTATATAATCATTTACAGATCATCCTCAACTACATTATAAAAAATTATTACAAATATTTTATATCTATCACAATAATATATAGAAATATAAGTTAATATGATGTTTTTTTGAAGTAGATTAAAAATCGGTTAAAATACTGTACCACAAAGGTGAATAATTACCTTGATAAATCATTTAATACTAACAGCAGACACACAATGAGTGAACAATTAAAAACGAATAATCAAGAGATAGAATCTAAACGAACAATACGTAGTTTTGTATTGAGACAAGGCCGCTTAACTAAAGGGCAGCAACAGGCTTTAACTCATTTATGGCCTATATATGGCATTGAATATAATGCACACTCACAAATCACTTTCGAAAATGACAAACCGCTGGTTCTAGAAATCGGTTTCGGTATGGGTGCATCATTGATTGAGATGGCAAAATCCTCGCCAGACAAAAATTTTATAGGTATTGAAGTCCATCGACCAGGCGTAGGCGCTTGCTTAATGGCAATCGAAGAAAATAAATTAACCAATTTAAAAGTAATGTGTCATGATGCAGTTGAAGTATTAGAAAATATGATAACTAATGAATCATTAGATAAAGTTCAAATTTTCTTCCCTGACCCTTGGCATAAAGCAAGGCACAATAAACGCAGAATTATTCAACCTGAATTTGTTAAATTAATTCATGAAAAATTAAAAGTTAATGGAGTATTACATTTAGCTACTGACTGGCAACATTATGCTGAGCATATGCTTGAAGTATTAAGTCAAGCTGATGGGTTTAAAAATTTATCTACATCAAATGACTATATCCCGAGACCTGATGACAGACCTATTACCAAGTTTGAAAAACGTGGGCAAAATCTAGGGCATGGTGTTTGGGATTTGCAATTTATAAAAAAATAATGGTGCCTAGGAGCCAATATGCAAAATGAGACAATCGATTTAATTTGTCAGCGCAGCTCAATTCGGTCTTATAAATCAACACCACTGACTAATGAACAGTTGGAATCAATTTTTCAAGCGGCACAATCGGCTCCGAGCTCTAATTTTCTACAATGCACCACAATTATCCGAATTACAGACAGCGATAAGCGTTCAAAGCTAGCACATTATTCAGGAGAGCAAAGTTATATTAATCAAGCTCCTGAATTTTGGGTATTCTGTGCCGATTTTAATCGCCACTTTCAAATTGATTCAACTATTCCACTTGAAAAAGCTGAGCAGCTTTTAGTTGGCTGTATCGATACGGCACTTATGGCGCAAAACGCCGTTATTGCAGCACAGTCATTAGGTTTAGGGACAGTTTTCATTGGTGGATTACGCAATAATATTTCGAAAGTTACCGAATTACTAGCATTACCTAAATATGTCCTTCCTTTATTTGGGCTTTGTATCGGTCATCCTGATCAAAATCCAGAAATAAAACCAAGATTACCGAAAGAATTAGTGTTTTTTGAAAATTACTATCAACCAATAAATGATCAACTATTAGCAAAATACGATACTCAAATGAGTGAATACTATAGTCATCGACAGACAAATCAAAAAGCAAGTGGTTGGAGTGATAAAATTGCTGAAACAATTATCAAAGGGCAAAGAGATTTCATTTTAACTTATTTGCATGAACAAGGATGGATAACTAAATGAACAACACTCAATATCAGTTAGACAAAGTCGTTATACTAAGTCGCCATGGCATACGTACTCCATTAGAAAACACGATAGCGTTCTTAGAAAAATCAAGCCCTTTTAAATGGCCAATTTGGGATCATGCTTATGGTTATCTAACAACACGAGGCGCCGTTTTAGAAACGTTTTTTGGACATTATCTATCACAATGGCTAGAGCAACGAAATATTAAGCTCTCACCAGAGAGTCCTGATATATATGTTTATGCAAATAGCCTTCAAAGAACAGTAGCTACGGCTCAATTCTTAGTTGGCGGTGCTTATGCTGGTTATGACATACCTGTTCATCACAAATATACCATCGAAAAAATGGATCCTATTTTTGATCCAAGTGTACAAGATGACTCCCCAGAAATTAAACAAAAAGTCTTAAAAGATATTAATGATGCAGACAAAGCAGCATCAATTTTCAAAAATTTAGCGCCGGCTTATCAAATCGTGTCGGATATATTAGATTATAAAAATTCGCAATTATATTCTGAACTTAAATGTGATTTTGCTGATATTCCTTATGAGCTTCATTTTGTGAAAAATGAAGAACCCGAATTACATGGACCATTAGCAATTGGAATTTGTGCCGTTGATGCTTTTTTATTACAGTATTACTCTGCATTTCCTAAAGAACAAATTGCTTGGGGAAGAATAACCAGCCAAGAACAATGGCAACAAATAATACAAATTCGTAACCACTATATTAACTTAGTTTTTCACTCTAAAACGATTGCACGAAGTATTAGTAAATTATTAATCAATAAGATAGATGATTTAATACACAGTCAATCTCATAAAGTCAATTTATTGGTTGGTCATGATAGTACTATTGCTGCACTGCTCGGTGCTTTGGATTTTGCTGAATATCAACTGCCTAATCAATTTGAAAATACACCAATTGGCGGAATGGTTATATTTCAACGTTACCGCCATCTACCATCAGGTGAATACTTCTTCAAAGCTGAATATGTCTACCAAAGTTTTGATCAGCTATTTACTGGTGAAGCTATTGATATTAATAATCCACCACAACATTATCAACTTAAGTTGCTTAATGCAGAACAAAACAGTGATGGATTCTACCCATGGCAACATTTTGAAAATAGGCTAAAAGAGTTTCAATAAAATTCAGATTAGATTGCCGATATGACTTTAAGTTTCAAATCATTAGGCAATCTATAAATATCAGACCCATTTAAAATTGTTATTTTAATTTCGCCCCAAAATGTAATCGATACCACAAAATAGATAATAATTTTCATAAGTATCTATTAATTGTATAAAATTCATTACCTAAAACTTATTTAAAATACTATGAATTACTATTTCAATTAGGCACATATTGAATTTTGATATAACTTATTTGGATGTTATTTAACTTACCCAAAATAATTTAATAAAAATGTAATCGATTTCACAAAATGTTAACTAGATCACTTTTTTTGCATTTTTTTAATGTTATTATCCTGAGCAATTTATAGCTTTTAGTTTATTTCTTACATAAACGATTTCTGAATGATTAGGTAATCATTTAAAGCTTAGCAAAGGAAATTCACTATGAATCAGAAAATTAAATCTGCAATGCATAACAAAAATTATTGGGTATTTAGCCTCTACTTTTTTCTTTATTTTTTCATTATGGGAGCTTACTTTCCATTTTTCCCAGTTTGGTTAAAAATGATAGGTTTAGATCAAGCGGATACTGGATATGTTTTCTCATTTATCTCATTATTTGCACTATTCTTTCAGCCGTTATTTGGGTTGATATCCGATAAGTTAGGTTTAAGAAAACACCTTCTTTGGATTATCACCTTCCTTTTAGTTTTATTTGGACCATTCTTTATATTTATATTAGGTCCTTTACTTAAACTAAATGTTACTCTAGGGGCTACTGCAGGCGGCTTATATCTTGGTATGGTCTTTAGTGGTGGTGCTCCTGCAATTGAAGCATTGGTTGAAAAAATCAGTAGACGTAGTGGATTTGAATTTGGTCGTTGCCGTATGTTTGGTTGCTTCGGCTGGGCGATTTGTGCTTCATTTGTTGGAATCATGATTTCTAAGGATATTAATGCTGTTTTTTGGTTATGTTCTGGCTTTGCCTTAGTGTTACTTATTTTAGTCAAAATAGCCGATCCAGCTAAAACAGCAACCACAGATGTTGTCGACCAAATGGGACTAAATAAACCTGAACCATTTAATTTAAAACTTGCGGTTAATTTACTTAAAATGCCTAAAACTTGGTATTTTATGCTCTACATTATTGGTGTGGCTTGTACTTATGATGTATTTGATCAGCAATTTGCTAACTTCTTCACCTCATTTTTCTCAAGTGAACAAGTTGGTCGTGAAGCATTTGGCTACGTCACAACACTGGGTGAATTTTTAAATGCGACTGTAATGTTTTTTGCTCCAATTATTGTCATGAAAATCGGAAGTAAAAATACTTTACTCGTTGCTGGTGCAATTATGTCAATTCGTATTACAGGTTCAGCATTTGCTAGTAGCGCAGTTGAAGTTATTATTTTAAAAACCTTACATATGTTCGAAGCACCTTTATTGTTAGTTGGTGCATTTAAATATATTACAAAACATTTCCCAATTCGATTATCAGCAACGGTTTACTTAATTGCTTTTTGTTTTGCAAAACAATTATCTATAATGTTTATGTCCACCTTTGCTGGTTTAATGTATGTTAAAATTGGATTTGAAGGGGCATATTTAGTGCTTGGCTTAATTGCATTAAGTTTTACACTTATTTCTGCTTTCACCTTATCAGGACGTGGACCTTTGGATCTTTTCAAAAAGAAAAGCAACGTTGAAATTGAAGAATAGTTAAATAATAACAATTCAAAAAATTAAGGTATCAAAATGAAAATATTAGTAACAGGTGGTTGTGGGTATATAGGCAGTCACACTTGTGTTCAATTAATTCTTGCTGGCTATACTCCTATTATTATTGATAATTTATTTAATAGTAAAGCCTCAGTATTAGAAAGAATAAAAACCATCACAGGAAAATCAGTCGATTTCTATCATGGTGATGTTTGTGATGGAAATTTGCTTGCAAGAATTTTTAAAGAACACGATATTAAAGCTGTTATTCATTTTGCAGGATTGAAAGCCGTTGGTGAATCAGTATATAAACCACTTGAATACTATGAAAATAATGTTTATGGCAGTATTGTTTTAATGAAAGCAATGCGTGATGCTGGCGTTAAACAATTAGTCTTTAGTTCTTCAGCTACCGTATATGGTGAGCTAGCGCCAGTTCCTTACGTCGAAACATTACCACAAGGTTTACCAACTAGCCCGTATGGAAAAAGTAAGCTTATGGTTGAACAATGTATGATGGATTTAGCTATTGCTGAACGTGATTGGTCCTTAACTTTACTGCGATATTTCAATCCTGTAGGTGCTCATCCTAGCGGTTTAATGGGAGAAGATCCGCTTGGCGTGCCCAATAATCTGATGCCTTTCATTACCCAAGTTGCGATAGGTAAACGAGAATCGCTATCTGTATTTGGTAATGATTACCCAACAGTTGATGGCACATGTGTGCGTGACTTTATTCACGTTGTGGATTTAGCAGATGGTCATATTGCAGCACTTAAAACTGATAGAAATAAAGCTGGAGTTCATATCTATAATTTAGGTTCTGGTGTAGGTTTCAGTGTACTGCAAGTGATTAAAGCCTTTGAAAAGGCATCAGGAAAATCACTTAATTGGCATTTCGCACCAAGGCGAGCCGGTGATCTACCTGCATTTTGGGCTGACGCTAAAAAAGCTGAACAACAATTAGGTTGGAAAACAAAGTTAACCCTTGATGATATGGTAAAAGATTCATGGAATTGGCAATCAAAGAATCCGCAAGGTTATCCTGATTAAAGTAATGTTTACACCAAAATCGCAGTAAAACTATAATTAAAGAGGCAAATATGGATATTTTTAACCCAGTTGATCATCCTCATCGCCGATATAACCCATTGACCGCACAATGGGTGTTAGTTTCGCCCCACAGAGCAAAACGCCCTTGGCAAGGTCAACAAGAAACCTTAAATGAAGAACAGAAACCCCATTATGATCCTAATTGTTATTTATGTCCGGGCAATAAACGTGTCACTGGCGATATAAATCCTAACTACACTGGAACGTACGTTTTCACGAATGATTTTGCTGCATTAATGGAAGATACGCCTAATTCACCCGATAGTAACGATCCTCTATTTCAAATCCAAAGTGCCAGAGGAACAAGCCGAGTTATCTGTTTTTCACCAGATCACAGTAAAACTCTACCTGAACTTGATTTACCTGCAATTGAAACGGTGATAAAAACTTGGATCACCCAGCAACAAGAACTAGGAAAAAAGTACCCTTGGGTACAAGTTTTTGAAAACAAAGGGGCAGCAATGGGCTGTTCAAACCCTCATCCGCACGGACAAGTTTGGGCTAATAGTTTTATCCCTAATGAAATAGCGCGAGAAGATCTCAATATGCGCAACTATTTTCAAAAAAATGGACGAAATTTATTAGTAGACTATGTAGAAAAAGAGTTGACCAATAAAGAACGCATTGTGGTAGAAACAGAACATTGGTTAGCAGTCGTTCCTTTTTGGGCTATTTGGCCATTTGAAACCCTACTATTGCCAAAGAAACATATTGCTAGATTAACAATGCTTAACCAATCTGAGCAAAAAGATTTGGCCTTAGCATTAAAAAAACTGACCTGTCATTATGATAATTTATTCAATTGCTCTTTCCCCTACTCTATGGGATGGCATGGTGCACCGTTTGTGGAAGGAAATACTGATTATTGGCAAGTACACGCCCATTTTTATCCTCCGCTATTACGTTCAGCTACCGTAAAAAAATTCATGGTAGGTTATGAAATGTTAGCTGAAGTGCAAAGAGATTTAACGCCAGAGCAAGCAGCCGAAAGACTGCGCAACGTTAGTGATGTGCATTATAAAGATAAGAAGGATAAATAAATGAAAGCATTAATCAATAAAACCGCGCAAGCATTTGAGGATCAATTTGGTTATAAACCCGATACCATTGTACAAGCACCGGGCAGAGTAAACTTGATAGGCGAGCACACAGATTACAATGATGGTTTTGTATTACCTTGTGCCATCAATTATGAAACTGTAATTAGCTGTCACAAACGTTCTGACAACTTAGTTAGGGTAATAGCGGTTGATTATAATAATGAACAGGATCAATTTTTACTTAATCCTTCAATTGAAAAACATCCAAATTACCAATGGGCGAATTATGTCCGAGGTGTAATTCAATATATCGTAAAATATTCAGAAGATATTAGAGGTGTTGATTTAGCTATCAGTGGTAACGTGCCACAAGGTGCAGGATTAAGTTCATCAGCTTCACTTGAAGTTGCAATTGGTAAAATGTTTCAGGTGCTTTACGATCTACCTTTTGATGGCAAAAAAATAGCCTTAATCGGTCAAGAGGCAGAAAACAAATATGTTGGGTGCAACTGTGGCATAATGGATCAATTAATATCCGCGCTTGGCCAAGCACAACATGCTTTATTAATTGATTGCCGATCATTAGAAGCATTACCTATTTCTATCCCCAAAGATCTAGCAGTTGTAATCATTAATTCCAACATTAAACGTGGATTAGTTGATAGCGAATATAATACTCGTCGTAAGCAATGCGAAGCCGCAGCCAAAGCGCTAGGTGTAAATGCCCTTCGTGATGCATCATTGGTTGATTTACTACAGATCAAATCCTCACTCGATCCGCTAGTATTTAAACGTGCTCATCATGTCATTACCGAAAATGAACGTACACTTAAAGCCGCTTATGCGCTTGCTAATGAAGATTATCCATTACTCTCAAAATTAATGGCTGAAAGCCACAATTCGATGCGCGATGATTTTGAAATCACAGTACCTGCAATAGACTACCTGGTTAAAATTATACAAGACGTTATTGGAAATGAAGGTGGTGTACGGATGACGGGTGGTGGTTTTGGTGGTTGTGTTGTTGCCTTAGTTCCTAAGAACAAAGTTGATGAGGTAAAAGATGTGGTTAACCAAAACTATCATAAGAAATTTAATATTAAGGAAGATTTTTATATCTGTCAGCCAAGTGAAGGGGCTCATAAATTATGTCTGTAAAACAAATTATCACCCTTAAAAATAGCCAAGGCATGAAAATTAAATTGTCCAATTGGGGCGCAACTTGGCTTTCTTGTACCATGCAAGTTGAAGGAGAAAACCGAGAACTAATACTTGGTTGCCAATCATTCGAACAATACGAACAACAAGATGCATATTTAGGCGCTACTGTTGGACGATATGCCAATCGCATTGCAAATGCTGAAATAGATATAGCAGGAAAACATTATCAGCTTATTGCCAATCAAGGCGTTAATCAGTTACATGGTGGCAAATCAGGCTTTGATAAAAAAATATGGAAAATTGAATCACAATCGGAACAACAAGTTACATTTGGATTAATTTCTCCAGATGGTGACCAAGGCTTTCCTGGCGAACTTAAAGTTACCGCTAGTTATACATTAACTGACGATAATCAAGTCATCGTCGAATATAATGCGAGCACAACCAAGTGTACGCCAGTTAACTTAACTAACCATGCCTATTTTAATTTAGATGGTGAAACTAATGATATACTTGCACACAGTTTAAAAGTAAATGCTAACTATTACTTACCTGTCGATGCCAATGGTATTCCATGCAATGATTTGCTTGATGTTACTCAAGACGATATGGATTTAAGACAGTTACGAGTTCTATCCGATAATTTGCTAACTAGCCCAGCACGAAAAATTACAGGCGGTTATGACCACGCTTACTTATTAGATAAATCAAAACCAGTTGCAGCTCAACTTGTATCATCAGACAAAAAAGTGACAATGGACGTAACAACGTCTTATCCTGCCCTACAAGTCTATACTGGTAACTTTTTAGCCAACACACCAAATCGTCACAATGGTAAATATGCTAATTTTGCAGGAGTAGCATTAGAAGCACAGTTTTTACCCGATAGCCCTCATCATCTGACATGGCCACAACCAAGCTGCTTCTTAGAACCGGGACAAACTTACCATTACCAAATTACCTATCAGTTTTTTATAAGCTGATAAATTTCTCTTTTTATTATTGATGAAAAATAAATAATTTCATCAATAATAAAAATTCTACAAGTTTAACCATACCTCAAATAGATTTATGATAATAAAAAAAGTTGAGGAACGGGGTTTTTGAACATAAAAAACGAAGATTTTGTACGGTTAAACTAACAATCCAAGTCAAAATTAGGTATCATATTCTCCTATTCGCTAATGGATAAGATAAATGAAAAGTAAAAATCTCACGGCTATTTTTCCGGGAACATTCGATCCAATTACTAATGGTCACATTGATCTGATTACCCGTGCATCCCAACTTTTTCCTCGTTTGATTGTCGCAATAGCGGAAAGCCCTAATAAAAAAACGCTATTTACTTTAGAGGAAAGAGTTAACTTAGCCTCAACACCAGTGGAACATTTACTGAATGTTGAAGTGATTGGCTTTGATAATCTTATGGCTGACTTTGCCCAGAAACACGGAGCAACAGTTATTGTTAGAGGTGTGAGAACAACTCTTGATTTTGAATATGAAAGACAACTCGCAGAAATGAATCGAGCATTAAAACCAGATTTAGACACCATCTTTTTAATGCCTTCAATTGCAATGGGATTTATTTCATCTACCATCGTTAAAGACGTTGCTTACCATGGTGGTGATATATCCAATTTAGTACCCTTGCATGTTAAAACAGAGTTATTGAAACGGTTAACATAATATCGATTTATTAATATGGTCAATTTTTATACTCCTCCGAAAAAAAAACTACCCTCTCAAAAACTGACAGTTACAGTTACAAAATTAGATGCCTTTGGACAAGGGGTAGCAAATCATAAAGGTAAAACAATCTTTATCAAATCAACCTTGCCGGACGAGACCGTCGATATTCAATTAACCGAAGATAAAAAAAATTACGCTAAAGCCAAAGTAATAAAGTACCATAATTACAGTCAATATCGGGTTAAACCACAATGTAAGTATTTTACCCAATGCGGTGGCTGTGAATTACAACATATTTCGCCAGATCTACAACAACAAGCAAAATATGAAGCACTAATTAAGCTAATACAAAAAGAAACTGGGGCTTTGTTGGAAGATGATGCTCCTAATATCATTGCTGATCAACCCTATCATTATCGTAGACGTGCTCGGTTATCAATTAATTTCTTCAAAGGTGAATTACTTATTGGTTTCAGGCAATCCGAATCGAACAAAATTATAAATATTGACCACTGCCCAGTATTAGTTGAACAGCTAGATGATTTACTCATTCCATTACAATCTTGCTTAAGACAAATCAAACAGAAAAAAGCACTTGGCCATATTGAATTAATTGCAGTTGATAGTGGAATAATTATAGTGTTAAGGCATACTGAGCTATTGACTGAGCAAGATAGTCATTTATTAAAACAGTTTGCTGAAATTCATAACATATCACTCTATTTACATGGTGATAATCTGGTTCATGTTTTTGGCAATAAAGAACATTACTACCTTATCGATCAATTAAAACTAACCTTTAGCCCACTCGATTTTATTCAGGTAAATAACCAGATTAATCAAAAGATGGTAAATAAAGCACTTGAATGGTTAGATATATCATCAAATGACAAAATACTTGACCTATTTTGCGGCATGGGCAACTTTTCATTACCTATAGCAAAATATTGCCAATCTATTACCGGTGTTGAAGGCGTAGAGGAATTAGTCGAAAAAGCTAAACTTAATGCCAACTTAAATCAAGATAAAATTCAGGCTAAAACCCAATTTTTTACCTGTAATTTAGAAGATAAACAACAATTTTCGATATGGAATCAAACAGTATTTGACAAAGTATTATTAGATCCTGCAAGAGCAGGCGCTTATAATGCTACAGCAGAAATTGTTAAATTATCACCATCAAAAATAGTTTATATTTCATGTAATCCTGCTACATTAGCTAGGGACTGCAAACTCTTTATTGAGGAAGGATACAATATTGCAAAGATTGCTATTTTGGATATGTTTCCACAAACTAAGCATATTGAATCAATGTTGATGTTAACCAGATCAGGGTAATAATTATGGTATCAATTAGAGGCGCCCATCAACAAAATGACGAGCATTATACTCTAACACAGTTTGATGTTGAACAATGGGCTAAACATGAACTTTTATTAACCAATTTTGAATCCTATCAAAAGTTTAAGGATATCTGGGATTTTTGTTTTGAACACAGTGCTGGTGCGCCTGAACAAACCTACTGCTTCCAAAATGCAATTGAGATGGTTGAGATTTTATCAACCTTGAACATGGACATTAACAGTTTATGTACAGCCCTTTTACTGCCATTCCTTGATACTAAAATTATCCGCCGTGAAGATCTGCCTGAAAATTTCGATCGCGACATTATTCACATCCTTTCCAGTGTTATCAAAATGAAGGATATCAGGCAACTACGAGCCATCCGTAATGGACATGCAACTACTGAGCAAATTGACAGTATTCGTCGTATGTTATTGGCTATGGTAAATGATTTCCGTAGTGTGGTAATAAAATTAGCAGAGCGTATTACTTATTTACGTAATCTAATGAATGCCCCAAAAGAAGATCAAGTCCTTGCAGCTAAAGAGTGCTTTAATATCTATGCTCCTCTAGCCAATCGATTAGGAATTGGGCAATTAAAATGGGAACTTGAAGATTTTTGTTTCCGTTATTTACATCCAGATCAATATCGTTTCATTGCTCATAAGTTACATGAAAAACGATTGGATCGTGAATCATACATTAATCAATTTGTTAAGAATTTACAGGATATGATGAATAAAGATCATATTCGTGCTGAAGTTTATGGTCGTCCAAAACATATCTATAGTATATGGCGAAAAATGGAACGCAAACATCTACAATTTGAAGAATTATATGATATTCGAGCTGTGCGTATAATTTGTGACCGAATTGAAGATTGCTACAATGCATTAGGTATTGTGCATAGCCATTATAAACATATAGCTAAAGAATTTGATGACTATGTGGCTAACCCTAAACCCAATGGCTATCAATCGATCCATACGGTTGTTTATGGTCCACAAGATAAAACTATTGAAATTCAAATCCGTACTGAACAAATGCACAATGATGCTGAATTAGGTGTAGCCGCACACTGGAAATATAAAGAAGGCAGTACGGATAAGATGACAGCTTACGATCAACGAATTTCTTGGTTGCGTAAGTTATTAACATGGCAACAAGAAATGTCCGAAAGTGGCGAAATTCAAGAAACCGTCCGTAGCCAAATTTTTGATGACCGGGTTTATGTATTTACGCCTAAAGGTGATGTAGTCGATTTACCAACTGGTTCAACCCCTTTAGATTTTGCATATCATATTCATAGTGATGTTGGACATCGTTGTATTGGCGCCAAAGTGGGTGGTCGTATAGTTCCGTTCACTTATATTTTGAAAACTGGCGATCAAGTTGAAATTATTACTCAGAAACAACCAAATCCAAGTCGTGACTGGTTAAATCCTAATACGGGGTTTGTTAATAGCAGTCGCGCTCGAGCAAAAATACAAGCTTGGTTCAAAAAGCAAGATAGAGATAAAAATATTGCTGCCGGACAACAAATTTTAGAAAACGAGCTAGAGCCATTAAATATTAGCTTAAAAAGTGTCGAAAAAATTCTTATTAGTAAATACAATGCCCACTCTTTTGATGAGGTACTTGCTGGGATAGGTAGTGGTGATGTTAGGATTAATCAACTAGTTAACTTCATTAATGCCCAATTTAATAAACCGACAGCTGAAGAAGAAGATGAAGCTGTTCTAAAACAAATTACCCAAAAATCAACATCTCAAGCTAAAAATACAGGAAAATCGACCGCTATAAAAGGTGGTGAAATTATTATTGAAGGTGTCGACAATTTACTTTACACCATTGCTAATTGCTGTCGACCTATTCCTGGCGATCCGATTGTTGGCTTTGTAACACAAGGACGAGGTATTTCTATTCATCGAGCTGACTGTGAACAATTGCAAGAGTTAAAAAATCATGCTCCAGAGCGCATTACTAGCGCTATATGGAGTGGCAATCACAATTCAAGTTATACAATGGTTGTTAGAATCATAGCTAACGACAGGAGTGGTTTATTGCGAGATATCACCACTATATTGGCTAACGAGAAAGTAAATGTTTTAGGTGTCTCAAGCCGAATTGAAATGAAACAACAAATTGCGACTATTGATATGGATATGCAAATTTTTGATCAAGATTCACTAGAAAGAGTATTAAACAAAATTAAACAGCTTCCAGATGTAATTGAGGCAAAACGGTTTCAAGGGTAGCTATTGATTAAGTTGCCACTAATTCTAGGTGGCAACTCATTTATTTTGATTGATTCGTTTTTTCTAGAATCTCAAATTGATAATCATATTGATTTTTTTCATCAGCTTTATGTTGTTCTGAGTGAATTTGTCGCCATGCTATTTGAGAATAATCCGGAAAATAAGTATCACCTTGTAATTGAGCATCAATATGAGTTAAGTAAAGACGATTAACTAAAGGTAATACCTGACTATATATATTACCCCCACCTATAAAAAATGCCTCTTCAACCGACTGTTCATTGAGCAACGATATTGCTTCATCAACCGATTGAACCCAGCTAACATCAGAGTTTATTGAAGCTTTGTTATCAGCTTGACGACTAATTACAATGTTATGGCGATTAGGCAATGGTCTACCAATAGACTCAAACGTTTTTCGCCCCATAATAACTGGCTTATTTAATGTGTTTTTTTTAAACCATGCTAAATCTGCTGGCATATGCCACGGCATTTGATTATTTAACCCAATAACTTGATTATCCGCCATGGCAACAATAATACTTAATATCATATTAGTTCCTTTACACATACCCTAAGGATTTTATACGCTCATTCACATTGTCAGGGAATATAGTCTGCTGCCAAAGTCTTTGACTTAAAGATAGTAATGATTCTTTTTGACCTGAAACAATCCAATTAGCTAACTCGGTCGCCACATCTGGATAAACAACTGGTTTGGGAGAAGGCAAGCTAACCCAATATTTAAGCTTCATGCTATTTAGATTTTCCATCACAGTTGCCATATCCAAAGATTGCAAACATTGAGCATTATAAACTTGTTCAAATTGACCTGCTACTGGCTTAGTTAGAATCTTCTTCCCTAAAGATAACGCTTCAGATATTAATGCAAATCCAGTATTTGAAATAATCCCAGAACAACTAAGCAAAGCTTGCGTAAAATTATCTCGGCTTAACGGTTGTAATAATAAATTCTTACGCTCTGTAACTTGTTTTACATCGGGATGGAAACAACAAAATTGATATTGTGGAAATTGAGTAACTAATTCTGCAATTTCATTTAAATCTTCAAAAGGTAAATACACAACAATTTTACCATCTTCAGTTGGTACAGTTTCAAATGAATCAATCATTGGTGGAATTAGTTTATGGCCAAAGTGAAACCAATGTAAGCCAATTGGTTTTGTAACAGGTGCATAATATTTCATAATAACATTGGCTATCATGCCGTATTCTTTTGGCTTAAGGTAATGGCAGACAGATTGGTTACTAATCCCTAAACATTCTCGATTTTGATAATGTGCAGCCCATGCACTTACTGGCTCAAAATCACTAATAATGCAATCATATTTTGATAAATCGAGATCACGAACATCTTTAATTAACCTAAAGGCGCGAATTTTTTGGATAGTTTTTCGATAATTAATTTTTCCATTATGTGTTGCAAAAGATAGACCGCTAAATGTTCGATAATTGCCAAAGGCCTGCATATCAAAATAATCTTTAGGATCACGACCACTGAAAATGTAATCAACATCAGCACCAGCCTTTTTTAGAGCTTTCGCTAAAGTTCTACTACGACTGATGTGGCCATTTCCTGTTCCTTGAACTCCGTAAAGAATTTTCATATCGTTTTTAATCAGAATATTATTTTTATGCAAATATGATACCAGAACCATTTATATTTGGCTTATTTATTTTATGATTATAACAAATAAATGAGTAAGTGATATTTATCATTAAACGTTTGAACAGCTTTAATTCCTTGGTATTAAAATCAAATTTTTATATCAAGAGTTAAAACTGTATAAATTTGCTGCTATTTTTAGTAAAATGGATTCGAGGAGATTAATTGTGTGATGAATAATGTCGCAAATCGTTAACAAGAAGCAATTTTATATTTTAATTATATTGGCAATATTTTTGCTTTTTTCTTCTATTGGGCATTTTTCTCTAATTATATCTAAACCTTGTTCAGATCATCATTCACCAAATTTAATATCATCTCAGGTGAACGCAAATCTTAATTATGCAAATACAGATTTGCCGACTTCTAAATCAACAAAATCTTTTATTGGTAAATCGGTTAATCATTGTGCCACTTGCAGTACAATTATAACTAATTATATTGTTAATTTTGATTATCCGATTCATAGTGAACAATATCTACTTACTAAATTTATTCCTGAATATAAAGAATTTATTCCTGAGTTAAAGCCACCAAAATTTATCTAATTTACGCAGTTAAATATTAGTAATAAGTACTGGAAATCAATAACACAATCTCACTTTTTATAGTCTTGACGGTTGTATGCAGGTTATTGTTTAACGTAATAAATAATTATAGGAATACTATGAAACGCCGAAATTTTATAATGAATATTACCGCTGCTGTCGGTGGTTTAATTGCAACTAAAGCCATAGCCAAATTGGATAATTCACCAATGTCTGACATGGTTTGTGATGTTAAATCTGATAATTGTGATAAGGGGGACAACATGCACGATCATATGAATATGAATATGAACATGAATAACAACATGCCACAAAAACTGTTATCGACTACAGCGCTACCACACGGTAAAAACTTACCCAAGTTAACTAATTTAAAAAATACCAGCACCCAAGCTGGCGTATTTGAAGCAACGCTACATTTAAAACCGGTTAAAATAGCCTTAACACCGGAAATTACCACCGAATTTTGGGCATATAATGGCATGATTCCTGGTCCGAAAATCGAAGTATTTGAAGGCGATCATGTTAAAATAACCGTTAAAAATGATCTCTCACAGCCAACAACCGTTCATTGGCATGGTTTGCTGATTCCTTCAGATCAAGACGGCAACCCGCAAGATGCTATTCCGGCAGGTGGCAGCAGAGTTTATGAATTTACCATTCCAGAAGGCACTGCCGGAACCTATTGGTATCACCCACATGGACATAATACCGTTGCAGAGCAAGTATTTCGTGGTTTAGCCGGTACCTTTATTGTGCGCAGTAAAAATGATCCACTTGCTTCGCTACCGGAGCAACATTGGTTCTTTTCTGACTTAAAATTAACTGAAAACGGCGAAATCGCCGAAAATTCCATGACCGACTGGATGAATGGTCGGGAAGGACAATTTGTGTTGATCAATGGCGCTTACCAACCCAATATAAAAGTAGAAGGTGCAACACGAGTCAGAATCTGGAATGCGTGTTCAGGCCGATATTTAAATCTATCAATACCGGATTGTGATGTCTTTTTAGTTGCTACCGACGGCGGTTTCATTACCGAGCCGCATCAACTCAATAAACCGTTATTACTTACTCCGGCAGAACGGGCTGAAGTGGTTATCGTTCCGAAAAAAACCGCCAGTCTTTATCTGCAAAACATCGGCTACGATCGTGGCAAAATGGGAAATGTACCGCCGGAACCAAACATCATTCTTTCACAGCTCCAGTTAACTCAAACGGCCAGTACAGTTCTACCAACGCATCTAAAACAAGTACCCATTTTAGGCAAAGCCGTCGCCAAAAAATCACTTGAATATACTGAAGTAATGGATAAAAGTGAGCCTCGAGGTGGTATGCTATTTTTAATTAATGGCAAACGGCATGATATGTCACGAATCGACTTGGAAAGTAAACTTCACGATGTTGAAGAGTGGACAATTGTTAATAACTCACATATGGATCACAATTTCCATATACATGGAGCGCAATTTATTGTGCAATCTCGTGAATTAAATGGCACTAAAACTACACCCGAGTTTGTTGCTTTGAAAGATACCACTAACTTACGCCCGCACGAAACGCTTGTTATTAAAATTCAGCAAAATATGCCGGGACTACGTATGTATCACTGTCATATTGTAGAGCATGAAACGCTGGGTATGATGGGGCAATTAATGGTTAAAGAATAATGAAATAAATTACCCACTTTCAAAAAAAGATCGTGGGTATTTTTTAATAAATAACATAATAAAATTTAATACATTTACTAATAAATAATAATAGTTTTTCATTTTGGCAAAAAATGCTAAGATATTATTGTTATGACCTTGATTAACTACTGGCAACAAATTAGTAAACGCCTCATCATCAAAACAGCCTTATCGCACTTATTATTAGGTGTAATCGCTGCTGGGTTCGGTTTATATGAGGAAAATGCATTACCAGTTCAATCATCTTCTACACAGGTTGGTATTATTGCTATAACAGCAATAGTACAAGATCACCAAGCACCAATAAGAACAAAATCTCAAACTTCATCTTTGTTAAAAGAAGAGCATTACGATAAGCAAATTATCTCACTCAATTATGATGAAGTTACTCCAAATACCGTTATTCGATTATCACCATATAATGGAATAAGAGCGGGTCCTCAAGCTACTGCTTAACGTGTTTTTATATAATTAAATTAATTTATTAAATAAGGTTTATTCCTTATTAGTCCCATTATAAAAAAAGAATAAGAGAACAGTTATGTTATTAAAATTATTAACAAAAGTATTTGGTAGCCGTAATGAACGCGTTCTAAGATCTATGCGTAAACGTGTTGAAAATATTAATGCTCTTGAACCATCTATGGAAGCGCTAACCGATGATGAACTTAAAGCAAAAACCAATGAATTTAAGCAGAAGATTGCAAATGGTACTAAGTTAGATGACATATTAGAAGAAGCATTTGCAGTAGTTCGTGAAGCAAGTAAGCGTGTATTTGGTATGCGCCATTTTGATGTCCAACTCATTGGGGGCATGGTGCTAAATGAGCGCTGTATTGCCGAGATGCGTACTGGTGAAGGTAAAACATTAACAGCTACATTACCTGCCTATTTAAATGCATTAACCGGTAAAGGTGTACATGTTGTAACTGTAAATGATTATTTAGCTCAGCGTGATGCAGAAAATAACCGCCCTCTATTTGAATTTTTGGGCTTAACAGTCGGTATCAATTTACCTAACATGCCTCCAGAAATAAAACGTGATGCTTATAATGCTGATATCACTTATGGTACGAATAATGAATATGGATTTGATTATCTACGCGATAATATGGTGTTTAACAAAGAATCACGTGTTCAACGACCGCTACACTATGCTTTAGTCGATGAGGTTGACTCAATTTTAATAGATGAAGCAAGAACTCCATTAATCATCTCAGGTCAGGCTGAAGATAGTTCAGATAAATATATCAGTATTGATAAAATCATCCCTCATCTTATTAAACAAGAAAAAGAAGATTCAGAGCAATTTCAAGGAGATGGAGATTTCTCAATTGATGAAAAATCACGCCAAGTAAATCTTACTGAACGAGGTTTAATTAAAGTTGAAGAACTATTAATAAAACAAGGAATTATGAAAGGTGATGAATCACTTTATGCACCAAGTAATATTGTGTTGATGCACCATGTCAATGCAGCTCTTCGAGCTCATCATTTATTCCACCGTGACGTAGATTATATTGTTAGGGATAATGAAATCATTATCGTCGATGAACATACAGGCCGTACAATGGATGGTCGCCGTTGGTCAGATGGTTTACATCAAGCAGTAGAAGCTAAAGAACATGTAAAAATTCAAAATGAAAATCAAACGTTAGCTTCTATTACCTTCCAGAATTATTTCCGTTTATACGAAAAATTAGCTGGCATGACCGGTACAGCTGATACTGAAGCCTTTGAATTTAACCAAATCTATGGCTTAGATACCATTGTTATTCCAACCAACCGCCCAATGGTTAGGAAAGATTTACCTGATCTTGTCTATATGACAGAAAAAGAGAAAATTAATGCTATCGTTGCTGATGTGCAAGATTGTGTCAAACGAGGACAGCCAGTCTTAGTAGGTACTGCTTCAATTGAGAAATCTGAACTTGTCTCTCATGCATTTAAAAAAGCAGGGATTAAACATAATGTACTTAATGCTAAATTCCATGCTCAAGAAGCTGAAATTATTGCTGATGCAGGTAGTAAAGGCGCTGTAACTATTGCAACAAATATGGCAGGTCGTGGTACCGATATTATGCTTGGTGGTAATTGGCAAAGTGAAGTTTCGAAATTAGAAAATCCAACTGATGACGATATCCAGAAAGCTAAACAAGCATGGCAAGTTAAACATGAAGAAGTCATTCAACTTGGTGGGCTTTATATTTTAGGTACTGAACGTCATGAATCTCGTCGTATTGATAACCAATTACGTGGACGTGCTGGCCGTCAAGGTGATCCAGGTGTTTCACGTTTTTACTTATCATTAGAAGATCCACTTATGCGTATTTTTGCATCAGAGCGTGTTGGTAACATGATGCGTAAATTGGGTATGAAAGAAGGTGAAGCAATCGAACATCCATGGATCACTAAAGCTATTGCTAATGCTCAGAAAAAAGTTGAAAGCCGCAATTTCGATATTCGTAAACAATTACTTGAATATGATGATGTTGCAAATGATCAACGTAAAGCTATATATAGCCAACGTAATGATTTATTAGATAACGCAGATATCAAAGAAACTATTGATTCTATACATGGAGATGTATTTACCACTGTTATTGATCAATATATTCCACCACAATCTATTGAAGAAATGTGGGATATTCCTGGACTTGAAGCAGCATTAAAAAGTGACTTTGATTTAGATTTACCAATTGCAAAATGGCTTGATGAAGAACAAAATCTTCATGAAGAAACCTTACGTGAACGTATTATACAACTTGCACAAAATAAATATCTTGAGAAAGAAAATATTGCGGGTTCTGAAGCCTTCAGACAGTTTGAAAAAAGTGTTATGTTGCAAACACTTGATACATTGTGGAAAGAACATTTAGCAGCAATGGACTACTTACGCCAAGGTATTCACTTACGAGGCTATGCACAGAAAGATCCTAAACAAGAATATAAACGAGAATCTTTCAACATGTTTGCAAGCATGTTAGATACATTGAAATATGACGTAATTGGTATATTAAGCCGAGTACAAATTCGTTCACAAGAGGAAGTTGAAGAAGCAGAACGCCAACGCCAAGCTGAAGTCGAAAAATTAATGGCTAAGCAGCAAGCTAATCATGAATCAATGGGTGGCATGGGCAATGATGAACAATCAGCAAACTCACAACAACCTGTTGTACGTGCTCAGGCAAAAGTTGGACGTAACGATCCTTGTCCTTGTGGATCAGGCAAAAAATATAAATATTGTCATGGTGCTGTTAATTAAATCAAAAATTTAGTATGATAAATAATCATTGATGTTTAAATAACCAATTAAGGTAAAAAACAAATGGGAAAGCAGTTGCTTTCCCAAACTTTAATCACATACAAATTGGATCATGAGAAAACATACTGAAATTGCTGTAGGTATCATTCGTTCGCAAGATTGCCAAATCTTTATCACCCAACGCGGTGAAGACTCTCATCTTGCTGGTTTTTGGGAATTTCCTGGGGGAAAAATCGAAGCCGGCGAAACACCTTATCAAACTTTAGAGCGTGAAATAGCAGAAGAAGTTGATATTCATATTCATCAATCACAATTTTTAAAAACTTTTGAACATAGTTATGATGATCGTGATATCACTATTCATGCTTACCTAGTAGAAGAGTGGGATGGTGTTCCTTTTGCAAAAGAAGGACAACCAAGCCGTTGGATAGATCAGGAAGATCTAAATGCAGATGAATTTCCAGATGCTAACAGACCGATTATCGAAATGCTTAAGAACCTAGACAAACAGATCTAAGTTATTTCCTTATTTAATTTTAATTAGACTCTATAAAAACAATGAAAGAATATAAAGTTGTCATTTATCAAGAAGGGGCTTTGTCTTCATTAGTTTTCGGTACAGCTAATTCAAATGCTGACAAATTTTCCGCTTTTTTAAATAATATTGCCCAAGAAGGCTGGCGCGTAATTACAATGCAAAAAGATATCCGTCGCTTATTTTTATTCTGGCAACGTGAAGCCTATCTAATTGTGATGGAGCGAGATAGAGGACAGGTGAAATAAAAACACGTTTTCTATTTTAGAATTAATAATCACTTCGTAAATAGCTATTTGATGATTTTATAAAATCATTAAAATAATTTAACTCGAAGATTTATTGTGTATTCTTTGTTCAGCCAACGCAAGAAAGATAATCCCAACAATAATAGATAAAGCACCTAATAATCGTGAAATGGTAATTTGTTCGTTAAAAGCAATGACCGACACTATCATTACTGTTACCACTTGTAGGTGAGAAGCAGCAAAAGCTGGACCAACTGGTGCTTTTTGCAATAATACCATCCATGTTATAAATGCACCTGCATACCCAATCATAACTAAATATGCCCAACCATGACTAAAAACTCTTAACAACCAAGCAATATCTGGTTCAAATGGCAACGCTGAAATAGCAGTAAGTTTAAAGCTGGTTTGCCCAAAAGTATCAAAAAAAAGTAGTAAAATAAAACCAATAATATAGAACTTTTTCATTAAGTTAATCCTACTAGTACTACGCCAAGAGTTATAAAAAAAATACCAATTAAACGAAATGGCGTTAAATGTTCTTTAAATAAAACACGCCCAGCAATCATTACTGTAATAATATTAAAAGAGCCTAATAGTATGCTTTTAGACAAAGAAACTTCACTCAAAAAAGCCAACCAAAATACAAAACCGATGAAGTAAGCTCCAAAACCTAACCATAACCACATGTTACCAAATAACTTCTGCCAATAATTTAAACCCTTCTCATCATTAGAAGTAATCGCAGCATATTTGAATGCAATCTGCCCTACCGTGTCACAAGCAATATTAATTAACCATAAAAAAAAGATTAAGGTTGACATGAGTGACAAATTCCATGAATTTCAAGCACACTATGCTTTATTAAGAATTGACTTTGGCTAGCAAGTTGTTTAAGTTGCGACTCGATATTCTCAGAATGTTTTTCGATAATTTGCTGACAATTATCACAAATAAATAAGATTGATATATGCTGAGGATCCTGAAAATGAGGGCAAATGATATAGCAATTGGTTGACTCAACTTTATGAATAAAACCTTGCTCAAGTAGAAACTCAAGAGCTCGATAAATCGTTGGCGGTTTTGCTTGTGGCTCACTAACTTTTAAGAGATCTAAAAGATCATATGCGCTCATAGCTTTATTCGCTTTAAGCATGATATCTAAAACGGTTTTACGCTGAGTTGTCAGCTTAATGCCACGTTTTTTGCATAAAGTTTCAATTTTCTCAATCAGCATATTATGCATTCAGTTAAGTTCCCTTCACTTTATTTGTTACTTTTTCAATGCCGCTTTTTTTCTTCTAATTTCTTTTGGGTCATTGATTAAAGCTCGATATATTTCTATACGATCGCCGTCTTTTACTTGTTCATTCAGTTCACAACGTTTTCCATAAATTCCAACAAGATGTTCATCTAATCGAATTTTACATATTGATAAGATATTGGATTTTGTAATGGCTTGCAAGACATTAGTTTGCTCATCAACTGTGCAATCAATAATCGTAGGTCGATTAGGTAGCGCATAGACAACTTGAATATTTATCATATTAATATATCTGCCTTGCTCTTTGAGAAAATGCATTAACCATGTTGGTCATCACCTCCTTAAATATTGGCGTAAAAACAGCACTCATTAATTTATTATTAAACTCAAAATTTAAATTTAAGCTGATTTTACTTTTTTGCTCATCAATTTTAGTAAATTCCCATCGCCCCTTTAAATGTTTAAATGGACCATCTATCAATGCCATATCAATTGAATTAGGCTCATTAATCTGATTTATGGTGGTAAAAGATTTTTTAAATCCCAATTTTTCAACCTCAATAAATGCAGTTAAAAGATTATCTTGTTTGCTAATAATCCCAGTTGCGATACAATCAGGAACAAACTCAGGGTATCTAGCTATATCATTTACCAACGCAAACATTTGTTGGATTGAATAAGGCTCGATCACTTCATGAAAAACATGTGCCATAATAATAAAAAATTAAAAGTTAAAATTAGTGGCATATAGTATCATGTAACTCTATAATAACGCACATTATGACTAAGAAAAAATCACATAAGCCCGGTTCGGCTACCATTGCATTAAATAAACGTGCGCGTCATGAGTACTTTATTGAAGAGGAAATTGAAGCAGGTTTATCCCTACAAGGTTGGGAAGTTAAATCACTGCGAGCTGGCAAAGCGAATATCAGTGATAGCTATGTGTTACTTAAAAATGGCGAAGCATGGCTATTTGGTGCAACTATAACTCCATTGAGTGTTGCTTCTACCCATGTAGTGTGTGACCCTATACGCACACGAAAATTACTGCTAAATGAACGAGAATTAAACTCGCTTTTTGGACAAATAAATCGTCAAGGTTACACTGTTGTTGCACTTTCATTGTATTGGAAAAATGCATGGGCAAAAGTAAAAATTGGCGTTGCAAAAGGTAAAAAAGAATACGACAAACGTACTGATATTAAAGAACGCCAATGGCAAGTTGACAAAGCACGCATAATGAAAAATGCGAATCGCTAATCATAACGTTTAAATTAACGATGGCGTATAATTTGTGGCTCAATAAAAAATTCTAGATGTTTTAATTCTTTAAAATTTAGCAAATCATCAACCACATCTACACAAGTTAGCGCCATATTTTCGATATCTTGTACAATAGCATCTATCGGATAATACGAATAGCCAAGATAGTTATTGTAATCATAAGAACACAAATACACCTGCTCAGGATCAATTCTAGCTGTAACCAAATAACCTAAGACCTCTTCCAATAAATTACCTGATGGTGTAAAAATAGCTTTTGGCATTCGGCCTAACCTTTCATGAACACCTTTAAGTAATTCAAAACCTTTATTAGGAGAATAATCATCACTCACAATCCATTCTGGTTTTACAGTTAATCCCACACTTTCTAAGCCACGCCTGAAACCCTCAAGTCTTGCACATATCGAAGTTAACTGAATATCACAACCAATAAAATAAAATTCGTCTAAATTCTTTGCATAAGGCTTAATTAAATCACTTACAGACTGTAATGATTCACTTGTAATAAAGGGTAATACGGTATCTTTGAGATAACGGTCAAAAAGTAGTACCGGTGTATTTTGATTAATATCTACATACAATTTATCACTGTCTAATGAGGTTACAACAATCATCGCATCAACTTTTCGCTCTACTAAGTTTTGAGCTACTTTGATTTCAACCTCTTTATTATAGTGACTACAAGTAATTAATAATTGGATATTTTTTTGCCGAAAAGATGATTCAAGATGATGCAAAAACATAGAAAAAAATGAATTTGACATATCGGGGACAATAACACCAATCGTATTGGTGCTGTTAGCTTTCACCAAATATTGACGAATATGGGGTTGATCGCTATATTTCTCCGCGATCGATAAGACTCTTTGCCGAGTTTGTGGAGAAATACGATATTTTTTATCTCGTTTGTTGAATATATGACTGACGGTCGTTGCCGACACGCCAGCCAAACGAGCAATATCATTAATTTTTAGTTTATTACTCGCCATAGATCACCTTAATACTAACGTGGAGTACGTTGTTGTTTATTCGGGAACACTGGATTGTGGTTCACCGATGGACTTTGATACCAATAAGCAACACTCGCAATATCATCACAACGTTCATATAGTCTTATATCATCATTACCGATTTGTTGAAACGCTAATTTGATATTTTTGTGAAATGCAATTGGATCTGGAAGATGCCAACGATATAAACCATGTGAAGGCAAACCATCATCACCAAAACCATGTACTGGATTAGAATCTCCAGTTTGGAAAAAGTCACGTGTTGCATCACGGTTTGTTTGATATGGATATCCCATAAACATTGTTTGGAAACATTTCGCTTTTGGACGACCTTGGCTATCACGGTTATGGAATGCCCAAGCTCCACCAAAGTAATCTTCTGAACCAGTTGAATGTTGTGTTGGATAATCGCTATCATCATCAAGATAGAATTTAAACTCCCCTTCTCCCCACCAATAACGCTCTAAAGCTGTAAGAGCTAAGTAAGTACCTACATAATAACCATAACCTTGAACGTTATCTAATATGACATAATCTTGTGCATGATTAGTCACACGTTGACGACGCCATTGAGCATGAAAGTAAAGTGGATTTTCAAATGGTTTTGGCATCAATGCATAATTAATAGCAAAGAAGAAATGTTGCAAATCAGCTTCATGTTCATTGTGAATTTCAACTCTAGCTTTTTTATTAAATGGCATTCTAAAATAACTATTAAAACCACCTGTTGGATTAACCACTATTGGCATAGA
Source organism: Gilliamella sp. B2772 (assembly GCF_026536985.1). Taxonomy (NCBI): domain Bacteria; kingdom Pseudomonadati; phylum Pseudomonadota; class Gammaproteobacteria; order Orbales; family Orbaceae; genus Gilliamella; species Gilliamella sp. B2772. The sequence goes on along the minus strand of NZ_JAFNNB010000002.1, from coordinate 192,377 downwards.
ATTAATATCACATCTCGCACCAAAACCATTACAGAAAAAGTCACCAATAGGGCTTTCCACTGAAGGAACTGTTTCATCATCCCAATAAATTCGAATCACAACATCACGTAATACAAAGCTTCCACAATGTGTTTTATCAGTTAAAGTAAACCACATATGACGAATTTCCCCTGGGCCAGTAATTTCAGCAATAGTCACTTTTTCACCAGCAGGAATGGATATAAAACCTTGTCCTTTCCTACATGGACCTAAAGCACTAGCTTTCATACACGATTTACCCTTTTCACCAGTCAAATTTTCAGGTGAAATAGTTCTTGTTTGTTCGAAGTGAAACTGTGTTACTGAATCAAATATATTCATTTTGTGTCCTTAATAAGTTTTAACAAATATTATTAATTAAAATATAAATTTCGTTTGCTTAATTACTTTCATTTTCAATTTTGTCTGACTTTCTATCACGACTTAAGAAGGCCATAGCAAATATCATGAAGCCTAAAACAACTAAGCCTAAATAATTAAACGTAGTAGCAGCACCTTCAGTGTCATAAAAATTACCGACAAAGGTAGAAAATAATATTACGCCTACTGAACCGGCTACTTGATAACCGATCAAAAACACTGTAGCCGACAAGCGTGCATTGAAATTGTTATCAATATATTTAAACACTGAGACTAAAATAGTTGAGATCTCTAAACAGTGCATAAGTTTTATTACGGAAATAATTGCAATACTTTCCACATGGCCAGTTAAAAATATTCGAGTTGCAGATATGAATGCAGCAAAGATTAATGCATTTTTTGCACCAACTTTGTTAACCACGAATGGCACACAAAACATAACAGCTGCTTCTAAAAAGACTTGAAATGAATTTAAAATACCATATAAACGATAACCATCATTAACATCGGTAAATTGCTGAGTAAAAAAGACAGGGAATAATTGTTGGTCATAAATGTTGTACAAGCTATAAGTACCAAGTACATAAACAACAAATATCCAAAACTTTTTCAGTCCAAAGACTGAAACAATTTCATTAAAACTTAGTTTATCTTTCTTCTGAAATACTGCTGCCGATGATTTACTTAAATCTGGTTTGAAATTCAAATTGAGTATCATAAAACAGATACCGACCACTGAAGCAGCCCAAAAGTTAAGATGAGGATTGATACTAATTAAAATACCAGCGATAAAGGTACCCACTGCATAAGCAATACAACCCCAAGTCCGGCATTGTCCAAATTCAAAATCGAAAGCACGGCTGATTTTTTCACAGTAAGAATCGATCAAGCCCATACCGGCAACCCAACCAAAACCTAAGAAGAAACTGCCAAAGATAACACCTACATAAAAATTATGTCTTAAAAGTGGCTCGTAAACATAGATTAATGCAGGTGCAGCACATGTTATGATGACACTTTGAAACCAAATTAGATGTTTTTTTAAGACTAATTTATCTTGATAAACACCATAAATAATCATGATAATTAACGAAATAAAATAGTTAAAAGAATAGATAATACCCGTCTGTTTTGCTGTTAAACCAATCTCTTTACTAAGCCATATTGCATAAAAAGAAAAAACAAAACTACCCGCCGCGTAATACATAATGCTATAAAACGAAGCAAACCAATAAGTTGGTTTTTTATAAAATGCACTTGTCATAATTTATCCTATAAAGAGTTAAGCACTGTTTTGAGTATGAATAGCTAAAAATTTAGCTTTAACGGCTTTATTAGATAAATGTGATCTACATCAAAATTATTTTGTTTTCGAGAAAGAGAAACGAAAATTGTGAGAAATGCAAATAATAAGAATAAACAGTATTAAAAGATTGAAGATAAAAAATTGAATGAAGAAATCATACTTAATTAAAACAAAAAATTTTTACATTCAAGAATATTAATAGCAAGATATAATGGTAAAGCTAATAAAAATTTAAAAAATAACCGTTACCAATACGGCAACAGTTATTTTAAATATCATATTTAACTTTTCAAGCTTATTAACTTACCGTCTTGCTTAACAAAAGACTGATTAATATGTACGTCTTCACTATTTTTTACACATAGTGGATCAGTCACAATATTATCAATAATGACATTATTAAATAAAACACTTTGTGCATTCTCAATAAAGAACCCTTTACCAGCCTCCGGTTTGACATCTTTAAACATATCAACCTCGCCTGCTTGGGCATTTTGTTGCATTGAAACACGGATATTATCAAAAGAGATATTAGAAATAGGAGATTCTGGAATACCATATAAAAAGCCGGCATAAGCACGAACATTTTTAGCAATAATGTTTGAAAAGCTAATATTGTGGCATGCTGGTGTAAACTCATTAACTGGTAGAGCATCTTTATTCCAAACAATTGGATCATTTCCTTTTGGACCACAATAATAATAGTAATTCATAACAAATGCCGATAAAACTTCATCCATTACAATATTACTAAATGTGATATCAGAAATAGTTCCTCCTCGACCTCGACGAGTTTTAAATCTTACACCTCGATCGGTTTTTTGGAATACACAATTTGTAATAGTTACATTACGAATGCAACCACTCATCTCACTACCAAGAACCACCGCACCATGACCATGAATCATATTACAATTAGTAATTAAAATATTCTCACATGGACTTTTTTCAGCTGTTTCTTCAGTGCCTGCTTTTATTGCAATACAATCATCGCCAACATCAATATAACAATTTGAAATTCTCACATTACGACAAGATTCAGGGTTAATACCATCGGTATTCGGTGAATCAGCTGGATTAAGAATTGAAATATTATCGACAACGACATTATTTGATTCCATTGGATGAACAGTCCAGCTAGGTGATTGAGTTAGAAAAACTTTTTCAATTGTAACTCGTTCACAAAAATCAAAACCAATTAAATAAGGTCTTGGATATTTAAGATTGCTTCGATCATGACGGAATGTATGCCACCATTTTTGACCATTACCATCAATTTTACCATTTCCAGTTATAACCACATTTTCAATATGTTGGCCATATATACAAGGCATATACACATCCTGTTTAACACCTTCCCAACGAGAATTAACAACAGGATAATCTTTAGCATCATCAGAAAATAATAAAGTCGCTCCTTGCTCAATAACAAACGTTATGTTGCTACAAAGTTTAATTGCCCCAGTAAAATAGGTACCAACAGGAACAATTAGCGTTCCACCACCTAATTGATCAATATGTTGAATTGCTTTTTCAAAAGCTTGAGTATTTATTGATTTTCCGTCACCAATAGCGCCAAAATCTTTTACAGATATAGTCGTCATGAGTTTATCCTTTATATTTTTACAAACATTTTAATTTACTCTAATGTCTGCAGCTTTAGGTTATAGGATCAGCATACTGATCCTGATAAATATTTTGCTTTAATTAGTTGTGGTCTCTTTTTGCTTAAATCCAATGTTATTATTACCGAAACATTTTTCGTAAGCGATGCCAGATAATTCTTCAACCACTTTTCGTGTTTCAGGCGTAACATCTTCCATTTTGCCACCTTGTCGAATACGAGCAACTTCATTGATAATGATGGAATGAGTAGAATGATCGAGCTTCATTCTCCAAGCAAAGAATGCCCCAATTAATGCCATTCCTACTACGCCGTATAAAATAATACCATTAATAGCATCAATCGCACTTTGTGGCTGTACATGTGATTTCGATTCAAAGCCATAAGCACTTAATATCATACCAAGCACAAAGACAATTGAAGCACGAACTAGTTTACCTGCCATGGTCATTGCTCCTGCATATACCCCTTCACGACGTCGATTAGTTACAACCTCATCTACATCAGCTAAGAATACATATACACTCCAAGGAATATAGTAAACACCACCAGTACCCAAACCAAACCAAATTGTAATACCCACTACAATCCAAGTGATATGAGGCAGATTAAAGTAATAAATACCGACATAACCAATCATCGATGAAATAACAATGAGTAATGCGATAATAAATGGTTTTTTGAAGCCTTTCTTAGCACAATACATCATAAAAAATGCGGTTGAAACCAGCTGACAAATACTACTTAATGAATTCATTGAAGCAACAAATGAACGAGGTTCACCTAAACTAAATACGATGAAATAGGTAAATACCGCAGTAAATAACCACTCAGCACCAAATCCGAATAAATACATTCCTAAATGCGTTCTAAACGTTTTAACACGGAATGTTGATAAGATATCGATAAAAAGCTTTTTAATTGCTTCAAAAAAGCTATGAACAGATTCATCTTTTACTTCTTCTTTAGGTTTTTCCCAACTATTACAATAAAGCAAAATCAAAGCTAACATCATGATAGTGGCATAAGTGATCCCAGTTAACAAAAATGGTGTTGCGGATTCCTTACTATAGAAATAAAAGAATACACCTGGTATCGCCGCACCTAAGAAATTAGCTACTTTACCAAACATTGCTTTTGAACCAGTTAAATAAGTACGTTCTGAAAAGTTAGATGTCATTTCTACAGGTAACGTATTAAATGGAATCATGATGCTGGTATAAATAATCTCAAATAAAATATATGTTACTAAGTAATACCAAAATCCCATACCATCAATCCAAAGCATAGGATAAATGACCATTAGCGGAATACCAATCAAAATAAAGAATCGACGGCGTCCAAAACGTTGCCCTATTTTAGTTTGATAGAAATTGTCTGTAATAAAGCCCATCAATGGATTCAGTATGACATCCAAATAAGTAGCGATCGAAAAAATTAATGCAGCTTGCACCACACTTAATCCACAAAAAGTGGTATAAAAATAGAGTAGCCAAGCGCCACTAATTGCTAATGCCCCACTACCAATTAAATTACCACTGCCGTATGAAAATCTTACTAACCATGTAATTTTATTCTTTTTTTCCTTACTCATAAAAGATACCTATAATATTTAAAAAAAACGGTCCCTCGCATCAAGTCCCGAAGGACTTAATGACGTGGATATTTATTCTTGGATTTTTATCTATAGAGTTACACCACTTTTCAATATGGCTAAATTTCTAAAGTTGTTAATTTCGTTTCGTGTTTGTTTCCCGTTAGCAATAAGAACGATATAGTCAATAAACTCTATCAACAAAGATTGCATGGAGACTCCTTGTATCAGTTTACCGGCATTAAAATCGATCCAATTGGCTTTCTTCTCAGCTAATTGTGTATTAGTTGCAATTTTGACTGTTGGCACAATACCGCCGTAGGGAGTACCTCTCCCTGTAGTGAAAAGCACCATATGACATCCAGCTGCTGATAAAGCACCAGTAGCTACTGCATCATTACCAGGTGCGCTTAGTAAATTTAATCCATGTCTAGTTAACATTTCACCGTATTTAAGAACATCAATAACTTCACTACCACCCGCTTTTTGCGTACAACCTAAAGATTTCTCCTCTAAAGTTGTAATGCCACCAGCCTTATTCCCAGGAGAAGGGTTTTCATAGATTGGTTGATTATTTGAAATAAAATATTGTTTAAAATCATTGATCATGTGTACAGTCTTGTCGAAAGTTGACTCATCAATACAATGTGACATCAAAATGTTCTCAGCACCAAACATTTCTGGTACTTCAGTAAGAACACTCGTTCCACCATGAGCAATAACATAATCAGAAAACAGACCAAGCATTGGATTAGCTGTAATACCTGAAAAACCATCAGAACCACCACACTCCAATCCAAATTTCAATTCACTTAAATGCCCCACTTCACGTTTATCCTGCTTCATAATGGCATAAAGTTCTCTTAAATGAGCCAATGCTGATTCAACTTCATCGGTTTCTTGCTGAGCGATTAAAAATCTAACTCGAGATTCATCATATTCACCTAAACTAGCCTTAAATTCTGAAACCTGATTATTTTCACAACCAAGTCCGATGACCAATACAGCACCAGCATTAGGATGTTTGACTAAATTTTGTAAAATAGTTTTAGTATTTTGATGATCTTGTCCAAGCTGAGAACAGCCATAAGGATGTTCAAGTACAGTTATACCATCAATTTCTAATTGATTATTTAACTCATCACAAAACTGTTTAACAATTTGTTCTGCTATCCCGTTTATACAAGTTACAGTTGGAATAATCCAGAGTTCATTACGGATACCAACTTCACCATTTTTACGTCGATAAATTTGTACTTCCTTATCGGTAATCTCATGCAATAGATCATTTTTCGATAAAGTAGGTTGATATTTGTAATCATTAATATCACTTAAATTGGTTTTTAAATTATGAGAATGAATATGCTCTCCAGCTTTAATTAAGCGAGTAGCATGACCAATTGGTAAGCCATATTTAATAATATTTTCATCTTGGTCGATATCGATAAGTGCAAATTTATGCCCTTGTTTAATAGGCTCTTTTAGATCAATTACCTGTCCATCAACAACGATATTTTCTTCATGTGCTTCTAAATCAGATAATGCCACACCGACATTATCTTTATTGTTTATTTTTATATATTTAACCATTGAATCACTCATGTTATTTGCTACCATTAACATATTTTTCAATTGCTTGACGCATTCCCTCTTCGGTTATGACGGTTAAATATTGTGTTAACGTTTGTGCTAATTGAGGAATAGCTAATAGATCATGCTCCCAATGAGCCGTGTCACCTAAAACAACTTTGATTAAATCCTCTAATGAACTTTTCCCTTCTGCAATGGCTGTCCAACTATTACTGAAGCGTTCTAACCAGATTGCATCATCTTGTAACGGATAACTTTGTCCATTACGCACACCTCGATAAAATGCGATCAATGCAGCAAAAGAGAACACCAAATGTTTAGGCAATGTTCCTTTTTCTTTTTGATAATTAATTAATTGAGGAAGAATACGTGTTTTAAACTTAGTCATACTGTTTAAAGCAATTGACATCAATTGATGTTCAATAAATGGATTTTTAAAACGACTAATAACTGATTGAGCAAAATCAACCAATTCTTGATGAGGTAAATCTAAAACAGGGATAATTTCATCAAAAATGGTTTCTTTTATATAAGATAAAATCTGAGTGTCATTCATTGATTCGCCAACAGTATCAATACCTGATAAATAAGCAACAGGAACTAATGCAGTATGAGCACCATTTAAAATAGCTACTTTACGCTCTTTATACGGTTTAATATCATCAACAATTTTGATGTTCATATTGCATTTATCAAGGCATAATTTTTCAGCTAACCATTGCGGTCCTTGAATAACAAATAGATAAAAATATTCCGCTGAATCAATAAAGTTATCTTTATAACCTAATTCAGTCTCAAGCTCAGCGATTTGCGCTTTTGGGTATCCTGGAACAATTCTATCTACTAAAGTTGAGCAGAATAAATTATCATTTTCAAGCCAATTGATAAATTGGTCTGACAAGTTCCACTGATTCGCATATTTAAGTACTAATTTTTTAAGTGCTTCGCCGTTATAATCAATTAATTCACAAGGAATAATAATCAAACCACTTTCTTTACTGCCGGCAAAGTGAACAAATCTTTCATATAAAAATGCAGTCAATTTTGCTGGATAACTCGTTGCAGGTTTATCTGTTAATTTGTCACTTTCAACATAACTAATGCCAGCTTCGGTAGTATTTGAAAAAATAAACTGAATATTCGGATCTTTAGCTAACTCAAGATATTCATCATATTGAGCATATACATTGATTTCGTTATTAACTGAACGAATCAATCTAAACTCTTTCACTGTTTCATTTTGTTCATTTAAACCACGAACAAGCGTTGTATACAATCCATCTTGAATACTTAATGATGGTGGAAAGTCCGTATTTAACGGACGAACCACAACAATACCAGCATCAAGATCAGTTTTTTCATTAAGAATATCTAACTGCCAATCTAAAAATGCACGTAAAAAATTACCTTCGCCAAACTGAACAACACGTGTCGTATATTTTGCACCCGGAAAATCATTTCTGTTTAATGTTTTCATTACTCTAACTCTTCTTTAATTAATCTAATCACAACGACTTAATGCTTTTTAGCTTAGTTCAATACCAAAATAGTTTTTAGCATTATCAAAACTAATATTTTTAACCATTTGACCTAATAATTGGATATCACGTGGTGCTTCGCCATCTTCAACCCAACGTCCAATCATTCGACATAAAATACGTCTAAAATATTCATGGCGAGTGTAAGATAAGAAACTACGACTATCGGTTAACATACCAACAAAACGGCTTAATAATCCAAGTTGAGCAAGCTGTGTCATTTGACGAATCATGCCGTCTTTTTGATCATTAAACCACCAGCCTGAACCAAATTGCATTTTTCCTTGAATACCTGCTCCTTGGAAGTTACCAATCATCGTACCAAGAATTTCATTATCAGAAGGGTTTAAACAATACAAAATCGTTTTTGGCAATGCATCTTGTTTTGCTTGAGCATCTAATAGACGAGAAAGTGGTTGAGCAATAGGTGAATCATTAATAGAATCGAACCCAACATCAGGCCCCATTAAATTAAACATTCTTGAATTATTATTACGCAATGCACCTATATGATATTGTTGAACCCATTCACGTTTGTTGTATTCAACACCTAAGAAAATAAGTACAGCAGTTTTAAATTGAGCAACTTCTTTAGCGGTTAAAACTTCGCCAGATAAACGTTTAGTTAAAATGGTATCTAACTCTTTTTCAGTAGCTTCTTCATAAACAACTGTATCTAATGCATGGTCAGAAATCTTACAACCATGAGCAGCAAAATGATCCATACGTTTTGATAAAGCCTGACAAAGCGCTTGGAATGTTGAAATTTCAACATCGGCTACTGCAGAAAGTTTTTCCATATATGCCGCAAAGAATTCTGAATCAATATTGAATGCTTTATCTGGACGCCAGCTTGGTAAAACTTTAACATCAAATGAACTATCTTCTGCAATAGTTTTATGATGAGCTAAATCATCAATAGGATCATCTGTTGTACCTGCCATCTTAACATTCATTTTTTTCATGATGCTACGAGCTGTAAACTCTGGAGTCGCTAACATCTCATTACAAGTATTCCAAATTTGCTCTGCTGTAGAAGGAGATAATAGAACGTTATCAATACCGAAAGGACGACGAAGCTCTAAATGTGTCCAATGATATAAAGGATTACCAATAGTATGAGGAACAGTTTCTGCCCAAGCCTTGAATTTGTCTAAATCACTAATATCAGTACCAGTACAGAATTTTTCGGCAACACCATTGGTACGCATTGCACGCCATTTATAATGATCACCTTTTAACCAAATATCGTATAAATTCTTGAATTGATAATCTTTAGCAATTTGTTCCGGTGGTAAATGGCAGTGATAATCAAAAATTGGCTGATCAGCAGCAAAATCATGATAAAGCTGACGAGAAAATTCGGTATCTAGTAAAAAGTTTTCAGTTAAAAAACTCATTTTATTCTCCATAAATAGTAGTTAACTATTAAAAGATTACAGGAAAATACATCCTGTAATCTTATTAATTTATTGATTAATTTTGATCTGATGATGGTTCTTTCAAAATAGTCCAAACCGCTAAGGCAGCTAAAAGATCTAAACAAGATAAAATTACAAATAAAGGACTAAAGCCAACAGTATCAGCAAGTGCACCAACAATAAGTGCAAAAATAGTACTAGCTAGCCATGCAGCCATGCCGGTAAATCCATTCGCTGTTGCCACTTCATTACGGCCAAATACATCAGACGATAAAGTAATTAATGCTCCTGATAATGCTTGATGAGCAAAACCACCAATACAGAATAAAAAGATAGCAACATAAGGACTTGAAAATAGACCTATCAGACCAGGTGCAATCATAAGCACACCACCAACCGTCACTACCATTTTTCTTGAATTAATTAAGCTTACTTTAAAATGTTTTTGGAAAAATGGTGACATATAACCACCAAGAACACATCCAACATCAGCAAAAAGCATTGGCATCCAAGCAAAAATAGCGATTTGTTTTAAATCAAAACCATAAGCCGTAAACATAAATAACGGAATCCACGCATTAAAGGTACCCCATGCAGGCTCTGCTAAAAATCTTGGTAGAGCAATTCCCCAAAAACGGCGGCTAGTTAAAATTTTACTTGCTGGTAATTTTTCATTATTTGAAGTTTGATGACTCGCTTCTTGACCAGATAAAATATATTTTTTTTCTTCTTCAGAAAGACGTTTCTGTTTTGTAGGGTGACGATAAAGAATTAACCAAAAAATTCCCCAAATAAAACTTAATAAACCACACAATATAAATGCCCATTGCCAGCTATGGAACCAAATTGCCCATGCAACTAATGGTGGTGCGATCATGGCGCCCACTGATGAACCTAAATTAAACCAACCAACCGCGATCGACCTTTCTTTTGCCGGAAACCATTCACTAGTTGCTTTAAGTCCCGCAGGGATCATTGCTGCTTCTGTTGCACCAACAGCACCTCGAGCAAAAGCCAGTCCGATCCAACTACCTGAAAATGCGGTACTAACACAAAATACTGACCACAAAATAGCAAAAACCGCATATCCCGCTCTCGTGCCTAACAAGTCCAAAATATATCCGGCAACTGGTTGCATTATGGTATAACAAGCTGAGTACGAAGCTACCACATATGAATATTGCTGCGTTGTTAATCCCATTACTTCATTAAGAACCGGGGCGGCTACCGCAATCGAATTTCGCGTAAGATAACCAAGAATTGTCCCTACGGTGACTAATGCTATCATATACCATCGTAGGTTTTTTATCGTTTTGTACATCTTTAATTGCTCCTAAATATATAGATATTTTGGCGCATAATAACATGCCTGACAACTAAAAAAGTTGACATACATCACAAAAATGAACTATATCCCTAATAATTAAAGGGATATTTTTTAAACTAAAAAGTTTGTAACTAAAAAATTTAATTAAAAAAATTGGAACAACATTATTTAATTTGAAGCAATTAGATGTTATTTTAAAAGTCTAAAAAAACTTAAAGGATTTATGCAAAATTCATCATGACCCAAGAACAGCACGAGTATCAAAGACTTTATCAAGTTATCGCAACTGAACTTAAAAACCGAATTATTGACGGCATTTATCCAGTAGGAAGCAAATTACCATCTGAAAGATTGATATGTGAAGAACTAAAAGTAAGTCGTTCAGTTGTCCGTGAAGCTATTATTATGCTTGAAGTTGAAGGTTATGTTGATGCAAGAAAAGGCTCTGGAATTCATGTTATAGCTAATAGTTTACAGACCAATATTCTAACCTCACAGAAAGGATTAAATTTTTCTACGACAGGGCCTTTTGAATTATTGCAAGCCCGCCAACTTATTGAAAGTAACATTGCCGAATTTGCAGCAACACAAATTACTAAAGACGACATCGTCAAATTATTAGAAATTCAACATAATGCTAAAAAAGAAGATCATTATCGTGATTCTGATTGGGATCTAAAATTCCATACACAGATTGCCATGATCACACGGAATACCGCTTTAATTACTATCGTTCAAGAAGCTTGGCAGCAAAGAACATTAAACCCATTATGGAAAAAACTTCATGAACATGTACAACAACAAGACATTGAAAGCTGGTGGGATGAACATGACAAAATATTAGATGCGCTAATTAATCGTGATCCCAAAGCGGCTAAGTTAGCCATGTGGCAACATCTAGAAAACACCAAAAAAATGTTATTTGATGCTGCTAGCGAAGATTTTGAAACAAAACGAGATCACTATCTATTTTCAGATAACCCCGTTATTAGTATTAATGAAAATGAGTAGATTCTATTAAAGGCAATACACTTTGCGCCATTGCGCAAAGTGTATTAATTCGCAAAAGTTAAATAATTAACTATTGTTTAAACCATTAACGCTGATCATCAACCGTTACTCCAGCTGGTGGAGTAAACTTAAACTTATCAAGTGCTACCTTACCTAGGGTTTGACGAGATAAATCATAAAAACTACGCTGACCATCTTCCTCGATAATCGTAAAATTTGAAATCATCCCAGTAGGCAAAACAGAAATAACAAAATCTTGGTTAGAACCATCAGTTGGTTTCAATGTAAAAGAGTCTTGTTTACGTGTAACAATATATGCATTCCAAATAGGATTATGACTATCCGTAATCAAAAGCATTAAACGATTATCCACCGATTTTTTTAAGCTCATTACACTAACTTGTTCAACGGCAGGAGTATAGACCCACATGTTACGCCCATCTGAAATGATTGACGTCTCGTCTGGCTCAGTCATTGTCCAATTAAAGTAATAAGGCCTTGTTACCCACAAATCACCTTTACCTTGTTGAACTGGTTGTTTATCGGCTGTTTTCACATCTTGTGAAAATCGAGCATAAAACCCATCAATTTTAGCTAATCGCTCTTGCAACACCTCTTTATCACCAGCCCATGCTGCACAGCTTGTCATTAACCCAATTAAAATTAAAAACTTCTTCATTACCAATCCTTATGCATTTTGTTTAATACAATAAATTAAACAATCATTTTAATTTAGTTCAAAATATTACCGTTTTTCTGTTAGCTGTGAAAGATATTTTCTTTTCTTTTTCACTTATCAGTTAAGCAGTATATAATAACTGTATTTTGTAAATTTGGATGGTGTAGCATGCCTAGTCTCTCTTTTGAATTTGGGTCAGATGAATTTAAACCTTTAGCGGCAAGGATGCGTCCACGTAATTTATCTGAATATATAGGTCAAAGCCAACTACTTGGTAAAGATAAACCCCTGCCTAAAGCAATTGAAGCAGGTCATTTACATTCTATGATCCTTTGGGGACCACCCGGAACCGGCAAAACCACTTTAGCAGAAATTATTGCGCATCATGCTAATGCTAAAGTAGAACGAATTTCAGCTGTCACTTCAGGGATTAAAGATATTCGCGAAGCGATTGAACGCGCCAAAATTAATCAACAATCAGGAGTAAGAACCATTTTATTTGTTGATGAAGTTCATCGTTTTAATAAAAGCCAACAAGATGCTTTTTTACCTTATGTCGAAAATGGTACTGTAACCTTTATTGGCGCTACCACTGAAAACCCCTCTTTTGAGTTAAATTCAGCACTACTATCCCGTGCCAGAGTCTATCTGCTTAAATCATTAACTAATGAAGATATTGAGCAAATTTTACAACAAGCGATGGATGATCCGGAACGTGGTTATGGCAACCAAAAAATTACGCTACTTGAGGAAACCAGAAAACAGATTGCCGAATTTGTTGGTGGTGATGCAAGACGCGCACTCAACACGCTTGAATTGCTGGTTGATATGTCTGATGGAAAACCATTAACGCCTGAATTACTAAAAGAAGTCATCGGCGAACGTAGTGCAAGATTTGATAATCAAGGTGACCGTTATTATGACCTAATCTCGGCGGTTCATAAATCAATTAGAGGATCTGCACCTGATGCAGCACTTTATTGGTATGCAAGAATCATTTCCGCCGGTGGAGATCCGCTATATGTCGCTCGTCGATTATTGGCTATTGCATCAGAAGATATCGGTAATGCCGACCCAAGAGCAATGCAAGTCGCTTTAGCAGCATGGGACTGTTTTACTCGAGTTGGACCAGCAGAAGGCGAACGAGCTATCGCACAAGCAATTGTTTACCTAGCATGTGCACCTAAAAGTAATGCGGTTTATCTTGCATTTAACCAAGCGATGAAAGATGCAACATCCAAACCTGACTATGATGTTCCAGAACACCTACGCAATGCGCCAACCAGTTTAATGAAAAATTTAGGTTATGGTGCACAATATCGTTATGCACATGATGAACCTAATGCCTATGCAGCCGGTGAAAACTACTTCCCACCAGAAATGGCCGACAGCAAATATTACCACCCAACACAACGAGGTGCTGAGAAAAATTACTCGGAGAAACTGGCTTGGTTGGAAGCACAAAATAAAGCTAGCACAAATCAGCGCTACAAAAAGAATTAGATTGAATATATTAATAGTTACCAAAAGTTCTTGCTCAAGCAAACATGTTGACTGATATTAAATTGATCAAACTAAATCATGCATGTTTAAACAAAGTTTTTGGTAAAGTTGTATATACCTAAAAAATTGATTCACTGATAGGTAAATGAGAGATCCTTAGCAAAGGCTTATCCTAGTTCTTGAGCATATTTAATTAAAATTATATTTGGGAGATAGCCTTAAACAGCTATTATGCTTTATATCCTTATAAAGCTAAATAGCATTATAAAAGCAAATCTCAAGATAAAAATGGATAATATATAGCTAAATATATAGCTCAATAAACGAATTAGATTCATATTTATGATATGAATTTCGAGTTGTAATTATAGATAGGTAGATCTTATCATTCCCCAATATCTCATTTAGTAAGTAACTACCTATCATTGCCTTTTTTGGCAAAAAAAGTTCATATTTCTAAATATCACCCGTAGTCATTGATTTTCGTCAATAAATTAAAGATCACCGCTTATTAAATACACTATATATAGTAATAAAATGATTAATAGGAACTATATATTGTATATTTTGATAAATATCAATTATTATAATCACCATTAAAAACCACAAAAATGGATGGAAAATGAATAAATCAATACTAGTCACAAAACGTGATGGAAAAAAAGAACCTATAAACCTAGACAAAATCCATAAAGTCATTACATGGGCTGCTGAAGGATTAGATAATGTTTCGGTTTCTCAAGTTGAATTACGTTCACATATTCAGTTTTATGATGGTATTCGCACTTCCGACATTCATGAAACAATCATTCGTGCAGCAGCAGATCTCATCTCTCAAGATGCACCAGATTACCAATACTTAGCTGCTCGATTAGCGATATTCCATTTACGTAAAAAAGCCTATAACCAATTTACCCCCCCACCGCTTTATGAACATGTAAAAAAACTTGTTGCCAGCGAACGTTATGACAAACATCTTCTTGAAGATTATAGCCAAGAAGAGTTTGAACAAATGGATAAAATTATCGATCACTGGCGTGACATGAACTTCTCTTATGCAGCGGTTAAACAACTTGAAGGTAAATATTTAGTTCAAAATCGAGTCACTGGGGAAATTTATGAAAGCGCCCAATTCCTATATATCTTAGTGGCAGCATGTCTATTTGCAAATTACCCTAAAAATAGTCGACTAGATTATATCAAACGATTCTATGATGCCGTTTCGACATTTAAAATCTCACTACCCACGCCAATCATGGCGGGTGTTCGTACCCCGACTCGTCAATTTAGTTCTTGTGTGCTAATTGAATGTGATGACAGTTTAGATTCTATCAATGCCACCGCAAGTGCTATCGTAAAATATGTTTCTCAACGAGCTGGTATCGGTATTAACGCGGGTCGAATTCGGGCATTAGGTAGCTCTATTCGTGGTGGCGAAGCATTCCATACTGGCTGTATCCCATTTTATAAGTATTTCCAAACCGCGGTTAAATCTTGTTCACAAGGTGGTGTTCGTGGTGGTGCCGCTACCGTATTTTATCCAATTTGGCATTTAGAAGTTGAAAGTTTATTAGTATTACGTAACAACCGAGGTGTTGAAGAAAACCGCGTTCGGCATCTGGATTATGGTGTACAAATCAATAAATTAATGTATCAGCGCCTCATTAAAAATGAAAACATTACACTATTTAGCCCATCAGATGTACCAGGGCTTTATGATGCATTTTTCGCCGATCAAGACAAATTTGAAGCACTTTATCATCAATATGAACAAGATGTTAATATCAGAAAACGTGTAGTAAAAGCAGTAGAACTCTTCTCATTATTAATGCAAGAACGCGCATCGACTGGTCGAATTTATATACAAAATGTTGATCACTGTAACACGCATAGTCCGTTTAATGCACAACTTGCGCCGGTACATCAATCTAATTTATGTATGGAAATTGCGTTACCAACCAAACCACTTAATAATGTCAATGACGATAAAGGCGAAATCGCACTTTGCACCCTATCTGCCTTCAATTTAGGTAAAATCGAATCGCTTGACGATTTTGAAGAACTTGCCGACTTAACTGTTCGAGCCCTTGATGCATTACTTGATTATCAAGATTATCCTGTTCCTGCGGCTAAAAACGCATCACTTAATCGCCGTACGCTTGGTATTGGTGTGATTAATTATGCTTATTATTTAGCAAAACATGGCGTTAAATATTCTGACGGCAGTGCTAATAATTTAACGCATCGTACTTTTGAAGCGATGCAATATTATCTATTAAAAGCATCGAATAACTTAGCCAAAGAAAAAGGCGCATGCCCACTATTTAATGAGACGACTTATTCACAAGGGATCTTACCTATTGATACCTATAAACAAGATCTCGATACAATCACTAAAGAACCACTACATTATGATTGGGAATCTTTACGTGAATCAATAAAAACTCATGGTTTACGTAATTCAACTTTATCAGCATTAATGCCTTCTGAAACATCATCCCAAATCTCCAATGCCACTAACGGTATTGAACCTCCACGTGGTTATATCAGCATTAAAGCGTCCAAAGATGGCATCTTAAAACAAGTTGTACCTGAATATAATAAATTAAAAGATTTATATGAATTACTTTGGCAAATTCCAAATAATACAGGTTATCTGCATTTAGTAGGCATTATGCAGAAGTTCATTGACCAATCAATTTCGGCAAATACTAATTACGATCCAACCAAATTTCCGAATGACAAAGTACCAATGAAACAACTTTTAGCTGATTTACTAACAGCTTATAAATACGGTGTAAAAACCCTTTATTATCATAATACACGTGATGGTGCTGAAGATATTCAAGGCGATATTGAACTCACATCAAGTGATGATGGTTGTGAAGGCGGAGCATGTAAAATTTAATGGCCCTGTTTAGCACTATAACAAAAGTGAAGGATAGCGATAAGTTATCCTTACTATTCCTACTTTTTCCGAATATTTAGTGAAAAAGTAAACAAAATTAGGAGTTCGACTATGAGTATGAATTACAGCACCTTCTCACACGTCCATAATGATCAACTTAAAGAACCAATGTTTCTTGGTCAACCGGTGAATGTTGCTCGTTATGATCAGCAAAAATATGAAATGTTCGAAAAATTAATAGAAAAACAACTTTCTTTCTTTTGGCGCCCTGAAGAAGTCGACGTTTCACAAGATCGTATCGACTATGCGGCTTTACCTGAACATGAAAAACATATCTTTATTAGCAATTTAAAATATCAAACATTGCTTGATTCAATACAAGGGCGAAGCCCCAATGTTGCCTTACTTCCCCTAATATCTATCCCTGAACTAGAAACATGGGTAGAGACTTGGTCGTTCTCAGAAACTATCCATTCTCGTTCTTATACGCATATCATCCGCAACATCGTCAATGATCCTTCTGTAGTGTTTGATGATATTGTTACCAATAAAGAAATCCAAAAAAGAGCTGGTGATATTGCGGGTTACTATGATGAGCTAATTAGCTACGCAAGTTATTACAATCTACTTGGGGAAGGCAAACACACTGTCAATAATCGAACCGTCACTATCGACTTGCGTGAACTTAAAAGGCGACTTTACCTCTGCCTAATGAGCGTTAATGCCCTTGAAGCTATTCGTTTTTATGTGAGTTTTGCTTGCTCATTTGCCTTTGCAGAACGAGAATTAATGGAAGGTAATGCAAAAATAATCAAATTGATAGCTCGTGATGAAGCGCTTCATCTAACTGGTACTCAATTTATGATCAACACCCTAAGAAGTGGTGAAGACGATCCTGAAATGGCCGAAATCGCCAAAGAGTGCGAACAAGATTGTTATGACCTGTTTTTACAAGCAGCCAATCAAGAAAAAGAGTGGGCAGAATACCTATTTGAAGGTGGTTCAATGATTGGATTAAATAAAGATATTCTTTGCCAATATGTTGAATACATCACCAATATTCGTATGCAAGCTGTTGGGCTTAAATTACCATTTGAAGTAAAATCCAACCCAATCCCTTGGATCAACAATTGGCTTGTTTCCGATAACGTACAAGTCGCACCACAAGAAGCAGAAATGAGCTCATATCTTGTTGGTCAGATTGACTCAGAAATCAGCGAAGATGATTTAAGTGATTTCAAATTATAATTGATAGTAGCTTGCATGGATTGAAAAAATAAAACTGTGCAAGCTATGTTTAATTATTCGCAATCAGTGCCAAACTAAACATTTATCATTTTGATAAATTTAAGTAATTTAGTTCTTCCAAATTTATCTACCCTATTTTTAAGATTAAATAAAATATCAGCAAATGGTATACACTCCTCAATTATTTTTACACAAAGTATTAACTTACCTTATTCATAAAGTATGAAATGAACCAAGTCATGATTTATTAATACTTATTCTGAGTAACAAAGGATTTGTTTTTAGGTGAATGTGTCTTTAATAAATATTATCAAACGGTATATACTCCTCAATTATTTTTACACAAAGTATCAAATCACCTTATTCATAAAATATGAAATGAACCAAGTCATAATTTATTAATACTTATTCTGAGTAACAAAAGATGTGTATTAGGTGAATGTATCTTTAATAAATATTATCAAACGGTATACACTCCTCAATTATTTTAACAAAAAAATCAAAAATCAATTTTAAAAGGTGCAAATGCTCTTTAATTAAAAGTAAAGGTATTCTAACTTGACACTCTTTTAAAATCGGGAGACGATATGACAATTGAATTATCTCAATTTGATATGATGACTATGACTAATGCGCATTTGTTTTATTCTGTCTCTCCGCTTAATTTTAGTGATAACCAAATCACAGTTCCTTATATAAAACAGCAACTCAATGCGTTTCAACAATGGTCGATTACTCAATTCGAAAATAATGCTGATATTGATGATTTAGTACACCTGCGTAGTCAATTTATCGATCAGCTACTTGAACGTTTATGGCATTACTATCAAATTCCAGAACAAATTTCATCGCTATTTAAAAAAAATCGGATTGCACTTATTGCTGTTGGTGGTTATGGCCGTTGTGAACTGCATCCTTTGTCTGATATCGATATTTTGATACTAAGTGATAACTCACTCACCAAAGAGCTTGAAAAACAGATAGGTGATCTAGTTCGTTTACTTTGGGATCTTCATCTTGATATTGGTCACAGCGTCAGAACATTAAAGACCTGCCTGCAAGAAGCTAAAAATGATATCACAATTATGACAAACTTAATTGAATCAAGATTGATTGCAGGAAGTGAGTCATTACTTAAGGAGCTCCAAACACAAATTTTTAGCGATAAAATTTGGCCTTCGCCAGCGTTTTATCGCGCAAAAATCAAGGAACAACAAGAAAGACATCAGCAATATCATAGCACTACCTATAATTTAGAGCCCGATTTAAAAAATAGTCCTGGTGGCTTGCGTGATATGCAAATTATCCAATGGTTAGCTATTCGCCATTTTGGGGGAGAGTTTTTGCAAAAAATTGGACATTTTGATTATCTCACACCCGAGGAAGTCGAAGAATTCAAAGCCTGTCGCAAATTTTTATGGCGGATGCGTTTTGCCCTGCATTGTGTTATTAACCGCTATGACAACCGCCTACTATTCGATCGCCAGTTAAGCATCGCTAAAATGTTAGGTTATAGTGGAGAAGGAAATGCCCCGGTTGAAAACATGATGCATGATTATTATCGGGTAGCACATAATATTACCGAACTCAATCAAATGCTTTTACAGTTATTTGATGAATCAATATTGAAAAGTTACTCACAATATAAAACTTATGATATCGATGAGCATTTCCAAAGTAGAGATAACCTTATTGATGTTAAACATAATAGTGTTTTTACTGATGATCCGGTAATGATTCTTAAGCTGTTCTATACGCTTTTACTTAATCCTCAAATTACCGGACTTTACTCTAATACCATTAGACAACTCCGTTCTGCAAGGCGAAAACTCACGTATTTATTATGTGAAAAGCCAGAGGCGAGGACGTTGTTTATGAAGATCATCAAACATCCTGATGCAATCAAAAAAGCCATTTTACCCATGCATCAATATGGCATTCTGGCGGTTTATATTCCCGGTTGGCAACAGATTTCAGGAATGATGCAGTTTGATTTATTTCATGCTTATACCGTAGATGAACATACTATCCGTTTATTGCTAGAACTGGATCTTTTACGTTCAGAAGATGGCAAACAAAAACATCCAAATAGTTCAATGGCATTGGCTAAATTGTCAAAACCTGAATTGCTTATTATTACCGGATTATTTCATGATATTGGCAAAGGACGGCATGGCGATCATTCGGAAATTGGCGCAAAATTAGTGGAATCTTTCTGTCAATTACATGAATTAGATGCGAAAGATACTGATTTGATTGTCTGGTTAGTTCGTTATCATTTATTGATGTCAGTAACTGCCCAAAACCGTGATCTGCAAGATCCGGAAGTTATTCGTGAATTTGTTCAACTGGTTAAAAGCAAACGACGATTACAATATTTGCTTTGTTTAACGGTTGCCGATGTTTGTGCAACCAATGAAACCTTGTGGAATAGCTGGAAACAGAGCTTAATGCGTGAGCTTTATCTAACAGCCAAGCGCTCGCTTGATTCTGGCATTCATCAAATACCAGAACAACGCAGTATTGCACGCCAACATAAACAGCAAGCACTAGCTCAATTGCTTGCACAAAATTACGATGAACAATCCATTAAACATTTTTGGCAAAGCTATCGTGTTGACTACTTTTTGCGATATACCGCTGAACAGATTGCTTGGCATGTACAGCTTCTATTGAACCATGAATTGAATCAAACACTCGTTTCAATTAATCCAAATCCTTATCATGGTGGTACGGAAATAATTATCTACTCATCAGATAGACCTTTCCTATTTGCAGCGGCATGTAATGCTTTAAGTATGCTAAATTTAAGTATTCATGATGCTTTAATTATTACCAATAAAAATGGGTTTGCGCTTGATACTTTTATTGTACTAGAACCTAATGGGCAAGTGGTGCCTGAAAATCGTCACCAAGATATCATTCAAACTTTAAATAAAGTTCTTCATCAATCAGTTTATAAAGGTGTGACGATTAAGCCGACTAAACAAAGATTACGATCATTTTCTGTTCCGACTCAAGTTAACTTTGTCTCTTCAATTAACGATACTTATATGGAATTAATCGCACTTGATAAACCGGGATTACTTGCTTGTGTTGGTGAAGTCTTTGCAAAGTTAGACTTATCGTTGAGTAGTGCTAAAATAGCGACAATTGGTGAGCATATTGAAGATCTGTTTATTCTAACAGATAAACACAATAAAGCCCTTGATGATAACACCTGTCAAAAACTACGCGAATCGATAGTATTGGCTATAGATTCAATAAACTAATTATCGAAAAGTTAACACAATGCAATTTTTTATTATTTTATTTCCTATTTTTTCTATTTTTATTGTAGGATTTATTGCCCAAAAAGTTCTGAAGTTTGATGTCGCCAATCTTTCCAAAATGTCGCTGTATGTGCTTTCACCTTTTTTGGCTTTTAAAACGTTTTACACACATACCTTAACCAGTGACTATTTTATCTATATTGCCTATATCTTTGGACTCTGCTTTTCTTTGGTATTTATTGTCAGCATGTGGTCAATTGCTATGCGCTATTCGGTAAAAGAGCGTTGTGCGTTGATTTTAAGTTCATGCTTTATGAACAATGGTAATTATGGCACCCCAGTATTACTGGTGTTTTTTGGATCGCTTGGATTCGATTTAGGTGTCATTATGATGGTGTTACAACAATTTGTTATGAGCACCGTTGGTATTTATTATGCGGCTAAAGGCAGTGCACATAGTGATATTGTGAGTCAAAAAGATGTAATAAAAAAAGTGATTAGAATGCCAGTTGCCTATGGTGCTTTTGCCGGAATTATTTTCCAGCTTTGTCACATTCCACTTTCAAAATCTATTATGACTTCAATTGGAATGATCGGTGACTCATCTATTGTCATCATTATGATTATTCTCGGAATGCAGCTGGCTAAAATAAAAATTACCCAACTTGATTACCCAAAGCTCTCATTTGCTTTAACTGCAAGAATGGTTATATCACCAATAGTGGCTTTTGCGATGGTTTATTTTATGCCTCTGTCACCCATGTATAAACAAATTCTTATCGTTTTAGCCGCAATGCCAAGTGCAGCCAATACGACCTTAATGTCAGTACAATTTGATACTCATCCTGAACTGGTATCTAGTGCAACCTTGGTGAGTACTTTGTTAAGTTTAATTACATTACCTATTGTTCTTTCAATAATTGGTGCGCCAATACCTATCTAAATAAAAATAATAGATGGATAAAATCAATCGATGCCAAGCCATTCTTGTTCAAATTGATTGACAAATTTAACCAATATTTCATGGCGCTGTTCGGCCATTTGTTTAGCGGTGTCAGTATTCATCATATCTTTAAGTAAAAATAATTTTTCATAGAAGTGATTAATTACTGTATTGGTCTGTTTATAATTGTTTTCATCAAGTTTAATTCGAGGTGGGACATTGGGATCATGCATGATATTGTGTTTATTACCACCATAATAAAAAGTGCGCCCAATGCCAATAGCCCCTATTGCATCAAGGCGATCCGCGTCTTGAACAATTTGCCCTTCAAGCGATAATGTGGCTTTTTGTGAAAGATTTTTTCGATAGGACATATTTTCAATAATATCGAAAATAGCATTAATTTCGGCTGATGTTAATTTCAAACTGCGTAAATACTCTTTTAATTCAATTATGGCACTATCAACATCTTCCGTAACTTTTTCATCAATAACATCATGTAAATAAGCACTCATCAACACAATAAAAGCATTTGCTTGTGGCTGGTGGTTAAGAATTTTTTGGGCTAATTTAACCACTCGCTCAATATGCGCCATATCATGACCAGAAAAATCATGGGAGAGCTTTTGCTTTACATACATTTTAACGTTATTAAGAGTGGTTTGGGGTGATATAGTCATTTTATTATGCTTATTAAAATTTAGTGTAAGATTTTATTAAAACCTGAATATTGTTTATATTACCGCAGTTAAAACTCAACCGCTATTTATCCTTTTAATTAATAATTTTTACAAAGAAATTAATTATAAAAAATGAATCAAATCAATTAAAAAAAATCATTAATCCTAAATTGGTATCATAATTAATGACTGTTTGGCCTCATTTACTAAAAAATGCCTAGTATTTAATGTTTTTTTTATATTTTTTTTAATTTCTTTCGATTGTTTTCACTAATTCCGAGAGGTAGAATGCGCTAATCAAAATTCATAATCAGTGCAACTAACTGGAGTTGATTAAGTGAAAATATCAACACGTAAAGTTTTGCCATGGCAACTTATAGAATGCTTCACTCGATATCGTCAATTCATCGCTCTACTATTTGGACTATCTATTTTTTGTATTGCACTGGTAGTGTGTTGGCATTTATTAAAAACCATCAATATTAATGATTTAAGGTCAGCTCTACACCAACTTCCTTACCATGCAATTTTACTTTCGTGTTTATCAGCATTAGCTAGTTATATTATGCTTATCTGCTATGAATGGTCAGCCGCACGTTATGCAGGTGTTAAGCTAAAATTATCAACAATTGCGGTCGGCGGTATTTGTGCTTCGGCGATTGGTAATGCTGTCGGATTATCAGCATTATCAGGTGGCGCCATTCGTTGTCGGCTCTATTTCAAATATGGATTAACCACTATAGATGTAGCAAGGATGTCAATTTTTGTTACTCTTTCATTAGGCTTTACCTTACCTTTATTAGCATCAATCGCGGCACTAATTCATATTGAAAAGACCACGATAGCACTACATACTTCAGTAATCAGTATCGAGTTAATATGTAGTGCAGTATTTATCATTTATGCCGGTGTATTATTATTTTTATATGCTCATCGATTGTCTGAAAAACCAAATAAAGATACGCGTTTATACCAAATTTTTCATTGGAAAATCCGTTTACCTAACTGGCGTTTAGCTAGTAGTCAATTTTTAATTACCTTACTAGATGCTATTTTAGCTGGTGCGATCCTCTATTTCTTATTACCAAATAAGCCAAATTTTATTGTTTTTATCATGATTTATATTCTCGCTTTAGTAGCAGGGGTGCTTAGTCATGTTCCGGGTGGTGTTGGTATATTTGAAGCAATTATATTAGCCGCTTTTTCATCTCAAATTGGTGCGGCATCATTAACTATTGCTTTAGTCATTTATCGATTAATTTATATTATATTACCACTCATTCCCGCAGGAATTTTGCTGTTAATTAATGAAGGTAAAAACTTTCTTTCTGCTCCACAAGTAAAAGAAACCGATACTGGCATTGCTGCAACAATTATGGCCGCCTCGGTATTCTTTGCTGGAGTGGTGATGATGTTTTCAAGTGTCATCCCTGGATTCAATCATCATTTTGTCAACACCTTCATTCCTAACAAAATCGTCAATTTTGCCCATTTAACTGCCAGCTTAATTGGTGTTTTATGTTTATTACTAGCGATGGGATTACGTCGCCGACTTTATTCTGCTTGGGGATTGTCCGTTATCTTGTTGATATTAGGTAGTATCTGCTCATTATTAAGAGGTTTACATTGGATTGAAGCCTTTACTTTATTATCGATAGCAATATCATTGTTCTATTTTAGACACGCCTTTTATCGTAAAAGCCGACTAAGTATTTTGCCCTTTTCGTTAAAATCCTTTGTGATCACATTTGGCTTACTTATCCTATTTGTTTGGCTAATTTTATTTATTTATCAAGATATTCCTTATAGTCACAATTTATGGTGGCAATTTGAATTAGATAGCCGTGTTCCTCGAGCCTTGCGTGCAGCATTAGGGAGTTTTATATTATTAAGTGGTGTGATGTTATTTTGGTCTTTCAAACCGGCATTACCCATCTTAACCATTCCCACTAAAGAAGAATTGAGCGAAGCCCATCAAATCATCCTCAACTCGAAGCAACCTGAAGGCGGATTAGTGATGAGTGGTGATAAATCATTACTTTTCAATCAATCAAAAACCGCTTTTATCATGTATGCAAGGCGAGGAAGAAGTATGGTTGCGCTTTATGACCCGATTGGTAATGATAGTGCGCGCGCAGATTTAATATGGGAATTTAGGGATCTTTGTGATCAACACCATTTACGCCCAGTTTTTTACCAAGTTAGAGCAAACAATTTACCATTCTATATGGATATAGGGCTTAGAGTGGTCAAACTTGGTGAAGAAGCGTTAGTTAATTTAAATGAATTTGATTTAACATCAAAAGGTTATAAAGATCTTCGATATACTTGGAATCGCGGGCAACGTGATGGACTTAGTTTAAAATTTTATCCACCAGGTACTGCACCGCTTGATGAGCTAAAAATAGTCTCGGATGCATGGTTAAAAAACAAACACTCAAAAGAAAAGAAATTTTCGTTAGGCGCTTTTTCGAAATCTTATTTAGATAATTTCACCATTGCAGTTATTGAATACCAAGGCAAAATTATTGCTTTTGTGAATTTACTCGA
The DNA here is from genome assembly GCF_026536985.1 of Gilliamella sp. B2772. Classification (NCBI taxonomy): domain Bacteria; kingdom Pseudomonadati; phylum Pseudomonadota; class Gammaproteobacteria; order Orbales; family Orbaceae; genus Gilliamella; species Gilliamella sp. B2772. Next base: position 166,784 of record NZ_JAFNNB010000002.1, on the reverse strand, counting down.
AACCAATCAAAACTACAGTGCAACCATTGATTTAATGCGAGTTTTACAAGATATTCCTAAATCCACTATGGAATTTTTGATGGTAGGATTGATTCTACATTATCAGGAAAAAGGCTATCAGTACTTTAGTTTAGGGATGGTCCCGCTTGCGGGTATGCAAAGGCGACGTGGTGCGCCAATGATCCAACGCTTAGGGGCGTTAGTTTTTCGACGTGGTGGACGTTTTTATAACTTCCAAGGTTTACGTCGCTTTAAAGAAAAATTTGCTACTCATTGGGAACCACGTTATATGGCGGTTCCCAATGGACTTGATCCTTTGGTCGCCTTGATTGACACCACTATGTTAATTTCTGGCGGTAAAACGAATTTAACTCAAAATAAGAACAAATAAGATGAAAAATATCATACGTTATATTTTATTCTTTATGATTTTAGTATTCATTGCAGTTTGCATAGTCGTAGGTTGGTATTTTTATAAAAACCAACGAACCGCTTCTGTAAATACCATAGCCATTAATCAAAACTTTTCTATTTTATCGGCTACCCCAAAACAATCAGCTGAGGCTGCTGCTATAATTGTTGCCACTAAAGATAATCATTTTACGGCTGATCAATTATTAAGTTTATCTGAATCAACAGGCGCTAAATTAGTACAGTTTGAATTAGAACCGCAAGGAAGTTGTGAAAAACAGCAAACTCGTTTTGAGCAAGCACAAAAAGTCTTAAATGAAGATAAGTTTGTTGTTGCTGGTATGCAAGAAGGTGCCGCCTTTGCTTATCGGTGGTTAACCCAACAAAATGATGATGCCAAAGCTTTATCGATTGAATTTACATTAGATCATAAAGATTGTGATGCACCTTTACCCGCTCAGGCTAACCATGGAGAATGGCAAGTAATTTGGAATAATCCACCAGATGAACAAGTTGCCATTTTTCCTCGACAACAAAAGCAGATTAAAGTAACCACCAAAATTGGCGAATATCAAGCATCACCAATTGAACTGTTAAGTTTACATTTACCATCTATTTTATTTGGTGAGCATGAACCATTACCAGTAATAGAATTACCCGCTAAAGGTAAACAATCGCATCCCAATAGTGTTACTTTTTATTATTCAGGTGATGGCGGTTGGCGAGATTTAGACAAGGTTTCGGCAGAGTATATGGCTTCTCATGGTTATTCTGTCGTTGGTGTTGATGCACTAAAACTATTTTGGCAACATCGTTCCGTTGAACGTAGTGCTAAAGATCTTACTCATTTAATGCAAGAATATCGGAATAAATGGGGCGTTAATAAATTTATTTTAGCTGGTTATTCATTTGGTGGTGATATCTTACCTGCACTATACAATCGATTATCCAAAGACGATCAAGAAAGTGTACAAGCTTTAATTATGATTGCCTTTTCAAAAGACGCTAATTTCGAAATAGAAGTAAGTGGCTGGCTTGGTCAATCTGGCGATGAAATGAAAACCGCGCCGGAAGTAAATCAGATTCCAGCAAATAAATTATTTTGCATCTATGGTGAAGAAGAAAAAGAAGATACCGGTTGTCTACAACCAGAGATGAAAGGAGAGGCTTATAAATTACCTGGTGGTCACCATTTTGATGAAAACTATACGCATCTCGGTCAAATCATTATGGAAGCGATCGATAAACGTATAACACCTTAAAATAAGCAAAAAAGGGGCAATAGCCCCTTTTAGTGATTCACTTGATTTATAAGATCAATGCTTGCTGATTCTGATTTTTCCTTCTGATAACAATACCCCAATGAGGGTTGATAACGTACCGATAGCAGCGATCCAAGTAAAAGGCTCATTTAAAATAACGACTGCAGCAATAATGGTTAAAATTGGAACTAAATACAGATAGATACTAATTTTTACTGCACCAACTAATTTCACCGCATAATTCCAGGAAGCAAAACAGATAGCCGAAGCCCCAACGCCTAAGAATAGAATATTAAAAAGATTAGCCGTGTGCGTGAAGCGATCCAGTCCCCATTTGAAATCAAACAGATACAACGCTGGTAACATCATCACTAAACCATAAAAAAAGAAGCGTCGTGTTAATAAAATCGTATTGTATCCATAATGACTGCATTTTTTAGTCAAAATTGAATAACATGCCCAAAACAAGCAGGCACCTACCGCAAGCAGATCACCCAACGGATTAAGTGACAGTACAAATTTACCATTTAAACTTATTAATCCAACGCCGAAGATTGCAAATAAACACCCGATATAAAATCGCTTAGCTGGCCGTTCAGTTTTTAAAAAGAAGATCGATAAAAGTGCGGTAAACACGGGTGCTAATGTGGTAATCACCCCTACGTTTGAGGCGGTGGTATAAGTTAAGGCAATATTCTCACATAAAAAATAGCAGGTTACACCACAAAACCCGGCACACAAAAACATCAACTCTTGTTTTAAGCCTTGCCAAGCAAAGATCCGTGGCGCTAAAATCCAAAGCGTTAAATAACCCAAACCAAACCGGTAAAATAAGATTTCAATAGGTTTAAAATCGATTAACAATACTTTAGTGGCAATGAAAGTGGTTCCCCATAGAAACACTGTCATCAAAGCAATCAGATGCCCTCTTGTCTTCAATGAAAATAACATAAAAGTTTTTTCTCTCCATCGACTATTTATATGTTAATCATTTCCCTATCATTTGGTTGTCAAATTGGACATACAAAAAATAAAAATATAGGAAAAAGGCTTGGTAATGATAAAAATATCACTATTTTAATAGAAATTTAAGATCGGCTAGATTAACTTGCTGCTAATCTTTTTTCAATATGTTTCCATACATCAATTATTTATGCAGATTATTTGAATATTAGAAAAGCGTGCAATTGAATTAGTAAAAGCAGTAGATAAAAAAAATCCACTCAAAAATTGAGTGGAAGGCAAAAAATGAATTAACGTAATCTGAATATATAGACAGACTAAATCATAAAAAGTTCCAAATAATTTCAAAAAAATTTAAAGTTTTTATATAAATCATTGTATGCAATTGATTTATAAGCATTTGTTTCTTGAATTTTTTTATATATAAAATCACTTAAAATGAATTATCATAACCTTGATACAAGCTAATTGGTAAATTAGTTATGCTTTGATAGGGTTCACCATTAATCATTGCTAACAGTATCGATACTGCATTTTGGGCAATTTGTAGAATTGGTTGACGGATTGTAGTTAAAAACGGCATATGTTGTAGAGTTAATTCAGCACCATCAAATCCAACTACTTGTAATTGCGAAGGTAAAGATAATCCACAATCTCGCGCAGCATTAATTGTTGCAATCGCTGATGAATCATCAGCTAATACTCCATCAATAGTTTGGGACTGTAACCGTTTTTTAATTAACTGATATTTTTCTTCATAGCTAATTGAGAAATCCATATCAAGTGTAATTGACTTAAGACCTGCAACTTGAATGCTATCTTTGTAAGCTTGATACCGTTTATTAGCATCCATATCAACTTGTTTATCATTTGTAATCGAACCAATATAAAGAATTTTCTTACAACCATTTTTTATTAAATGTTGGCTAGCTAGAAGTCCTCCAGCATAGTTGTCACATGAAATAACAGGTATTTTTTCATTTATTTTTCGATCTATCGATACGATATTCAGATCGGGTATTAGGTAATCAGCTAAATTTTCATTCATAGAGTTAACTATGACTCCTTCAACCTGATGACGCCTTAGCATCGATAAAAAATTTTTTTCCTCTTCTTGATTATGATGACTGTTGCAAATTAATATTTTATAACCTTGGCGAGATAATATTCTTTCTAAATAACTGATTAATTCCATTTGGAATGGATTAGTTAAACTTGGAAAAATCAAGCCTATTAAATTACTTTTATTATTTGATAATGAACGTGCTAATTCATTAGGATAGTATCCCAACGTTTCCATTGCTTCTTGCACACGTTGACGAGTTGTTGCACTAATATATCCACGATTATTTAATACCCGTGAAACAGTAGTAGTGGAAACACCCGCTAGTTTAGCAACATCATCTCTGCTTAATTTCATAATCATCCTTTAACTATCATTAATATTATAACGAGATAATTATAATGCTTTTTATAATGACGTAAATCATTCAGTTGATTTGTAATTTTAAGATCAAATTTTTTAGTGACATTCATCACAAAATCACTTCGGAATAAGTGATATCCCTCACAAATTTTGCATTCTAATTGTGGACGCGGTTGACATATGGACGCGGTTGACATGAAATAAAATAAATTATTTCAAAAGTGAATGACAAAGAAATGTCATTTATTCACATATAAATAAAAGGAGTAAAAAATGCAAAAATTACATTATCAACCAAAAGGCTACTGGGTTGGCGATATTATGCCATTTGGAAAAGACGGGGTTTTTTATCTTTATGATCAACGCGACAATCGCAACCCTTGCCCTTTTGGTGAACCGTTTGGATGGTCACTTGCCACTACGACTGATTTTGTTAATTACCAAAATTTGGGAGATTCTATTAAAAAAGGTGGTGAACAAGATGTCGATCAATTTATCTATGCTGGATGTGTCTTCGAAGCAGAAGGTAAAGGACATGCTTTTTATACAGGTTACAACCGCAATTGGGAGAAAGAGGGAAAAACATCACAAGTATTATTACATGCTTGGAGCGACGATTTTAAAACATGGCATAAATCCTCGCAACTTATAACACTAACACCACAACCTGGTTATGACATTAGTGATTGGCGAGATCCCTGGGTAATTTGGAATGATGAAAAGCAAGAATATTTATTGATTCTAGGCGCAAGATTAAAAGGACCGAAAACAGAACAATCTGGTCGAGTTGTTGCTTTTACATCAAAAGATTTAAAAAATTGGCAATTCCAAGGTGATTTTTGGGTAGCGGGTAAATATACCATGATTGAAATGCCTGACTTATTCAAAATTGGAAATTGGTGGTATTTGATTTATACCGAATATAGCGATCAAAGTAAAACTCGCTACGTCATGAGCCAATCTTTAGAAGGTCCATGGATCACCCCTGACGACGATGCCTTTGATGGGCGAGCTTACTATGCAGCAAGAACCGCCTTTGACGGTAAACGTCGTATTCTTTTTGGTTGGGTACCAACAAAAGAAGATAATGATGATTTAAAAAATTTCCAATGGGCAGGAACTTTTGTACCTCATGAAGTTTATCAAAAAGCTGATCATACACTTGGTGTAAAAGTAGTGGATAGTTTATGGAATGCTTTTATTCATCCAAAAAAAATTGATGATTTTTCAATTAATTCTCCTTACGCACGTCAAGAACAATTATTAATTGAAAATACAGGCAAAACATTCCGTTTTTCAACGACAGTTAAATTCAGTAAAGGTACTCGAGATTTTTCCATCCGTTTGATGAAAGATAAACATACTGGCGAATCATATGATTTTATTTTTTCGCTTGTTGATAACCGATTAACTTTCGATAAAACCCCTTGTTATCCTTGGTATCGCGTGATGAATAAAGGTTTAGAGCGCCCTATTCATCTTGAAGCGGATCGTGAATATGAGTTACAGATCATCGCTGATGATACGCTATTTACTTTATACATAGATGGTACTGCGCTAAATGTTCGTGGTTATGATCAATTAGGAAATAGCTTGGCAATCGCCGTCAGTGATGGAACTTTAAGCTGTAAAAATAATTCTTTTTCAAATGAAGGTTGTTTTCCAGAAAAATGGTAATCGTGCCTATCAGGTCACTTAACTATCAGGTTAGATGATCATCATGATCAAGGCTTTCATCAACTATTTATGATCAAAGCCTTAATTTAGATAGGCGATTATCTTCAGTAATTTAAATATGGAAAATTCATTGGAGATATCATAATGAATACAACAGTAATTGATAACAATGGTCATATGGCTGACCATGACATCTCATTTAAAGAAAAACTCGCTTATGGACTAGGTGATTTTGCAACAGGCTTTTCGGGTGTTACCGTTGGAACCTTTGCGCTTTACTATTATACCGATATTGTGGGAGTTTCAGCTACTTTACTAGGAGCTGTACTACTATTTTCACGTGTTTTTGATGCTGTGATTAATGTCGTTATGGGTTTTATTGTTGATAGAACAAAAAGCAAACATGGCAAAGCTAGAGCATGGATTTTATGGTCGACAATTCCATTTGGTTTATCTTTGATAATGGTATTTAGTGCACCAGAAAATTGGAGTGAATTTGCATTATTAATTTTCGCTGCCATCACGCTCAATATACATTGGATTATTTACACTTCAAGCAATATCCCTTATGGCACGCTAGCAGCATTAATGACCCAAAACTCTTACCAACGCAGTCGATTAAATACTTATCGTATGCTTTGCTATTTTGCAAGCATGCTAATCATTCCGTATATTACACTACCTTTAGTCGAATTTTTTGGTGGAGGTGAACGCGGTTGGCAGTTTACCATGATAATTTATGCCGCAATTTTAATTTTTACCTTTTTCTATACTTTTTTTAATACTAAAGAACGGATTAAACCAATTAACCAATTTAAGTACAATGCACCATCACTTGGTGTTTCATTAAAAACTCTTTTAGCAAATAAGTATTGGATCACAATGTTCTTCACCATGTTAGTAAGTTTTAGTATTTTAGGACTAATCAATGGTGTAGGTGTTTACTACGCAAAATATCTTTTGGCCGATAGCCAACTTATCGGTTTAATCAATATGGCTTTTGCACTACCGTTAGTTGTAGTATTAATGTGCTCAGCTTATATTTTAAAAATAATGAGCCGTTTAACATTTATAATTGTTGGTATGGCAACCATTATATTAGGTAGTATTATCATGGCAATTGCACCTCATGATACCTATATTGCAATAATTGGAACTATTTTACGAGGAGCAGGTTTTGCACCTATTATGGGAAATGCATATTCTATGCTAGCCAATACCATCGATTATGGCGAATGGAAATTTGGCATTAGAAATGATGGACTAGTCTATAGTGGAGGAAGCTTTAGCGCGATATTAGGCAGTGGTATTGCTTCCGGAGGAATTGGTTGGATATTAGGAATGGCAGGATATATTGCGACAGATATTGCTAATCAACCTGAAAGTGTATTAACTACTTTACAAGTATTATTTATTTATGCACCCTTAGTATTAAGCGCAATCACCATTATATTATTACGGTTTTATACCTTAGAAAAAATTTATCCTGATATCATCAAAGAACTAGCTCAAAGAACACATAATGTCTATTAACCAGCTAAACGGAGGGATTGATAAATCTGTTATTATTCCCTCTACTTCATCGATTGGCTAAATATTTAAAAACAATCCTAAATCAAAATAATATACAGTTTTCACTATTTGATATTAACTATTCAATTCAGAGAAAACAAAAAAAGCATACTATTAATATCGCTATTTTAAAACCTGCAAGACCAATGGAAAGATAGATAAATCCAGAAATAGGTTAACTTGTATTACTACTTGAATTCACCTATAATGCCCTAATATTACTTATACCACAATTGGGGCTGATTCTGGATTCGACGGGATTTGCGAAACCCAAGGTGCATGCCGAGGTGCGGTAGGCCTCGTAAATAAACCGCAAAAAAATAGTCGCAAACGACGAAAACTACGCACTAGCAGCTTAATAACCTGCATAGAGCCTTCTCTCCCTAGCCTCCGCTCGTAGGACGGGGATAAAGAGGAGTCAAACCCAAACGAGATCGTGTGGAAGCCTTGCTTGGGGCGGAAGCATTAAACTTAATCAAGCTAGTCTATCGGTAGCGTGTTTGTCCGCAGCAGGTAGGCGAAATTTAAAGACAAACTACGCATGTAGTACCAAGGATGTAGAGATTTCGGACGCGGGTTCAACTCCCGCCAGCTCCACCAATTTAATTTTAATTAATATTAAATCCCTAAAATCATTTTATCACTTCATAAATGCTCTATTATCTGAGTAAAACTTTTAATCATATGACTAAATCTACATATGTTAATGTCAAACTTCACATATGCCTGCATTCAAATAAGTAAAACTAATTTAAATTATATAGATTGCTTACCGTAAGAAATATCTAAAGAAGAAAATAAGAAATGAATTTATATATTATGTGAATGATAGGGAATTAGATGTCGCAAATACTTTATCGATTTCTGATAATACTTAAAGGGCTAAACTAACTTAATTATGGTGTTCAAAATGTCAGTAAAGCCCATTGACTTATTATCTATTAGAGCAGAAAAAGTTTTATTTAATCAACAATAATCCGTCCATGTAATGGCTGAATTGGGCGATTATTATCATGGTGCATGATCGAGTGGAATTTTTCGATTTGTTCTGCTGAAGCTTGGGATTGTTGCTGTAACACGATCCATCTTACCCCTTCTGTACATGGAGGTGTTGTTAACGATCCGCTAAAACGGTAATAATTCAATTCCTTTGGGAATAACGCCTTAATATCAACGGCGTTTGCTAAAATGGCGCTTTTTCCTGATTCTGTGGGCATTTGTTGCCATGCTTTTGCTAATTCTGAATTAGCCTCACCTTTATTAAACATTAATGCGATTACGGCCAATTCATTATCTTTGTTTTTATAAACAAAGTGTGCTGCCATTGGGAAATATTTGCCTTTAATGGTGTTTTCACTCGGTGTATGGAAATGAAATTGTTGTAATGTGAATATTTCATCGTCTATTTCTAATTGGTTATTTCCGGAAACATCGATCTCAATAGTATGGCCGTTGTTAATAATATTTTGCTGACCGGCTTCAAAAGTAAGTTTAAGCTTGCTATGTTCTGTTTTTAATACATGATCAATATTGATTGGCGATTGATTTTTACCATTTTCACAAGTTGAATATTCCGGTGAAAGTTTTCCCCAGTTTTCTGGTTTTTCCTGCCCTTCATACCCCCAATGTGGGTGATGTTCAGCTGCAGAACAAGATAAGCTTGTTGCCATAAACATTGCGATAATTACGTTACGTTTCATGTTAGCCTTCAATGAGAATTAAATTTAAGTGTATAAATTTTATACCTCATTTATGAAGATGTCTCAATAAAATATACTTTTTTGTCTCTAAACCTAAATAAAAAGCCATGAACATACTTCTTGTATTATTCATGCTAATTTTCAATAAGTTAAGTGTGATTGATAGTGCAGATATTCTTATTTTATTTGATCAAAATGAACAAGTCTTATCAAAATATCAAAATTGTAGATGATAATAATACTGTAAAAATGTATGGCTAAACTCAAAAGGTAAATACTTTTAGCTTGATACATGTATTTATGAAGTAAAGATTCAATTAAACATGAAATACCGAGTTAATAATCATCCCAGCTCTCCTATTACGGATGAAACCACCGATCATTTTAAAACTTCTGTGAAAATTTTTCCGCATTACGTTCGGTTTTTTTTATGACTAAAAGAATGCACAATAAAGTATTATGGTAAATTTAAATATCCAGGTTTTAAAATGTTTTGATAATCTAATAAATATTCGTAATCTAAATAATGTTTAGGTGAACGAATAAAATTACCAGTCAAATTGGCTTTTGTTTCTTTATCTTCACGTTTATAAGTACCATCTTGTTTATTGTTAAGAACTGATGTCCATTTTAGCAATTTTTTACTATACTTAAATAATGCTTTATTATGGATTTTATTTTTTATATCTTCTTTTGTTACCTCCACTTGAGATAAAAATAAATTATTATCATCCCAATTTATTAATTTATTTGTTTTAAAATATAAATCCATATTATATCTGTTGTATACCATCCATAAATATTTTACCAATTCTCCTTCGTGATTATATTCTAAAAAGCTAATGTCAATTCCATAAAATGAATTGTTTATGCAAGCTAAGGGAGTTTCTCCGGCAAAGATTGTCACATAATATTGTTGATGATTAAGGCTTGAAAAGGCATATTCAGCCCATTTTTTAGGGTTTTTAATTAACTCTAATTCTTCTTTGCTAAGATTATTATCTAAATAGTTTTCTTTGATATTGTTGAGTGTGTTTTCTTCTGAATCTAAACTCTTCTTTATCCAATTGTACTCTTTAAATTGAAAGTTATATTTGCTCATCATTAATCACTTTTTGAATAATACTGAAATATCATCAATTATACTTACACCTTTACCAGATGCATATTTTAAAATATCTTCCGATACACCTTCATATTATCTACATGGAGGTAAACTTTATCACCAAGATTACCTAATTCATTACTTACTGTATTTTTATATTTTGCAGCGTCCCTAATATAAGATTCAGCTGTCTTTTTATACACATTTGATAGGTCTGTAGCTTTTCTTTCTATTATGCCAATTCCTTCAACAAAACTATCAACATATCCTATTCCACTTTTTGTTCCTCCTTTTGCAAGTTTTACATATAGTTCTTTATAAAATGCTTTTCCTGCATCATCAGCAAATCCTTTTGTAAATAGATTCATTGCTAAATTAAAATTTCGTCCTTTCATGATATTTTGAAACCATGTTTGGGATTCCATTATCATTGTAGAAAAACAAGGCAGCGCATTATGTGCCAGCCTTCAACTTCAAAATTATAAACTTCTTTCTTAGTATAAAGATAGTTTTACCCTTTTACACGATACCATTTTTTATTTTTGGTTTGTATGTGGTATTATTCGGTGAGGTCGGCGGCATCTTTCCAGCCTTCTTTGGTGTAAAAGGGTGTTCGGCGGTAGTTTCAATGGTTTCGCCTTCCAGCTCTATTTGTACGGTGGTGTCTGTCTCTTAGCGGATAATGACGTTACTTTTTTAGGCTTATTTTGCCACTGGTTTGGTTTTGAGACAATCACAGATCGCCCTCTCGTATTTGTTCTATTTTTTTATGCCTTACTGCGTGTGAACAAGCGTTCCGATAGGTTTGGCAGAGTTTTCCGGTGTAAACTCTGGTGTTCAAAATCATTATGATCATGAACATTGGGGATTTAATATAGATTTTATACATACTACTATTTAATTAGGAAAATAATGAAAACGATAGCTATACTTTTACTCATTAGCTTTTTGACTTCTTGTGCTTATACGCATAAAGAGGAAAAAACAAGCATAAACTCTAGCAAAGTCATTGTGTTAGACCATGATCCTGTTTTAATTCAGTTAGGCAGTAAAAAATTAGCATTAAAAGGATTAAACCCTGAAGACTTTTCACTGGTACAAAAAGGTAAGACGCTTTTTATCATTAAAAAGCTGTATCTGGGTATAGATGATCTCCAAATAGAATTTATAGATAACAAGGATCAAGATTTCCTATTAACTGGTGAAATAGAATATGCGGTTTCTCAAAACTTAATTGATGATATTGATAGGGGAAATGTATTTTTACCATTTTCTTTTAAAGAAGATATACTGCTACATAACAATAAAGGTAAATTTATTTTATCAACAGCGATTAAAACTACACCACAGCTAGAAGCCATTTGCCATGAAAGATATTTTGATGAGATCCGAAAAGAGTCTTATTTGGTTCAAAAACAGTTCTATCAGAATGAAATAATCGATAACCCAGAAAAATATAAGGATTGTTGCCCTAAGTATATTGAATATGCAAAAAAGTTTTTATCTAAAAAAGAGCGTGATTTTCACTCATTACAAAGCCTGTTTGTTGAATTTACCTATAAAAAAATAAAGTTAAACATGGGTGATGGTTATCATATCGTCTTTAATAATATTAGTGATTTTGTTCCTGAATAAAAATGAGTGATTATGCGGATTGTATTAGTTTAACTAAATAGAAATAAAATACATACCGTATATAATATTCATTTATCTATTTATAACTTTCGAGAAATCCCTAATATCTATGCATAAAATAATTATTTTACTTACATTGACTCTATGGTTGGGTTGTTCGTATGGGCAACCGATAATAACTTATACACCTGCCACTCCCGACACAGCAAAAGATTTGTCAGGTGCACTTATATCACCACCATTAGGGCAGCGGGCAATACTCCATAAAGCAAAAAACGAAGATTCAATTGCAGAGTTGTACAATAATTTTGTTCATAGATATGGAAGTAGGGATAGCTTTTGTTCCTTACTTGGTTGTGAGGAAACCGTAAATTATAATCCTAAACTTTTTAAAATAGAATATTCAGATTATGATGAGGTTTTTAGCAGATATAATTTATATAAAGAAGAAGCGATACCTTTTATTATTTCATTCAAATACCTCAAAAAAGGCGATAAAATCTTAAAATTAGCAATACAAAAATCAGAACCTAACAGTTATCTAAATCTATCTATATATCTGTTATCCTTAAAAAATGGAGAACAGGTTGATTCTAAAAAAATTTACTATAATCACTCGGGAGAAATGGGTTTTACAGATGGTAAAATTTTTTATATAGATGAAAACCTGATCATTTCCACCCGAGACTATTCCTTTACTGAGGACGGAATAACACAAACACCGTTTTATCAATATCAACTAAATGACGAAGGCAAATTTATCCGTTACTATCCTCAAAATGGTAAGTATAAAGATAATGAAGAGCAGGGGTTAGTCGAAAATCATACCCGTGAAGGTTTGTGGATTGAGAAGAAGCTGAATGGTTATTATACTTACCGTTATACTTACCTTGAAGCAAATTACCAAAAAGGGTTACCGATTGGAATTTGGAAGTTTTATGAATTAGATTACCAAGAGAAGCCAGATGGAAATGCTGATCTATCTTCCGCTGAAAAAGGCAAACTTTTGTACACAGAAACCTATAAAGACGGTGAGCTTGTCGAACGCAAATTTGTGGATAAAGAAATTGATGAATTGAATTAAAGATTGTGTAGTAAACAAATGATTATTATGCTTATCACCCTCATAAATATGAACGGTGGTAAGTAAACTGATATAAATGAGTAAATTAAAACGAATAATCATTCAAAACTAATCATTATAATGGCGTTAGTTTTTTTGAAATTTAATAACAAGAGTCCGATAACAAAAGATATGTAACTAGAGTGTTTTTTATGATGATATCCCTAAATAATAAATTGATTATCAATACTCTATTAAACCTTTTTTTATTCAGCTGTAACCCCAATAAACAAGGAAATATGAAATGGATAGCCAAATACGATTTTAATCAATTATACCAATTAACCGACCAAGCAACTGTCTTAGATCCGATGTCTGCTTTTCGTTTTGAAGATTTTATAGCCCCTAATGAAAACACCATTATCTTAATCGGAAGTAAAGATCTTAACGATTTAGATTCAAGCCAAATAGGAGATCAAGCAGTAATACTTATATCGAAAGATCGGGGCAAAAGTTATCAAGAGTTAACGCTTCCTGAACAAGATATGAGATGGATTTATCCCAGCAATGATTATTCATTAATAAAAGCTCAAAGTAGATTACCAGACAACAGTAAAAAAAATTCCATGTATCTTTTAGATAACAACAGCTTAAAAATCGTTAAAATAGATGAATATGATTCTGAAGCTGATATCTCCTATTATAATTTTAATGGAAAATATGCCGTGTATTCCCATAACAAGGCATTAAAACTGGTTAATTTATTGAATCGAGAGGAACACTATCCTTTACCCTACGAATTAAACAACCGTTCTTTTTGGGTTACTGCTGATGATACATTACTTATTCTCGATGCCAAACAACTCATTCGCTACGACCCCAAAAATAATACAAAAACGGTTATACAGCAATTACACAATGATTATGATGTGCTGACTTATAAGGATGGTGAATATTTTTTTACTAAATTCAATGAAAATAAGTCTAAAGGTGGAGGTTCTTATTATAATAATAAAGAAGAGCTTTTATATACTTTCGAAAAAGGGGATAGAAGTAGATATTATCGCTATAAAAATTTTGCATGCGATTATAAACTTACTTCAGCCCTTTATCCTATTTTCCGATATTCGTATGATTATGGTAAAACATGGTATGAAAAAGAGTTTAAGGGCTTTTTTATTGCCTCTAGACCTGTCGGATTTTATAAGGATAAGTTTATCATGTTAGATGCCACATTTTATGATAAAAATGAGAGTGATGACGGAGGAGGAAGGTTATTAATCGGTGAGTTTGAAAAATAGGACGATGTTAAACACGCTTAGTATAATATAATTATTTTTGATTTAATTTATCTATTAATCATACAAATTTTATTGGTATCATGAGCAATTAATGAAATTTAAAAGTCCCCAATGGTTTAGAAGAAGAAAGAAGTTTACAGAAATATTAAAAGGTATAATAAAATATAATGAGTGTATTAATAAAAAATAAAGGAATCTTTTTTATTCTAATAATGATATTAACTTTTTCTTGTCAAGGACAAGTTAAAAATGTTTATAGTAAACAAAAGATTCAAGATGAGAGCGAAGCTGATATTATTAAAAATAATATTTTTCATATTCAATTTGATAATGCAGGGGAACTCCATAAAAATTTAGTATCGGATCAACCTTATGATCATTTTATAATTCAAATAGAACAAGGAAATATAAAATTTAAAGAAAACTATAAATTATTAATTAGTAACTATGGTGATAGAAATGATTTAACATTTACTTTGACAAAAGTAAGTAAAAAAGAATATACCTTAGAAATTATACAAGAAACCAGACATTTAACGGTTGATAAATTCATTTTTGAAAAGGATAAAAACAACTTATTAGAATTAATATCCATGGAACAAATCCAATCAGGAAATACTATTCAAATCTGTAAATATAGTATGTCAAGAAAGAAAGGAAAGGAAATTAATTTAATCATAGATTCAATTAATGATCCTAAATGTTTCAACGTTAAAAATAAGTAATATTAAAAGTTAGATACATAAACAAAAAATAAGTCTACAACCCAAAATGGAAAAAAGAGCAACCTAGCCGGACAATAAACAATCATAACCCAATCAACCCGACAACAAGGTATTACAACCTCAAACCGATTCCTATTCAGCCAACCCCAATCAAATTGTCTATGATTTGTTACATTAATCTGATTTTCATATTAATGTAGCGGATGCCTATTTTGCAAAAAAATAAATGCCGCGAATAAACCTAATGAATATACCTATTTAAAATTAAATCAAGCCTCTTGGGGTGACAAAATTTATCTGGTTGCCAAATGTTACGGTACTCCCCGAAAAGGTAAATTAGTGCTCAGTCTTAGGGAAATTGAAAATACCGATACTACCCAAAACCTGTATTCAAATAACCCGGTTCCTTTTTAGTCAATGGAGAAGAAAAAACAGAAATAGAATACACAGTAGAGGGCTCCATTACCTATACCAAGGAAATAGTAAAAACGTTGTTAAAGTTGCCAATAATAAAGAAGCGATCTATTTTCGCTGTGATATAGCTAATAACAACAAAGCGGATTATTTTATTTCTATTCATGCAGATGGCTTAACCAATTTTACTTCCGGCGCGCATGTTATCTATTATGAAGGAGATAAAAAAGGGCTAGAATTAGCTAATGATATTTTTAGTTGTTATACTGTTGTCAGTATAGGAAAGAAACACCCTGATGCTAGAAATAATGTAGGAGTTCTTGGGGGAAAAATCAAACGAAAGATAAAGTTTTAATCGAGCTTGGTTATATTACACACCCTAAAGATGCAAAAAGTATTTAGGACAATATGGACTTAATAGCAGAGCAACTTGCTCAAGGGTTAGAAATTAACATTGATAAACATTTTTAAGAATAAAATGAAAAAATTACTAATAGTGTCTATTTTTTTTGTTGGCATTTTGGCATGTGTTCAACGCATTGAAGAAAAAAAGATTTCCGAAGCTCCCCCTTCAAATTCAGTACGAATTAAAGAATCCAATACACCGGAGGGTTTTCTACGGTATGAATATTATATCAATGGCAATAAAGCAGCGGATTATATAAAAACTTACTATACTCAAGGCGGTCAATTAGAATCTGTGTATTATATGTCATCATATAAACCAGACGGCATTTCTGCTCAAGGATTTTACCCAAATGGAAAACTAAAATTCATCCGCTATGTAAGAGATGAAGTTAAAAAAGGAGATGTATTATATGTTATTTATTATCCTAATGGACAAATAAATCTTATAGAAACAATAGTTACTGACTCTTTAGAATTACCCAAACTCACTACTATTTACTTTGAAAATGGCGTTAAGCAATATGAAGGGTTTATGGATATGTATAATGCTACCACAATACCTGTAGGATTATGGAAAACATACGATGAAAAAGGCGATTTAATCGAAACCACCTATTATCATCCTGATGAATTAGGCAAAGACTATAAAATCGTAACTCAATATAAGAATGGAAAAGTTGTTTCAAAGAAAATTTACAATTTTGATGATTTATATGAGACTGAGTTAAAAGAGCTTTTCACCATACCGAATAATACTTATTCAGTAAATATTTATAGTGAGTTGCCCTATACGAACGAGCTTTCTTTTGGTAAAGAAGAACTGATATCAACACATTTTCCTAAGAAATGGACAACCCAATTTTGGCAAGAAAAAGTTGAAAGGAATAACAGTAGGATACAACGTAATTATGATTCAGTAATTTTTTATTTGAGTAAATATTCAAATGATTATTTATATCCAGAATTATATTTAAACCCTCAATTAACAATTCTTAAAGACAGATTTTATGAATCTGAAATGAGTAATCTTTACTATGATAAACTACAACATTTTTTTGATAAAAATATTAAAAAAGATAATTATCTTTCACCAGTAAGCAAAATAAATATTAATGATAAAAATCTAAATCTATTTCTATTAACATCTTCTCATACAACACATAAAGACAAGCCAGTTTATAATAGTGAATACGAGCCTTATAATTATTCTAGAATGGATTTAATCACAACAGATAGTACTAACACTATCGATAAATTAAATGTTTATTATTCTTTATCATGGGTAATTAATGGTTATAGAAAATTATTTTTTATAGATAAGAACAATATTATTCATATTAAATATTTTGAAGAAGATGAAGAGGATACGCATTTTATCCGTTATGAAAAATTCCAAATTTCGCCTGAAGGCAAATTTATTCGATATTACGACCAAAACGGATTTTTCCAAAATGAAGAAGAGCAAGGATTAGTCGAAAACCATACTCGCGAAGGTTTATGGATTGAGAAGAAGCTGAATGGTTATTATACTTACCGTTATACTTACCTTGAAGCAAATTACCAAAAAGGGTTACCGATTGGAATTTGGAAGTTTTATGAATTAGATTACCAAGAGAAGCCAGATGGATCTGCTGATCTATCTTCTGCTAAAAAAGGCAAACTTTTGTACACAGAAACCTATAAAGACGGTGAGCTGGTCGAACGAAAATTTGTGGATAATGAAATTGATGAAATGAAGTAATGATAGTATTTTAAACTGCTTTTTTTTGCTTATCACCCTCATAATAATGAACGGTGATAAGTAAACAATAAATTAAAAAAATATAAATAATAACTTAATCATCCTATAATGGAAAACGAAAGCCTTCCGACAGAAAATATAAAATCCTCTAAGGATCAAATTGAACTAGTAGATTTCTATACAGCCAACCCCAACCAAATTGTTTATGATTTGTTACATCAATCTGATTTTGACATTATTGATTTATAAACAAATAGAGATGTATAGATATGAGATGAAGTGGAAAGTTGGCTCCTCCAACAGGACTTGAACCTGTGACATACGGATTAACAGTCCGCCGTTCTACCGACTGAACTATGGAGGAACACTTGACGGACAGAATATTAACTATCTATGACGATTATGTCAATCTATAAAACACTAATTAAGTTTAACTGCTCAGCTTGTAAGCAAATAGCGTGAATACTATGCTAAAATAGTACAGATTAACAAGTAGAGTAAAATTTATGAAAAAGAATATTTGTGTTTTTTGTGGTGCTAGTGAAGGGAATCGTCCAGAGTATCGTACAGCGGCTATGCAATTAGGCAAGGTTATTGCCAATCAAAATAGACGATTAATCTATGGCGGAGGCAATAAAGGATTAATGGGCATAATTGCTAATTCCGTTTTAGATCATGGTGGCGAGGTTATTGGCATCATTCCAGAAAAATTAGTCAAAGCCGAAACTGCACACCTTGGTATTACTCGATTAGAAGTTGTTGAAAATATGCATCAACGTAAAGCAAGACTAACTGAACTTGCCGATGGATTTATTGCAATGCCAGGGGGAACGGGCACGTTAGAAGAGCTTTTTGAAGTTTGGACAGGGATGCAAATTGGTTATCATGAAAAACCCGTCGCACTATTTAATAGCCAATTTTGGCAACCTTTACTGAACTTCTTAAAGCACGCAGTACAAGAAGGTTTTATTCGAGAAAGTTTTTATCAAACATTAATTATCTCAGATACTGCTGATTCAATGTTAGAAAAAATGGACAGCTTTATACCAAAAGACTTACAACGCTGGGTAAAAAAATAATTTAATATAAAAAAAACGCCATCAATTGATGGCGTTTTTAGTTGCATAATTATTATGCGATAGCTGTTGTTTGTGATTCAGGTTTCTTAATCAATGCGTAAGCAACACCTGCAATTACAGAGCCTGCAACGATTGATAATATATATCCACCAACAGGTTTAACTACGCCAGGGATTGCTAATGCAAATAAACCACCATGTGGCGTCATTAACGTTGAACCAAATGCTAATGCCATACCACCAGTGATTGCACCACCAACAATACAACAAGGGATAACACGTAATGGATCACGCGCTGCAAAAGGAATTGCCCCTTCAGAGATAAAGCATAGACCTAAAACTAAAGATGCTTTACCACTTTCTTGTTCTGCTTTAGCAAATTTTTTACGAGCGATTAAAGTAGCTAATCCCATCGCTAATGGAGGAACCATTCCCCCCGCCATAACTGCAGCCATAGGTGCATAAACTTGTGAAGAAATCATACCAGTACCAAAAGCATAAGCAACTTTATTAATTGGTCCACCCATATCAGTACACATCATACCGCCTAATAATGCACCTAACATAACAGCATTAGCACCATTCATGGTATTTAGCCATACAGTAATAATTTTCATTAACCATGCGATTGGCGTACCAACAACAAATTGCATAACAAGACCAGTAATTAAAGTTGCAAGTAAAGGCACAATTAATATTGGTTTCAATGCTTCCATACTTTTTGGTAATGGTAAGTATTTTGTAATAGCTAATGCGACATAACCTGCAAAATAACCAATGATAATACCACCTAAGAATCCTGCACCAGTTGAAACTGCAAGTAAACCACCAACTAGGCCAGGAGCAAGCCCTGGTCTATCAGCAATTGAGTAAGCAATATAACCAGCAAGCAATGGAACCATTAACGAGAAGGCTAAACCACCAATTTGAGCTAAATGAGGTTCACCAACAAGCTCATTTACAAGAGTTTGTTTAACAACTTGTACGCCATTTTCAAGTACAGTAACTGTTTTTAATACTTCTTGGAACTGACCAAAAGCAAAAGAAAGCGCAATGATCAAACCACCTGCAACCACCATTGGCAACATGTAAGACACACCTGTTAGTAGATGTTGATAAAAGCCTTTCTTTTCATTGCTTGATGTTGCAACAGAAGTAGAACCAGACGGTTGATAAACTGTTGCTTCTTCAAACGCTTTATCTAATTCCTGAGCGGTCTTTTTAAGAGCTGGACCAGTTTTGGTACGATAAAGTTTTTTACCAGCAAATTTGCTTAAATCAACATCAATATCACATGCAGCTATAACTACATCAGCAGAAGCAATCTCTTCTGGTGTTAATTCATTTCCAACACCAACAGAACCACGAGTTTCTACTTTACACCACCAACCACGTTTTTTCGCTTCTTCTTCAATCGCTTCAGCTGCCATAAATGTATGAGCAACACCTGTTGGGCAAGCAGTTACCGCAACAATACGTTTTTGTCCACTGTTTGCCACAGAAGTGCTAGTATCACCAGTCGATTGTTCATAAACAGTTGCTTTACTTTGTGCATCATTTAAGATTTTTTTAGGATCAGCAAAAACATCATTTATATCATTAACAACATAAACTTTTTTGCCAATAACTGATTTGTCACTAATATTACCGCTACCAACCGAAATGATAGTATCGGCTGATGTTGCATTATCAACAATTTTAAAATTTAAAGAATTAGCAGCTAACGCTAATTCCGCTTTAGCTAATCGCCCATTAACTGGGCCTGAATTGCTACCTTCAACAATGTATATATTCATGAATACTCCTATCCAGCGATTATTTCAATTTTTTCCGACATGTTGGTAACCGCTTGACGGTCTGACACACCAACACCAGCTTGTTCAACAGATAAAGCGGCAACACTTGATGCAAATACTAGGGTGTCTTTGATTGATTTATTATTTAATAAACCATACATTAACCCACCGACCATTGAATCACCAGCACCAACAGTGCTAACCACTTTACATTTAGGTGGTTTGGCTAACCATGCTTCACGTTTAGTTACCCACAAAGCACCTTTGCTGCCCAGTGAAATTACTACGTTTTCTACCCCACCATCGATAAGTTCCATGGCTGCTGTTTTAATTTCTGATAATGTGGATAGTTTTCTGCCTACCCACATTTCCAGTTCTTTATCATTTGGTTTAATTAACCAAGGGTTGGCCTTAAGCCCTGCTACTAAAGCATCACGGCTACTATCAAATACTACTTTAGGACAAATTGCTTTAACTTGTTTCATCCATTCTGTGAATTTTTCCAGTGATACTCCAGCAGGTAAACTACCACTAATGGCAACCATATCTATCTCTTTCAACCATTCTAAAGAATTGGAAACGAAAGTTTGCCAATCTTGATCGTTAATCGTGAAACCTGAAAAATTTAGGTCAGTGACTTCACTATTTTCTTCAGTGAGTTTAACGTTAATTCGGGTACGACCATCAACGGTCTGGAATTTATCTTCAACATTCAGAGATTTAAAAAGTAAATTAAAACCATCACGATTCTCTTTACCTAAAAAACCACCCACGGTTAATTTAATACCAAGATCAGATAATACTTTGGCAACATTGATACCTTTACCCGCAGCAAGCAAAGCGTTAGTTTGAACTAAGTTAACATCACCAAGCTCAACTTTTGGACAAAAACCTAATAAATCATAAGCAGGATTTAAAGTGATCGTTGCAACACGATAAGTCATGATTAAGCACCCTCTCCTAAACCACTTTCAATTGCTTTACCGATTGCATCTAATACTTGTTCTGCATCATTACCAACAGCAGTAAATTGTAAACGGCTACCTTTTTTCGCACCTAACGCAACAATTTTCATTAAACTAGTTGCACTCACTGGCTCGTTTTTACCATCTAGATTAGCTACCGTCACTTTGCTATTGAACTCTTTAACTAATTTGACAAGAACTGATGATGGACGAGTGTGTAAGCCATTTTCATTTGGAATAACAAATACTCTGCTTAATTCTTCACCATTAGCACCACTGTTTGATGAATCATTAGGTGTTACATTTTCTGATGTTTCAGATGATACAGAATGATCCCCTGAAAGGAGTAGATTATTAAAATCATCACTTTTTGCAGAAATTAATAATGCTAATTTTTGGTTATAAGCTAATGATGCAATGTTATTCACGATAGCTGTAACTGAATCATCAACAGCTGAAATAGTAATAAGAAGCTTAACTGGTTTGCCATCTTGATTAAGATCATTCACCGTACGGCTAATAGCAATCGCATTTTTTAAATTGCCTTCGCGGCTGTCACTTAACCATACCCCATTACCTAAATAACTTGGTTTATTATCAAGTACGTTCGTAATAAAGCTGACATTAACCGCATCGTGTTGTTTTAAACGTGAAGCATTTAAAGCTTGTAATGTAGTTAAGCTATCAGCTTGTATATCCAATAATAATGAGGATTCATCAATTACAAATTGACTATCTTCTACACTTTCTTTGCCAGTTAAAATAGCTAAAGCTTCATCGGCAGTTTGGATTTTTTTGATTCGCTCTTCAACACCATCAGCACCAAGTACATGAGTTAATTGGCGAAGTAATTCTAAATGCTCATCAGAACTCGCAGCGATACCAATAGCTAGATAAGCTTTTTCGCCATCATCACCCCACTCTACGCCTTGAGGAAAACAAAAAACTTGAACCCCAGTTTTTTTAACTAAGTGGCGAGTTTTAGGTGTGCCATGAGGTATAGCAATACCAATACCTAAATAAGTTGCAGCTTGACTTTCACGTTCAAGCATACCATCAACGTAGCCTTCTTCAACATAACCAGCGCTAGTTAATGCGGCTGCAATCTTTTTAATTGCCTCACTTTTGTTGGTTGCTTGTTCATTTAAATGGATATCTTCTTTAACTAAATGAAACATATAATAAATACCTCTGGGTTATAATATTGGATGTACTAAAAACAACTCAGCAATCCCATAATCGTTATTGAATCATGATTGAATCGTTTCAGCGATAATGAATATAAACGTCCTAATTATCAAATAAATTATATCTATTAATTCCTAAAATGTGATCTAGATCAGCTTTTTGAGTAAATCTTTTTAGCTCTATGACGATTTAATTTGACTTTTTAGCAATTTTTCTCGACTCAGGCTACCTCGATAAATTAAACGTCGCGGTATGACTGTTGTTCCTGGTTGATAGTTCTTTTTATGCAAACTATTTAATAATAATTCAATGGTTACTTCTGATACTGATTTATGATCTTGAGATAACGCAATCAATTTACACGGTAAAAAATCGAGTAACTCATTATCACCAAAGGTGGCAATTGTTAGATTATCCGGTAAACGACCAAACTTTTTCAGAATTGCATCAATGGTGCCTTGTAATAAAGAAAAAGAAGTGGAAAAAATGCCGTTTGGTAAATCATTATTTGCCAACCATTGACTAAAAGTAACCTCTGCATCGCGACGACTATAATTATTTGCACACAAAAAATCAACTTTATTGCTATGATTTAGAGCAACTTCCTTAAAACCCTCCATTCGTAGCTGGCTAACAGACAAGTTAGGTAATGCACCAATATAAGCGACTGTTCCATCAACAAATTGATTAAAAGCTTGAGCTAGCATTTTAGAATCTTCTTTGTCAGATCCAACAACATTCCTAAATTCAGATGTTGAGAGTGTTCTGTCTAATGCAAACAAAGGAGTATCACTATTTTGCCAACCGTTGTAAAACGCATAATCAGAATCATTAACAAACGATGAAGAAATGACTAAAGCATCTACACGGCGTTGTTTTAAATGTTTTACACACTCTTTTTCAATTTCCGGATTATCTTCAGAACAAGAAAGCAATAATTGATAGCCTTCTTTTCTTAACAACTGCTCTAAGTAACTTGCAATTCGGGTATAACTTATATTTTCAAAGTCTGGAATGATGATACCAATAGTACGTGTTTTCCCCGCTCTTAGACCTGCTGCTACAGCATTGGGTTGGTAATTATATTCTTTCACTACTGCCATCACTTTAGCAATGGTTTTATCACTAACTCGGTAGTGTTTAGCTTTACCATTTATTACATAGCTGGCTGTCGTTCTTGAAACGCCAGCTAACAGTGCAATTTGTTCTAATTTCATGAATATATCTCAATAAAAAAATTCATCAGTTATTTAAACTGAACACAAATTAAATGTAAACAGAACTTATCATTTAAACTTAACGAATTATAAGAAAAAAAGGATTTAGTGTGAATCTAAACCCTTTTAGTTAAAAAATCTTTTATTAATAATAAATAGCAATGTTTTGGTTATGGATCGTTTCTATTTTTACTGGCGTATCAAATATATCTTCTAAAATAGTTGAATTCATAATTTCTTTTGGACTACCTTGATAGACAAGTTGGCCATCTTTCATGGCTAAAATATAATCAGAATAAACTGAGGCAAAATTGATATCATGGATAACAATAACAATCGTTTTACCGAGCTCATCGGCCGCTCGGCGTAACTGTTTCATCATCGAAACTGCGTGTTTCATATCAAGATTGTTTAGCGGTTCATCAAGCAAAACATACTCAGTATCTTGACAAAGCACCATAGCAACATAAGCACGTTGTCGTTGCCCGCCAGAAAGTTCATCTAAAAACCGATCTTTATACTCAGTTAAATTTAAAAATTCCAGTGCTCGATGGATATGTGCTAAGTCATCTTTATTTAATCGCCCTTTTGAATAAGGATAACGTCCAAATCCTACTAATTCAAAAACAGTTAATCTGCTAGTAAAACGGTTTTCTTGCCTCAATACCGATAAGTAGGTGGCAAGTTTGTCACTTGGCGTATTAACCACGTCCATACTTTGTATTTTTACTTGTCCTTCATCAGCCAGTAATAGACGACTAATAATTGATAATAATGTCGATTTACCTGCACCATTAGGACCTATGATAGCTGTCACTCCACCTTGTGATATGGTCGCATTCACATTTTTTAATACAGATATGGTTTGATATTTTTTACTAATATTATCAATTTCTATCACATTGGAACCTTTTTCAATAATAAGAAGATAAACAGCGAACCACCAATAAACTCAATTACAATAGATAATGCACCAACCATGTTTAAAACATGCTCTAAAAACATTTGCCCACCAACAAGGAAAATAATTCCTAATAAAAATGCGGTTGGCAATAAAAAGCGATGTTGGCTGGAACCACTAATACTGTAAGCTAAATTTGCAATAAGTAAGCCTAAAAACGTAAATGGACCAACTAATGCGGTCGATATTGACACTAATACCGAAACTAATAATAAAATAATGGTGACACTTTTTTGATAATCGATACCAAGATTAATCGCATTATCACGACCTAATGCTAGTACATCAAACCGAAAACGCATTCGCCATAAAAATAGACCAATTATGCTCGAAATAACTAATGAAAAGACAATTAGTACGGGTTCAGCTCGAGTAAATGTTGCAAAAATTCGACTTTGTAATACAGCAAATTCAGTCGGCGCCATTAGACGTTGTAATAAATTGGAAAAACTACGGAACAGCGTTCCTAGAATAATCCCAATTAATAAAACTAAATGAAGATTTTGTTTAAGTTTGTTGAATAATCCTCGATACAAAAATAGAGAAAATAAAATTAATAGTAATGACTCAAAGATAAATTTACCGACAATACCAATATAAGGGATACCTTGGACATCAATAAAAAATATTACCACTGTTTGAATCAACACAAACAGTGATTCAAACCCCATTATTGAAGGTGTTAAAATTCGATTATTCGTAACAGTTTGGAAAAGTAATGTTGACGTTGCCGCCGAAAAAGCAACTAAAATCATCGTTAATACAATCCAAGTCCGATGTGTCAAAATGTAGCTGATGTTGCCTTTTAAATTAAATGTCATGAAAAAAACAACACAAAGCACAGCAATACCAAGTAATAACCATACTGTTTTTCGGCTAGAAATATGGCGTTTTTGATTAACTAGCATGACATTTTTTACTCAACAATACTAAAAAAATAATAGCCCCTACTACACCAAGAATGACACTGGCTGGTATTTCAAATGGATAACGGATAACGCGTCCAATAATATCACATAGCAAAACAAGCCCACTGCCTAATAAACAGATCCAAGGAATCGTTTTTCTAACATTATCACCAAATAATAAACTGACAATATTGGGAACAATCAGTCCTAAAAATGGCAATACACCAACCACCACAACGACTATTCCACCTATCAAAGCAATCACAACAAGACCAATTAACATGACTCGATTATAATTAAGCCCAACATTAACCGAAAAGTCTCTACCTAAACCGGCAACAGTGAACCGATCTGCACTCCAACAAGCGAGTAGAGTAATACCTCCAACTAACCATAATAACTCATAACGACCTTGCAAGATTCCGGAAAAGTCTCCTGACTCCCAACCACCAAGTGATTGTAATAGGTCAAAATACATCGCAAAAAAAGTACAAATGGCACTAATTACCGCACTAAGCATAATCCCAATAAGAGGCACCATCAGGGCAGATTTATAAATAATCTTGCGAGAAATGAACATAAATAACATAGTGCCCGCCATAGCAAATAAGCTGGCAACCACCATTTTCATCATCACACTTGCACCAGGCGCAAGCACCATCATCACTAATAAACCAAGACTAGCCGACTGAGTTGTACCTACTAACGACGGTTCCACAAAACGATTTTGGGTAAGGAGTTGCATAATTAAACCAGCAACACTCATCGCGCTGCCAGCTAATAATAGTGCCACTGTTCTAGGTACTCGACTAACAAAAAAGATTTGTCGCATATTACTGTCAGACCATAAATCAGCTAACGTAACATGCCCAGCACCAATAAAAAGGCTTAATGCAGCCATTGCGAATAAAAAAACAATGCCTGCAATAAAGTAAACCGTTTTAGACATGATTTATATTAATTTGCTGATGATTTTTGTAAAACATCACTTATTTGATCCATCAAACGACTATAAGTTTGAATACCACCAGAGATATACATAGAAGTAGAATCTAAATAAACAATATGGTTTTGTTGCCATGCATCGGTTTTTTGAATTAATTCGTTATTTAAAACCTGTTGTGCAGATTGTGCTTCTTTATTACCAATTGCGTTATCTCTATCAAGCACAAATATCCATTGTGGATTAACACTTAATACAAATTCAGAAGTTACTGCATTACCATGACGTCCTGCTTCTTGGAATGTTGTTGCAGGTTTAAAACCTAATACATCAAAAATAAAACCAAAACGTGATTTAGGGCCATATGCAGACATTTTGCCGCCATTAACCATAATCACTAAAGCCGTTCCAGCAGTGCTAGTTTTTGATTTTAAGCTATCAATTTTTTGATTAAAATCAGCAATTAGTTTTTTAGCTTCTGCTTGTTTACCAAAAATATTACCTAACTGCTCAGTACGCTGCGTCAAACTAGCCACAAAATTATTAGGATCAATATCAAGCGAAATTGTCGGCGCAATATCACTTAATTTTTTATATACATCATTGGCCCGACCACCTGCAATAATCACATCAGGTTGTAATGAACTTAATACTTCATAATTTGGTTCAAATAATGTGCCGACATTGGTATAAGTTTTATCAGCATATTTAGATAAGAACTCGGGAAAATGCACATCAGATTGAGGAACTGCTGTAACGGGAATATTTAATGCATCAATAATATCAAGTGTTGCAGTATTAAATACGACTACTTTTTTCGGATTTTCAGGAACCTCTGTTTTACCTTGAGCATGTTCAACAACAATTGATGTTTTATTAGCGGCAGGTGCTTCTTTTTTATCATCACAACCAACCAAAGCAAATAAAGCGGTTAGTAATACTAAAAATTTAAATTTGATAGATGAAAACATTGTAACTCCTAATTATTAGCTTAGTTCAAAAGCGCGTAAATGATAAATAGAATGATTATCATTTAGGCTGAATTGTAACTAAAAATAAATAAGTGTTCAATGAACTTTGATAAACAAAAAAATCAATAATTAATAAGCTTATAAAAACATCAGCCAATAATATTAAATTAAAGGCTGATTATTGATCAATTCTACGTCAATTAATAATTGGAATCTTCGGATAATTCTTTAAGCTTTCTGGTTAACGTATTTCGTCCCCAACCTAAAAGGTTGGCAGCATCTTGTTTGTGACCACGAGTAAAATTAAGTGCGGATTTCAATAAAATCCGTTCAACTTCACTAACGGTTTGTGTCAATATCCCTGTTTGGCCCGCTAATAATGCTTGCTTAGCCCACTGTTCGAGCATCGTTTTCCAATCTGTTAACGGCTGAGGATGGGTATTAACGTCATAATTAACAGATGTAGCGGGCACCGATAACTGTAAAAGTTCTGGAGGTAAATCTTGAACAAAAATTTCATTATTTGACGACATTACAGTCACCCAACGACAAACATTTTCCAATTGCCTAACATTGCCCGGCCAATTAAACATACATAATAAATTAAGTGCTTCAGGACTCAGCACTTTACTTTCGACGCCTAACTCTTTGGCAGTAGTACGTAAAAAATGTTCAGCCAGTTTTGGAATATCTTGTGCTCTATCTCGTAATGGCGGTAATAAAATACGAATAACATTTAAGCGATGGAATAAATCTTCTCTAAACTTACCTTCTCTTACTCTCGCTTGAAGATCTTGATGGGTTGCGGCAATAATACGAACATCAACTTTAACCGGTGAATAACCACCGATCCGATAAAATTGACCATCGGCAAGCACTCTTAATAATCTCGTCTGCACATCTAACGGCATATCGCCAATTTCATCCAAAAATAGCGTACCACCGTTGGCCTGCTCAAAACGCCCATGCCTTATTTGGGCTGCACCAGTGAATGCGCCTTTTTCATGACCAAACAATTCAGATTCAATCAGATCTTTTGGAATGGCAGCCATATTCAGTGCAATAAAAGGTGACTGAGAACGTGGACTATGGGTATGCAATGCTTTAGCAACTAACTCTTTACCAGTTCCTGATTCGCCGTTAATCAGCACACTAATAGATGATTTTGAAAGTCGCCCAATAATACGAAACACTTCCTGCATTGATGGAGCTTCACCGATAATACCAGTAGAAGCTTTACTGCTAGAAGGACTGCTCGGTTTATTGCTTTGAGTTTGTAAAATAGCTCGTTCCACCAGTTGAATAACTTCATCAACATCAAAAGGCTTAGGAATATAATCATAAGCACCTTTTTGGTAAGCATTAACAGCGGCATCAAGATCGGAATGCGCCGTCATAATAATCACAGGCAAATTGGGCATTTGCTCTTTAATATAATTAAGTAAAGATAAACCATCAATTCCAGGCATTTTTATGTCAGATAAAATGACGGCTGGCTTTTGTGGGTGATTCACTAAAGCATCAATCACATCTTGACCACTTGAAAAACTGATGCAATTAAAATGAGCATTAGTAAGTGCTTTTTCTAACACCCATCTAATCGAACTATCATCATCAACAATCCAAACATTCATTTCAATTAACCTCATTGTTTGATGGGCAGATAGATAGAAAACTCTGTGTGGCCTGGCCAACTATTAAACTCAATTTTTCCATGGTGCTGATCGATAATATTATGAGCAATCGACAAACCGATACCATTACCACCTTCATAACCACTCACCATCGGATAAAACAACGTATCTTGAATATGCACTGGAACGCCAGGTCCATTATCTTCAATATCGATGCGAGCACAAAGTCGGTAACGCTGACCATGCAAAGTAACCTGAAATGCCGTTCGCGTTCTTATTGTGATATAGCCTGTTTTCGAACCAATCGCTTGTATCGCATTACGAATGATATTTAAAACTACCTGTTCAATCTGTTCAGAGTCATGCACTAATTCAGGCAGACTAGGATCATAATCACGTATAATCGTTACGTTTGACGGCTTTTCTAAACTTAAAAGCGCATAAATTCGCTCAATAGCTTGGTGAATATTCTGCTGTTTTTGTTGTAAACGTTGTTGTGGGCCTAATAACCTATCAACAAGATTCCTTAATCTATCTGCTTGTTCAATAATAATTTGTGTATAGTCTTGCAACTCATTTTTAGGCAGTTCACGTGATAATAGCTGCGCTGCACCTCTAAGCCCACCTAATGGGTTTTTAATTTCATGGGCAAGTCCGCGGACTAGCTCACGTGCTGCATTTTGTTGAGCTTGTTGTAATTGTTCTTGGCTTAGTTTTTTATGGCTATTAAGTGGTGCCATTTCTATTAAAATATGGCCATTAGCAAGCAGTTGTGCCGTCAATGATAAAATATGTAGTTCATTATTTATCACTAAATTTACTTCACTATCGGTAAAACCTTGGTTTTGATCTAAGGCATTTTGCATTAAATCAAGGTCTAACGAAAAATACCCTAACAAATCAGGAAGACAACTTTCTAATATTTTTTTAGAACTTTGGGCTAGTAATTGTTGTGCCGCAGTATTGGCATAAAGAATATTGAGCTTTTTATCAAGTAATAAAATATTGGTTATCATAGAGTCGAGAACAAGATTCGCATCAGATTCATTATCAAATGTCATCGTAAGCACTCCGTTCTCATTTTAGATACCACCGCCAAATAGCGGTGGTTAAAACGTTAAATAATAAAATAATGACTTATAGGCTGTAATACAATTCAAATTCAACCGGATGTGGAGTCATGCGTACACGATCAACATCTTGGCGTTTTAAATCGATATAAGCATCGATAGTGTCATTAGTAAACACATTACCACGAGTTAAGAATTCACGATCCGCATCTAAAGCATTTAACGCTTCTTCAAGTGAACCTGCAACTTGTGGAATTAATTTAGACTCTTCTGGTGGTAAGTCATATAAGTTTTTATCCATCGCATCGCCCGGATGAATCTTATTGATAATACCATCTAAACCAGCCATTAACTGTGCAGCAAATGATAAGTATGGGTTACCAGCTGGATCTGGGAAACGAACTTCGATACGACGAGCCTTAGGACTAGTAACAACAGGGATACGAATTGATGCAGAACGGTTACGAGCAGAATATGCAAGCATAACGGGTGCTTCATAACCCGGTACTAAACGTTTATAAGAGTTTGTTGCTGGATTAGCAAAAGCATTAATTGCTTTAGCGTGTTTGATAATACCACCGATATAGAATAAAGCCATTTCAGAAAGGCCAGCATATTTATCACCAGCAAAAAGGTTCACACCATCTTTAGCAAGTGATTGATGGCAGTGCATACCAGAACCGTTATCACCAAACATTGGTTTTGGCATAAATGTCGCGGTTTTACCATAAGCATGTGCAACATTTTGTACTACATATTTATAGATTTGCACTTCGTCAGCTTTTTTAGTTAATGTATTGAAACGGCAAGCAATCTCATTTTGACCAGCAGTTGCAACTTCATGGTGATGAGCTTCAACAACTAAACCTAGTTGCTCCATAATTAAACACATTTCAGAACGGATATCTTGTGAAGAATCAACAGGAGGAAGCGGGAAGTAACCACCTTTTACACCTGGGCGGTGACCTTTGTTACCTTCTTCGTATTTAGTACCTGAGTTCCAAGCAGCTTCAATATCATCGATATGAACAAAACTACCTGACATCGGCGTTCCAAAACGCACATCATCAAATAGGAAGAACTCTGGTTCAGGCCCAAAAATAACAGTATCAGCAATGCCTGATGATTTTAAAAACTCTTCAGCACGTTTAGCAATTGAGCGCGGGTCACGATCATAGCCTTGTAATGTCGCTGGCTCTAAAACGTCACAACGAATATTCAATGTCACATCTTCAAAAAATGGGTCAATCACGGCACTTGATGCATCTGGCATTAACACCATATCTGATTCATTAATACCCTTCCAACCTGCAATTGAAGAGCCATCAAACATCTTACCATCTTCAAAAAAATCTGCGTCAATTTGACTAACAGGAATGGTAACGTGTTGTTCTTTACCTTTAGTATCAGTAAAACGTAAATCAACAAATTTAACATCGTTTTCTTTTATTAGTGTAAAAACTTTTTGTGTAGACATGTAGCTTCTCCATTGAGGACATATAAAATAAATGTTCAGTTCAAAGGCATATTTGCCTATTTATTAAATTATATGCAAATTTGATGCCAATTTTTTAACCACTATTTTTGAACGGTTTTTACTGGTTAGATAATAGCAAAAATTAACATTAATGCACCAAAATAATGCATAAAGCACCAAAATAATGCACCGAAATGTAACATACTGCTACTTGCGTTACATTTTGGTGCCATTAATGAAAAGTTAATTTGTTAGCTCTTTTGAATGAGCTACCATTCTTTTCGATGACCTGTTATTATTAAATAAAAGGTTGTTTTATCCCAATCCTTTTTTAGGGTTTCTTCTGAAATAAATGTAGCCTCATATGATACATTATCTTTTGGATTGAAAATTGCTACTGGTTTTAGTTGTTCCCAATAACAACATACGAATTTCAAATCGCCCATTCCCATAGTCTTAATTAAATATTCATGAGCTTGCTTAGCATATTTACCTTCAACTTTATAAATAACCTCAATAGGCCATGTTTGCCCATAGTCGGTTGTCCTACACTTTTCATATTGAAAAAAATCAGGGGCATTTGGATCAATTTCATGGAAAAAGTCTCGACAAGTTAGATTCGGATCAAACCGTAATGAACTAGATTGACTGTCTTCCTTTAGTTCCTCTAGGCTTAGTATTTCGTCAGTATTAAGATTATTTGATTCTGCTAATGCTGACGAAATTAAAGTAACGAAAATGAATGGCAACAAAATAAATCTTTTAAATAACATAGTTTCAATCCTTAAAACTTTTAAATCTTATTAGCTTAAAATAAGATTTCTCCCTTTAGGTCTATATTTCAGTAGACAATATCGTTATAATCTTAACCTATTTTTAATAATACTAGGTAATCATAAAAGTATGGACTTTGTTACAATCGAAATTATACCTTTTATCCAAAATCACCTTTTACTTTCATTAGGTTGGATTGTGTTATTCGTCGCAATCATTGTAATGACCGTGAAAAGTAAATTATCAAAAGTGAAAATAATTAATAACGCGCAAGCAATTAGTATGATCAACAAACAAAACGCAGTTATTGTCGATATTCGCTCAGCAGATAGTTTCAAAAAAGGGCATATTACTGAATCTCACAACATTTTACCCGTTGACATTAAAAATGCTAGCGCAAAAACCATTGAAAAATTTAAAGAAGATATTATCATCGTGGTTGATGATAATGGTTTAACATCAGCAAGCATTGGTGAAGTATTAGTCAAACAGGGCTTTTTGCATGTATTTACATTAAAAGATGGTATTGCTGGATGGAACGGCGAAAACTTACCATTAGTTAGAAAATAATATAATATTAAAATAAGGTTTTATCATGACAGAACAAAACAATACACCTGAAACACAATTTGCTATTCAACGCATTTATACCAAAGATGTTTCATTTGAAACAAACAACGTTCCAGAAATTTTCACAAAACAATGGCAACCAGAAATGAATTTAGAACTAAATTCATCATCACAAGCGTTGAGTGAAGGTGTGCATGAAGTTTCTTTACGTGTCACAGTAACAGTAAAACAACAAGAAGAAGTTGTATATATTTGTGAGGTGACTCAGTCAGGTATTTTCTCGCTTATCGGATTTGACGATGCTCAAATTCAACATTGTGTAGGTGCTTATTGTCCTAATATTTTATTCCCTTATGCGCGTGAAGTTATTTCAAGCTTAGTAAATAAAGGAACTTTCCCACAACTTAATTTAGAACCTGTAAATTTTGAAGCTTTATTCATTAGCTATTTGCAACAGCAAGAAGCTAAAACCGAATCGACTGAAACTTTACAGTAATTACTAGTTAATAAAGTCTATGTTTATGAATAAAAATGCAGCAGTGACAGTGATTGGCGCAGGTTCTTATGGGACCTCGCTGGCAATATTACTGGCACGAAATGGCCACTCAACTTTATTATGGGGACATAACCCAGATAAAATGGCTATTTTGCAACATGATAGACAAAATAGACAATTTTTACCGGATATTTCTTTTCCTGACCAACTTCAAGTTGAAGCGGATCTTAAAACTGCCGTTTCAGCTTCACCAATTTTATTAATTGTTGTTCCAAGCCACGCATTTGGTAGCATTCTTAAACAAATCAAACCATTTTTAAGAAAAGATAGCAAAATTGTTTGGGCAACCAAAGGACTTGAAGTCGATACCGGTCGACTATTACAAGATGTTGCCAGAGAAGTATTGGGTGATAAAATCCCATTAGCGGTTATTTCAGGTCCTACTTTCGCTAAAGAAGTTGCATCAGGCTTACCAACAGCAGTAACCGTTGCCTCAACCGATGATCAATTTTTAACTGAACTCCAAAATTTATTTCATTGTAGTAAATCATTCCGCGTTTATAGCAGTAAAGACTTTATTGGCGTTCAACTTGGTGGCGCGGTAAAAAATGTTATTGCAATTGGTGCTGGTTTGTCCGATGGGCTGGGTTTTGGTGCTAATGCGAGAACAGCTTTAATAACCCGCGGACTTGCCGAAATGATGCGATTAGGCGAAGCTCTTGGTGCCAATCCTGCCACGTTTATGGGGATGGCTGGTTTAGGCGATTTGGTACTTACTTGTACAGATAATCAGTCCCGAAATCGTCGATTTGGTATTTTACTAGGTCAAAACAAATCCATTCAAGAAGCACAAGATATTATTGCTCAAGTGGTTGAGGGTTGCCGAAATACTAAAGAAGTTTGGGCATTAGCTCAAAAATATCATGTTGATATGCCTATCACAGAACAAATCTATAAAGTGCTTTACGAACATAAAGATCCAAAACTTGCAGCCATGTCATTATTGGGTCGCTCACAAAAACAAGAGTTAAAAAGCGAGTCTTAGATCTTTAAAAACCCCGCTCCTCAACTTTTTTTGATTCAGTGATTAACTCGATTTAATAAGAACATGATTAACATCGATTTAAGATCTCAAAAAACCCCACTCCTCAACTTTTTTTGATATGTCGTGGCGTTTTTGGGATGCGTTTTAAACACTCATTCCTAGTCCCTTTTCCTTGGCTTTCTGGTAAATATCATAACCAACATAGACATCTAAAACTGCCGTTCCCACACTTTTAAATAACGTGATTTGCTGATCGTTTTGGCGACATTTTTGTGGATCAATAACTAAATCACCTAATTCATAAAAATCTTGTTTTGTAACTAAATGTTGATTAATTGGATCGATAATATCACCCGCCTCAGCAAATACACCATCTTTGGTATCAAGTACGCGAATATCAGCATTTTTAACAATATTACTTGGTATTTCGTGCATTTCTGGTGTGTAAGCACCTACTCCATTGATATGTGTTCCTGGTTTAACCAAATCGCCATTGAAGGTCACAACTTTTGATGTGGTGACTGAGGTAATGATATCTGCTTGGCGAATATCTTCATCTAAATCGTTCGAGAAATAGAGGTTAGCGGAAAAAAGTGCGAATCGTTTCTTCATCTCTTCAGTAAATTGCTTGCCTTTATTGACATCAAGCCCAAAGATCGCCACATCAGTCAATTGACGGACGGTTAACATCGCTTCTAACTGTGAAGCAGCTTGTCCACCAGTACCAATTAATACGGCTCGTTTAACATCTTTTCTGGCTAATAAATCGGTAGCTGCACCTTGTACCGCGCCTGTGCGTAATTGGGTCACAAATGTGCCATCTAACATCGCACAAACTTCACCTGTTAACGGATCGATCATAAACACTTGCGCGGGAACAGATGGCTTACCAAGTTTCGGGTTATCAGGAAAAACCGAGACAATTTTCAAGCCAACCACATCATTTTCTTTTATATGAGCAGGCATAATCAAACATTGCCCTTTTTGCATGTCAAAGTTGATGCGTAATGGAACTTCACTATTACCTTGAGTATAGATTTTCAGTGCTTGTTTATCCGCTGCAACGGCATCTTTCATAGTATAGAATTGTTGAATATCTTGGGCAGTTAAAATTAACATTTCGATTCCTTATTTAATATTTATTTTCATATTATTTATTATCCATTATTTAATCTTACCAACAAAAAATTAAATACTCTTGTTTAATATAAATAGATAATTTTCGCTTTCTTGTATATTTAATTTATTTTCATTATTATTACAAAGTACAATTTTGTACGGAAATTGAGAAATCAGATGTTATTTAAAATATTAAAGTTTTTTCTAAAAATTTTATTTCATGTAAAGATTCAAGGGAATCTCAATAATTTAAAACAAGACAGATTACTTATCACACCTAATCATGTTTCCTTCCTAGACGGCATTTTAATCGGCGTATTTTTACCAGTTAAACCAGTATTTGCTATCTACGCAGGCTACATTGATCATTGGCTAGTCCGTTTAGCCAAACGTTACGTTGATTTTGTGCCAATGGATCCATTAAGTCCAATGGCGATTAAAAGGTTAGTTCGTGAAATTGAAAAAGGACGACCAATTGTTATTTTCCCGGAAGGTCGAATTACCATAACCGGCTCATTAATGAAGATTTATGACGGTGCAGCATTTGTTGCTGCTCGTTCTCAAGCAACGATTGTACCTGTCTGGATTGAAGGTGCAGAATTTACGTTGACTAGCCGTTTAAAAGGCTTATTTAAACGTCATCTATTTCCTAAAATTACAATTCATGTATTGGAACCAACATCAATCCCAATGCCTGATGCACCAAAAGCAAGTGAACGACGATATATTGCTGGTGAAAAATTACATCAAATTATGATGAATGCCAGAATGGCAAGCCGACCAAAATTGACACTTTTTGAAGCGTTGCTCGAAGCCCAAGTTCGCTATGGGGTAAAATCGCGAATGGTTCAAGATCCTACCACTCACGAAGCTTCCTATCGAAACTTGCTTAAGCAAATTATCGGTGTTAGTTGCATAATTTCTAAGATTACCAAACAAAAAGAAAGAGTTGGTTTATTGCTCCCTAATGCAACGATTACTGTTGCAACTATTTTTGGTCTATCAGTCAAAAATCGTATTCCAGCCATGCTTAATTATACAGCAGGAACTAAAGGGTTAACCTGTGCAATTACTGCGGCTGAAATAAAAACGATCATTACTTCACGCAAATTTATTCAAAAAGGTAAGCTTGATTATCTATTAGAAGAAATTAAGGACGTAAATTGGTATTTCCTTGAGGACTTGCGTAGTAGTTTGACTTTTGTTGATAAACTTTATGTTGCACTTCATCAATACATTCCACGTTTAGTGAAACGACAACAATCAAGTGATGACGAAGCTTTAGTGTTATTTACATCAGGCTCAGAAGGCAATCCTAAAGGTGTAGTGCACAGCCATGGTAGTTTATTGGCAAATGTTGAACAGATTCGTACCGTTATCGATCCGACACCGGCTGACCGTTTTATGTCCGCATTGCCATTATTCCATGCTTTTGGTATTACTGCCGGCTTATTTTTACCGTTGTTTTCTGGAAGTCGTACCTTTTTATATCCGAACCCATTACATTATCGTATGGTGCCAGAAATCATTTATGACCAAAACTGTACCGTGTTATTTGGCACACCAACATTTTTAGCCAATTATGCTCGCTACGCTCATCCTTATGATTTTATGCGATTACGTTATGTGGTTGCCGGCGCTGAAAAACTTTCCGAAGCGGTGCGAGAACAGTGGAAAGATAAATATGGCATTCGAATTTTAGAAGGTTATGGCGTAACCGAATGTGCGCCAGTTGTTGCCCTTAACGTGCCAATGGCATTTAAGGCAGGAACTGTTGGTCGGCTATTGCCAGGTATGCAATCAAGATTAATACCTATCCCAGGGATTACCAATGGCGGGGAATTACAGCTTAAAGGACCTAACGTAATGAAAGGTTATTTACGAGTTGAAAAACCCGGTGTACTTGAAGAGCCTGTTGCCGTTGATGAAAATGGTAATGCAGAAAAAGGCTGGTATGATACTGGCGATATCGTAGATATTGATAAAGATGAGTTTTTGACAATTAAAGGGCGACTGAAACGCTTTGCTAAAATTGCAGGCGAAATGGTTTCACTGGAAAGTGTTGAAGCGCTAGCTAGAAAAGTTGATCCTGATGCCATGCATGGCGCTACAGTAAAAGCTGACGCCGCTAAAGGTGAAGCGCTTGTGCTATTTACTACTTCAACTACATTAACTCGAGAACAGCTTAATCAGGCAGCACAAGATTTAGGTATTCCTGCATTAGCCATTCCTAGAGATATTCGTGTGGTTAAAGAATTACCATTGCTTGGTACTGGCAAAATCGATTTTATTACGCTACGCAAAATGGCTGATGAAAATGAATAATAGCAAGGATTCACTATGAATAAACAGCCTTTATTAACCGTTGGCATGGCTGCAACCATGCTAGCCCAGTTTTTTTCAGCCTTTGCTGATAATGCTATTTTCTTTGCAATATTAGCTTTTATTAAACAACTCAATTATCCAGAGTGGAGCCAATCGGCATTACAAATCGGTTTTGTCATCCCTTTCATCCTTCTTTCGCCATTTGTTGGTCAATTTGCTGACAGCATGTCTAAAGGCAGAGCGATGATGATCTCAAATGGTATTAAATTATTAGGTGCTGCTGTTATTTGCTTAAATATCAATCCATTTTTAGGTTATTTTCTAGTTGGTGTGGGAGCAGCCGGTTATTCACCAGCAAAATATGGTATTTTAGGTGAGCTAACCTCAGGCGATAATTTAGTGAAAGCAAATGGTTTAATTGAAGCATCAACAATTGCAGCTATTTTACTAGGCTCACTTGCTGGAGGCCATATTGCTGACTTAAACATCACATTTGCATTACTTACTTGTGTAATAATGTATGGCCTAGCTGTTATAGCCAATATTTTTATTCCTAAACTTCCTGTCGCTCGAAAAGACATTGAGTGGAAGTTTATGAGTATGATAAAGGATTTTGCTAAAACCTTTAAAATCATTTTCAATAATAAACAAGCACTTTATACTTTACTTGGCACTAGCCTATTTTGGGGAGCGGGTATTACCTTGCGCTTTTTATTAATTAGCTGGGTGCCAATTGTGTTAGGTATTACTGACAACTCAACCCCAACAAATCTAAATGCCGTTGTGGCAATAGGTATTGTTGTTGGTGCTGGCCTTGCTAGTGCTATGGTTTCAATATCCAATACATTACGATGTATTCCAGCAGGAATATTAATGGGGTTTGCCGTCATTGCATTTACCTTACAAAGCAATATGACGAGTTCTTATATTCTTTTAGTGATTATTGGTGCTTTAGGTGGTTATTTTTTAGTCCCATTAAATGCATTAATTCAAAAAATGGGGAAAGAACTTATTGGTGCTGGTAGTGTAATTTCAATACAAAACTTAAGCGAATATAGTGCAATGATGATTATGCTCAGTGCTTATACGTTAGCTATTGCTTGTGGATTATCTGTTATTACTATCGGTGTAGGTTTTGGTATGCTATTTGCCATTCTTATCGGGTTTGTATGGTTAGGTTTAAAATCACATGTCAAACATTAATTTATCAGCAATGATCACCGAAAATCGCAATAGAGCGAGCGAGAACATCGACTGCGCATCCACCCTTGAAATACTTCAAATTATCAATAATGAAGATAAAAAAGTGGCAATCGCTGTCGAAAAACAATTAGCTAATATAGCCAATGCGGTAGATGCAATTAGCGATGCTTTCTTAAATCATGGCCGTTTAATTTACCTTGGTGCCGGCACTTCTGGACGATTAGGTATTTTAGATGCGAGCGAGTGCCCACCTACTTACGGAACGCCTCCAGAACAAGTCGTTGGGTTGATTGCAGGCGGGCACCCTGCCATATTTAAAGCGGTTGAAAATGCAGAAGATTCACCTGAGCTAGCAGTTAATGATCTAAAAAATATCAATTTTAGCAAAAAAGATATTTTAGTAGGTATCGCAGCAAGTGGACGCACACCTTATGTTATCGGTGGTATGCAATATGCTCAATCACTGGGTTCAACAGTAATTAGCTTATGTTGCAACCCCAATGCACCGATGATTAACTTGGCCAATATTGCCATTACCCCAATTGTTGGCGCAGAAGTAGTTAGTGGTTCATCAAGAATGAAAGCAGGTACGGCACAAAAATTAGTGCTTAATATGTTAACCACAGCCAGCATGATTAAAATTGGTAAGGTTTACGGTAATTTAATGGTTGATGTTGAGGCCACTAATGCTAAACTCGTAGAACGTCAAATATCAATTGTCATGCAAGCGACCGATTGTAGTCGGGAGACGGCTATCTCCACGCTAAGTCAATGTAACAAAAATTGTAAAACAGCTATTTTAATGATTCTTGCAGGTTTAACAGCTCAGCAAGCAAAAACAGCATTACAACAAAATAACGGTTTTATCCGTAAAGCATTAGAACAAAGCAATAAATAATCTTTCTTAGCATTACACAAATGTTACTATTCTGATAAAGAAAGATTATTCTAAAATTTAGCAATATATTTTATCAAACCTTGATGAAGATCGAATTTATAAATCATATTGTTAACTAAAATAAGTAAATAGATTTATTTTATTAACTTTATATTAGCAATAATATAAAAAACTGGGAGGTACGTTATGGTTGGAATAATCTTGGCAACTCATGGTGAGTTTGCTGAAGGTATTTTACAATCAGGGACGATGATATTTGGAGAGCAAGAAAACGTTAAAGCCGTTACTTTGCATCCAAGTGATAGTCCTGAAAGTTTAAAGGAACGGATGCTGGCAGCAATTGCTACTTTCGATGATCAAAATGAAGTACTTTTTTTAGTCGATTTATGGGGTGGAACACCATTTAACCAAGCCAATACACTCTGTGGAGAACATCCAAATTGGGCTATCGTTGCAGGTTTAAATCTTCCAATGTTGATTGAGGCATACTCATCACGTTTATCGATGGAGACCGCCAAAGAAGTGGCTGCCGCCATTATTGAATCAGCCCAAGAGGGTATTAGAACAACGGTTGAAGTGGCAGCTAAACCAACGCCAAACAATCAACAAACAAGCACTATCCCTGAAGGTACTGTTTTAGGCGATGGTAAATTGAAAATTGTATTAGCTCGCGTT
Source organism: Gilliamella sp. B2772 (assembly GCF_026536985.1). Lineage (NCBI taxonomy): Bacteria > Pseudomonadati > Pseudomonadota > Gammaproteobacteria > Orbales > Orbaceae > Gilliamella > Gilliamella sp. B2772. The sequence goes on along the minus strand of NZ_JAFNNB010000002.1, from coordinate 126,068 downwards.
GATTCACGCTTGTTACACGGACAAGTGGCAACCTCTTGGACTAAAGCGACTAACCCTAATCGTATTATTGTGGTTTCAGACTCAGTTGCCAAAGATGAGTTAAGGAAAAAACTGATTGAAGAAGCCGCACCTCCTGGTGTTAAAGCCAATGTGGTGCCAATTAAAAAAATTATTGAAGTTGCGCATGATCCCCGTTTTGGTAACACCAAAGCTTTATTACTTTTCGAAAACCCTGAAGATGTACTTCGCGCTATAGATGGCGGTGTTGATATTCAAACATTAAATGTTGGTTCAATGGCGCATTCTGTCGGCAAGGTAATGGTCAACAAAGTGCTGTCAATGAGCGCTGAAGATGTTGATACATTCGAGAAATTAAAAGCGAAAAATGTGAAATTCGACATTCGCAAAGTACCTAATGATTCTGAGGATAATATGGATGAATTATTAAAGAAAGCGAAACAAGAATTAGCTGAACAAAAGAATTAGTTTAATTAAGGGGTTATTATTATGACTTTATCAATTATTGCTATCATTTTAGTGATAGTTATTGCGTTCTTAGCTGGAATGGAAGGTATTTTAGACCAATTCCAATTCCATCAACCATTAGTTGCTTGTTCACTAATTGGTCTAGTGACAGGAAATCTAGAAGCTGGCGTAATGTTAGGTGGTTCATTACAGATGATAGCATTAGGCTGGGCAAATATTGGCGCAGCTGTTGCACCTGATGCCGCGCTTGCTGCTGTTGCTTCATCTATTATTTTAGTTCTTGGTGGACAAGGTGAAGCTGGTGTATCGACAGCTATCGCAATTGCCATCCCACTAGCAGTTGCTGGCTTATTTTTAACAATGATTGTGCGAACTATTGCCGTCCCATTAGTGCATTTAATGGATGCTGCAGCAGAGCAAGGTAATATCCGTAGAATTGAATGGTTACAAATATTAGGGGTTTGTTTACAAGGTTTACGTATTGCAATACCAGCAGCAGCGCTGTTATTTATTCCTGCTGAAGTGGTAAAAGACGCATTAAATTCAATGCCTAAATGGCTATCAGAAGGTATGGCTATTGGTGGAGGCATGGTAGTAGCTGTTGGTTATGCGATGGTAATTAATATGATGGCAAGTCGTGAAGTTTGGCCATTTTTCATTATCGGTTTTGTTGTTGCTGCGATATCACAATTAACCTTGATTGCAATTGGTGCTCTAGGTATTGCTCTAGCACTAATTTATCTAAATCTTTCTGAACGTGGCAATTCATCAAATGGTGGTAGTAAAGGCGATCCACTTGATGATATTTTAAATGATTACTAAGAACTTGGAGAAGAACATGACAGATCGAATTCATTTATCGAAAAAAGACCGTTTATCGGTAGCTTGGCGTTCAACTTTCCTTCAAGGTTCTTGGAACTACGAACGTATGCAAAATGGTGGCTTGGTTTATTCAATGATTCCTGCTATCAAAAAATTATATACCACAAAAGAAGATCGTTCGGCAGCACTTAAACGCCATTTAGAATTTTTCAATACACATCCTTATTTAGCATCACCTGTACTTGGTGTGACGTTAGCCCTGGAAGAAGAACGAGCTAATGGAGCGCCTGTAGATGATGTAACTATTCAAGGGGTAAAAGTGGGAATGATGGGACCTTTAGCTGGGGTTGGTGATCCAGTTTTCTGGTTTACACTTCGTCCTATGCTTGGTGGACTAGGTGCCTCACTTGCCTTAAGTGGTAATATTCTAGGTCCAATTCTATTCTTCCTACTTTGGAACATTATTCGCATGTGTTTCATGTGGTTTACCCAAGAATTAGGTTACCGTACTGGTTCTAAAATTACCGATAACTTAAGTGGTGGTGTACTCCAAAAAATCACTAAAGGTGCGTCTATCTTGGGGATGTTTGTACTGGCAGCTTTAGTACAAAGGTGGGTATCAATAAAATTCCAACCAGTCGTATCAACCGTAAAATTAGATAATGGTGCATTTATTGATTGGAATTCCCTACCTGCTGGTGCCGAAGGTATACAAAAAGCATTGATGCAAATGCAAGAAGGACTCGCACTTAGTCAAAACCAAGTAATGACTTTACAAAATAACTTAGATCTATTAATTCCTGGACTTGTACCATTACTATTAACGTTCTTCTGTATGTGGTTACTTCGTAAAAAAGTATCACCTATTATAATTATTCTTGCACTATTTTTAGTCGGTGTTACTGGTCATGTTATTGGTCTTTTATAAAGCCAACAATGTTGACAAAAAAAGTTGAGGAGCGCACTTTTTAAGCAAAAATGCTGTTTTTCCTCAAACATAAATCACCCTTTTCTCCATAAATAATGAGAAAAGGGTGCCTTAGCAACTCAGATTAAAATAATGGATATAAGTAGCTAAATGGTTCAATCATTAAATACCAAAGTAGATTTAACAGTAAAAGCGACTGCTTTTTCAGGTTTTTCAGAATATGGCCAGATTATGATTGGTGATAAGGCGTTCGAATTCTATCATCAACGCGATCCTCGGAAATATATTCAAATTCCTTGGGAAGAGGTCGATTATGTTATCGCATCGGTATTTTTTAAAGGTAAGTGGATATCTCGTTACTCCATACAAACAAAAAAAGACGGTACGTTCGCTTTTGCGTCCAAAGAGCCGAAAAAAGTATTAAAAGCAATACGTGTCTATGTTGATAGCAAAAAAATGGTCAAAGCGTTAGGATTTTTTGACGTGTTAAAACGAGCTTTGTTCCGGAAAAAGTCTTAAAGATCAACCATCACTTTTAAAATATATCATTATATAGCAAGCAAGCTCACCATTATCAATGAAGCTAATTATTTATAATATAACTAGTTAAAAAGATGAATTTATGTTCATTTATAACTAAGCTTGTCGATAACTGATGCTACCTAACTTTTTCACACACAATCAGCCATTGCACTTTTTGCTAGAAAGAGTATAATTTTGGGGCTTTGATTTTGTCCGTGTTGGGCAAAAGAAAGATTATTTTTTAATTTAAGAGGATGTTATGGTAACTATTCGTTTAGCTCGTGGTGGCTCTAAAAAGCGCCCTTTTTATCAAGTAGTTGTCACTGATAGCCGTAACCCACGTGATGGTCGTTTTATTGAGCGCGTTGGCTTTTTTAATCCAATTGCACAAGGTAAAGCAGAAGAATTACGTTTAGATCTTGATCGCGTAAATTATTGGGTTGGTTTAGGTGCTACTATTTCTGATCGTGTTAATACATTGATCAAACAAGCACAAAAAGCTGCTTAATTAAGTAATAGTGTAAAGATGAATACTGAGAATCTAATCGTTGTTGGTAAACTTGGTTCAAGCTACGGCATTCGTGGATGGCTCAGGATTTTTTCGTTTACAGAATTTCCAGATAGTATTTTTGATTACAAACCTTGGTATATCCAGCGTGCTGGAAAATGGCAGGAAGTAATCGTTGAGAGCTTTAAACCTCATAATCAAGATATGATTGTCAAACTCAAAGGCGTTGATGATCGAGATCAAGCCAATGCGTTAACTAATGCTGAAGTATTCGTTGATGCAGAAGAGTTGCCTGAGCTTAATCAAGGCGATTTCTATTGGAAGGATTTGATTGGCTGTAGAGTGAAAACAATTAACGGTTATGATTTAGGTCAAGTAACTGATTTAATGGAAACCGGTTCTAATGATGTGTTGGTTGTTAAAGCAAATCTAAAAGATGCATTTGGAGCAACAGAACGTTTAATTCCTTTTGTTGAAGAACAATTTATTAAACAAGTTGATTTAACAACAAAAATGATTGTGGTCGATTGGGATCCCGCATTTTAATCGGTAAGGTAAGAATATGTGGATTGGCGTAATTAGCCTTTTTCCCGAAATGTTCCAAGCTATTACCTGTTATGGTGTAACTGGTCGAGCAGTAAAAAACGGACTGTTAACAGTAGAATATTGGAACCCGCGCGATTTTGCGCATGATAAGCATAAGACTGTCGATGATAGGCCTTATGGTGGTGGTCCCGGCATGTTAATGATGGTACAACCACTTAGAGATGCGATTCATGCTGCGAAAGCAGTAGCAGGTGAAAATACAAAAGTAATCTATCTTTCCCCACAAGGGCGCAAATTAAACCAACAAGGTGTTTGCGAGTTGTCACAATATCAAAAATTGATTTTGATTTGTGGTCGATATGAAGGTATAGATGAACGCGTTATCCAAACCGAAATTGATGAAGAATGGTCAATTGGGGATTACGTGTTAAGTGGCGGTGAATTACCGGCGATGACAATGATTGATGCATTAGCAAGGTTTATTCCAGGTGTATTGAATCATGAATCATCAGCAGAAGAAGACTCTTTTGCGAACGGTTTACTTGATTGTCCACACTATACCAGACCTGAGGTGTTAGATGGAATGGCGGTGCCTGATGTGTTAATGTCTGGTCACCATGAAGCGATTCGTCGCTGGCGATTGAAACAATCACTAGGACGAACTTGGTTGAGAAGAGAAGATCTTCTTGAAAATCTAGCTCTGACTGATGAAGAGCAACGTTTACTCACTGAATTCCAATGTGAATATCGTGATAAACCGAGCCATTAATATTTCAGTATAACTAGTAAGAGACAAAATTATGAAAAATGCAATTATTCAGCAATTAGAACAAGAACAAATGAAAAAAGACATCCCGTCTTTTCGTCCGGGTGATACGGTAGAAGTTAAAGTATGGGTTGTTGAAGGTAACAAAAAACGTCTTCAAGCATATGAAGGTGTGGTTATTGCAATTCGCAATCGTGGTTTACATTCTGCATTTACAGTACGTAAAATTTCGAATGGCGAAGGTGTTGAACGAGTATTCCAAACTCACTCACCAACTGTTGATTCAATTACTGTGAAACGTCGTGGTCAAGTACGTCAAGCTAAACTTTACTACTTACGCGAACTTCGTGGTAAAGCGGCTCGTATTAAAGAGCGCCTTAACTAATTCAAATTGGTTAATATTTAATAAACTATTAAAATTATATCCAATTAAATATGGTCACCTTTATGGTGACCGTTTTTATGTGTATAGTTGATTCCCGCCAACAATTGTTGACAGATTTCAAGCAATATCTAAAGCTATAAAGGGTAATACTATGGATAACTATCTTGTTGAAATTCTCGCCACCACAACCAAGTTATTCGCTTTAATGACACCACCAGCAGTGCTAAGTGCATTCTTAAGTGGTACTAAACAATATGATGAACAACAACGCCGAAAGACTGCACTTAAAACATCGTGTGCCGTTTTTATTATTGGTATTGTGTTATTCTTTTTTGGTAATGCCATGTTTAGTGTGTTTGGTTTTACACTCGATGCTTTTAGAATTGGGTCGGGAGCATTACTATTTATTACCGCTGTTTCATTGATGAATGATTCACCTGAAAAAAATAAAATTCATACTGATGATGATGATATTAGTGTGGTTCCTCTTGCAATACCTTTATGTATGGGACCAGCCTCCATTGGTACGATTATTGTTATGGGGACAAGTTCGGTAGGTATGCAAAACCTGATTGGCGCCCTTTCGCTATTGATTGCCTCAAGCGGTATTTATGCCATGTTACTATGCGCAAAAAGCATTGCTAACGTTTTAAAAAATACTGGTATTGCAATTTTGTCAAAACTTACTGGGTTATTAATATCAGCTATTGCCGCTCAAGTGGTATTTACTGGCGTCTCTGCATTTTTAAAATAAGTTTTATAATTCAGATAATTAAAATTTCAATTCTAACAGTAAGTAATCACCTACAATTGATAGTTAAGGTGATTACATAAACTGATAATAAAGTTAATCGGATTTACGTTTTTTGAAAAAGTAATATGAAGCTAAAATTACGAAAATTAAGATTACCTCAGATAATAAAATAAAATGCCCTGATTCACCAAACCATACCCCAACAATAATAATAATGTTAACAGTAATAGAAATCATCGCTAACCAAGGAAATAGCGGAGATTTAAATTTGATCATATCTTTAGAGTATTTGCCTTCATTCACTCCCTTACGAAATTGATATTGGCACCAAGCAATAATAATCCAAGCAAAACACCCAACTTGTCCAGTACTTGCTACCAAATAGAGATATAATTTTTCAGCAGCAATATATTTAGAAAACAACGAAACTAACGCAATAATTGCGATAAATAATATTCCTTTAGTTGGCACGCCTCGTTTATTGACTTCTGAAAAGTATTTTGGTGCTAAATCATCTTGAGCCATCGACCATAGCATTCTCGAGCTGGCATAAACAGCCGAATTAGCGGCCGATATTGCAGCACAAAAGATAACAAATAGCATCACATATGAAGCAAAGGTAATCCCGGCTTTATTGAATACCCAAACAAATGGGCTAATTTCATTATGGGTTGCTCCATAAGGGTAAACTAGTGCTAACACCGCAATCGCTAACACATAAAACAAGATGATACGAAAAGCCACACCAGTGATAATTTTTGGCAATACGCTTTGAGGTGATTGCGCTTCACCCGCTGCACTACCAATTAATTCGACGCCCTGAAATGAATAAGTAACAATTGTCATACAAACAAAAATTGATAAAAATCCACTAGGAAACCAACCTTGTTCGGTTTTAAGTGTTGGTAATACATGTGTTTGATTATATTGATGATAAAGTAAATAAATGCCAACAGCTATAAATGCAATAATTGCCAATACTTTTATCGTTGAAAACCAGTATTCACTTTCGCCAAAAGCTCTAACAGACGTTAAATGGACACAAGTAATAACGGTTAAAATAATTAGACTAAGAATATAGATGGGAATAGAGGAAAAAACTTGGTGAGCGATCATCGAAGCTGCAGTTAAGTCAGCCGCCATAGACAGTACCCAGCTTAACCAATATAACCAGCCAATGGTATAACTCCAAATAGGATGTGGAATAAACATTAGTGCATAATGCTGAAAAGAACCCGCATGTGGGAATGCACAAGAAAGTTCACCTAAGCAAAGCATGGTCGACAGCATAATACTACCCGCAAGTAGATATGCGATAATCGTTCCTAATGGTCCAACCGTGCTAAGTGGTGCTGCAATACCAATAAATAATCCAGTTCCTATTGAGCCACCTAACGAAATCATCAATAAATGACGATTTTTTAAGTTTTTCTTTAAGGTACTGGGATAAGGACTTTCTTGAGATTCTGATGTTGCCATGTAAACCGCCTAGTAATCAATAATAGCTGCTGGTTGCCCAGCAGCTGATAGATATTAATAAACAAACCGTTTTTCTACACCATTGGTTTGGCAAGCCATAAGTAGGGCTGTATAATCAAGCTCAAACCCAATCATATCGCCAACACGTAATGTTTCAGAAACATCTTCAATATCAACAATAGTATGATCGCTGGTTTGACCTAAGACCGTAATGTTGTCATTAATCGGTATACAGCTTTCTGCTGGCACATCTTGACGGCCAAAAGCGAGAAGCGCGCGTTTACGAGTACCATGATCAACAAAAGTTTTGCTGTTCAAAAAGGCATCAACACCTAATTCTCCAACAGGAACGGTTGGTTTACTATTAAGCTCGATGATTTGTGCATACAATTTATACATGTCACTACAAGCTTTTTCTACAGGTTTGTTTGAGTGATGAAACTCATCAAGATATTTCATATCCACATACTCAATACCAAACTCATGTAAACCACCAATTCGAATGTGATTAAGCCCTTCTGGCCAGATCCCTTTATCAAGCAGATGGTAACTTGTACAATTACCAGCTGATAGATACTTGATCTTGATATTACAAGCTTCTTCTACTTTACGCGCTATGTGTAAAAAATCCACACCATTTTTAACAGTTGGTAGAACAGTACCATAGCAGTTGAAGTTAGTCCCAAGCCCATAAAGCTCAACACCCGGTAAAGATAAGATTAGTTTGACTGTTTCGATGATATCATCGACATGTTCAAACCAAATACCTTCACGTAAATCGCCCATATCAACCATTAAAAGTACTTGATGGACTTTTTGTTGTTTTACCGCTTCATCAGAAAGTGCTTGGATAACTTGTTTTTCACTGTTTAAGCTAATATCTGCGTATTTCACTACTTCACTGATTTCACTTAAACAAGGACTGCGTAATAAACAAGTTTTACAATTTAAAGCATCTTTAAGTTTCTTCAAATTGTAGGTTCTTGATTCAGCAATCACATCAATACCACCATCAAGCACCGCTTTGGCGGTTTCAACACAACCATCAAAGACTTTATTTACCGCCATCACTTCAATGCCGTATTTAGCAAGAAGCTCTTTTTCAACACGGGCATTGTCTTTTAATTTACCTAAATCAATTTCCAATATAGGTTTGTACATAAATTTACTCCTCTATATCTTATTGCAAGCGGTTACGTCTTTGTGCGCGATGGTATATCCATTCAGCTAACACAATTGCAAGCACTGCACCACCAACAATTTTAGCGATGTACTCAACATATCCACCCATATCAATTTGTGCTGGTGGAATAAAGACTAAGATCACCGCAAATAGCGTAGATAAGAAACCTAAACCAGGTAAAATAATTGGTAAAACTTTACCAGGAATCTTGAAGCTACGTGGTACATCTGGTTGAGTAATACGTAAGCGATAGTACGCAATAAACATCACTAAATAAGGAATAAAGTAACAAATGGTTGTTAATGCAGTTAACATCCAATATGCAGCAGCAATACTTGGTGATACGAATGTTGAGAAACAAAGTACCGTTACAATTATTGCTTGGATAACTAAAGCAAATGCTGGTGTTTGATATACAGGATGTAATCGACCAATACGTTCACCAAGTAAGTTATCTTCTTTTGATGCTTCTTGTAACATATAGATAGGACCAACTAACCATGAGTTAATTTGACCTAATGCACCAAAGAACAAACAAATTGCCATTACTGGTAATAACCAAGGCATGTGTAGCTCTTTAGCAGCAGCTTCCATCGCTTGCATTACACCGGCAACAATATCAGTATCAGCAGCAGGTAATAAGGTATTAATTGCCCAAGTACCAATCATATAGATACCAACGATAACAACTGCAGATACCGCCATCGCTTTAGGGAAGTCACGTTGTGGATCACGAGTACGACCAGCGATCATTGGTGCAACTTCTAGTCCTGCAAAAGCAAACATCATGCTTGATAAAAATACAATAGTATCCCAGCTACTTAAATCCGGAATCCAATCACTAACATGGCTATAATCAGTTGCCATTGGATGACCAGTCATTAACCATACAATAGCTAATAACACGATAATAGCAGCAGGAATAAATACACCTAACCATGCACTAACACTGTTAATGATTTTAGTCCATTTCATGCCTTTGATATTCATTAACGTTAAGATCCAGAATACTGCCATGGAGCCAACACCAATAAATACCTGATTCTGAGCAAGTTCAGGGCTAAACATATAACCAATTGCAGTAAAACCAAACTGCAACATTAATGGGAAGAAAAGCACACATGAAAACAGGAAGCAAACAACCACTATCCAACCGACACGTTTACCAAATGCTTCTTTTACCCATACAAAGATCCCACCATCTTTTGGCCAGCCTGTTGAAAGCTCACCACAAACCATGGCTAATGGAAAAAACAAACAAAATGCAGCAAGTAGCCAAAGCACCATTGCTGACGCTCCGTAAGGAGCAACATTAGGAATTTGACGTAAACTCAATATTGCAATGACATTCATAAACACAATGTCTTTAATACCAAGTAAACTTGAATCTTTAGAATCACTCATAATAACCTCACATAATAACAACTGGGGCAGTTATTGCCCCAGCCAGTTCATGATTAATACACGTCGTATCCAACCATATCCTCGTAAGTGTCTTCACGGCGAATCAATCGATCTTTGCCTTCTTTATCAATCATAACAACAGCAGTACGTGGGCGGTTGTTATAAACTGTTTGGCTTTCGATGGTATAAGCACCGGCATCAAGGAAAGCAATGATATCGCCAATTTGTGTGTCTTTAGGTAATAAGAATTCTTCACCTTTAACACCCACATGGAAATAGTCACCACCGTCACATAATGGACCCGCTAATTTAATGTACTCATCATGTTGCTCAGTGATTCTTGATGCATCATAAACATAGAAGAACCAATCAAAGTGTTGACTGTCAGATAATACGCTGTAACCCGCATCAACAAATTTCCATTCAACATGTTCTTCAATGTTACCGTCTAAATCGTAGTTAGTTTTACGTTTTTCACAAGCAACTTCAGTTAAAAGCACACCAGCTGAACCGGTTACTTTACGACCTGGTTCGATACAAATTTCAACGTCAGTACGCCATTTATGTACTTCACTGATTACCGCATCGGCGAAATCTTGTGCAGTAATACCAGCATACATATTGTCTTCTAATGGATTACCATTTTCTTCGTCATATTTATATGGAACAGGAATACCACCACCAACGTTGATTAAATCAAATTTAATGCCAAGAACTTCTTCTAAACGGCGTGATTCATCAACTAATACTTTAGTCGCTTTTGCAAAAGGTTCTGCTTCTGGTACTTGATCCCCTACGTGCATATGTAAACCACGTAAATGAACATAAGGCATTTCAAGAATACGACGGCAAGTCTCTTCAGCTTGTTCTAAGTCGATACCAGATTTAGCGTGATAAGCGGTTACTAATTCTGCGTGAGTTGCTGACGGTACATTTGGTTCAACACGCACACAAACATTTGCAACTTTTTTCAAACGTCGAGAAATCTCATCAATAATATCAAGCTCATATAGGCTATCTACGTTGATGATGTAAAGATCGTTTTGGATAGCAAATTCTAAATCAACCGGTTTTTTAACCACACCGTTGAAAACAATTTGGCTGCCTGGGAAACCGATTTCTAAACATTTACGAACTTCAAACATTGAGTTAGCTTCTGCATAGATACCCGCATCTTTAATCGCTTTAAGCACACCCATTACTGAACATGTTTTTGACGCATAGAAAATCTTAGTATTTGGATGAGCTTTAAACGAATCTTTGATCTCCTGAATATTACGGTCAATTTCTTTTTCAGAAAATACGTAAAAAGGTGTTGGATATTTCTTTGCTAATTCTTCCAAATTCACACCATCAAAACAAAGTTTGCCGCCTTGAGCACTGAAACGACGATCTTTAGTTATAAGATCTGTGCGTATTTTGTTATAATTTGACATAATTGTGTCGGACATATGACCTCCAGTTAATTAGTACATAAAAAAGGTAAGTAAAAAGATTACTCACTTACAATGCAATCAACGTGCCAACTTAAAAAAACACAAACAATCAATTGTTTAACAGAATAATTACAAATTTAATATTAGTCATTTAGTAAAAAATATGTTTTTATGACAAAAATTTGTCACTTTTTTTAGTAATAATTGAAAGATATTTAAATTAACGCTCGCTATACTTAGTAAGAATCCAACTTTCAAAAGGTTTTAGTATCATGATAATTGATCCTGAATTATTACAAGCATTGGAAATATTTAAACATTTTTTTGATCTAATACATCAGCCTATGGCTATTATTGACAAAGAAGGTAAATATATTTACTACAATCAGGAAAGTGCAGAACTTGATGGCTACCCAATGGAACAAGCCATAGGTAAACCAATGCTTAAAGTTTACCCTAATTTGAAAAAAGAAGATAGTACTATGCTACAAGCTTTACAGGGTAAAGAATATCAAGATACCTATCAAACCTATTATAATCATGTGGGCAAATTAGTTGATTATCAACATACAACGGTTCCTCTTTATAATCACAAAAAAGAAATTATTGGCGCGGTTGAAATTGGTCGTAATTTATCTAATGTTAGACAACTGCAAGATCAGGTATTCAGTCTTAATAGAAAATTATATCAAAATAAAGAACAACCATTACCAGAAATCGTTTTTGCTTCAAAAAAAATGCAACAGGTGATCGACCAGACTAATATTTTAGGTAGTAATGATGTGCCAGTATTGATTGTTGGCGAAACCGGCACAGGGAAAGAGCTATTTGCTAGATTAATTCACCAAACTAGCCAACGCCGTGATAAAGCGTTTATTTCACTTAACTGTAGCGCTTTGCCTACAACATTGATTGAAAGTACTTTATTCGGGACTGTCAAAGGAGCATTTACTGGAGCTGAAAATCGCCAAGGTTATCTTGAACTTGCTAATGGTGGTACGTTATTTCTTGATGAACTTAACGCGATGCCACTTGAAATGCAAAGCAAACTGTTACGATTCTTACAAGAAAAAACCTATTGGCCACTAGGCGGGAATAAAGAGCAACATGCTGATGTTCGAATTGTTGCAGCTATGAATGAATCACCAGCTGATTTATTAAAAACAGGCAAAATGCGTAGTGATCTATTTTATCGATTAAATGTCGGATTAATTAAACTGCCAGCACTACGCGAAAGACAAGAAGATATTCCTGTATTGGCAAGATACTTTATTGATAAACATAAAACTGATGTAAGCGTTGTGATTACTGGTATTAGTGAACATGCATTACAGCAACTTATGTCAGCGCCTTGGCCAGGTAATGTGCGAATGCTAGAAAACGCTATTGTCCGTAGTATGGTTTTACAAAATGAGCCAGGAGAATTGCAGCAGATTATTCTGGATGAAGAATTATTTGACCTTCATACTCCTTATCCACAAGATGAAGCCAAGCTTGAAAAAACGACTACCAGCGAAATAACTGGTAATCTTACCGAACAAGTCGAAAATTATGAAAAGCAACTTATTATTGATGCATTAAATCAGGCCAATGGGAAAATTATTACTGCAGCAAAACTACTCGATGTTTCGAGAACCACCTTACAATATAAAGTTAAGAAATATGATATACATATGGGGGTAATTGATAATTAATCAAAGGCTTGAGCGCAAGCAAATGCACTGCTCCAAGCCCATTGGAAATTATAACCACCTAGCCAACCAGCTACATCAACAACTTCACCAATAAAATAGAGATTGAGGTGATTTTTCGCCTCCATCGTCTTTGACGATAAAGCATCACAGCTCACACCACCCAAAGTTACCTCAGCTGTACGATAGCCTTCCGTTCCATTCGGTGTAACCATCCACCTAGTTAATGTTTGGTAAAGCACTTGCTGCTGAGTAGGCGTTAATTGCTTAACGGTTAAATCGGCTATCAAATTTAATTGCATCAAAACTTCAATTAACCGCTTCGGTAATATTTGCGCCAAACAATTTTTAATGCTTTGATTGCGATTATTTTCTAACAAGCGTTGAAAATCACCTTCAAAGCTTACGTCTGGCAACAAATTAATGGTAATGGCTTCACCTGCTTGCCAATAACTAGAGATTTGTAAAATCGCTGGTCCAGATAATCCTCGATGAGTAAATAGCAAATTCTCTTTAAAAGATATTCGTTCATTAGATACTTCAACCGGCACGGCAATGCCCGACAAAGTGGATAATACTTCTAGCAAAGGTTTATGTAAGGTAAATGGCACCAACCCTGCTTTTACGGGCACAACAGGAATCAAAAATTTTTCGGCAATTTTATATCCGATAGCGGTCACACCTAGTGCTGGCATAGATTGCCCACCAGTTGCTACAATTAATTTATCAGTATGAACAAAACCTTGTGAAGTCGATAATTTAAATCCTTGCTGCTCAGCCTCAACATCTTCAAGCTGAGTGTTTAACATGAATTTAACTTGCCCCTTTTGGCACTCTTGGGCAAGCATATCAACAATATCTTGCGCTGAATTATCACAAAATAACTGACCATGATCTTTTTCATGATAGGCAATATTGTATTGATTAACCAGTTGAATAAAATCCCATTGAGTAAAGCGCTTTAATGCAGACTTACAAAAATGACGATTTTCTGAAATATAATGGGTCGATTCTACGTTAAGGTTGGTAAAATTACATTTACCACCACCAGACATTAAAATTTTGCGTCCTAATTTTTTACCATTATCAATAACAGTTACATCATAACCTTTTTGTCCTAATAATCCGGCACAAAAAAGCCCAGCAGCACCCGCACCAATAATTGTAATTTTATTTTGCATATAAAACCTATTACCCATAATAAAGATTATCTATTATATAAGAGTAGCGATTCTAACTCACTCATTCTTGAAAAAATGTGTAAAAATCGCCAATTTTGATGCTCAAAAACCCCGTTCCTCAACTTTTTTTAATCAAATATTAATTATTATTATGAGAAAAAAACCAATTTCTGAAACTTTTGTCTCTATTAAATTTTAATTATAGTATAAACAAATAGTTAATATGAGATATTAGCTTCATTAATAAATATAGACTGAGTTATTAAAAGATTGACTTATAAGTAATATTTATTTGACCAAAAACCTATTTTTAATTACCTTCACACCTATTATGGGATTAATGCCTATATCTTCTCAAAAAATAATAACGATGAATTAGAGGCAATGATATGTTATATAACCAGCATCATGAGAAAGATAACTGCGGATTTGGTTTAATCGCTCATATTGAAGGGCAACCAAGTCACAAAGTGGTGCGTACTGCAATCCACGGACTTGCTCGAATGCAACACCGTGGTGCCATTTTATCCGATGGTAAAACGGGCGATGGCTGCGGGCTTTTAATGCAAAAACCAGATCGATTTTTTAGAGTTGTCGCAGAAGATGCCGGATGGCGTTTGGCAACAAACTATGCTGTAGGCATGCTATTTTTAAGCCAAGATGAAGCCGAAGCCCAAGCAAGCCGTGATATTGTAGAAGAAGAGCTAGCCGAAGAAACTCTATCTATTTTAGGTTGGCGTGAAGTACCAATTGATAAAAGCGTTCTGGGTGAAATTGCCCTGTCATCACTGCCAAGAATCGAACAAGTTTTTGTTAATGCCCCTGCTGGATGGACAAAAATTGATTTAGAGCGTCGTTTATATATGGTACGACGCCGCATAGAAAAACGTGTGCAAGATGATACGTTTTACGTATGTAGTTTTTCAAATCAGGTCAATATCTATAAAGGCTTATGTATGCCTAAAGATTTACCTAGATTCTATTTAGATTTGGCTGATATTCGTATGGAAACAGCAATTTGTTTATTCCATCAGCGTTTTTCAACCAATACCGTACCGCGTTGGCCACTTGCTCAACCATTTAGACATTTAGCCCACAATGGTGAAATTAATACTATCGAGGGTAATCGGCAATGGGCTAAAGCGCGATCTTACAAATTCAAAACGCCACTTATACCAGATTTACAAGATGCCGCGCCGTTCGTTAATGTTACGGGCTCGGATTCAAGCTCGCTAGATAATATGCTTGAATTATTCTTAGTAGGCGGTATGGATATTGTTCGTGCTATGCGTTTACTTGTGCCTCCTGCATGGCAAAACAATCCGGATATGAATGAAGATCTACGTGCTTTTTTTGATTTCAACTCTATGCATATGGAACCGTGGGACGGCCCTGCAGGTATCGTTATGTCCGATGGACGTTATGCCGCTTGTAACTTAGATCGTAATGGCCTTCGCCCTGCACGTTATGTGATTACCACTGACAAACTAATTACTTGTGCATCCGAAATTGGTATTTGGGATTATCAACCAGATGAAGTAGTGACCAAAGGACGTGTTGGCCCGGGTGAATTACTAGTGATTGATACTGAAGAAGGTCGCATTTTACAATCGTCAGAAACGGATAACGATTTACAAAAACGTCATCCGTACAAAGAATGGATGGCTAAGAATGTAAAACGGCTGATTCCATTTGAAGATCTTCCTGATGATGATATCGGCTCTCGTGATTATGACCATACTTTACTAGCTACTTACCAAAAGCAATTTGGTTATAGCAGTGAAGAACTTGACCAGTGTATTCGAGTTTTAGGTGAAAATGGTCAAGAAGCAACAGGCTCTATGGGCGATGATACGCCATTTGCGGTATTATCAAGTCGTCCTCGCTTAATTTATGATTACTTCCGACAAAAATTTGCTCAGGTAACTAATCCACCTATCGACCCATTGCGTGAAGCACACGTGATGTCACTATCAACGAGCATTGGTCGTGAAATGAATGTGTTTGCTGAAGCTGAAGGTCAAGCTCATCGAGTTGCTTTTAAATACCCGGTATTAGTTCATTCGGATTTTAAACAATTAACGACCTTAGAATCACGCTACTACAAATCTGAAACGCTTGACATCACTTATGAAATTGATGGTAGCTTACGTGATGCAATTGAACAATTATGTGGTGATGCCGAAGCAAAAGTACGTGAAGGAACTGTACTACTAATCCTATCTGATAAAAATATAGCGCCAGATCGCTTACCTATTCCAGCCCCAATGGCTGTTGGCGCAGTGCAACAACGTCTAGTTGAAAAAAATCTACGCTGTGATGCCAATATCATTGTTGAAACCGCAAGCTGTCGAGATCCGCATCAGTTTGCAGTCTTGCTAGGGTTTGGCGCAACTGCAATCTATCCATATTTAGCTTATGAAACTTTAGCGCAAATGGTCGATAATGGTACGATGAATAAATCTTACCGTGAAGCGATTATTAATTACCGTAATGGTATTAATAAAGGCTTATATAAGATTATGTCAAAAATGGGGATTTCAACAGTCGCTTCTTACCGTTGCTCTAAACTATTTGAAGCAGTTGGTCTCCATGAAGAAGTCGTTGAGCTATGCTTCCAAGGTGTAACTAGCCGTATCAGTGGTGCCAATTTTGAGGACTTTGCTCAAGATCAGTTTAATTTATCTAAAAAAGCATGGTTACGACGTAAACCATTAGAACAAGGTGGATTACTCAAATTTGTTTATGGTGGTGAATACCACGCTTATAATCCAGATGTGGTGCAATCACTACAAAAAGCAGTTAATGAAGGTAATTATGAAGATTATCAACGTTATGCGGATATTGTAAATAATCGACCACCAGCAACTCTGCGAGATTTATTAAAACTAAATCCTCCTGAAAACGCGGCTATTTCGCTTGATGAAGTTGAACCAGAATCATCATTGTTTAAACGCTTTGACTCCGCTGCCATGTCAATCGGTGCCTTAAGCCCAGAGGCGCATGAATCATTAGCTGAAGCAATGAATACATTAGGTGGTTTTTCTAATTCTGGTGAGGGTGGAGAAGATCCCGCTCGTTACAACACGATAAAAGTATCACGTATCAAACAAGTGGCTTCTGGTCGATTTGGTGTTACACCAGGTTACTTAATGAGTGCCGATGTTATTCAAATCAAAGTAGCCCAAGGCGCAAAACCAGGTGAGGGAGGACAATTACCTGGTGATAAAGTCACCCCTTATATTGCAAAATTACGTTTTTCTGTGCCGGGAGTGACATTAATATCACCTCCTCCACACCACGATATTTATTCAATTGAAGATTTAGCTCAATTGATTTTTGACTTGAAACAGATTAATCCAACTGCAATGATTTCGGTTAAATTAGTCTCTGAACCGGGAGTAGGCACTATCGCAACAGGGGTTGCTAAAGCATATGCAGATTTAATCACCATTTCAGGTTATGACGGTGGTACTGGTGCCAGCCCATTAACATCAGTTAAATATGCGGGTTCCCCTTGGGAGCTTGGCTTGGTTGAAACCCAGCAATCATTAGTTGCTAATGGGTTACGTCATAAAATTCGTTTGCAAGTTGATGGTGGATTAAAAACCGGGGCAGATATTGTAAAAGCTGCAATTCTAGGCGCTGAAAGTTTTGGTTTTGGTACTGGGCCAATGGTTGCATTGGGTTGTAAATACCTCCGTATTTGTCACCTAAATAACTGTGCAACCGGCGTGGCCACTCAAGACGAAAAATTACGTAGCGAACATTATCATGGATTGCCAGAAAAAGCGATGAACTACTTCCGTTTTCTTGCGCGTAATACTCGAGAAGTTATGGCTGAACTTGGTGTTAGACAAATTGTTGATTTAATTGGTCGTACTGATCTGCTTATTGAACTAGATGGTATTACTGCAAAACAGCAAAAACTGGATTTATCAAGTTTACTTAAAACAGCATCACCTATTGAAGGCAAACCAGTTCATTGTATTGAAGATAACAAACCATTTGATAAAGGTGTGCTTAATAAAGAGATCATAACTCAAGCACAAGATGCGGTTGATAATCGTCAAACTAAAAGTTTCTACTTTGACATTCAAAATACAGATCGCTCTGTTGGTACCACTTTATCCGGTTATATTGCTAAAAAATATGGCGATCAAGGCTTGGTTACCTCCCCTATTTCATTGAACTTCAATGGTACTGCAGGTCAAAGTTTTGGCGTTTGGAATGCTGGTGGTGTGGATTTAACCCTTACAGGGGATGCTAATGACTATGTTGGTAAAGGCATGGCTGGAGGTCGCATTGTCATTCGTCCACCACAAGGTTCTGCATTTTTGAGCCATGAAGCAACCATTGCTGGTAATACCTGTTTATATGGCGCAACTGGCGGTAAATTATTTGCTGCTGGTCGAGCGGGTGAGCGTTTTGCTGTGCGTAACTCTGGAGCCATAAGTGTGGTTGAAGGCATTGGTGATAATGGTTGTGAATATATGACGGGCGGAATTGTCTGTGTTTTAGGAAAAACTGGCGTAAACTTCGGTGCTGGTATGACTGGTGGTTTTGCTTATATTTTAGATACCGATGGTGATTTGCATAAGCGTATTAATAAAGAGTTGGTGGAAATGTTAAATGTGGCTGACTACTCGATTCATGAAGAACATTTACGTGGTTTAATCATGGAACACGCACAGCTTACTCACTCATCTTGGGCAGAAGAGATATTAGCTAATTGGGAAGATTTTGCGAAACAATTTGTTTTAGTTAAACCAAAATCTAGTGATGTTAAAGCGTTATTAGGTCACCGTAGTCGCTCTTCAGCAGAGCTACGTGTGCAAGCACAGTAAGGAGAAAACACGATATGAGTCAAAATGTTTATCAGTTTATCGATTTACAACGTGTTGATCCGCCTAAAAAATCGCTAAACGTCCGTAAAATTGAGTTTGTTGAAATTTATGAAGGCTTTTCAGCCTCGCAATCTCAAGCACAAGCAGATCGTTGTCTGGCTTGTGGTAATCCTTATTGTGAATGGCGCTGTCCAGTACATAACTATATTCCTAATTGGTTAAAATTAATTAATGAAGGAAAGATTTTAGAGGCGGTTGAGCTATCTCACCAAACCAATAGCCTACCAGAGGTGTGCGGTCGAGTTTGTCCGCAAGATCGTCTTTGTGAAGGTTCCTGTACTTTAAATGCTGAATTTGGAGCCGTAACTATTGGCAGTATTGAACGTTATATTACTGATGAAGCCTTTAAAATGGGATGGAAACCAAATCTATCTAACGTTGAAAAAACTGGACTAAGAGTCGCAATTATTGGTGCAGGCCCTGCTGGATTAGCTTGCGCTGATGTCTTAGTACGTAATGGTGTTACACCAGTTGTTTTTGATCGTCATCCGGAAATTGGGGGCCTATTAACTTTTGGTATTCCTGCTTTCAAATTAGATAAAGAAGTCTTAATTCACCGCAGACATGTCTTTACCGAAATGGGAATTGAGTTTCGCCTTAATACTGAAGTGGGTAAAACTGTACAATTAGCCGATCTCATCAATGAATTTGATGCAGTTTTTGTTGGTACTGGTACTTATCAATCAATGCGTGCAGGCCTAGAAAATGAAGATGCCGATGGAGTTTATGATGCCCTACCATTTTTAATTGCTAATACCAAACATATTATGCAACACCAACAAACTGATGATGCGCCTTATGTCGATATGAAAAATAAACGCGTCGTGGTATTAGGTGGTGGTGATACAGCAATGGATTGCGTTCGAACGTCTATACGTCAAGGTGCAACTGAAGTGACTTGCGCCTATCGCCGTGATGAAGCTAATATGCCGGGTTCTAAACGCGAGGTTAAAAATGCTAAAGAAGAAGGCGCACAATTCCAATTCAATGTACAACCTCTGAGCATCGAAATCAATGATGCCGGTCATGTTACTGGTGTAAAAATGGTAAGAACGGAGCTTGGCGAACCTGATGCAAAAGGACGTCGTTCTCCGGTGATAATTCAAGGATCGGAATTTGTACTTCCGGCAGATGCAGTTGTAATGGCATTTGGCTTTAAACCTCATTCTATGCCGTGGTTAGCCGAACATGGTGTTGATTTTGATGATAGAGGGCGCATAATCGCATCACAAAGCAAAGGTTACCAAACCAGCCATCCAAAAATCTTTGCTGGTGGTGATGCGGTAAGAGGATCGGATTTAGTGGTGACTGCCATTAGCGAAGGTCGCAAAGGGGCAGAAGGGATTTTAGATTACTTAGAAGTATAAAGTGATTAACTAAGTAAACCTTATTTCCATTCCCTACTGAGTGGGAGTAAGGCTTATTACTTAATATTTATTGATCTGCCTAAACCATAACGTTTATTGATTACAACCTAAATATCGTCATTTATCGAGTTGAAATCGCCAATGCATATTCACTTTGATAATTGGCATTAATGACTATTAGCTGATAACATGAAATTGTATCAGCTAATAACCTTTAATTATTGTATTATTTGGTTATAAATAGACAATCTGAGAACCATTTTCAGGATTTTTAGTCGCCTCAGCAAACCCTTCTAAGAAAAAGGCTAGATGATCAGCTTCATCCCCTAAAAGGCGCCCTTTGACTTTATTCCAAGTTAATAACACGATAGCTGCTTGTGGTTCACAACAAATTAACATCGGTTGTTCAAGTTCTTCATTCCAATAAAACTCACCGCCGTATAATTTTTGGGCTGTCAGTAATAAGTAACAACCATACTCTTGAGCAATCATATTAAGCTGTTCTTCAGGGATACTAAAATTTTTATCAGCTAATTCACCAATAATAATTTCAACAACAGAAATACTTTTTTCGGAATAATCGAGCTGGTTAATACTCCACGTTGGGCTATGTAAAATGGCATTTTGTGCCCATGCTTCGATTTCTTGATATAATTCATTTTTTTGTTCAGTCATTTTGATTTACTTCGCTAGATAATTGTTCAGATTGTTTGACAATTTGCCATGCATCTTCCATTTCTTCAAGTGTTGCATCAATTAAATTTTGATTTTTTTGTTTAAGTAATAATTCTACCTGCTTAAAACGCCTTATAAACTTGTTATTGGCATTTTGTAAACATAACTCAGATTTAACTTTTAAATGTCTGGCTAAGTTAACGGTGGCAAAAAATAAGTCGCCAAGCTCTTCTTCAATTTTGGATTGATCTTGTGCGGTTTTATTCAATTCCTCTTCCACTTCGCTAAGCTCTTCTTTAACTTTATCAATAACAGGTTTTAACTCTACCCAATCAAATCCAACTGATGCACAGCGTTTTTGTATTTTTTCAGCTTTCATTAATGCTGGAATGGCGGTGGGAATATCATCTAATAGTGAATATTGTGCTCGTTTATCACGTTCTTGTTGCTTAAGTTGTTCCCAATTTGGCTTAACAGTAGTATCATTTGAAAAGACATGGGGATGACGACTAATCAGCTTATCAGCAACAGAGAGGCAGATATCATCAAAATTAAATAAACCTTGTTCATTTGCTAAGTCAGCATAAAAAACAATCTGAAACAGTAGATCACCCAGTTCATTTTTAAGTTCAGCCATATCTTTTTTTTCTATGGCATCTAAGACTTCATAAGTTTCTTCTAGAGTATATGATTTTAATGATTCAAAAGTTTGCTTACTGTCCCATTCGCAACCTTTAATTGGATTACGTAATTGTTTAGTAATAGCTTGTAAACGTTCTAATTGGTTCACGATATTTCTCACAAAGTAGTAATTGTTAAATAACATTGTATCAAAACAAAATAGTAATGTTTTAATAACTAAATAGTAAGCATCCAAAATTTAATAAAAATATTTCCATTTAAAAACAATGGATAAAAATTTAAAAACAATAAAATCACACAGATTTACACTCAAAACACACAATTAAGTATATAATACATTTAATTTAAACTTAAAAAACACTAAAAATATGAATAAACTACGAGAACTTACATTTAGAGGTATTATTCTTGGTGCACTGATAACAATGATTTTTACTGCATCAAATGTTTATCTGGGCTTAAAGGTCGGTTTAACTTTTTCATCTGCAATTCCTGCAGCTGTAATTTCTATGGCGATTTTGCGGTTTTTCCCTAATTCAACCATTTTAGAAAATAATATGGTTCAAACGCAAGCTTCTGCTGCAGGGACATTATCTTCAATCATTTTTGTTATTCCGGGCTTATTAATGATGGGATACTGGCATGATTTCCCATTTTGGTTAACCTTTGCTGTATGTTTGGCTGGTGGTATGTTAGGTGTGTTATTTTCTATACCGCTTCGACATGTCATGGTAGTAAAAAGCGATTTACCTTACCCTGAGGGTGTTGCTGCTGCCGAGATATTAAAGGCTGGGTCAAAGGCAGAAGGAAATGACGCTAATGGTGGATTAAAAGATATTTTATTCGGTGGCGTAATTGCTTCTTTAGTCAGTTTATTTACTAATGGATTTAAACTGCTATCTGGAAATACAGCTTATTGGTTCACAGCAGGCAAAGCAATATTTCAAATACCCTTAGGGTTTTCTTTAGCATTATTAAGTGCAGGCTATCTAATTGGTATTATTTCAGGTATTGCAATACTACTTGGGACTATTATTGCTTGGGTATTTGGCATACCGATTTTAACAGTTATCAACGGTTATGATTCAAGTTTACCTTTATCTCAAGTTGCCATGCAAATTTGGGACAACGATATCCGTTTTATTGGTGCAGGAACGATTGCTATTTCAGCTGTTTGGACTTTGCTCTCTTTAATAAAACCAGTTATTGAAGGAGTGAAAATTTCTTTTAAAACTCTACGTTCAGATGTGTCAATAAAAGACACAACAGAACGCGATCTATCCCCTAAATGGATTTTTTCTATTATGGGGATGATGTTAGTCATTTTAGTCGTGACTTTTTATTCATTTATAGCTGATAGTGGCTTATCTACAGGCATAGCTTGGTCATTAGTTGCATGTGCGGTATTGTTTTCTTTTATTATGGGTTTTTTAGTTGCTGCAGCTTGTGGATATATGGCTGGTTTAGTCGGATCATCAGCAAGTCCTATGTCTGGTATTGCAATAGTTGCAGTTATTGCTGTTTCACTTATTTTATTAGGACTAGGTGAAATTAATGGCATGTTATCAACGATTGAAGGATCGAATTTTGCAACAGCATTAGCATTATTTACGACAAGTACTGTTTTAGCAATAGCATGTATATCAAATGATAATTTGCAAGATTTAAAAACAGGCTATCTAGTCAATGCAACACCATGGAAGCAACAAGTTGCTTTATTAATTGGTTGCTTTGTGGGTGCTTTAGTTATAGCTCCTATTCTAGAAACCTTATATCACGCTTACGGATTTACAGGTGCTGTTCCTCGCAGTGATATGGATCTTTCTCAAGTTTTAGCTGCTCCTCAAGCATCTTTAATGACAACTATTGCACAAGGTATTTTTTCGCATAAACTTGATTGGACAATGATTTTTATTGGCCTAGTATTAGGGGGAATAATTATCATCACTGATTTAATTTTTGCTAAAAATAACTCAAAATTTAGATTACCAGCTCTTGCTGTCGGATTAGGCATTTATTTACCACCAAGTGTCACTACACCGATTTTTGTTGGCACATTACTATCTTGGATTATAAAACGTTATACTTATGCTAACGCAAAGAAAAATAATGTTGATCCAGAAATACAATTTAAAAAAGTGGATAGCAAAGCAGCATTAATTGCATCTGGCTTAATAGTTGGTGAAAGTTTAATTGGCGTTATATTAGCGGTAGTAATTGTGATAAGTATTACTAATGGAGGAAGTGATGCCCCATTGGCAATATTTAAAAACTTAGGTGATTTACCACAATACCTAGGATTATTGGTATTTATCCTTATCTGTTGGCTTTTTATTCGCAGAGCTTTGTCGGCAATAAAAAGTAAAATTTAAGTGATATTAATATTTAGGCAATTATTACATTAATTATTAAATATGATTTTTATTCAACATATTAATAAATAATCTTATTTTATCATTTTCCGCATTGTTTACCGTATCAATCATAAATATTCGATTCAAATGCAATGCGGATAAATCACCGGTAAAACGTATTGCATAAAGTTCTTTTTTTGTTAGCATAGCTTTTTTTTAGAGTAATAGATGGCAATATTATGATTGTTTTTGATTCTATCCAAATTCGTCGTGGTGTTAATCTGCTTTTAGATAACGCTTCAGCAACAATTAATCCTAAACAAAAAGTTGGATTAGTAGGTAAAAATGGTTGTGGTAAATCCACCCTTTTTTCATTAATTAAAGGCGAAATTCACTCTGATGCTGGAAGTGTATCAATACCTACACAATGGCAGCTTGCTTGGGTTAATCAAGAAACACCTGCTTTAGATGTTCCAGCTATTGAATACGCTATTGATGGGGATCGAGAATATCGCCAATTAGAACAAAAACTAACGATTGCTAATCAAGCAAATAATGGTGAGCAAATTGCGATTATTCACGAACAACTCGATACCATTGATGCTTGGACAATACGGGCAAGAGCCGCAACACTATTACATGGTTTAGGATTTTCTAACGAACAACTCAATTTACCGGTTAAATCCTACTCGGGCGGTTGGCGGATGAGACTAAATTTGGCGCAAGCGTTAATGTGCCGTTCTGATTTACTGCTGCTTGACGAACCAACTAACCACCTTGACTTAGATGCAGTGATTTGGCTTGAAAAATGGTTGAGTAATTATCAGGGAACGCTTATTTTAATCTCTCATGACCGAGACTTTTTAGATCCACTTGTTAATAAAATTATTCATATTGAACAAAAAAGTTTATTTGAATATACCGGAAACTATTCTTCATTCGAAAACCAACGTATAACTAAATTGGCACAACAACAATCATTATACGAAAGTCAGCAACAAAAAGTCGCCCATCTGCAAAGCTATATTGATCGCTTTAGAGCAAAAGCAACCAAAGCAAAACAGGCTCAAAGCCGAATTAAAATGTTAGAAAAAATGGAGCTTATTGCACCGGCACATGTGGATAATCCTTTCCATTTCAATTTTAAACCTTCTGAATTTTTACCAAGTCCATTATTGATGATGGATAAGGTGGTTGCTGGTTATGGAGATAAAATCGTCCTTGAAAAAATTAAATTAAATCTTGTTCCCGGTTCGAGAATTGGTTTATTAGGACGGAACGGAGCTGGTAAATCGACTTTAATTAAATTATTAGCGGGAGAATTACAACCTAAAGAAGGTCATATTAATTTAGCCAAAGGTGTTCAATTAGGCTATTTCGCTCAGCATCAGTTAGAGTATTTGCGTGGTGAAGAATCCTCACTTTGGCATTTAACCAAGCTTTCTGATCCTAAAATAACAGAACAAGAATTGCGTAATTACTTAGGTGGTTTTGATTTTCATGACGATAAAGTCAATGAACCTGTAAAAACATTTTCAGGTGGTGAAAAAGCTCGACTAGTTTTAGCATTAATTGTTTGGCAAAAACCAAACCTACTGTTACTTGATGAGCCAACTAACCATTTAGATTTAGATATGCGCCAAGCATTAACTGAAGCGCTTATTGATTTCGAAGGCGCGTTAGTTGTTGTATCGCATGATCGCCACTTACTACGCTCAACAACTGATGAGTTTTATTTAGTTCACGATCACAAAGTTGAACCATTTAATGGTGATCTCGATGATTATCAAAAATGGCTTGCCGACGAACAAAAAGCTGAAAATCAGCCACCGCAACAAGATGATAGTCATAATGACAATAGCAAAAATCTTTCTGCACAAGACCGTAAAGAACAAAAACGCAAAGAGGCCGATCGGCGAGCACAAATGCAACCGCTGAAAAAACAGTTACAAAAAGAGGAACAGACGCTGGAACAGTTAAGTAAGCAATTAAAATTGATTGAAGAGCAATTAGCCGATTCTTCTATTTATGAAGCAGATAAAAAGAGTGAGTTAACACAATTATTGTTACAACAAAGCCAGTTAAAAGGTAAGCAAGAAGAGTCAGAATTGGCATGGTTGGATTTACAACAACAACTTGAAGAGTTTGAATCAGCATAAAAGGATTGGTAAGAATTGAAAAATACCATGGAGTATAAGTCAATTCAGATATCGCCTTATTAATACTGTTCTACATTAATAAGGCAAAAAAAATCACAGAATTTATTCTGTGATTTTTTATATGGGTATTTTGAGATATTAGCTTTTTTCGACTTGGCTAAAATCAAGTTCAACCGGTGTTGAACGACCAAAAATGGATACCGATACTTTTAGGCGACTTTTTTCATAATCAACTTCTTCAACTACACCATTAAAGTCTGCAAACGGTCCTTCATTAACTCGAACAAGTTCACCTGGTTCAAATAGGGTTTTAGGACGTGGTTTATCACCAACTTGTTGTAAACGATTCATGATAGCGTCAACTTCACGCTGGCTGATTGGTGCTGGTCGATCTGAAGTTCCACCGATGAATCCTAAAGTTCTTGGAACACTTTTAACTAGATGCCAAGTCGCATCGTTCATCATCATTTCAACTAAAACATAACCTGGGAAAAATTTACGTTCACTTTTACGGCGTTGACCGCTTTTCATTTCGACAACTTCTTCGGTTGGTACTAAAACTTCACCAAAGGAATCTTCCATATTATGTAATTTAATATATTCACGTAATGATTGTGCAACACGTGCTTCATAGCCAGAATAAGCTTGGATCACATACCAGCGTTTTTGTTGTGTTTCACTCATATTAACGCCCTATTAATGTTAAATAAAAGATGACTGAACGGAATAAAGAATCCATACCCCAAAGAGCTGTACCAACAATAATTGTAATAACAGCTATTAATAAAGTTGTTTGTACTGTTTCTTTACGAGTTGGCCATACAACTTTTCTTAACTCTTTTCGTGATTCTTGCAGAAATGTTATAAATGATTTTCCTTTATTGGTTGTAAATGCAATAAATAAGGTTAAAAGCGAAATGACAACAACCGCAATAATTCGAACAGCTGTATTTGGTTGATATATATCATTAGGCGCAGAGAAATAAGAATTTCCCCAAACAATTAACGCAATTAATACTAGAACCAAAACCCATTTAAACTTGTCTAGAACTGTGCTTGTATCTTGACTCTCGTTACTTACTAGCATATAGAACCTATAATTATGTTATTTATAATATTATCCATTTTCCAAAATGCTCTTTTTAATAAAAACATTTTGCTAAACAGACTAGATAAGAAAGGGCATCAAACGACACCCTTTCTAAATAGTGCTTGCTTAAATTATTTAATAACCTTAGCAACAACACCAGCACCAACAGTACGACCACCTTCACGGATAGCGAAACGTAAGCCGTCTGCCATTGCGATTGGGTGAATTAATGATACTGTCATTTTGATGTTATCACCTGGCATTACCATTTCTACGCCTTCTGGTAATTCAATAGTACCAGTTACGTCAGTTGTACGGAAGTAGAACTGTGGACGGTAGCCTTTGAAGAATGGAGTATGACGACCACCTTCATCTTTGCTTAGGATATATACTTCTGATTCAAAATCTGTATGTGGTGTGATTGAACCTGGTTTTGCTAATACTTGACCACGTTCGATTTCTTCACGTTTTGTACCACGTAGTAATACACCTACGTTCTCACCAGCACGACCTTCGTCTAGTAATTTACGGAACATTTCAACGCCAGTACAAGTTGTTTTTGTTGTTGGTTTGATACCAACGATTTCAACTTCTTCACCAACTTTGATTACACCACGTTCTACACGACCTGTTACCACTGTACCACGTCCTGAAATTGAGAACACGTCTTCAATTGGAAGTAGGAATGGTTTATCGATATCACGCTCTGGTTCCGGAATATAGCTGTCTAAAGCTTCAGCTAATTCAACAATTTTTTCTTCCCATGCTGCATCGCCTTCTAACGCTTTTAACGCTGAACCACGAATTACTGGAGTGTCATCACCTGGGAAATCGTATTGAGATAGAAGTTCTCGTACTTCCATTTCAACTAATTCTAATAATTCTTCATCATCAACCATATCGCATTTATTTAAGAATACGATGATGTAAGGAACACCTACCTGACGACCTAAAAGGATGTGCTCACGAGTTTGTGGCATAGGACCATCAGTTGCTGCTACTACTAAAATAGCACCGTCCATTTGTGCCGCACCAGTGATCATGTTTTTAACATAGTCAGCATGGCCCGGACAGTCTACGTGTGCGTAGTGACGAGTTGGTGTATCGTATTCAACGTGTGAAGTGTTGATGGTGATACCACGTGCTTTTTCTTCTGGTGCATTATCGATTTGATCGAATGCGCGAGCTTGACCGCCGTATTTTTTAGAAAGTACAGAAGTAATAGCTGCTGTTAAAGTTGTTTTACCATGGTCAACGTGGCCGATTGTACCAACGTTAACGTGGGGTTTTGTACGTTCAAATTTTTCTTTAGACATTTATAGTCCCTCAATGTAATACAAATCGGTGGTGAATCACCACATTAACCAAGTATCATATTTAGTTTTAACATAATACTAATTTAAAATTAGCTTTGCATAATAACAGATAAAGCCATCTAGTGACAAGCTTTAAAGCTATTAAATATAATTTTTTAGAAGTTTAGGAAAGTGACAAGAATGGTGCTGATAGGCAGATTTGAACTGCCGACCTCACCCTTACCAAGGGTGCGCTCTACCAACTGAGCTATATCAGCAATTGGAGCGGGCAGCGGGAATCGAACCCGCATCATCAGCTTGGAAGGCTGAGGTAATAGCCATTATACGATGCCCGCATGTTCAAACTCGGCTACCTAAATGCTTCAATTAGCAATTGCTAATGTTAGATAATGGTGGTGGGGGAAGGATTCGAACCTTCGAAGTGTGACACGGCAGATTTACAGTCTGCTCCCTTTGGCCGCTCGGGAACCCCACCCCGAATCATTATAAACTGTTTACTTAGGAAAATGGTGCCGGCTGCCGGAATCGAACTGGCGACCTACTGATTACAAGTCAGTTGCTCTACCTACTGAGCTAAGCCGGCCTAAGTGCTGCGCATTATGGACTAGAACATTTAACCTTGCAAGCAAAAAAAACATTTTTTTTATTGTTTGCTTAAAAAAAAATCAAAAATATAAAAAAAACCTGAAATATAGACTATTTCAGGTTTTTATTTAATCAAAAATAATGTGTTAAATTATTTCTTTTTTGTCGCTTTTTTAGTCGTTGCTTTTTTCTTAGTTGAAGCAACACCTTTAGCTGCTGTATGTACTGCTACATCTTCGCTGATATCACCTTTATCTTGATATGCACGACCGTAATAAGTATCAAGTAGAATTTGTTTCAATTCTGCAATTAAAGGATAACGAGGGTTAGCACCTGTACATTGATCATCAAATGCATCAACTGCAAGTTGGTCAACTTGAGCTAAGAAAGCTTTTTCATCAATACCAAACTCTTTAATAGAGAATGGAATTTCAAGATCTTTTCTTAATTGATCTAACCAACCAATTAATTTCTCAACTTTCTTCTCGTCTTTGTCTGATGCAGCAGTTAAGCCTAAGTGGTCAGCAATTTCAGCATAACGTCTAACGGCTTGAGGATAACCATATTGGCTAAACGTACCTTGTTTAGTTGGTTTATCTGTTGCATTGAAGCGAACAACATTACTAATCAGCATTGCATTTGCCACACCATGAGGGATATGGAATGCAGCACCAATTTTATGCGCCATTGAGTGACAAACACCTAAAAATGCTTGAGCAAATGCAACACCAGCTAACGTTGCAGCACTATGCACTTTTTCACGAGCAACTGGGTTTTTAGCCCCTTCTTTATAGCTTGTAGGTAGATATGCTTTCAATATGCTCAATGCTTGTAATGCTTGTCCATCAGAGAACTCGCTTGCCATAATTGACACATAAGCTTCTAAGGCATGAGTTACCGCATCATAACCACCTGCAGCACAAAGTGATTTAGGCATATTCATTACTAAGTTAGCATCAACAATTGCCATATTTGGTGTAATTGCATAATCAGCTAATGGATATTTTTGGCCAGTTGCATCATCTGTTACTACCGCAAACGGTGTAACTTCAGAACCAGTACCAGAAGTAGTTGTCACACAAATTAATTTGGCTTTTTTACCCATATTAGGGAAATGACAAGTACGTTTACGGATATCCATAAAGCGCAATGCTAATTCATCAAATTTTGTTTCTGGATGTTCATAAAGTACCCACATAATTTTTGCGGCATCCATTGGAGAACCACCACCTAAAGCAATAACAGTATCCGGTTGGAATGCTATCATTGAGTCAGTACCTTTACGAACAACACTTAATGTTGGGTCTGCTTCAACATCAAAGAAAGTTTCACAAATTACGCCACGTTCTTCAAGTTGATCGGTAATTTGTTTAGAGTAACCATTGTTAAATAAGAATTTATCGGTTACTAAAAATACGCGTTTGGCACCTTGTTCAATTACTTCATTTAAAGCAACTGGAAGTGAGCCACGTTTAAAATAGATAGAACTTGGTAATTTGTGCCATAACATGTTTTCTGCTCTCTTAGCGATTGTTTTCTTGTTGATTAAGTGTTTCGGACCGACATTTTCTGAGACCGAGTTACCCCCCCAAGAACCACATCCTAGTGTTAAAGATGGCGCTAAATCAAAGTTATATAAATCACCAATACCACCATGAGCAGCTGGTTGATTAATTAAAATACGACATGTTTTCATTTTACTACCAAAGTAAGCAATACGATCACGATTGCTATCTTGGTCAGTATAAAGCACAGAGGTATGACCCATACCGCCCATTTCAACTAATTTTTCAGCTTTATCTACTGCTTCATTAAAGTCTTTAGCTTTAAACATAGCTAAAGTTGGAGAAAGTTTTTCATGAGCAAATGGTTCCGATAAGTCAACTTTACTCACTTCACCAACAAGCACTTTTGCACCTGCAGGCGCTTTAAATCCAGCTAATTCAGCAATTTTAGTTGCTGGTTGACCAACGATATTAGCATTTAAGGCTCCTTTATCATTTAAGATAATACCTTGTACTGCTTTGGTTTCCTTAGCATTTAAAATATAAGCGCCATATTGTTTTAATAAATTACGAACTTCGTCATAAACAGAATCAACAACCACAATAGCTTGTTCTGAGGCACAAATCATACCGTTATCAAATGTTTTAGACATCAACACTGATGCAACGGCACGTTTTAAGTCAGCTGTTTCATCAATTATTACAGGAGTATTACCTGCTCCAACACCTAATGCTGGTTTACCAGAACTATAAGCTGCTTTAACCATACCTGGACCACCAGTAGCTAAGATAGCAGACACATTATCATGATGCATCAATGCATTAGATAATTCGATAGATGGTTCATCAATCCAACCAATAATATCTTTTGGAGCACCAGCTTTAATTGCAGCATTTAGCACAATTCGAGCAGCTTCAATGGTAGATTTTTTAGCGCGAGGATGAGGTGAAAATACGATAGCATTACGAGTTTTTAAACTAATTAGTGATTTAAAAATCGCTGTTGATGTTGGGTTTGTAGTTGGAACGATACCACAAATAATCCCTAATGGTTCAGCTACAGTGATAGTGCCATATGGCTCATTTTCAGCAACAACACCACAAGTCTTATCATTGCGATATTTATTAAGAATATACTCAGCAGCAAATAGGTTTTTGATAACTTTATCTTCAACAATTCCCATTCCTGATTCAGCAACAGCTTGCTGTGCAAGAGGGATTCGAGCTGCGGCTGCAGCTGTTGCTGCTGCTACGAAGATTTTATCAACTTGCTCTTGAGTATAAGTAGAATAAGTTTCTTGAGCTTTTTTCACTCGAGTCATTAACTCATTTAACTCATTCATATTGGTTACTGCCATAGATTTCTCCTTGAAAATTAAAAAATAAACTTGGATCGTTTGGCGTCTTCCTTGAACATATTTATAATAGCAAAACGAAATTGTGGAATATCGTAAATCAGTTTTTTACTTAATACAATAAGATATTTAACAAAAAATGAATGTTCTTTAAAAGAACAAAATTTATTATTACTTTAAGCGAATTAAATTTGAAGATTTTAAGAAAATATAATTAATTAGCTAAAGGAAGCAAAATTGTTTCTTTAGCTAAATTAAATTTAAAATCAAACATTAATTAACTTATCTAATACATAACTCACAGCCACAAAACCAAAAGTCGCTGTCACGGTAGTAATAGCGCCAAATCCGGACTGACAATCCATTTTTTTGCTACCTTCAGCTTGGCTTTTAGTGGAACAAACCTGACCATTTTGAGCTGGATAAGTTAACTGCTCAGTCGAAAAGACGCACGCAATGACATACTTACCTTTGCTATCTTTATTGAGTTTATAATCATTTTTTAAGCGCTCACGCAATTTAGCCGCTAGCGGGTCTTGAACGGTTTTGGCTAAATCAGCAATTTTAATTTTGGTCGGATCTTTTTGCCCGCCTGCGCCACCAATGGTGATAACTTTTAATTTATTTCGCTTGCAGTGTGCTAAAAGCGCAGCTTTATCACGCACGCTATCAATGGCATCAATAATAAAGTTGAAGCGAGGTTTTTGTTTCGACCCTAAATAATTTGCAACATTATCCGGACTAATAAAATCATCGATGACATTGACGATGCATTGTGGATTGATCTGTAAAATTCGTTCAGCCATAACAGCAGTTTTAGCTTTACCAATATTGGTATTTAACGCATGAATTTGCCGATTAGTATTGGTGATACACACATCATCCATATCAATTAAGGTAATTTGCCCAATACCACTACGAGCAAGGGATTCGGCCACCCATGACCCAACACCACCAATACCAATGACACAAATATGAGCTTGTGAAAATTGCGTTAATGCCGCTTCACCATAAAGTCTTGCAATACCGCTAAAACGTTGAAAGTAGGATTCTGATTTCATAATTGATTATCGAAGGTGCTTATCGTCAAACACCCAACACTCCAAAAACTTGTTTACCAATAATAAAGACAATTTGCTTTGCTAACTAATTTATATATAAATAATGTCGATATATTCGTTTTCAAGGACTCAAGTTGCAATATATGCTTTGCAATGCACTTTAAATGTACATCCCGATGATGCGCAACCAGTGGGATATTATTTGTCATTAATTGTATTCGTTTCAATTATTTGTTTTTCCTAAAATATAGCTGGTTAATTATGCTTAATAAAGAGGAAAAGCAAATGCGCAAACCTAAAAAATTACTCAACGATCCTAACAATGTCAGGCAAGAAGTGATGCAAGGCTTAGTATATGGATATAATGGCAAACTCACTGCAATTCCAAACTACTTTGCCGTTTATGGTAATCACATCACAGATGATCAAGTTGTGGTTATTTCCGGTGGCGGTAGCGGTCACGAGCCAACTTTTGCCGGCTTTATCGGTGAAGGCAGCATTGACGGCTGTGCACTTGGCGAAGTGTTTACCTCGCCCTCGCCTGATCAAATAATTGAATTGACCAAAGCCACACATCAAGGTCATGGCGCACTATTTTTATATGGTAACTATTCCGGGGACGGGATGAATTTTGATATTGCTGCCGAAATTTTAGCCGAAGAAAATATTACCACCAAAACCATTCGCGCAACCGATGATATTGCTTCTGCTCCGCTTTCTAAAATCTCAGATCGTCGGGGCGTTGCCGGTATTATGTTTCTTTATAAAATAGCCGGCGCAGCAGCGCAATTGGAAAAATATGATCTTGACCAGCTTTATCAAGTCGTAGCAAAAGCCAATAACAACGTACGCACTATCGGTGTAGCGCTCAATGGTTGCGCATTGCCTCAGTCGAATAACTTTAACTTTGAACTGGCAGATAACGAAATTGAAATTGGTATCGGTATTCATGGTGAAGCCGGTTTACGCCGTCAAACAATGACCTCCACCGACGATGTGGTTAAAGAGATGATAGATAGATTGTGTGACGATCTACCTTTTGTGCGTACCGATCGGGTGTGCGTACTGATTAATAACTTAGGTGCAATGAGTAATACCGAACTTTTAATCATTGCCAGAAAAGTCGGTATTGAACTCGATTCACGAGGCATAATCAGCCATGATATTGCCATTGGCCATTTTTGTACCTCATTGGAAATGTCCGGCTTTTCGATCACCTTAATGAAATTAGATCAGCAGTTACAACACCTTTATGACCTACCTTGCCAAACCTTAGGATGGAGAAAATAGAATGAACTTGTCACAACTACGTAAAATGATGTTATTTGTCGCCGAAAAAATGGTGGAAAGTGAGCCAACATTAACCGCTTTAGATCAAATTGTTGGCGACGGCGATCATGGTATTGGTATGAAGCGAGGATTTGCGACATTGATAGTACTGTTACAAGACAATCAGTTTAAGCCAAATGATATTGGTGATTTTTTCAATCAAGTTGGTACAAAATTAATGACCAGTATGGGCGGGGCTTCCGGTGCAATATTTGGCACTTTATTTAGAGCTGGCGGTAAAAGTATTATTGGTGAGGCAGAATTTAATACCAGCACATTAGCAACACTACTTAATCAAGGTTGGCAAGCCGTCTATCAACGAGGCAATGCTAAACCGGGTGATAAGACCATGGTTGATGCTTTAGCAGCTGCGGCAACCAGCGCAAATGAATTATGCCAATTACCCTTGAAAGAGGCGTTACCTAAAATTGCCCAATCAGCAATGGAAGGCGCAGAGCAAACCAAACAGATGATAGCGGTATTTGGTCGAGCTAAAAACTTAGGTGAACGTGCCATTGGTCATATGGATCCGGGCGCTGTTTCAATGGCTTATATTTTAAAATATATGAATGAATATATTCAGATGTCTTAAAAAAATAAATCCGCTAACAGTGTTGGCGGATTTATTAACTTATTTGTTTCTGTCATTTAGGCGTGACTTTTCCTCTCTTTCATTATCCACCTACCCTATTGTTTAAATTTTATTTGGGAAGGATATGCCCAACTTTGTAACTCTTGCGGCGGGAATCCACCCGGATCTTTACCACCATTAATCAACAATGCGTGATAATAAATCTCTGCCATTTCTTCAATGTAGGCCGCTTTTAATACCGCTTCATAGGGATCTTTATCCACCGCAATGGCGCCATGTTTTTCCATTAAAATGGCATCGGCTCGCTTAATTGGCTCAATGACACTAGTTGACAGTTCCGGCGTACCAGGGCGACCATATGGCGCAACCGGAATCACGCCGTCTTTTAAATTCAAAATAGCACACTCATAAACAACTGCCGGAATGGGCTTTGCTAATACCGCAAATGCCGTTGCAAAAATTGAGTGGGTGTGTGAAACGGCAAACACATCCGGACGAGCCTTATAAATTTCCAAATGCATCAAACATTCACTAGTCGGTCTTAATCCGGATTGCGCTTCAATCACATTAGCATCTAGATCCATAACCACAATATCACGTGCGGTTAATAGTTGTTTATCAATGGTTGTTGGGGTAACTAGCACATAGCCGGTCTGTTTGTCCCGAACACTTGAATTACCTGCTTTATGTTTACAAAGTCCCCATTCACTGGATTTCTTAGCCATATCGACAACATATTGTTTTTGAATCTCTAACATTTTAACACTCCTTTTTAGGCAAAATATTCATTGATAGCGGGCAAATAATTCCCAAATTTCTTGATTATTTTTGGCTTGGCGTAAATGGGTTGAACCGTCATGAAGTTCTAATAACTCATTTAATTGCGCCAATGCTTTAAGATGTTTTTGTGGATTGTTGGTCGCTAGCACTACAATTAAATCGGCTTGCATATAGCCACCAATATCGATTTTGTCGGGTAACCTAAGTAGCGACATGGCAACTTGATTGACACCATCATCAATACCGGCATGCGCAATAATTAACCCTTCAACCAGCATAATGTAGGGCTGTTCAAATTGGATTTTATTGATCATTCGTTCCAGATAATAACGTTCAATAAATTGTCCGTTTAATAGTGGTTTAGCCGCTAATTCCAGTGCCTGTTGCCATGAAATATCGGCTGTTTGGGCAAGGTAGATATGCTCTTTTTGCATTAAATCCGCCAACGAAGGGATCTCTTGTTGGTTGATTCGTAGCGGATTGTCATTGAGTTCATCATTATACAGGTAGGCGGTAAGCTCTTTTTGTAGCGCCTTTCTGTCTTTTATATGGGTGAACTTTTCAACAATTAACATCAGTTCTTCAACTTGGATAATGCTTGGGTCAATCCCTTGTAATGTGCCAATAACTTGATTACGCAATGCGTTTTTATGCAAATTATTTAACGAAGGGTTAACGATAAAGAGCAGTTTATCGGTGGATAAATGTGAGGTTGAAAAAACAATGTCATAATAGTGTTTATACTTTTCAAACTCTCGTTTAGACATGGCATCAGAAAAGTGAAGTTCCGGAAGCAATACCTGTAAAGTCAAATATAAGTAAGTAGAGACTGTGGCGCTATTTTCACAAACAACTATAGCAATTTTCTTTGTTTTAATTTGGTTAATTAGCCCTTCTCGTGTTAACCAGCCGCCTAATAAAACGGTAATAAACGCCACTTCCTCATCCGGCATATTACAATGCAGTATCTTTTCAAACGGCGCTATGGCTTTACGTACCATTTCATGTAAATGCCCGAACTCTTGCAAAACAATATCGTAAACACTGTTGATGTTGGTAATATGGTAACGGATGCGATAATAGGCCGGTTTCCAGTGTTGATAAATACGTTCAATTAATTCACTTTTGTCCTGAAAGGTAATACAGCTGATCTGTTCAAAATTATCGATAACTTCAACTACACTCTCTAATAACACGGCATCGAGATGAAAATATTTGTCTGATAATGCTTGGATATTGGAACTTTGTACCAATACCGTTAAAAAAATCTGCTCATTCAGATCGGTAATGCCAAAGCGTTCAATTAATTTTTTCATTAATTGAAAATCACGACTGTTTGCTACATCGGTATAGTTTTCCGGCAATAACTCTATTTTTTTGTTGGTTTCAATTCGGTGTAGCATAAAACCAATAAAATAGGTTAATTCTTGCAGTTGTTCATCGGTAAAAACAATTTTTAATTTTCGTTCAATTTCACTAAACACTTGTCCGACTTGTTCTAATCGGCCTTGAGTAATAATCTTATTGTGCCGAAAAATTTTATCGGCTATTGGCATATTAATGATGCGATGAATTAACTTTAATAATAAATAGCGCTTATTAATTTCTGTGCCAACAATGCGATAACCATTTTCACGATCATAAGTTACCTGCATATGATATTGATCGAGCAGGGTTTGCACTTTTTTAATGTCATTAATCACCGTATTTTGGCTAACGGTCAGCGCTGAGGAGAGATGAATTAATGACAAGCGCTCAGTTCTGGTTAATAAAAAAAATAGCAGCAGATGCACTCTTTCATCTTCTGAATAGATATATCGACCAATAGAAAGCGAGACGGGTTCGTCTCTAAAGGTTTCAATCACGACTTTAGGAATGCTAAATTTTCCGGTTTTAAATCGTTTAATTAATTCAAGATTTGATGATTCAAGAAAATCATTAATCTTTTTTAAGGTATAACTAAGCTGTTTACGGGTTAACCCAAATTTATTTTGAAGCTCTACGCCACTGACACTTGGATTTTGAATTAATGCATTTAAAACAGCATGAATTCTTTTATCAACAACCATATAATTATTAGCCTCTTGCTAGTTATCTGATGATAACGAGCATTACCATCAGTTTGTACTAATTACCTGTTTACAAATAGTCCAGTTTTACTCATCTATTTTCAGATCAACACTATCTTGTTGTGCCTCTTTTTTCAGTTCACGTGCATAAAAGAAATAGCCAGTGCACCAATAAATAGCCAATATCAATGGAACAAAATAGCCTTGTAAACATTGCCAAATAAATGAAAATGCATAAGTAAAGACAGGTGCATCAATAGAGCTGTTAGAAATAAGTTGGTTGTTTGGAATATCAATCGCCTTAGTGGCTAAGCCTAAATCGGTAATAATTGGCGCAAATTGGGTGCCGACAAACAGAAAAAATGGCACACCGATGATAGCTAAAATCACCATTCTTAATGTATTGCCTTTGGTTAAAATATAAGCTGGCACAACCAGTGCGATATTAATAATGCCGGCAAATGGTAAGATTTTATTGCCGGGTAAAATCACTGCCCAAATTAAGGTGATAGGAATGGCGACAATTAAAGTAAACCAGATTTCACTTGCTCCCCCCATAAACGGCCAATCAAGACCCACAAACAGTTTACGACCGGCAAAGCGTTTATTCATATAATCGCTGATCGCTTCGGAAATCGGGGATAGCGCCTGCATAAATAATTTTGAGATCATCGGGAACAGCATTAAAGCGGTCGCCGCTTGTACTCCTAGCATTAAAATGGCCGCCACATCATAACCAGCAATAATCCCAAAAATGACACCTAATAAAAATCCGATGACGTGATTTTCAGCAAATACCCCTAGTTTAGAACGCAAGGTTGCTGCATCCATTGGCTTATTCAAAGCGGGGATTTTGCGTAATAGAAGATCAAAAGGATAATAAATGGCACTGAAAAATAGCATTCGGTGCGTACAAGTTACGCCCGGAATACCGGTTAACTTTTCGATTCGATGCTGATTAATATCACCGGAATTGAGCTCTAAAATAATTTGCAACGTTGCAACAACAAAAGCCAATATCAGCGCAATTATTCCGCCCACAAGTGGCGTTGCTACGGCAACAACAATAAAGGCAGTAAAAATTTTACCCCATACATTCCATAAATCAGCATTAAACGTATCGGTCTTTTTCAATACCAACATTAAGATATTGACGCCTACTTGCAGTGGAAACATTAAAAAAGCATATGGCCAAGCCCACGAAACATTTGCCATTGTTGTCCAACCACCGTCAACAATACTGAGCTCAATGCCGGTTCGCTCCATCATGGTTTGTGCAGCAGCGCCTATTGCGCCAACCATAAAACCAATCAGCATACTCATTCCAACAAACGCAACACCTAAAGTAATAGCGGCCGATGCCCCGTCTCGAAATTTCATACGTACAATTAAGCCCGCAATGAGCATTATGATAGGCACAAATACCGGTGCACCTAAATTCAAAATATAATTTATAACTGTTCCAAGAAAGTCCATAATTACACTCCTATTTGCAGGCATCGATAATTTTTTGCAGTTCTGCATCCATATTTATTCCGGTTAAAAAAGCAATGCCATTAATAACCGGGATAGGATATGTTTTCTCAATTTTGGTAATGGCAATATATGCCGCACTGTTTTTAATGTGAGAATCTACCGACTTAAGATCGACAACTTCCACTTTAATATCATTAAGATTTCTCTCTTTTAATAAGCGTGTCACTTTACTTGCAACCGTTTGTGATGTGGCCACTCCACTCCCACATGCAACAATAACCTTTTTCATAATGCCTCCTTATAAATGGATATTTGACGTCAATAAGTTAAAAACTTCATGTTCTGTTTTTGCCTGATATAGCGCCTCTAAAAAACATGAATTTACCAAGCAGGACATCAATTTTTGTAATAAATCAATATGTCCATCTTTTTGGTTAAATCCCAATAGAAAGATAAAATTAGCATCTAAAACATGATCATTATTTGCCATTTCACACCAAGGGATTGTTCCTTTCACTCGAGTAAAGAAAATGAATGGTCTAATAACATGTTCGATATCGGTATGTGGCATTGCCACCACATAAGGTTTGGTCGGTAAAGCGGTCGGAAATAAAGACTCTCGGTGTTTAATCGCTTCTAAGAATGTTGGATTAACATAACCACCACGTTGTAGAATTGAAAAAGTAAAATCAAAAAATTGATTTGAATTTTGGAAGTCTCTATCTAACACAATCAGATCGTTACAAAACAGCTGGTTATTAGATTCATTTTCCATTTCATCCTCCATCATTATGTCGTTAGTCATTTTTAAATCGGGCTGATTTTGATGACTAACTCATACAGTAATTATTTGATGTCATTGATTTTAGGAAATTAAAACAGCGCAGACTATTGGATTTGATACCAAAAAATATCCATAAAATTGCACATCATAGGGATAAAAGTTATCGCTAAAAAATGCGGGAAATATCTGAGAATAGTTATACCAAGTTAGATAGTTAGGCAATTGTGATTCTGCTATTAGCAATTTAATAGACAGAATCACAATAAGTATTGAAGGTTATTTAATTTTTGAAAGAGTGAATTGGTGCCGGAATTCGTCCGCCACGATGAATGAAATCAAATGAACTGAATTTACTCACCGGCATCACAGGAGCATGACCGAGTAATCCACCAAACTCAATATTATCACCCACCTTTAATCCCACAGCCGGAATAATCCGCACGGCTGTGGTTTTGTGGTTAATTACACCGATTGCCGCTTCGTCAGCAATAATAGCCGAAATCGTTTCAGCGGAGGTATCACCCGGTATGGCTATCATATCAAGACCAACTGAACACACACAGGTCATGGCTTCGAGTTTTTCCAAATTAAGTGCCCCGCAATTAACCGCATCAATCATGCCTGCATCTTCAGAAACAGGTATAAAGGCGCCACTTAAACCACCGACATGACCACACGCCATTACGCCACCTTTTTTAACGGCATCATTTAACATCGCTAAAGCTGCCGTTGTGCCATGTGTGCCGACCACTTCCAGTCCCATTTCTTCTAAAATATGCGCAACCGAATCACCAATTGCCGGCGTCGGTGCGAGCGATAAATCTACGATACCAAATTTCACACCTAAGCGCTCTGATGCTTCTTTTCCAACTAATTGCCCCATACGGGTAATTTTAAATGCAGTTTTTTTAATCGTTTCGGCAACCACATCAAAAGGTTGACCTTTTACTTTCTCAAGCGCACGTTTAACAACGCCAGGTCCACTCACGCCGACATTAATCACACAATCGGCTTCACCAACACCATGAAATGCGCCGGCCATAAAAGGGTTGTCTTCAACTGCATTGGCAAATACAACTAATTTTGCACATGCCATGCTACTATTATCAGCGGTTAACTCTGCCGCTTGTTTGATAATTTGCCCCATTTGCTTAACCGCATCCATATTGATACCGGTTTGGGTTGAGCCAACATTGACCGATGCACACACACGCTCAGTTTGCGCCAGTGCTTGCGGAATGGATTTAATTAAAATCTCATCACCTTTATGGTAGCCTTTTTGTACCAAGGCAGAAAATCCACCAATAAAATTAACGCCAACCGCTTTAGCTGCGCTATCAAGGGTTTTAGCAAAGGCAACATAATCTTTGTCATCGCTGGCACCGGCAATTAATGACATCGGCGTCACTGAGATACGTTTATTGATAATAGGAATACCAAATTCGGAAGTAATTTGATCCCCAACTTTGACAAGATCTTTAGCCAATGTGGTTATTTTGTCATAAATTTTTTGACGCGCTTTCTCACCATTACTATCGATACAATCAAGGAGAGAAATTCCCATGGTTATTGTGCGGATATCAAGTTTTTCTTCCTCAATCATTTTAATTGTTTCGAGGATCTGTTTTGTTTCCATTAGTCCTATCCTTAAATAAGAAATGTAGAATTAGAATTGAAATTACAAACGATGCATAGCATCGAAAATCTCTTCTCGTTGAATATTGACTTTAACCTTGAGTCTATCACCTGTTTGCGTTAATGAAGTTTTCACTTCATCAAACGAGACTTTTATTTTGGATAAATCAAGCAACATAATCATGGTAAAATATTCATCCATAATCGTTTGGCTCACATCTAAGATATTAATATCTAATTCAAACAGCTTTTGACTAATTCCGGCAATTATTCCGGTTTGATCTTTTCCTATAACAGTTAAAATCGTTTTCATCACATACTCCGCACAAAATTCACACAATTAAAAGATATTTATTGAGTTGATTATAATAACATCTTCAAAAATTATCGAAATAGGAGTAGATTGTTTTTTTCAACAAAAATAAAAATATTATTAGCATAAATTGAAAGGGCGAAGTTATGATAAATTTCCAAAAATCCAATAAATTGGATCATGTCTGTTACGACATCCGTGGACCTATCTTAGATCATGCAAAACGACTTGAAGAAGAAGGTCAAACTATCCTTAAACTCAATATTGGAAACCCCGCCCCTTTTGGTTTTGCCGCCCCTGATGAACTATTGGTTGATGTCATTCGTAATCTACCTTCTTCGCAAGGCTATTGCGATTCAAAAGGGCTTTACTCAGCTCGTAAAGCCATTATGCAACACTATCAAGCAAGAGGGATCACCAATCTTGATGTTGAAGATATCTATATCGGTAATGGCGTGTCTGAACTGATTGTGCAATCCATGCAAGCACTGCTCAATAGCGGGGATGAAATTTTAGTACCAATGCCCGATTATCCATTATGGACAGCGGCAGTTAGTTTATCCGGTGGCAATGCCGTTCATTATGTATGTGACGAAGAGGCTAACTGGTCACCGGATTTAGAGGATATAAAACGTAAAATCACGCCAAAAACCAAAGGGATTGTGATCATTAATCCTAATAACCCAACTGGCGCCGTGTATAGCAAAGAAGTGTTACTTGAGATTGCTGAAATTGCTCGCCAACATAATTTACTTATTTTCGCCGACGAAATTTACGATAAGATTTTATACGATGATGCTGTACATCATTCGATTGCCTCCCTTGCTCCTGACTTATTTGTCGTTACTATGAGCGGACTATCAAAAACCTATCGAGTAGCGGGCTTTAGACAAGGTTGGATGGCGCTTTGTGGACCTAAACAGCATGTAAAAGGCTACATTGAAGGACTAAATATGCTCGCTTCGATGCGTTTATGCGCCAATGTGCCATTACAACACGCTATTCAAGGTGCACTCGGTGGCTATCAAAGCATTAATGAATTTATTGTACCGGGCGGACGTTTATATGATCAGTGTATGTTAGCGTGGCGATTATTAAATGAGATCCCGGGCGTTTCATGTACTAAGCCACAAGGCGCTTTATACCTGTTTCCAAAACTGGATCAGCAAAAGTTTAATATTCACAATGACCAAAAGTTGGTATTAGACTTTTTATTACAAGAGAAAGTATTGTTAGTGCAAGGCAGTGGCTTTAATTGGCACAAACCCGATCATGTGAGAATTGTTGCACTGCCACATACCGGTGATCTGGAAGATGCTATTAACCGTTTTGGTAACTTTTTATCTAGTTATAAACAATAATTAGATACAAATAAAAAAAGCGCCAGAATTGGCGCTTTTTATTTAACCAGTAATATGAATTAATTATCTTTTTAATTCAGCTAATCTATTACGGATATTTTGTGCACGTTTAGATGAAGATGGATGGCTACTTAAAATTGATGATTCACCGCCACCTAATTTATCAAATGCTGTTGCAAGACCTGCTGGATTAATTTTTCTCTTGATTAAATA
Source organism: Gilliamella sp. B2772 (assembly GCF_026536985.1). Taxonomy (NCBI): domain Bacteria; kingdom Pseudomonadati; phylum Pseudomonadota; class Gammaproteobacteria; order Orbales; family Orbaceae; genus Gilliamella; species Gilliamella sp. B2772. The sequence goes on along the minus strand of NZ_JAFNNB010000002.1, from coordinate 82,409 downwards.
ATCGAATGAGAAGTTATCCGCTTCTTGTTCTTGTGCTTGTGAGAATTGAGCATTGATAACTTTTTCTGCTAATTTACCAATACTTGATTTAGATAATTTAGCAACTGCTGCATTACCTGATGCTGCTGCTGCATCGCGAGCAATTTCTGTAGCATAAGCAACTTGAATTGCTTTTTTACTGTGACCTAAAGCTACGTGACCTAATTCATGACCTAAAACACCTTCGATTTCGTTGTCATTCATCATATCCATTAAACCGCTGTAAACACGTACACAGCCGTTAGCCATTGCCCATGCGTTAACATCTTTAGTAATATATACTTTATAGTTAACTGGTGTACCGTTTATATTATTACCAAGAGCTTTAGCAATTTTATTTAAACGTTTAGCGTAAGCACTTTTAGCTGGAGCAATTTTTGATTGAGCATCCATTTGTGCACATGATTTTTGGCTTAATGCTTTCACATCATTATCACTGAGTGTTGCCGCTTTCAAACCTTTCATGCCAAGACTAGTTAAATCGTTAGCACTCATGTTTTTACAACCAGCTAACGACATAGCTGCAACTAAAGGTAGTGCAACAAGCAAAGTTTTTTGATGTTTTTTCATACTCTTTTCCTTATATTAACAAAATTTACTTTTTTCTAACTTAAAGCTAGATTTTTTGAATTTTAACGCAAATTTAATAATAATCAACAAATAATTACTTGCTTAGTCATTATTAGCACTTTAGACTAGTGCCTCATTTTTTGAGGAACACAAATATGCAACTGTCAGATTTTGATTTTACACTCCCAAAAGAACTGATTGCAAAATACCCATCAGAAACAAGAAGTTCATGCCGATTATTATCACTTAACAGCCGTACAGGTCATATTGAAGATAAAGTATTTACTGATATCACTGATTACATCAATCAGGGGGATTTACTTATTTTCAATAACACAAAAGTGATTCCGGCTCGAATATATGGGAAAAAAGCATCGGGTGGAAAAATTGAAATATTGATTGAGCGTTTATTAGAAGATAATCGAGCTCTTGCACATATAAAAGCATCTAAATCACCTAAAGCAGGTGCTGAACTCATTTTAGGTGAGGAAAATAATATTAGCGTTACCATGCTTGCTCGCCATGATACTTTATTCGAATTACAATTTCCTGATGATGTACTTAAAATTTTGAATGAAATTGGACACATCCCTTTACCACCTTACATAGATAGACCTGATGAAGATCAAGATCGTGAGGTATACCAAACTGTTTATAGTAAAGTACCTGGTGCAGTTGCTGCACCAACAGCAGGTCTTCATTTCGATGAGCCTTTATTAGAAAAGCTTAAAAACAAAGGTGTCGAAATGGAATTTGTAACGTTGCATGTCGGTGCAGGTACATTCCAACCAGTAAGAGTTGAAAATATAAAAACGCATATCATGCATGCTGAATATGCAGAAGTGCCAGAATCAGTTGTCAAAGCAGTTTTAGAATGCAAAGCCCGAGGAAATAAGGTCATTGCTGTCGGTACAACATCAGTCAGAGCGTTGGAAAGTGCAGCAAAACAATCTGGCAAAATTGCACCTTTTTTTGAAGATACTCAGATATTTATTTATCCAGGTTTTGATTTTAAAGTAATCGATGCACTTATTACTAATTTTCATTTACCTGAATCCACTTTAATAATGTTAGTTTCTGCATTTGCTGGCTATGAAAATACCATGCGAGCTTATCAACATGCAGTAAACGAAAAATATCACTTTTTTAGTTATGGTGATGCCATGCTAATTACTAAATAAGTTATAGCCAATTAAATTTTACCTAAATTTAATTGGCAAAATATAAAAATACTAATAATGCTTTAACTTGTTAGTGATGTTATTAATACGATTTATATTAGTTGGATGGGATGTTGGTTGATTTTTAGCATGAATTGGCATTTTTGTTAACATATTAACCAATCCTTTGGGATCTATTTTTTCCTTAACTAATAAATCAAAAGCATAATTATCTGCTTCAACCTCATATTGATGGGAAATTTCTTCTTTTACCATAATCACTATTTCATTGGATTTATCAGTAATCTCAATATAAGGCGCATGTCTAAGTAAACTTATTCCGTGTTTTAGTGCAATATGAGCCTGTTCATGAGCAATCACTGCTTGTAACTCATCATCTTCAAGTAATTTCATCAATCCACTATTTATTCGAATACAACCATTAGCTGTAGACCAAGCATTAGGTTCACTATCAAGATAAACTTTGTAACTTAATTCAATATTATTTGTTTTTCTAGGTAACTTATTGTTAAGATTAGATAATCTCTTACTAAGAAAATGATAATCAGGTGCAATAATTGCCTTCTTATCATTTTCAATGCAAGCTTGTTGGCTAATAGCTAATATATCAGAGTCAGATAATGTTTTAATTCGTTCAGATGAAATGATAGTTGGCTGTATTTGATTTTGACATCCAACTAACATTACTACAAATAATAAAATAATATATTTCAAAAGCTCAAAGATCCTTATAGATATTGTCTATTTAGGTTTAGCACGATAAACTACGCACCGCAAAAATAATACGATAACGTATTATATCAATAATTAGCGCCAAACTGTTTATTTGGTCGCAAGAGGTTAACACAAAAAATGAAATTTGAACTAGATAATACTGACGGCTTAGCTCGTCGTGGACGAATGAAGTTCGATCGTCGTGGTGTTGAATATACAGTTGAAACACCCGCATTTATGCCAGTTGGCACTTATGGTACCGTCAAAGGTATGACCCCTGAAGAAGTCGCTGCTACAGGTGCACAAATTTTATTGGGTAATACTTTCCATTTATGGTTAAGACCTGGACAAGAAATTATGCGTAAACACGGTGATTTGCATGATTTTATGCAGTGGCCAGGCCCGATTTTAACCGACTCTGGAGGGTTCCAAGTTTTTAGTCTTGGTGATATTCGAAAAATTAAAGAAGAAGGCGTCTATTTCCGTAACCCTATCAATGGTGATTCAATCTTTTTATCACCTGAAATTTCAATGGAAATCCAATATGATCTTGGTTCTGATATCGTCATGATTTTTGATGAATGTGCGCCGTTTCCTGCCGAGTGGGACTATGTCAAAAAATCAATGGAAATGTCTCTACGCTGGGCAAAACGTAGTCGCCAACGTTTTGACGAATTGGGCAATAAAAATGCCTTATTTGGTATAGTACAAGGCGGTATACATCAAGAATTACGTGATATCTCGATTAAAGGATTAACCGAAATTGGTTTTGACGGCTATGCCGTTGGCGGATTAGCGGTGGGTGAGCCGAAAGCCGATATGCATCGTATCTTAGAAGGAACTTGCCCACAATTACCAGCTGATAAACCACGTTATCTAATGGGTGTTGGTAAACCTGAGGATTTAGTTGAAGGTGTTCGTCGTGGTATTGATATGTTTGATTGCGTGATGCCAACTCGTAACGCACGTAACGGGCATCTGTTTGTTACTAATGGGGTCATTAAAATCCGTAATGCAAAATATAAAGATGACACGACCCCACTCGATCCTGAGTGTGATTGTTACACCTGTAAAAATTACACTAAATCTTATCTTCATCATTTAGACAAATGTGGAGAAATATTAGGGGCACGACTCAATACCATTCATAATTTACGTTATTATCAACGCTTAATGGCTGAAATTCGTGAAGCGGTTGCTAATCAACGTTACGAAGCATTTGTCGCCGAGTTTTACCAAAGAATTGGCAAAACCCCCGCTCCTTTCACAAAATAAAAATTATCATTATAATTTTTAGGCGTAACTATTGACACATCGAGGTTAGCGCAGTATTATGCGCATCCTAACGGCGAGTAGCGCAGCTTGGTAGCGCAACTGGTTTGGGACCAGTGGGTCGGAGGTTCGAATCCTCTCTCGCCGACCAATTTAAATAAAAAAGCCTGCTCATTGAGTAGGCTTTTTTATTATTCACTTCAGTCTAGAGGATGAGAACCGACGGAGGTTAGAGCCGAGCGCAGCGAGACAACGTTGCTTTAGCAACAACCAGAAGAGTTAGTATGAAATGCAAGGAATTCTCTCTCGCCAACCAATTTCATGAAAAGCCCGTTCTCGTTAATAGGCTTTTTTAAAACTAACTTATTTAAATTTAACTTCAAGTTAACTACAACAATCCTTCTTATTATCCTAAATTTTTAAAGCTATAAACTCGCTCTTGAACATATCATTGGTTCTAATGATGGCATGTCTGGGGTTAAATCATCTTCTTTATTTATTAAGTTATTCAGCAATAAACGAGCAATATATTCCCCTTTATTATTTGAAGGCAAAGAAACTGTTGTCAATGTTGGAAAACTCACCTTACTAAATTCGCTATCTCCAAACCCACAAACAGCTAACTGGTATGGAACACGAATATGCCTCCGCTGGCATTCATAAAGAACCCCACAAGCTAATTCATCTGTTGTACAGATTAATGCATCTATTTCTGGCCAATTCAATAGAATGTCTGATAGTAACTCACTTCCTGTCGTAAAGTTGGCTGGTTTGGCTGCATTAATGATTCTGTGTGTGGGTAAATGTTTACTTAACATAACTTTATGCCAGCCATGTAACCTTTGTTGGAATATATGATATTGGTGATTAGCACAAAGTAATCCTATATTTTTGTATCCTTTGTCAATTACATGTTCAGTTAACATTGACATTGCTAGACTATCATCTAATCCGATTTTAATGTTTGAGCATTCTTCATAATGTTTACCTACATTAAAAATAGGAATTGTTTTATTATTAGTAAGAAGTTTTAAGAAATCATCATCTTCAAAATAGAAAAGCAATATAGCTTCAAGATTATGACTATAAAGAATATTTAGCAGTTGAGATTCTCGCTTATAATAAAGATTAGATTCAAATATAAGGATTGTATAACCTTGTTTAGCTAAATATGTTTGTAACGAATTTAATGATATTTGTATAGAATGTTCGAAAATTTTTGTAGTTATAACAGCAATAACTTTATTGGCAGAAGCTGAAGCTAACAAACTGGCAGAAATATTTGGTTTATAACCTAATGTATCGACGGCTAATTGAATTTTTTGGCGAAGTTTATCTGATACCTTATCTGGAGTTCTTAAAGCACGCGAAACTGTCATGGCTCCAACACCTGCGTATTTAGCCACATCAAACAAGGTTGTTTGGCCTGTACCCTTACGTTTTTTTACATCCTGCATACTTAATCTCAAAAGAACAAATCTAATTCATACTATTTATATATTATATCATTTAGGTAATATGAAAAGTTTGTTAGATAAAATGCACTTATTAATATAATATCATTACGTTAAAACAATTAGCTTTTAGCAATATATCAAAAATGCTACCTAAATCACATAATCGAAAAAAAACGCACCAAAAATGATAGCGCTATCACATTTTTATCTTTTTTAAATTTTTATAGTTAGACAATATGTTAATTTTCAATAGAAACATATAGAGATCTATTTCGGAGGTAAAATGTTAAATCAATGGCTAAATTATCAAACCGTCAAAACTATTGATTCTGTACAAGATTGGAAAGAGGCAATAAAAATTTGTGCAGAACCTTTATTAAATAACCATTCAATTTCTTCTAACTATATTGATGCTATTTTTCAACTACATGAATCAATTGGCCCTTACTATGTATTAGCTCCAGGTATTGCAATGCCACATGCTCGTCCAGAACAAGGGGTAAATAAGCTAGGTTTATCTATGTTGCTTGTAAAAAAAGGCGTTAATTTCAATTCAGCAGAAAATGATCCAGTTTATTTAATCACTTTATTAGCCGCTAATGACAGTACTAGTCATATCGAGTTATTAACTCAATTAGCAACATTATTCGCCGAAACAAAAGATATTCAGACAATTTTCAATGCAAAAAGCAGCGATGAAATTTTGTCTGTAATTAATCGTTATTAATCAAATTAAACAAATAAAAGGATAAACAATATGAAAATTATGGCAGTTTGTGGCTCAGGCCTTGGTAGTAGTTTTATGGTAGAAATGAATATCAAAAAAGTACTCAAAAAACTAAACATTGATGCAGAAGTCACTCACGCTGATCTAGCTTCAGCAACCCCCGATCAAGCTGATTTGTTCGTGATGACAAAAGATCTAGCTACCAGCTCAGGAATTCCAACCGAAAAATTAGTAGTATTAAATAATATTATTGATATCAACGATTTGGAAAAGAAACTCGTTGAACATTTTGCCAAAAACTAAGCAAATTTTGAGGTGTTACTATGATTCAGGAAATAGTAAAATTTATTGTTGATATCCTAAAAGTTCCAGCGGTACTTGTTGGTTTAATCGCAATGGTAGGATTATTGGCTCAGCGTAAATCGTTTGCCGATACGGTTAAAGGAACCATTAAAACTATTTTAGGTTTCTTGGTATTAGGCGGTGGTGCAACAGTACTCATTAGTGCCATTACCCCATTAGGCTTAATGTTTGAACAAGCATTTGAACTACAAGGAATTGTTCCCAACAATGAAGCCATTGTTTCAATGGCATTAAATGAGTATGGCACAGCAACTGCTTTAATTATGGCGTTTGGCATGATTGCAAATATTATCGTTGCTCGATTTACTCGTTTAAAATACATCTTTCTAACTGGTCATCATACTTTTTATATGGCTTGTATGATTAGTATTATTTTAACTGTCTCAGGGTTTAAAGATTGGCAATTAGTCTTTACTGGCGCATTAGTTTTAGGGCTAATTATGGCGTTTTTCCCAGCTTTAGCTCAACCACAAATGCGCAAAATTACTGGTAATGACGATGTCGCGTTTGGTCACTTTGGTACACTAGGTTATGTCTTAGCTGGTTGGCTTGGAATGGCAGTTGGAAAAGGATCTCGTTCAACCGAAGAGATGAATTTGCCAAAAAACTTAAGCTTCTTACGTGACAGTTCAATTTCAATCTCGTTAACCATGATGATTATCTACCTTATTTTAGCTGTATTTGCCGGTTCAAATTATGTTGAAAGCAATCTTAGCAGTGGTGATAATTATTTAGTTTATGCCATTATTGAGGCGATTACTTTTGCAGCGGGTGTCTTTATCATATTGCAAGGCGTACGTCTAATTCTTGCCGAGATTGTCCCAGCATTTACAGGGTTTTCAGAAAAATTAGTTCCGAATGCCAAACCAGCTTTAGATTGTCCTGTGGTATTTCCTTATGCCCCTAATGCTGTATTAATTGGCTTTTTATTTAGCTTTTTAGGTGGCTTAGTCGGATTATTTGTTTTAGGTCAACTTAACGCCGTACTGATTTTACCGGGCGTGGTTCCACATTTCTTCTGTGGTGCAACTGCTGGTGTATTTGGTAATGCAATGGGCGGACGTCGAGGTGCAATGCTTGGTGCATTTGCTAATGGTTTATTAGTGACATTCTTACCTGTAGTATTATTACCTGTGTTAGGATCACTTGGTTTTGCCAATACAACGTTTTCTGATGTCGATTTTTGTGGTGTAGGCATTTTACTTGGTAATATGGCAAAATGGTTTAATAAAGATGTTATCATGATGATTATTGTTAGTATCTTCGCTTTATTAGTTGTGTATAACTATGTAGCTAAACCGAAATGCGATATCCATAATGATTAATAGATAATATTGTATCGATTAAAATCCATCTAATTTGCCAGACTAATCAGTCTGGCAATTTCATAAAAAAAGTCATTGTATAGTTATTTTTTATAGGAATAAAAAATGAATGATAACCAACAAAATGGAATTTATGGCATGGCCAAACAAATGCGAGTCAGATACGGCTAACTTTTTAGCAGATTGTTTTATTAAACATCAACGAGATGAAACTAAAACCTATATCATTTTAAATAATAACATACCAGTTGGATTACTTTCCTTTAACCACATTGATAGATAAAAGCAATAAAACAGCTTATATAGGCTATTGGCTAGATAGCAAAGCACAAGGAAAGGGTATTATTACACAAGCTATCCAAGCACTCACACATTATTATGCGATAAAAAACTTATTAAACGTTTTGTCATTAAATGTTCTGTCACTAATTTAAAAAGTAATCAAGTCGCTAAGCGTTGTGGTTTTGATTATGAAGGAACACTTAAACAAGCAGAATATCTTAATGGCACTTATTATGATCAAAATATTTATAGCTTAATTTCAAGTTATATCTAAGTTTAAAAAAATAAACCGACAATAGTCGGTTTATTGAATGTATTTATTAAGGAATATATTTCAATTAATTATATAACCATATACAATTAATGCAGTTATAAAGATTAAAGTTCCACAAGCAATAACGTATTGTGTTTTGACTCGATATTTTTTCATTTCACCAAGCGAAAGCTCTTTATTATGATTTTTTCTGTGATAATAGTAGTACAAAGGTAAGCCTATCAATGTCAAACAGATTGAAGCAATACCGTTTACAGTTTGATAAATCAACATACCATAAATAACATAAGCTGCTCCGCTTATAGCCACAATGGGAATAATAGGATAACCGATAACTTTATAAGGCCTAGGCACGTCAGCATATTTTTTTCTGGCAATAATCACGCCAACAAAAGTAAGTAGATAAAATACCCAAATCGCAAACATTGAAATCTCAGATAACCGATCAGCATCTAGTAATATTGAATACAAAAATGAAAAAAAGACCAAAACAATAATGGCATTAACCGGAGAACGGCTATCTTCATCAATAGTACTTAAAAAACGTGCTCCAATAATCGTACCTCGTTCCGCCATACTAAACATAGTTCGGGATAACGTCATGATATAACCATTGATACCGCCTAAAATTGAAACCATAATGCCAACTGCAACTAAATTACCACCTAAATGTCCAAACATTCGTTGTGAAGCCACCGCAGATGCATCATGTCCAAGCGTAACCATTTCTTTTACAGGAAATATTTTGAATAATGCAATATTAATACAGGCATAAACTATTACTAAAAATATAATGCCGAGAATAATGGCTTTGGGTAACACTCTTGATGGATTACGAATTTCACCAGCAACGGACGCTACTTGCGCCCAACCATCATAAGCAAACAAGGTTGCCAATATTGCTACTGCAAATGGCGCAGTAGTTTCAATTCCCTGGCCGCTTGAACTAAATAATGCAACTTGACCATTACCTTTCCATAATCCAAATATTGCTAACAACAAAATTGGAATGAGTTTACAAAAAGTAGCGATGGTTTGCAGATATCCAGCTTGTTTAACCCCTATTGAATTGATACATGCAATGAACCCCAAAACCCCAGCACTAACCGCCAATCGATAAGAATCATTGATATCAAATAATAAACAACAAACTGAGCTAAAATATCCTACCAATGCGCCTACTAATGATGGCGCAAATAAAACGGTTATCATCCAACCATATAAATGTGAAACTTTTGCACCATAAATCTTTTCTAAATAAACCAACATGCCACCTGTTTTCGGGAACATAACGCCCAATTCACAGAGTGTTAAACCACCACAAATAGAAAAAGCACCACCGATTATCCAAGCTAACAATGCAAAATTATAATCCCCAGCTACTTCCAGTACCGCTGGCGGTTTCATAAAGGCACCAGCCCCTAAAACCATTCCAACAACTAGTGATAGTGCAGAAAGTAAACCCAAATCTTTCCGCAAATTATTCTCTAAATTGTGCTCAGACATAAACAACCCCTTAAATCTATCAATTAAGCAAGCAAAATTGGCTTATGATAGGGTTTTATTTATAAAACACAAGAAAGATTATTCTTAATCTAAAAAAAGTCATACAAGTTGTAAAATAGTTAACATTCTGTTTAATAAAAAAGTCAGCATAAAGCTGACTTTTAACAATTCAATGATAATTATTATTTTTTCTTCATTTTCATATCGATAACCATACGACCACGAATTTTACCCGCTTTCATTTCATCAATCATATTATTGATATCTTCAAATGGGCGTTTTTCAACTATTGGCACAACTTTACCTTCAGCACTAAAACGAAATGCTTCGGCTAAATCTTCACGTGTACCAACTAGCGAACCTAAAACTTGAATACCATCTAAAACTGTCTTAGGAATACTTAAATCCATTGTTTCAGAAGGAAGACCTAATGCAACAACACGACCTAATGGACGAACAGAACCTATAGCCTGATTAAATGCAGTTTTAGTAACTGAAGTCACAACTGCACCATGAACACCACCACCTGTATGCTCTTTAATATAAGCACCAACATCTTCCACCTTTTTAGGATTAATAACTAAATCAGCACCAAGTTTTTTACACAATTCTAACTGGCTATCACTGTTACTAATAGCAACAACTTTGTTATTAAAAACATTCTTACCATATTCAATAGCCAACGTTCCAAGACCACCAATTCCAAATACTGCGAGCCATTGACCTGGTTTAGTATCAGCTACCTTAATTCCTTTATAAGTGGTAACCCCCGCACAAGTTACACTTGTTGCTTGAGCTGGATCTAATCCATCAGGGACTTTTACCGCATAATCAGCTTTAACAATACATTGCTCAGCCATACCGCCATCAACAGTATAACCAGAATTTAATGCACTACGACAAAATGTTTCGTTACCGGAAATACAATATTCACAAGTACCACAACCTGCATGGAACCATGCAATACTGACACGATCACCAACTTTCAAGCTTTTTACATCAGGCGCAATTTTAGTCACGATACCGACACCTTCATGACCAATTACACGACCAGGTTTTTTACCGAAATCTCCAGCTGCAACATGAAGATCGGTATGACAAAGTCCACAATATTCAACCTCAACTAAAGCTTCCCCCGCTTCTAAAGGACGTACAGGAATATCTTTAATTTCAACTTGACCATCGCACTCTTGTCTAATAACTGCAGCTTTCATTTGTTTCTCCTAGATAATTACAATTTAAAAACATAACTGCTTTTATTTTAGCCTATTTATTTAGAAAAAATATGCGCTATTTCACAATTATCAATAAAAATGAGAATTATTTTTAATTTATTGTGTATATGCGATATTTACCCTAAACATCTAAAAAAACTGGTGATCATAAAAATTCTACAAGTTAGCCTAGCGAGTAAATATATAACTAAAAGTAATATAAATATGCGATATCGGCATTTCTCAAATTTACTAAAAATTTTTATAGTTAAATCCTAAAAATTTTCATTGTTATAAATACCGAAAATATGGTGACAACAAGGAGCATACATGAAATTATTCAATATTAAACAAATATTTATTATAGGACTACTGTCAATTTTGTTGCCATTTTATTCGGTGGCGGATGAAAAAACACCACAACGAGGTGGAACACTAGTTGTCCATTATTCTGGAGAACAAAGGGTTCTCAACCCTGCTTTACGTGCATCAACAGGTGTATATGAAGTATCAGGAAAAGTAGTTGAATCATTAGTTGATCTCGATGCAGATGGCCAAATTGTTCCTGTTCTTGCTACATCATGGACTTCCTCACCAGATGGAAAAACAATAACATTCAAATTACGCGAAGGTGTCAAATGGCACGACGGTAAACCCTTTACATCACAAGATGTAAAATATAACGCACTAGAGTTTTGGAAAAAAAGATTAAATTTCTCAACTGCATTACAACTTAATTTAACCTCTGTCGATACACCCGATGACCATACAGTAGTATTCAATTATTCTCGTCCAATGCCATTAGATTTACTATTAAGAGCTTTAGTTGATCTTGGCTATGTTGTTCCCAAACATTTGTACGAAGGCACCGATGTATTAAATAATCCTTATAACACCGCACCCGTAGGGACTGGGCCATTCAAGTTCGTTGAATATCAACGAGGACAACATATTATTGTTGAACGCAATGCTGATTATTGGCGAAAAGGATATCCTTATTTAGATAAAATAATCTGGCGCATTATTAACGATAACTCTTCAGCATCAGCTGCACTTGAAAGTGGACAAATTGATTTAAGTGCATACTCAAAATTAAGCCTTGCTGATATTAATCGATTCAAACAAAACTCAAAATTTGAGGTTTTAACAAAAGGTTCTCAAGCAAATATTTTCAATAATACTTTAGAATTTAACTTCCGCAATCCGATCATTGCTAACCTAAACGTTCGCAAAGCAATTGTTCAATCACTCGATATTCCTTTCTTCATCGATGACTTTTTATACGGATTTGGTAAGCCTGCAACAGGTATTATTCCATCATCAAACGTTTTTTACCCTAAAGACAGTAAAATTGTTTACCCTTTTGATAGAGAAAAAGCTGAACAATTATTAGATGAAGCGGGTTATCCACGAAAAGCTGACGGCACTCGTTTTACCTTAAAATTAGTCCATATTAATAATGGTGAAGATGTTCCACTTTTTGCAACATTTATCCAACAATCTTTAGCTGAAATCGGCATTAATGTGGTTATCGTTAATCTCGACACTGCTGGCGCTTTAAATGCCGTTTATAAACTCCACGATTTTGATATTGCAACAGGGTGGCACCAATATAGAGGCGATCCAGCAGTATCGACAACTGTTTGGTTACGTTCTGGCAGTCCTGAAGGAGCGCCTTGGACAAATCAATATGGCTGGAAATCTGATGCTGTCGACCAATTAATCGATAGTGCCGCAACTGAAATAGATCCAGTCAAACGTAAAGCACTTTATGGTCAACTAGTTGATGTCGTGAATACTGAACTACCACTCTGGTTCGCAACAGAACGTGAATTCATCTCAGTGATTAATAACAAAGTACACAATCATCATAATACAGCACGTTGGCCATCAAGTAGTTGGTTTGATGTATGGATAGAACACTAAGTTAAGGTGAAATGATGACGCATATACTGACTTTAGCACTTAGACGATTATTAACCACGATTCCAGCACTGGTTATCATACTAATTGCGCTATTTTTATTATTGCAATTGGCGCCTGGCGATACAGTGGATGCTTTACTTGCCCAAATTGGTGGTGCCGAATCAAGCGTTATTGATGAAATGCGTCATCATTATGAACTTGACCAATCAACAAGTTCACGATTAATCAATTATTTATGGCGATTAGTTCATTTAGATTTGGGGCAATCAGCAATATATAATAAGCCAGTTAGCCATATGATCTTAGAACGTTTACCGGCTACATTACTATTGATGGTTTGCGCAATGTTCTTAGCGTTTACCTTCGGTACAATCCTTGGCATTTTATCCGCTCAAAAAGTGAATCGTTGGCCAGATACACTCATTTCAGTACTGGGACTAATTTTTTATTCAACACCTTCATTTTGGTTAGCTCTCATGGGAATTGTCTTCTTCTCAATTTATTTGAATTGGTTACCACCTAGTGGGTTTGGCAGTATCGGCGAATCATTAACGGGTATTTCAGCATTTTTTGATATTGCATGGTATTTAATCTTGCCAACTACCACCCTAGCTTTAGTTTATCTAGCAATCTATTTACGCATTATGCGCGCTTCATTACTTGAAGTATCGACCTTAGACTTTGTTAAAACTGCTAAAGCAAAAGGATTAAGTAGCCGCCAGATACTGGTTAATCACATACTACGTAACGCCATGTTACCAATGATAACGCTAATCGGTCTACAAGCAGGCACCATGTTAGGCGGTTCGGTGGTTATTGAAACCATTTTTGCTATTCCAGGATTAGGACGACTTGCCTATGATTCTGTAGTACAAAGAGATCTAAACACTTTACTTGGCGTAGTATTTGTTTCAGCAATACTCGTTATCATTATTAATTTTATTGTCGATATGCTTTACGCAAAGCTCGATCCACGCATTACAGGACATTAATGATGGCGATATTAAAAGACTATTTTCGTAGCCCAATTGCTAGAATTGGTACAATTTTACTGTTATTAATTATCATAATTGCATTAAGCGCAGATTGGTTTTTTCCTGGCAATCCGCTTCGCTTAGCGGGTCGCCCATTACAATGGCCTTTTACAAATCCTAAATTTATCCTGGGAACAGATCAGGCAGGAAGAAATATCGCTGCCCAGCTTTTTCATGGTGCAAAAGTATCACTGATTATCGGACTTATCTCAACATTCATAGCAATTATTATTGGTGTGGTTATTGGTGCCATCTCAGGATTCTACGGAAGATGGGTTGACGACATACTGATGCGCCTTACAGAAGCATTCCAAATTTTACCTAACTTTTTACTATTACTCGTTGCTGTTGCGGTATTTGGTTCAACAATCAATATTGTGGTGATTGCAATTGGTGTTGTTTCTTGGCCGCCCGTTGCAAGGTTAACTCGAGCAGAATTTTTATCATTACGCAATCGTGAATTTGTTCAGGCGGGAAAAACCATAGGCATGAGCTCAACTAGACTCATGTTTAAAGAGATTTTACCAAACGCATTACCGCCAGTAATTATGTATGCCAGTGTTATTTTATCAACCGCGATATTAATGGAAAGTGCGCTAGCTTTTTTGAGCCTTTCCGATCCCAATATTTCATCATGGGGGAATCTGGTCGGTAATGGACGACTAGTATTACGTCAACAATGGTATGTTTCAGCTATTCCTGGCATTGCAATATTGCTAACCGTTTTATCTGCATCATTAGTTGGACAAGGAATAAATGATGCACTCAATCCAAGGTTAAAAAAACGATGAATCAAAAAAGACTAACTATTAAAAATTTAACCCTAGATTTGCCTCATGGTTCGGATCGAAAATATGCGGTTAATGATGTGTCACTCGATCTTTATGCTAACGAAATCCTATGTATTGTTGGTGAAAGTGGTTCGGGTAAATCTTTATTATCCAATGCAATCATGGGATTATTACCTGACGGTATTATTGCTTCTCAAGGTGAGATTGATTTCGACGGAAACAACTTACTCACTTACCATGATGAACAAATGCGTAAAATTCGTGGTGCGCATATTGGTATGGTTTTCCAAGACCCGATGACTGCGCTAAATCCATTAAAAACCATCGCTAATCAAATTAGTGAAATGTTCACTATCCACACTAAGTTAACTAAACAAGAGATAAACCAAAAAGTTATCCAATTATTAACGGATGTGCAAATGCCCAATCCACAGTCTGTTGCTAAAGCTTATCCACATCAACTTTCTGGTGGCCAGCGTCAACGTGCCATGATTGCTATGGCATTAGCATTAGAACCCGCTATTTTGATTGCTGATGAACCAACAACAGCTTTAGATGTCACAACTCAAGCATGCATATTAGAATTGATTCGCGAACTACAATCACGCAAAGGTACCGCAGTATTATTCATTACTCATGATTTTGGTGTAGTTGCTGATATTGCAACTCGTATTGCGGTTATGCAGAAAGGACAACTCGTTGAGCAAGGCTTAGCGAGTGACGTATTAAATTCACCAACACATCCTTATACACAAGCGTTAATAGCCGCTGTCCCTCCCCTTACTCCTGGGGATGTTCGACGTATTAATAAAGAGATTATTCTTGAAGTGAACAACCTATCAAAAACGTATCACAATCATAGCTTTTTTAAGCAAAACCGACGTACAACCTATGCGGTTAATAATGTTAGCTTTAAGTTACATAAAGGTAGTACTTTAGGCGTTGTGGGAGAAAGCGGCTCAGGTAAATCAACGTTAGCCAGATGCATTATTAAATTATTAGAAATAGACAGCGGTCAAATCAACTTTGAAGATGTAGATATTGCCAATTTAAAAGGGAAAAAACTTAAACAATATTCACGCCATATTCAGATGGTCTTTCAAGATCCCTATGCGTCATTAAATCCACGTCGAAAAGTCGGCGATCAAGTTACGATTGGACCAATACTTCACGGAACAAACAAACACGAAGCCATCAAAAGAGCAAAAGCGTTATTCAACATGGTGGGATTGGAAAGCGAGGCATTAAACCGTTATCCTCATGAATTTTCAGGAGGACAAAGGCAACGAATAGGCCTTGCTCGAGCATTAGCATTAGAGCCGAAAATATTGATTGCTGATGAACCGGTATCGGCGCTTGATGTTTCAGTTCAGGCACAAGTTCTTGAACTATTAACGCAATTACAAAAAAAGCTGGATTTAACGGTTCTATTTATCACCCATGACCTGCGAGTTGCTGCACAAATTTGTGATCATATTATTGTAATGAAATCAGGAAACATCATCGAGCAAGGTATCGCATCACAAGTCTTTCTAAATCCGACAGTATCTTATACCAAAGATCTACTTGATGCGGTTCCTGGTAAAGGATGGAATCCACATCGATTAATTGATATGTCTCCCGCTATTCATATTTAAGGAGTGAATATAATGACAATACTTAGTCCACAAATTGATCATGTTGTAATCACCGTATCAGATCAGCTCGATCAAGCAAATTCTCAATATCAAAAACTGGGATTCACAACAACCCCAAGGGGCCACCATTCACTAGGAACAAGTAACAATTTAGCGATATTTACGACCACATATCTTGAGCTTTTAGGTTTTGAACCTCAAAATGCGGGTAAAGTAGATAAAAGTTGGTGTTTTGCTGACGGGCTAACTGGATTAGTTTTCAAAACCAAAGATGCCAACAAACTTTATCAACAACTTGTTAGCCAAAGTATAAAAGTTGAGGGTGACGGCCCTAAATCCTTTTTTAGACCTGTCGAATTAAATGATGGCACTAAACCTGAAGCGCGTTTTAAAACCGTCAGATTAGACCCTTCCTATACTCCAAATGGACAGATCTTTTTTTGCGACCAACTGACCCCGGAACTCGTTTGGCGTAAAGAGTGGCAAACGCACCCAAATGGTGTAATAAATATTAATCAAGTCATTATTGAAGCTCAAAAACCCCGCTCCTCAATTAAATTGCTTGAAAAAACTTTCCCTTCAGCAAAAATTATCGAAATTGACGGAGGCGTACGTCTAAAAGCTGAAGATAAATTTATTGATTACCTTACACCAAGTGCAATACAGCATCTTTTTGGCTCGTCAGTAAGTAAAGCGAATAACGACCAAGATCGTAAAGTTGCTTTAGGCTTCACAACAAAATCATTAGCGCAAACCCAACAAGCACTAGAAAAAGGAAAAATTAAATACAATTTACAAAATGATACGATTATCGTACCTGCCAGTGAAACATATGGTGTAGTTATGATTTTTAGCCAATTATAAATAGGAACTATGAGTATGAGTAAAATTTTATTTATAGGTAGTGGCCATATGTCTGAAGCGATTATTAGCGCTTTGATAAAAAATAAAACATATGAACCCCAAAATATATTAGTGAACGATATTGTTAAATCTCGCTTAGACTATTTACATTCAACTTATGGCGTTACCCCAACTGACAAAATCGTCAATGCAGATATTATTGTATTGGGTGTTAGACCTCAAGATGCATGGAGTAAGATAGTTCAACAATTGGATGTTAAAGAGACTGTTATCATTTCAATCATTGCTGGAGTAACAATTGCCCAAATAAAACAATCCTTAAAAGTTGATCTTCCTGTTATTAGAACGATTCCAAATACACTTACCGATACAGGTTTTGGTTATTCAGGTATTGCTACCGACGAGAATGATCAGGCTGTTGCAAAACAAAAGTCCGTCACCCAATTCTTCAAAAGTTTTGGTAAACTTGAATATATTGACGAATCACTGCTTGATATTTTTACTGGCTATGCTGTTGCAGGACCGAATTATATTTATTATTTTTATGAATCGTTAGTTGATGCTGGAGTTTTAGTTGGATTGCCCCGAGATATGGCCAAACGTATTGCGATCGAAAATTTACACGGCGCAGCCTCAATGCTTCAATTAAGTCAAAAACATCCAAGACAATTGCTTGATATTAATAACTCGCCAGCTGGAGTTGGAATACATAGTTTGTATGAACTAAATAATAGTGATTTTGCAGCAGGGTTACAACGAAGCGTGAAAGCTGGAGTCATTCGAACTATTGAGCTGGGAAAAAGCAGTAAAATAAGCTAAATATAACTGTTGAGGAACTTAAAAACCCCGCTCCTCAACTTTTTTTTATTATCTATTAAATGTTAAGAGATATCTTTTGCTATATATTTTTGGCTATTATTATTGATTAATAAAAATAGCCCAATCAATGCACCTAACACAAATAATCCAACAACATAAATAGCGGGCGCCATTTTACTCACAAAATCACTAAAAAATGAGATTAGTAATGGCGTTAAGCCACCAGCTATGGCATAAGCCATATTAAATGAGAACGACACACCGCTATAACGCACCTGAGTTGGAAACACTTTAACCATAAAATAAGCAAAAGAACCGACAATTCCAACACTAAAACCTGCTAATGAATAAGTGATAAATAGAAGATTCGGATTATCTAGTGATAGATAAAATATAGCAATCATGATAGCAGCCACGATACAACCAACAACAAGTACTTTGCCCATCGAAAACTTATCCATCATCATACCGTAAAACGTACAACTGATAATCAGTCCGATGATAGCCAATATATTCCCTTGCAAAGCTTCAATTGCTGAATAACCAAATTGCTTTTGTAACAAAATTGGCGTCATTAACATTATCACCATAATACCCGCTGACAACACCCAAGTAAGTAGCATCGATAAAATTGTTTGGGGTAAATATTGGGTAATCACAGTAATTACTGGCAACTTTCTTGATAATTCTTGATTTTTACGCTTTTGAATTTCAAGAAAAATCGGCGTTTCTTTTAGCCAACGACGTAGATACATAGCGATTAAACCGAAAATACCGCCGATAATAAATGGAATTCGCCATCCCCACTCATTCATTTGTTCTACCGAGATACTTTTACTCATTATTGTCGATACCAGTGAACCAAGCAGGATACCTAAACTTAATCCACTAGTTAAAATACCACACGCTAGACCTATTTTATTTTTAGGAACATGTTCGGCAACAAATGTCCATGCTCCAGGAACTTCACCACCAACGGCAAGTCCTTGGCATAATCGCATCATTAACAGTAATAATGGCGCAAAAATACCGATATTGGCATAAGTTGGTAGACAGCCAATAAATAATGTTGGTAAAGCCATTAATAGGATGCTAAGTGTAAACATTCTTTTGCGGCCAAATATATCACCAAAATGAGCCATCACAATACCACCAAAAGGGCGAATCAAATACCCGGCAGCAAAAATGCCAAAAGTCTGAACTTGACTTAACCATGTAGGCATATTAGTCGGAAAAAATAAATGGCTAATCGTTATTGAAAAAAAGACAAAAATAATAAAATCATAAAACTCTAATGCGCCACCTAACGCGGAAAGCGCTAAGGTTTTATAATCCTGATTATTTAATGTTCTCACATTTTTGGAAATTGCAGAATTTGGCATAATCATCCTTGTAAATAATTGTTTACAATAAGTCTATTAAATTGTACTACTATACAAGAACTAACTGTTATTTAAAAGAAAATATCTAAAAGCAAACAAAAATCAAAACTAGCACTAAATGATTAATAGTTAGCCATACAAATACCTACAATAACAAAATCTTAACAAATGGAGAGTTCTAAAATGGCAACAAAACGCATTTCTCGTGGAAAATTCAACCGTATGCAACAATTATCTAACCAAGATGGCGTAATTGCAGCATTAGCAATCGATCAGCGTGGTTCAATGGTAAAAATGATGCAAAATGCCGTTGGTCAAGAGCGTTATCACATTGACATGGTTTATGAATTTAAAGAGCTTGTTTCTCAGGAATTAACCAAATATGTTAGTGCCATTTTGCTTGATGAAGAACTTGGTTTCAAAGGTATGGCGGCAAAAAATAAAAATGCTGGCTTAATCATGTCTTATGAAAAAACTGGTTATGATGCCAATACTCCTGGTCGTTTACCCGATATTTTGCCTGAAGATTCACTGCAACGTTTATTGAAAAAAGGTGCTGATGCAGCAAAAGTCCTTGTTTATTATAATCCGGATGATCCTCAAGATATCTTAGATAAAAAACATGCCTTTTTAGAACGTTTAGGCAATGAAGCGAGAGCCGCTGATATTCCGGTATTTGTCGAACCAATTGTCTATGATAATGTGGTGACTGATGATAAAAGCCCTGAATTTGCAAAAATCAAACCTCAAAAAGTGATCAAAACTATTGAGGAGTTTACTAAAGATCACTATTACATCGATATCTTAAAAGTAGAAGTGCCAGTTCTATTTAAAAATGTTGAAGGATTTAACGACAATAATCCTGTGGTATATACCCAAAAACAAGCGGCTGAATATTTTAAACAAGCAAGTGACGCTGCTACACGCCCATTTATCTACTTAAGTGCTGGTGTACCAACCAAAACTTTCCATGAAGAGCTTATTTTTGCTGGCGAACATGGCGCTAAATACAGTGGTATTTTAGGCGGTCGTGCAACTTGGTTTGAAGGCGTAGCAGCATATGCTAACGGCGGTAAAGATGGCTTAAAACGTTGGCTAGATACAACTGGTCGTGAAAATGTTGAGCACCTTAACAAAATCTTAAAACAATACGCAACACCTTGGTATGATGTTTATGGTGGTAAAGACAAGATTGAAATTATTGATCCTGTATTAAGCAATTAATTGATTATTTTTTAAAATTTATAACGAAGATTTAATACAAAAAAGAGTACAAGTTTTCTTCCTACTTGTACTCTTATAATTAGCAATTAATTAGCTGATTACTTTTTGATACTCCTGCAAATATCTCCAATTAGATAGCTTTATCAAAAAATAAATTTACTTTACTTTTTTTAGACATAGATTCTAAATATTCTCTGATTTTAGTCGGAAATTTAAGTCCTTTAACACATGTCAAATTGCGTAATATTGGGAACAAACAAATATCATCCCAAGATAACGAGCCATTACATGCATTAGGCGATGCGATTAAGGATTCAAGTTGAGTGAATAAATCAGCAACCTTAGCGATTAACGAATCAGTTTGAGCAAGGCATTCATCAAACGATCCCATCTTTTTACTCTTATTTGTGACAAAATTATCAATAGCATCTTGAGTAGCAAATTCAGCTAAACCAAGTTTGATATAACGCGGACACTCTAACTTATAGTCATATTGTTGAAGTTGTTTTATCAATGCTTCAATTTTTGGATTTTTAGGTCCTGTTAAAATAGGGCTACCGCCATAATTGCTATCGATATAAGCAACAATATCCAAACTTTCTGGCATATAGCTACCATCTTCTTTTTGTAAGATGGGTACCATTTTTTCGCCAATCATGCTTTCTGGTGATTTAGCATCATTACTTAGAAAAACATGCTGCTCAACCGGAATATTTTTCAAGCCAAAAATCATTCTTGCACGTACACAAAAAGGACAGTGTTCATAAATAAATAATTTCATATTCGTCTCCTAAAACAATCAATGCCCCATAATAAAAAAGCCAAGACTAAAAACAGCACAAAAACCAATCCAGAGGAATAAAGCGCTTTAGCGTAACCAACCTTCACTACATTAATAAAAGGATAGGGATATTGATTAGTAAAATAACCTCTTGTGAAGATATAAATACCATAAATTAGCATTGACAAAAACGAGCCAACGATAACCTTGAAATGAATGCGTCGAAATGGCCCCCATATTAACCAACTTAATACGCCAGCAATAGGTAAAACGGCATGTAAACTCTCATTAGTAAATTGTAATAATGTACTCGGTGGTTTATGAATACTTCTTAATATTAGATTATAGACAACAGCCGTTATAATTACGCCAATTAAACCATTTAATCGAATCACTTTAAATAAATATCGATTACAGTTTGGATTAAAGGCTAACCACAAACAGCTAAATGCCAACATGAGATTAGACAACACGGTAAAAAAACTGTAATAAAAAACCATTCTCCCGATAGGTGTTCCTGGTTGCCAAGGCCGAAGTCGTGTATGCCAATAAATATAAGTTTCAAGACCTATTACCAAAAAAGCATATAGCACAATAAAAAGATTAATATTTCGTTTCAGCATAACTTATTATAAAAAATAACCGATAGTGCAGTATATCGTAGGCTAAAGAAAAGATACAAAAGATTCTTCCAACATAAACTAAAGTGAATAGTTATTAGCAGTTAGTATATAATAGGAAAAATCGTCGAAAAAAGAGTTGGCTTTTAATGTCTGATAAAGAAATATCATCACAAAATAAAATATTAATTGAACAATTTTTAGACTCAATTTGGTTGGAACGAAATCTTTCTGAAAATACTATCGAATCTTATAAACTCGACCTGTTTGCTTTAAGCCAATCACTGCAATCACAGCAAGTTAATTTCATCACTGCGCAATCAATTAATTTGCAGGAATTTTTATTGCAACGCGTTAAAGATGGTTATAAAGCAAGTAGTTCAGCTCGTTTACTTAGTGCGACTAAACGTTTTTTTCAATATTTATATCAAGAAAATTATCGTACGGATGATCCATCAGCTATATTATCATCACCCAAATTACCCAAAAAGTTACCCAAAGATCTAACTGAATTACAGGTTGATGCTCTTCTTGAATCACCAAGTATTGATGATCCAATAGAATTGCGAGATAAAGCGATGTTAGAAGTGCTTTATGCAACAGGGCTACGCGTTTCGGAGTTAGTCAATCTGGAGATTAGCGATGTAAGCCTTAGACAAGGAGTAGTTAGAGTCGTTGGTAAAGGAAATAAAGAGCGTTTAGTTCCTTTGGGAGAAGAGGCTATTTATTGGCTTGAATACTATTTCAAATATGCGCGCAACGATCTTTTAAAAAATGGTCCTGTTGATGTTCTTTTTCCAAGTCGATTGGGTAAAAAAATGACACGACAGACTTTCTGGCATAGGATAAAATATTATGCCATACTAACGGGCATTAATATAGAAGCCCTTTCGCCTCATGTACTTAGACACGCTTTTGCAACGCATTTACTTAATCATGGTGCCGATTTGCGTGTTGTACAAATGTTACTTGGGCATAGTAGTTTATCAACTACACAGATTTATACACATGTTGCAACAGAAAGATTAAAACAGTTGCACAGCAAACATCATCCTCGCGCATAGCGGTTCAATAAACTAAGGATAATTGAATGAAAAAATTAGTAATCAGTTTAGGTTTAGCATTGATCTCAACTTCAGTATTAGCCTCTAACGCCGATATTACAAAAACAATGGAAAAGTTAGGTTTTTCTAGCAAAGAAATTACAATCGAAAATAATCCAATACAAGGGCTAAAAAGTGTTACCACACCAGATGGTATCTTTTATGTCACTGATGATGGTAAATTCTTAACTCAAGGGCCAATCTATAATCTTGAAGGCAGTGAACCAGTAAATATTGCCAACAGCAATAACTTAAAATTAATGAAATCAATTGAAAAAGATGCCATTGTTTATCAAGCTCCAAATGAACAATATATTATCTCAGTTTTTACCGATTACACATGCCACTACTGTAAATTATTACACGAAAATATTGAGCAATATTTAAATGCAGGCATCTCAGTTCACTATTTTGCTTTTCCACGAGCAGGAGCAGATAGTGAAGTAGGTAAAAATATGCAATCCATTTGGAGTGTAGTTGATCGCAAAGCCGCTTTTGAAAATGCATATAAAGGTAATAAAATTTCACCTGCTAATAGCATGATCCCTTATGTAACACAACAATTTAACGTTGGTAAAAAACTCGGTATTAGTGGAACACCAGCAATAGTATTACCTGATGGACAACTTGTCTCTGGTTACGTTCCGGCTGATAAATTAATCGAAATTTTAAAAAAGAAATCTAAAAACTAGTACTGTATAATTTATAATCTTTAAATTATAGAATACAAAAAATTGTTAGCGCATACGCGCTAACATTCATCATATGAAAGCAGATAAATTAATACATCGTAAGTTACCCGAAACGCTACCAGAATTATCAAATGACATTCCGTTATTGTTGCAGCGAGTATATGCATTGCGCGGAATAACGTCTATGCAAGAACTAGACTATACCACTCGTAATCTATGTAACTACGACAATCTAGATGGGACCAATAAAGCTGTTGACATTCTTTATTCTGCAATGAAGAACAATGAGCGAATAATGATTGTTGGAGACTTTGATACCGATGGCGCAACCAGTACCGCATTAACGGTAAAAGCGTTAAAAAAAATGGGGTGTCAATTTGTCGATTATATTATTCCAAATCGTTTTGATGATGGATATGGCTTAAGTATTAACGTCGTAAAGAAAGCAATTTTACAAAAAGCGGATCTTATTATTACTGTTGATAACGGTGTTTCTGCTGTTGAGGCGGTCGAATTTGCAAAACAGTCGAATTTAACCGTCATTATTACCGATCACCACTTATGTCCAGAAAAACTACCTCCTGCGGATGCAATTATCAATCCTAATTTACCAAATTGCACTTTTCCTTCAAAACATTTAGCAGGTGTTGGTGTAGCTTTTTATTTTATGCTGGCATTACGGTCAAAATTACGCAAGGAAAACTGGTTCACCACACATAATTTAGAAGAATTTAATATTGCTAGCTTATTAGACTTAGTTGCCCTTGGCACTATTGCCGATGTGGTAAAACTCGACCTAAATAACCGAATACTAGTCCATCAAGGTGTTAGCCGTATCCGAGCAGGCTATTGTTGTGAAGGAATTAAAGCATTATTAAATATTTCCAGACGAGATCCCCTTACGTTCACCTCAACAGATCTTGCTTATTATATAGCCCCAAGACTAAATGCTGCTGGACGAATGGATAATATGTCTCTGAGCGTAGAATTATTGTTATGTGAAGACTATGATAGTGCAGTCAATCAAGCAGCCGACCTTGATACGCTTAATAGTGATCGAAAATTAATTGAGCAAACGATGTATCAAGAAGCTTTATCCCACGTTGAACAGATACATAGACCTTCTTTACCTAATTCAATAGTGGTACATCATCCTGAGTGGCATCAAGGTGTTATTGGTATAGTCTCAGCACGATTGAAAGACAAATATTATCGTCCTGTGATATGTTTCGCTTCGACAGAAGATGGATTATTGAAAGGTTCTGGAAGATCAATAGATGGTATTCACTTACAAAATGTACTCTATGAGTTAAATCAAAGATATCCAGATATTTTGGTTAGCTTTGGTGGTCATGCCATGGCTGCTGGATTAAGTATTCAAGAAAAAGATTTAGATAAATTTAGGGATCTTTTAGAAACAGTGATAACTGAGCAACTTGATTTGAAGGTACTTGAACAAACGATTGAAACCGATGGCGAGATAAATAACGAAGATTTTAATTATTCAATTGCAAAACTACTAAAAGACTCTGGTCCATGGGGTGAAGGATTTATCGAACCTACATTTGATGGCGAATTTATTATTCATCAGCAACGCATATTTGCTGAAAAACACCTTAAATTAGTATTAGAACCCAAAAATGGGGGACCAATAATTGAAGGGATCTGTTTTAATGTTAATTTAACAAAGTGGCCAGACCAAACGATAAAAGAAGCAAAAATTGTTTATCACTTAGATGTAAATGAGTTTCGAGGAAATCAAACCCTAAAATTAATGATAAGACATATTTGGCCTATCGCATAAGCGATTAAGATCGACTATAATTACTAGATTCTGTAAAATCAGATCAGTTAATCATAAAAGTAAGATTGGCAATACAATAGTTTTATCATTAGTACATTTTATACAACATTAAGGACAAAAAATGCATATTCATATTCTTGGGATTTGTGGCACATTTATGGGCGGTATTGCATTAATAGCTCGTTCATTAGGTCACAAAGTAACAGGATCAGATAAAAATGTTTACCCACCAATGAGTACGCTGTTACAAAAAGAGCATATTGATATTATTGAAGGAGACGATCCTTCACAATTAACGCCAACTCCTGATCTGGTCATCATTGGTAATGCTCTATCAAGAGGAAATCCTTGTGTTGAATACATTTTGGACAATAACATTCCTTACGTCTCTGCACCACAATGGTTACATGATAATGTACTAAAAGACCGTTGGGTTATTGCTGTGGCAGGTACACACGGCAAAACAACAACGGCTGGAATGGTTAACTGGATTTTAGAAAAACAAGGCTATAAACAGGGTTTTGTTATTGGTGGTGTTCCGGGTAATTTTGAAGTATCAGCAAGATTAGGTGAAGGTAACTTCTTTGTTATTGAAGCAGACGAGTATGACTGTTCATTCTTTGATAAGCGCTCTAAATTCATGCATTATTGTCCAAAAACACTGATTATGAATAATTTAGAGTTCGATCATGCAGATATTTTTGATGATCTTAGTTCTATCCAAAAACAGTTCCATCATCTAGTTCGTTTAGTACCAAGTAAAGGATTGATAATTTCTCCTCAAGAAGATGTCAATTTAAAACAAGTATTAGCAAAAGGTTGTTGGAGTAAACAATCTTTTACCGAATCTGAAGACGGTTGGTTAGCGAAAAAGATTGCTAATGATGCCAGCCAGTTTGATGTTTATTACAACAACAAAAAGATGGGTACAGTTAACTATTCTTTAGTTGGTGAACACAATATGCATAATGCCTTAATGGCAATTGCCGCTGCACACAATGTTGGTATAGATCCAGCAGATGCTTGTTTAGCGTTAGGATCATTTTTAAATGCTAAAAGACGCTTGGAGCTATATGGTGAGGTCAATAACATTGAAATTTATGATGATTTCGCTCATCATCCAACGGCAATTTTAGCAACATTAGAAGCATTACGCAGCAAAATTGGTGCAAATCGACGAATTTTAGCAGTATTAGAGCCTCGTTCTAACACAATGAAGTTAGGGATTTCAAAAGATGAACTTGCTCCATCATTAGGTCGCGCTGATGAAATATATATGTTCCAACCAGAACAACTACCTTGGTTAGTTGCTGATGTAGTCGATGCCTGTATCCAACCGGCTTATTGGACAGCTGATATTGACTTATTAGTTGAAATGATAACAAAATCAGCCAAACCAACCGATGCCATTTTGATTATGAGTAATGGTGGTTTTAGTGGAATTCATAACAAGATTTTAGAAAGCTTAAAAAAACAACAATTAAGAAAAGAATTAGATGCATAACGATTAATCGCACTAAATAATTAATTTTCCTAAATGCATCTGCATATTAAAAGATGCAAAAAAGATTGTTGTAATACTTAAATATGCCACTCTTATTTATAATCAGATAATAGTGGCATCGAGTAATAGTGGTAATGTTTTAACAGTGATTATGGTAAGACTTATAACTTAACATTTATCACTCACTAAAGTAACTTCGGTGAGTGATTACTTACATTGTACAGCAAAAAGCTCACATAATTAACTCTTCATTATTAACTACAGTGAACAGTAATTGCTAACCCACCACGTGAAGTCTCTCGGTATTTTGCATTCATATCCTTTCCGGTTTCGTACATAGTTTCAATCACCTTATCAAGCGAAACGATAGCTGCAGTAGTGCGCCTTAATGCCATGCGTGTCGCATTAATTGCTTTAACTGCAGCAATCGCATTACGTTCAATACAAGGAACTTGTACTTGACCATCAACAGGATCACAGGTTAAACCTAAATTATGTTCCATACCAATTTCGGCTGCCATACAAACTTGCTGAGGATTACCCCCCAACAATTCAGCCAGACCAGCAGCCGCCATTGAACAAGCAACACCGACCTCACCCTGACAACCAACTTCAGCACCTGAAATAGATGCATTTTTTTGATAAAGTAAACCAATGGCTCCACAAGTTAAAAAATAGCGAATAAAAATATCGGGCGAGACCGGATCGATAAACTTATCATAATAGGCAAGAACGGCTGGTATTATGCCGCAAGCGCCATTGGTAGGAGCCGTCACTACCCTTCCCCCTGCGGCATTTTCTTCACTGACTGCTAACGCAAACATATTTATCCAATCAATAATAATCATTGGATCATTATTATTTTTGCTAGTCAATAATTGGCGATAAAGTGCATTTGCTCGACGAGGAACCTTAAGCGCACCAGGTAATAATCCTTCAGTATTCATGCCGCGTTTAATACAATTAAGCATTGTTTGTCCAACTAAAGAAAAATAATTTACAACATCATCATAACTATGCAGTTGTAACTCATTTTTTAACACAATACTCGATACCGACAACGAATTATCATCACAATGCTTCAATAATTGCGCTGCTGTTGAAAAAGGATAAGGCACATCAACAGAATTCTGCTGTTGTTGTCCAAACTGCTCCTCTTCAACAATTTTTCCTCCACCCACTGAATAATAGGTTTTCTGGACGATGAGTTCATTATCATGATAAGCGCTTAACGTCATACCATTTTCATGTAATGGTAAAAAAGTTGAATGAAAAATAATGCTTTCGTTTGAAAAATCAATTTGGTATTTACCATTATATATCGGTAATTTACCACATTGGTTCATGGTTTGAATAAAATGGGGAATTTGGTCAATATTAACGGTATCAGGCTTTTCGCCAGATAATCCAAGAATAATTGCAACATCAGTATGATGCCCCTTGCCGGTCAGTGATAAAGAACCATAAACATCTGCCACAATTTTTGTCACTAATGGCATTTGCCCATTATCAATCAGTTGATCAATAAACGCCTTACCCGCTCGCATTGGACCAACTGTATGTGAACTAGAAGGACCTATACCAATTTTAAATATCTCAAAAACTGAACCCATTTTATCCCTTTTATAATCTTTGACATGCACGTAGTTATGAATAAAAAATGACTTATATAATGCTATATTATGGTGATAAGTATTAGCTAATCAAGCTAATAATTGAGATTAAATTTTTATCCTTAAATAAATTAAAAAAAGTTGAGGAGCGGGGTTTTTGACACCTAATTTGGGTTTAAAAACATATCAAAGTGATTATATAGAATCATAGTAACAATTTTATAATACCCGTAATTTTAATCCATAACAGAGTCGAAGTAACAAATTAACCCCGTATCTATATGTTCAATTTTTAATGTTCCCCCTGTATAAAGCTCCGTTTGAAAATAGCTTGGTTTTTCTATCAAAGTCACCTTACCATAGAGTTCATTATCCAAGAACATGTATCCTTCGTTGTTAATGTAAAAACCATCATCCGGTTCGATTAATCCACCACACGGGCAATCATTACTGCTTACTAAAGCATCATCTTTAGTTTTGCAAGTATCAAAGTGCCAACCGACATTTGAAATTTCATCATAACTCATATCCATTAAATAATATTTGGTAATTTTGAATGGATAGTAAAATAGAACCATGCAAAACAGAATAAGAGCAATACGAGATAAAAATTTCAAAAATATTCAACCTTATTATTTTTCTAATCTTATAATTATCTAAATTTACTCTATATTTTTAATCATAACAACAATAACCAATAAAATTACTTTAGTGTTACGTTAGGTACTGCTAAACTAGCTCACATTTTAGTATATTCATTAGTACATTATTTTTTTCAGGATAAATTTATGCGAACCAGTAAATATCTTCTATCTACATTAAAAGAGACACCCACTGATGCTGAAGTGATAAGCCATCAATTAATGTTACGTGCCGGCATGATCCGTAAAGTTGCCGCTGGACTATATACTTGGCTACCCACTGGCTATCGTGTACTTAAAAAAGTTGAAAATATTGTTCGGGAAGAGATGAATAAAGCCGGTGCAATTGAAGTATTAATGCCTGTTGTACAGCCTGCTGATATTTGGCAAGAGAGTGGTCGTTGGGAACAATATGGTCCAGAGCTATTACGTATTAAAGACCGTGGTGACCGTGATTTTGTATTAGGCCCAACCCATGAGGAAGTGATCACTGACTTACTTCGTAATGAAGTCAGTTCCTATAAACAATTACCGCTTAATGTTTATCAAATTCAAACCAAATTCCGCGACGAAGTCCGCCCACGATTTGGGGTAATGCGTTCGCGTGAATTTATTATGAAAGATGCTTATTCGTTTCATACTTCACAAGAATCTTTACAAGAAACCTATGATGATATGTATAAGGCTTACAGTGCGGTATTTACTCGTGCAGGCTTAAATTTTAGAGCAGTGCGTGCTGATACGGGTTCTATTGGTGGCAACTGGTCGCATGAGTTCCAAGTATTAGCCGATAGTGGTGAAGATGATATTGTCTTTTCAACTGAATCTGACTACGCTGCTAATATTGAGATGGCACAAGCATTAGCACCAACGCAAAGCCGATCAGGACCAACTAAGGCAATAGAACTGGTTGATACACCTGATGCCAAAACAATTGATGAATTAGTTGCACAATTCAATTTACCGATTGAAAAAACAGTTAAAACACTCATGGTTAAGGCGACTAAAGAGAGTGGGCACCAACTTGTAGCTTTATTAGTCCGTGGTGATCATACGTTGAACGAAATCAAAGCGGAAAAAATTGATATTGTGGCATCACCGCTTGAATTTGCAACTGAAGAAGAAATTCGCGTGGTAGTGAATGCAGGACCTGGCTCTTTAGGACCAGTAAACCTTAATATGCCAATCATCATTGACCGTGATGTGGCAGTAATGAGTGATTTTAGTGCTGGCGCCAACATTGATCATAAACATTATTTCAATATCAATTGGGAAAGAGATGTCGCTTTACCTCGCATTGAAGATATTCGTAATGTGGTTGAAGGCGATATTAGCCCAGATGGTAAAGGGACATTACAAATTAAACGTGGTATTGAAGTTGGGCATATTTTCCAACTTGGTACTAAGTATTCAGAAGCAATGAAAGCAACTGTCCAAGGTGAAGATGGACAAAACCATGTGATGATCATGGGCTGTTATGGAATTGGGGTTAGCCGAATTGTTGCAGCTGCAATTGAACAATGCCATGACGATCGAGGGATTATTTGGCCAGAAGCGATTGCACCATTTAGTGTTGTCATTATTCCAATGAATATGCATAAATCAGAAAAAGTACAAGCCACTGCTGAAAAACTTTATGCCGATCTCCAAGCTCTGGGTATTGAAGTATTATTTGATGATCGTAAAGAGCGTCCTGGTGTTATGTTTGCAGATGCCGAACTTATTGGTATTCCTCATACTATCGTTATTGGTGAACGTAACCTTGATAATGGTGAAGTGGAATACAAACATCGTGCGGGTGGCGATAAAGAATTAATTAAAGTTGATGATATCGTTGAATTTATTAAAAAACGTCAACAATAAATTTAAGAATTAGATTTTAATATTGGAGCACAAATGGCCTGTAATAAAATATCCAAAATAACTAATATTTTCTTATTGTGTTACTTGTGCTTTATCATTAGTGGTTGCCAATCTAATATCAATTCTTTACATCTCCCCGATAATTTTTATCAAGTTTCTAATGATGTCTATCGCTCTGAGCAACCCAGTGTAGAGCAGATAGCGCAGCTTGATAAACTTGGCTTTAAAACCATTATAAATTTACGGCTATTTCACAGCGATCGAGAGTTAGTCGAAAATGCACAGATATCAGAAGTTTGGATTCGAATGCGGGCAGGTGATATTACTGATGAGAAAATGATCCAAGTAATGAAAGCGATTCATACCTCTCCTAAACCGATATTAATCCATTGTTGGCAAGGCAGTGATCGTACCGGCGTCACTATTGCTATGTACCGTTTGGTTTTTGAGAATTGGACTAAATCTCAAGCAATTAATGAGTTAATGCAAACTGAATTTGGTCATCACTACAATGTTTATCCTAACATACGAAAATACATTGAAAACGTTGATGTAGAATATATTCGCCATGCTGTATTTGAATAATTTCATTATTTAATTTAATAAACTAAATAGTCTTTATCAAATAAATAGCTCAATTTGATAAAAAATTCAAAGTGATATTGTCTTTTTTTTAAGCTAAAATGTTTCATAATCAAATTTTTTTATGAGTCATAAATATGTTAAAAAAAGCAATCGCATTGGTACTATCAACATCACTATTCTTACAAATTACACCTATTGTTTATGCAGCAGATAATATAACACTACCTGAGATGGGAACCGCAGCTGCAACCACATTAAGCATCGGGCAAGAAAAAGAGATGGGTGATTATTATGTGCGATTGTTACGAGGCAGTGCTCCTATAGCCAATGACCCTGTCTTAAATCAGTATATTAATAATTTAGGAAAAAAATTAGTTTCTAAATCTGAATCAGTTCAAACCCCTTTCCATTTTTATATAATGAAAAGTAATGTGCTCAATGCCTTTGCTTTTTTTGGCGGTAATGTTGTCATTCATTCAAGAATAATTATGGATACTGATAATGAAAGCCAATTAGCTTCGGTTATGGCTCACGAAATTGGGCATGTTACTCAACGCCATTTAGCTCGCGCTATGGAGGCTCAAAATAAAAATAGTCCTTATGTTTGGGGAGGAGCCTTAGGTTCATTACTATTAACATTAGCTAATCCAGAAGCGGGTATGGCGGCAATGACAACCACCATGGCAAGTTCGACACAGAGCATGATTAGTTTTACTCAATCAAATGAACAAGAAGCCGATAGGGTTGGGCTTAGAACCATAGCAAAAGCCGGATTTGATCCTCATGCATCTTCTGAATTTTTACAAAAACTGGCTGATCAAAGTCGCTTCAGTAGTAAACCGCCTGAAATTTTAATGACTCACCCATTACCGAATAGCCGTTTATCGGATATGCGCAATCGCTCTTTGCAATATTCTAAAAAAAATGTACCTTCCTCATTAAGTTATTATTTAGCTAAGGCCCGAATAGCAATACTTATGGGAAATAATAATACCGCTAAACTATTACTTGATAATTATCGCAAATTGAATACCGATCAAGGTAAAAAGGCGCTAACCTATGCCGTCGCATTAAGTAATTACAAAAGTAAAAATCTTGTTCAAGCAAAAATTCAATTGCAACCGTTATTAGATAATGATCCAGATAATATTTGGTACATTGATTTAATGACAGATATCAATTTAGAAAGTAATAATAATAAAGAAGCCATAGCTCGTTTACAATCTGCCTTAAAACGATCACCGGATAATGCTGTATTACAATTAAATCTTGCTAATGCTTATATAAAAGATGGCCAATATCAGCAAGCGGTGAGTTTATTGCATCGTTATACATTTGATCACAATGATGATACTAATGGTTGGGATTTACTGGTTACCGCTTATGGGGGAATAAAATCGAGAGCTCAAGAAATGAGTGCAAGGGCAGAATCAATCGCGCTTGAAGGACGTTTCCCAGAAGCAATTCAATTATTAACAAATGCTAGAGCTCAAGCTAAAGGTAATCAAACATTAATTTCAAAAATTGACGCAAGAATTAATCAATTAAAACAATTACAAAAACGTTACGCTGCTTATAGCAGAAGGTAGTCTGAATATTACTCGGCTAATAACTTAATTAGCCGAGTATACATGACAAAATTAACGGTAATTAATTGTTTAAATGATCGACATTATTATAAAACTTAACTGAAAATTCCCCTTCAGGCTTATCATCAGTTTGCTTATAGTTAACTACACTTATACTGGTATTTAACACTCGTGGGAAATAATCTTCATCACGATGTTTACGCCAATCTCCACCATTTAAAACACAAAGTAATATTCTTAAAACCGTACCATGTGATACAACTAAAATATTACCTTCATCTTGCGGTGCATTTTTTACGATAACATTTAAAGCTTCTTTCATACGAGAAAGTATATCAAGGTAGTTTTCACCTTGGTTAATAGATGAGTCAAAGTTTTCAGGATCGGTTAAATAAGTCGTGAATTCAGGTATTTCTTTTTTTAATGAAGGAACATGTTTGCCTTCCCAAAGACCAAAATCCATTTCTCTTAGATTATCAAGTTCAAAAGTCGGAATGACATTGTCATTTTCATGAATGATATAATCTCGAGTTTCTTTAGCCCGTTGTTGTGGGCTTGAGTAGGCTTGTATAAAAGGTATATTTTTCAGATGCTTTCCTGTGATTTGAGCGCCTAAAACACCATTTTCTGTCAAAGGCGAATTTTTCGATCCTTGCATTTGATCTTTAATATTCCATTCGGTTTGACCATGTCTAATTAAATATAAATTAAGATCTTTCATTATTGTTGATTACCTTCTCATTTAAATCATTGTTGATATTTATCATTTCTAATCTGGATTAAACAGTTTTGCAATATATTATCCATCGGGGCATGTAATTGCATCTCTTGTAAAGTTTTTGGATGAATAAATTTCACATTAGCTGCATGTAAAAATAATCGATTAAGTTTGCTTTTAGCTAATAATTCATCAAATTGGCTATCTCCGTAACGATCATCAAATGCTATTGGATGATTAACATATTGAGTGTGTACACGAATTTGATGCGTTCGTCCGGTTACGGGGCTAGCTTTTATTAATGTTGCAAAACCAAAGCGTTCTTCCACTTTGAATCGTGTTTCAGATGGCTTACCTTCTGCATTTACCTTAACCACGCGTTCACCACTTTTGAGTACATTTTTTAATAGTGGTGCTTGTACAACTTTACATTCAGAAGGCCAATTACCTTTCACTAAAGCTAAATAATTTTTTTGCATCTGTTTTAAACGAAGTTGTTGATGTAATGCTTTTAGTGCAGAACGTTTCTTAGCAATAAGTAAAACACCAGATGTTTCACGATCGATACGATGTACTAATTCTAAAAATTTGGCTTCAGGTCTTAATGCTCTTAATCCTTCAATAACGCCAAAACTTAAGCCACTTCCACCATGTACGGCAATGCCAGATGGTTTATTAATCGCAAGAATCACATCATCTTCATAAATAATTGATTTTTCTAAATCAGCAACTTTATTCAGTTTTTTTGAAATTTCAGGAACTGTTTTTTCTGAAACACGAATAGGTGGAATTCGAACCTCATCACCAATGGTTAATTTATATTCTGGCTTAATCCGCTTTTTGTTGACACGCACTTCCCCTTTTCTAAGTATGCGATAAATCATACTTTTAGGCACACCTTTAAGGTATGTTATTAAAAAGTTGTCAATTCGTTGTGTCACATTTTCTTCAGTGATTGTGACAAATGAGACTTGTAATTTTGTTTGTTGAACGTTTGAGTCCATAAGAAAAGATTAATCCACCCTTAATAAATAAAAGTCGTTTTACATTACTTAAAAATAAACTACACTAATGGTAATAAGAATAAGATTGGTTAATTTTAATAACCTTAATATAAAATGATTATAGCGGAATATGGAGGAATAAAATAGTATGTTGTATTTACTCAACCAATACTCTCGAGGAAGATTTGCTTGGTTTTTATTGTTTCTTTCCACCGCTATTTTTGAATTGACTGCTCTCTATTTCCAACACGGTTTAGGCCTAGCTCCTTGTACTTTATGTATTTATCAGCGATGTGCAATTTACGGTATAATGTTTGGCAGCATCGTTGGACTTATCAACCCCAAAAAATTAATATTTAGACTAGCTGGCATATTAATCTGGCTATTTAGCGCTTTTAAGGGGTTTGAATTAGCAACTTTTCATGCCCATTTGCAGTTCGAACCGGATTTAAGTGATACCTGTGCAATTAATGTCCAATTCCCTTCTTGGTTACCATTAAATGAATGGTTACCAAGCATGTTTAATGCTTATGGTTCTTGTTCTGAAAAAATCTGGTCGTTCTTAACTATTGAAATGTCGCAATGGATGATAATCATTTTTGCTTGCTATCTTTTTGTTAGTTTAATCATACTATTTTGCCAATTGTTTTCAGCTAATAAAAAGTCAATCTGGAGTAAATAAGTTTATTTCAACTGGCACTTTTTACCGAGTTTGTTAGAATGTGTGACAATTTAATTTGACAAATTATCACACTAAATGCTTTTGGAATATCATCCCCCCATTGATCCTTGGTTAACTATTTTATATCAAGATGATCATATTGTTGTGGTTAACAAACAACCTGGTATTTTGTCGGTTTCAGGAAATAAACCACAATTTATAGATAGTATTATTCATCGTTTACAACAAAAATATAGTTATGTTGAATCAGTCCATCGTCTAGATATGGCTACGAGTGGCATTATGGTTGCTGCTTTATCTAAATTAGCAGATAGAGAAATTAAAAAGCAGTTTAGAGAGCGTATACCTAAAAAAACATATATTGCTGTGGTCCACGGTCACCTTAAGGATAACGCAGGCCAAGTCGAACTCCCATTAATTTGTGATTGGCCTAATCGCCCAAGACAGATGGTAGATCATGAAAATGGCAAATATGCATTAACACATTATCAAGTTATTTCACGCAATAATGATAATACAACTCGGGTGGCATTGTTTCCATTTACAGGGCGCTCTCATCAATTAAGAGTGCATATGCAAGCTATAGGGCATCCTATTTTAGGCGATAAATTTTATGCTCATCCTGAAGCATTTTCAATGTCAAAAAGGTTATTGTTACATGCTCAACATCTAACAATAAATCATCCTAAAACCGGTGAAAGCCTGACATTCCGTTGTGAACCTAATTTTTAAAATTTAAGCGTACATATACTTGCTATACTTGATTAACTAATTACGATATAAAACTAATATCATGGAGTCATTAAATGCAGAAAATTGTTTTAGCCACTAATAACCAAGGAAAGGTCAATGAATTACAAACGCTTTTAGCCGATGCTGGATTTGATGTTATAGCCCAAAATAGCTTCAATGTTCCTGATATAGAAGAAACAGGCCTAACATTTATTGAAAATGCCATCTTAAAAGCAAGACATACCGCAAAAGTGA
This sequence comes from Gilliamella sp. B2772, assembly GCF_026536985.1. Taxonomy (NCBI): domain Bacteria; kingdom Pseudomonadati; phylum Pseudomonadota; class Gammaproteobacteria; order Orbales; family Orbaceae; genus Gilliamella; species Gilliamella sp. B2772. The sequence continues at coordinate 45,622 of NZ_JAFNNB010000002.1, read as the reverse complement.
CTCAACTACCGGCGATAGCAGATGATTCAGGTTTAGTTGTTCAAGCACTAAACGGGCAACCTGGTATCTATTCCGCTCGTTATGCGGGAGAACATGGTAATGACAAAAGCAATAATGAAAAGCTATTACTTGAATTAAAAGATGTGCCTAAAGAAAAAAGGACAGCATACTTTTATTGCGCACTCGCTTTTATGCGACACGAAAATGATCCTACACCAATCATCTGTTTAGGGAAATGGAATGGATTAATTATGAATGAACCTCATGGAAGTGGTGGTTTTGGTTATGATCCATTATTCTATATTCCTGAGCTTAATTGCAGTGCAGCAGAGTTAACTAAAGAACATAAAAGTCAGATTTCTCATCGTGGACAGGCTTTAAAACAGTTAATAGCTAAAATAAAAACAGATTATTAGAGAATTTATTTAGCTTATTGTTTCTTTTCATGAATTGCACATGTTGAACTAAACAGTATATACTAGTGCACCAATTATTTTGGAGTCGATATTGTGATATTGTTGATAGTAAGTGGCCGTTCTGGTTCAGGAAAATCAATTGCATTACGCGCATTAGAAGATATGGGTTTTTATTGTGTTGATAATATTCCCGTCGCATTATTACCGCAACTTGCAGAATCATTAAAAGATAACAATACACCTGTTGCGGTTAGTATCGATATTCGCAATTTACCAGCTAACTTTAATTTTGATCATGATATTTTTCAGCGATTACCATCCTCTGTTACTCCTGAAATAATCTTTTTTGATTGTAGTCGTAATACTCTGATCCGACGTTATAGCGAAACAAGACGAATACATCCACTAACCAATCAAAAATACTCTTTAGAAGAAGCCATTGATCTTGAAGAGAAGTATTTAGAGCCTTTAAAATCACACGCAAGTTTAGTTATAAATACTGATAATCTTTCAGTTCATGAGTTATCTAATATTCTTCGTTCACGGATTTTAGGAAAAAAAGAGCGGGAATTAACCATGATTTTTGAATCATTTGGCTTTAAACATGGTTTACCTGTCGATGCTGATTTCGTATTTGATGTAAGATTTTTACCTAACCCGCATTGGGATATATCATTACGTCCATTAACTGGCTTAGATGAGCCTGTTAAAAATTTCTTACTAAAACATGATGAAGTTACCAATTTCATTTATCAAACAGCCAATTATTTACAACAGTGGTTACCAATGTTAGAAAAAAATAATCGTAGCTATTTAACGATAGCCATCGGTTGTACAGGCGGGCAACACCGTTCTGTTTTTATTGCAGAACAATTAGCCGGGTTTTTTAAAGCGCAAAATAAACAAGTGCAAATTCGTCATCGAACACTTGAAAAAAAATAATTACTACTACTCTGAAAGTTCAAAATTTGGTAACTCCTCAAATCGTTTTTTATATTTTTCAAAAATATCTTTCAGAGTTAGCTTAGGTTTAGCCGGTTTAATTAATTCACTGACTTTAACTAATTCGATATTGTCAGGCAAATTAGCTAATTTTGCTCTTAAAACATTAACGGTTTGAGGATGTGGATGGCCAATGGCGATAGCATAACCATTTTTTTGCGCAATTTTAACTGCCAGATCAAACTGCTGACTAATAGCACTTTCTATCTGCTTATCATCTAAAAATACATCACGCCCAATTACAGTTATATTATAATCAGTTGCGGCATTTTTTACTTGAGTTTTACCTATCGTTTTACTATCCAAAAAAAACATTGAGTGATGACTTAATGCTTTCATAACATTGTGCATACCATTGAAATTTGATGTCATCAAACTGCCCATATGATTATTTACACCTATTGCATATGGAACTAGGGATACTGCATCATCAACAATTCTTTTTACTTCTGCTTCATCCATATAAGGAAATAGAGTATCTTTTTCTAGAGGTTGTTTCCCCATAGGAGCCATAGGTAAGTGAATAATCACATCATTACCATGTTGATGAGCAAAGGTTGCGATATGTTTGGCATTTGGTGAATGTGGTAAAACAGCAATTGTAATGTTGGGTGAAAATAAAATAATCTGTTCTTCATTATGTTGACGATAACCAAAATCATCAATCACTAACGCTAGTTTCGCAGCATATGCACTATTTACATTTAATAATAATATCCCTATATATAATATACGTTTAATCATTTTAACCAACCACTAGGATCTAATGCTTTACCATCTCGGCGAATTTCAAAATAAAGCCCAGGAGTATTTTGACCTCCGCTTGAACCAACAATTGCAATCGGCTGATCTGTCCTAACATTATCACCGACTTCTACTAAAACACGTTGGTTATAGCCATATAAACTCATATCGCCTTTACCGTGCTCAAGCGCAACCACAAAACCATAACCTTGCAGCCAGCTGGCTAGGATAACTCGACCATCAGTAATTGCTTTGACTTGTGTGCCATCTTTGGCATTTATCACCATTCCCTTCCAACGAAGTTCACCTTGCAAAGCCTCACCAAATCGATGAGCAATACTACCATTTACAGGCCAAAGAAATTGATTCTGTGGTTTACCAATACCACTAACTCGAGCCATTAATGCACGTTCATCCGCGTTAGGTGTATAATTTGTATTCTTTTGTTTTTCTTGGATATTTTTGGCTTGTCTTGCTTCTTCTTCCGCAATTCGACGGTTTTCTCTTTCTGCTTGAGCAATCTTAGCCTGTAATTTCGCTTCATTATCTTTAAGTTGAGCTAATTTTTGTTGATTTTTTTGCATTGATGATTCAAGAGAATTGATAGTTTTTTGGCGTTTTTGGTGATTTTTTTCTAAGGCTATTTGCTCTTGTTTTTGCTTGTTATGTAGTGTTTTTTGAGTGGCTTGCTTTTTTTGCAAAGCATTTTTCTTTTCATTGAGTTGTAATTGCGTTTCACGAAGCTTATTTATTTGTTGTTGTCTTGCTTCATTAATATAACGAAAATAAGTAATAAGGCGTTCATTACGCTCACTTTGTTCGCTAGCAAAGATCAACTTAAAATTGGTATTTTTTCCTAATTTAAATGCGCTTTCAAGCTGTTTGGATAACTCATCTCGTTGTTGATTTTGTTTAATGGTTAATTCATCAATTTGCTTGATTAAATTAGTAATTTCCCCATCTAATTTTTTTAGAGTAAGACCATTTTTTTCAATCGATGTAAGTAAATTAGCAATTTCAGTTTCTTGGTTTTTAAGATCATTGACCAATTGAGTCCGTTCTTTTGTTTGTTCTGCTAGGCGCTTTTCATGCTCTTTAATTGAACGACGCAATGATTCTAATTGTTGATTATCATCAGCATACACAAAATGTGTATTCATTAATCCAATAAATAAAATAATCAATAGATTACGATAAATAGACATGGCCTTTTTATTTATGATTTATTACCAAGCAATAAAGATAACTTTACTATACCTACAAATGTGTAAAGATGCAAAATGAAAACTATATTATGTAACTTTATTAATAAAAGTAATTAGGCATTTCACAAGCACTAATAAAAAGTATAAAATGTAGCACTATTTAATTTGTAGTAAAAATTAATTTAACCACAAAGATAACATCATGCAAAAGTTTAATGTCAAAACCTTTCAGGGTTTAATACTTACGTTACAAGATTATTGGGCTAATCAAGGTTGTACAGTGATTCAGCCATTAGATATGGAAGTCGGCGCAGGTACTTCTCATCCAATGACCTGTTTAAGAGCACTTGGTCCTGAACCGATTAATGCTGCTTACGTTCAACCTTCTCGTCGCCCTACTGATGGTCGTTATGGTGAAAATCCTAATAGGTTACAACATTATTACCAATTCCAAGTTATCTTAAAACCATCACCAGATAATATCCAAGAACTTTACTTAGGATCACTAAAAGAGCTTGGTCTTGATCCAACTGTTAACGATATCCGTTTTGTAGAAGACAATTGGGAAAATCCAACATTAGGTGCATGGGGATTAGGTTGGGAAGTTTGGTTAAACGGTATGGAAGTGACCCAATTTACCTATTTCCAACAAGTTGGTGGTCTTGAGTGTAAACCGGTGACTGGAGAGATTACTTATGGTTTAGAACGCCTTGCTATGTATATTCAAGGTGTAGATAGCGTTTATGATTTAATCTGGAGTGATGGCGCATTTGGTAAAACCACTTATGGTGATGTTTTTCACCAAAACGAAGTTGAACAATCCACTTATAATTTCGAGTACGCTAATATTGATTTCTTATTTTATTGTTTTGAACAACATGAAAAAGAAGCAAAAATGTTACTTGAATTAGAAAAACCTCTACCGCTACCTGCTTATGAACGTATTTTAAAAGCAGCTCACTGCTTCAATTTACTTGATGCCCGCAAAGCTATTTCAGTAACTGAGCGACAACGTTACATATTGCGTATCAGAACATTAACAAAAATGGTTGCTGAAGCATATTACGCCTCTCGTGAAGCACTTGGATTTCCAATGTGCCAAAATAAACGTTCTAACCAAAATGCATCAAAGTAGGAATTGATATATTATGCAAAAAACATTTCTAGTAGAAATCGGTACTGAAGAGTTACCACCGAAATCACTCCGCACTTTGGCTGAAAGCTTTGCAGCTAATTTTATTGAACAACTTGATAATGCTAACTTAGAACATGGTGAGGTACTTTGGTTTGCATCGCCGCGCCGTTTAGCTTTAAAAGTATTGAATTTAAATGACACTCAACCAGATAGCCAAGTTGTTAAACGCGGTCCTGCGGTAAGTGCCGCATTTGATGCAAATGGTAAACCAACAAAAGCAGCAGAAGGCTGGGCTAGAGGATGTGGCATCGATATCTCTCAAGCAGAGCGCATTCAAACAGATAAAGGCGAATGGTTATCTTATACTCATAATCAAAAAGGACAGCCTGTTGTTAATTTATTATGTGATATGGTTAAAAATGCATTAAATAAATTACCTATTCCTAAACCTATGCGCTGGGCAGCTCGCCAAGTTGAATTTATCAGACCAAGCCATACTGTAACTATGCTATATGGTGATCAACTTGTACCGGGCGTCATTTTAGACATTCAATCAGATCGTATTATTCGCGGACACCGCTTTATGGGTGAACAAGAATTTACCATTGATAATGCTGACCAATATCCTGAAATCCTTGAACAACGAGGCAAAGTTATTGCTGACTATAACAAGCGAAAATCAATCATTAAGCAGCAAGCTCAAGAAGCTGCTGAAAAACTTAATGGTAAAGCAGATTTAACTGAAAGCTTACTTGAAGAAGTTTCATCATTGGTTGAATGGCCTGTAGTATTAACAGCAAAATTTGAAGAAAGATTTTTAGAAGTTCCAGCCGAGTCATTGGTATATACGATGAAAGGCGATCAAAAATATTTCCCTGTCTATGATAAACAAGGAAAACTATTACCAAACTTCATCTTCGTTGCAAATATTGAATCAAAAGATCCTCAAGTTGTTATTTCTGGTAATGAAAAAGTGGTTCGTCCTCGTTTAGCTGATGCCGAATTTTTCTATAGAACAGACTTAAAACAACGTTTGGAAGATCGCCTTCCTCGCCTTGAGACGGTTTTATTTCAACAACAACTTGGTACAGTTAAAGATAAAGCACTTCGTATTGAAGCCTTATCTGGCTTCATCGCCGAAAAAATTGGTGCTGACACTGAACAAGCCAAACGTGCAGGGAAATTAACTAAATGTGATTTAGTTACTAACACGGTGTTTGAATTTCCTGAAACACAAGGCATCATAGGTCGATATATAGCGATTAAAGATGGTGAAAGTATTGAAGTCGCTACCGCTATTGAAGAACAATATAAACCTCGTTTTTCAGGCGATGAACTACCAAGTACTCCTGTGTCTAGTGCGGTATCTATTGCCGAAAAAATGGATACATTAGCCGGTATTTTTGGTATTGGTCAACATCCTAAAGGTGATAAAGATCCATTTGCACTTCGCCGTGCAGCTATTGGTGTATTACGTATTATTGTTGAAAAAAGCTTACCTCTTGATTTAGTTGAGCTAGCAAGTTTTGCCACATCTTTATATGGAAATAAATTAACCAACAACAATGTTGTTATAGATATTGTTAATTTTATGCAAGGTCGATTCCGAGCATGGTATCAAGAAAAAGGATTTGCGATAGATACCATTCAGGCTGTCTTGGCAATTAATCCAACCAAGCCTGCAGATTTTGATACCCGCGTTAATGCGGTAACACATTTTAGAACGTTACCTGAAGCTTCTTCATTAGCAGAAGCAAATAAACGTGTATCAAATATTTTGTCTAAATCTGAAAACGCTATCCCTGAAAATATTAACGCTTCACTTCTTGAAACGGGAGCAGAAAGCGAATTAGCTATGCAAATAGCAATATTGACAGATAAGTTAGCACCTTACTTTACTGAAGGTCGATATCAAGATGCCTTAATTGAATTAGCATCACTTAAAGCACCTATTGATACATTTTTTGAGAAAGTAATGGTAATGGTTGATGACGAAAAAATTAAACTAAACCGATTGGCTCTTTTGAAAAAATTACAAAATTTATTTTTGAAGGTTGCCGATATTTCTATACTACAATCATAACTTTTGAATTAAATATAAAGACCGTGGTAATACTAGTATTACCACCCATAAGGAAAAACGATGGACTCACAAAACAATTTATCATTTTTAGTTACTTTTGAAAAAACAGTTAACTTTATTCGCAATAGATTCCCAATAATCGCAATCGCAAGCGTAGTGCTTGCATTAGCTAATTCAGTATTATCGTATATTATTTTTGATCCAGCTGCTCTTGCAGCAAGCATGGTCTATTACGCAAATCCAGCTCAAGTTCTTAGTTCATTATTTGGAAAAGTATTGCTTTTATCAATTGTCTTTCTCTTTATTGCTGCCGTGACAATTGGTATTATTTATAATTTAACTACTAGTGACAAATTTGATATGAAATTAGTGTCACAACGCATATTACCTGCTTTTCTAAATCTTGCAGGATTTACCGCTATTTATTTTATTATTTTAATTATAGGAATAATTTTGCTTTCTTTAATTATGTGGATTATCGGAATGATATTACCCCAACAGTTAATTGCTTTATTAACTTTATTGATAGCTTTTGTTATATTTCTTGTATTAAGCATCATTGCGAATTACTTTAGTGCTTCATTAATCGTTCCTGATTCAATGGGATTTTTTCAAAGATTTGTTGGTAGCCATAAATTAGCTGTAACAAAATGGAAAGCACCTTTACTAATGATATTAATTTCTTGTGGTATTACTATCGTTCTAGGGCTTATTAATTACTTATTGGGTAATAATATTATTGTAACGACTATTACTTCAATAGTATCTATGTTTGTTAGTTTCTTTGTATGTAGCTTCTTCTATCGCTTGTACAACGCATCTAATAATGTTGAATTACCGAAACTAGATGATAATAATCAAAACAATCAACAAATCATCTCTTAATTTTTTTAATGTAGTATAGTTTAGTTTAATCCTAAAAATCCCTATTAATGGCAATTAATAGGGATCATCATTCTCACTTATAATAATTCTTACTATTATGACGCCAGCCATTAGATTGCTCAAAAAGCATAAAATTAAATTTAATATCCATCAATATCAACATGACGCACAACAAACCCATTATGGACAAGAAGCTGCGGATAAACTTGGATTAGAACTAAATGTTGTTTCAGGTCAGATATTTAAAACACTGATTGTATGCATAAATGGGGACAATAAATCATTAGCAGTCTGTGTATTACCGGTTGATTGTACATTGGATCTTAAACAAGCCGCTAAAATTCTTGATTGCAAAAAAGTAGCATTAGCTGACCCGAATCTAGCACAAAAAACAACAGGTTATTTAGTCGGTGGGATAAGTCCTCTCGGGCAAAAAAAGCTATTACCTACACTTATTGATGATAGTGCTAAACAATATGCAACGATGATGGTATCAGGGGGTAAAAGAGGATTAGAAATCGAAATATCACCGCAAGATTTAGCTGATCAATTAAATGCTAAATTTGCTAAATTAACGGTTTAGATAATAAGTAAAATCGTTTCTAAAAACTCAAGAAAAAATAGATTAAAAAGTTGGAGTTAAAAATAAAGCCATAACGATTAGTTATGGCCTTAAAAAATTCTCTAATAGAAAGCAATAAAATTATTTGATTGCTTCTTTTAAGCTTTTACCAGAAACAAATGCTGGTACTTTGCTTGCTGCAATTTTGATTTCTTTACCAGTTTTTGGGTTACGACCAGTACGAGCTTTACGAGCATTAACTTTAAATGTACCGAAACCAACTAATTGAACTGGCTCACCAGATTTTAATGATTCAGTGATAGAAGCTAAAGTTGCTTCTAAAGCAGTTTTTGCTGCAACTTTAGTAATATTAGCTTTGCTAGCAATAGCATCTACAAGTTCTGTTTTATTCATGGAATATCCTTACATATTTATTTTATTGTTAAAGTTAACATTAATAAACAAAGTTAAAACCCAACTTTGCTTCTGTAAACGTGATTTAGATTACATTGTTGTTAAATGTAGTCTATATTTGCCTAATGTTAAAGAAAAATTTAATAAAAATTAAAAAAATCACGCTTTAACCGCTTTAATTGCTCAAAAAAACACCAATATTGCTAGTTTCTGCAGACCGAATGTCCATTTTCAAGCCTTTAATCAAGTCTAACATTTCATTATTTTCATCACTCAATAAGCGAAAAATTTCCCACTGCAAATCAAATTCCTCAATTACACTAGGCAAAGTTACTTGTTCATCTTCTGAAAGTTCAATATTATCTTTTGTCATTTCAAATTCAGCTACAGTAGTTGCGGAAATAGAGCTAACTTTGGCTGAGTGTTCATCTATTTCACCACTTATATAAGAGTGTAGAATTTCACTAAGAGCCTGACAAGCATCAATAGCAGGGTAAACCATATATGGGCTATCTTCCTTAATGACTGGAATTAACGATTCAAGTTTCTCAAGTTGTAAATCAAAATTAATTTTCACATTCTCAACCAATAGTGATTCCCAAATAAGATCTAGAATTTTTTTATATCCTACTGCTGATTGTTCATCTTGTTGTAAATTGCAATAATAAATAAAGTTTGTATACATTCGTTCGCATAGACAAACCATAAATAAACGCTGCTTCCAAACTGGCAATTTTGCTATTCTTAATTGAATAGGATTTTTAATCATGAATGAAACCTTTTTGACCGTGTGTGTACTGATTCAACTAAATATTGTACATGCTCAATGGGAATATCTTGGTGAATACCATGACCTAAATTAAAGACATGACCATTATGATAGCCAAATTCACTTAGAACTGACTCAACGTTAGACTCAATCGTTTCCTTATTGGCATACAATATAGAAGGATCTAAATTACCTTGTATGGCAATCTTACCTTTTTGTTCTATCTGATTCAAATCCACTGTCCAATCAACACCGATGGCATCAGCCCCTGATTTAGAAATAGTATCGAGCCATAAACCGCCACCTTTTGTAAATAGCGTCACAGGAACATAAGAAGTGATATTCTGGCTTTTCTTACCCCTTTTTAGTTGAGATAAGATAAGTTCCATATAATGCAAAGAAAACGCTCGATAACTTTCATGGCTAAGCACCCCGCCCCAAGTATCAAATATCATAATCGATTGGGCGCCAGCTTCAATTTGAGCATTTAAATACAATATTACACTGTTAGCTAATTTTTCTAGCAGCAAATGTAATGCTTTAGGTTCACAATAAAGCATCTTTTTTATTTTAGTAAAGGTTTTACTACTACCGCCTTCAACCATATAAGTTGCCAAAGTCCATGGACTACCAGAAAAGCCAATTAATGGAACTTTGCCACCTAACTCTTTTTTCGTTAACCCAATAGCATCCATTACATATTTGAGAGATTGTCCTGGATCAGGTATAGGCAATTGTGCAATATCATCTAAACAAGAAATCGTTTTTTTAAATTTAGGCCCTTCGCCTGTTTCAAAATATAAACCAAGTCCCATTGCATCGGGAATGGTTAAAATATCTGAAAAAATAATGGCAGCATCAAGATCAAATCGCCGAATGGGTTGTAAAGTTGCTTCACAGGCAAGTTCTGGTGTTTGGCACATCGTCATAAAATCACCAGCTTTAGCCCTAAGCTGCCGATATTCAGGTAAGTATCGACCGGCTTGGCGCATCATCCAAATTGGCGTGTAATCCACAGGTAAACATTGTAATGCACGTAAATAACGATCGTTTTTCAATTGGCTCATCTTTTTAGCTCTATAAATTGTGAGATAGGGTAAATGGGACAGTTCTACATTTAGCTCAAAATAGCTAATTTGACAATTATTTCCGATCTTGAGGCTGCGACAATATACGTTGAGCGTAACAAATCAATGTTTCAGAAATATTTTGCATCACGCTACTTTCTGGAGCAAAGCGATGCCAATACAGCATACGTCTTTGAAATAAGCCTTCCGTTAAATTAACCAATTCACCATTTTTTAACTCTTGTTCAACTTGTAACATTGGTATCATACAACATGCAGAACCTTGTTTAGCCAATTGGACAAAAGCTTCAGATGAACTAGTAATATGACAAATAACACTACCTGGTGTAAGATTAAAATTTTCTTGCAAAAAGGCTTGGTGCATATCATCCAAATGGTCAAATGCCACTGCAGGCGCTTTTAAAAGCGATGACCGAGTAACACCATTAGGAAAGTATTTTTTAGCAAACTCAGGAGAAGCAACAAAAATATAATCCAATGCACCTAATAAATCAGATAAACATCCCGGTAAAGGATTGGGTTGAATGCTAATTGCAGCAACGACAGTACCTAAGCGTAGAAGTTCTAACGTATGCTCTTCATCTTTGACTTGAATATCAAAGCGTAAAATATTTTTATCTAAAACTGGTTTTAAAGCGGGTAAAAACCAAGTTGCTAAAGAGTCAGCATTAATTGCAATTGATAATGACAATGGCGTAGTATTTTGCTCATTGTCACCTAACCATTGTTGTTCTAATAATTCAACTTGATGCAATAATCCTAAAAGATGTTCACCTTGTTTAGTCGCTTTTGGAGGAATCGTTCTTACTAATAGTTGCTGACCAAAAAAGCTTTCTAATTGCTTAATGCGTTGCGATACTGCTGGTTGCGTAATACACAATTTGTCAGCTGCTCGTTCAAATCCTCGTTCTTTTATCACTGCATCTAATGCTTGTAATGCTCTATAATCTGGACGCTTCATAATCTCTTTACTAATGATTTGATCTTCGCTTGGTCATTCAAGCTATTTTAATTTTGCAAAAAATTTGAAATAGATCTAAAACCTTATAGATTTTCTTAAAATACTAATGATTTTTGCTTCCCAATTGGGTACTATGCCATATCTTAAACAATTTTGCTTTTAAAATTTTAATTTTTTGATCAAAATTATATTTACACACGGTGATATCATGACACAAGATGAACTAAAAAAAGCAGTAGGTTGGTCAGCCCTTAAATTTGTTAAACCAGATTCATTAGTAGGCGTAGGCACAGGTTCTACTGCGGCTCACTTTATTGATGCTCTTGCAACAATAAAAGATCAGATAAAAGGAACTGTCTCTAGTTCAGAAGCGTCAACCCAAAAATTAAAAAGCTATGGAATTCCAGTTTTAGACTGTAATGACGTTGATAGCTTAGATATTTATGTCGATGGAGCAGATGAAATTAATCATAATATGCAAATGATTAAAGGCGGGGGAGCCGCGTTAACACGTGAAAAAATAGTATCGGCTCTGGCAAAACAATTTATCTGTATCGTTGATGAGTCAAAAGTGGTCGATGTTCTCGGGAAATTTCCACTTCCAGTAGAAGTCATTCCGATGGCCCGTTCTTATGTTGCTCGAGAATTATTCAAACTTGGCGGCAAACCTATCTATCGTCAAGGAGTGGTTACTGACAATGGCAATGTTATTTTAGATGTTCACGACCTTGTAATTGCAAAACCAATGGAATTAGAAGATAGGATTAATAGTATCGCCGGTGTAGTCACAGTAGGGTTATTCGCTAATAAAGGCGCGGATATCGCTTTAGTAGGCACGAGTTCTGGTGTGAAAGAAATAAAAAAATAATAAATGACTTTTTTAATTGATAACTTTGCATGACAAATTGTTTTAAATATTAAAGATAGAGAGGAAGAAATGGTTGTTCAAGCGTTAACCAAAGATGAAAACAAGTTTCTATTACTTGAAGGTGTCCACCCTAGCGCGATTGAAACACTTAAATCGGCAGGCTTTAACAACATTGAATATCATAAAGGTGCGCTATCCAAATCCGAACTTGAAGCGGCAATTAAAGATGCAAGATTTATTGGTATTCGCTCAAGAACACATTTAACAAAAGATATAATCGATGCTGCCCCAAAACTTGCAGGAATTGGTTGTTTCTGTATTGGAACCAATCAAGTTGAACTTGATGCTGCAACCGTTAAAGGAATTCCTGTTTTTAATGCACCGTTTTCTAATACGCGTTCTGTTGCAGAGCTAGTATTGGCTGAAGCGATTTTATTACTTCGCCGAGTACCTGAAGCTAATGCCAAAGCTCACCAGGGGAAATGGAATAAATTAGCCACAGGTTCTCATGAAGCGCGTGGTAAAAATTTAGGTATCATTGGTTATGGCCATATCGGTAGTCAATTAAGCGTATTGGCTGAATCATTAGGCATGAATGTTTATTTTTATGATATCGAAACTAAATTACCATTAGGCAATGCCAAACAAATTTCATCCATGAAAGAATTACTTGCCATGAGTGATATTGTAAGTATGCATGTTCCAGAAAACTCAACCACAATTAAAATGATTGGCAAATCAGAAATCGACATGATGAAATCAGGCTCTATATTGATTAATGCCTCTCGCGGTAGTGTGATTGATATTGAAGCCTTAACTCAAGCGTTGGAAAACAATAAACTTAGTGGTGCTGCTATTGACGTTTTCCCTAGTGAACCGGCAACTAATAGCGATCCATTCGAATCACCACTGTGTAAATTTGATAATGTCATTATTACCCCACATATCGGCGGTTCAACTACTGAAGCTCAAGAAAATATCGGTATTGAAGTTGCAACCAAGTTGGCAAAATATTCTGATACAGGCGCAACACTTTCAGCGGTTAACTTCCCTGAAGCATCATTACCGATTCCGGCAAAAGGATCTAGTCGATTTATTAATATTCATCACAATCAACCCGGCGTGTTGACTGCAATAAATACGCTATTTGCAGAACAAGGTCTAAACATTTCAGCTCAGTATTTACAGACTGATTCTAAAATTGGTTATGTTGTGATTGATATTGATAGAGTAGAACAAAATAAAGCAGAAGAGTTATTAGTTAAACTAAAAAATGTCGCTGGTACAATTCGAGCAAGATTATTGTTCTAATCCACTTTGCTAAGGCGTTCGGGCAATTATTTCCATGTCCGAACGCATAATATTAGGTTTAGAAATTATTCGAGTGTTTCAGATAGATCGTTAATATCAAACCAATTTTAATAAAATTACCACTATTATTAACGTCAAAAACCCCGTTCCTCAACTTTTTTTATATTTTAATGTCTTTTTACTTATCTAAAGGTTTTACTTTTATAACTTTAATACCTTTTTGAATTAATGCGTCGTAATATTTATCATCTAAATTATTGTCTGTAATAATCGTATCAACTGATTCTATATCACAAACGACATTTGGGCTACGCCGCCCAAATTTAGTTGAGTCAACGAGTAAAATCAATTTTGCAGCGGCTTTACTCATCGCCACACTACCATGATAGCTTTCGTTGAATGTTGTCACACCACCAACTACATCAACACCATCAGCACCCATAAATAATTTATCAAAAGTATAAGATTCAAAGGCCGCAATTGCTGATGCATGATTACTATGGAAGGAGGCTGATTTTCGGCGAAAAGTGCCACCTGTTAAAATAATGGTTTGATCGTTATCATTAGCTACCAGTTCATTAACCATATGTAAACTATTGGTCATAATAGTTAAATTATTAAACTGGGCTAACATTGGAATCATCTGTGCGACAGTACTGCCTGCATCGAAAATAATTGAATCACCTTCATGGATCAATTTAGCGGCTTCTTGAGCAATCGCTTTTTTAGCAGCAGTATTAATGTAGGTTTTATGATCAATAGCTCTGTCACCGATTTCTCGATTTAGCATTGCTCCACCATAAGTCCTTAAAACTAATCCACTCTCATTAAGTTGAGTAAGATCTTTCCTTATAGTGGTTCCAGTAGTCCGAAAATGTGCGACTAATTCATCTACACTAACCTGTCCATGATTTTGTAAATATTCTAAAATTGCGGTTTGCCTTTGTTTAACTTTCATGCCAAGATTCCATTATTTTCACAGTAAATAAGATCATTTACTTTGCAAGATAGTATACTTCAATATAAAAGAAAATACTTTTCAAAATAAAAGTTAAATACTATTTATTGCTCGCGGTTAACGCAACTGATAATGCACTTCGCGAAGCAGGATCGTTTGGGTAAATCGTTTCAGGTATAATCTCTTTTGCATTAAGTCCATGTAATTGAGGAATAGTCTTAGGTAATGCAAATACTGTAATGCCCTTCATTTTTACTGAATCAATTACATTTTGGTTTTCATCTAATGAGATAGCAATTAAGACTCTTGGCTTAAACCATTTAGTTTGACTACGACCAACCCCCAAATATCGCCCTTTTTTCATCGCTAAAAAGGCTTGATTAAATCGGCGAATTTGCAACCAACTAAATATGATTTGGACACACCAAGCCATAAGCGCAAAAATAATTAAAGTTGTCGTCATGTTCATGGCTATCTCCATTAATAATTTAGGCTAAATAAAAATGCGAAAGTGATAACAAACACTTTCGCACTTTATTTTAATTAGAACATTACTTGGCCACCAGTAATATTAATTGATTGTCCAGTACAATATGAAGCCTTATCACTTGCATAAAATAATAAGACATTAAGCACATCTTGATAATCACAACCACGTTTAAGTGGCACCTTATCAATATAAACTTGCTCAACTTCGTTTTCTGGAATACCTAATTTTTTAGCGTATTGAGGAATTAATGATTGGAACATTGGTGATTTTAATAAATTACCTAACATTAATGAATTTACAGTAATACCATAATCTGCAAGATCAAGTGCTAATGATTGAGTTAAACCAACACCACCAAATTTAGCAGCACTATAACCAGAATTATGTTTACTACCAACTTTACCTGATTTTGAATTTATTTGAATAATTCGTCCAGCCGTTTTATGTTTGAGCATTAATTTAGCAAACTCACGAGCACACAAAAAGTAACCAGTAAGATTAACATTTACTGATAATTGAAAATCGCTTAAAGCAAAGTTTGTAATAGGAGCTGCTTTAGCAACACCTGCACTATAAACCATTAAATCAGCTCGGTTAAATGTATTATCAACATCTTGTGCAAGCTTAATCACACTCTCTTCATTTGTTGCATCAACACCAAAGCCTTTTGCGGTACCGGCTCCATGTTTCTGATTGATAGCATCTGCTACTTTATTTGCATTTTCAATATTTAAATCAGCAACAGCTACATTATAACCAGCATCAGCAATCCCTTTACATAAGAATTCACCTAAAGTTTGACCACCACCTACAACAACTGCAACTTTTTTCATTCTCTATTCCTTAATTAGTTAAAATTTTAATTTCATCACCCACAAAAAGTTGATTTGGAATGTCACCTTTTACATGGATAGTTCCCGGTAATTCTGCTTGGCTACTGCCGTCAAACCTTAATGTGATATGCCCTAATTCACGAAAATTGGTGCTAGCAACATCGCCAACGGAGGTAATTTGAAAAGTATGTTTGCCAATTTGAAATACTTGCCCTACTCGTAGATCTTGTTTTAAATCATCATGACTATGTACAAAACAGTAATCAGCTAAGTCTGATGGTGCGCCATTTTTAAATAGTATTAGCATGCCATCAGCCAATGCATCTGGGGCAAACTCACCAATTTGATTAATTTTTGATTGATAGATAACATTCGACATCGTTAACCTTCTTTAATTTTTAGTTGAAGCGAAATTTTCAAATTTCACTGTTTGCTAAAGAGGGATGATGTTCATCCCTAAATACTTAAATATGTCTATTGATAGATAAATAATGACACTGCCCAAGCGATTAATACGGTTGGTGCACCAGTTAAAAATCGACTTACTAGAACCGAAGGAACACCTACACGAACAGTATCTTGTTTTGCTTCTGCTAGTGATAAACCGACAGGGATAAAGTCACATGCAGCTTGAGCATTTATGGCAAACAATGCTGGTAGTGCTAAATGAGGTGGAATATTACCTAACCCAATTTGTACACCAACTAATGTACCGATAACTTGCGCGATTACCGCGCCAGGACCTAAGAACGGTGAAAGTAATGGGAAAGAACAAATTAATGCTAATATCACTAAACCAAGTGGATTATCTGCTAAAGGGACTAATCCATGGGCAATGAAGTCACCTAATCCAGATGCAATAATGATCCCGATTAAGGCTGAAACAAATGCCATGAAAGGTAAAATCGTTTTGAGAACAGTATCAATAGTATCTCGGCCAGCTTGGAAAAAAACTGCTACACCAGACCCCATACCGATACCAATTTTGGCTAATAAGCCATCACTTTGTTCAGTGATTTTTTTACTACTGTCATAATCTTTAAATTCTGACGCTTTAGTATTTGCTTGAGCTGTTTCTCCTACAACATCACCTTCCTTTTCAATTAGTTTGATATTGTTTGGCTTAACAGCAGAAACATAAATGTCTTCGACAATATATTGTGCAAGTGGTCCTGATTTACCAGTTGCGTGGATGTTGATAGTTGGTATTCGATTTTTTGGATAAATACCACAACGGAGAGTACCACCACAGTCAATTACAGCAACGCCTATTTCGTCTTTTGGTGGTTCACCTTCTTTAAAACCATCAATTGCTTCCCAACCAGTTAGTTCAACTAAAGTATCGACTATTGCTGGTCTAGTACCAGCTGCAATGTAAACAATTTTTTTACCAGCAACGATTGGAAGCTCTAATGGACCACCCCAACCTGCTTCACCTTTTTCAATATGAATATATTTAGCCATTTTATTTTCCTTATATCGTGATAGATAATTGTTATAAATGAACTTTTCTATCTAGTTTAATTCCCATTTTTTTCTCAAAAATGGCTGTACAAAAGTCTGTAATCCAACCTCTAAAGAAGTTAGTAACTAAACCGACAAGGAAATAACTAACAGCTAATGGACCTAATGGTAAATTTAATGTAGTTAATCCAGCAGCAACCCCTAAATAAACAAAAAGTTCGCCAGGATTTACATGTGGAAATAAACCATTCATTGAGTGGCAGCTATAAGAGGATGCTGCATAATAGCTAGGTTTGTAAAACTCTGGCATAAAGCGACCTAAGCTTAGTGTCATCGGATTACAAAATACAAATGTACCAATTAAAGGAAGTAATAAATAACGTGAAACAGGGTTACCCGCACAAGCTTGAGCTAAACGTTCAATACGATCTTGTCCAATAAATTTAATGACCGCATTCATAACTACTAACAATGAAATTAATAAAGGTAAAATCGAGGTGACCATCCCGACTAACACTTTACCGCCTTCTTGGAATAAACCGATAAACCACTCGGCTCCAAATGAAATTGTATCAATCATATTTTCTCCTATTGATTTAAATTGCAAAGAAATATTAACAATTATGAAATCAAAAAAACTTTAACTGGATCACAATTTGAAATATTTTCTTTTATTTTGAAAGAAATATTTTAAACAATAGAAAAAAATAGGGTAATTAATCATTCATAGATAGTTGATATAGCAGTAATAGTTAAAAATAGCTCATTTTGATTGGACTTTAATAAAGAGTTGGCGTAATTTGGTGATGTTAAATAATCATTTAATTCACCTATAGGAGAATATTACATGGCTAAAAGTACTACTAAAAAAAGCACAACGACTTCGAAATCATCAACAGCTCCAAAAGTTTTAAAAAATGTAAGTTCTGCCAAAAGATTACAGCAATCTGCAATTTTATTTCCAACTGATTTAGGCCAAAAAGCTTCAAAAGATATTTCTGGCGCAATGAACTCTGTATTAGCAGATGTGTTTGCTCTATATTTAAAAACTAAAAACTTCCACTGGCATGTCAGCGGTCCACATTTCCGTGATTATCATTTAATGTTAGATGACCATGGAGAAGAACTATTTGCAATGACAGATCCAATTGCTGAACGTGTACGTAAATTAGGTGGAACGACTTTACGTTCAATTGGTCATATTTCTAAATTACAAAGTATTTCAGACAACAATGCTGATTTTGTTGAACCATCAGATATGCTTGCTGAACTTTGTCAAGATAACATCAAACTTACAGAACGTATGCGCGTAGCACATGATATCTGTGACAAATATAACGATACCGCAACAGCTAGTTTAATTGAAGAGTGGATTGATCAAACTGAAAGACGCGCATGGTTCCTATTTGAAACAGGTCGTAGAATGGACTCATCAGGACACTAAAGCTCTGTGAAGTTCTGTAATTATCATAAATAAGAGACACTCATGGTGTCTCTTATTTTCAATTTAAGAGGAACCAAAAATGAGTAAAAAAATTGCAGTACTTGTTGGTAGTTTACGTAAAGATTCCTATAACTTAAAAGTAGCCAAAGTTTTTCAACAAATTGCGCCATCATCACTTTCACTAAATATCATCCAAATCGGTGATTTACCTTTATATAACGAAGATATTGATACTGATACACCGCCACAATCCTATAATCGTTTTCGCCAAGAAATTGCCAATTGTGATGGTGTGATTTTTGTTACACCAGAATACAATCGCGGATTACCCGCTGTCATAAAAAATGCACTTGATGTTGGATCACGCCCTTATGGTAAAAGTGTTTGGTCTAAAAAGCCAGCCGCTGTGGTTTCAGTATCACAAGGCGCTATTGGTGGCTTTGGTGCTAATCATCATTTACGACAATCTTTAGTTTTTCTTGATATGCCTACCCTACAACAACCGGAAGCTTATATCGGTAATATTGGTACAGCTTTTGATGAAAGTGGCAATATTAACGAAAAAACCAAGTCTTTTCTTTCATCAATCATTGAAAGTTATGCTAAATGGGTTGAACAGCTAAGTTAATAATGATTTATTTTAATATCCACAACCAATATAATTGATTGTGGATATTATTAAATTTATTCGAAACAGATGCTAAACTTTTATCCTTCTAATGAACAAGAGTTATTGAGTCGAGCAGAAATGGCCGCTGGCTATAGCTTTGCTGAGATAGCTCAATATGTCAATATTCCTATCCCTGCTAATCTTAATAAACAAAAAGGATGGGTAGGCAATCTGATTGAAACTTATCTTGGTGCGAATGCCGGCAGTAAAGCAGAACAAGACTTTTCTAATTTAGGCATTGAACTAAAAACAATTCCAGTCAATAAAAAAGGTAAACCATTAGAAACTACTTTTGTTAGTGTTATTCCTTTAATGGCAAATCACGGTGTGATTTGGGAAACCAGCCATGTTAAATACAAGCTTAGCAAAGTACTTTGGATCCCGATTGAAGGGGAAAGAAGTATACCTCTTGCAGAAAGAAAAGTTGGAAAACCAATACTTTGGACACCAACTTTAGAACAAGAGCAACAACTTAAACAAGATTGGCAAGAATTAATGGATATGATAGCACTTGGTCAAGTTGAAAAAATCACCGCGCGTTATGGCACCTATTTACAGATCAGACCTAAAGCTGCCAATGGAAAAGCTTTAACTGAAGCCATTGGTGAAAATGGCGAGATTATTTTAACTCGCCCAAGAGGGTTCTATCTTAAAAAGTCATTTACTTCACAAATCCTACAGAATTCCATTGATCATTTAAGTTAAGAAGAAATGATCATTTAATTTCAATCACCCTTATTTTTTTAGCCTTACAAAATACTCCTTTTTTCGTTAAGAAAAAAACCATTTCTTTTATTTTGCAAGAAAATCAAATCTACGTCACATTTTTGCACATTAGTGATTTACTTTGAGCATTTGTGCATATAAATTCATTTAAACATTTGTGAAGCAACAAGAGAATTTGTGAAAGAGGTGTGAGATGAACTTTATATTAGCGGGTCATGGAAACATTGCCGTGGAAATGAAAAATAGCATTGAAATGATAGCTGGTGAGTACCCAAATGTACGGGCTATCACTTTTCAGTTAGGTGATGGTATTGAGACATTAAAAGACAAATATCTAAAAATTATTAATCAATCAACTGAGCAACCATTCATCATTATTACTGATATTTTTTCAGGTAGCCCTTATAACGCAGCGGCAATGTTGGCAATGCAATCAGAAAACATCGAAGTCATCAGTGGTTTATCTTTACCACTTTGTTTAGCGTTATTACATCTTGATTACTCTTCAATTAGCCTTGAAGAAACTTTTGAACAACTTAATGACATGAAATCCGATTTCATCAAATCTTTCAAAAAAATAGCTAAAAATATCGCTGAAGAAGAGGAACTTTAAATGATTATAAATTTAGTACGCATTGATGACCGTTTAATACATGGTCAAGTCACAACAGTTTGGACCAAAGAAGCAAAAGCAGAAAGAATCATTGTTGTTAGTGATGAAGTTGCTAATGACGAAATCCGAGCCACATTAGTTAAACAAGCTGCACCTCCTGGAATTAAAGTTTCTGTTGTGAGTATTGAAAAAGCGGCAGCGGTTTATAAAAACCCAAAATATGAAAACGATACCGTGTTTTATCTTTTTACCAATCCAACCGATATTCTGCGATTAATCGAACAAGGTGTACCAATTAAGAGTATCAATATTGGTGGTATGTCTTTCAAAGCAGGTAAAAAGCAGATTACTAAAGCGGTGTCAGTGGATGAAAACGATGTATCGGCATTTAGAAAGATGCATGAGATGGGAGTTGATCTTTGCTTAAAAGTGGTAATTACCGATCCTAACGTCGATTTTATCAAGCTACTTGAACAAGAATTCCCTATTAATTAATAGGAATAAACAAGGAGGCAAAAAATGGAAATTTCATTATTTCAAATTGTATTAATATTCATCTTCTCTTGTATAGCAGGTATGGGAAGTGTGCTTGATGAGTTTCAAACTCATCGCCCATTAATTGCCTGTACCGTCATAGGCTTAATATTAGGTGATATAAAAACAGGTATCATTTTAGGTGGTACGCTTGAATTGATTGCATTAGGCTGGATGAATATTGGTGCGGCACAATCACCTGATTCAGCACTGGCTAGTGTTATATCCGCGATATTAGTTGTAGTAGGTAAACAAGATATTCAAACTGGAATCGCAATCGCCCTCCCCGTTGCAGCAGCAGGTCAAGTTCTAACGGTATTTGCAAGAACAATCACGGTTGTCTTCCAACATGAAGCTGATAATGCCGCAGAAAAAGTTCAATTCAAAAAAATAGAACTTTTACATTATAGCGCGCTTTTTGTACAAGCTTTACGAGTAGCAATACCGGCAACATTGGTCGCCATTTATGTTGATGCCAATACCGTTAACACCTTATTAAGCATGTTGCCAGATATTGTTACTGGTGGTCTTGCTGTTGCGGGTGGATTTATTGTGGTAGTTGGTTATGCAATGGTATTAAACATGATGATGGTTAAATATTTAGCACCTTTCTTCTATTTAGGCTTTGTTCTTGGAGGTTACTTAAACTTCAGTTTACTCTCATTCGGTATTTTAGGCGTTATTTTTGCCACCATTTATGTCCAATTAAATTCAAAGTTTAACACGACTAAAAATAGCGAAAAAAGTATTGTGGCAAATTCAATCATTGCTGATGACGAGTTAGACGATTAATAAATAAGGATTCTATTATGAAAGAAATGTTAAATACCATTCAAAAGAAAGATATTGTTAGTACATTTATTCGATCTAATTTTCAACAAGCATCTTTCAACTATGAACGAATTCATGCCTTAGCTTTTTGTGTGGATATGATTCCTACAATCAAACGAGTATACAAAACCAAAGAGGAGCAACGTGAAGCATTAAAAAGACATCTAACGTTTTTCAATACGACTCCAGCAATGTGTGGACCCGTTATAGGCGTTACCATGGCAATGGAAGAAGCTAGAGCAAATGGTGCTGATATCTCTGATGGCACAATTAACAGTTTAAAAGTTGGTTTAATGGGACCGTTAGCGGGAGTGGGTGATCCATTAGTTTGGGGAACCTTACGCCCAATAACTGCAGCGCTTGGGGCATCACTAGCACTAACCGGAAATATAGCTGGGCCATTACTGTTTTTTGTCTTATTTAACTTAATTCGACTTGCCATGAAATGGTATGGATTAACGTATGGGTTATCTAAAGGAATCGGAATTGTTAAAGATCTTTCAGGTAATATTCTTCCAAAATTAACAGAAGGCGCAACAATTTTAGGCCTATTTATCATGGGTGTCTTAGTCACAAAATGGACCTCCATAAATGTCCCACTTATTGTATCCCAAACGACCGGCATGAATGGAGAAGAGGTCATTATGACAGTACAAGGCATTCTCAATGACCTTGTACCAGGATTATTGCCATTAGCGTTAACACTTTTAATGATGAAATTGTTAAGAAAAAAAGTCAGTCCAATAATTTTAATCTTTGCATTATTTGCGGTAGGTATTATTGGCTATGGTTTAGGTATTCTTGCTAAAGGTTAAAGAGTTAAAGAAATAAAAAATTGACCGTTGAAAATGAATAAAAAGGTTTAAAGCAATTACCGAGAACTTTATTAATAGTAATTTGATTTTTTGAAATAAAAACGCTTTAAACCTTTTCCTAAATAAATTTAACCAAATTAGAGAATTAGAGGAATATATGAAAACTCAAGCAGTTAGACTGTATGGAAAAAATGATTTGCGATTGGAGTCATTTCAACTTCCTGAAATTACTGATGATGAAATTCTAGTTACAGTCATTGTAGATAGTATGTGTATGTCTTCATTAAAATTAGTCAATCAAGGTGAAAATCATAAGAAAACGCCACCCGACTTAAAAAATAATCCCATTATTATTGGGCACGAATGCTGCGGTGAAATTATACAAGTGGGTAAAAAATGGCAACATAAATTCAAACCAGGACAAAAATATGTCGTTCAGGCCAATTTACAACTTTCTGATAGCCCATATTGCGTAGGTTATTCTTATCCTTATACTGGTGGTTGTGCAACTTACATGATAATTAACCATGATGTACTAAAACAAGACTGTTTGATTCCTTATGATGGACAAACTTATTTCGAAGGTGCGTTAATTGAACCATTGTCGTGTATCATTGGGGCATTCAATGCCAATTTTCATTTAAAGCCAAATAGTTATGAACATATTATGGGCATTAAGCCTAATGGTAATCTGATTATTTTAGGTGGTACGGGCCCTATGGGTATGCTAGCAATAGATTATGCATTAGGGGGACCCATCGCACCTAAAAAGGTTGTCGTAACTGGTCGTAGCAAAGAGAAAATAGAACATCTAAAAACCCTTTATCAATCTCGTAATGGTATTGAATTAGAATTTGTGGATATTTCTAATGTCGATGATCAAGCGAAATTATTAAAAGATAAATCCACCACAGGAAGTTTTGATGATGTTTTTGTTTTCTTACCTTCTCAAGAGTTAATTCAACTCGCCTCTCAACTATTAGCGATTGACGGTTGCCTTAACTTTTTTGCTGGCCCCCAAGATAAAAACTTTTCGGCTGAAATTAATTTCTACGATGTTCATTATAACTTTACCCATATCGTTGGCACTTCAGGCGGTAATACTAATGATATGCGAGAAGCGGTGAAACTAATCGAATCAGGTTCGGTAGATGTGGCAAAAATCGTAACTCACATTATGGGTATAGACCAAGCAAGTAAAGTCACTCAAATACAGGATCAGATTAAAGGTGGAAAAAAATTAGTTTATACCCACAAAAAGTTTGATCTTAAATGCATAGAATCATTAGATAAAAATGCGGATGATATTACTTTACAAAAAATACTCTCTAAAAATAATGGTATTTGGTCAAAAGAAGCTGAAGATTATGTTTTAAATTATTTTCCTGATATTGATTCTTGATTTATACTCTATTCAAATCAAGATGACATTTATTTGTGACATCTTGATTTGAATAAAAATATGGAGTTTTTTAATAACTAAAGATAATAAGATAACGCTACTATGATTAATCAAAATTTTAGCAACGACGAGTTTGAACAGCATAAGATGTTAATTAAGATTGCTCAATTGTATTATGAAGAGAATAAAACACAGTCCGAAATAGCAAAAATAGTTAACATACATCGCTCAAGCATTAGTCGAATGTTAAAAACAATACGCGAGCTAGGCATTGTTTCAATTTCGATTAATTATAATCTGTTGCCTGATATAGCGTTAGAAGAAAAAATTTGTAATAAATATCATTTAAAACAAGTCATTGTTGTACCCGTCAACACTGATATAGACAATGAAAGTAAAAATCAGATTGTTTGTAATGTGGCAGCAAGTGTCCTACTCAAAAATATTACCGATAATGATGTGATTGGTGTGTCCTGGGGACGCTCGATCAATTATATTGTGAATAGTTTAAAAAATGATAATGCTACATTTGAAAATGTTACCATCGTACCAATGATTGGTGGCCCTTCTGGCAAGATCGAAACAAAATACCACGTAAATAATATAGCTTGTAAACTTTCCGATAAACTTAAAAGTAAAGCAATATTAATTGATTACCCCGCTATCGTTGATACCGCTAATTTAAAAACTGAAATTGAAAAAACTCAACACATGAAAGAACTCAATGATTGGTGGAATAAGATCACAGTTGCTTTATTTAGTATTGGTTGTCCAGCTATATCCAAAAGCTCAATTTGGTATGGTTTTTATGGTGAACTTTTTCAAAAAATTACTAACAGAAAAATTGTCGGCGACATTTTATCGCGATTTTATGACAAAAATGGTAAAGAATTACAAACGCCATTCCATGATCAAATTATTGGCGTGACGTTAGAAAATTTAAAAAAAATCCCTCTAAAAATATGTGCAAGTGGCGACGCTGAAAAACTTAACAGTTTAATCGCTGCATTAAATGCAAATTATATTGATGTGTTAGTCATTAGTGATGAAATGGCAAATCAATTAGTTAATTGATCTCATAAAAAAGCTGACACTTGCGTAAATTAAAACATCATTTCAATTTTTATAAATTATTTTTTAAATTTGTGACTCTATTAACAGATTCTTAGACTATTAACCTAGATAATCATTTTATACTTCATCTTTTTTATTCTTCATTAAGGAAAAAACATGTATCGTTTAATTATAAAAAATGGATTATCTATTAGTTTACTCACGCTTACCGCTAGTTTCGCTGTGATAGCTTCACCACCATTTGTTCCAGTTACTTTGGACAAACTTAATATTCCTAATAAACAATGTAATGTTAGAGATTATGGCGCTGAAGCAACAGGTATTTGGTATGATACAAAAGCATTTCAAACCGCTATTAATGATTGTGCGCAAAATGGCGGTGGTAAAGTTATTGTTCCTGCGGGTTATTACCTATCTGAACCTCTATTTTTAAAAAGTAATATTGAATTTCATTTAGAAAAAGGGGCGGTAGTACAAGCTTCAGCAGAGGAAAGTGCATATCATCCTTCAGAAGAACAAAAAAAATGGTCATCATCAGCTGAATCATTACCACTAACAAAACAATGGATTGGGTTTATTAGTATTGCAGAAGAAAAAAATATTGCTATCACCGGTGAAGGAATTATTGATGGGCAAGGTTCAACGCTTTTAGAAAAATACCGCGCCGAGACTCGTCAAGCCGGAAAAAAGGGACCAACAAATCGCCCACGTCTACTTTTATTTAAAAACGCTAACAATATTTTAGTTGAAGGCGTCACAATACAAAATTCGCCAAGTTTTCATATTGTTTTTAAAAATGTGGAAGATATTACAATTAATAAAACAACAATATCCGCTCCAGCTTGGTGGCAAAACACGGATGCCATTGATCCAATGGATAGTAGAAGAGTCAGTATTACAAAAAACACAATAAGTGTGGGTGATGACCATGTTGCCATTAAATCAACTGTAAACAACCTTAGCCATGATTTTTATATTGCAGATAATAACTTTATGCTCGGTCGTGGATTATCTATTGGTTCAGAAACATATGGCGGTGTGAGCAATTTACTGGCAGAAAATAATACCTTTACCGATGCGATGTATGGTATTCGAATCAAATCGCCAAGAGGCAAAGGTGGTGAAGTTAAAGATATTGAGTATAACAATACAACAATGGTCAATGTAAAAACGCCAATTGTTTTGTCAGCTTATTATAAAGGCGGCCCAACAACAAAAGATGCAAAAATTAAAGCGTTACAAGAAGGTGAATTTGCTGGTGGATTTATGTTAGGCGATCAGATTTATCCTGCGGATACTGAACAACCAAAAGAGCATAAACAAACCCCATACTTCAATAACATTAGCTTCAATAATCTTACTGTAAAAGGTAAAAGTAATTACGCTGGTTTTATTATTGGAACACCAGAAAAGCCATTTGATAATATTAGATTTTCAAACATCAATATTGAAGCGGAAAACGGTTTTAAAATTCGTAACGCATCAGTTGAGTTTAGTCACACTAAAATTAATGTAGAAAAAGGATCAGATATTATAAAAGAAAAAGGAAGTCATATTACTCATCAATAGTAATTTGGTGGCTCAGATTTGAGCTAATAAAAAATTCACAAACTAGAGCGTTACCAATTGAAACTGTCAAACCGACAAACAAAATAGGTAACGCTTATATTTCTGACTCAAAATTAACGCAATAAATAGTCTTATTAAATTTACTTGAAGAACTACAGAATATTTCATTGATCTTCGCTAAAAAGTGCATTATCTATCATTAATTTCCGTGAAATCAAAATCGACTAAGCACAAGCAAGACATCACACTCTTGTTCATTATGCTGTTTTTTAATTTTTCTTTTTACCACAACGTGATCTCTCATTAATTGTTTTGACTTTAAAAGCTCGCCTCTAAAATGATTTTTATCCGTTCAATGTAAATTAAGTAATTCAATATAGAACTCAAAACTTAATGAAATGGTATAGACTCCTCAATTATTTTTACAAATAAACATCAATCAACCCAGAAAATCATCAACTAAAAAGTTTAATTAATGTTCCATAATCAAGATCAATAATTTGCTACCAATTGATTATTTGCATATTTCATTTGTTAATTTGTGATCCAAAACACAATTTGGAACGCTGTTTTAATTATAATGATCTTTAGTTTTGTTATTAAAATTGGAGCAAAAACATGGATCTTTTTCTAAATATATTTGGTCAGCCTGCTATCATTATTGCATTAGTTGCGTTCATAGGATTGGTACTACAGAGAGCAAAACTTTCTAAAATTATTACTGGCACCCTACTTTCATTTATTGGTTTTGTGTTAATTAAAACGGGTGGAAAAATCTTAGGTGGCGTGTTAATTATGTTCAGTAACATGTTTACTCATGCATTTGGAATGCATGGGGTCGTACCAAGTAATGAAGCCATTACCGCATTGACGATGGAATCACTTGGTACTAGTGCCGCCTTTATCCTCTTTTTTGCGATGATAATTAATCTACTATTAGCAAGATTTACCCGCTTTAAATCGATTTATTTATCATTGCATTTAGTGCTATTCATGGCATTTTCATTTACCGCAGTTTTACAAGGTATGGGATATAATGGCTATATCATTGTTGCAACTGGCGCAATGATTATTGGCCTTTATATGGCGATATTTCCAACTTTACTCTCTAAATTTAGCCGTACAATAATAGGGAATAATGATTATTGTATTGCCCATGCTGGTACAGTTTCATACTTATTAGGTTCCTATTTAGGTAAATGGCTAGGAAATAAAAAAAATGATATCGAAAAGATTAAAATAAATGATCGTTTTAGCTTTTTAAGGCAATCAGATGTTGCGACTTTTATTACCATGTTTGTTTTACTATGCTTATCCGGTGCTTTTTCATCCGCTGAGTATTTGAATGAGATACTTAAAAACAATACGTTTATTATTTTTGCGTTGGAACAATCAGCTATTTTTGCCGGAGGACTCTATATTGCCAAAAAAGGGATCGCTATTTTTACTGAAGAAATCATCCCAGCTTTTAAAGGATTTGCCCAAGTTGTCGCACCTGGTTGTGTGCCGGCGGTCGATCCAATGGTGTTATTTGATAAAGCACCAAATTGTGTATTAGTTGGTTTTATTGTGAGTTTCTTTACTGAAATAGCTTGTGTGGTCGTTTTCCCTTTTATTGGTTTACCTATTATCATTCCCGGAATTATGGCAAGCTTCATCACTGGTGGAACAGCAGCAATATTTGGTAACTCAACAGGTGGAGCAAGAGGAGCGGTTATTGCCTCTTTCGTTAATGGTTTACTTTTATGTGTGTTGCCAGCCCTCGCATTACCTCTCTTCAAATTTTTAGGTGTTGAAGGTGTAACCTTTGCTGATCCTGATTTCACATCCTTATCGTTAATCACTGAATTTATTGTTAAGCTATTTAGTTAATCAAAAAGTCCGTTGCTATAACGGACTTTTTCTCGATAAATTTAAATTAAATCAAACATTAATATTTTTGAATTTCTTTGATAATTATAGAGTTGTTTCTTTTTAATCGGTAGATCATCCACTTCAGCTGGATTAAAACCTTTTTCACGAAACCAATGAATGCTTCGAGTGGTAAGCACAAAGATTTTTTCTAATCCTAAATTATTAGCACTTTCTGAAATTTTTTCTAATAATAAATCACCGCGTGATGAGTTTCTATATTGTGGATGAATCGCCAAACAAGCCATTTCACCCATTTTTTCTTCTGGATAAGGGTAAAGCGCAGCACAGCCAATTGTCATATTATCACGTTCAATAATAGTGAATTTATCAATTTCCATCTCTAATTGTTCTCGTGAACGTTTAACTAAGATACCCTGCTCTTCAAGTGGTCGAATCAGCTCCAATATTCCACCTATATCATTGATTGTTGCCAAGCGAACTTGCTCTGAATGTTCCATAGCAACTTGTGTACCAATACCATCACGAGAAAACAGTTCTTGCAAAATAGAGCCATCTACTAAATAGCTAACTAAATGGCTACGACGGACGCCATTACGACATGCTTTGGATGCCGCACGCAAAAAACGAGCCTCACTAGATAGGTGTTTACCACATTCTTCTTTGCGATTAACATAATTATCAGCATCCACTGGGAACAGATCAGTTATTACATGATTTTGTTCATCAAGTACACCTTGTTCTGCACAAAAACTGATTAGTTTATCGGCTTTAAGTCGAATAGCTACTTCGGCTGCAACATCTTCTGACGATAAATTAAAACTTTCACCTGTAACTGACACACCTACAGGACCTAATAGTACAATCGAACCACGATTTAATTGCTCATCTATTGCTTCGTTATTAATTCGACGTATTTTACCTGTATGGCAATAATCTACACCATCATCAACACCTAATGGTTGTGCTATAACAAAATTACCACTAACCACATTAATATGTGCGCCTTGCAAAGGTGTATTATTTAAGCTCATTGATAAGCTGGCGGTAATATTAAGTTGTAATAACCCTGTTACCTGTTTAACTACATCTAGAGTTGGGCCATCAGTGATCCGAGTATTTTTATGGTATTTAGGTTTAATATTATGATTTTTCAGTGATTCATCTATTTGGTTACGCGCACCATTAACAATGACCAGTTTAATACCCAAGCTATGTAATAAACCAATGTCACTAATGATACTTGCATAATTATTACTTTTTAAAACTGCACCAGTTAATAAAATAACGAATGTTTTGCCTTGATGTGCATTAATATAAGGTACTGAATGCCTTAAACCATCAACGAGTTCAGTTGTTCTTTCTTTCATCGCACCACCATCCAAAATGAATATTTATTCAGATTTTTTGTATTTTTATTTATTTTTTATCCAATGGCAAGTCTTTTTTGAAAAATTCAAGAACGTAAAATAGATAAAACTATTTTATAAAAATAGCTTAGCGAATAGTTAATGGAAGGAAATGAAAGAAGTAGAGTTAATGATTTTTCAGTTTCTCAATTATTTGATTTAGAATTAAATTTTCATCTTGATCAACATCTACAATATGATTAGCAGCATCATGATATAAAGGTAAACGTTCAGCAAGAACTTTCTCCATTTCATCAGAAATTGATAAACCCGTTAATGATGGTCGTTGAGCAATATTAGGATCTTTCATCAAACGAGCTGCTAATATTTCAGCAGGCGCAGATAGAAATATGACGACACCATTTTGCTTCATAAACTGTCGATTTTTTTCAGCTAATACCATACCGCCCCCAGTTGCAATAACGCGATTTGGCTTAGCGGTATCAATAAGGACTTGGCTTTCTCTAGCACGAAAACCTTCCCAACCTTCTTTTTCTACAATCTCAGCAACCGTTTTTTGAGTGGTTTCAAGTAAATGACAATCTGTATCGATAAAAGAAAATGATAACTCTTTGGCTAACATTTTACCCATTGTTGTTTTGCCAGCAGCTCTTGCGCCAACTAAAAAAATTATTTTTTTCATTTTGGGCCCTTCTTGATATACAGATCTTAAAATAAGTTATTTATGTATGCTAGTGATTCATTTTTATTTTTGCAATATTTTTTTACAATTTGATTTTATTATCCATATGATTTAATGAATAATAATATCCAAAAAAGTGTAAATAATTTAATGCAATTTACCTAGCATTCTTTAAACATAATCTAGCGTTGAGCATAACAATCAACACAACTTTTCTAAACCTCTAAAATAAAGTTCAGTAGCAATCGATTGATGCAATCGCCATTGAATCACATCTAATTCAGGATTCACTTTTTTAAACTCTTGGTATGTCATGAAATATCGAATGGTATTACTTCCAACACGATCATTAATACTATTGATAATCAGTTTTATTTTTTCACTACGAAGATTTTTTAATTCTTTCATTGTAGTTGCGACATTTTCAGGAACCGGTAAAACTCCGTTTTCCCAATCATGCCAAGTTTTTACGTCCGTTTTACCGATATACTCACTTGCCTCTGATACTTTTAGCATCAGAAAACGGCGAAATGCTTGTAACTCTAAATTAGTCATAAATACTCCCTTTTAATCACATTTTAAATTTATTAATCACTTTAACAGTCTTAGTCGATTTAATAAATTTTTAAGATGAAGATTAAATATTCAGTCACCATCCCAATTGAATGAGATGGTTAATTTTTAGCTTTTATTTACCAGATAAAGCATCAATCACAGCTTGTTTTGCTCTATCTGAAAGCTCTTTTCCTGTCCAAATTTTAAATTGAGCATTTGCTTGACCAATAAACATCTCACGTCCAGAAATCGATTCCCATCCTGCTTTTTCAGCTTCTTGTCTAAACTTCGTGTTATATGGTGTGTACACAATATCGTAAGCTATGCCTTTACCTTTAAACCATGCTTGTTCATAAGGCGTTTGATCTTCAAATTTACCTTGCATACCTAATGGAGTAGAGTTGACAATAATTTGTGCTTCAACTTTATCTCTATCTGCCCAAGCTACCGTTTTAAGATTAAATTCTTTAGCTAATGCTTCGGGTAAATCAGAGACAATATCGGTAACTGTTATATCACTATATCCAAGATCTTGTAATCCAACAACCGCCGCACGTGCTGCACCGCCCGCCCCAAGTATTAACACTTTTTTATATTCAGCTGGTAATTTTTTTTGCGCTAGTGGTTGCATAAAACCAATAATATCGGTGTTATCGCCACAAAGCTTATCGCCATCCCAATAAACTAAATTAGCTGCACCCGCTTTTTTAACATGATCAGTGACTTCATCTAAATAAGGAATAATAGTTTGTTTGTGAGGGATAGTAACGCACAAACCACGGATATTTAGTAATCGTACTGATTTAAAAAGTGTCGCAATTTCCTCTGGTGGTGTAGGAAAAGGTACCAGTACGGCAGGAATACCATAATCTTGGAAAGATGTAGTATGAATAAGTGGGCTCATACTATGCCCCAAAGGATAACCGATAATGCCATAGATGCTATATGGCGTAAACTGACTCATACTATCTCCTTGAAAGTAAATAAATTCAGACTAATAGATGAAATTTAAAATCCATAGTATTAAAACACAGTTATTATAAGATTAAATCGTTTTATATTGAACAAAAACAATCTAAATTATGAGATAATTATTTCGTCATAATAATCAATTTAGAATTACTAATCTTTTTCAATTAAAAACTTATTTTTAAGCTTAGATAAGATAATGCTTGAGAATTTACCTGTAAAAGCGTATACTTCGCTACCTCATTATTATGGGTGTAGTGTGAGAGGTTAGACTGCTTCTCAAATAGAACTGCAGCAAACTAAAAGCCTGACGAGGTTAATTCCATTAACATATTACGCCCAAGGCTTAAGCATAGAAATTTCGGAGAATTATTGACATGTCACGAGTATGCCAAGTAACAGGAAAAGGTCCTTTAGTGGGAAATAATCGTTCTCATGCGATGAATGCTACTAAACGTCGTTTTCTACCAAATCTTCAAACTCACCGTTTTTGGGTTGAGAGTGAAAAACGTTTTGTAAAATTACGTATATCTGCTAAAGGTATGCGAACTATCGATAAAAAGGGTATTGATGCAGTTTTAGCTGAACTTCGTGCCCGTGGTGAAAAGTACTAATAAGGAAACCATATCATGGCTAAAGGTGTACGTGAGAAAATTAGATTAGTTTCTTCTGCTGGTACCGGTCATTTTTATACCACTAGCAAAAATAAAAGAACAATGCCTGAAAAGATGGAGATCAAAAAATACGATCCTGTTGTTCGTCAGCACGTTGTTTATAAAGAAGCTAAAATTAAATAATTTTACTTTTAAATAAAAAACCCAGCTTAGCTGGGTTTTTTTATATCTATGATTGTGATAATTAGATTAAATTAATAAAAAAGCTCCAGTTTCAACTGAAGCTTTATAAATTAAATGATGTCTTATTTTAAATATTCTTGCTCATATGCTCTTGCTTTTTTATCATCAAAAGCATGTTCCCAGCGGGCTATAACGATAGCAGCCAATGCATTACCCACAACATTAACTACTGTTCTACCCATATCTAAAATACGCTCAACACCCATAATATAACCAATACCCTCGATTGGAATACCAACACTACCAAGTGTAGCTGATAACACTAAAATTGAAGCACCAGGTACACCAGCGATCCCTTTTGATGCTATCATCAATGTTATAACAATGATAATTTGATCCAGAATGCTTAAATCCATACCAAATAATTGCGCGAGAAAAATAACAGTTATACTTTGATATAGTGTTGAACCATCAAGATTAAATGAATATCCAGTAGGGATAACAAAACTCGTGATTGCTTTCGGTGCACCATAAGCTTCCATTTTTTCAATGATCTTAGGCAAAGCTGTTTCAGAGCTTGCAGTTGAAAACGCAATGACGAGTTCTTCTTTCAATATTTTTAATAAGGTAAAAATATTAAATCGGCACAATTTACAAACTAAACCTAATATGACCAAGGTAAATATAATCATTGCTGAATAAACGGTTAAAATCAATTTCAGTAATGGCAATAATGAAGCGAATCCATATTTGGCAACAGTTACCGTGATTAATGCAAATACCCCAATAGGTGCGTAACGCATAATCATATTAGTGACTTTAAACATTGTATCTGATACCACTTTTAACAAGAATAAAAATGGATCACGCTGTTTATCCGGTAGCGACATTAAGCCTAAGCCAAAAAAGACACAGAAGAAGATAACAGGTAAAACTGCACCATCAGACATTGCTTTAAAGATATTAGCTGGAATCATGTCTAAAATCATAACAATTAAACCGTGAGGTTTACCGCTAAGTTCTTCAGCTGCTTTAGTATATTTACTAATATCTGCTGAGGCTAACGTTGAAGAATCAATTCCCGCGCCAGGTGCAAAGAAATTTCCCCAAAAAAGACCTAATAAAATGGCAATAGTGGTAATAATTTCAAAATAAAGAATAGTTTTAAAACCAAGCATTCCTAAACGTTTTGAACCACCAATGCCTGCTATACCTAACGTTAAAGTACTAAGAATAATTGGTAATACAATCATCTTAATTAAGCGGATAAAGATATCACCTGCTGGTTGGAAAATATTAACAATTGCAAATTGATAATATGAATGTAATTCATGATTAGGATCAGCTAATTCATATAGAAAAGCACCTGCCACTACAC
Organism: Gilliamella sp. B2772; assembly: GCF_026536985.1. NCBI lineage: Bacteria > Pseudomonadati > Pseudomonadota > Gammaproteobacteria > Orbales > Orbaceae > Gilliamella > Gilliamella sp. B2772. Next base: position 11,133 of record NZ_JAFNNB010000002.1, on the reverse strand, counting down.
CTAAGACCAAGGCAATTAAAATTTGCCAAGCAAGATTAGTTACAACTTTTTTTATAGAGAAAGACATGTAATTCTATTCCTTGTCGTGGTTTTCGAAAACAAAAAAGGATTAGTCTGTGTGGCTAATCCTTTTTTATAATTAAAAATTATTCTTCGGATTCTTGAGCGGAATCATCACTATCATAAGCCTCTTGGGACAATTCCGATTCATCATCATCTTCCGTTTCAGCAATTCGTTGTAATCCGACCACTTTTTCGTTTTCGGCTGTTCGAATTAAGGTTACCCCTTGAGTGTTTCGACCAACAATGCTTACTTCAGATACACGAGTACGTACTAAGGTACCCGCATCAGTAATAAGCATGATTTGGTCAGTTTCTTCAACTTGTACTGCACCAACTACTGCACCGTTTCGTTCACTCACTTTAATAGAGATAACCCCTTTTGTAGCGCGTGATTTAGTTGGATATAATTCTTGTTCAGTACGTTTTCCATAACCATTTTGAGTTGCAGTTAAGATTGCACCATTTCCTCGAGGAACAATTAATGATACAACTTTATCATCACCTTCTAATTTAATACCTCGAACACCTGTCGCTGTTCGTCCCATGCAACGAACTTTATTCGCTGGGAATCGAACCACTTTACCATTAGCAGAGAATAACATAATGTCTTCGGTATTAGAAATTTGAGAGACTTCATCATCACTATCTGTCTCTTCAACAACCACATCATCGTTTAGTTCTTCATCATCAACGATATCAGATGTTTCATTACTTGTTAAATCAACACCAATAAGTTCATCATCATCACGTAAGTTAATAGCAATTATGCCACCGCTTCGAGGACGACTAAATTCAATTAGAGAGGTTTTCTTAACCGTACCTTGTGCTGTTGCCATGAATACACAATGTTCATCATCAAATTCACGAACAGGTAGAATTGCTGTAATGCGTTCATCAGCTTCTAGCGGTAATAAATTAATAATTGGACGACCTCGAGAACCTCGGCTGGCTTCTGGTAATTGATACACTTTCATCCAATATAAACGGCCACGGCTAGAGAAACAAAGTATAGTATCGTGAGTATTCGCAACTAATAACTTCTCAACAAAATCTTCTTCTTTAATTTTTGTTGCCGATTTACCTTTACCACCTCGACGTTGCGCTTCATAATCAGATAGCGGTTGATATTTCACATAACCTTGATGAGAAAGTGTAACTACAACATCTTCCTGAGCGATTAAATCTTCAATATTGATATCAGCGCTGCTTGCAGTAATTTCTGTTCTTCTTGCATCTTGGAATTGATCGCGAACCGCTTCAAGCTCTTCACGAATAACTTCCATTAATCTTTCAGGGCTTGCAAGAATATGGAGTAAACCACTAATTTGAATTAATAACTCTTTATATTCATCAAGAATTTTTTCGTGTTCAAGTCCGGTTAATCGATGTAAACGAAGATCTAAGATAGCTTGAGCTTGAGCTTCTGAAAGATAATAATGGCCATCTCGAATACCAAACTCTGGCGCTAAATCTTCCGGTCGAGCAGCATCATTACCAGCTTTTTCAAGCATTGCAGCAACATTACCTAGTTGCCAAGCTTGCGATAATAGTTTAGCTTTAGCTTCCGAAGGCGTAGCCGCGGCACGGATTAATTCAATTACAGGATCTATATTAGCTAATGCAATAGCTAAACCTTCCAATACATGCGCACGTTCACGAGCTTTACGAAGTTCATAAATAGTTCGACGCGTTACCACTTCACGGCGGTGAAGAACAAACGCTTCGATCATTTCTCTTAAATTTAATAGTTTTGGTTGGCCTTTATGTAAAGCCACCATATTAATACCAAAAGAAACTTGTAGTTGAGTTAATGAAAAAAGATTATTTAGAACAACTTCACCAACGGCATCGCGTTTAATCTCAATAACAATACGCATACCATCTTTGTCTGATTCATCGCGCAGTGCTGAAATGCCTTCAATTTTTTTATCTTTGACTAACTCTGCAATCTTCTCGATTAATTTTTTCTTATTAACTTGATAAGGAATTTCATTAACAATAATCGTTTCACGACCAGTGTGATCATCAACTTCAACCGTTGCTTTAGAACGAATATAAATGATACCACGACCAGTTCGATAGGCATTTTCAATACCTTTACGCCCATTAATTAATGCTGCGGTAGGAAAATCTGGACCTTTAATATACTCCATTAAACCATCGACAGAGATATTTTCATCTTCAATGAATGCCAAGCAGCCATTAATCACTTCAGCTAAATTATGAGGAGGAATATTAGTTGCCATACCAACTGCAATACCCGATGAACCGTTAATGAGTAAATTAGGAATTCGAGTTGGAAGAACATCAGGGATCATTTCTGATCCATCATAGTTTGGCGAAAAGTCTACGGTTTCTTTGTCAAGATCTGTCAACAATGCCCCTGCAAATTTTTGCATACGAATTTCGGTATAACGCATTGCAGCAGCAGAGTCGCCGTCAACAGAACCAAAGTTACCTTGACCATCAACAAGCATATAACGTAATGAGAATGGTTGTGCCATACGAACGATAGTGTCATAAACAGCAGAATCACCATGTGGATGATATTTACCGATTACATCCCCGACAACACGAGCAGATTTTCGGTAAGGTTTATTCCAGTCGTATCCAGCTTCATGCATAGCAAATAAAACTCGTCTGTGGACGGGTTTTAGTCCGTCACGTACATCAGGCAAAGCACGCCCGACGATAACAGACATTGCATAATCAAGATAAGAGGATTTTAATTCGTCTTCAATATTGACGGGAGTTATTTCTTTGGCTAGTTCGGTCATAACACCATGTTCTCTTATTAATTTAAATCTTAAAATAGCTTATAATTATAGCACAAAAATAGCTATTAATGCAGAACTAAACTGTTTTTATTTCAACTTATTCTGTATGAATAAACAAAGTATTTTCAATTAATTGGCATAAACAGTTCAAAATCATTGTGTGCATTTCGTAGGCCATCACCTTTTTGTAAGATGGAATTCTGATTTCAATATCATTCTGACCAAGCAATCCGATTACTTCACCGCCATCAAATGCGGTTAATGCAACAATTTTCATATCTTTTATCACAGCTTCTTGGACGGCACGAATAATTGAACGACTATTACCTTCACAAGTGGATATAATCAAAATATCACCTTGTTGCCCTAAAGCTTGAATTTGCCGCGCATATATCTCTTCATGATTTGATATCGCACTTAACAAAACATTATCCGAAACTAAAGCAATAGCAGGAATACTTGGCCTTTCAATGTCAAGACTTGTAATTAAGCGTGAAGTAAAGCTTTGTACATTCGCTGCCGCAGCCCCATTACCACATCCCATAATTTTATTACCATTAAGTAATCCACCAACAATAATATTAGCTGCTTTTTCAATTGAAGAGCCTAGTGATTCCGCCATCACTATTTGAGTTTGAATACTTTCAGTAAAATAATTTTTTATTAAATCTTGCACGTTTTTTCACCTAACCATTAAAACGCATTAACTATCCATTTTTGATCTTCGCCCGTTATGGCAAAAACATCAAATCTAAACTCTGTTTCTTCAATATTAAAGTTATTTTCTAACATCCAAAGTTGTGCAGCTTGTTTAATTTTAGATTGTTTATTAAACGATATTGTCATTTCAGCTTCACCAAAATGGGCATTTTTTCGATATCTAACTTCAATAAAGACCAAGCAGGTTTTGTCTCGCATAATTAAATCAATTTCACCAATTTGGTATAGGCTATTTTGTTCCAATAATACAAGTCCTTGCTTGGTTAAAAATTGGCAAGCTAATTGTTCATAATACTTACCAATTTTTTTACTATTCGCTTTGCTGTGAGGACTGATCAGATGCTTCATAAACATATTCTTGCCAAGAAAGTGATCGCGTTACTTCGCATTGATTACTTGTTGACAATTTACCGGTCATACCATCTAAAAAATTAGGTTGATAAGAATCCAATTGATTGAAACGATTAGCGAGTCTCCATGCATCAATACCCATAGCGTATAATCGAGTTAAAGAATAATCTTTTTGAATATTGCCAGGGATAAGGGAAGACATTCTATCAGATGACTGAATAATCAATGGAATATCAGCATACTCAGTTTTATTCATATCATAGTTAAAATCATTTGAAGCGCTTGCTACATGGCTTTTAGAACTAGAATAAAGCGTAACTGATGATGACCCATTGCCAATAGTTTTGCCCGCTCCCAAATCAAGCATTGGTTTTATTAACGTTAATTCATCATATGATGCATAAACATAAATCGCGTCAAAACCAGCGGAACTTGATGATGTTGTAGCACTACCATCATCAAAAGAGACTGGACGGCCAGTTAAACTTATTCCACTATTATGATTCATATTGCCCCTCAAAGTACCGATACTACCGACATATTGGACATAAGCTTGAGAACCATTAGCAATTTGTGACCATTGTTTAGCAAAACTTTTAGCAACTCGTCTACCTAAATCAGTTTGTGGAACAATTAATAGTGGTTTTTGCTTATTTTGAGCAAAAATATGGTCAGCCGCATCTTTTGCTTCATCTTCAGGAGATAATGCGAAGAAACACATCTTATTAGAGGAAACAGTACCATCATCCACTTTATTTAATGCTAAAACAGGAATAGACGGTGCTAACTGTTTTATTTTAATGACTTCTTCTTTCAACAATGGACCAACAATTAATTCAACATTTTGTGCTTGAGCTTGTTCAATTAAGCTTTCCATTGGCAATGATGTGGTATCTAAGACAACAACATTTTGTTGCGGTTCTTGTGGATAAAATTTAACTGCATCAACATAACCTTGACGAATTGTATTACCAAATATACGAGAAGAGCCATTTAAAGGTAATAATAAAGCAACTGTTTTCGTATTTACATTATCAACAGAAAGCTTTTGGCCACCTACTAGCGCCGAAACAATCTCTTGGGCTGGATGATTTGGATATCTTGATGACCAATCTTCAATAGCTTGTTTTAATTGTGCACTTTGACTACTATTTGTTGCATCAACAACATCAGTACTATCACCTGACTGAGCTAATGCTTTTTTATTATTACTTTTATATGTATAACTTAAATCAATCCAACCCCTTAATATTACTTCATTATCAGCAGCAGAAATTTGACTTATTTGACTTGCAGATAGTTTGCTAAAGAATTTCCAAGTATTATTTAATATCTGCTTTTGATGTTTCTCAGGGGCAAATTTTTGTAAAGATAAATAATCATGAGCTTGTTCATTTATATTTCTAGCTTTGCGATCTAAAGCTAATTTTATTGAATAATAACGATATGATTGTGAATCATTTAATTTATCAGCAGATAGTTGATTAATATTAAATGGCTGTCCTTTTCTGACCGCTATTTCGCCTTGAGATAACAATTGGTCTTTTTGTTGTTCAGCATTAAGATTCGCAGGAAGCTCAGATAATAATTTGTTTGCTTGAGACAATTTATTCTCATTTATTAAAGCCCGCACGGCTAACAATTGCCAATCGATTTTGGCATTTCCTGAACTTGATTCAGCTTGCGACAAATAATAATTGGAATCTCTAGTCTCATCATATTTACCACTTTTCGATAAGCTGAGATTACAGCCAATTAAAAGCGAAAATAATGCTAACATAACAATAGCATAAAAGGATTGTTTTAATTTCATACCCATTCTCTTATAAATTTTCATCCCCAAATTCGTTGCACATGAACAGTAACTTCCTCACGATCGTGATAAAGCTGCTTAGCCTGAATTTGTACATTGATTTGATTATTATTTAGTTCTTTTATTAGTAATTGTAAATTTTGTTTTACTTCTTCATAACGTTTTTTCATTGGCAACTTGAGATTAAAAATTGTCTCTCGGCACCAACCATTAATAAGCCACTTGGCAATTAATTCTGTTACTTTGGCTGGTTTTTCAACCATATCACACACTAGCCAATAAATATTATGCTTTTTAGGTATAAATTTGAAGCCATCTTCACGATAATGTTTAACTTGCCCTGACTCCATAAGTTTTTCATTCATCGGACCATTATCTATAGCATATACCATCATGCTTTTTTTGACTAATTGATAAGTCCATCCTCCAGGACACGCACCTAAATCAACTGCATTTAAACCACCTTTTAGTCGTTCATCCCACTCTTCATAAGGAATAAAAATATGAAAAGCTTCCTCTAGTTTTAACGTGGAACGGCTTGGGGCATCAGCAGGAAATTTTAATCTTGGTATTCCCATATAAAAAGGCGAATTATTTTGACTTAAGGAATATCCTACATAACAACTATTATTGTTAATGAATAATAGATGAATTACTGGCCGTGATGGATTTTGAACTTTTAAAAGGATGCGCTTATTTCGTAAAGCTTGTCGAAGAGGAACTGTAAATTTCCGACAAAATCCTGCTAATTGTTTACCTTCATTCGTATCAGCAACTTCGACACGCAAATCACCTGCTTTATCAACAATACCAGATAATGCCTCGATTATAGGAGTGATACGATCTTCTGTTGGTAAATTATCTAATAAATCACCTGCAACAAACATTTGTCTGGCAAAAATCAGTGTTCGAAATGAAATTTCTTTAATCAATAATTGAGCATCACCATCTTGGTAACATTCAAATATTATATAACCACTATTTTCTTTAACTTTCGCAAATCCAAATATCTCTTTTTGTGCGGCCCTATCTGTTATTTCTGCCGCACATTCTTTTTCGAATCCAGGCCGGCAATACAAAATTATTTTATTTAGTTTTTGCATATCGTATCTTATCGTTTTTCACAATCGAATTTGTTAAATTAATCTGATTGAACTTTATCAGTATATAAAGGTGCATCCCCTTTGGGACGAGTTTTAAATCGTCGATGCAACCACATATATTGTTCTGGTGCTTTAAGAATTTCCTGTTCAATTGCTTTATTCATAAACGTGGCTGCTTGAACATCATCATCGATAGGATATCCCTTAAGTTCAGGAGTCACATAAACGGTATAATGACCTTTTGTTTCACGTTTAGGAGTGAAAGGTATAATTGCTGGTTGGCCTAATTTAACTAAAATTCGAGTCCCTATTGTGGTTGCGGCTTTTTCGACAGCAAAAAGTGGAGCAAATACACTATTTTTAGGTCCATAATCATGATCAGGAGCATACCATAACAATTCACCATTTTTTAGTGCTCTAATCATGCCTTTAGTATTATGGCGATCCAACATATATTTGTTGGATTTTAAACGTCCTTTTAATTGAATATAATCCATAACCGGATTATCGTTTGGTCGATAAACACCAACACCAGGATGACTCATTCCTAAAATACGTGCACCTAGCTCTAACGTTAAAAAATGAATCCCAATTAATAGAACACCTTGTCCAGATTGTTGTATGCGAGTGATATGCGAATCACCTACAATTGAAGAGTGTTTAGCAAGTCTTTTATCTGACCAAAACCAAGCCATACCCGTTTCAAATATAGCAAGTCCAGTTGAAATAAAATTATCTCTTAATATTTTATCGCGTTCTTGATCGGTTTTTTCAGGAAAACATAGTTTCAAGTTCTGTTTTGCGGTTTCTTTACGCTTACCGATTAACTTCATTGAAAGCAATCCTAAGCCTTTTCCTATTTGATAAATTATTGGATATGGCAACAATACGATTAGATATAAAACACTAATACCAAACCACGTTAACCAGTAACGAGGATGTAATAACCGTTTTGTAAAAGTAGGATGAATTTCTTGACTCATATTAAGATTAAATAACAATTTAAACAAAGTGAATTATTATATACCAATCTTGAATTAAGCGGCAGAAAAATAAAATAATTAAGCATGGTGGAACATCATTTTATTAATAGATTTTTTTGTAAAGATAATGTTTTAAAAAAGATGTTAGGGATTAAATTGATTAATCCCTATTCTATAATTTTTAGTAATTGTTAAATTGAAACATGCTCAAAAAGGCCGCTCCTCAACTTTTTTTAATTTTAAATAGCTACTGGCGCTTTAATTGCAGGATAAGGGTCATAGCCAACAATTTCGAAATCTTCAAACTCATAATCAAAAATTGTAGGTGGCTTACGTTTAATAACCAGTTTAGGCAATGGTTTCGGCTCACGACTTAATTGTAAATGGGTCTGTTCCATATGATTAGAATAAAGATGTGTGTCTCCACCAGTCCAAACAAAATCACCGACTTCTAAATCACACTGCTGAGCTATCATATGAACGATTAACGAATAACTGGCAATGTTAAATGGTAATCCTAAAAATACATCACATGAACGCTGGTAGAGTTGACACGATAGTTTACCTTGAGCAACATAAAACTGAAAAAAAGCATGACATGGCGCTAATGCCATCTGATCAAGTTCGCCAACATTCCATGCAGAAACGATCATTCGTCTTGAATCAGGATCATGTTTAATTTGTTCAATTACTTGAGAGATTTGATCTATCTGACGACCATCGGCGGCTCCCCAAGCACGCCATTGTTTACCATAAACTGGGCCAAGATCACCATTTTCATCCGCCCATTCATCCCATATCGTTACTTTATTATCTTTTAAATAATTAATATTGGTATCACCTTTAAGAAACCAAAGCAATTCATAGATAATTGAACGTAAATGACATTTTTTTGTTGTTACCAACGGAAAGCCATCTTGCAAATTAAATCGCATTTGATGACCAAAGATCGATAATGTACCTGTCCCTGTTCGATCTGATTTAGGTGTTCCCTCATCTAAAATTTTTTGCATTAATGCTAAATATTGTTTCATTTTGAGATAACCTTATTGTTAAATCTATATGCATATAAAAGGATCAAAATTCCACCGATAATCATTGGTAGACAGAGAATTTGCCCCATACTAATAAAATTCAAAAATAATCCTAACTGTTCATCTGGTTGTCTGAAGAACTCTATGATGAATCTGAATATTCCATAGCAAACCAAAAATAGCCCTGACACAGCACCTGTTGGACGTGGTTTACGGATAAAAAGGTTCAAGATAATAAATAAGACTATACCTTCAAATACCATTTCATAAAGTTGTGATGGGTGTCTTGGTAAAACACCATTTAATTGGCTATATAAAGAAAACCATTCGGGATGTGATTGTACAAACATAAAGTCGGCATGAGTCGAAGTCGGAAATAACATACCAATTGATGAGTTAGTTACACGTCCCCAAAGTTCACCGTTGATAAAATTACCAAAACGACCAAACATCAAACCGATCGGAACTAACGGTGCAACAAAATCGGCTACTTGCATAAATGTTTTTTGGTTCTTTTTAGCAAATATAGCAATAACGCAAATTGCACCAATCAATCCACCATGGAAAGACATGCCGCCTTCCCAAACTCGAAATAAGATTGCAGGCTCATCAATAAAAGCATCAAAGTTATAAAATAATATATAGCCTAATCGTCCACCAATGAAGAGACCTAAAAATCCCCAGAAGAGTAAATTTTCAACTTGTTGCGATGTCCAATTACTATTTGGTTTGTTTGCTCGTCGCTTAGCTAAATATAAGGCGCCAAGTATGCCAAATAAATACATTGCACCGTACCAGTGTAAGGAAATAGGTCCGATTGAAAAAGCAATTGGATCAAAATTGGGGAATTGTAAAAATTGATTCATTTTTTAACACGCTGTTTATTTTTTCGTTTATGAGTAAAGAAGTTAAATCGTTTTTTCTTAGAAAGATTTGTTATAGGATCTTCTATGTCAGATTGTATAGTAAAAACAGGCAAAGAAAACTCTTTCATCGCCTTACGATATACATCACGCTTAAAAGCAATAACCTGCCTTATAGGATACCAATAACTTACCCACTTCCAATCATCAAATTCTGGCGTTGGTGAAATATTTAAGTTTATTACCGATGTATCAGAAATTAATTCTAATAAAAACCACTTCTGCTTTTGGCCGATACATACAGGCTGATTATCCCAACGAATCATTCGTTTAGGTAGTTTATACCTTAGCCAGCCATTGGTAACCGACAAAATTCTTACATCTTTGGGTTGTAATCCTACTTCTTCATTAAGTTCACGAAACATTGCTTGTTCAGGTGTTTCGTTTAGTTTTATTCCGCCCTGAGGAAATTGCCAAGAGTTTTGCCCATAACGTCGAGCCCAAAGTACTTGACCATACCTGTTACAAATAACGATTCCTACATTTGGACGGTAGCCATCATTATCGATCACTGACTACCTCAAAAATTTATTTTTTTATATAGCTGAATTGTTTCATACATACACTAATAAATAAATAGGAAAATGATATTAATCGTCTAAATCTAATATTATATGCGAGATTTTTGGGATAATTTAATAATAGTAATAATATTAATTAGCGCAAATGTAATCTCTATCGCTAGGCTTCCTAAAGAGCCTATCCATAAACTATAAATGATCCATAAAGCACTACTCAATAATATAAGTAATCGCATCTTTTGTTGTTCAAATCGAAATAGTGCAATGGTTACTAATGTCGTTCCAATAACCGAGAAATAATTAATGAATTGCTTCCAATCCGGCGTTGTAAAAAAATAAAATATCCACATCAATGCAATAAAGAAAAACATTGCTAAAAAATTCTTAGTATAAGTAGAAGTCACATTCCTAAAAATATTTACAATATTGAGTATAGCAGCAGGATAGGATTCAGGACCTAATAAATAAAAATGCAGCGTCATAATGACGTTAACAATCGTTAATTGCCATCGGAACGCATTATCATTACGTTGCAAAAAGGCACTAACACCGACAAGATAACCTAATATACCAATTAGTTGAGGAACTGTTGTGTATTTTTCAATAAAATCTGAACCAAAAAATTGATATAAAAAGTTTAGATTATCCACTGTTTACTCCTTAGACAAATGGATCTGAATAATAAATGATTCATGAATATACTTTTACTAATTGTAGAATGCAAAAAAGCCCAGCATTACTGCTGGGCTTTCGCTCTAATTTAAAAGTCTGGCGGCACCCTACTCTCACATGGGTAATACCCACACTACCATCGGCACTACGGCGTTTCACTTCTGAGTTCGGCA